>CAVYJI010000006.1:0-242142 GCA_963768805.1 uncultured Bacteroidales bacterium | reverse complement strand
AAAATAAAAATTGGTATAACCAGAATAATCCTGCAAACTGAATTTGATTAAAAAATATTTTGAAAAGTAGACCAAAGCTATTACAAATCCCCATAATACAAAGTAAAAATAACCATCGTCAAGGTTCCCCTTTGCTACAGAAATTGTTTCATTTAATATTCTCAGCGTTTCTTTTTCGTCAAAGTTTTTTTCGTTTGTTTCCATTGTCTATGTTTTTTTGAAAATTATTGATATAAATTAGGCACAAAGATAAAGTAGTTTATTATATAAACAATATATTTGTTGATTTTTTTTGAAATGAGTGCTCACATAGACAGAAATCCCTACCCGTCCAGTGGAGTTTATTTTGTGCGGTCGACCAATGACAAGAATGTGGAAATGGGGAAGTTCATTAAACATTAAGGTTTTGAAGAATTTTACTCCTTATGAAGGGGATCAATAATGTCCAAAAATTCAACGCATAATAAATAAATGCTACTGATGTCTAAAATTGGTGCGTGGCGATATTCTTATTAGTCATTTGCTTGACAATCAAAGCATAGTCCTAAAGCTTAAGACATCTCAAACTACGACCTGTAATTTGAGAATTTCAAAGTAAATAAGATTGATTTTATGACTTTATTGCTTCACGAATTTTTCGATAGATACTGTGCTCTCATTTGTTAGCCGCACAAAATAAACACCGCTGTGCAGATTGCAGATGTCTATTTGGGTTTTGGGTTCGGCGATTTGGCGTATCAATAGCTGCTGACCTTCAATATCACCTATAGTAAGATTGCCGCCTTGTGTCATCCCAGATAGTTCTACTGTTATTTTATCTGTGGCTGGATTGGGATAAATAGAAAATTTTAATTGCTGTAGTTCATTAATTCCAACGAATACGGAATCATATTTCATTACAGTGGCTCCATTTGAATTTTCATTATCCGAGTAAGCCACATATGGTGTTCCTATTAGACTAAAGGCAAGGCTTGTATAATCTGCTTCTCCTGCTGAAAAACCTACATTTCCAACATTTACCCAGTTTGATCCATCAAACTTCATTACCGTTGCTTTATCTAAATTTCCATAATCCGAATATGCTACATAAGGGTGACCATCAGATGGACTGAATGCCAGGCTTGAAAAATTAAGTCCTCCTGCTGAAAAGCCAGCATTCCCAACATTCACCCAGTTGGCACTGTCAAATTTCATAACTGTTATCTTACCAGAATAACCATCACAAAAAGCCACATACGGTTGACCGGAAGCGTCAAAAGTAAGGTTTATAAATTGAGATGTTCCTTCAGAAAATCCTGCTAATCCCACATTCATCCAAATATTTCCATTAAAATTCATTACCGTTGCTTTCATAGAGTTTCCATCATCCTGATAAGCAATATTAGGTTCTCCAGATGGGCTGAAAGCAAGACTTGTATGATCAGCTTCTCCCGATGAGAAACCAGCATTTCCAACATTCACCCAATTACTTCCATCAAATTTCATTACCGTCGCTTTATAAGAATTTCCCAAATCCTGATATCCTACATAAGGTTGACCAGATGAACTAAAAGCGAGGCTTGTGTACCAAACTTCTCCTACCGAGAAACCTGCATTACCGACATTTACCCAGTTGTTTCCATCAAATTTCATTACTGTTGCTTTCTGAGAATTCCCATTATCAACATACGCCACATATGGCTGATCATCAGATGGGTTGAAGGCAAGGCTTGGCCAATTAGCCTCTCCCGCAGAGAAACCAACATTTCCGACATTCACCCAATCACTTCCATCAAATTTCATTACCGTTGCCTTATTTTGATTATTCAAATCCTCATAAGCTACATAGGGTTGTCCATCAGTAGGGCTGAAGGCAAGGCTTGTAAAAGCAATACTTCCTGCGGAAAAACCAGCATTTCCAACATTCATCCATGCATAATTCATTGGCGAATATTTATACCAAGGTTGTTGTGTAAAAGCAACGACTGGAAACAAGAAAATTAAAATGAAGAATATTTTTTTCATTGTGTATACAGATTTATAATCGGTTTTGGGTTTCATTGCTTCACAAATTTCCCCACTTCCACAGTCTTATCATTGGTTAGCCGCACAAAATAGACCCCGCTGGGCAAATTCCCGATGTCAATTTGTGTTTTGGGTTTTATGAGACTGCGTGTTAGAACCTTTTTCCCATTCAGGTTCATCATTGATAGTTGGATTGGGGCTTGTCCTTCTGCGATTTCAATTGTTATTTTATCTGTGGCTGGATTTGGATATAGCGAAAACTTTGATTTCTGTCGTTCATTGACGCCAACCATGACGGAATCATATTTCATGACTGTTGTTGCCTGCGAATTCATCCAATCCTCATAAACAACATATGGTTCACCAGATAAGCTGAATGCAATGCTTGTAAAATTAGCTCCTCCTGCTGAAAAGCCTGCATTTCCAACAACAATCCATTGATTTCCATCAAATCTCATTACTGTTGCTTTCCAAGAATTCACAGTATCCTCATATGCTACATATGGTTGACCATCAGATGGGCTGAAAGCAAGACTTGTATAATAAGCTGGCCCTACTGAGAAATCCTCATTTCCAACATTTACCCATTGGGTTCCATCATATTTCATTACTGTAGCTTTATAATGATTTACACAATCCTGATATGCTACATAAGGTTCACCAGTTGGGCTGAAGGCAAGACTTGTGTAATAAGATATTCCTGCCGAGAACCCCGCATTTCCAATATTTACCCAATTGGTTCCATCAAATTTCATTACAGTAATAGCACCACCATACCCCCAATCTGTGTATGCTAAATAAGGTTCTCCTGATGAGCCGAAAGCAAGGCTTTCATAATCAGCATATGATGCTGAGAAACATCTGTTTCCGACATAATCCCAGTTAGTTCCATCAAATTTCATTACTGATGCACCTGAACTTGAGGCAGAATCAGGTCTTCCATAATCCTCATAAGATACATATAGTTCTCCGCCTGGACTGAAAGCAAGGCTTGTATATTGAACAACTCCTAATGAGAAACCTTCATTTCCAACATATACCCAATTAGTACCATTAAATTTCATTACAGATGCATTTTCGTATAGTAGCCCGGTTTCCTCAAAAGACACATAGGGTTCATTATCGGAAGGACTGATTGCCAGACTTAAGTACTGTGCACCATCAGAGAAACCTTCGTTTCCGACATTTACCCAATTAGTTCCGTCAAATTTCATTACACTTGGTCCCAAATCCCAATCGTTTTCTATTTCCTCAAAAGCTACATATAGTTCACCGGAAGGACTGAAAGCAAGATTTGTCCACTGAGCTATTCCTGTGGAAAACCCCGCATTCCCGACATTCTTCCATGCATAATCCATAGGGGAATATTTGTACCAAGGTTGTTGGGAAAAACCAACAACTGGAAACAAGAACAATAAAATGTAGATAAGTTTTTTCATATGGTTTTGGACTCTATTGTTTCACAAATTTTCCCACTTCCGCTGTCATCTCGTTTGTAATCCGCACAAAATAAATCCCACTTGGCAGATTGCTGATGTCAATTTGGGTTTTGGGTTCGGCGATTTGGCGTGTCAATAGCTGCTGACCTTCAATATCACCTATAGTAAGATTGCCGCCTTGTGTCATACCAGATAGTTCTACCGTTATTTTATCTGTGGCTGGATTTGGATAAATTGAAATCTGTGAAGATTGTAGTTCCTCTATTCCAGCGTGTGCATCATAATACATAACCGTTGCTTTACCAGAATCCCCCTCATCAATGTACGCAACGAAAGGCTGTCCAGATGGGCTGAAAGCAATGCTTGTATTAAGAGCCTGTGCTGCAGAGAAATCCGCTGGTCCTACAGACACCCAGTTGTTGTCAAAAAATTTCATTACCGTTGCTTTACTAGAATCACCACCATCACTATAGGTAATATAAGGTAGACTATCAGTTGGACTGAATGCGAGGCTAATACAAGAAACTGATCCTGTCGTGAAATCTGCATTTCCGACATTCATCCAGTTGGTACCGTCAAATTTCATTACAGTGGCTTTCGCAGAATTTGCCCCATCTGTAAAAGCCACATAAGGGGTACCATCGGATGGATTGATTGAGAGGCTTATATAAGAAGCCACTCCAGCAGAGAAACCCTCTGATCCTAAGTAAACCCAATTGGTTCCATTAAATTTCATTACAGTTGCTTTGCCACTAAACCCGCTTCCAAAATCCGAAAAAGCCACATATGGCATACTATCAATTGGGCTGAAAGCAAGGCTTTCATTTAAAGTATTTCCTGCAGAGAAATCAGAATTTCCCACATCAACCCAGTTGGTTCCGTTAAATTTCATTACCGTTGCTTTGTTAGAAATTAAATTTACTTCATTAGCAAAAGCCACATATGGCAGACTGTCAGCAGGGTTGAAAGCGAGACTTATAAAATCATCCTCTCCTGCTGAGAAACCTGCATTACCTACATTCACCCAGTTGGTTCCGTTAAACATCATTACTGTTGTCTTTTGTGAATTTCCCCAATCCTCATATGCCACATAAGGTTGACCAGATGGACTAAAGGAAAGACTTGTATAGTCTGCCTCTCCTGCTGAGAAACCTGCTGAACCTAAATTTACCCAATTGGTTCCATCAAATTTCATTACTGTTACCTTTTGTGAATTTGCCAAATCCTGATAAGCCACATAGGGTTGCCCGGATGAACTGAGAGCAAGGCTTGTAAACATAACCTCTCCTGCCGAGAATCCAGCGTTTCCAACATTCTTCCACGCATAATCCATAGGAGAATATTTGTACCAAGGTTGTTGGGCAATGGCAATTACTGGAAACAGGAACAATAAGATATAGATAAGTTTTTTCATATGGTTTGGGCTTTTACTGCTTCACGAATTTTTCGACAGATACTGTGCTTTTGTTTGTAAGTCTCACAAAATAAATACCACTGACCAGATTGCTAATGTCTATTTGTGTCTTGGGCTGCGTGATTTGGTGTGTTATGAGCTGCTGACCTTCAATATTTACAAGTGATAAATAACTTTCTGGTGTTCCCCCGGATGTTTCAACTGTTATTTTATCTGTGGCTGGATTGGGATAAATCGATAACATTGATTGATGTAACTCATTGATTCCAACCGGACCATCATAGTATGTAACCGTTGCTCTGCCAGAATCCACGGCATCATAATATGCAACATAGGGTTCACAATTAGCTGGGTTGAATACGAGGCTGTTATATTCAGTGTATCCTCCAGAAAACTTTCCTCCACCAACAAGCGCCCAATTGGTTCCGTCGAATTTCACTATCATTCCATATTCCAATTCAGGTTCATCAGAATAAGCCACGTAAGGTTGACCATATGGACTGATTGCCAGACTAGGATACAAACAGTCAGATCCTGTGAAACTTGGTGGTCCTACATCAACCCAATTTATACCATCAAATTTCATTACAGATACGGAACCATAAGGGAAAGTTCCCTGATCCAAATAAGCCACATAAGGATGACTATCAGTTGGGCTTAAGGCCAAACTTGTACAATCAGCTTCTCCCACTGAAAAGCCTGCATTTCCGACATTTATCCAATTGGTCCCGTCAAATTTCATAACAGTGGCTTTATTAGAATTTCCCCAATCTTCATAAGCCACATATGGTTCACCGGTCAAGCTGAAAGATAGACTTGTATAATCAGCTTCTGCTTCCGAGAAACCTGCATTCCCGACGTTAACCCAATTGGTTCCGTCAAATTTCATTACTGTTGCCATTTTTGAATGTCCCCAATCTTGAAAAGCCACATAGGGTTGACCATCAATTGAGTTGAAGGCAAGACTTATCCAAGCTGCTTCTCCAGCTGAGAAACCCTCAATTCCAACATTAATCCAGCTGCTTCCGTCAAATTTCATTACTGTTGCCGGCCCCATCATCCCATCCATATAAGCTACATAAGGCTGACCGGTTGGACTTATGGCAAGACTTTCGTCAGAAGCAACTCCTGCTGAGAAACCTGCTGAACCTACATTAACCCAATTGGTTCCGTTAAATGTCATTACGGATACCTTTTTAGAATTTCCCCAATCTTGAAAAGCCAAATAGGGTTGACCGGACGAGCTGAAGGCAAGGCTTGTATATACAGCAAGTCCTGCTGATAAACCTTCATTTCCGACATTCTGCCATGTATAATCCATCGGAGAAAATTTGTCCCTTGGTTGTTGGGCATACAGAATTATTGGAAACATGAACATTAAAATGCAGATGAGATTCTTCATATGATATTTGTTTTAAAATGGTCGAAATTCCAATATTGGCTTATAAGGCTCCTTCGTTCTATAATTTTCACCAATATTAATAAAAAGGAAGATGTTATGCAAGGTTTTGGACGTCTATGGTAAAAACGCTCACCTTGATCGGTACCTGCCAGTGGCACTTGACCACCTCATCATTTTGAATGTTAAGAAGATAGTGTGGTCAAGGGAAATCGGCGCATGGGGGTTAACACAACCGGTTTATCCAATAAAGGAACAAACCTTGCAAGAAAGACGCAAGATTTATATCAAAGAAAATTTGGCATTGGTTTAAGATGAGATTTAATATACATTTGTATAAGTTACACCTTAAAACATGAATTTAAATGGTGCACTTTGGTTTGAAGACATACAAGAACTATATTTTGATGTATTAAGTGGTAAAACGGCTGATGATCTTTGAGAAGTTTCTTATCTCTTTCATTTTCTAATGGGTTCTAAAGTCCAATACTCCGTTAAAAAATCATGCAGCTAACCTCCCGATATTCAGGCACTCCTTATAGAGGCTTTTGTATTTTTCGCAACTCATATCGAGAGCTAACTTTGAAAAAATAAAATCTGTTATAAACTGATTGAAATACATAACCTTAACATCAGTCATAGAAAATGAATCCCTTTCTTCCTTCGGAACATTCAGGTAGTGTAAAGCCTTCGCCAGAGACACGCTTGCCAGGGATGCATTCACATGAAAATGAAGTTTACTTTCGCTTCGTGCCTGACAATCTTCAAGTCCGGCAAAATTTTTTACATCGCGGAAAAGGAATTCAATCTGATATCGCTGACGATAGTATTGCAGGATCTTCTCCGGACTCAGGTTCAAATCCGTGGAGAAAAAGATTGCATGAGATGTCGCATATCCATTTTGGTCATAGTTTTGTACGTAAACAATCCGGATTAATCGTTGAAAGCTAATACTATAAACAATGCCTGAAAAAACCTGTACATCTTCAGCTTCGTCAAAACAGAAACGGATTTTTCTCCAGTCAATATATTCAACATCGACCTTATTACCATATTTCCTTTTACGGCCTCTGCCGGTATTTTGTTTGCCAGTAAACCGGTATCTAAGGTTAGCATCATTACGTAACCTGCCGACAATTTCAAGTTTTGATTGGCCTGTAATAGCATCGATAAATCGTTTCTTCGAAAAGAAAGCATCCACAGCCATATATTTAATATGTAACGCCTGTATTTCAGGAAGCTTATCGAGAATCACGCTGGCATAATGATCAACCATACTCTCACCGGTTTCGTTTTTAGTAATTTTGGGCGTCTGAACAGCCTCCAAAGAGAGTGCTGTGCCATTTTGAACGTCAACAACAGCAATCGATCCAATTTCAATCCCGGGTTTAACTGCCTGATCTTTCCCGCTCCAAAAACGGCCAACATTCGCAGTTTTTTTTCCACTCTTGGGCAAATAGGAAGGATCAAAGGCCAGTATAAGTTCATCAGAACAGTTTTGTTGGATCAAATTCTTATTGAACCCTGCCCAGTTAAATGGCTTACTCATTTGGTTCCGGTATGTCTGTTCAGTATACGACCCATATCTGGCCATGTTAATAAAGTTGTATTTGCCGCGAAGTCCCATGAAAAGGATCAAAATGTGATTGATAAATTTCTGTGTCGGTTTGGTAGTTTTGCCAATCTTTGCTATTATTGCACTGATAAGGCTTTCGGCTTTATTGAGAAGCATCTTGTTTTGTGGTTTTGGTCAACAACAAAGCAGATGCTTTTCTCTTTTGGCTTTAGCCTGTCATACGGGTTTTTACGAACATGTCATTGTTAAATACATTATAAAAATTTACCGGAGTATTGAAAGTCGCAACCTTAAATTTAAAACTAAAGAAAATCAAATAATTTTAAAGTAGAAATTAAAAACAGTCAATCATGAACTATGAACTTTTGTGGATATCATTAACCGCAATTTCCTCGTGGGCTTTAGTTGCAATAACTTTTTATCTTGTAAGAGAACAAATAAAAGTTGCCCGGAATGATTTGGAAGTTCATCTTCAGACAAATTTTGAAGAAAAATTTCAAAGTCAATTGATGATTATGGAAAGAAAAAAATTGGCTATCCAAATATTATCACAGGCACCACATGAAGAAATTTAGGAACCAATTATGAATTTCTTTGAAACTGTTGGAATGTATCTTAAACGAGGGTATTTCGATAAAGAAATGGCTTTGGTTGGATTTGGATATTATGCTATCCGTTGGTGGGCTGTTTGTAAAGATTATGTATTCGAAGAGAGGAAGCGAAATAATTATGATAATACGATTTTTGAAGGATTTGAGTCTTTGGTCGACCAGGTATTTCAAGTCGAAATCAAGGATAGAAAGTTAAGTCGTGCTGAACTTGAACCCAATAAAGATGATTTGAACGCTTTTCTGATAGCAGAGCGGGATCGGTTGCTTATACACGAATTCATTACCAAAATGATAAAAAACTCCTGAACCCCGTAATTCGGCAATCTGCGAGGCGTTATGACTTTTTATTCAGGAGAAACATGCCGAATAAAAAAAATGAATATATTAACTTAATCAACCAACTTATCAAAGAAGCATCTGATGCTATTCTTTTTTGGATACTATATTTGAGAAACCGGCCAAATTGACCACCCCTGACCATTTTTTGAACAATGGAATATCGATCAACGAGTTCGGAATTCAGATCTTTCTTCGAAATTCGTTGTTCAACAAAGCGCCATATGGTTCTCTTTGTCTCCAACTCGCTGTAAATTGTTGATAAAAATATTATTTTCTTTTGGAAGGCATTGAAAGAGGGATTTTCTTTGTACTCCTATATAAAGTTTTTTAAGAAGATACTCATATTTTAATGCCCATTGATTCGGTTTAATTATGGATAGGGAAGTTCCAAGAATAAAGAATCGAGCAAAATAGCCACAAGGGTCATTATGGATCGTGGATTTATAAATTATCACATAAGTAAAGAAAAGTCATATGAAAAATCCTAAAAGTTTCATTCCTGATTTAAAAGAACTTGGACTTCTGATGTTGGGTTTTCTCCCATGGATACTTTTTCTCTTCACCTCAGGTGACTCGATGCATAGTCTGAAAATAGCTATCGTTATCAGTCTGGTTGCTTGTGTTACCCTTGGTTTTGGCGATTTAAAACGAGGCTTTATCCTTCAATGGGGTACTTTAATATTTTTTGTCCTTTGTATCATCATGGTTGATTTGCTGAATAATTTATGGCTAGCCAGTAAAATGGATTTATTATCCAATCTGGCAATTTCAGCCATTATGTGGATATCTGTTTTAATCGGTAAACCCTTTGCTTTGCAATATGCCCAGATGGGTGTGTCGAAAGAGCACTGGAGTGATAAAAAATTCATCCGTGGTTGCCGGTTTATTACCATAGTATGGGCCTGTCTGATGACCTTTGCGGTTTTGATATCGATCCTTAAAAGGATCCATTGGCTACCTTTTTCCCAAGGGTTTTATTTTGATCTGACCATTTTAAATATTATAGGCGGGCTTACTTATAACACCATCTTTAAAAGGAAAAAACGGTTGCAACGCGAACTTGCCAATACTTGACCTCTTAAGAAAATTCCTTGCATGGTTTGAATGGTGGGGCATTGTGAGCCGGAATCTTGATCGGTACTTTGAACATCATCGCACGATCATATGGAGGTTATTTATCAGGTGCTTTAAATTTCATTCTTTTATTATCCTGCCTACTTCTGCCCCGGCATTGCCGGTTAATCTCACCAGGTAAACTCCTTTTGCAAGTTCACTTATGTCAATGTCTGTTTTACCTTGTTGTATCTGCTGTTGCAAAAGGATCTGTCCCTGCAGATTGTAAACGGAAATAACAGAATGCCCGGTCATGTCTGTAAGAAGAATCACTTTTTCGGTTGCAGGATTGGGATAAAGATTGAGAACGTGTTTACTATTTTCAAAATTATCATTGATGGAATTCCCAAGGAGGTATTTAAACTTCAACACAACCGCTGATCCGGAAGGAACAATGAATTGTGTGGTATGCAAGGAATCCGGTGACGATATCCAATCATAAGCAGGAATTATTCCCTTTGAATCTACAATCTGTCCGCCAAGGGTAACTGTAGTTGTATCTCCCAAAGCATCGGAACTTAGCCGCACATATTCCGCACTCAGATAGTTACTGTTTCCGGCATCCATCACTGCTAAGTTTATCACTGCATCTTGAAATAAGTCTTTATTAATGATAGTTGTGTATATGTTTCCCGGATTGTCGATAACACTATAACTATCAAGGTTTATTTTATAGTCCCCTACCGTTTCTTTAATGAACTTGCCTTTGCTTCCTAATTGGAAAGCAAGGATTCCATAGGCAATCGGACGTGCACGATAAATATTACCGTACTTGGAAAAAACAGTATACCATCCATCGAGTCCTCCATGAAAATTAACTCCTGCACATCCGTCATAAGCCAACTGATACATATAGTCCAAGGCCCATAGGGCTGAAGCAAAAGCATTACTCACGCCCTTTTTTCCTCCATGATCCCATGAATTGCATTCACTCATGCGAAAAAGTATATGGCTACTGTCTGCACATTTGACCAATGACTCTACTTCTTTAGATACGTGTCTAAGTTTTTCCTTACTCAGCAAAGAATCAATCTGCTCATCAACTGTTATTGCATTTATATCTCCTCCATAATAGTGTTGCGTAAGCATAGAAAAAGATTTTAAAGTATCCATATCCTTGCGGAATGGCTCCGTCCATTCTGTGTACCTACTGGCACAACCAGGTCCCGTGAAAACAGCCGTAGGTTGATACTTCTTGATTGTATCATAATAACGCCTAAATTCCTTTTCATAATCCTTAAGCTTATATGATGTATCACGAATCGAGTTTTTAGAATAGAGGTCGGGCTCGTTGCCCACTTCAAATCCAAACAGCACATCATTGTATTTTTGGATAACATAACTTGCTTCGGTATCGGCAAGTAAAAAGTTAGAATCTTTTAAATTTAAGCCCAGTAAAATCTTGCAACCGGCTTTCCGTGCAAAAAGAAATAAATCGTCTAATTCTCCTGTTGTGAAATTCGTATCTGTAGCAACCTTGCTTAGCTGGTCTTTATCTACTGCATTTGCTCCGACACGCATCGACTTAATTCCACATGTTTTAAACAGCTGGATTAACGTACTATCGGTAGGACCAAAAAAACCCTTGTTCAGGCAGTTCTTCTCGAACGACAAACCGGCAAAATCGGAAGGGATCGTTTTTCCTGTATCTCTTGCATTAAGAGTAATATTTATCGTGTCCTGTGAAAAACAAGCCAGGGAAAAAAGAAAAAGGAATATAGAGCAAAAATGTCTCATAGTAATTACTTTATGGTACGTGACAAGTAAGGATTCCATCTGCAAATTACAAAAAAAACATGTCGGTAGAAACGATATTTTATTACAGCTAAATCCAAGTTGGACTATGCCGCTTGGGTGTCAGTGTGATATTGAGGAGAAAACGGTTAACCTGACCACCCTCGGACGATTATGATTGGCTACTTCAACATGTTAACAATCAATGCTCAGGGGTGGGCATTTTGCTCCAGCGGAAACCGACCAAGCTGGGTGAATTTTCCAATTTAAACACACATATTCCTTCTGATTGTTGGATGAGGATCATAACCTTCTATAACAAAATCATCAATGGTTAACTGATCAAAGGGTTTTTTTGCAATATGTAATTCAGGCAATGGTTTTGGTTCTCTTGACATTTGTTCAAGAATTGCAGTTACATGATCATATTTTTCTTCATTTCCGTCACAAGGAGCATTTTTATTAATCCAATCAACAACTTCTAAATATTCTTCTCTTTTAGAAACATTTTTTATTCTTTTTTGAATTTCCTTAAAATTAACTCCGTACCATTGAGTCCTTTTCCCAATACTGGAATAGAAATGTGAATCTCCAAAAGTGTGGATAAATGTTTTAGGAACCATCCCTGCTTCCTGAGCAATAATATGGGTAAGTGCGGCGTAACTGGCTATATTAAAAGGAACACCTAAAAACTGATCACAGCTTCTCTGGTAAAGTTGTAATTCCATTTCGCCTTCTTCATTGGCAGTTACCTGGTAAAGAACATGACACGGAGGTAAAGACATTTTGGGAGTATCTCCCGGATTCCATGAATCAACAATGTGTTTTTTACCGGTTGGTTTCTTTCTCAGGCCATCGATCATTTCTCCCAGCTGATCTATCTCAACAAACTTCCCTTTGTCATGATCAAAATATTCCCATTTTCTCCATTGTTTACCATAAATTGGTCCTGCATTTCCCCATCTTTTTGCAAATTCAGGATCTTCTTTTATTCTCTGACCATATTCTTCCATTGCTTTATCCCAGTCAGGAGAATATTTTACAATATTTTCAGGAAAAATTCCTTCCTTCTGCATTCTGGGAAGATTGTCCTGAAAAGCATCAGGCCTCCAAATAGGGCAATTGTTGTCTTCAAGATATTTAATATTTGTATCTCCTCTTAAGAACCATATTGTTTCATGAAACATAGATTTCGTAAACATCTTCTTAGTGGTTAATAATGGGAACCCTTCTCTAAGATCATATTCGTTTTGATAACCAAATAAAGAAATGATCCCGGAACCTTTGCTTCCACCTTTGAAATTTGATCGTTTAGAAGTCAGGATTGCTCTTGAATGATCTAAATATTGTTGTGCCATCTTTTGGTAAGTTAAAAGTTAAACCTTTGTAAAGTTATAAAGATTCTCATTATGGAGATATACTATAAAATATAAAGACAAAAGCACAACCTGGATTTTTGCGATCACACCAGTTTGCCGCCCGTCAAACTCATAAAGGCGGCACGCGTATGAAAACATATTTACATTAACACCTCAAATATCCCCTATTTTATTTTTACAAATCAAGTCAACTTTCGTCTCCTGTCAATTCTATCAGCTTTATTTTGGGATAATCGGTTGTTACAGTACTTTTTTTGGTTACAATATAATTAAAGTATTTTCCCTGAAGAGGAATACCCATTAAATTTCTTATTTGACTGCAATTTATAATGCTCATTCTGAATTTAAACATTTGACTGCTGTCCAGATCCTTCGCATAGCCATAAACAAATTTTTCGGACTTTTCTAAATGACTTGAAATGATGACACATGTTTTAAGATTGGCCGGCATTTTTGATATTTTAGTTGCTATTGAGAATTCTTCAAACTGATGTCTTTCATTTTTAATGATAAGAAATTTTACCTTATCACCTATAGAGGGGATGAAATTACAACTTCTAAATAAGAAAAGATAATCTTTTGCCGATTCTTCATTCCTTATGAATCCATCCTGCTTTATGTTATCAATTGCAATGATATTTCCTTCCATAAAGGGTAATTTTTCATCAACCTCTTTATTAGGCTTGAAAATGCTTTCATCTTTCTCGATAACGACAATATCTTCAACTGAAAATTGCTTGCCTAAAGGAATTGAAATCGAATAGAATAACTGGTTTTCAAAACAATAAAGATTAGCGATGTTATTTTTTATTGAACTTATGATTCCCAACCGAACATCTAATTTATCTGCAAATAAATAGCTGATTCCGACCTTCCTGATGAATGTCAATCTTATATCATCATCCAGATTTCCGACAAGTTCATTTATCATTTTTGTGCTAATAAACTGCTCTGGATGGAACTTTAAATAGTCTGAACAATCAAAGAATTTCTTTTCACCACTCTCAATAAATTCAAATTCACCTTTCTTTGGTAATGCTTCCTTTGGGTCGATACCCGAAATTTGAAGTATGTTATCATTTGACCAATCGCCAACATTCTTTTGTGATCGGCCACGAAAATCCAGACCAATATTTTCATAGAATAATTGATCTCTTGTTCTCATTTTTGGAAATTCCCATGAATCATTGTGAATAGTTTTATCCAAAATAAACTTCAGGTGTTTACCTGTCTTTGATATTTCAATGGATGAATAGCTGAATATAAATTCTTTATCATCCTCAAAGAAATGTAATTGCCCTTCTGTCTTTATTTGTTTCAACAGGCTATTTTCAGGAACTGTAAAGGAAAGAAAATGACACTTGGTTACCTTTCTATGCCTTAAGATATTGATTATCTTATATTCATCACTATTTATTTTAATTTTCTCTTTAGAATATTTTATAATGGTTGGATAATACGAACGATCAACAGTGATAAAGATTTTTTTCGAATTGGGATCAATGTGATCTAACGTATACTTCACCTCAATACCTTTTTGAAGAGTAGATTGAAAATATTTTTGAATCTTTTTTGAAAGTATATCCCAAGCTATTTTTCGAATATAAACTAACAGTTTATTGAATAACAAGGAATTCCGATCTAAAAGTTCATCGAGATATGCCATCAGAGAGGTTGATGCTTCATAATGATAGATAGAAAAACATACAATTCTATCTATATCATTCACATTTTCTTCAATCAGGTACAAATGATTAAATACTAATTCATAGGCTTTCTTTCTGTCAGGATGAGACTTAACTATAGTATAAAAGAATTGTGTTCCTTTTATAATTTCACTTGTTAATATGGTTTCGAAATTATCATACAGGTAATTAAAATCCTTAACAATAATGTTGAAAAGAATATCATAACTTGGTTCTTCATTAAAATATTTTATTAAAAATCTGATAGGTACATTTCGAAGTAAGCAATTTCTGAAAGTCGATAAATTTCTATGCACAGAAGTTAAGACTTCGGTTTCGGTCAGATGAAGTCGCTGATTTATTAGCCTATAAGTCAGACTAAAATCTGGAGTGTTTTTGGAATATTCCCAAATGATGCAATCAAATTTTGAGCTAAGAGATAAGGTATCCTCCGCATATTCATTTTCACGAAAATGTTTCTCGTACCTATTATCGTACAACCACAGTAAAATCCATCTATCATCCGAGAATAATTTTGTAATTAACCTTTCAGAATTTAATGCTGCCACTGCAGAGAATAATAATTCAACCGGGATAGGTTCTATTTTGTTCTGAAGAAAATACCTGAGCCATAAAATCAAAGTATTATTAAGGTACTGCTCGGCTGCTAAATAAATATCCTGATTAGTGGAACGAAGATTGTAAGCAATTTTACAGGTAATCAGGATATATTCATTAAAATCTACTGTTGTGAAAGCTGACAGAGGTTTTTGCAACTTTCTGGAGACCCCACCATTAAAAAAAAATTCGGTAAATTCTTTTGCAATACCATTAGAATAAGTCAAATCACTGCATAGGATCAGAGTCGCGTACCACCGCCTGTAAAGAAAATCAGGGTCAATCTGCCCCTGTTCTGTGAATGTCTTCAGTATGGCTTTGGCACAAAGAAAATCAAGGTAGGATTCATGATAGAAAGATACATTCTGTTGGTTAATCTGAATAATCAGGTTATTTCTGATCGCGTCAATAAAATCTTCCAAATCGCACAAAATGCCTTGGGCATCGAAATTTTGTTTTAATAGTTCCTTAAATTCTTCAACAGGAGTACTGATTTTTTTGTTCGTCTTTAACCATAATGCAACTTGTGACAGAATATTAATTTTTGATTGGATATCAATCTGCAAATGATTGTCTTTTTCAATACTGAATAAAGTTTTAATAAACGCATCGTAAAGTAATCCCTTATTTTGAGGAACATTTTTCCTCGTTGAAACCGTTACAATAATTTGCAGGATCAAAGGATTATGTGCTAATTCCAATAAATTCTCATTCTCTAATATTTGTTGGTAGATTCTGTCACGTTCTTTGATGACATTCCTTTTAATGAAATCATAAATTTGATAATCTCTTAATGCCTGTAGCTTATAACTTGGAATTTTTGAACATAAAGTAAAATCATATCCTCTGGTAGAAATAATGAACCTGCATGATGGGTAGTAATTCATCATGGAGTTCAATTCGTCATAAGCAACAGGTTTAAGGTCATCATCAATTTCATTTATACCATCGATAAAGAATATAATCCTCCCTCCTTTTAAGGCTTCTTGAACCCATTCTTTCTGCGTTCCTGTTTGAATAATCCTGAGAAATGGGGCCTCTGTTCTGAAACCGTGAGCTCTTATAAAAATTGGTATCGGGTTTGAAATTGTAGAATTGTTAAATGCATCCAATGCATATTTGTAGAAGAAATATTGCATTGTCGTGGTTTTACCGCTGCCAGCATCTCCTGATAAAATAAAGTGACTTTCTTTAAGAAATAGATTGTTCACTGTATCTACAAATGGTTCGTTTCCCAAGATGTTATTATCAATTGAGTCGTCAAACCCGCTAACATGCTTTAAAACTCTTGGTTGTCCCTCCGGATTAACAGGATCAATAACTTTCTCACAGAATAGTTCAACATATTTTGCTGATATTGTTTTATATTCTTGTTCATTAATGATTTCCCGCAGATATTGAGATACAGGAGAAATGTATTTATATAAACAATCAAAATTGTCCTCTATTACCATTAAGTAACAACCAAGAACGAGATTAGAATATTGAAGCAGCTCTTTTCGGGTATTACTTTTATCAAAATATAACGCAGTAATAAAATCCCCAGTCACTATATTCAATATTATCCGTCTCATATCAAAGTACTGAACTAAAGGTTCAGGTAATCTGATTGTTCTCTCCTGTTGATCCTTTCTATTTCTTTTATCAAGTATTCGATTGAATATACTTTGTAAGGAAGTTTCTTTTAATCCCAAACTTACGTTATTTCCAATCCAGTATTTATTATCTTCATACTTCAGGTACCCGACTTTTTTTACAAATTTTTCGAAATTAATAGCTAATTGTTCTGTGGATTTAAGTATGAATGTCGGTTCAGAATCAATGATTTTATTAGCATTGACATAGAAAGTCTCAGCAACTCCATCTAAGTAAGGCTCTTTGATCCTGAAGTCTAATAACCAAAACAATAGATCAACTTTCTTACTCAAATTAAGAAATGAAATTTTTTTGTGTGGATTCTTGGGATTCCAAATGACTTTGACCTCATTTAAAATATAGTCTTTTATTCTGGATTTTATCTTTTCCACAATCCAAAAAATTATAACAAAGCTAAAGGTCGGAAATTCTTAAATACCAACAACAGAAAAGTAAATAATTCTTGTTGAATAATTTGGGTTATTGGCCTAACAATGGGTGCATCTATTGGAGTTTTAATAAAAAAGTCGCTCATGGAAGAAACAGTCTGATTGAAACAATAGACACTTTTTTATAATTATTGATATTGAATATTATAGATACTGCGATATTTTTGCATACTTCAAGTTTCATCATTGATTTATAGTTAATTTTATGCTTAACGCTAAACTATGTTTAGAACCATCCTTCATCTCATTCCGTTACCGGTATTTATATTGTTACCCGTTTATATTGCCATTCCCCAGGATAAACCCGGCGTTTCATCCGATTTTATCGAGACCGCCTGCGGGATAAACATGCAAATGGTATTTGTCACAGGTGGCTCCTTCAAAATGGGAAGCAACGACGGTGCAGGTGATGAGAAACCGGTGCATCAGGTAAAGCTTAACGACTTCTGCATCGGCAAATATGAAGTAACACAAAGACAATGGAAATTTGTAATGGATAATGATCCCTCATTCTTTAAGGATTGTGAAGACTGTCCTGTAGAGCAGGTCTCATGGTACGATATACAACAATTCATCCGGAAGCTCAACAGGAAATCCGGCAGGAATTATCATCTTCCTACCGAGGCCGAGTGGGAATATGCTGCCAGGGGTGGCAGTAAGAGCAGGGGATATGCCTTCAGCGGAAGCGACACCCTTGGCAATGTGGCCTGGTACAATGCCAATTCAGGATCAAAGACACATCTTGTTGGCCAAAAGCATCCGGATGAACTGGGTGTATACGACATGAGCGGCAATGTACTGGAGTGGTGCAGCGACTGGTATGGCCATTATTCACAGGCATCGCAAGTGAACCCCAAAGGTCCCAGGGAGGGTGACTCCAAAGTGTACCGTGGTGGCGGCTGGGGTTATATTCCCCGTAGCTGCCGTCCCTCCGCACGTGACCGCAGCAGTCCCTCCAGTCACAGCTTCAATCTTGGCTTCCGTCTTGCAATGGATGTTGAATAAAATAATGACCTAATGAGTTATTGATATCAAGGTTAACCAGATGTTTTTCAATACAGATATAATTTGAATGGAGATCAGAGGATAACTCACAAATAAAGGAGTTATCGCAGCAAAAATAGATTACCTTTGATGGAAGTCAGAGATACAAATCTGATTTTTAACTTGAATCATATGATCCATAGCTCCCCTTAATCATGAAAGACCGCCCCGGTGTGTCCATGCTTGGAATCGATATCGGGTCGGTGACAATTTCCGTGGTCCAGATGGACCTGCAAGGTGAAATCCTGAAATCAGCATATCTTTTTCACAAGGGGCAGATCCGGGAATGTCTCAGGGATGCAAGCCGCCGGTTTGACCTGGGTTCTGTAAGGCAAATAGTTGCATGTTCTGCTCCCTTTTTTAACACTGAGTTGGTGGTACAGTGCAATCCGCAGGTGGCCATTATCCGGGCCGCGAAACAACAGTGCAGCAGGGTAAGGTCATTATTAATGGTTGGTGCTGAGAAATTTATGGTGATCAGGTTTGACGGGAATGGACATTTTGAATCGTTCAGATCGAACTCCTCATGTGCTGCAGGAACCGGCAGTTTTCTCGACCAGCAAGCGATCCGCCTTAACCTGTCAGGCATCGAAGAACTTTGTGAAAAAGCCTTGCAAAACACGGAACCCATCCCCGATATTGCTTCCCGTTGCTCGGTTTTTGCTAAAACAGACCTTGTCCATGCCCAGCAGCGGGGATATTCCCTGGCTTCGATCTGCGACAGCCTGTGTAAAGGATTGGCTATAAATATTGTGGACACCCTGTTTAACCAGGATCCACCTTTACTTCCTCTCTTTATGGCCGGGGGCGTGTCAAAAAATGCTGCCGTGATCCGGCATCTGGAATCATTGCTGAATGCAAAGATCCAGGTGCATGAATATTCTCATCTCATTGGCGCCGTCGGGGCCTGTTATTACGGAATACAGGAAAGATTGTCCGGGAAGGACATCTCACTATCGACGCTTGACCAGGTTCTTTTGCCCGGTGAGGCGGGAAAAGTGTATTTCTATCCACCACTTGTACTGACGAGCCAGGGATATCCTGATTTCACAAGCAACGATTCATGGATATTCCATGGGGTCATATCTTCCCACCCTTCTGAAGTCAGGGTTGATCTTTACGCACCGACGGTTAAAAACCGGGAATATGAGGTTTTCCTGGGAATAGATATCGGATCAACAAGCACGAAAGCCATTTTAACTGACTCCTGCAATGAGGTCCTTGCAGGTTTTTATACCTATACCTCCGGGAAACCGGTTGAATCAATTCAACTTATCTTTGAAGCTATTGATGACCTGGTCAGCAAAAAAGGGATCAGGTTATCCTTCAGGGGAGCAGGTACCACCGGGTCGGGAAGAAAGTTTATCGGCAGGATCATTCATGCCGATCTGATCGTAGATGAAATAACGGCTCATGCCAAAGCTGCATGGAAACTCAATCCGGGAACGGATACGATCATTGAAATCGGCGGACAGGATTCGAAGTTTACGCTGATGCACGACGGCATTGTTACTTTTTCCCAAATGAATGCCGTTTGTGCCGCCGGTACCGGAAGTTTTCTGGAAGAGCAGGCAAGGAAGTTAAACTATCCGCAATCGGATTATTCCGACAGGACTACCGGCGTTTCAGCACCACTGGCAAGTGACCGCTGCACCGTTTTCATGGAACGCGATGCCAATCAATTGTTGAACCAGGGTTATCCGGTGAATGAGATCCTGGCAACGATCCTTCACTCCATCGTGGAGAATTATCTGAAAAAAGTGGCTGTTGAGGGATCGATCGGCGATCATATCTGTTTCCAGGGCGCCACGGCAAAGAACAGATCGCTGGTCGCTGCTTTTGAACAAAAACTTGGGAAGACAATTTTTGTATCCCCTTATTGTCATCTTGCCGGGGCCCTGGGAGTTGCACTCCTGCTCGCGGAGAACAAACCCACCACAACTGCTTTCAGGGGTCTCGGTCTTTATAAAGAAACTGTAAATATTCATTCCGAGGTATGCACGATCTGCGCCAACCATTGTCACATAAGCCTTACGACTGTTCATGGAGAACAGGAAGCTTACGGGTTTCTCTGCGGTAGGGATTATGAGACAAAAAAACGCGTTCCCATTACGTCACCTTTTTTTAATCTCATGGAACAACATGACCGGTTGTTTTACACAGACCCGATCAAAACCTTCTGCAACGAGGTCGTAATCGGGTTGCCGGCATCCCTGCATATTTTTGATGAACTGGGCTTGTAGAAAAGATTTTTTGCCAACCTGTCAATCCGCACCGTAACAAGCGAAAATTTTCCAGACCCGGTGAAGACCGGGAAACGGATAGCTGGAGCAGAATTCTGCAATCCGATTGACTCCATATACGGACATGTAACATGGCTGGCAGATAAGGCAGATTTCATTTTTTTCCCGGTATCTCTTGAAAGCCAGAATAAAAACGAACATTCTGAAGGGAACTATTGCTATTATACCCAGTACTCTGCATCACTGATCTATACCCAATGTGATAAACGGGTATCCGCAAAGCTACTCTCCCCCATGCTGGATTTTACCAAAGGAGCCCGTTACCTGATCAGACAACTGACAGAATGTCTTCAGCCCATCCTGGGATCTGCCGCATCGCCTGTAAAAGTAAGAAGAGCATACGAGGAAGCATTGATTTTTGTAAATGAACAGAAAAAGCGACTTTTTTCGCTTTTCCAATCAGAATTTCAGCCCGGCACTGACATTTCGGTAGTTTTGCTGGGACGACCCTATGTGGTGCTCTCAAAGTCAATGAATAAAGGTATCCCCGATATTTTTGCTGGGCTGGGGATCAAAACCTTTTTCCAGGATATGATTTTCCATGATGCCATGCAACCTGAAGAGACAGAACTGCTGATCCGGAAGATTCCATGGTATTATGCCGCAAAGATCCTGGAAACTGCCAGGATTATCGCTACAACGAATAATCTCTACCCGGTGCTGGTCACTGCTTTTAAATGTGCACCCGATTCTTTTATCATTGAGTATTTCAAGAAACTGCTTGACAGATATCATAAGCCGTACCTCATTCTCCAGATCGATGAGCATGACTCAAACATGGGATATGAAACCAGGATAGAAGCAGCCATACGATCTTTCCGGAATCATTCATCCCTCAACCGGAAGGTAACTGTGCCGGCATTATTTCAGATCCTGCCCCACCTCGAAACGAAGATCAATGGTAAAACCTTGTTATTTCCAAACTGGGACGACCTGGTGGCACCGCTGCTGGTTGCGAACCTGAAGAGGGGAGGTATCGATGCACAGTTAATGCACTCCAGCGAAATGACCATCAAAAAAAGCATGGCCTATAATACCGGGCAATGCCTTCCTGTGAACATTATTACCCAGGAATTTATCGATTATGTGGAGCAGCATCACCTGAAACCAGAGGATTCCATGCTTTGGATGACAAAATGCTACATCACCTGCAACCTGCGGCTTTATCCGTTCCATGTGAAAAACCTTTTTGAGGCATATGGTCATGGATTCGAAAATGCATCGGTTTATTATGGTGATTTGTCCCATATTGAAATCGGATTGAGTACCAGCTATTACGCCTATTTTGCCTATCTGCTCGGCGGACTGATCCGGAAACTGGGATGCAGGATCAGGCCTTATGAAATCGTCAGGGGGAAAACCGATGAGGTCATAAAAAAAAGCATCGGGATCCTGGAATCTGCCTTTCTCGGGAACCGGCCGATGGATTCAGCGGTTGCTGAAGCAATCGCACTTTTTGATACGATTGACCGGATTGAAGGTAAAAAACCGCGAATTGCCATTTTCGGAGACCTTTATGTCCGTGACAATGATATCATGAACCAGAGGCTGATCCATGACATTGAGGAGAACGGCTGTGAAGTGATCACGACTCCTTATACTGACCTGGTCAAGATCATGATTGAAAATGTAATACGCCGGTCAATCGCCCGCGGTGATTATTTAATGACAGGTCTTTACCGGGTGATGTTGTCAAGCATTAAGATATTTGAAGACAAATACTATACACATTTTAAAAAATATCTGGGGAATAAGCCGGTCATCAACCCGCTGCGATTGGAAAAGCACCTGAAAAAATTCAACATCACTACATATCATTCCGGTGAGTCCTATGAAAATATCCTGAAGATTTTTTACATTCTTGAGAATTATCCTGATATATCGCTTTTTGTCCAGACCAACCCGGCCTTTTGTTGCCCGGCATTGGTCACGGAAGCCATGGCACGTGAAATAAAAAGAGTTACCGGGATCCCGGTATTAACACTAACCTACGATGGGACCAGCGGAAATAAAAATGATATCATAGTGTCGTATCTGAATTCTATATCTTAATCTCCGGGTCAGAAATCACCCGGTTGTAACTTTAGGAAGTAAGGAGGGCATCAAACAAAAAGCCTTCCGGATTTCCGGAAGGCTTTTTGTTTGAACAATTGAACATTCGATCAACGAATTCTGAAATGCGATCTGAATTCAAAGATCGTTGATCCTTTTGATCGAGTATTCTTTCGCCGTTCTTACTTCAGTTTACTGTTCCTTTCCGCCGTTAACTTGATTTCTGCAAATATAAAAGATCTCTATTTGCAGATAACTCCTCAATTATCATGGGCGGATTTGAATACTTTCAATCCCTTATCCTTATTTAAAAACGGTCCTATAGATGAATCCCGCAAGGTCCTCACCGGCCCGTGTATAGCTTCCCTGGACCCTCGACCCTGTATCAACATCCGTCCATGCGCCCTGGTATTCAGTATTCTCTCTTTTCATCTCAATCGTTGCAAGCACTTTGGAGGGATTGTCGGTTTCAACAAGGTCAACAGAAACACTGATATAAGATTCTTTATGTGCTGCGGGTCCGAATCCGTAACCGACAACGCTGCTTGTTCCGATTTCCAGGAAGGTTGTATGCACAACTAATGTATATTTGGCAGTCACTGCATTTTCCCTGGCTTTAAAATTAAAATTCACAAATATCATGTTCATCCCTCTTTCAAATCCAGGCTGATATTTATCGGTCTTGTCACTTTTCCATTTATCCGCCCAATCATCACCGCTGCCTGCTTTATGTTTGTTCATTTCAGTTTTTTTACTATCAATATAAGCATCTTCGGTCTTGAATTTTCCGACGGCCATCTGGGAATAGTCGAATTGAAGATTTACTTCACTCTGGCCTTTCAGCACAGAGATATCTCCTGAAGTCAATTTACATTGGGCAAATGAATGAATTCCTGTTGACAGGAAAAGCCCGGTCAAAATAACATAGCTGATCTTTTTCATATTCATTGTGGTTAATTATTTAAATTTTTTACAAATTTAAACCAATTCTAAATAAATTGAACCAAAATAAAAAAAATTATGAACGGGTGATTCATGGTTATCAATGAATCTTTTTGCGGCTGGTTCCTCAGGAACTTTCTGAAAAGAATTTCATACCTTTTTCACGCCATAATGCAGGGTTTATGACTTGGGTCTTTTACCAAAGTAATAAAGCTTGCTGTCCCGTCGCAATTGGTACCTTTCCCTCGTCTCTGACTCCTTGGTCAAATCGGATATGAATATCGTCGTCCTGCCATCATCCATGACTATGGGGTATTTTCCGACCAGCGAGCCAGTCAACAGTTTTGCACTCGGTATTTTCAGGCGGTTATGTTCCATCATCATTCGGTACTCCAATGTGTCTTTTTTCATGATCGTTCGTCGTTCTTGAAAAGTAAAAATCTTGGTTTTTTTACAAGGTACGGATAATATCCGGGTTTTTGAAGATTTATTATTGAGGGCGAGTGGGTAGTGATAACTTTATTTGCTTTTCATGCCATTTCTGCAAAAATTGGTGTCGCCTCATGTGATAGTATATTGCATCACTGCTTTTCGTTATTGCCCGAGGCCTTCAGCACATCCAGCAGTTCCCTGAGATCAACAGTAGCATAGGAAGATAAATGATCAGACATGGCATAGGGGATGATCAGATCATGATTATGGATAATTGAACCACAAGAGTAAATTACGTTAGGCACATAACCTTCTCTTTCTGTTTCATTTGGCACCATTAACGGGCTGCTCAGCCTCCCGATTTCTTTTTCCGGGTTCCCGAGATCATACAATGAAGCGCCCAGCGTATATTCTCTCATCGATCCAACCGCATGTGTAATAACAAGCCAGCCGTCCGCTGTCTCAATAGGTGAACCCGCATTGCCTATCTGCACAAGTTCCCAGGGGTATTTGGGCCGCTGTATGACTTTAGCTTCCTGCCACAAGTTTATACTGTCTGAATAAGCAATATAGATATTTACTCCATCTATCCTGCACAGCATCGCATACTTACCATTGATCTTCCTCGGAAAAAGAGCCATCCCTTTGTTTTGGGCAACCTCACCATTGATTGGCAATATCTTAAAATCATAAAAATCCGTAGTACTGATCAACTTAGGCAGAATAGCAGTTCCATCAAAGGCTGTGTATGTGGCATAATAAGTTACTTCGCCATTATCATCAGTGAATTTGACAAACCGGGCGTCTTCAATGCCTTTCTGCTCGGTTGCCGATATAGGGAAAATAACTCTTTCGGAAATGGCTGAATCAATTGAAAAAGTAATCTCGTAGTGCGAAGAAGCCAGCCACATCATCTGATTCATTATGTTTTTATGATCTTCTGTAAGTGCCGGATCCTTTCTCGCTATTTCAAGGTTTTTCATTAATTCGCCATACGTAAAATTATCTCCCAGCTTGTCAAAAATGAAATCAGCCGGAATAACATTCCTATGGTCGTGCAAGGCAACCAATTTCTCATAAAAAGTCTTTTTATCGTAAACATGCCGTTTAATTACATCAGCTTCGGCCAGCATCTTACCAACCGGTTCCAGGATAAGGTCATTATTCTTGTCAAGGACTCCAGAGCGGAAAACGACAGATGAAATATGCCCTTCACCAGTAGCCCGGAAACTTAAGATCACTCTTTTTTCATCGGGTCTTAATTCTGACTGATCCGGATTTTCTACAATGGAGGGATTAAAGAAAGCAGCCGATTCAATGGAATATTCCATTGTAAAATAGGAGCCGATCAACGCTTTCTGGGCCTGACTGAGGTCCTTTTCATTAACTTCGATCTTTTCAAAAACAGGAGCCAGTTTGGCAAAATGTTTTTCAAATATCCGTGAAATATTCCTGTGACGCCTGGAATATCCCCTCAGCAACTGGCTCATGGCAATGTTTACTTCCTTTTCCGGCATTGCCAGTACCATCCTTATGATACCGGCCGATCTTTCATCATTCATATAGAAATAACGGGCGATTATCCGTGAAGGATCAGGTGCGAATATAAACTGCTTTCTGGTTACGGCTACTTGCATGGTTTTCAGTTTATGATTATACAAAAGTACGCTTATTCAAGCCTGAAAATTGCTTATTCAGGAAATTAGGCAAATGAACTAACCCGCGGCAAGTAGCGGGATATCTTCTTAATTATTACTTATTTGCCTCCAGAGACTATGATTATTTGGACTTTATCATTATCTTTGAGGATGCGCTTTTCATGCACAGGATAATTCAAATTAAGAGATGATAGAAGTTAAAAAAGAAGGTATACTGCTTTCAAAGACTGATCTGGAATTTGAGAATGAAGGCGTATTTAATCCCGCAGCGATCAAGGAAGGTAACAGTGTTCATCTTTTCTACCGGGCCGTCCGGCAGGGAAACCATTCGGGCCTCGGCTATTGCAGGCTGGATGGCCCGTTGACAATTGCTGAGCGGTGGAATAAACCTGTCATGGTTCCTGAATCCGGATTTGAATCGCACGGTATTGAAGATCCCAGGATCGTAAAGATCGATGGCCTGTATTATATGACCTATACCGGGTACGATGGAACCAATGCCCTGGGTTGTTTAGCAACTTCTGAAGATTTAAGGCATTTTAAAAAACAGGGTATCATTGTTCCCAGGGTAACGTATGCAGAATTTGTATCGCTTTCCCAACCTTCCGGCAAACTGGACAAAAAATATTTCCGCACTCATAAGTTTTACTATCCTGAAACTGATCATGAAACAAAAATGTTACTATGGGACAAAAATGTAATTTTTTTTCCCCGGAGAATAAATGGCGGATTAATGTTTCTTCATCGTATAAGGCCGGGTATTCAGATCGTTTCAATAAAAAGCTTAAAGGAACTCACAAAAGGATTTTGGAAGGATTACATGATAAACCTGCAGGATCATATCGTTCTTGACCCTGTTTATGAGCACGAGTCACTGTACATCGGTGGTGGCTGTCCCCCGGTTGAAACAGAACAAGGTTGGCTTCTGATTTACCATGGTGCGGAAGAAACCGGCAGGGGGCGTGTATATTCTGCCTGTGCGGCCTTACTGGATCTGAATAATCCTGCAAGGGTCATAACCAGGTTCCCTTATGCGCTGTTCTCTCCTGCATTGGAATGGGAAATAAAAGGATATGTAAATAACGTCGTCTTCCCTACAGGAACTGCCTTGTTTGGAGATACTTTATTTATTTATTATGGAGCGGCTGACACACAAATTGCATGTGCCTCTGTGAGTTTATCCGCATTATTGGCAGAATTGTTGACTTATACAGCGAAAGATGAAAACCGACTTGCCTGAGATTCTGTTCATCACCTCGTACCCGCCCAGGGAATGTGGCATTGCAACCTATTCCCAGGATCTGATAACAGCGCTTAATAATAAATTCAGCAATTCATTATCAATAAAAGTATATGCCCTGGAATCAGGGGATGTAAATTATATCTATCCGGAAGAGGTAAAATATGTTCTTAAAACTTCATTGGCTGATGAATATGAAAAATTGGCTTTAACTATCAATAACGATAATGGCATTAAAATCGTCTTGGTACAGCATGAATTTGGTTTTTTCAAAGTTCAGGAACAAGCATTTCTGCAATTTTTATTTGACTTGTCAAAGCCGGTCATCATTGTTTTTCATACGGTATTGCCTCATCCCGATGAAGAATTAATTTCAAAAATACAGCGCATTGCGGCTGTTTCCAAAGCAATCATCGTTATGACCCATAATTCGGCCGGGATTTTAACGCACGATTATGGTCTGTCCCGGCAAAAAATATCAGTGATAGCTCACGGCACCCATTTAGTTCCCCATTTAAGCAAAAAATCATTGAAGATAAAATACGGGCTGAAAGGCCGGAAAGTCCTTACTACATTCGGTCTCCTGAGTTCGGGAAAGAGTATTGAAACAACGTTGGAAGCCTTGCCGGCCATAATAAAAACCAGCCCTGAGGTGGTTTTCCTGGTGATTGGCAAAACCCATCCGGAAGTTGTAAGCTCGGAAGGAGAAGTGTACCGGGAAATGCTTGAACAGAAGGTAAAAGATTATGCCATCCAGGATCATGTGATATTTATAAATAAATTTTTGGCATTGCCTGATTTGCTCGAATATTTGCAACTTACCGATATTTATCTTTTTACCACCAACGATCCTAACCAGGCTGTCAGCGGCACTTTTGCCTATGCCATGAGTTGCGCCTGCCCCATTATTTCTACACCCATCCCCCACGCCAGGGAATTTTTGACTGAGGATACAGGAATTATCTTTGATTTTCGCAACTCAAAACAATTAGCCGGTGGCGTCATGCGGTTACTCAACGATGAACCATTAAGAAGGAGTATCAGTTCAAATACGCTGGAGAAAATAGTTTCCACAGCCTGGGAAAATTCTGCAGTTGCGCACGCTATATTGTTCGCAAAGATTGCCGGCGATAAAATCACATTACAGTATAACCTGCCGGTTATCAGGCTGGATCATTTTAAAAAGATGACTACCGATGTGGGGATCATCCAGTTTTCAAAGATCAATCAACCCGATATCAGGTCCGGTTATACCCTCGATGATAATGCCAGGGCGCTGGTAGCCATGTGTATGTATTTTAAACTGACAGGAGATGAAGAGTGTATAAAGGACATATGCAAATATCTCAGCTTTATAAAACGTTGTCTGCAACCTGCAGGCGATTTTTTTAATTATGTAGATAAGGACAACAAATTTACCAGTCAAAACGAAACTGCCAACCTGGACGATGCCAATGGAAGGGCTGTCTGGGCTTTAGGATATGTAATATCATTAACAGGCCTGTTGCCAATGGAAATCATAACAGAGGCTGAAACACTTATTTCAAGATCCCTGGCTCGTATTGGCACTATGCATTCTACACGTGCCATGGCTTTCGTTATTAAAGGTTTATATTATCATCATAGCGCTGTAAAGTCTCACCAGGACCTCGTCCTGTTAAAAACACTCGCCGACCGGCTGGTCCAGATGTACAGGCATGAATCAAACCCGGTGTGGGAATGGTTTGAAAGATATCTTACCTATGCCAACAGCATCTTGCCCGAGGCCATGTTATATACCTGGTTATTGACCGGGGAGACAATTTATAAAGACATCGCCATATCATCGTTTAATTTTTTGCTGTCGCAAACGTTTAATGAAAACGGGATAGAAGTGATTTCAAACAAAAACTGGTTGCAAAAAGGCCAGGTAGCCGGGCATTTTGGCGAGCAACCCATTGATGTTGCCTATACCATCATGACATTAAGCAAATTTTACGAGGAACTTAAGGATGAAGACTACAGGGTGAAAATGGAAATTGCATTCAACTGGTTCTTAGGAAAAAACAGGTTGCACCAGATCATTTATAATCCATGCACAGGCGGTTGCTACGATGGTCTTGAGGAGACTCATGTGAATCTCAACCAGGGAGCGGAATCAACAGTAAGTTACCTGATGGCAAGACTGACTGTTTTATCCATTTGACTGTCAAAAACGCCTGAATTGTTGTAACTTTGATTCCAGGTGAACATGATTAAGAAATGAAGCACATTATTTCCATACTTATTGCAATTTTATGTTTGGGTCATTACGGGTCTTATGCATCGGCAGGTGATCCGGTAAATAATCTGAATATGGAACAAACAAAAAGACCGGATGAGATCCTGGCATTTGCCAGATCAATTCAGTGGCTTGGCCAGGCAACTGTCAGGATAAACTACAAGGGACTTATCATCTACATTGACCCTTACCAGCTGAGATCCACTGAAACCGCCGATCTGATCCTGATCACCCACGATCACGGCGATCACCTGTCACTTCAGGATATTGCAAAGATCGCAGGACCCGGCACCCGCTTTATTGTGGCAGAAGCCTGCGTAGACAAACTGCAACAAGCAGGCTATAAAAACATCCGGCCGATGGTCCCCGGCTCAAAGATCAACCTCATGGGCCTGGACATCACTGCAGTGCCTGCATATAACCTGGTCAAAAAACAAATGCACCCGAAGAGCAGGAAATATGTAGGTTATGTCATAGATTTCAATGGTATAAAAGTGTATCACACGGGCGATACGGAACGAATCCCTGAAATGAAGGAAATACGTTGTGATATCATCCTGTTGCCGCTGGGACAGACCTACACCATGAACAGCGTTGAAGAGGCCGCAGATGTAGTTCTTGACACCAAGGCCAGTATCGCCATTCCCATTCACTGGGGTCTTTATGAAGGCACTGCTGCTGATGCAAAGAAATTCGGGGAAATTCTTAGAAAAAAGAATATTACGGTTTTGCAGGGGGAATGATTTGAATGAAGTCACCTTGCAGCAACGCTAAGCAGTTTCAGTTGTTGTTTCCGGGCTCATCGCCCTTTTTAATCTCCGGTTGTTAATAATCAGATGAAAACATTTTAAGGTCTTGTATCAAAGACCATTATAATTTGTTTAGTTTTACCACAATTTTAAAACCAATGACCTATGGCAAAATCAGTAAAAAAGAATGTAAAGAAAGCTGCACCAAAAAAGGCAGCAGCCAAAAAAACTGTTGCAGCCAGGAAAGCCGCCCCGGTAAAAGTTGTCAAGAAGGCAGCTCCTAAGAAAGCAGCCGGGAAAACCGTGGCAGCTAAAAAAGCAACCCCGGTAAAGGTTGTTAAGAAAGCAGCTCCTAAAAAAGCAGCGAAGAAGACTACAGCAAAAAAATAGGCTGAAGTTTAGTTTCTTTATGAATTATTCTTGCCCTCCTGCCTGAGGTGAACCTTTGAACAGTGAGGGGAATAAAAAAGCCGTCCCGATAACTATCGGGACGGCTTTTAATTTTGTACTTTGCGACTGGATTTTCATAGTTCAGGTTTCAGATGAAACCGATCAACAACAGCACAAAAACTGATCTCTGAAAAGAAATTTAATTATGGATACTGAATATAACTTCGACGAAATTGTCAACCGCAAAGGCACTGACAGTATAAAATATGACGCCACGAAAGAATTTCTCGGCGCCGCAGATGTAATTCCCATGTGGGTGGCTGATATGGACTTCCGCACGCCTCCGTTCATCGTCAATGCCCTTAAAATAAGAGTTGAACACGAGGTTTATGCATACACTTTAAGAAATAAACAGTACTACGGATCCATTGCAGGCTGGCTGAAAAGAAGACACGGGTGGGATGTTCCTGAAGAATCGATTGTGTTCAGCCCGGGGATCGTTCCTGCACTTAACATGGCTGTTCTTTCATTTACCCGGCCCGGTGACCGCATTATCACTCAGCCACCAGTCTATTTCCCGTTTTTCAACGCTGTCAGGGATCATGGTCGGGAACTGGTTTACAATCCACTGTTACTGAAGAACGGAAGGTTGTGCATGGATTTCGAAAACCTGGAAAGAACTGTATTGACCGGAGCCCGTATGATCATCATTTCAAGTCCTCATAACCCGGGTGGAAGCGTCTGGACAGAAGATGAATTGCGAAGGCTGGCTGACATTTGTCTTCGCCATGATGTTCTTATTGTTTCGGATGAGATCCATTGCGACCTTGTCTATAAGCCGTATAAGCATACCCCGCTTGCCAGCCTGTCAGATGAAATTGCTGATCGTTGCATCACTGCAATAGCACCCAGCAAAACTTTCAACCTTTCAGGATTATCAACCGGGTCAGTGATCATCACCAATGAGGAGCTCAGGAAAAAATTCACAGCCACCCTCAACCATCTCCATATCGGAGGGGGAAATATTTTCGGAAATGTTGCGTCACAGGCAGCATACACCTATGGTGACGAGTGGGTGGACAAACTGATGAGCTATCTTTCAGAGAACCTGGACATACTTTCAGGTTTCCTGCATAAGCACATTCCGCAGGTGAAGATGCTCCGGCCGGAGGCTACCTTCTTAGTATGGCTTGATTGCACGGAGCTTGGGATGGATAATGAAACGCTGAACAGATTATTCCTGGAAAAAGCGGGGTTAGGGTTAAACCGCGGGGATATGTTTGGTCCTGGCGGATCCGGCTTTATGAGGATGAACATTGGCTGCACAAAATCAACCCTGACAAGGGCGCTTCACTGTTTGAAGGATGCTGTAGACAAAGAACGAACTGACCGGCACATCCGGTGAAAAGTTCGTACAAATAAGAATATCACAATACCAGCACCTTGGCTCCTTTGATCTTCCTCTGCTTAATGTCAGTGATGGCCTGGTTGGCATTATCAAACGCATAGACCTCAACATCCGGCTTAAACTTCATTTCAGCAGCTATACCGATAAATGACCACACATCCCGTCGGGTAACATTGGCCACACTTTTAATCTCTTTTTCCATCCATAGGTGGCGGGGGTAGTCGATATTAAGCAGGGATTCTTTGTCAGCTGATTCTTTCCGGATTGCATTAATGACCAGCCGGCCTCCGGGCTTCAGGCATTCCAGTGCATAAACAATGGGCTCCCATACAGGGGTTGTATCTATGATGCAATCGAGCAGTGAAGGCGGCTTGTCACGAGTATCGCCTGCCCATTGGGCTCCCAGTTCAATTGCGAACTCCCTTTCTTCCGGGCTGCGTACAAACACATAAACTTCTGATCGAGGATACTGGTACCTGATCAGTTTCAGTACCAGGTGTGCCGAAGCCCCGAATCCTGTAAGCCCGATCCGTTTACCGTCACTCATCCCTGCCAATGCAACCGAGCGGTAACCGATTGCACCTGCACACAAGAGTGGTGCCGCTTCGGCATCGGTAAAGAAGGTGGAGATCGGATAAGCAAAATTTCCGGGAACAACCATATATTCAGCATACCCGCCATTGACATCCCTCCCCGTTGCCCTGAAATCTGCGCACAGGTTCTCATTATCAGACAGGCAGTAGTGACAATGTCCGCAAGCCGAATAGATCCATGCGACCCCGACCCTGTCCCCTGGTCTGATGCTTCCTTTGTTTCCCGGGGCTTTTTCCACTATGCCCACCACCTGGTGACCGGGAACCACAGGATAAACAGGGGGAGGTGTGCGTCCTTCGATTTCGTCAATCTCGGTATGGCAGACACCGCAGGCGCTCACTTTTATCAATAGTTCACCTTCCTGCGGCTCTGGTTTTGGAAGTTCGACCAGTTTCAGGGGATGGCTTTCTGTTATCAGGTCCTTGACCCTTTCAATGATCCAGGCTTTCATAAAAGCAAAGTTATATTAAAAAACCGCGGGAAGGGGCTTTTTTGAATGCCCGTACTTCAGAACCACGATCACCACCTCCTGGCGACACCGCTGGTTTCATCAAACCCTATTTTACCTCGTCAAGGATCGGATGATCGAGAAACCTGACCGTTTCCTGTTCCGGTTTTATAAGTTCTATGACCATAATCTCATTTTCGCCCTTGTTTAACCATGCAGCAGGTACATAGATAGTCTGGGTAGGCCCGATGTCCCAGTATTTCCCTGCACTCTTTCCGTTGATCCACACATGTCCTTTCCCCCACTCGCTCATGTCGATATAAGTGTCGGCAGGGTTGTCAACTGTGAACGTTCCACGACGAAAGACCGGCCCCTCAGGGATATTGCCGGATGTAGCGTATTTAATCCTTTTTTTCTTCATGTTCTTATCCGTCATCGGAAAGCCATACATCTTCCATCCTGTCAAAACCTTACCGCCGAAGGTTACTTTTTCGGTGATGCCTTGTTTGTTGTCGTTCAAAAAAGGGCCATAGTTGATGCGGCCGTTGTTCTCTATCAGGATCTCCAGTGACCGGCTACCCTCAGGGACTACAAGCATGATGCTGTCCTGCTTCAGACGCCGGTCAAGGATTGCCACCCTTTTACCGTCGAGATAGACCAGACCATAGGAACGCATCTCCTGTATTTTAAGGATCCCGCTCGCCGGCCCATGAACCGTGGTTCGGTAGAGCATGTACCCGTAACCCTGTCCGTAATTCTCCAAAGACAAAGGATACTCAACAAGGATAGGAGAAGGGAGATTTTTAAAAAGGGATGAAAATTCTGAGAGCTTTACCCCGGGCAGTGACATTGATCTCTTGGGTTCAGGGACAACTGGCAGCTGAATATCTTCAGGAAGATGTTTCATGATCACATCCCTCATGGCCATGTACTTTGAAGTCGCATTTCCTGCTTCATCAATGGGCGCATCATAATCATAGCTGGAGGTCTGGGGTGAATAGGGCTCATTCCTGCTCATATTGGCTCCGTTCCAGAACCAGCGTGTAGTACCTCCATGGGCCATATAAATGTTTATGGAATAACCGGCTGAAAGCACCGAATCATAAGTACTGATGAATTCCTGATAAGGCACCACATGGTGCCTCTCTCCCCATGAATCAAACCAGGCCGGGTACCATTCGGCTATGAAATATGGTCCGTGCCCGTTGTTATACTTGTCGATCAGGGTTTTCACCTCCCTGATGTTGTCCAGTCCGTTCACTGCAGGCAGAACGCCCGGGAGGTAGCCGTCAGGCATCTGAGAGGGACCATCGCAGGTGTAAAGTTCAACCTCCAGTCCCACTTCGCGGTACATGTCACGGTATGAAGCCAGGTATTCCTTGTCATTGTCATAGGAACCATATTCATTCTCGATCTGCATCATAATGATCGGCCCGCCTTTCGTGATCTGGAGAGGCGCGATCTGCTTTGCAAGCGCCTTGAAATATTTCCTGCTCAATTCCATAAAACGGGGGTCAAGGCTGCGGACCTTCAGTCCCTTCTCCCTGAGGAGCCACCACGGGTATCCCCCGAACTCCCATTCAGCGCATGCATAAGGACTGGGCCTGATGATCACCCAAAGTCCTTCCTGCTGTGCCAGCCTGCAAAACTCAGCAATGTCGGCATTGCCCTTGAAATTAAACTTTCCTTTATCCGGTTCATGGTAATTCCAGAAAACATAAGTTGCAACTGTATTCAGTCCCATTGCTTTGGCCATATGAAGCCTGTTGCGCCAGCATTCCCGGGGTATGCGGGCAAAGTGCATCTCGCCACTGATGATCTGGAAAGGTTTGCCGTCGAGAAGGAACCGGCCTTCACCAACTTTGAAAGTGTGGGGCTGGGGAAAGGCTGGCATTGCTGATATGAAAAGACCGGCTATCAGGAAGAAAAGACCCCGTCTCATTATTACAGTAATTCTCCGCAGGTTAATTTTCATTGAGGATCTTCTCATAGGAAACTACATCAAGGATCTTATTAAATTTTTCGCCTACTTTCTTATAGTGTGCACATTTTTCATATCCACACTTTTCAAATAACCTGATGCTCTTTTCATTATCACCCGAGATTATGCCGATCAGCACGCTTATTCCATTTTGAATGGCTATCTTTTCTAAATACTTTAATACATATTTGCCAATACCGCGGCCTGTATATTCCGGTTTCAGATATAATGAAACCTCTGCAGTTCTGTCATACGCCTGCCGCTTTTTATACTGGGAGATGTAACAAAAACCGCAATTGATGTCATCTGACTTTATTAAGAAAGATTTATATTTTTCGTGGCCGGTTAAAATAAATTCTTTTAGTTCGTCAATAGTGAGACCGTCGGTATAGTAAGTCGAGGTTGAATTCAGCACATAATAATTGTAAATTTCCTTAATAAATTCAAAATCAGGGTCGGTGACGTTAATAAACTGAATATTCATCTTTATTTGTTTGTTCGGTTATATACTACTCCGGAATTATTATTTGAACACTCTGATAGCGAAGTCTTAATCAAAATCTTAATTCAAACATCGTTGATCAATATTCTATTGTTAATCAATCGCATTTTCCCCTGTTACTTCTGATTACCGCTCTGCAGGGCCCTATAGGCGATCTCTCGATTGTTATAGGCTACCGTAAAATTCGGGTCTATCTCGAGCGCCCTGGAAAAATCAGATATCGCCTTGTTCAGCAGCCCGAGGTTGGCATATGCAATACCACGGTTGGAAAAGGCCCTGACGTAATCAGGATCAATCTTTATCGCTTTGGAGTAATCAGATATTGCGTTCGCCCACTGCTTCTGGTTTTCATACTCATTGCCACGGTCGTAATATGCTTCTTTATGATCAGGATTGATCATTATCACCTTTGTATAATCGTTTATTGCCTTATCTGACTGTCCCAGGTTACCATATGCAGCGCCGCGATTGATATAGGCTTCTTCATAATTTGAATTGATCTCTATGGCCCTGGAGTAATCGGATATTGCCTTGTCCCATTGTTTTAGCTTCCCGTATTCAGTGCCACGGTTATAATATGCATCTTTATAATTCGGGTCAAGGGCGATCGCTTTGCCGTAATTGTCTATGGCCAGGTCAGACTGCCCAAGGTTCCCATATGCTGCGCCGCGATTGACATATGCTTCTTTATAATCCGGTTTGATCCTGATCGCAGTAGTGTAGTCGGATATTGCATTATCCCATTGCTTTAGATCCGCGTAAGCAAGTCCCCGGTTGTAGACAGGCCGGGCCAGGTCCGGTGCCTTTGACACATTATCATTCCACAGCGAGAACGCATCTTTCCAGACTTCATTCCTTTCATAGGTCAGCCATGAATTCGATCCGGTTATAATCAGGAAAAGAATAATTGCCAGGGATTTGTATTTGTCCCATAGGAAGATAAAAATTGTGGAGCTGAGAATAAGAAAGAACCCAAATGACGGAAGATAGGTGCGATGCTCGAAAATAACATCAGCTATCGGGATGATGCTTGATTCGACCAGTAAAGTAATGAAAAACCAGAATATCCCGAAAGAGATCACCCGCTGTTTCTTAAAAAGGAATATTCCGAGGATAGCAAGGGATAAGAGAAACAAAAAGGACAGGAAGGTCCTTAATTCAAAGAAGGAATTTGAGACGGGGAAATCATAGTTGAGCATCTGGTTTACAGGCAATATCAAAAGCTGGATATATTTTACGATGACGCTGAACTGGGTAAGTAGATAATTGAACGGGGTCAGGGTGTATGTGTGGCCATGCGTTGGCCCGATAGGGTTGAAAACATTCGAAGGGGATTTAAAATGCAGGATGATCAGGATAAAAATGACAGATACTGCCGCCAGAAGCGACACGCGATAGTCTTTAAAATTTACAGATATCTTTTTTGTGTTCAGAAAGAACAGTTCAGACAGGATGACCACGAATGGAAGTGTAAAGGCATTTTCCTTCGTAAGCATTGCTGCAATTGCTGATAGAAAAGAACCCGTAAACAGGATGTATTTTTCTTTATTCCCCTTTTCAGTCAGCCGCGCCTTCATATAAAGTGCAACTGACAGGAAATAGAACATGGCAACCAGGGAGGCCAGCCGCTGAACAATGTATGTCACTGATTGGGTGGCCAGCGGGTGTGATACAAAGAGTAAAGCAGTTGTGAAAGCCAACAGCTTTTTATGATGGGAGATCTTATGATCCTTCATTGCAGGAGAGGAGAAGATCAGCAATGTAAGCCACCACACCAGGCAGGCATTTATAAGATGGATGAGAAGGTTGACAAAATGGTAACCCCAGACATTGTAGTGGTTGAAATAATAATTAAGGGCAAATGTAAAAAACCCGATAGCACGGGATCCCCACCAGGCCTTCACATTCAACAGATCCCGGATATTTGCATTATAAACTATATTGGGGAAATCGTCAAAATTAAATGCACAGCCAAAGGAGTTGGAATATATTATTATGCCCAAAAGCAGAACCACAACTAATCCCACCAGGTCATAATTGCGGGTTCCTTTGACCTGTTTCCCTTGCTGTGGTCCCTTCTTCGGCTTCACGATCCTATTTTGTCCTTTTTTTAAAGGCTTTTTATTCATTGATATAAATTGTGTTTAAAAGAAACAGCCATCTGCTGGTGACAAAGTTAACGGTAATAAAATTAGTACATATTTTGTTAATCCTGATCCGGCAAAATATGTGAATTAGAGTATATTTGCGGGATGGGAAAATACAATATCATAAAATATGTCGGAAAAAGCCCAGCTATCCGTGATCATTCCTGCTTTCAATGAAGCAGAAAACTTAATGATCATCCTTCCTGAACTTATCAGTCTTTGTGATCAGAAAGACTGGGAAATAATCATTGTAAACGATGGATCCACGGATAATACCAGGGATCTCCAGGGAATTTTTCATGGGTCTGATCATATTACCATGATTCACCATAAGCTTAATAAAGGGTATGGGGCGGCAATAAAAAGTGGTATCGGTGCTTGTCATACTGAATATTCCATTACCATCGATGCCGATGGCCAGCACCAGCTTGAAGATATTGAAAGGTTATTCAATTTCATGATATCAAAAGATGCTGATATGATCGTCGGTTCAAGAAAAGGGGCCGGATCAGCCTCTTACTCAAGGAGAATAGGGAAAAGCATTATCCGGATGATTGCAAAAATTCTGATGAATGTTCCTGTTCATGACCTTAACTCGGGGATGAAAATATACCGGACTATGCTCGCCAAAGAATACATACATCTGGCGCCGGATACGATGTCCTACAGCGATATTATCACACTCATCTTTATCAATAACCGTCATCTTGTTCTGGAGGTACCTGTCACAATAACCCCAAGGCTGAAAGGGAAAAGTACCATCGGCATCCATACCGCCTTCCAGACAGTCATGGAGATCATCAATATTGTCATTCTTTTCAATCCCATGAAAATCTTTTTACCGCTTTCCTTTTTATGTATCCTTCTTACAATGATATGGGGGATCCCTTTTATAATCATGGGACGTGGTGTAAGTACTGGGACTTTATTGGGTATTGTATCCGGGATGATATTTTTTCTTTTGGGGCTGATCGCAGAACAGTTGTCATTAATAAGAAGAAAGAAAACCTGATCAGGAGAGCAGCTTTTTATGACCAGTGCTGATCATACATTTATTATTCCTGCATACAGGGATTCCCGTTTTATTGAAGACTGCATACTCTCATTAAAACAGCAGACAAAACTCAGCAGGATCATGATCACAACATCAACTCCTTCATCTTTTTTATTTGATATTGCCAGGAAATATGACATTGAAATTATTATCAATGAAAATGGGGACAGCATTGCAAAAGACTGGAACTTTGCTTATAAAAGTTGTCAGACCAAATATCTGACACTGGCTCACCAGGATGATATTTACCTGCCAGGTTATACTGAACATTGCCTGGAATATGCTGAAAGACCTGGTAACAGGGATAATCTGATAGTTTTTACCAATTATAAGGAATTTGAAGTTGACAAACCGGTAAAGACCCATTCAGTTCTTATGATCAAAAGAATGTTGCTGGCAGTATTTCTTTTAAAAAGCAATATTAAAAATCGATTCCTGAAAAGAAGCATTCTTATATTTGGAAATCCTGTTTCTTGTCCAAGCGTGATGTTTAATCTTAAAAATATCGGTCCTTTTGAATTTTCTGAAGAATACCGGTATAATACGGATTGGGAAGCATGGCTTCGGTTAGCGAAAAAAGAGGGCACGTTTATTTATTTAAGTGAGGAACTCATGATCCACCGGCTTCATAAAGAATCTCAAACTTTTATCCAGATCCGGAACAATAACCGGTATGCGGAGGAAGAAAAGATCTTTCAGTCTATCTGGAATAAGCCGGTCGCGAAACTTCTGATGAGGATCTATAAATATTCCTCTGCCGTTAATATGAAAAGGCTGCATGAGTGAGTTTGTGTTTTTATTTCCTGCTTCCTTTTGAATTCCTGTATGCGATCTCGCGATTATTATAGGCTACCGTAAAATCCGGGTCGATCTCCAGCACCCTGTTATAATCATTTATAGCTTTGTCCCATTGTCCAATATTTCCATATGCAATACCACGATTGAAACACGCATTTTCATAACCGGGATCAATGACGATCGCTTTGGAATAATCAGTGATGGCCTTTTCCCATTGACCCCGGTAAGCAAATTCATTACCACGGTTATAATATGCTTCTTTATAATCCGGGCTTATTCCGATCGCTCTGGTAAAATCGTCAATTGCCATTTCAAGCTGCCTCATGCTGCCATATATGCAACCGCGGTCAAGATAGGCCTCTTTATAATTGGGGTCAATCCCGATCGCTTTGGTAAAATCGTTTATTGCCTTATCGGTTTGCCCCAGGTAACCATATGCAGCGCCACGGTTAGCGTATCCTTCTTTATAATTGGGATCGATCCCGATTGCCCTGGAGTAATCTGAAATTGCATCGTCCCATTGCTTCATGTTCCCGAATTCAATACCACGGTTATAAAATGCTTCTTTATAATCCGGGTCGATACCGATAGCTTTGGTAAAATCATCGATTGCCTTATCCGGCTGCTTAAGGTTTCCCCATGCAATGCCACGGTTGAGATATGCTTCTTTATAATCCGGGGCGATCCCGATCGCTTTGGTATAATCGTCTATCGCTTTAAAAGGGTCCCCCATATTCCCATATGCAATACCGCGGTTGAAATAAGCTTCTTTATAATCCGGGGCGATCCCGGTCGCTTTTGAGTAATCATCTATTGCCTTATCCCACTGTCCTAAGTGCACATATTCATTACCACGATTATAATAAGCTTCTTTATAATCGGGGTCAAGACTGATCGCTTTGATATAATCGGTTATTGCTTTGTCAGGTTGCCCCAGGTTTCCATAGGCAAAACCCCTGTCGAGATAAGCTTGTTTATAACCCGGGTTAATCCCGATCGCTTTGGAACAATCAGAGACCGACTTGTCCCACTGTCCAAGGTTCCCGTATTCAGTAGCGCGGTCGAGCCAGGCTGCAATGATATTATCCGGGTATTTCTCAACTACGTCAGTCCACAGGACCTTACCGTTATTCCATATACTGCAATGTTTGTTTGTCATGAAAATAAAAACGACAAAATAACAGGCCATAACGATCCAAATAAGCAGCTTTCTTTCCCTTTTCTTTTTGATAAGCTGTTCAAGACCCCATATTACAATGAAGATGAGTCCGATATATGCAATGTAAGTGTACCGGTCCGACATGAATCCAAGTCCTGCCGAGACAATCTGAAGCATGAAAATTACATTTACAAAAAAGAACAGAGCACCAAAAACTACGGCACGTGTAAAGCGGGCTGTCTTATATACCAGGAAAGCAAATCCGGCCGTAAGAAGAGGGCTCAGGTAGCAATATAAAGGCAGGCTATTTCCAGGAGTTACAGGGTATGGATAAAGGGCGCTGCGGGCATAAGGAACAAAGAATTTAGCAATATAGACATTCATGGAAAGAAAGCCATAGAACAACCGGTCGATAAAGCTCAGATCCCTGTTGATTGCTAATCCTCCGGTCCGGTGAAGGATAATGATCCCAAGGCAACCGAAGAATAATGACAGCAGGAAATGAGGGATCTTTTCGATGATGAGTCTGATTTTCAACGGGCGTTCCATGAAATAATCGATCAGGAGGAGGCTTAAAGGAAGTGTCACAGCCATGATCTTCGACAGGAGTGAAAGGATAAAAAACAGCAATGTCAGCCAATAGTATTTTTTCCCCTGTGCTCCGGTCAAATTGAATTTTACATGGGTAACTAACGCAGCCAGGTAAAAGAAGCTATAGAAAATATCTTTGCGTTCTGCGATCCATGCCACCGACTCCACCCTCATGGGATGAATACCGAACAACAATGCCCCGGCTGCCGCAAACAAGATGTTTATCTTTAATAGCCGGAACAGCTGAAAGACAAGCAGTACACTGAGCAGGTGAAATACCAGGTTTGTAATATGAAAGGGAAGAGGATTAGATCCAAAAAAACGGTATTCAATGGCATAACTTAAAAGGGGGAGGGGAACATAGGTGCCATTCACCTGCCTGGTGAATATCTGTTTCACCGATTGCAGGTCCAGATGCCGGATGATCGGGTTCTCTGTAACATAAACATTGTCGTCCCAGGTCGATATAAAATTATTCTTAAGCGAGGGGAAAAAGGCGATACAGGTCAGGATTATAATGATCGCGCCAAGGAAACGGGGGTCTTCTGTAAAGGGTGCTTTCGCCGGATCTTGTATTGACGATTGCCCTGATGCAGTCCTGTTCACTTTTGCGGTGGAAAACGTGAGATTCCTGAATTTTTTTTTCATGAGCTGAATGATAGAAAATAAGCGAATTTCAGGAAAGTAAAATTAATAGATATTTTGTAATCTGATAATCACTGCCATCCCTTGATTTTTTGTTCATTATGGCGTATCTTGCACCATCTTTTGAAATGGATATGAAAAAGAAAATTTCCGTACTGGGCATCCTGTTCATGCTGATCCTGAAGCACCCACCGGTGCCTGAGTATACTGTATTTCAGAAAAACGACATTGTCAGCGTTAGAATTCTTTCCCTTAAGCATATCGCTTTACAATTCAACATAAATTAGTAAGCGGACCAGGCAAAATTTGAATAGTTCTTTTCTTTACATTCTGAAAATTTTTATTATATTTGTTTTAGAATTACTCGCACGGCGCCTCCTCTGCAAAAAAAGATCTTTTCTGGTTTAATAGATACATTAATAAAAACATATTGTTATTTTTACGATTCACTCTTTTTTTTAACTTTGACCATGACATATACTATAATAAACATATTGTATTCTAAATAATTATGGTATTAACTAAAAAAGCAGAAAATGAAAAAGCAAGTTTACTTTTTAAAGATGATGAGAAGGTTTATGATCCTTCTTTTTGCAATCATGGGGTCATGTCTCCTGGCACAAAACGTGCCTGAATACATGTACTTCAAATTTGACGCTGCCGGCAACCAGCAGAATTACGCCAGTGCGCCGGTTGGTAATAACCCTGCAACCCTTACCGGTTTGACCATCGGTGGTACAGGACAGTTCGGAACCGCAATGATCGGTGACAATGTTTACCTGGATGGTTTAAATACCGGTTGGGCAACCTCTATGCCAGCAGGCGGGTGGACGATTTCCATGTGGCTGAATAACCTGCCCAATAATACAAACCTGAATTATTTATTCGGGGATGTAAATGCAACATCTTTCCGTTGCTTTCTTGGCGGTGCTGCCGGAGCTGGAAATATTTTACTCAGAACAACGGGATTAACCGGATGGACAGATGTCAATGTGGCTGGTGTAACTCCGGGCCCGACTGTTGTTACCTTTGTTTTTACAGGAACCTCGATCAAGTATTATATTAATGGTGCGCTGACAGGTACAGTTGCAGAAAGTATCGGGGCAATCACCGGGTCAGGGCCATTTTATGTCGGAACCTACAATGCCTCTGGTTATGGCGGATTGCCTGCCGGAAGTCTGATGGATGAATTCAGAATGTACAACCGTGCACTTTCAGATGCTGAGGTCGGTAGTACCTGGAACCAGCAATTACCACTCTCAGGCCCTCCTGTCTGTGTAACAGCAGCTGCCACTGCAATTACAGGTACAACTGCAACCCTGAACGGAACGGTCAACGCTAACGGTTCATCCACGACGGTCTCATTTGATTACGGATTGACAACATCCTATGGCACCAACGTCCCGGGAGTGCCTCTCACGGTAACAGGTACCACTGCCACAGCTGTCAGCGCTGCCATTACCGGATTGACGCCGAATACACTCTATCATTTCAGGGTGAACGGAGTGAATTCAAACGGAACAACCAATGGCAGTGACATGACCTTCACCACGGCTCCTCCGCCACCAACCGTTGTCACAACTGCTGCAAGCGGAATCGGCCTTACCACTGCCACGGTTAACGGAACAGTGAACGCAAACAACAGTTCTGCAACCGTGACCTTCCAATATGGATTGACGGTTGCATACGGATCGACTGTTGCCGGTGTCCCATCGCCGGTCACGGGAACCACCGTGACGAATGTGAGTGCAGCACTTTCAGGACTGACAGGCAATACGACCTATCATTACAGGGTTGTCGCTACCAGTGCGGGTGGCACTTCCAACGGCAATGATATGACATTCAATACAGCCGGGCCACCCATCGTGGTAACTAACCTTCCATCCAATGTTACTACAAACTCCGCACAATTGAATGGAACGGTAACTGCCAATAATTTATCGACCACGGTGAGCTTCAACTGGGGATTAACAGTAGCATACGGGAACTCTGTCGCTGCGGTACCTGCAACAGTGACAGGCAATACTGCTACACCGGTGCAGGCTAACATTGGCGGCCTGACAAACAACATCACTTATCATTACCAGTGCGTCGGCGTGAATGCCGGTGGAACAACACTGGGTTCGGATCAGACTTTCCTGACCGGCTGCACACCACCAGGAACCCCGGGTACGATCGCAGGACCCACCAACGTTTGTCAGGGTACATGTAACTATGTCTACAGCATTTCCCCCATACCAAATACGATCAGTTATAACTGGACAGTGCCTGTCGGCGCCACTATCATGGCAGGCGCAGGGACAACAAGCATTACTGTTTGCTATTCCAGCAATGCATTATACGGGTTTGTATCGGTTGCCGGGGTCGGTAGTTGTGGAGTAGGTCCTTCAGGTTTTCTGGGTATTAATGTCTATTCTTCCCCTTCACCAACCATTTCTGGTCCTTCAACAACCTGCATAGGAACAACCTCCACTTACCAGACCCAATTCGGGTACAGCAGTTATACCTGGTCTGTTACCGGAGGCACGATCGTGTCGGGTCTTGGCACATATCTTATTACCGTGAACTGGATAACATCGGGAGCAGGATCAGTAAGCGTTAACTATACCAACATGAACGGATGTTCAGCACCTTCACCTACGGTGTATAATGTCACTGTAAACGCTTTACCCACGCCGACCATCACCGGTGCAAACAACATGTGCGTAAATTCCGGGTCTTACTCCTATACGACACAAACCGGATTTTCAAGTTATGTGTGGACTGTTTCCAGCGGTGGCACGATCATCACAGGACAGGGAACAAGCACCATTCTGGTCTCATGGATTGCCCCGGGCGCACAATCTGTGGCCGTGAATTATTCTAATTCCAGTGGCTGCTCAGCACTCTCTCCGACCGTGTTTGCTGTTACTGTAGCCTCCCTGCCTGGACCTGCAGGAACCATCACGGGGACTACACCGGTTTGCGCAGGAGCACAGGGAGTTGCATATTCTGTCGGAACGGTTACCGGTGCCACAGCCTATGTATGGACACTGCCAACTGGTGCCACCATCGCTTCAGGGGCATTTACCAACAACATCACGGTTAACTACTCATCTACTGCATCCAATGGGAACATCACTGTTAGCGGCAATAATATTTGCGGTAACGGAAGCGTCTCACCTCCTTTTGCCGTAACAGTGAATCCATTACCTGCTGCTGCAGGCACCATCACCGGTCCGGCCTCTGTCTGCACCGGCGCTCAAGGCGTTGTTTATACCGTACCTCCGGTTAACGGAGCCACCGGGTATACATGGAGCCTGCCAGATGCAGTCAATATTACCAACGGGGCTAATACCAACTCGATCACAGTTACTTTCCTTCCAAATGCATTGTCTGGAAATATTGCTGTTCATGGAACAAACTCCTGTGGAAACGGTCAGGCTTCTCCAAACTTAGCAGTGACAATTTATCCTATTCCGGCGGCCCCCGTAGTCACAAATACAGGGACTACACTGCATAGCAATTATGCCAACGGAAACCAATGGTACTTCCAGGGAACACTCATCACCGGGGCAACAGGGCAAACCTATGTTGCAACCCAGGATGGATATTACTGGGATGTGGTTACACTCAACGGCTGTTCTTCTGATTCCTCAAACCACGTAATGATCCTTACAACCGGTATTAATCCGCATTCAAATGCTGTGATCAGTGTTTACCCGGTTCCCAATGAAGGACAGTTCAACGTTTCAATTACCACGGCTTCCGCAGAAACATTCTCCATCAGCGCTTATAACAACCTTGGAGTAAAGATCTATGAAGAAGCCAGGGTAGATGTGAATGGTACCCTCCAGAAGGTGATCGACCTGAGGCCGGTACCGGCTGGCATCTATACCCTGATCTTTGGAAACAGCCAGAACCAGGTAGTTAAGAAGATTGTGGTGAATAAATAAATTCTTATGTCATTAAAAAAAAGCCCTGCCATTTCCGACAGGGCTTTTTTTTATCTTGCGATGTTTGTTGACGGGGCGATTTTTTTTATGGCTATTTCTTGCAAGGTGGAAACAGGAATAAAAAAAGGGAGCAGGATAACCTGCTCCCCTTGCCCGCCGTTAAAATAACCTTCCATATTGATGGGCAAAAACACTTCCTGGGATAATAACCATACAGTGTCCGCCAAGACCAAAAGCAAAGATATGGTATATAAAATGGTTTGTCAATATTTTTATAAAATTTATTTCGTATGATGGTTGAAAACATGATCCTTTCATCATTTTGTGGTATTTTTGGAATCTTTCGTGTATTACATTGCAGACAACTTATAATGATCTTAAAACAAACAGTATGAGAAAATTACTTTACATTTTAGTGTTGCTGTTCCCTGTGGTTGCATTTTCGCAAATGAACGGTTACAATTGCTCCCCGCTGAATAATACATGGATGAATGTCGGGAATCCTGATTTCTCAGCCGGGGTAACCAGTTGGACAAGCCTTGCGATCAGTCCACCGGGGGTACTTTATGTGGGATACCTGGATGGTTCACTCTCTTATAAAGTAACAGTCATGAAATTTGACGGAACAAACTGGGTAGATGTCGGACCTGCAGGTTTCTCACAAGGAGATGCTGACTATACACGGATTGCTGTAAATCCGGCAGATGATGAACCTTATGCCGCTTATTCTGATTATGCAAATAACGCAAAAACGACAGTCATGAAATTTAACGGAACCAGCTGGGTCAATGTGGGATCCCCGGGTTTCTCTTCAGGGGAGGCTGATTATATAAGCCTCGCCTTCGACCCTTCCAATGAACCTTATGTATCTTATACCGACTATGGGACTAATGGGGGCAAGGTGACTGTAAAGAAGTTTAATGGAACAAGCTGGGTGAATGTAGGATCAGCAGGCTTTTCAGCAGGACTGGCATTTTATACAAACGTTGCTTTCGGCACTTCCGGTGAACCTTATGTTGCATATGAGGATATGGCAAACTCCAATAAAGCAACAGTCATGATGTTCAATGGATCCACCTGGGTGAATGTAGGGACTGCGGCTTTTTCTGTGGGGGAAGCTGATTATACAAGTCTTGCTTTTGATGCCTCAGGCAATCCCTATGTGGCATACAAGGATTGGGGAAATGCAAAAAAGGCGACAGTAATGAAATTTGACGGAACCAGTTGGATAAATGTAGGAACAGCGGGCTTTTCTTCTGCAGAGGCCGACTGGATTAGCATTGCCTTCAGCCCATCCGATCAGCCGTATGTGTCATTTACGGATTGGGGAGATTCAACCAAAGCAACAGTCATGAAATTCGACGGAACCCAGTGGGTGAATGTAGGGAATGAGGGCTTCTCTGTCGGTGAAGCTGATTATACAAGCCTTGCCTTCAACAGTTCAGGTGATCCCTTTGTAGCATTCAGTGACGGGGCAAATAATTATGAGGCAACCGTTATGTATTATAATGTAACTGCAGGGATCGATGTAAAACAGCAACCACAGCTTTCTGTCTATCCGAATCCGGCAAGAGATAAGATAACCATCGGATCATCAGAAATACCTGTCAATGGTCAACTCTCCATCCTGGATATTAGCGGAAAGGAACTCCTGCAACAACCCATCAACGGTCAAAAGACAGTAATTGATATCTCCTCACTGCCTGGCGGGGTCTATATCGTTAAATTAACAGGGTCAGGATCGGTGCAGGAAGGAAAGCTGATTAACTGGTAGTCTCCAGCTTTTCTAGATTCCCGGCGATCATTTGCAGAAGCTCCCCGGGGATACCGACAAAGACTTCCTCGTCTGTGATGTTCATGTAATTTCTTGCACCATGATCGCCAAAACTGTAAACGACTTCTCCTGTCAGGAAAGGAGCGGCCACAATAGAAGAACATATCGGCGGGCCGGTCATGCCCAAAGTTCTTTTACCTGATTCGTAAGCAAATGCCTCTGTTATCAACATCCCCTGCTTCGCATTACAGACAAGAACAACGACATCAGGGTCAAATGATGTCCTCTCCAATGGTGAAAAAGAAACAATCTTGACTGTTCCAAATTCAATCCTCGGATTAGCAGCGATAAACCTCCTCGCAGCCCTGGTTGATCCGAAGAGACCCATTTTACAAAGAAACTCACCGTTCCTGATTCTTTCACTCATCTCTTTCATTCCGCAACTCCCCGAGCCCCCGTCACATTTATGATTTCCTGCTTTTGTGAAGAATGACTCACGGTCATACCTGACACTGTCAAGCATCTGGCACAGCCTCATCTCGCCTTTCATCTGCTCTACCCCCTCAGGAGCTTCGCTGGAAAAAGCAATAGCAACCGGCGAGCTTTCAAGCTTTAAGCACTTTTTGATCGTATTTGAATATTCGACATAATTTTGCATATAAAGGCCTCCTTATGATTATAGAATGAATATGTTTCAGTTTTTCCATTTGATTGATCCCCTCCTTGCTCTGATCATCCCGGTTTCTTTTCCATGAATACATAATTGACAACATGTGGAACAGATTTGGCAGCGATCTCTGTTGTCTTCAATTCAATTATGCTGAAGTATGAACTGAACAGTTCTTCCAGTTCCTCTTCAGAAGAAAAATATAAATTAGTACCAAGCCTGGTAGTCCTGTATTTTCCTGAGCCGCCAAACGTATCATCTTTCTCGCTGAAACAAACAGAAAGATATTTGGCTCCCGGGTTAAGGACCCCATAAACACTTTCAACAAATTTCTTCCTGTCCTCAGCGTAGATATGATGCATTACTTCCCAATCATAAGCAAAATCAAATGGTTTCTTAACAACACTCATCAGGCCGGTCAGTACATCAGCAACAATAAAATTGCACTTGACATTTTTCCTTTTTGCATTTTTCCTGGCAAGTTTTATAGCCGTGGGTGATTTATCAACCCCCGTGACATCAAATCCTTTTCCGGCAAGGTAAATGGCATAATTGCCGGCCCCACAGCCAAGATCTATAGCCCTGCAGGGTTTTACCTTTCCACTTTCCACCAGGTGAACAATTGCTTCGGGCGGAGTCTCAATATTCCAGGGGATCTCTTTTAATGAGAGGTTCCTGTATATTTCATCTGTTTCGGTTTCCTTCATCTGGCTATAAGTTTGATTCTCAAATCAAACTAATTTATCCTTAAATCAAAACATAAAATTACGCAATATATAGACAAGATTTTATCTTGATACGCCATCCCTTGTTAATCGCCTGAATCTTTCCCGTTAATATTTCCATCTAATCTCCAAATCTCCAAATCTCCAAATTTTCAAATTCCGATCACGATCTTCACCTTGTGATCTTGTTCCTCCTTCCGAAAAATCAAAACAAGATTTACCCTACATCTGTATCTCAATAATGTTTTCCTGCTTATCCAGCATCGCTGTAAATTGATTCACCGGAATAACGGCCCCTCCCTTTCGATATTTGTTGTCTTCATAGGTGAACCTGACAGGTTTTCCATTAATGGAAATAGCTTTGGGGGTAAAACTATTTTCCTTTATTGCATAGTTAAATGTCACTGCATGGCCCATCAAATTCATTGATGCAGACAAGCCATCTAAAGAATATGGGATGACTGGGTCGACAATAATATTCCCAAATTCTATGCGCAAACCAAGCAACCGTGAAACGACCAGTGCAATATATAAGCCCGGCCCGCTTGAATAAACCCGCCATCCGCCTTTAAGGGTGATATTGCCGGTTTTTATTTCATCATAGCGTTCATCCGCTTCATAACGATTACTGAAAATGACATCTGAACTGGTGTAATAACAATTTGACTGGCGGATATCCCCGCAGGGTACAATATCCCTGTATGCAACCGGATTTACCTGGCGAAGCGCTTTCAGAAAAGCATCTGCCTTACCGGTACGGGCCAGTGATTCTGCATAACGGATATGTTCATGCATGTACATCAGTCCAATTTCGCGGCCAAAGTAGGTGCTGCTTTCGGCCCGCTGAAAAAGTGTCTGGATACCCCCGTTGTATTTTAAAGGACGGTTCATCAAACGGGCGCCATCTGGCCCTTTCAGGTGCTGTTCAATTAGATCCTGGTGATGAAAAGCCTGTTCTTTTGAAAAAATCTCACTGATTATGCCACGATCCATCGGTAATATGCTGTACCTGATCTTGGTTCTGTTATCACGAGGATGAAGCAGCAAACTGATACTGCGATCATCTTCAACCAGGCCATACCCTGCAACTACCCCGTCCTGTACCAGGTATTTGTTAAAGTCCGCTTTGATGCGCTCACTGATCTCTTTCAATTGATTAGCTTTTTTCCTGTTGCCTGCCATCTCATATACTTCCCGGTACTGATTAAAGGCCTGGTAATTCATCTCAACTGTCCAGCTTGAGATCATGCGTAACGCCAACTCCCTGCTGACCGGTTGCAGTGAATCATTCCAGTCACCTCCCCCAAAGGGTACCAGCGCAGTGCCCGGAATGAATGAATTAACGATCATGTTAACGATCCTGTCAATATGTTCGCCAAGTGTCGTTTCTTCCGCACTTGCCACGGCATCTTCACGATAATATGGTATGATCTCGCCCAGAAATTTCAGATCGCCGGTAACCTTGATATAATTACTGAGTGCAATAATGCACCAATAGAAAACATCGCCATGGGAACTATCGGCACGGGTATTTGTGTAACTGTCGAACATCCACCATTGCGGCCATCCTCCATCGGGATTCTGATTCGAGAAGATAATGCGAAGTACTTGTTTAGCTTCCTGATATTTACCCATGCACAGCAATAAGTCAAAAGGCCCCTGGGCTATATCCCGCGTACCCCAGGCAGCACCGCTGAATTGTTCCAACCCGTAAGGCGTCAAAAAATGGGTAAGCGCATTCATACCATACCATGGCAGGATTTCCCTGATAGCTGCGATGTCTTCATGATCTCCTTTCAGGGACAGATTTAAACACAAGTCCTGCCAAACAGACTGTGCATCCCGGCGATCTGAAGCCCATTGATCATCTGCATTTTCAATTTTGACCGGCTGGACAGGGGAACATACTTCACCGGTAAAACTCATACAGAATTCAGATGTTTCCTGTACTTCAACAACAAATAAAGAGCTCCCATGACTTTTTTTATCGCTGTAAATCGCTTCATCGCCGCAAACCCTGTAATCACCATCAGTGCTGTTGACTTTAATCCTGAATTGTGCCTTAGGGAATTTACCTGCGATCGTGCTATCTGGTCTTGGCCTTGCAATATAGTCGTCCATGCCCGCCGGGATTACTTTCCATCCATTAAGGGGATCAAAATCATGCGTAATAACCAGCTTTACAGGATTTCCATTCAACACTTTAAAATCCATAATGACCTGCGGGAATGTTTTGGATGTCCAGCTGCGAACCTGGAAACAATAACCGTCATATTTATATATCCACCTGCAATGATTCAGGCCGGTCTCGAAAGCAGAAGGAACGCCAAGTAAATAGTACCTGCCATCAATCCCGACAAATATTCGTTGCCCCGGTTCTGGTGAAAGATTAAACTGGCTGGTGCAAACCGAAAGCAGGATATTAAAATTGGTATTCCCCTGTGTGAGATGCGAATTAAAAACACCAAATGCAAAAGAAGTTGTGGAAACAATATTTTCATCGGGCACAAACCCTGCCCTGGCTTGCATGATATATGCATGCGGGCGGTCAGCCATTATTTCCTTCGCACGCAGCATGACATGGTCGTTCTCTTTGCAGAAAAATGATAGCAACCGTCCATTTTCGACCTCGCAATGACGCTTCTCCTTATCAAAGAACAGGTCAAGCTCTTTCTCATTCAGATCATCGACCGGTAAAAAGGCAGAAGTGGTAAAAAGATTTTTAACCGGTGTAACTAACCCAGTCGGGAGTTGAGTCGAATCTTCATCATTAAATTCATGAAAAAGACCGGCTAACTGATCCAGATCATTGTTAGAGGTTGCCAGGGGGTGGTCCGGCACATAGATTGCGACAAAAACACTTTTATGATGATCTCCGGCCCCCAGCTTCACCGGCGTTTCCTGCAAAGCAAGTATAGACGATTCTCCGGCATATTCGCCTCCCAGCCTGTCTGTTAGCAGCCCTTCTGGGATCCCGGTTTCCCTGTATGTCTTGCCATAAAACTGCATCCCATCAACACTTCCGGCTATCGCTTTATCACTGCATGCGATCATTAACCATGGATTACCAACAGATTCCTTCATGTTTTGACGGCAGCAAATTACTGCACCATGGTCTTTGTCTTCAAGGATCCTCCTCTCCAGGTATTGACTTACGTAATACTCGTTGATTAACCCGTCAGTAATTGGCTTTAACCCGGCATCCTGCACATAGATCAGATCAAATTCAGAAACAGTACCCGAGTTATTTGTAATATCAACAGTCCATCGCCAGCTCAGGCTTTTTTTTGAAAGTTGAAGTATACATTTATAATCAAGACCATCCCAGCTTCCCTTGAGTATGAAAGCATCTTCAGTGACCCTAAATCGGCTGTTACTTCCGGTACCCAGCAAAGCTATGAATTCAAACGGTTTTGTTCTTTTCCGTAAATAAAGATTTGCGCCTGCTCTTGAATAAGATGATTCGGCTTTGAGGCTGATTCTGATCGGATAAGCTTCTATACTCCTGATTGAGCCATTCTCCGGAATATCAAATAAAAGCCCCCGGGAATTTTTAATTTTCATTTAATGGATCTTGATTTTAAGGATCATTTCGTTCTTATTTTCATGATGGTATAATAATACAATACGTTTATCATCCCGGACGATCTGAACAGTTTTGCCATGGATCATCGCCGATTTGATCCTTTTAACATTTGAACCTTCAAAGACCATCTCTCCCTCCAGGTCGCGATCCCCGTAAAGCACTATCTCAGGTTGACCATCATTCACTTCCACACTGAGAATATCTGAGGTACTGTGTAAGATTTTTATCCCGTCAGAAACTTCCAGGTGCATCGGGGTCATTACACCATATAATGGAGGCCATAAGATCTCCTCGTTTGAATAAGGAATTGTGACAGGTTCGCCACTTTCAGGATGGGTATAGGTGACTTTTCCTTTCTGTTCTTCGTTATAATAATTCCCAACGAAAAGAAGTGCAGAATTGCTGCCTGTGAACCGCTCTCTTACAGTGATATTATCATTATTGGATGATGCCTGCCTGAGCCTGGCGCCCGATCTTCCCAGGATTGCTTCATAGACCGCCTTATGTTCTTCAGTATCAAATCCGATCCAGGTTCCCAGGTGGATGATGGTCCCTCTTCCCGATACCTTGATGAACCCGCATGCACTGCCTTTGATGGTTCTGGCAATGATCTCTGCACCTGAAAGCGATTCTTCAGAATAGGTTATCAGTGGATTGGCGCATTTGACATCCTTGAACTCAAATACATCGATCAGGGGCGAATTAATGATTTCAATTCCTGATGGGGATAACGAAAGAGCATCACGAATGATCGTGCATGATTTCTGTGACATCTCACGATCCGGCAGGTAGGGGAAAAGAACAAGATTGCCACCGGCATTGGCATAATCAACAAGGGTCTGTTGGTCCTTTGCATCCATTTCATCCGTGGTGAATGACCAAACCTGCTTGAACTTAATCAATGTATCTGGAGAAACTTTGGTCAGATCCATCATATCATAATCGATATTAAGTACCTGGAGCACTTTCAGCAATCCGTCGAAATACGCTGGCCTTCGGATGGCGGATGGTGTGAATAGAAGCCCGCATTCCTTTTCAACAGGCCTTTCCAGTTCTGTTGAATAATAGGGAGGATAGAAAAGGATACATACCTCAGCTCTGCGTTTAGCATTGACAATAAGGTTTTCAGAGGCTTTCACGATTTTACTCATTCGCCTGACCAGGGTGAAGGCAGTGGTACGCTCGCCTTCAGGCGTGAGAGGATTGAACCAGTAAAAAGTTTCTCCTGAATAGCCCTTGTGCCTTGGGTTGTGCCCCTGTGAGAACATATAGTAGTTCCAGCCTGTCAGACCGTTGGCAATGCTGGATTTATAGAAAAGTTCCATCTCCCTTGGATTCGTCACCACCTGGTATTCACGGGAGCCGCATTGAAACTCGGCAGCAAACATAGGTTTGTTCCCCTGCATCGCAAAGAGCGTATCATTAATGATCCGGTCATCATGCATATTCCGGTGTGACGAGAATTCAGGGATATGATCCACCCCGAAAAGGATTTCGCTCCTGCCATCATATAAATCTTCATACATGGTGGTATTGACCGGAAATTCATAGCCATGACCATAGATCCAGCCGGGAAGATTATGATATAAAGGAACCGTCACTCCTCTTTCCCTTGCCATGACCGAAAGCATTCTTAAATAGTCTCCATAATAGGTTCTCCAGAAACAATGCCACTCGTGATCACGGCTCCGGTCACCCTTCGATGTATAGGGAAGCTTCCCGTCAGGAGGAAGTTCTATATGATCAAGATCGGGATAACCTGTTCCCCACAGATTGTTCACTTCATCTATACTTGTGAACTTATGTGACAAATAGGTGATGAAACGATCTTTCACAGCATTGCTGTAATCAGCCTGTTTTGCCAGCCATGAGAATAGTCCGATCTCATTGCAGATCTGCATCATGATCACCGGACCGCCGGATGAAATTTCATGTTCCCTGATAATGGGCATGACATTATCATACCAAAGGGTCACCTTTTCCAGGTATTTCGGGTTAAATAGACTGACCCCGTCACTCGGGAATAGTTCACCTTTACGATTACGCATCTTGACTTCATCGCCGTACTGATCCAGGAACCAGTCTGGCAACCCGGCTCCCCTGAACTCTGCAAGGATAAATGGCCCCGGTTTTACGATACAATATAATCCATAAGCCTTGCATCGCTGAAGCCAGCCTTTTAAATCACATTCAGGGCATGCAGTGCCGTCAAAATCAAATACTGACTCTTCAGATTCATGCCATGCCCATGGAATATATGTGCTTACTGTTGTCAAACCTGCCTCTTTGGCTGCTTGCAGATGCTTGTCCCATAACCCGCGTTTGATCCTGAAATAGTGGATCTCACCCGAATTGAGAAATACCTTTTTGTCGTCGAGATAAAAACTATCTTCTTTGATACTGAATTTCATGCTGTCTGTTTTAGATCATCCTTCGATTACCGGCACAGTGTCTTTTCCTTCTTCTTTTGAACGTTCCAGGTTTCTTTGATTAAGGAGGTCTTTGATTTCATGGCTTCGTTTCTCTGTCAGTGAATAATGAAGAACAAAGAAAATTGAAAAGAGGCTTAATAAAATTGGAAGCCCGATCTCGACCACACGCATCATTAAAAGCGTATAAGGCGTCTGTTTTGTAAGCGGCCTGATCTCGATTTCACAGGTGCTGAGCACTTTATCGAGGACATCCAGGGATGAGGCTGCGTTCAGACTTGCAATGCGGGTATTTACCCACGTGATGTTCCGGAGGAGGAACTTATAATGTCCCGGGTTTTTCCTTGTTTCCAGGAAGTGGGATTCCAGGTGCGATTTAAGCTCAAAAGCATTGATCCGGGCTTTGACCAGCTTTGTCTGAAGTGTCAATGGGATTGCCTCTTTAACTAACAGGTCGATCTGGGAAGAACCGGACTGTTGCCCTGGTTTTTCCAGGTGCGATTGAAGCTGCTCCAGTCCGGCAACAGTGACCTTTGTCACGGACAATGCCTGGAGAAGTATGTTCTTTCTTTGAACAGGATATCCGGGTAGATTCTGGTTCGACTCATTCTGCGTCTTAAGAGATTCCTTTTCCAGGTAGATCAGGTATTCTTTTGAATCCTTCAGTGCTTCGGAGCTCTGCTGTTTTGTGTTTTCAAACCACTCGGAATTGGCACTGGTGATGCCATGATAACCTTCCCAGTATTGAACCTTGGTGCGCATATCCCTGATGCTCCCCTGCAGGCTATCGACCTTTGTGACCTGGGTTTCGTCAAACATTGTAAATACGATCAAAGAACCCGCTACAAAGCTGGCTAGTGCGGTTCCCATTTTGATAAACCACCAGAATATCGCATAAAAACTTCCCTCAGCACGGTAACCCGTCTTTAATTCATCTTCATCACAAATATCGCCGACCATGGAAGATCCCAGGGTAAAGAAAAACAACATGCCAGCCGAAAGCAGCATTGTGGGAATAATGATCAGATAAGGATGTGAAGGGCTGTAGCAGATAATCTTGGAAGCTTGTGCCAGGACCATAAGTAGAATGGCAATCGCAAGGGTACTCCGCTTACCCAGTCTCGGGCTTATCCAATTGAGGGGGAACACGGCAAGGAGCCCGGTAATGGCCCAGATGGTACCGTTGATCCCCAGCATCCTGGCACCTGCAACCTTGTCACCTCCGAAAACATAAAAAATAGGAATGTATGATCCAAGCAATTGCACGAAATTAAAGCCCATGGCCAGGGTGAAAATAGTCAGTGTCAGCATGACAAAATTTTTATTAGCGGCAACGAGTTTCATGTCATGCCAGAAAGGGGTCTTTTTATGCTTTGCTGCTTTGACAAATCCCGGTTCACGTAATATTAAAAACCACCAGATCGAAAGTGGTATCAGGATGCCCGCGATCATCAGGGAGACATAACGCATTCCATCAGCTTCGTTTCCGCCAGGACCCTTGAATGCTTCTGTGCTGGCAAGGGCAAACAGCCAGGGAGTGCTCATGGCAAAAAGATTGCCGACAAAACTCTTGGCACTGAAAAGACGCGTGCGTTCATGGTAATCCGTCGTCAGCTCCATTCCAAGTGCACCATGAGGGATCTCGAAAATATTAACCGAAGTGAAAAATAACAGGAGGGCAAAAAGAATATAGACAAGCTGAAATGCATGATAGCCTGATTCAGTAGGAAACCACGTGCGCACCAGGTCACCCTTGGGTATCCACCACATGACGACAAAAAACACTGCAACGAGTATTCCTCCTATCAGGAGGTACGGGCGTCTCCGGCCTATACGGGTACGCGTATTATCAGACAGGTGACCGATGATAGGATCGGAAAGGGCATCCCACAAACGGGGGACGATCATAATAGCCCCCAGCCAGAAGGCGCTTAGCCCTAAACTTATATTACCCATTAATCCGACGAGTATCCCCGCTATGTTGAACAGGGCGATTGGAATTATACCACCCGCGCCATAAGCCGCTAACTGAGTAAAATGGATCTGATTTGCAACCCTTGAAATGTGAGCAGTACTCTTATCCTGTTCTTTCATAAAGGAACCTGGTTACAATGATCAATAACTTTAGTGAATTTAATTAATAATAAATCACTACTTCTGCTGGAAATACTCTGACCGGTATTTCCTTTTCTGTAAAACTTTTTATCTCTTCACCATCGACCGTCACTCTTGACGGGAGCTTGGATCCATTGAAGTTTTTAATTTTTATTCCGTTCGCTGGAAGCCTGGCATCCCCGAATATAGAAAATAAATATTTGTTTTGATCTTTTTTTATGGAATATGAGATCTCTCCGTAATAAGTTGGCAGGTTTTCAACAGACATTCCCCGGGGCGAGTCGATCCAGTCCTGGTAAAGCGCCGAAGCCAGCACAAGCGATTGATCATACTCGTTCTCATAAACGAACATAGCACGGATCGCATTGATAAAATCGCTGCCCACCCAGGTATGTGGCATATCACCGATATAACCGGGATTGCGGTAATCTCTCCAGACTACTTCAGCCCACTGATACCATCCCAGCGGGCGCTGATCATTTAAGAAGAATTTTATTAATTCGTGGGCCCTTTCCGGTTGATCCAGCATTATGAATGAACCGATCAGGCGGTTTTCATAAGGTGTGTAGTTGATCCAGTCAGTTTTTCCGTCTCTCCTTTTCTTAAAGAATTCATAGTATTTGTCAAAAGTGTTGAATACCTGGGGCTTTGGCAACATGTTCAACTCATTGCAGGGGGTCAAGGCAATGGTTGTTGATGTTGCATCAAAATCGCCAAGCTCGACACAGCCGGGTATGTAATTTATTTTCCTCGTTTTCATGGCGAGTTGAAGGGAGTTATACAGATTTTCACTGAAGGTGTCGCACACTTTCTTTATGTGTTCATAAGATTCTTTTTCGCCAAGTACCTTTTGGATCTCAACTGCATCTTTCAAACCTTTCAATGTGAAGAAATCATCCCAGTATGAGTGCATCGGTTTTGCAGAGTATCCTTCATGGCTGATCGATTCAGGGACAAGCCCGAAATAGGCCCGCACGCTGTCGTTCCCGTTTTTAAAATGATCTGTTGACCGTTCAGCGATCTGGGATCCGATGTAATCGACTGCTTTTAGTACGTTCTTGTTTTTTAACCTGAGAAAAGCTGTGTCCTTTGTGAAATTGAAATATTCACGGATCAGGTAGATCAGTTCCCCCTGGCTGTCGTTTTCAGGGACCGGATCGGGACCTCGGGAATCAACCACACATGGAACTTTACCGTTCTCGTATTGATGGTCCGTATACCAGTTAATGAACTCTCTTACTTCAGGCACAATACCGGATTTCAGAAGTGCAGATGATGTCATGGAACCATCCCGTATCCAGCTTCGCTCATAGGAACGCGAACCGGGTTGGATACCTGCACTATCCCTGTTAATTAATATGTAAACAAGGTTTGACTTGTATGTATTTATGATCCTGTCTGCTGATGCAGGTAGATTAAATCTGATATGCCCGACTTTTGTTCTCCAGTATTCAGCTGTTTCATTAAATTCTTCAGGAACAGCTTCAATACCTGGTCTTTCATCAATTGATCTTCCTCTGTAAAACGGAACTGCTGCAAAGAATTCGATACGTTCACCGGGATCCAGGTGTAATGAATATTTAATTACTCCGTTGGCTAGTCCATTTTGATCAACAGCAAATTTAGTTTGAGGGACTTTCCCTGAACGTATGAGATCCACAATGTTCCCTTCATCAAAACCGGCTGCCCCAAAGGAATCATATTTTTTTTGGAACAGCACTACTTTATCGTCGGCCTCTATCGATCCGTCATTTTCTTCTTTGATCGTATGAATTTTACCAACTCCGCCGGTGAGATTCAGGAACTGGTAATACGGATTGACCTGGTAGGGCCTTATCAGCATATAAAACTCAAAATCTTTTGGCTGGTTTGAAAGGTTATCAAATGAATAGCGGATATCAAGCCTCGAATCCTTATTTGCCTCTCCGGCTGAGGTTACACCCGTTTCAAATTTCAAATCATTACATACACAGGTGACCGACGGCACAAAAGTAAATTCACTTTTATCCTCATATGGCCCCAGTGACTGGATAAATTTCATATTAGTCCAGTTATAAAGCGAATCGCCGATTTTTATCATTGGCTCGATTGAGAATTGCGCCTTGTCTACCTCAACCATCCCGTCTTCGTTTATCAGCGCCTCCTTGACATCGCCGTTAACACCGGTAATGGTCCAGTAAGATGCTTGTTCTGAAAAGTATCTTGGGTAATTTCCTGCCGGTGAATTTTTCGATAGGTAAATCAAAAAATCATTCGGGGTCAATGAATTTTTGATATCTAAGAATTTCAACTCAGTTATCCCGAACCCTTTTTCAGAATTGCTTTTTATAAGATTTATCCTGACATATTTTGCTTCCGCTTCTTGCAGCCTGATAAAACTGACATTGTTTCCATTTGATTGAACAGAATAAACTTTCTCCCAATTCCTGCCATCAACCGATAAGAGAACATCAAAGCTTTGTGCATAATTATTTTTCAGCCAGTTGATCTGTAACCCGCCGAATTCCCTTTTGGTTTTAAAATCGGCAGCAATATACTGTCCGTTGACTCTGCTGCTTTGCCAGTAAGTCTTGTCTGAATGATCGATAATAAGATCAGGCGAGTGATCTTTGATTGAAGAGGAAGCCGTAATTGATGGGACTGGATATGATTGTGCCTCAGGCGAAAGAAGTTCAAATTTCAGATCATCAAGCCAGATCGTGCCTTTTCCGCCAACAAATGATGAAATGGTAAATTCGATCCTGTCGATTCGCTTTATGCTATGATCAGCTATCGGGCCCCACGCAAAACTGATATGTCTTTTCTTTATGGTGATCTTTTTCCATTCTTTGGGAAAATCATAGTTCCGGTTGTTATCCCACCAGACATTATTACCGGTACTGTCAATAAATTTTATTTCAAAATTATTGGCAGGGGATTCCGCTTTGACATAAAATGTAAATTCAAAATTGTCAGGGAGATCGATCGGGAACCATTTTTGTATACCGCCATAACCGGTGCCCTTTGTGAAATCATAATCAAGACGAATCGCATTACCTTTATATCCTTTTTCAATGGATAAGTTAAGATTAACGCCATCGGATTTTATAAAACTCCACCCGTCTTTGTTCTCAAATTTATCAAGCATCCTTGCCTGGGCATTGATCATTGTTGTTGCCATGACAAACAAGAACAATATCCCATTTCTTATGTTGATAAGATGTTTCATTCCCCGGAATGATTAATAAATTCTATTTCAGATAGGTAAAGCCCAGTTTGTTCAAACCTTTCTGGATAATCGGATCCTTCATCTCATAATTCCAGATCAGGCCGGTTCTGAAATTTTCTATCATCATCAGCAACGGGCCTTCATCTATGCCCAGGAAGTCATCATCCACCCAGTTCGCTGTTGGATTGAAAGCATCATAATAGCCGTATTTGCCCCATAATTTCTTACCATATTTAATATTCATCGATTTTATTGTCGGTAAAACTATTTCGGGAGTGAAAGGTAACGATGAAAGAGGAGCATAGGGTGCTATAGTTCCATCGTCATAATAATTGTAATCAGGTCCGCTTGTCCCTCTTCCGGCATAGCCTAAAAACTTTTTATCGTCAAAATTATATTTCTCCGGAGGCCCGTCACTTGCAGTTACGCCCCAGCAAAGAGAATCATAACCTGTCCAGCCTTTCGGATTATCTTTTGCGTATTGTCTCTGAACATATGTTGCCCGCCGGGAGTTTTCAAAGTAATCAATTCCTTTTACTTTCATATATTCATCGGCAATACCCCGGAAATCTATAAATGCCTGTGAAAACTGGTGGCCAAATAAAGGAGGAAAAGCAACATGCGAAAACCCTGTGTAGGGACTGTACCATCTGTAGGAGGATAGCCACGCCTTGTAACTCTTCTCCGCATTTGCCATTCCGCTGCCGGCAGCTAAAACATAAAGGAACAAGGCCTCGTTATAACCTCTCCAGCCAAAATCAGCCAATCCCTTTTCTGGCGTCCAGCCCATTGAGATCGTATTGGCAGATTTACCCGATGCGGGCAATAACATAAAATTCCAGTCCACTCTGTCAAGCAATCTTGTTGCAATTGAACGGATCTGTTTTTCAGTTTCATTGTCAAGGTCATAATAGTTCCGGGCAAAGATGATCCCCATCATCAATATACCGGTATCAACTGAAGAAAGTTCACAATCCCATTTACGGGTTCCGGTATCCATTTTAAGGAAGTGATAATAAAATCCCTTGTAACCAGTCACATTTATATCAGTGCTTTGAACCGAATTGATAAAAAATTGAAGGATCCTGAGTGTGATCTCTGCTGCCTGTTCACGTGTTATCCATTTTCTCTCAGCACCGATAGCAAATGACGGGATCCCGAAACCTGTTGCGGCAATACTTGAAGGCGACTCAGATGTTGTCCTGTCTTTTACAATTCCCATTTCTGGCTGGTGTTCATTGAGGAAGAAAAGAAAAGTTTTGTGCTGAATTGAATCGAGCATTTTCTCTTCGTCACGCGTCAAAGGATAATTGACCTTTCCATTCGATCTGAAGACGATCTCTTGTGACTGAGCAGCACTAATGGTAAAAGTTAAAATCAATAATAAAACCTTGCTGATCCTCATATGATTTCTTATTTGATTTTTATAGGTAATGATCAGGTTTACGATGCCGGAATAGGTATTATATACCTGATCCTAAAAAACTCTGTAAAATTAATATTTAAAAGGCGTTTTGATATTTTTTTAATTCCGCTGATCCAGTGTTCATGATTTATGTTATGATCTCTAAGAATCAGAGATTCCTGTATTGATTTACACCATTGATCAGATCCTCAAGATACATCAACTGGCGGTTTGGGCGAAAATTCATGTGTTCAGAACATGACCCTGCCCATATCAGGTAAGTGGTGAAACAAGGTATGATCTTACTCTCCGGGAAGGAATTCCGGATCTCTAATAAAGCATGGGAAATTATTCACCCTGCTTGGAAGCCGCAATCGTAAAACTTACTGAAGCCACGGTCTTGTTCCCTGTCACAATGACCCCTGTAGCAGTATAATTTCCCGGATCAGGGATGGTGAAATATGAAAGGTAAATATGTCCAGAACCTTGCAGACTTGGAAAGGTGTATGAACTATAAGTGGTTCCATCTTGTTTTTTGATCTGGATCATAATAGAGGAACTGCCTTGATCATCCGCGCTTTCAAGGCGGAAGTAAATGATTGTATATGCAAAAAAAGTTGTCCCTACCCCCGTGAGGTCTGAAGGATTAACTGAACTTATCCCGGTGCCTAACTGAAGGCTATTGGAATAAGGGTTAGTATTATCTGTTGATTTCTTTGTACATCCCGAAAGAAATGAAATACCCAGTAATATGAACAACAGCTTTTTCATGGTCGGAAAAATACACCTGGATCAGATATCAGTAAGTGGATTCCTTTTTTGCATTATTTGTTTTTCGTACTTTTCTCTGACCTCCGATTCCCTGCTCTTATCTGAAATAAAAATAATTGTCCGGCCATTATCCAGGATCACCGGATATTTACCAGCAGTCGACCCTCTCATAAGTTTCGACTGGGCAATCTTGCTGGCATGATTGGTCAGATCCATGCGGCTTTCTAATACATCCTGTTTCATAACGTACTTGTTTATATTATTCCGGCTACTTTGAAAATACTACACGCAGGTGACCATTTACCCTTACATATCTTTTAATTTTTTTACTGTTTTAGGTTCAAATCGTATTATGGCCATATTTTGAAAAAGCGATATAAAAAAAGCAGGATCAGGATTATCTTTGTAGCCTGATCCTGCAATATATAAAATAAAAAATGAAACAGAAATTCACTTTTGTGTTATTCTTCATTGTGGTAACAGGTTGTTCGCAACAAATACCACAAAAATATTTCGTTGCATTCACTGATAAAAATGGCACACCTTATAACATCGGTGATCCCCAGGCATTCCTGACACAAAGGGCAATAGACAGGAGAAACGCCCAGGGAATCCCGATAATTGAACAGGACCTTCCTGTAAACCCGGCTTATGTCGATTCTGTTGCAGCAAAAGAAGTACAGGTCTTTACACGTTGCAAATGGTTTAATGGGATTACAATCAGGGCTGTTGATTCGTCAGTATTGAATTCAATCAGGGCTCTTCCGTTCGTTCAGAGTGTCACGAGGATCACTTCCTATAACTCCAAACAATTGGCCGGGAATAACAGGAAAGTAATTCTTGAGAAAAGACTCTCCAAAAAGATTCCCGTCTATGAGAAAAGATCACCGCATGCCCCCGAAACTTTTGATTACGGCCCCTCTTACACACAGATCCATATGTTGAATGGAGATGTTCTCCACAACATGGGATACCGGGGACAGGGGAAAGTCATTGCAGTATTAGATGCAGGTTTCCTGTATGTCGATGTGAACCCCGACTTTGACAGCCTTTGGGCAAATAACCAGATCCTTGGGACCCGCGATTTTGTGAACCCCGGCGGTAATGTTTACCTGGAAGATAACCACGGAGCTGCAGTTCTCTCAATAATGGCCTGCGACGATACAGGTCAGTTGATCGGTACAGCTCCGAAAGCCTCCTACTGGTTGATAAGAACTGAGGATATGAGTTCTGAAAATATAATCGAAGAATACAATTGGGTTGTAGGAGCAGAAATGGCCGATAGCGTCGGCGCCGATGTGATCAACTCATCCCTTGGATACTCTACATTTGATAATGACTGGATGGATCATACTTGTGCCGATATGAACGGTTATACAAATCCGTCGACCAGGGGAGCAAATATTGCGGAAAGCAAGGGTATAGCCCTTAGTATTACTGGTGGCAACGCAGGAGGATCATCGTGGACCTGCGTGGATTCCCCCTCCGATGCAGTGGATGTCTTGTGCATCGGTGCCGTCGATTCGTCAGGTCAATATGCTTCTTTCAGTTCTACCGGTACCGTTAATGGAACTTATGTAAAACCAAATCTTGCCGCCATGGGAGTGAATTGCATTGTTGCCTCGCCTGACAGCTCATTTGGCAACTCAACCGGTTCTTCTTTTGCTTCACCGATAAATGCAGGACTGATGGCCTGTTTGTGGCAGGCAAAGCCGGAGCTTACCCCATCGCAACTTTACCTGGCAATTGAAAAAAGTGCAAGCCAGTACAATAATCCGGATTCATTATTGGGTTATGGGATCCCAAATTATGCAATAGCCCTGGTATATGCTCAAACTAGCATAAAAAACAAGACCAGTTTCAACGTTTTTCCGAATCCCTTCAGGGATGCTTTTAACGTGTCGTTTGACTCAAATATATCGGGAAATGTTGAGATCAGCCTTATCTCCATCAACGGTGATGTTATCCTGAAAACCGGGAAAATGATCTCTGGCGGAACAGGAAATTCAATGAGGATAACCAATCTTGCTGATCTTGCACCAGGAATGTACCTTCTGAAGGTAACCTCAGAAGGTACAATAGAAAACATTCACCTGGTAAAGATCGAAGATTGAAAGGGCGTTATTCTGTCTTGCCCTGGCTTTCACTTTTACGCTTTAAATATTCATCGAAAGCCTTTTCTCCCTCCTCATTCCAGTATTGCTCATAATAACTCCATTTTGTGCCATTGGAATATTCACGGCAATCCTTATTGTAACGCATATTATGCCTGTGTCTCCATAACCCGGGTCTGTGACGTCCATAATGGTTGTGCCCGTGATGAAAGCCGCCAAAAAGCAGCCTTGCAAGGATTGCCAGGCCAATCGCCTGCCAATAGGTGATCACACCGAAGTGGAATATCAAAGGCATCAGTCCGTTCCAAAGCCACATTATGACTGCCCCGAAAAGAAATACAAGCCCTGTAAATCCGATAATTCCAAGTACGATCCATCCGCCTTTGCGCCTGTGACCACGGCAATAAGATCGTCTTCCATTATTATTCTCTGTTGTTTCCATAATTTTTATTTTTGATTGTTCATTTGATTGTTTAATAATATCCTGTGCAGTTTCGAAAGTGCCCTGTGTTTTCTTGACAGCAGTGTGCCAACCGGAACATCCCATTCCTCTGAAAGCTCTTCATAAGTTACATTCTCAAACTCCGTTGCAATGATCACTGCCTGCTCATCTGGCCTGAGCTGCGAAATAGCTTGTTTAAGCATTTCCGGCTCTATGCCTGAATATTCATCCTCTTCAGCGGATGGATCATCCTTTATAGTATTAAATAAATAATTCTCATTCTTTCTGTCATTAAAGCTTTCAATAGAAACAGTCCGTTGCTTTTTTTTCTGGTAATCGATGATCTTATTCTTAACCGACCGGTATATATAAGCAGTCAGATTTTCGATCCTGACATTCACCTCAAGTTTACTCATCAATCCCAGCACAACATCCTGGACAATATCTTCAGGGGAAGCTTCAAAAAAACGGTCATCTAAGTTTTTTCTGATAAAATTGACCAGCTTCTCATACTCTTTCCTGAAGAATTTGTCCAATGTTTCTTTCTGAAGCTCCTTTTCCATGATCATGAAGACGGATTTGATTGTTTTTATTGCAGTAAAATTAAAAAAATTGCGGCCGGAACAGGACACGACCTCCCTCGACCATGACCAGTCACCGTAAGAAATACATATTTTACTCATTATCAACACATTCTTCGATTGACCTTCGATTGACCTTCGATTGACCTTCGATTGACCTTCGATTGACCTTCGATTGAGCTTCGATTAAGCTTCGATTAAGCTTCGATTGAGCTTCGATGGGAGGATACGCAAAATTTTGCATAAACAGCATCTGATTTGCTATCTTTGTCAGCATATTTTTAAACACACAAAATATTATATATCAATCATGAAAAAAGTTGTGACTTCATTTATGCTTTCTTTTTTGATAGCGATAGCCTCATTTTCACAGGAAATAACCCCCGATTTACTGCCGTTGCCGGTCAGGCAATCCTTTGCTAAACAATTCCCTGGAGCTAAACAGGTGAGATATGACCAGGATAATAAATATTACATAATTTCATTCCTGGAACAGGATAAGCAGTATATTATCACCTACAATGATTCCGGGGCAGTGATCTCAGCTGATAAAGAGATAACTCCGGCAGCACTTCCTAAAGAGGTATCTTCATCAGTTACAAAGAATTTCCTCGGCTATACAATTGCGACAGTTATAAAGAGAGAAGCGGTTGATAAAGGAATTTGTTATGAAATGGACCTCAAGAAGGATGATGCAGGTTATAGCGTGAGGTTCTCCGATAAAGGTGAGATCCTCTATAAAGAGGCAAGGAAAGTGGAATTTAAAGTAGTCACCAAACCTAAACATTAATATCAGCCGGACGAACCCAAAATTTCTTGAGATAAGATCCGGACCTCTGATTCTTTTCCCTGATTACTTGGTGCAGTACTGTCGTAAAAGGGTCTCTGCCTCCGCAAGGTGATACCTGGTTGCAGTCTCCCAATCATTACAGGCGCCATTCAGGTCGTGTGTCATGTATCTGGCCATTCCCCTGTCAAGATAAGCTTCAGCATAATTTTCATCGAACGTAAGTGCCAGGTCAAGATCATCGACAGCACCCTGGTAATCCTGCAGCTGGTATTTTAAGACCCCCCTGTTCACATAAGCTTCAACATATTTTTTATTCAGATGAATGGCCCTGTTATAATCTTCCATTGCTGAAGTATAATCCTGTAAATGGAATTCGAGGACCCCGCGGTTGAAGAATGCCTCAGGATAATTCTCATTCAGGCTGATTGCTTGGTTGAAGTCCTCAAGGGCTGAACGGTAATCCTGTAGTTCCATTAGCAGTGCTCCCCTTTCATTGTAACCCGGTGAAAAATCAGGAGACAGGGACAAGGCTGTATCATATTCCCTGATTGCATCTTTTGTCAGCCCCATTTTATGTTTTATGGTCGCGAGGTCCACATGTGGCTCATACCAGCCGGGTTTAAGCCTTGCAGCTGCTTCATAATCAGATACTGCCCCCAGGGTGTCATTCAGGTGTTCCCTGCAAAAACCCCTGTTGATGTATGATTCAACATAATCCGGGAGCAACTGTAAGGTTGTATTGTAATCCTTAATAGCTCCTGCATAGTCTTTTTCAAAATTCATCTTTGTAACCCCAAGGTTGAACCAGGCAATGGCGGAAGCCGGGTTATTGGAAATTGCAAGATCGTAATATGATAGTGGAGTTTTATAGTTCCTCGCGTAAACAGACGTATATACTCCGAAAATGATCAGAATGACCCATAGCAGAACCGGGGTTTTTTTGCTGTCACGGACAATCCTGTTTCCGTCCATGAAAATGTAAATAAAGATCAGGATCCCTGCAAGTGGAAGATAAGCGCGGTGTTCCATGTAATCGCATGCAGCAGAACCGTATTTATTGATATACATGATTGCAGGCGTAACAAATAAAAAGAACCAGGCCAACCCGAAGAAGTACATAACGGAGACTTTTCTGAACCTCGTTGCCAGTACGATTATACCGGCCAGTATCAGTGACCCGGTGATGGTATAAATCCAGTCAAATGCTGGCATCGGGCCCAGCCCGACTGGCAGGAAGAACTTAAAGATGAACTCAGGGATGGTCCGGAGATGAACCAGGAAAGGAATGAAACCGAATTGACCCTTTTGCACAATGATCTTTACCACATCGTTCCTTATGTACATGAAGATAAGGAAAAGAACAACCCAGCAGGCAAAAGGGATCAGCAACTGCACAAAGGAGACTATCTTTTCTTTTTCGATGAAAAAATAATAGAGAACACAGATCACAGGAATGATGACGGCTGTTTCTTTAGAACAGATTGAAAGCCCAAAAGCAACAATATTAAAAAAGAGGAAAATAATTTTGCCTGACTGTATGTAATGGATGAAAAAAATAAAAGATGCTAATCCGAACATACTCAGGAACAGATCTCCGCGCGAAGGCGTCCATGCCACAGTCTGAACGAATAACGGATGCAGGGCAAAAATGAGAACAAGCATTAATGCGGTTCTCTTGTTTTTCCCCAGCAACGTCAACAGGTACAACAGGAGCGAACATGTGAGACCATGGATAAGGATATTTGTCAGGTAAAAAGCCCAGCTGTTTTGCCCGCCAATGTGGGCATCGATCATGAAAGAGAAGTTTTGAAGAGGGCGGTAAAAATCGCCTCCTTTATTAAAGAACGGATTGGTAAGCAAAGCTTCTTTTAAATTATGAAAATCGCTCAGAAATGCCAGGTGATCAAGAATTATATTCGTTTCATCAAGCTTTCCTATTGAAAAGAAAAGCGTCTGCGCATAAACAAGGAAAATAAGTACAAAAATGATCAGATAAGCTGCAGGAAACCTTAAAAAAGATTCCGGTGAGTATTTTCCTGTTTGTTTTTTTCTCTGTTTGTTTTTCATCTTTGGATCCATAATTCCCCTGGATTTTTTATGCAATAATTTGGTAAAAACCGAGTTTGGCGGGATTGAGAAACCAAAAATATGGAATTTATCTCATTGAAAATGGAATTAATACAGTCATGAAAGAATTCGTATTTTCGTCTAAAATTCCTTGTATGCAGTTTCTGACCCGGTTCATCATAATAACTGTCTTCTTTTTATGTAATTCAGATAGTTTATTTTCTGATAAAATTCCCGAAAGAACAGGGTTTATGATCAATCATACGATCACAATTACAGGAAGTAGCTTCGGGGAGATTAGTCCGTTGGGAGAACTTGAGTCAGTAGTGATCCCTCTCAAGCGTGTGGGAAGATTGTTCCTTATGGAAGCAAAAGTAGATAATACTGTCGGTAATTTTCTCTTTGATACAGGAGCTGCACAGCTGGTGCTGAACAGTACTTATTTCAGGAAATATTTAACAACTGCAGGTGGGGAAGGAAGTGGGATAACCGGGTCGACAGGTACGATTCAGCATGCACAGATAAAGACTCTGAATATCGCCGGGTTGATCTATAAAGAACAAACGGCAGATGTGACCGACCTCGGGCACATCGAAAACCGCCGGGATATAAAAGTCCTTGGCCTGTTTGGTTTGAGTATGTTAAAAGGACTGGAGATAGTAGTCGACGTCAGACATAATGAACTCCGGTTATATCGCCTTGACAAGACCGGCAACAGGATTTCTCTCCATACAAATGAATTAAGGCCCGATATTACCGAGAAAGTTGAACTGTATCATAATATCCTTTTTGTCAAAGTAAAAATTGGCGGTAAAATACTTGATTTTTGCCTGGATACCGGTGCCGAATCAAATGTTCTGAACAGTTACGCACCAAAGAAAGCATTGAGTACGGTGACGATCCTGAGAAGATCCGACCTGTTGGGTGCAGGTTCAGGCGAATCAGAAGTCTTGCTGGGGAAGTTAAATGATTTTGTCCTTGGTGAACGTCATATCACTGGTATGCAAACGATCATTGCAAGCCTCGATGCCTTGTCTGCAACTTATGGATACCCGGTCGACGGCATGCTGGGATATGATTTCTTTGAAAAGGGAGACATTTGCATTAATTTGGTAACGAATGAATTAAAGATCAGTTTTACTAAAACCGACTGAGTTGGAAAATAAGATAAAATATTTTTTGGTACTGATCTTTCTATTGAATGTTTTTAAAGGCATTTCACAGTTTGATCCAAATTCTGTCTGCCGGGTGGAAAACGGCAGGACCTATTTCAGGATTGACCTAAGATGGACCAATGCCCAAAGAAAAGAACTGACCAGGCTGTTCGACCTCGACAGCCTGGTGCTGAATGCTGTCTATTCAGGGAAACGGGAATTAGAATTAAAAAATGCTCAATGGGAAATGGTGAAACTGAATGATCACCTGGTGGAATTATCAAAAGTGATCAAGTCGGTACCTGTCAAACCAACAACTGTAAATGATGTCTTCATGGTTGATGACCGTTGGTTGAAAGTTTCAGGTGAAGCTGAAAGAGTATCGGTGGAATACGGGGTAAATCGTTTTACAAATGTTGCTGTGTTCTTATACCGGGATGGAGTTGCCCGTTTTTTCCTTCCCGGTCACAAAGAAGCAAAACGGGTATTTCTGTCAGGTTCCTTTAATGCATGGAGTACAGAGCGCACTCCCATGCTTGTCTGTGATTCAGGCTGGATGGTTTCTTTAAAGCTGAAGCCTGGTAAGTATTCTTATAAATACATCATCGATGGCACATGGGCAAACGACTCATTCAACAAACTTTTGGAAAGCGATACTTATAACGGAAATAACTCCATTGTGTATTGCTACAACCACATTTTCCGGCTCAGGGGATATCCTTCTGCCCATCAGGTCATTTTAACCGGTAGTTTTAATGGATGGAATGAGAATGAACTAAAGATGATACGGATCAATGCTACTTGGATGTTTCCTCTTTACCTGCGGGAAGGTACTCATTATTATAAGTTTATTGTCGATAGAAAGTGGATCACAGATCCGGATAATAACCTGAAACGACCTGATGGCAGCGGGAATTACAATTCCGTTATCGGGGTTGGCGACAGCATTGGCTTCAGGTTAAAAGGCTTTCAGGATGCAAAAAGCGTTATCCTCACCGGTGATTTTAATGGATGGAACACAGGGGAGCTTTTCATGGATAAATATAAGGATGGATGGCAACTTTGGTATGTGCTCGGACCCGGTAATTATGAATATAAATTCATTGTCGATGGAAAATGGATGACCGATCCGGCAAATCCTAATACCACGGGTTCAGGTGATTATAAAAATTCATTTCTGACACTTAAAGCCGACTATGTTTTCCACCTGGATAAATTCGAAAATGCAAAGGCTGTTACTGTTGCAGGTAGTTTTAACGGATGGAACCCGGATAATTTTGTCATGATAAAGAAAAATGGTAAATGGATTTTTCCTGTTTATTTAAAGCCAGGTAAGTATACCTATAAGTTCAGGGTGGACGGTCAGTGGATCCTCGACCCTGGCAACGAACTCTGGGAAAATAACGAATATGGAACCGGTAATTCTGTCCTTTGGATAGAACCCTGATTGAATCTTAATTCATTCTTTTCTGCATCCTGGCATTTTGATAGACCGGATAAATATAAATTAAGAAATATTACATTTGAAATTGTGCTAAATTTGCCCATGAAATATTTAAAACGGATATGAACCATAAAATACTCGTCATTGATGATGAACCCAGCATCTGCATGCTTCTGGAAAACTTTCTCTCCAGAAACTATGAGGTCATTTGCAAATACGATGGTCTCGAAGCACTGAATTGGCTGGAAGGTAACCTCCCTGACCTGATCATTTGCGATATCCAGATGCCAAACCTGGACGGCTATAAGTTCCTGGAAATACTCAGGCAAAGGGGATATACAAAACATACCCCTGTGATCATGCTTTCAGGCACGGAAAGCAGCAAGGAACGTGTCAGGTGTTACCGCCTGGGTGCACAGGATTTTCTTGCAAAGCCCTTTAACCCTGAAGAACTGGAAGAACTTATTAAAAAGAACCTGTTCCCGATCCATTTTGCTGATAAGTGGTAATTTCAATGCACAGTAACAGGAATTACCGCTTGCATTTTACGTGGGGGTATCCGAACAAGATAATTCTTCCCGGATGACGATCAGTTCCCTGAGAAGTTCTTCTGTAAAGGATTTCAACTTTATATAAAGCTCCTGCAGGCCTTGGGTGTTCCTGGAGATCGCCATTTCCTCCATTTTTCCTGCCAGTTTTGACTGTTCAGAAGCCATGAACAACCCGCTCACACTTTTCAGGCTGTGGACATTGAAAGCGAGGGCATCAAAATCATTTTCCAGGATATCCTTTCGGATTTTCTCAAACCGACCGGGAAGCTCTTTCTCAAAAAGATCAATGATTCCAAGAATAGTTTCCTTATCGTAATACTGAAAAGAATCATTAAATTTCTGCCTGTCAATCATATTGTCCACTGTTGAAAGGTGTCAGATAATCGAACTGAAATATTCAATCGTTCGTTTCAATCCATCTTCAAGTGGTATTTTCGGTTCCCAACCCAGTTCTTTTTTAGCAAGCCAGATATCTGGCTGCCGTTGGGTCGGATCATCCGGGGGAAGAGGCATCCTGACAATCTTCGACCGCGATTTTGTAAGCTGAATTACTTTTTCGGCTAGTTCCATGATGGTGAATTCAACGGGGTTTCCAAGATTCACCGGCCCGGTAAAGTCTTCCTTCGTATTCATCATTCGGACCATCCCTTCGATCAGGTCGTCTACATATTGAAAACTTCGGGTTTGGGAGCCGTCACCATAAATGGTTAGATCTTCGCCCTTGAGTGCCTGGACAATGAAATTTGAAACTACACGTCCGTCATTGGGATGCATGCGGGGACCGTAAGTATTGAAGATCCTGACAATCTTAATGCGGACATTATTTTGCTTGTTATAATTGACGAACAAGGTTTCTGCTGCACGCTTCCCTTCATCGTAGCATGCTCTCGGACCGATTGGGTTCACGTGCCCCCAGTATGATTCAGGTTGCGGATGAACATCAGGATCACCATATACCTCACTGGTGGAAGCCTGCAGGATCTTCGCCTTGATCCTTTTGGCCAACCCCAGCATATTGATCGCACCCATTACCGATGTCTTTACAGTCTTGATTGCATTATACTGATAATGTATAGGTGATGCAGGACAGGCAAGGTTGTATATCTCATCAACTTCGATAAAAAATGGCATGGTCACATCGTGCCTTATAAGCTCAAAATAAGGATTGCTGAGAAGGGATATGATATTTTGTTTCTGTCCCGTGAAATAATTGTCGAGACAAACCACTTCGTTCCCGTCATTTAGCAAACGCTCACAGAGGTGTGATCCCAGGAAACCTGCCCCGCCTGTAACCAAGACCTTTTTCTTTACCATACTTCAATAATATGTATCGATTAACTCCTCAAAAATACGAATATTTATAAGATTTGTCCTACATCTGATAACCTGTAATACCCTTAAAAGTAATCCGTAACCCTGTCACTATACGCCAAACGAGAAAAAAATTTTCAATTCTGTGAACATTTTCGTGCAAATCGACTTAAATTTGGACATTGAATACAGTGGCAAAGCATAAGAATCATTGCTTCGACAATATTAATGACGTTCAAAATATACAGGTAATTAATATCATAAAATTGTAGATCAGATCATTAACACATGATACATATTTATGCAAACTAGAGATGTTCTTAGAAAGAAAAGATGCCTGAAAGCATTTTTATTACTTGGTATCTTGTTTTTGTTGACGTCAGTTTCCTATGCACAGGTTAGGACAGTTACAGGAACGATATCTGCTTCAGACACAAAAGAAACATTACCGGGGGCAACAGTACTGATCAAAGGGACAACCACCGGCACTGTTACCGATATAAATGGGAAGTACACATTAAAAGTACCTGAGGGGAAAATTGTATTGGTATTTTCTTTTATCGGTTATGCTACCCAGGAAGTTGAATTAGGAGTTCAAAATATTGTGGATGTTGTACTGGGACTTGAAAAAACAACACTTCCGGAAGTGGTTGTAGTAGGATACGGAACCTTAAGAAAGAACGATCTTACCGGTTCAGTCTCGACAATAAAAACAGATGAACTTACAAAAATTACTGCATTGAACCCGATGGAAAGTCTTTCAGGTAAAGTGGCCGGTGTGCAGATCATGCAATCAGACGGAACCCCTGGTGAGGCCCCTATTGTCCTTATCCGGGGTATTGGAACTATAGGAGATGCATCCCCGATCTATGTTGTGGATGGGGTGATCCTTAACGACATTTCATTCCTGAATAGCTCGGATATTGAATCAATGAGCGTTCTAAAAGATGCTTCTGCAACAGCGATATATGGAAACAGGGGAGCCAATGGAGTTATTATCATTACTACAAAATCAGGGAAAGTAGGAGAGAATGGTAAGACCACCTTCATCCTTAATGGTGAAACAGGCTGGCAGAAAGTTGCACATGAGATCCCTTTATTGAATGGGAAAGACTTTGCTATAGTTATGAATGAGATCAGCCCCGGATCATATAATAATGTAAATGCTGTTCCAAACACCAACTGGCAAAAAGAGATATTTCATCTTGCTCCTATTTACAATTTCCAGGGTTCCGCAAGCGGATCCAGCAAAACCGTTCAATATTATATTGGACTGAGCTACTTTGGTCAGGAGGGGATCATCGACAAATCATATTACAGGAGACTTACCCTTAAAATCGATAATACTTATGAGTTGACAAAAGATTTTAAAATAGGGAATAACTTCACGATCACTCCATTCAGCCAGCAGATTGCACCGAACGTTACCTATGAAGCCTACAGAGCCCTTCCTACTATTGAACCTTATAATTCTGTCGGTTACTATAATTCGGTCCCGGGAGTAGGAAACCCGCTTGCCGACCTGGCTTATTCGAATAATTTCAACAAGGGGATCCGGGCTACTGGTAACATGTATGGAGAGGTAACCTTCTTGAAAAATTTTGTTGTTAAATCAAGTTATGGTATTGATGCCTCTTATACACAAGGTGTCAATTTTACTCCTGCATTTTCAGTATCACCCACCCAGTACAACCTTTTCAGCAGTCTTGGTAAGGCATATACAGATTACCTCACATGGCTCTGGGAGAGCACAATTTCCTATAAAAAGGATTTCGGAAGACATTACCTGGACATTGTCGCCGGATATACAATGCAGAATGCCACGAATGAATTTGTCAGCTTGACCGGCCAGAACATTATCCGGGATAATTCAAATTTCTGGTACATCCAGCCAAATTATATCGTAGACCCATCGAATAATATCAATAATGTTTCTAAGATAACGAACACTGTTGATCCTAATATGTATTTTTCGATGATATCTTACCTTGTCAGGGTTAACTATACCCTGTTAAAAAAGTATGTCGTGACCCTTACTTACAGAAGGGATGGATCGTCTAAATTCAATGAATCAAACAGATGGGGCGACTTTCCTTCTGCTGCCCTTGCATGGAATATGTCTGAAGAAAAATTCATGAGCAACATAAAATGGCTCTCCAAACTTAAATTGAGGGGAAGCTGGGGGATCCTCGGGAATGATAAAATTCCTTACTTGAGCAGGTATTCCCTGGTAGATAACAGCATTGTAAGTGTGTTTGGAATAAGTCCTGCCGCAATTCCAGGGGCTTCTTATGGTGCAATAGGGAATAATAACCTGAAATGGGAGACCACTTCCCAGTTGGATATTGGACTTGAAGCAGGATTCTTTAAGGACCGGCTGACAGCTGAATTTGACTATTATGACAAGGAAACCTACGGAATCCTGGTGCCATTGACCATCCCCGCATACTTTGGGAACGGACTGGGTACAACTGAAATTTTTAATGCGGCTAAAGTTCAAAACCGGGGTCTTGAACTCAGCCTCAACTGGCGGGATCAGGTTGGGAAACTGAGATACAGTTTCAGCGTTAATGGGACGACAATTGCCAACAAGGTGCTCAGTATCGGAGGGGTTAGCGGATCGGATACCATACTCTACGGAGGATACCTCGCAAATGGAATACCGGTGACCGCTTCAAGGGTTGGGCTGCCAATTGGCGCTTTTTACGGGTATAAAACCGACGGGATCTTCCAGACCCAGGCTGAATTGAACGCTTACCCGCACTTGTCTGGCGCCCAGGTAGGCGACCTGCGTTTTGTGGATGTGAACGGTGACGGGAAAATTGATAACCGTGACAGGACCTACCTTGGTTCACCAATACCGAAATTTATTTTTGGATGTTCCATTAACTTTGAGTACGAAGGTGTTGACCTTGCAATTGACATACAGGGACAAACAGGGAATAAAATATTTAATGCGAAAGCAATCGTTCGCCCCGATCAGTATAATTATGAGAGTAATGTGCTTGGCGCATGGACAGGCCCGGGTACAAGCAACTCAGAACCGATTGCTTCTTCGGGTGGAAATAATTATCTCCCTTCCGATCATTTCGTTCAGGATGGATCTTTCTTAAGGATTCGTGACCTTATACTTGGATACACATTGCCACAAAAAATCACAAAAAAGGCATATATTCAGAAGCTAAGGATTTATTTAAAAGCCGACAATCTTCTTACATGGACAAAATACACCGGGTATACACCTGAAATTGGCAGCACGGATGTATTAAGTAATGGTGTTGATTATGGCGCTTATCCAACAACTTCGGTTTATTCAATAGGAATAAATTTAAATTTCTGACCCATGAAACCATCGAGAATCCTCATAATATTATCCACAATGGCTCTTTTCCTGGTAACCCCTGGTTGTAAAAAATTTCTCCAGAAGGATCCACAGGGATTGTTGACCCCGGATCAGTTCCCGACCAGTGCAACTGATGCACTTCTGGCTACCAATGCCGTATATGCACAGGTAAGGGATTGGTACTATAATTCAGGAGGGTACCCGATCCTGGATATCATGTCGGATGATGCAAGAAAAGGTAGTAATCCTTCCGACCAGGCCAGCACAGTAGGGCCTTATGACTCTTTCGGGATCACTCCGACCTCAGATGGACTCGACCGCTGGTGGACATCTCTCTACGTTGGCATAAGACGGGCAAATGTCGTTATAGAGAAAGTTCCCGCAATCTCAATGGATGAAACATTTAAAAACCGTTATATAGGTGAAGCGAAATTTCTGAGGGCATTATTTTATTTTGATTTTGTCCGTGCCTGGGGAGGTGTCCCACTGATCACAACAACAGATCCCCCACTGGGATTACCAAAAGCAGACACAAGTCAGATTTATGCGCTGATCATTGGCGATCTTCAGAGTGCGATTAGTAGTCTGCCTGAGAATTATCCACAGACAAGTGACGTCGGTCGTGCAACAAAATGGGCAGCCGAAGCGTTGTTAGCAAGGGTATCCCTTTTTAGACATGATTTTGTTGATGCAGAGAATTACGCTATGAATGTTATAAACTCGGGCAAATATAGCCTTGAACCTGTATTCATTAATGCAAACGGGATCAACGGAAACAATGGTGTGGAATCAGTATTTGAAGTCGGAGCATTGGAAGTAGAGGATCAGACTGCCGGCGGTGATCAATATGGAAATACCCAGGGTGTCAGGGGAACTCCTAATAAAGGATGGGGCTTTAACAGACCTTCCATGGATTTCAGGCATTCGTTCGAAGCAGGCGATCCGCGATATAAGGGAACTGTGATCAACCTGAATGATACGATCGATGGGATTGTCATTCTCGGTGACGGTCAGACACCCGATGTAACCTTAGACTCCCACGGAGATACAATAGAAGTTGAATGTTATAGCCGGAAAGTATGGGTTCCTGGTTCTACTACTACATCAAACTGGGGGCTGCATCGGCGTTTGATCCGCTATGCAGATGTTCTGCTTATGGCTGCTGAAGCATTGAATGAAAATGGAAAATCTACTGAAGCCCTGACTTATCTCAATATGGTGAGAGCCCGTGCCCGCCAGGGTAATTCCAGCATACTTCCTGATATTACAACAACTGACCAGTCGCAATTGAGAGACATCATCTTTAATGAGCGCAGGCATGAACTTGGACTGGAAGGATTCAGGTTCTGGGACCTGGTTAGAACAGGAAGAGCACCAGCAATACTTGGCCCTCTTGGTTTTGTTACAGGAAAAAATGAAGTACTGCCGATCCCTCAGAGTGAAATTGATCTCTCGCAAGGATCGTTGGTTCAAAACAAGAATTATTAATATTTATTAATTTTAATTATGTTTAACCTTAAATGAATGATGTTATGAGAAAACAAATGTTGATTCTGAGTTCATTGCTTCTGGCAATGATACTCATGGTTGGTGTTATGAGTTGTAAAAAGAGTTCAAGCTCGACCACCACTTTCAGCCTGTCAAGCCTGAAAGTTGGCACGATTGACCTCAATGGAGCCACGCCTCCGGCGAATGTTCCAAACAATCCTACGATTACCGCTATCTTTTCAGTGGCAGTGAATCCGACAACTGCAACCACCTCTACTATAAACCTCCTGGAAGGTTATGATACGGTTAATGTTGCAATTACCGTCACCGTGACCGGGGGTACGATTACTATTGTGCCGGTAAGCACTTTGGCTAATGGCGCAATGTACACACTTAAATTTAACACCGGTATTATGTCAACCGATGGCCAGGGTATTGCTGCATTTTCTCGTGCATTTACAACGACCGGCCTCTTCGTTCCGGGAGGAGTATTTGCATACTGGAACTTTGAAAACAATACTAATGACCAGGTCGGTACATTTAACTCAAATTACAGCAACAACGTTCAATACGTTGCATCATACAGCACAGCTGCAGGAATGGCTGGCTCCTTCGACGGAACCACCAGCATTGTTGAAATCCCCAATGGCAACAAACTTGACAGTACACAAAGTTTTTCAATTGCTTTCTGGGTAAAAGCTGTTTCGGCAGGACATGTTGATTCTTTAGGAAACTCTAAAGGGCAATTTGTCATTGGACTGAGCGCATTTTATGGCTTTGAATTTGAGATCGCCGGTGACTATGGTTCATGTAAACTTTCTGCCAGTTATAATGTTGGCGACACCAACACTGTTTCAGAAGACCTCTGGTTCCCCGGCAATGGCCAGACAGGATCAAATGGTGGATGGCAGGGTTGGACCTTCTGCAGGGATCTGACTACCAGTGGCGGGGTAGCCGCATTGCTGAAAGATGTTTGGGCTAATGTTGTTTGTACTTATAACGCTGCCACCAAGATTGGTACCATGTATATTAATGGTCAGGAAGAAAAGGCACAGGATTTCAACCTTTGGCCTGCAGGGGCAAAGGATCTTGCAGTTACCGGGCTGATATACAGCGGCGTGGAACCTCAGGAGTACCCGATCCTTGCTTTCGGATTCATCAAATCGCGGAACAGCACATTATGGAACGACCAGACATGGGGGAACTATTCTGATCAATATGCCAACCACTTCCAGGGTCTGTTGGATGATGTCAGGATTTGGCATAAAGCTCTGACACCTAATGAGATTGGATTGATGTATAATTCTGAAAAACCTTCTGCCAAGAAATAGGCTATTTTTCCAATTGTTTTTAATAAGGTTATTGGCAGTTATTTATTATCCTCGTTCATTCTTGAAGGAAATAAATAACTGCCAATAACTTTTTATAACCCTGCTTCTCTTATGAAATTCTGCACGATCATTGGAATGCTTGCAATCTCTTTGCTCATTTTCTTTTCTTCCTGCAAAAAGAAAATGTCAGGTACCGAGAGTCTTATAGTGGAACAGATAAAAGCTGGGAATAATGAAATTACGCTCCAGGGACCGAATTTTAACATCCCCGTCGACAGCTCTTTTTATATAAGCTTCAATGCATCCCTGGATACCGGTAAAGTAAGAAAAAGCGTGATCCTGGTTAAAAGTGGAAATATCATCGTGTCGGTTGGGATTAATTATCTGAACAGTTTCCAGACAATTGTGCTTACCCCCATAAGTGTACTTGACCCATTGACAAATTATGTTTTGCAGATCGGTTCTTCATTGACAGGCACAGGGGGAGAAAGTTTCTCAGGGGAAAGTTATTCGTTCAGCACGAATAATAGAAAACTTACATTGAAAAGCGTTACACTGAACGGATTAGAATTCTTACAACATAAAAATTTAGAGAACATTGATTTTAATCATGTAAACATTCAGCTCCAGTTCTCTGACCCCCTTGATTCATCTGATTACAAAACATTTTTTACACTGGCTGGCAGAAATAATCTTTCATTTTCATTATCAGACAGCAACAGGAAGGTTTCTGTTACAAATAATACGCCCCTGCCGGATTACAATCTTACTCAATTTGATGTTTCAAGCAGTCTGAGATCTAAAAAAGGATTAATGTTTGATGGATTTACAAATTCATTTTACACTTCACTGGATTCAACCTATAAATTTCCACCTTTATCAGATGATGCACTTTTGACATTGGTCCAACAGCAGACCCTGAGATATTTTGTGGATTTTGCCCACCCGGCATGCGGTATGGCACGGGAAAGGAACACATCGGGCGATGTGGTTACAACAGGTGGATCAGGGTTCGGAGTAATGGCCCTCGTGGTCGGAATAAACAGGGGTTTTATCACCAGGGACCAGGGACTTACACAATTTGGGAAAATACTCACATTCCTTGAAACCTGCAACAGGTTTCATGGGGCATGGCCGCACTGGATGAACGGAAATACCGGGATTGTGGTTCCGTTTGGTCCGAAAGATGATGGAGGAGATATAGTGGAGACCTCCTATATGGTAATGGGACTTTATACTATGCGACAGTATCTTGATTCGACGAATGCCTCGGAAAAGCAGCTGATCAGCAGGATCAATGCGCTCACAGCTGCTGTAGAGTATGACTGGTATACGCAGGGACAAAATGTGCTGTATTGGAACTGGTCTCCTGATTACGGGTTTGCCATCAATGTCAAAGTTCAGGGGTACAATGAAACCCTCATAACATATGTTGTCGCAGCTTCATCTGCGACGCACCCGATTTCTGCATTAGTATATAGTCAGGGTTACGCACTAAACGGTGCCATAAAGAATGGCAATAGTTATTATGGAATTACACTGCCATTAGGACAACCTTATGGAGGACCCCTGTTCTTTACACAATATACATACCTGGGGTTAGACCCAAGAAAACTAAGTGATACCTATGCAAATTACTGGACACAAAATGTTAACCAGTCAATGATCAACTATTCTTATTGTGTGGCGAATCCAAATAAATATATCGGGTACAATTCAACTTCATGGGGACTCACAGCAAGCGATGACCCTAACGCATATACCGCTCATTCCCCGACAAATGACGACGGTGTTATTACACCGACTGCTGCAGTCTCCTCACTTCCCTATACACCCATCCAATCAATGGATGCGATCAGAAAGTTTTATTATATCCTCGGGAATAGACTTTGGGGGGATTATGGATATTATGACGCATTTGATGTAACGGCAAGCTGGTGGGCAACATCCTATATCGCAATTGATGAAGGACCAATCGTGGGAATGATAGAAAATTACCGTACACACTTATTGTGGGACCTGTTTATGTCATGCCCTGAAATCCGGCAGGGATTGATAAAACTGGGATTTAGTTATTAGTTTCGCAACACTCATTTTATTCATCATGCAGAATAGTGGAAACATTCTTCGTCCCGCTTCATAAAAAAATTCATCTGCCAATTTTGATTTTTATGAATAGACCCGTGCTTTCCGGATTCCTTGCGATCACATTCGCCATCGCACTGTTTGCTACATCTCTCCTGGCACAGAGGACAGATCCGCAACAGCAGGGTCTTTCTGACAGCCTGAAAATTGAGGCCCTCTTAAAGAAAATGACAGTTGAAGAGAAGATCGGCCAATTGTCACTATTTCTGTCTAATAGCTCGATCACTGCAAATTTGACTCAAAAAGAAGATTCCAGGGAATTGATTAAAGAAGGACAAGCAGGAGCGATCTTCAATGCTTATGGGGTTGAAGTTGTTCATGATCTGCAGCGGATTGCTGTGGAAGAATCCAGGTTGAAGATACCCCTGATTTTCGGTTTAGATGTCATACATGGATACCGTACCATCTTCCCGGTTCCACTTGGACAGGCCTGCAGCTGGGATCTTGACGCTATTGAAAAAGCCGAACGCATAGCTGCTACGGAAGCTACCGCAGATGGGATTAGCTGGACTTTTGCTCCTATGGTTGATTTAGCCCGGGATCCGCGATGGGGTAGGGTAGCCGAAGGTGCCGGTGAAGATACCTGGCTGGGATCCAGGATCGCTGAGGCGAGGGTCAGGGGATTCCAGGGGAAGGATCTGAAAGACCCTCATTCATTATTGGCCTGTGCCAAACATTTTGCAGCCTACGGGGCTGCTCTGGCCGGGCGGGATTACAATACTGTAGATATGTCGGACTTGTCACTTTATGAATGGTATCTTCCTGTCTATAATTCCTGTGTAAGATCCGGTGTTGCTTCTGTAATGAGCTCTTTTAATGAAATAAATGGAATTCCCTCTACGTGTAACAGGCGACTTCTTACAGATATCCTGCGTAATAAATGGGGATTTAAGGGATTCGTCGTAACTGATTTTACAGCTATAAATGAACTGGTTCCCCACGGTGTAGCTGCTGATCTTAAAGATGCAGCACGCCTGGCATTGAATGCCGGTGTAGATATGGATATGCAGGGAAACACTTTTAACAGGTACCTGCCTGATCTCCTGAACGAAAAAAAGATTACAATGAAACAGATTGACGATGCCGTCAGGAGAGTTCTTCTTGAAAAATTCAAATTAGGATTATTCGAAGATCCATATCGTCAGTGTACACTTGAACGGGGGAAAAAAGAGATCATGACACCCGCCAATATTGCTCTTGCAAGGAAACTGGTTTCGGAAAGTTGTGTACTGCTGAAAAATGAAAGGAAGATCCTGCCAATACCGCAAAGCGTCAAATCCATCGCTGTTATTGGTCCCCTCGGGGATTCAAAAAAGGATATGCTGGGTTGCTGGCGGGCTACCGGGAAATGGGAAGATTGCGTTACACTTGTTGAAGGGATGAGAAATCATGTTGCAGATAATATAGTCGTTCAATATCTGAAAGGGTGCAATGTCGATGACAATGACAGCACAGGATTTCATGCTGCAGTCAACCTGGCCCGGGAATCGGATTTTGTGATCCTGGCCCTGGGTGAAAGCGAAGAAATGAGTGGGGAAGCTTCGAGCCGTACAGATATTGATCTACCGGGTATTCAGAATAAACTTTCCGAAGCCATCCTGAAAACAGGCAAACCCACAGCAGTCGTCCTGTTCAACGGCCGTCCGCTTGCTGTTTCAGGTCTCAGCTCCAACGCCCCCGCAATACTTGAATCCTGGTTTGGCGGTACCCAGGCAGGCAATGGAATAGCAGATGTTCTTTTCGGGGATTATAATCCTTCCGGTAAGTTGACAATGACATTTCCCAGGAATGTCGGCCAGATACCCATCTTCTATAATTCAAAAAACACAGGACGTCCCTTTAATCCTGCCGATTCCAATGAAAAATACGTTTCCCGGTATATTGATTCGCCCAATACCCCGCTCTATCCATTCGGATATGGATTAAGCTATACTTCGTTCACATATTCAAACCTTGATGTCAAAGTTGCAGGAAAGATGATCAGTATAACAGCGACCATTACCAACAGCGGCGACAGGGATGGGGGAGAAGTAGTACAATTATATACCCGTCAAAAAGTCGGATCGATAACCCGGCCAATCAAAGAATTAAAGGGTTTTCAAAGAGTGTTTCTCAGGAAAGGAGTAACAAAAAACCTATCATTCACCATTACCACCGATGATCTGGCGTTTTATCATCCCGACTTAAAAAAATACTTTGAGCCTGGAGAATTCGTGTTTTTCATCGGTGGAAATTCAGTGGAGACAATTGAAAAGACGATCGATTTAAAGTGATTTGAACACTTGATTTAACCCCGTAACAGCTATTCGTGAAAAAGATTCATTGTTTATATTGAGGGATTTTTTGTATCAGGTTTTTCCGCCGTTAACAGGGATGATTCCCTAAGCCTTGTGGCGAGAAGCAAACTCAAAATCAGAAACCCTGTCAGGATCATGAGGGAAATTGTCATAGCACCGGTTCCCGGTCTTTTATAAAAGTCCATTCCGAAAATAAAAGCGATACCGGAAATCTGCCCCATAAGCAATAAAAGTCCGTTCGAAGTACCCTCAGGAGCAGGATAAGCAATCTCGGCACCATATTGGAACCCTATCGGACCTGCGCTTAAAAGGAAAAAACCCATAATAAATGAAGAAACCAGTAAAAGAAAATAGCTTGTTGCAAAAGTGATTCCCACAAGCCCCAGGCTGGAAAAAGCCAGGGCCATCACTATAAATGGTACCCTTCTGCGGTAGCGGTCAGAAAGCCAGGAAATAATAACAGCTCCTGTAAGTCCTCCGAATATCATCAATCCTCCCGCCATACCTGCTTCAGTGACAGAGAATCCTCTCGGCCTGACGATTTCTTCAATCCATGTTGCTACAGCATTGAAAACTCCCAGGCCAAAAAAGAAGATAATTAAAAGGAAAATATAATTCTTTCTTCGCAACATGCTTTTCATTCCATCGAAAACCAGGGACCTTTCTTCCTGCCCCGTCGGTATACGAGGACGTTCCTTTACCATAACAAGGAAAATTACAGTTGCAATTCCTGAAGCGATTCCATAAATGAGCAACATATGACTCAAAGTTGAATGAAGCACAAGGAAAGGGGTAAGAACCATGCCAAGGATAATGCCGAGATACATGGCCAACGAGCCCAGCCCCGATGCAGTTGCACGCTCCCGCAGCGGGAACCAGCGCGCAGCTACTGTTGTCATCGCGTTCAGGAGAAAAGGCTGACCAATGGCAATGCCAACCTGGGAAACCATGACCCATGTAAAGTTGTCTCCCATAATGCCACGCATCAAGCCAAACAGACCTGTCAGGACAGCACCGATACCGACGGCAATCCTTATCCCATAGATATCGATGATTGCTGAGGCAGGAATGGAAACCAAAATATAAACAATCATAAACACCATGGATAACAGCCCGATTGAAAGATCTGAAACGTGATAAAATGAGGCTGCAATACCAGTTATCGGGGCAAAGGTGATCCACATCATCTGGTTTATTGACACAACCAGCATATAAATTGCAAGGATTACCCAGCGGTAAGGTGAACTTGTACTTTTTTCTCCTGTCATAGTCGCTTTGTATAGGTGCTGATTAATTAAAGATGATTTTTTTCTGGAATAAAGGAAACAAATTTAAATAAAATCGCTATCCCATCATTTACCATTCTCCGATCACTTTCATCTTGTAAGAATGCCGCTGATGGATTTCTTTGTAGACATTGAAAAGAAATTGATGTAATGAATGAGGAATATTAAATATTTAGTTAAATATCCTCATTAATCTGGCGACAGATAAAGGTTCGCAATCTTATTAAAATTTATTCTCTGAATTAAATTTTTCTTGATTAATAATTCTATTTGATTAAATTTGCAGGGCTACAAAAATTACAAATCTTATTAATTTAGTAAGGCGTTAATTTAAAATGCATTAGACTTATGGTAATGGCGGATTGAACCTTGCATATATCTGCATTTGTAATGTCTTTTTTTGTTTTGAAAAGTAAATTAAATTGTTAAGTTCTAAAATTATAAAATTATTGTACAACACATTTGAAAAGGTCTCATTTAAGTTATAAAAGCAAGAGTTATGAGAAATCATTTACTTTCACATTCAAGAGAAAAAATCAAGACAAGAAATGTTTTTCCTTCATTATTATTTATTGGGCTTATATTATTTTCATGTTTTGGCAATCGGGCAAATGCACAGAATTGTTCTGTTAACGCAGGGATACCCCAGACAGTTTGTGTCAATGCACAATTGTATTTGCATGGCAGCTACACACCGCCTCTGCAAAATGGAGCACAAGTAATATGGTCCCAAATTGCAGGTCCGGCTGCAACCATCGTTGACCCGACTAACCTGAACACACAAGTTACCAACCTCCTTGCAGGGCATTCATATACATTCAGGATCTCTACAACATGCGGGGATGGTGGTCTTACTTATCAGGATGTGACCCATACTGTAAAAGCCATAACCCTTGCTACTGCAGGATCAAATGCAACCTATTGTCCGGGAGCTGTTGCATCATTGTCGGGGAATACCCCTGGATCGAATGAAACCGGCGTCTGGTCAGGCGGTGGTAATGGGATAACCATTAATAATATAACAAACCCAACATCCCCTCTTACTATTGCAGCCGGTGCATCAGGCACCGCCACTCTGACCTGGACGATAACAAATTCAGACGGTTGTTCATCAAGTGCCCAGGTCGTTATCACCAACAGGGGCGGGGTAACGCCTGTCACTGCGGGAGCCAATCAAATTCTTAGTCAATGCTATTCTTCGACACAATCTACTACGCTGAATGGTTCTTATGGTGGATCAGGTATTGATGGGCAAATTGGAACATGGAGTATTGTTAGCGGTCCCAATATCCCGAATATCACCAATCCTAACGCAAATAATACATCGGTAACCAACCTGATCCAGGGAACTTATGTATTTCGCTGGACCGTCACAGGACCCTGCGCTTCAGGGACTGCTACAGTACAGGTTACTGTACCAGCGCCTACTTCTGATATCACACAGTCCGGCATTATAGGAGGGAGCCAGGTTTTTTGTGATCCGACGATAATATCTACAGTTTTAACCGGTACAACACCTCAATATATTAATGAAACGGTTACCTGGTCGCAGACAAGCGGGCCTGCCGCAACAATTGTCAGTCCGAACAGCCCTGTTACTTCTATTACCGGTCTGGCCAGCCCGAATTCTTATACATTCTTATATACAATAAATAATGCTGTAACAGGATGTTCCAGTTCTGCAAGTGCTACGGTTTCTTACCTTCCAAGTCCACCTACACTTACCATTACAACCCCAAATCCTGTTATAACACCATGTGACAGCAGTGCTGCCAGTATTAGTTTTATCCAGGGAGGTTCAGGTACCACGCAATATCAGATTCTAAGCGGGCCACCAACAACCGGAATGACCTTCCCCACAGCCTGGATGAATGTGGGAGCTTCACCCCTGATAGTTCCAGGACTAACAAGCAGTGGAACCTATGTTATACAGATGAGGCGGATAACTACCACAGGGGGTAATTGCTCGACCCCTTTTTCTGATATCTCCGTTATAACCTCGTTTGGACCTACTTCAGCAAATGCAGGGACAAACCAGATCCTTAATTGTAATGTAACTACAACACAGCTTGTTGGAAATGATCCAACAGCCGGAGGCGGCATTGGACTTGGAACCTGGTCACAGGTAAGTGGGCCTTCAGCAATTATTCTGACAAATCCAAATAGCCCGACATTGACCATTGGAAACCTTCTTCCCAATGGAGTTTACGTTTTCCGCTGGTTGATCACAGGAGGACCTACTTGCCCTTCCTATCAGAGCGACGTAGAAATTTATACTGCATCAACTGCGCCTACTGACGCTAATGCAGGCCCTGACCAGGTCGTCTGTGAAAATACACCGGTTTACCTTGCTGCTACACCACCACTCTTTATCTTTGAAATCGGAACGTGGACTGTAAGTCCAAGTGCCGGCGTAATATTTTCAAATATACATGATCCGCATGCAGTTGTTACAGGTCTTCTGCCTTATACTACTTACACATTTACATGGACTGTAGCTAATGGTTGTGGTTCGGCCATCGATTTCATGACTGTTGATGTAACAGACACACCCGGACCTGTTCAGGCTAATGCAGGGCCTGATCAATGTCTGGGCCCGGGAATAACTACAATTACACTTGCAGGTAATGACCCGACCCCGGGAACCGGACAATGGACCCAGATTTCAGGTCCTTCGGCTACGATAACCAACCCTGCTTTGTATAACACAACGGTGACTGTTCCTGGTAATGGAACCTATCAGTTTCAATGGGCGATTTCCAGTGGTGGATGTACTCCTACACTGGATACAGTGATGATTACGATCAGCGTTCCAATCCAGACCTTTACTGCAGGACCTGATCAGCAAATTTGCGGCACGACCGCTACCTTAACTTCTTCCCTGGGTGCACAACCTTCCATCGGAACCGGCCTCTGGTCAGAGGTTTCAGGGAATGCAGCGACCATCACAAACCCGACAAATTATACAACTTCAGTTACAGGTCTTATCTCAGGAGTATATGTTTTTCGTTATACAATCACAAACGGAGCATGCAGCGCATTTTCAGATGTCACCCTTTCCGTCTCAGAACCTGCGCCTTCAATCGCCAACGGAGGGCCAACCCCGGTTGGTGTTTGCGGGTTGACATATGTAACGATGAATGCCGTGGCACCCACTTCAGGTACGGGTCTATGGACCATAAATTCCGGTCCAAATACTCCTGTAATTGTAAATCCTTCTTCCCCAACTACCAATATAACAGGGTTGATTACCGGTACTTATGTTTTCAGATGGACAGTCTCCGGTGGAATATTTTGTCCATCAACTTATTCAGATGTAACGGTAACCGTAACCGAGAATGCTGATGCAGGGCCCAGTCAGAGCTATTGCACCTCGGTGACCTCTGTTAATCTTGTTGGGAACGTGGCAAGCACAGGAACCTGGACCCAGGTTGGGACCACTCCTAATATTGCAACGATTACTCCAACGTCAGGGAATACGGCTACCGCATCCGGCCTGATAGTGGGAATGTATATTTTTCAGTATGCGATTGCAGCTCCTGGCTGTAATTCAACTGATACAATGACTGTTACTTTGTATTCACCTCCAAGTATAGCAAATGCCGGCCCTGACCAGCAACTGTGTAATGCTGCATCTTTTACTTTGGCTGCAACACCCCCGGCTTCAGGAACAGGGACATGGAGCGTCTTTTCAGGCCCTTCAGGAGGATCATTTTCACCAAATACCCATACTTATAATGCAACCTTCAATGGGGCAGTTCCAGGCGTTTACATTTTACAGTGGACAGTATCGAATTATACCTGCAGCAATACAGATGAGGTGCGTATAACCAACTTTGCTTCACCATCACCGGCCATACCGGGTCCAAATCAGAATTTGAACTGTTCTACCAGCGCCACCATGGCAGCTACCAATCCTGCAATCGGCTTAGGTACCTGGGCATTCGTTTCCAAAGTAGGTGACGGACCAATACCGACCATTACTAATCCACTCCTCTATAATACTACCATCACAGGATTAGGCCCCCAGTCTGACGGGAACCCTGAGATCTATACTTTCAGCTGGACAGTCTCGAATGGCATCTGTCCAACCAATTCTGCTGATATGACAATAACCGTTTATCAGCTTCCGACACCCGCAAATGCAGGACCAGACCAGTTTTTGTGTGACCAGACTTCAACTGTTATGGCTGCAACCCCTCCTGTAATAGGAACCGGGACATGGACACAAGTAAGCCCACCTGTTACTACTGAATCATTTTCAAATCCAAATTCAGCCACCACAACAGTAAACAATATCATCCCTGGAACTGTTTATGACTTCAGATGGACAACGGCCACTGCATTTTGCTCTTCTTATGATGATGTGACTGTAAACGACTACGCACTGCCCACCACAGCAGATGTATCGGGAACCCCGACATCTTACTGTAACCTCGTTCCTATCACTTTAGTTGGGAACACACCAGTGGTTGGCAACGGGTCCTGGGCTCAAATATCCGGGCCATCGATAACCATTCTATCACCAACAAGTCCCAGTACAATTGCAATTGGCGGGACTACTGGAAACTCATATGGATTTAGCTGGACAATAGCCAATGGAACCTGCCCGAGCAGTTCAGCAGATGTTACTGTGACCATGTATGAATTGCCAAGCCAGGCTGATGCAGGCCCTGATCAGGATGTTTGTAATCCAACCACATCAACAACTCTTGCAGGTAATACTCCTACTCCGCCAAGTACGGGAAATTGGAGTGTTGTTTCAGGACCAAATACACCTGCATTTTCTTCAACTCTTTATCCGTCAAATCCTACTACCGATCCCAACGCCACTGTTTCAAATTTGATTCCAGGGACCTATGTGTTAATGTGGTCGAATATGAATGGACCATGTACAAGTTCCGACAACATGCAGATAGTTGTTCACCAGGCAACAACAGTTGCTGACGCCGGACCAGACCAATCACTATGCAATGCGGCATTATTCACGATGCAGGGGAATTCTCCGGGTCCCGGAGAAACAGGAATCTGGGTAAGAATAAGTGGCCCGAACAACCCGGTGATCACTGACCCCAATTCACCTATAACCACCATTACCGGAGTTACAACCGGCATCTATATTTTCCGGTGGAGAATAACTAGTGGAACCTGTCCTTATACTCAGGCATTTGTAACAATAACAAATTATCCTGATGCAATTGACGGGCCAAACCAGACAGGGCCTGCAACCTGTGGATTGACAACAGTAACACTTGCAGGGAATAATCCTTTTCCAGGTACTGGCTTGTGGACAATTACCAGCGGAACCGGTGGTAGTTTTTCAAATCCTGCTGCTTATAACTCCACATTTACAGGCATCGGTGGGAATGCATATACATTAACATGGACGATAACCGGGGGAATAACCTGTTTGACCAGCAGCAATGTTTTGGTTACCTTTAACCTGGTACCTACTGTCAATCCTGTATCGGATCAGGAATTATGCAACGGAACCAGTACAACAACAGTCATATTCACAGGAGTATTACCAGGCACTATCTATAATTGGACAAATACCAATACCAGTATTGGTTTAGCATCCAGTGGTTCAGGAAATATTACATCTTTTAACGCCATCAATAATGGGACCGCCCCCGTTGTTGCTGCCATCACTGTTACCCCATCCTATACCAATTCAGGAGGAACAGTCTGTTTCGGAACCCCTACAAGCTTTAATATTACGGCAGATCCGACCCCGACAGTGAACAGCGCTGCAACGGAAACGATTTGTAATAATTCAGGAGTCGGTTATACAATCACCTCAGCAACAACAGGAACGACCTTTACCTGGACTGCTACCTTGATTACTGCACCTACTGGAGGCACCTTGACAGGCTTTTCAAACTGTGGTTCAGGTTGTGGCAATAACATCAACTCTACATTGATCAACACCGGTACATCCCCCGGCGTGGTGAGATATGCAATAACCCCTCAGGGTCCGGCACCAACCACGTGTACAGGTCCTGTATTTAATTTCGATGTTACAGTAGAACCTGTCCCTAATGTGACTGCTGTACCTTCTGTTCAGACCATCTGCAATGGAACTGCAACCAGTATTGGCCTGGTTACAACAATTACAGGAGCATCTGTTACCTATTCCTGGACAGCAACGCTTACTTCAGGCACAGCTTCCGGATTTTCGAATGGAAGTGGAAGCACTATTGCTCAGACACTCACAAATACTTCAACTGCAATTGCAACTGTTGACTATAATGTAACCCCGGCGATCGGAGCCTGCACAGGAACACCCATAGATGTTGTTGTTACCGTTTATCCTTCAGGCCAGGTGAATCAACCGTCTAATCAGGTTGTGTGTAACTTATCGAATACTGCTGCAGTGAATTTTTCAACTAACAACACTTTTGGGATTACAACCTATGCATGGACCAATAACCAAACCAGCATAGGACTTGCTGCCAGCGGTACAGGAAATATTGCCTCTTTTCAGGCAACCAATAGCGGGACTGCCCCGGTAGTAGCCACTATTGCCGTTACTCCAACCTTATCTAATGCTGGGACATCCTGCGTTGGACCAACCAAAACATTCACAATTACAGTAAACCCGACCGGACAGGTGAATCAGCCTGCAAACCAGGTTGTTTGCAACAATGCCCCTACAACAGTGAACTTTGGTACTAATAATACGGGCGGTGTTACCACTTATGCCTGGACAAATGACACTCCGGGCATTGGTTTAGCCTCCAGCGGAAGTGGTAATATATCTTTCATAGCAGTAAATGTTACTACAGCCCCTGTAATAGCCACACTGGTTGTAACACCTACTTTTACAAACGGCGGTACATCATGCCCGGGTCCGGCTCAAACCTTCACCATCACAGTAAATCCTTCAGGCCAGGTAAATCAACCGGCCAACCAGGAGCTATGTAATAATTCCCTGACTAATGCAGTGACCTTTACTACCAATAATACAGGCGGAGTTACCACCTATGCATGGAATAACAATAAACCAAGCATTGGCCTGGCCGGCAGTGGCTCAGGAAATATTGCATCATTTACAGCAACCAACAATGGCACTGCCCCGGTTATTGCAACCATAGTAGTAACGCCAACTTTTGCAAATGGTGGAACAAGCTGTCAGGGCCCTACAAAGTCCTTCACCATTACAGTAGACCCTACTCCTTCAATAAACAGCGCTGCTTCAAAAGCAATTTGCAATAACACAGGCGTTGGCTATACCATTACATCAGCTACAGTCGGAACAACCTATACGTGGACGGCTTCTATAACAGTCCCGCCAACCGGTGGTACAATAACCGGATTTTCCGATTGTCCTTCGAGTTGTGGTAATAGTATCAATCCAACTTTGGTTAATAGCGGCACATCATCAGGTGTGGTTAGATATGTAATATCACCAACAGGTCCTGCACCGACTTTCTGTCCGGGACCACTATTTAACTTTGATGTTACTGTACAACCTACACCAAATGTAACTGCCACACCTCCAACTCAAACCTTCTGCAGCGGTAATACAACTGCCATAAATTTATCCACCACTATTCCAGGCACAACGTTTTATTATGCAGCACCTGCAATCTCGGGAGCACCCGGGAATATTACAGGCGGAAGTTCAAGGCCATCACCGGGCAATATATCTGGAATTACCGATCTCCTGATCAATACTACTGCAGCCATTCAAACGGCAACTTATACAGTCTATCCGATAATTAACGGGTGTATCGGTTCCTCTGTTACCGTTGTTATTACAGTAAACCCGGTACCCATAGTTACACCGGGACTCAAACAGAATTTATGTTCGGGCGTGCCTGCTTCATTGCTGTTAACGACAACACCAACAATGGCTGGTAATGTATCTTATAATTGGCCTGCTCCAACTTTAACCGGCGGTATGACCTATACCAATAATGGTATTGGAAATTATATCACTGATTACTATAATAACCCCACCTCCAATCCGCAAACAGCCACATATCTTGTGACTCCTACCGCAGGAGCTTCCCTTGGCGGATGTGTAGGTAACCCTGCGGCAGTGGTGATTACTGTCAATCCAGTGCCTGTCTTGACTTCAGGATTAGTCCAGACAATTTGCAGCGGGACAAATGCAAACCTGACTTTAACAACCACGCCATCAACAACTGGTGCTGTTTTTAGCTATCCGGTACCGGATGTTACCGGCGGCATGACCGGCGGGACTTCCCGTTATGTACCAAGCAATGCCCATATAACAGATTTGCTTGTAAATCCAACAGGAACAGCACAAACAGCAACTTATCATGTAACGCCTTGGATAAACAATTGCGCAGGCAGTATCGTCGATGTAGTGATTACTGTTAACCCTACACCTGTAGGGGTCTCCCAGACCAAGACTATTTGCAGCACACAATCTGTAAACCAGGCCCTGACAACCAACCCCGTAGTTTCAGGAACTACATTTACCTATCCTGCACCTGTAGTTACAGGAGGAATAACGGGAGGGACTGCGAGATTGATTGGCAGTTCATTGCCAATTAATGATATTTTAACCAATCTGACAGCTTCAAATCAAACCGCTACTTATACTATCACCCCGACCGCAGGAAGCTGCGCAGGATTAACATTTACAGTTGTTGTCACAGTACTTCCGACACCAGCCTCCAATGCCGGTCCTGCCCAGACATTCTGTAATGTAAACTCAACTACCCTTGCTGGGAACAACCCAAGCCCGGCTACGGGATTATGGACCTTGATCAGCGGACCCAACGCACCTGCAATTACAAATCCGGCCCTGTTCAATACAACAGTGACAAGCATGATTCCCGGTGTTTATGTATTTGAATGGACAGTAACCAACAGTCCTTGCACACCTGCTGTAAGTACTGTCACTGTGACAGATTACGCTTTACCGACAACTGCCACTGTTGGGAGCAATCAAAATCTTTGCGGAACACTGGTTAGTGGAGCACTTGGAGGCAATACGCCATTAGTTGGAACAGGAGCATGGGGTATAGTCAGTGGAGGAACAGGTACATTCAGTACCCCGACCAGCGGCAACAGCACATTTACGGCAAATGCATACGGAACCTATGTATTAAGCTGGACGATCAGTAATGGAACATGTGCCCCCAGCACAGCCAATATAACAGTTATCTATTATCAGACACCGACGACAGCCACAGTTGGCGCAACCCAGAACTTATGCGGCACACTGATAAGCGGAGCACTGGGAGGCAATACTCCCGTTGTTGGTACCGGAGCATGGAGCATTGTCAGCGGAGGAACAGGTACATTCAGTGCCCCGACAAGCGGCAATTCGACCTTTACTGCCAATTCTTACGGGACCTATGACTTGCGCTGGACCATCAGCAACGGGACATGTACCCCAAGTACAGCCGATGTCCTGGTAAATTATTACCAGACACCAACGACAGCCACGGTTGGGCCGACACAAAATCTTTGCGGCATCCTGACCAGTACAGGATTGGGAGGTAATACTCCGGTCGTCGGGACAGGCCTTTGGAGCATAGTTAGTGGAGGAACAGGTACGTTTACTGATGCTACCATTGGAAATTCTAACTTTATTGCAAATTCATATGGGACCTATGTCCTGAAATGGACTATCAGCAACGGCACTTGTGTTCCAAGCTCGGCCAATATCACTGTCAACTTCTACCAGTCACCTACAACGGCAACAGTTGGTGCAAACCAAAGTCTTTGCGGCACATTGATAAGCGGATCATTGGGAGGAAATACACCTGTGGTAGGAACAGGTGCATGGGCAATAGTCAGTGGCGGTACAGGAACATTCAGTGCGCCGGCAAGCGGTAACAGCACGTTTACAGGTAATGCATATGGAACCTACGTTTTAAGTTGGACGATCTCCAATGGCACATGTACCCCTAGTACAGCTACAGTTACGGTTTCTTACTACTCTACCCCGGTAGGTTCAAATGCCGGTCCTGCCCAAAACCTTTGCAATGTCAAAAATATAACTCTGGCAGGAAATAATCCCAGCCCTGGAACAGGATTGTGGACGTTAATAAGTGGACCAAACTCACCTTCAATAACCAATCCGGCTCTGTACAATACCACAGTAACAAGTATGGTCACAGGTGTCTATGTATTCGAATGGACCATCAGCAATGGCACCTGTACCCCTTCTTCTAGTACTGTTACAATAACTAATTATGATTTGCCAACGACTGCTGCTGTTGGAAGTAATCAAAATCTTTGCGGTACACTGGTTAGTGGAGCACTGGGAGGCAATACGCCGTCAGTTGGAACCGGAGCATGGGGAATAGTCAGTGGCGGGACTGGAACGTTCAGTGCACCGACAAGTGGTAATAGTACATTTACGGCAAATGCATACGGAACCTATGTATTAAGCTGGACGATCAGTAATGGAACATGTGCCCCCAGCACAGCCAATATAACAGTTACCTATTATCAGACACCGACGACAGCCACAGTTGGCGCAACCCAGAACTTATGCGGCACACTGTTAAGCGGAGCACTGGGAGGCAATACTCCCGTTGTTGGTACCGGAGCATGGAGCATTGTCAGCGGAGGGACAGGTACATTCAGTGCCCCGACAAGCGGCAATTCGACCTTTACTGCCAATTCTTACGGGACCTATGACTTGCGCTGGACCATCAGCAACGGGACATGTACCCCAAGTACAGCCGATGTCCTGGTAAATTATTACCAGACACCAACGACAGCCACGGTTGGGCCGACACAAAATCTTTGCGGCATCCTGACCAGTACAGGATTGGGAGGTAATACTCCGGTCGTCGGGACAGGCCTTTGGAGCATAGTTAGTGGAGGAACAGGTACATTCACGGATGCGACGATCGGGAATTCAAACTTCATAGCAAATACATATGGGACCTATGTCCTGAAATGGACTATCAGTAACGGTACCTGTGTTCCAAGCTCGGCCAATATCACTGTCAATTTCTACCAGACACCCACCACTGCAACAGTTGGTGCAAACCAAAGTCTTTGCGGAACATTGATAAGCGGATCGTTGGGAGGAAATACACCTGTGGTAGGAACAGGTGCATGGGCAATAGTCAGTGGCGGTACGGGAACATTCAGTGCGCCGACAAGCGGGAATTCAACTTTTACTGCCAACGCTTATGGAACCTATGTTCTGAGCTGGACGATCTCCAACGGCACATGTACTCCAAGTACAGCTACAGTTACGGTTTCTTACTACTCTACCCCGGTAGGTTCAAATGCCGGTCCTGCCCAGAACCTTTGCAATGTGGCATCAACGACTTTAGCCGGAAATAATCCCAGCCCTGGAACAGGATTATGGACTTTAATAAGTGGACCAAACTCACCTTCCATAACTAATCCGAACTTATATAATACTACAGTGACAAGCATGGTAACCGGAGTTTATGTGTTCGAATGGACGATAAGTAATGGAACTTGTACACCTTCATCCAATACGGTTACAATCACAAACTCAGCCTTACCTACAACAGCCAATGCTGGACCTAACCAGGTTAACTGTGGACCGATCTCACCTGCGACAACTGAAACAGTGACAATGGCTGCCAATACTCCTTCTATAGGCTCCGGGCTGTGGACAAAGATTAGTGGTCCGGGTTCACAAACAATCACAAATCCCATTTCCCCAACCACAATAATAAGTGGCCTTTCTGTTGGCGTTTACGTTTTTAACTGGACAATAACCAATGGAGCATGTTCTTCTTCTTCGAATGTAACTATAACCGTCCAAAACTGCGCTCCGGTAACATACAATGAAAATATTTATGTGTGCGAAAATGGTAGTGCAACTGTAAACGTTCTGGCAAACGGGGATTATTCACCGCAAGCATTACCATTATCTGTTGTCCATGTTCCCGTGGTATTACCTGATCATGGAACATTGACGTGGACAAGTGGAAGTACCTATACATATCAGCCGGCAAATGGATATACCGGCAATGATATGGCTGTTGTTTCTGTTTGTGATAACATCCCATTGTGTACAAATGATACGATCTTTATTAATGTGGTATCTGCAGTTACCGCGGATGCAGGACCGGACCAACAACTTTGCGAAGTATCGACCACAACCCTGACGGGAAATTATCCTCCGTCAGGAAGTGTAGGTAACTGGACATTTATGTCTGGACCCATCGTTGTGAATCCTTCACCTCCAAATACACCAGCCGCTACAGTTATTGGGATGGTGCCTGGCACAACTCCCTATGTATTCAAATATACGGTCACTTCAACATACCCTGGAACTATATGTTCAAGTTGGGATACAATGCAGGTGATCGATTATTTCTATCCTTCACTGCCTTATCCTGGTCCGGATCAAACACTTTGCTTAAGTAGCGGGCCATCAATGTCCACGACGTTATCAGGAAATACTCCGGTTTATGGAACCGGCCTTTGGGTAGAAGATCATGGACCTTCGGTTGCTGTCATTGCAAATCCTGCAAATCCTACAACATTGGTCTCTAATTTGGTTCCTGGTTCTTATGCTTTCTTGTGGATTATTGGGAATGGAAATTGTGAACCTAATCAGGCTGCAGTCAACATTACGGTTAATACACCAGCAACAGCATCTGCAGGTTCAAATGCCACCATCTGTAGTACATCTACTTATACATTATCTGGTTCTTCAGCATCAAACTATGCTTCAGTGACATGGAATACCTCCGGAAGTGGATTTTTCAACGATCAGACTTTGTTGCATCCTATATATACACCAAGTGCGGCTGATATTGCAAGTGGAAGCGTAACATTGACATTGACTGCAATAAGTAATGCACCATGCACTAATGCGACAAGCTCCATGATCTTGACAATCAGCAGGCAACCTATTGCTTCTGCGGGAAGTAATGCAAATGTTTGCGCTGGTTCACCTGCCTATACTTTAAACGGGGCCAGTGCATCGTATCAAACCAGCCTGCTATGGACGACCAGTGGAACAGGATCATTTACGCCAAATGCAACAACCTTAAATCCGACATACACCCCAAGTGCAGCAGATATATCTGCAGGAACAGTAACCCTGACCCTGACAGCTTTTGCAGCAGCTCCATGTATCAATGCAGTCAGTTCAATGACCCTGACGATCAGTGCCTCAGCAACAGCTTCTGTCGGAGTTGTAAGTGCCACAATATGCCAGGGCATGAATTACTCATTAAGCCTGGCTACAGTGAGTGGGAACAACGGTTTGTTATGGACAACAAGCGGTACAGGGACGTTCAGCAACCCGGCCGCATTGAATCCGGTATATACGCCAAGTGCAGCCGATATCAATAACGGCAGTGTTGTTTTAACACTTACGGCATATGGTAATCCGCCATGTGGTAATGCAACCAGCTCAATGACATTGTTCATCAATAAATCACCCTTGGCCAATGCCGGCCCGAATGCCACAGTATGCCAGGGAACAGCCTATACGATCAGTGGAGCAAGTGCATCCAACTATTCTGGTATTTTATGGACTGCACCAGGACCCGGAACGCTTACAAATGCAACAACGCTTACACCGACCTATACGCCGACAGCAGGACAGACAGGAACAGTTGTATTAACCCTGACAGCAAACCCGCTGGCAGGATGTGTGACAGCAGCTGTATCCACGATGACGATAACGATCAATGGAGCAGCAACAGCCAGTGCAGGACCGGATGCGACAATTTGTGAAGGATCACAGTATACTCTTTCAGGATCCAATGCCACCAATTATTCAAGTTTGCACTGGACAACAACCGGCACAGGTAGTTTTGATGATGTAACGCTGTTGCATCCGATCTATACACCAAGTTCAATAGATATTGCAGCAGGAAATGTGACCCTGACATTACAGGCGAATGCTAATCCTCCCTGCAGCAATGCAACCAGTTCAATATTACTGACGATACATCGTCAACCACTGGCTTCAGCAGGCAGCAATGCCACTGTCTGTGCAAGCTCACCTGCCTATTCTTTAAACGGGGCCGGTGCATCATATCAGACCAGCCTCCTATGGACGACCAGTGGAACAGGATCATTTACGCCAAATGCAACAACCTTAAATCCGACATACACCCCAAGTGCAGCAGATATATCTGCAGGAACAGTGACTCTGACCCTGACAGCTTTTGCAGCAGCGCCATGTATCAATGCTGTCAGTTCAATGACCCTGACGATCAATGCCTCAGCAACAGCTTCTGTCGGAGTTGCAAGTGCCACAATATGCCAGGACATGAATTACTCACTGAGTTTGGCTGCCGTGAGCGGAAATAATGGACTGCTATGGACAACAAGCGGTACAGGGACGTTCAGCAACCCGGCCGCATTGAATCCGGTATATACGCCAAGTGCAGCCGATATCAATAACGGCAGTGTTGTTTTAACACTTACAGCATATGGTAATCCGCCATGTGGTAATGCAAACAGCTCGATGACATTGTTCATCAACAAATCACCCTTGGCCAATGCAGGCCCGAATGCCACAGTATGCCAGGGAACAGCCTATACGGTCAGTGGAGCAAGTGCTTCCAACTATTCTGGTATTTTATGGACTGCACCAGGCCCCGGAACGCTTACAAATGCAACAACGCTTACACCAACCTATGCGCCGACAGCAGGACAGACAGGAACAGTCCTGTTAACCCTGACAGCAAACCCGCTGGCAGGATGTGTGACAGCAGCTGTATCCACGATGACGATAACGATCAATGGAGCAGCAACAGCCAGTGCAGGACCGGATACGACAATTTGTGAAGGATTACAGTATACGCTTTCAGGATCCAATGCCACCAATTATTCAAGTTTGCACTGGACAACAACCGGCACAGGTAGTTTTGATGATGTAACGCTGTTGCATCCGATCTATACACCAAGTTCAATAGATATTGCATCAGGAAATGTGACCCTGACAATACAGGCAAATGCTAATCCTCCCTGCAGCAATGCAACCAGTTCGATGACATTGAATATTTCACGCCAGGCCATTGCCAATGCTGGTCCGGATGAGACTATTTGTGAAACATCCTCATTAACAGTTACAGGCTCATCTGCACAATATTATACTTCTATTAACTGGACTTCACTTGGAACAGGTTCATTCATTGATCCTACGATTTTGCATCCGGTATACCTGCCAGGCACAGCAGATATCAATGCCGGTAGTGTAAAACTTGTTTTGCATCTGACATCTGCTTCACCTTGTACAAATGCTACAGACACCATGATGCTTTACATCAGCCGTCAACCTTTAGCCAATGCAGGTCCAAACGCAACAATTTGTGAAACTTCCACTTATATGCTGAGTAATGCAACTGCATCCTTATATACAAGTTTGCTTTGGACAACTTCAGGGACCGGAACGTTCAGCTATGCTACCACATTGAACCCGATATACACGCCAAGTGCTGCAGATATTGCCGCAGGAAGTGTAACATTGACACTTAATGCATATGCTGCAGTTCCATGTACCAATGTTTCGTCATCAATGACTCTGACACTTATACACCAGGCAATTGCAAATGCTGGTCCGGATGCAACCATCTGTGAGACGTCGACCTATACTTTAAGCAATTCGACAGCACAATATTATGCAGGCATTAACTGGACAACATCCGGTACCGGGGCCTTCAGTAATGCAACGATCCTTCATCCGGTTTATACACCGAGTCCTGCAGATATCGCATCAGGTAGTGTAACCTTGACACTGAACCTGGTTGCCAACACTCCTTGTTCCAATACGAACAACTCTATGACATTGAGTATCTCACGCCAGCCTGTTGCAAACGCAGGGCCGGATGCAACAATTTGTGAAACTTCGACCTATACACTAAGTAATTCGACGGCACAATATTATTCAACATTGAACTGGACGACATCAGGCACAGGAACATTCAACAATGCAGCAATCCTGCATCCGATTTATACGCCAAGTCCCGCGGACATTGCTTCAGGAAGTGTAATACTCACACTCCAGGCCAATGCCAATGCCCCCTGTAACAATGTGACCAGTTCGATGACAATCAGTATCACCCGCCAGGCTATTGCTTTTGCAGGACCGGATGCCACGATCTGTGAAACGTCAGCCTATACTTTAAGCAATTCGACGGCACAATATTATGCAGGCATTAACTGGACAACATCCGGTACCGGGGCCTTCAGTAATGCAACGATCCTTCATCCGGTTTATACACCGAGTCCTGCAGATATCGCATCAGGTAGTGTAACCTTGACACTGAACCTGGTTGCCAACACTCCTTGTTCCAATACGAACAGCTCTATGACATTGAGTATCTCACGCCAGCCTGTTGCAAACGCAGGACCAAATGCGATAATTTGCGAAACCTCGAACTATACTTTGAGCAATTCTACGGCACAATATTATTCATCATTGAACTGGACGACATCAGGCACTGGGACATTCAGCAATCCGGCAGTCCTGCATCCTGTTTATACGCCAAGTCCCGCGGATATTGCAGCAGGAAGTGTCATACTCACGCTCCAGGCCAATGCCAATACCCCGTGTAATAATGTGACCAGTTCGATGACACTCAGCATCACCCGCCAGGCTATTGCTTATGCAGGACCGAATGCCACGATCTGTGAAACCTCGACCTATACACTGAGTAATTCAACAGCACAATATTATGCAAGCATCAACTGGACAACATCCGGTACCGGAACCTTCAGTAATGCAACGATCCTGCACCCGGTATATACCCCGGGCGCTGCGGATATCGCATCAGGTAGTGTAACCTTGACACTGAACCTGGTTGCCAACACTCCTTGTTCCAATACGAACAGCTCTATGACATTGAGTATCTCACGCCAGCCTGTTGCAAACGCAGGACCAAATGCGATAATTTGCGAAACCTCGAACTATACTTTGAGCAATTCTACGGCACAATATTATTCATCATTGAACTGGACGACATCAGGCACTGGGACATTCAGCAATCCGGCAGTCCTGCATCCTGTTTATACGCCAAGTCCCGCGGATATTGCAGCAGGAAGTGTCATACTCACACTCCAGGCCAATGCCAATACCCCGTGTAATAATGTGATCAGTTCGATGACACTCAGCATCACCCGCCAGGCTATTGCTTTTGCAGGTCCGGATGCAACCATCTGTGAAACGTCGACCTATACTTTAAGCAATTCGACGGCACAATATTATGCTGGCATTAACTGGACAACATCCGGTACCGGGGCTTTCAGTAATGCAACGATCCTTCATCCGGTTTATACACCGAGTCCTGCAGATATCGCATCAGGTAGTGTAACCTTAACACTGAACCTGGTTGCCAACGCTCCTTGTTCCAATACGAACAGCTCTATGACATTGAGTATTTCACGCCAGCCTGTTGCAAGCGCAGGGCCGGATGCAACAATTTGTGAAACTTCGACCTATACACTAAGTAATTCGACGGCACAATATTATTCAACATTGAACTGGACTACATCAGGCACAGGGACATTTAACAATCCAACAATCCTGCACCCGGTCTATACTCCAAGTCCTGCAGATATTGCAGCGGGAAGTGTGGTACTTACGATCCAGGCCAATGCCAATGCCCCGTGTAATAATGTGACCAGTTCGATGACACTCAGCATCACCCGCCAGGCTATTGCTTTTGCAGGACCGGATGCCACAATCTGTGAAACGTCGACCTATACTTTAAGCAATTCGACGGCACAATATTATGCAAGCATTAACTGGACAACATCCGGTACAGGAGCCTTCAGTAATGCAACGATCCTTCATCCGGTTTATACACCGAGTCCTGCGGATATCGCATCAGGCAGTGTAATATTGACACTGAACCTGGTTGCCAACTCTCCATGTTCGAACACCAGCAGTCCGATGACATTGAGTATTTCACGCCAGCCTGTTGCAAGCGCAGGTCCGAATGCCACAATTTGTGAAACTTCGACCTATACACTAAGTAATTCAACGGCACAATATTATTCAACATTGAACTGGACTACATCAGGCACAGGGACATTCAATAATGCAGCAATCCTGCATCCGATTTACACACCAAGTCTTGCAGATATTGCAGCAGGAAGTGTAATACTCACACTCCAGGCCAATGCCAATGCACCGTGTAATAATGTGACCAGTTCGATGACACTCAGCATCACCCGCCAGGCTATTGCTTATGCAGGACCGAATGCCACGATCTGTGAAGCATCGACCTATACACTGAGCAATTCGACAGCACAATATTATGCAAGCATTAACTGGACGACATCCGGCACAGGGTCCTTCAGTAATGCAACCATACTGCACCCGGTCTATACTCCGAGTGCAGCGGATATCGCATCAGGCAGTGTAATATTGACACTAAACCTGGTTGCCAACTCTCCATGTTCGAACACCAGCAGTCCGATGACATTGAGTATTTCACGCCAGCCTGTTGCAAGCGCAGGGCCGAATGCAACAATTTGTGAAACTTCGACCTATACCCTGAGCAATTCGACGGCACAATATTATTCATCATTGAACTGGACGACATCAGGCACAGGAACATTTAACAATCCAACGATCCTGCACCCGGTCTATACTCCAAGTCCTGCGGATATTGCAGCGGGAAGTGTGGTACTTACACTCCAGGCCAATGCCAATGCACCATGTAATAATGTAACGAGTTCAATGACACTCAGCATCACGCGTCAGGCCATTGCTTATGCAGGTCCGAATGCCACAATTTGTGAGACATCGACTTATATATTGAGTAATTCAACAGCTCAGTATTATTCAAGTATCAACTGGACAACATCCGGTACAGGGACCTTCAGTAATGCAACGATCCTTCACCCGGTCTATACTCCAAGTGCAGCAGATATTGCATCAGGCAGTGTGACTTTAACATTAAACTTGGTTGCCAATGCTCCCTGTGCAAACACCAGCAGTCCGATGACATTGAGTATTTCACGCCAGCCTGTTGCAAGCGCAGGGCCGGATGCAACAATTTGTGAAACTTCGACCTATACACTAAGTAATTCGACGGCACAATATTATTCAACATTGAACTGGACTACATCAGGCACAGGGACATTTAACAATCCAACAATCCTGCACCCGGTCTATACTCCAAGTCCTGCAGATATTGCAGCGGGAAGTGTGGTACTTACGATCCAGGCCAATGCCAATACCCCGTGTAATAATGTGACCAGTTCGATGACACTCAGCATCACCCGCCAGGCTATTGCTTATGCAGGTCCGAATGCCACGATCTGTGAGACCTCGACCTATCCATTGAGCAATTCGACGGCACAATATTATGCGAGCATTAACTGGACGTCATCCGGCACAGGGACCTTCAGTAATGCAACGATCCTTCACCCGGTTTATACTCCGGGTGCTGCAGATATTGCTTCAGGCAGTGTAACGTTAACATTGAACCTGGTCGCCAATGCTCCCTGTGCAAACACGAGTAGTCCGATGACACTTAGCATTACACGCCAGGCTATTGCAAATGCCGGACCTAACGCTACTATCTGCCAGGGTTCTGCTTACACGTTAAATGGTTCATCTGCACAGTACCAGGTTACAATAAATTGGACTACCACAGGAACCGGCACTTTCAGTAATCCTGGAATATTGCATCCGGTTTATACTCCTGGTAATGCAGATATTTTAGCCGGAACGGTTACTTTAACAATGACGGTAACATCTAACCCGCCATGTACAAGTGCAAACAGTTCAATGACCCTTACTATTAACAAAGCACCGGTTGCAAATGCTGGACCAAATTCAAACACCTGCCAGGGAGTTGCATTCACGGTGACATCTGCCACTGCACAAAACTACACTTCAATCTTGTGGACTGCCCCCGGGCCGGGAACATTGACAAACGCTACTACATTGAATCCTGTTTATACCCCGGCACCTGCACAGACGGGTGCAGTAATTCTGACAATGACCTCATATGGAAATCCTCCTTGTGGAAATGCTACATCACAGATGACATTGAACATTGTCCCAACACCGGTTGCCAATGCTGGACCTAATTCATCAGTTTGCCAGGGTTCCTCCTTTACTGTCCTGGGATCATCTGCCTCGAACTTTATTTCATTGCTATGGACCACAAGTGGAACAGGTACATTTGTTGACCCGACAGTACTGCATCCTATCTATACACCAAGTGCAATTGACATCTTATCCGGAAGCGTTGTTCTTACACTCCAGGCAACTGGCAATCCTCCTTGTACATCTGTCACAAGCTCGATGACACTGACTATTGTACTTGCACCGGTAGCAAATGCCGGACCCAATGGAACCACTTGCCAGAACCAGGCATTTACTGTTTCAGGAGCCAGTGCTCAAAATTATAGTTCGCTTTTGTGGACAGATAATGGATTAGGTACATTAACTAATGCAGGAACCCTTACCCCTACTTATTACCCTGCAGTAGCTGAAACAGGTTCCGTTATATTGACTCTTACGGTAACTGGAAATGTGCCTTGTGGATCTGCCAGTTCACAAATGACACTGATGATAATTGCCGCACCAACAGCATATGCTGGACCTGATGCAACCATTTGCGAAGGTTCGGATTACACTGTTATCGGGGCAGCTGCAACCAACTATGCAGGTCTGTACTGGACTTCCAATGGACAGGGGACCTTGATCAACTCCACAACACTTAGTCCTACTTATATTCCTGCGACTAATGAGGTCGGCAATGTTACATTAACATTAACCGTCATAGGTATCAGTCCCTGCGGGGATGCAGTAAGTTCTATGGTTTTGACCATTAATCCCAAAGCAGTAGTTTATGCAGGACCTGATCAATCAAGTTGCGGACAATCACCGGTTGCACTCAATGCAGCGACGGCTTCTGACTTTGTTTCATTGGAATGGACAACAACAGGATCAGGCACATTCAATAACCCCGCAATACTTAATCCAATTTATACCCCCGGCACAAATGATGTTATGAATGGGAGAGTTGTGCTTACCCTGACAGCAACTGCCGCAAGTCCTTGTCCTTCCGTTTCATCATCGATGACCCTGAACATTGCAAAAGAAGCTGTTGCTTATGCAGGAGGGAATCAGTCAGCTTGTGAGGGAGCTCCATATATGATCCAGGGAGCCTCAGCTCAGAACTATACTTCACTGTTATGGACCGATAACGGATTGGGAACACTTACTGGAGCCACAACTTTGACCCCGGTCTACCACCCTGCTACAGGGGAAACAGGCCAGGTGACTCTTATACTTACTGTGACAGCAATTGCACCGTGTCCGGATGTTTCCGATCAGATGACCCTTACAATCTCTAAATCTGCAGTAGCTTATGCAGGTCCTGACACATCCAGCTGTGCCGGGGCTCCATTCACATTATCTGATGCCTCAGCTTCAAATTATCAATCAGTCACATGGACTACAAGTGGAACAGGAACCTTTAATGATCCTCATCTTGTCAATCCTGTATATACTCCAAGTCAGGTGGATATCATTACCGGAACTGTCGTTCTGACAATGACCATTACTCCGGTTCCTCCATGTGAATCTGCATCTTCTCACATGACCCTGACCCTCACGGGAACCCCGGTTGCAGATGCAGGTCCGAATGGATCTGTCTGCCCGGGAGTAGCTTATGCCATCACCGGCGCAACAGCTCTGAATTATAGCTCAATCCTCTGGACAACGAACGGCTCAGGCGTTCTCACAGGATCAACAACGCTCACTCCAACCTATACGCCTGCACCGGGTGAATCAGGAACCATCACACTGACACTGACCATTCATGGTACCGGTGGATGCAGTGATGCAACTGCAACCAGCAAGATGAATATCGTGATAAGCAACCCGGTCACAGTCAATGCGGGCAATGACCAGACTATTCCACGGAATTCCTCTACGACTTTGCTTGGCCTGGCATCAGGAGGATCGGGCGTTTATGCGTTCAGCTGGCAACCTGCATCATTACTGATAGGTGCCGCAACTGATCATCCCCAAACTGTGAAACTGGGTGATAATGTCACTTTTATCCTGACTGTGACAGACGTGTTAACAGGCTGTCAAAACACCGATAGCGTGAGGATCTTGATCAACCAGGGAATTGAAGCGATCATTGCCAATCGTGACCGCGATACCACGGGAGTGAATATCCCGATCAATGTCAATATTCTTTCTAATGATATTTATTCGAAAAACCTGACAGTTGGTGTCACTCTCTGTGGCGGTCCTGAACATGGACTTGCTGATGTTTTAAGCGATAATACAATTAATTACTCGCCTGACCATGATTTTTCAGGGATCGATTCATTGTGTTACATTCTTTGTTACAACCAGTATCCGGATGTTTGCGATACGACTAAAGTCTATATCTTCATCAGTACCCAGTTACCAGCCAGCTGGCTGATCATTCATAATGTAATTACACCAAATGGCGACGGGATCAATGATGGATGGATCATAGATGGAATTGAAGAATTCCCGGATAATACGGTGCTCATCTTTAACCGCTGGGGAGATAAAGTAAATTCCTTTGACCATTACAATAATACTACGGAGGTCTGGAAAGGTGACAATTATCAGGGTAAGCCTTTGCCAGATGGTACATACTATTATATAATAACGATCCAAAACGGAGGATCCCGAACCGGGTGGATATTAATCCGGGGAAGTTCAAAATAATAAGAATTCTTTTAATATCTTTGATAAAATGATTTTAATGTTTAAAATATTCGATATGAAAAAGCTCATCCTCCTCCTCTTCCTGTTAACCGGCACAGCATCCTTTGCACAACAGGATCCACTTTTCACCCAGTATATGTACGACAAGCTGCACTTGGACCCTGGGTACGCCGGAAGCCAGGACCTCTTTTCTATGGATATGCTCACCCGGATCCAGTGGGTGGGAATATCAGGAGCTCCGAGAACAATTTCCTTTACGGCACATACCCCCTTGAATAATCCGCATATTGGCCTGGGTATCGATGCCATGCTCGATGAACTTGGGCCGACTGTCAATTATGGAGTGAAAGGCTCATTCGCCTACCGGGTCATATTCCCCACCACCAAGTTATGCTTTGGGGTGGCCGCCGGCTTCAAATATGAAGACATCGACTGGAGCGAGCTTACTCCGAAGGATTTAAATGATTATGAACTGAATAACCAGGTAAAGAACAAAGCCGTGCCTGATGTTGATTTTGGGATCTATTATTATGGAAGCCAATTCTACGTTGGAGCATCTTCATTGCATTTGTTACAAAACCAAATGATAATTGCCAGCACATCTCCTACTAACTCAGATAACACCTATACAAAACTGCTCAGGCAATTTTATGGGATGGCAGGTGGCGCAATTCCTTTTGGCGAAAATGTAGTGTTCCTGCCATCAATTTTGTGTAAATATGTACAAAATGCACCATTTCAGACAGATCTGAACGCGAGTTTCATGATTTTTAATGTCCTGACACTTGGAGCTTCATACCGTACCGATGCAGCAGTAGGCTTATTGGTAGAAGTCAACATTACAAAGAACTTTATCTTTGGATATTCATATGATATCTGGTTCAATTCGCTGCAATCATATAACAAAGGCTCACATGAGATCCATCTTGGATATTGTTTTGATATCTTCAACAAAAACCGTATGCTTACACCCAGGTATTTTTAATTTTAAACAGATCCGCATATGAACAAGTGTACACCATTATTCGTCCTCTTTCTTGCGATAGTCATTACTATTCCAACCTTCGGTCAGATAAAAGAGGCTAAAAAACAAATGAACCTTTTCAATTATTCGGAAGCAGTTTCAATCCTTCAAAAGGTCATTCATAAAAATGATTCCAAAACAATAAATGAAGCTATTCAATTACTGGCAGAATGCTATCGCAAACAGAATGACATGATGAATGCAAAAGCCTGGTATGGCAAAACCCTTATTTCAGGAAATACTGAGCCCATGAACTTTTATTATTATGGACAGGCATTGCGCGCAGTTGGTGAATACCAAAAGGCAAGATCCATCTTCCTTCACTATGATTCGATATCATCGAAAGACGATCGGGGGAAAATATTTGCTGCATTCTGCGACAGCGCGATGGCATGGAAATCAAATCCGCCTGCCTTTGAAATTAAAAATGCATCGGCATTGAATTCAAAGCAATCCGATTTCGGACCGGCTTTTTATGACAATGGGATCATCTTCGCCAGCGACAGGGTCGTCAATTCATTAGATGAAAAGAAATATGGTTGGACAGGGAACGGCTTTCTTCACCTGTTCTGCGCAGAACCTTCTTACCCGGATGACTATTTCAACGATTTTAAAGCGCCAACACTTGCTCCCGGATTGCTTAACCAGGCATACCACGACGGACCTGCTGCCTTTAATAAGGACTTCACTGAGATTTTCCTTAACCGCACATACGTCCATAAGGATAAAGGAAAAACAGACAATAAAAAGATCACGACACATCTGCTGAAAATCTTTTATGCTACAAGGAAAAACGGAAAATGGGGAAAACTCAAACCCTTTTTCCTCAATAGTAATGAATATTCTGTAGGTCATCCTGCCCTCTCACATGATGGAAACACACTCTATTTTGTTTCAGATATGAAAGGAGGATACGGTGGCACCGATATTTATTTCTGTACCCGTGAAAGTGGGAAATGGAGTAGCCCAATGAATCTCGGACCTGTAATAAACACTTTCGGGAATGAGATGTTCCCCTATATCGAAGAAAATGGTGATCTCTACTTTGCATCTGACGGTCATCCGGGATTCGGCGGATTGGATATTTTCGTTTCCAGGATGGTGGATGGGAAATGGTCTACCCCTAAGAACCTCGGCCTGCCCATAAATTCATCTTATGATGATTTTGGTTTTGCAGAATATAAAAACACGGGAAAAGGTTTGTTCTGCTCAAACCGTCCTGATGGCAAAGGCACGGATGACATCTATTGTTTCAAACGTATTCCGGTGGAACAACCAAAATTGCCGGTTGTAATGACCCCGCCTCCGACGGTTTCCGGTTGTGTGAAAGATAAAACCACACGGGAACCGGTACCCGGGGCAACAGTCTTTTTACTCGACAATGAAACCGGAAAAGTCCTCATTATTAAAGCAAATTCGAATGGGTGTTTTAAAACCCCGGTGAAAAAAGGCACACGATACCTTGTGAAAGCCATGCAGAACGGATATATCGCCGACTGTCTGCCGTTTTCTTTTGATGCAACCCGGACCCAGACCGATCTTTCCATTCCAAGAGACCTCCTCCTGGATAAACTTGCAGTAAACCGGAAATTCAAATTAGAGAACATCTATTATGACTTTGATAAATGGAACATACGGAAAGATGCAGAACCGTCACTGAATAACCTGGTAATGATCATGAAAGAGAATGCAATTACCGTTGAACTGGGTTCTCACACCGACAGTCGCGGAACCGATGATTATAATAACAGGCTTTCTCAACGACGCGCAGAATCTGCAGTTCAGTATATCGTTTCTGCCGGGATTGACCCTTCAAGGATAACAGCACATGGCTATGGGAAAACACAACTCGTTAACAAATGCAAAACCGGGGTTCCATGTACTGAAGAAGAACACCAGGCAAACCGCCGGACAGAATTCAAGGTGCTTTCTTCTTACGAGGATAAAACAAACACTACTTTCAATCCTGAAAAGTTCAGGGAAGGAGAGGTCATTGACACCAGGTTCCTTCCAGATGGATTTTTCTCTTCCTGCATGCCGGAAGGCAAATGATCTGACAAGCTCAACCCTCCGGGAATCAGTGCAATTGCCTGGGGTTCATACCCGTGATTGGAAATTTAATTCATAATCAGTCCAAATTAACGTATATTTGCAGTGTGATTAACCGGTAAGATTCAAATGAACCGGTAAACAATTATACTCACTAACAATAAAGGAGGAAACAATCATGCGATCAAACATACAAAAACTGATGATGACCCTGGTTGCTGTCATGATGATAGCCGGGGCCTGGGCACAGGCAAGTTCGCCTTCTATGCCCGATGCTATTATAAACCTGAATAAATTTAATGGAAACTGGCAGGCAAAGTGGACTTCAACAGAGGGTGATAAAAGTTACCAATTTGATTATAATGTAAAATGCATGCCTGTAGCAGGTGGAAATGGAGCATACTGGGAAGAAAGCGGTATTCATCCTGCAATGGGGGAGATTCGCTCTTCTGATTTATTCGGATATGACCGCTCGGATAAAAAGTTGCACTGTTTTTCAGTTGATAATACAGGGATGACCCAGGATCAGATTTGCGAATGGATATCACCAGATCACCTGGTAATTCGATACAATGGTGCCGAAAATGGCAAGCAGATCGCCGGAAAAGTTGATTTGCAGTTTACCAGTGATAACATGTTGGATGTGACTGTAAGTTCGATGATGGACGGGAAAGAACAATGGAGTGGCTCAGGCACATTTCACAGGATGGAAGATAACAAATGATGGTTTATAACCTGAATGATCAGTAAAATGTAAAGGCTGTCCCGGATTTTCAGGACAGCCTTTTTAATTCATATTTCTGACGTTAAGGAATTATATGAATTCCTGGGTAATTCTCTCCTTTGTAAGGTACGTTAAAACTTTCCGAAACGAAGGGTCAGTTTGGCTGTGAATTGATTAAGCAAGTCAGGAGAGGTGTTCTCGAGCTTAAAATCAGGGGAATAACGATAACTGATCCCCACGCCCAGCCGCAAAGATTTGACCATGTTGAACTCAAGTCTTATCCCCGGTTCTATAACAAAGAAAACATCCCTGGAGATGTAACCATGATGATATTCTTTGAATGAGTTATTTACAACGATAGAGTCAATACGACGGGATGAGCTGGTGTAATCCATAGATCCGAATCCGATCATCAAAGGAAAAACAAGGTGTACCCGTGATCTTGGCATCAGGGTATATTCAAGTAAAAGCCCGCCATAGCCGCCATTCAGGTATGCCCCATTCATCTTTGAAGTTGCTGAATCATAATAAATGTTATTATAGTGCAATCCATGAGGATCCCCTATAAAACTGCCTGTAGCCCCAATTGTCCAATGATGGTCAAGAATGACCCCCATACTCATGCCGGGGAGAAAAACACTCTTGCTTCCGAACATTGAATATCCCCCATTGAGTTCAATGAAAAACCCATGAGAGATCTGACACTTTCCTGTCCTGTTCCCAAAGATCGTATGGATCTCATTTGTACTTCTGGATGTTGTATTGGTTGTCACTGTATCCTGGGCAAATACAGCCAGGGAACTTACCCAGCATATTAACATGATTGTTAATTTTTTCATATTTCAGTTTTTAAGGTTAAAACCTGCCAACCTTAAGGCAGGGAGTATTCCTCATGTCATATGCAAAAACTTAAGTTGTTAAAATAAAACCGGCATTGATCCCTGAAAGATCAAAACAACTCTTTTCAGGTAATAGTGTATAAAGACGAAAATAATTTACAAATGTTACAAGGATGGCAGTCGAAAATATCCTGAATAGACACAATAAACATTTGAACAAGCTGTTGGTATAGGAATAGTGTCGTTGCCTGGAATGACATGAAAGCATTTCTTCATTCGGTAATGCGAAAATAATATTCCGGCAGATTGGAAAGATGATGTATGGGGAAAAAACATTAATGTTAAGTTCTGGGTGTTAAATAAGAGTGTGATTGGTGATAGATTTTCCTTCGGATCAGTAAAATAATTAGGTTTTTTTTCCCTAACAAATTACCAATTTATATCCTCCTTAAAAATGCAGTTTAGAGTAGCCTGGATTCCATCGTTCACAACATTCTTTTGCCCGGTTCATGGGCTTTGAATGATGTTTCATGTAAATAAATAAAGAAAAACTTGCCTTTCATAGAATAATATTGTACTATTGCAATCGGGAATATAGCTACATATTTTTTCCAGTACAGCCGTAAAAGTAAAAAAAGAGCTTTAAGAGATGTAAGTTTGGTTTGCGGCGTTGTTATTTTTGTAAAAGACCATCAGTATCTGGTGGTCTTTTTTTTTGCCTGGCAAGGCATCTCTGGGATATTTCATTATTTGATGTTCTGGAACGATTATGAATTACCCCGGGGCTTGCCCTGGGGTTCATACCCCTGATTTCAGTAAGAACTTCCCTTCTCCTTCAGGAGAAGGGGCAGGGGATGAGGTGACTTGTCTTACCTGGAGGGGTAAAGTGAGGAATCGCCGGGCACATCAAAAAAGTAAATCCATCCCGGACCACGAATCTTTGTTTGATTTAGCCCGGGAATAATATTTATATTTGCAACCCAAAAAAAACTCAGAAACATGAAAATCACTATCGTTGGCAGCGGCTATGTTGGACTGGTAACTGGAGCCTGCTTTTCAGAAGTAGGGATCGATGTTACCTGCGTGGACATCGACCAGCAAAAGATCGGGAAACTTAATAACGGGATTATCCCCATTTTCGAGCCGGGACTTGAAGAAATGGTCCATCGTAACCAGAAAAAAGACCGGCTGCATTTTTCCACAAATATTGCAGAAACACTTGTTGATTCCGAAGTTGTGTTCATCGCTGTAGGCACACCTCCGGATGAAGATGGCAGTGCCGATCTGAAGTACGTTCTTGGAGTTGCCGCAGATTGCGGCAGGTTCATGAAAGACTACCTCCTGATCGTGACCAAAAGCACTGTTCCTGTTGGAACTGCAAGTAAGGTAAGATCAGCTGTTCAGGAAGAACTGAATAAACGCAATGCCGCTATTGAATTTGATGTTGCCTCTAACCCTGAGTTTCTCAAAGAGGGTGCAGCAATTGATGATTTCCTGAAACCCGACAGGATTGTTGTCGGTCTCGACTCCGAACGGGCTGAAGAACTGATGAAAAGCTTGTATAAACCATTCACCCTGAACGGCCACCCGGTAATTTTTATGGATATCACCTCCGCCGAAATGACCAAGTATGCCGCCAACTCAATGCTTGCAACCAAGATAAGCTTTATGAACGAGATCGCCAACCTTTGTGAAATTGTAGGCGCTGATATCAATATGGTGAGAAAAGGGATCGGATCGGATTCCAGGATCGGACAGAAATTTATCTATCCCGGCATAGGCTATGGCGGTTCATGTTTCCCTAAAGACGTAAAAGCGCTGGTTCGCACTGCCGCCGCATACAACTATGACCTCCGGGTGTTAAGATCAGTTGAAGCCGTCAATGAAGACCAGAAATCGATACTTTTCCATAAGGTCAATAAATACTTTAAAGGGGATCTTAAAGGAAAAACAATTGGGTTCTGGGGCTTATCTTTCAAGCCTTTGACGGATGATATGCGTGAAGCTCCCTCACTTGTACTGATCGACAGGTTCATCGGCGCAGGCGCCCATGTCAAGGCATATGATCCCGTATCCATGAATGAGGCCAGGAGAATTCTTGACGACAAGATAACCTATGCAGAAGATCAATACGATGTACTGATCGATGCCGACTGCCTGGTACTCGTAACAGAATGGCCGGAATTCAGATTCCCGAACTTCAATGTCATCAAAAAGTTATTGAGAACGGCTGCGGTCTTTGACGGCAGGAACATCTATGACAGGACGGAAATGAAAGCCAAAGGTTTTGATTATTTCTGCATTGGGATCGATACTACCCGCTAAATTCTCATCAGCTTCCCCGTTTTACCCTTTCCCAGTTCACCGATTGTGCACGGCTGAGATACCTTTTAAATCCAAGGAATACAGAGAGGTTCATGATGAAGAAATAGTAAGGGACGAACAACACCTTGACCCTGACCGACCTGTTTTCAAAGTACCATCCCATTAAGGCCGCCAGGTAAAATGCCACCTGCAGCCAGAAAATAACGCTGTACAATCCGAAATTGAATAAGCCCTCATCCAGCGCAAGGATAAAACCTGTTATCAGCATCAGCAACAATGAAAGTGGCGCCAGCGTCCATCGCAGCACACGATGTGAGATATATTGAAAAGATAAAACCCCGTACCTGAAAATATTAAGCAGCGATCGCAAACGAATGATCGACTGTATGCCTCCTGCCGAGATCCTGATCTTTCGCTTAAGCTCTTCCCTCACATTTGCGGAGGCATGCTCGATGGCATATGCCTCCGGATCATACTGGATCACATAGCCCCTCTGGGCAACCCTGAGGGAGATCATGAAATCGTCAAGCAATGTATCGCCTTCCACCTCCTCGTATAATTCTGTCCGGATGGCAAACAATTCACCGGCAGCCCCCACTACTGAATAAAGCTCGGCATCCCACCTTTTCAGTGCCGACTCATATTTCCAGTATAATCCTTCCCCCGCACCGGCAGCAGTATCCTTATCCTTGCTTATGATCCGCTTCTCTCCCGATACACATCCTACTTTCGGATCGCTGAAAAGTCTTACGATCCGCCTGACCGACTCCCTCCCCAGCATTGTGTTTGCATCTGAAAATATGACGATGGGTGTCCTTACCAGCTTCATTCCCCTGTTCATTGCACCGATCTTGCCATTCCGCTCCGGAAGATGAGTTACCTCCAGCCCTTCATATTGTTTCAGCAGATCAGGCGTCCCGTCATCAGAACCATCGGTGATCCACATCATATGCAGTTTCTCACGGGGATAATCAAGTTCCAGCGAATTTTTTACCTTCCCTGCCACATAATCACATTCATTGTACGCGGCGATAAACAACGTCACATCCGGTTCGTAGGTGCCAGGCTCTTTTCGTTTTGAGCTTCTGAACAACCGTTTCAGCCGGACCAGGAGGTACAATAGGATACCATACCCGAGGTATGCATAAAAGACGATGAAGAGCAATATCCAGAAAGTGATCTTTAATCCTGTCATAATTTCAATGTTTTCGTGCACCAATCTCCTGGTAAATTGTTAGTACATTTTCTGCCATCCTCCGCCATGAGAATTTTCCTGCCTGCACAGTTCCCCTCCTGACCAGCTCTTTCTTTAAGGTTTCGTCATTGGTAAGCCTGACCATGGCAGCCGTGATCTCATCCGGTTTGTACGGATCAACCATGAATGCTGCATCACCGGCTATTTCAGGCATGGAAGAAGTGGAGGAGGTGATCACCGGTGCACCGCAGGACATCGCTTCCAGGATGGGGATCCCGAAACTCTCACGGAGCGAAGGGTAGAGAAAGAGTGCACACTGACTGTAAATGGCCGGCAGATCGGTGTTTTTGACATATCCTGTAAGGATGATCCTTTCCATGATTGAAGGGTCGCTGATCTGATCAAGCAGTTTCCCGAGCTCTTCCCGGTCATAATCGAGCATCACCAGTTGAATGTCACTGCCGGTCTGCTTTACAAAATCAGAATAGGCTTTAAGCGTGCCTTTGGTATTTTTCTTGGGATCCGTATTCCCAAGAAAAAAGAAGAACCTGCCGGGCAGCTTGTACAGATCCTTGACTCTCGAAAGTTCTGAGGATTCCGTGACAGGCTTAAAATGTGCGCCAACCCCGTTATACACGGCTTTCAGCCTGGGATCATCCTTCATTCCGAAAAACTCGCCGATCCTGTTTTTTTCATAGTCTGAAACAGTGATAATGGCAGCGCTCTTTTTCACGATCCGTGGAACCACCATCCGGCGGTAAACATTGCCGGACTTCTGATAGGCCGTGCCTGACCCGCTGAGGATCCGGGCATAGTTGCTTTCCAGGTAGATAATGTCGTGCAGGGTGATGATAAGTGGAATGGAACTATTTACCGGGGCAGTATTGCTGGTACAATGAAGAAGGTCGCAATGATCCTTTTTAGCAGCATGGGGAAGCGCAACCTGTTCCCACAGTGGATAAAACCCACCGCCCAGTTCGACAATCCTGAAATTCGCCGTTTCCCTGAGAACGGTCCTGTCTTCATCAGGATGAACATAGACCACGTATTCATTCTCATGATCGATCTCCTGGAGGTTCCTGATCAATTCAAGGGCCACCATGTCCATCCCATGTTTTTTACTGCGGAACAACCGTTGTCCTTCAATCCCGATTTTCATAGACCTATCGACTTTCACCATGTTTTGTATGAATGAATTGCTTGTTTGCCCCTTTGATCTTGAATAATGATCCTGCCATCAGGTACATGCCTTTCGGCAATGAAGCCAGCGCTTTAAAGGTCTTCCTGTTGTACATCCTGGCCGGGAGTGAAAATAAGAAAGCCAGGATACACGTCAGGAGGATCCCCGTCCACAAGTAATTATAGATCAGTGGAATATCCATGATCTGGTTAAGGAGGAAAAAAACGATCCCCATAACAATGACCATCCCAAGCAAAAGTACACGCGGAGGCTGAATGAACTGAACCGCTTTATCAAAATAATCGATATTTCCTTTTGTGATCAGCGCTTTCAGGGAAGAGAAGAGATCCCTCCTGAAATAAATGAACTGTGCAGACAACCAGCGCCGCCGCTGGTTTGAAAATACATCCGCCTTCTGTACCTTCTCATCATACACATAGGCATCATCCAGGTACTCGATGGTGTGCCCCTCTTTCAGTAACTTTAATTCGATCTCCTTGTCGAAACCACCGACAGCAGTTACTGTCCCCATCAGGTCCCTGAAAAGATCATACCTGAAAGCCATGCCTGAACCGATGATGGCAGAGGATAACCCCAGCACACGGTGGCCTTTACGGAAGATATGGTTGTTGATCTCTTCGCTGGCAGCATCCAGGACAGCAAGTGAAGTATCCAAGTTTTTTGCCGTCCTGTGGCCCTGCACGGCGATGGATCCCTGCCCGAAAGATGCATTGACCTTGTACAGGAAATCCGGGGCCATCAGGTTATCCGCATCAAGGATGACAGCAATATCATACTGCTCTGCAAGCTGCTCCATCGCCTTGTTCAGGGCTTTTGACTTGGTGCTGTTATCAAATTTGACTTCTATTACCTTTATTGCAAGCGTTCTTAAATGATCAAGGGTCTCCTGCTGAAATGAATCGGCAATGACAACCACATCGAAATACTCTTTCGGATAATCCTGCAAAAGTGCGTTGCCCGCCGCCTCCCGTATCACAGCGTCTTCCTTGTAGCCTGGGATCAGCACTGCGATCTTCCTCCATGCCTGCTGCTGCTGGAAAGTCCGCTGCCGGTAAAATAATCCGGCGAATGAGAACAGGAATATATAGAGGACCGGCAACCCCAGGCCTGCCAGGAACAGGATCTGGAGGATCAAATAAAAAGTAAGGAATGCCTGGCTCATCTGCTGATATCTCTTTTAAAATGTAGGATTCGAATGGATCTCTTTGGAGAACATATGCTTTACATGCCACATCAGGGCTTTGTGATAGGCTTTGAAATGACCGGGTTCTCCTTTCACCAGGAATTTCATGGCATTCTTCGGGATCGATACAAAAAGCTGGTAAAAAAGAGCGACCACAAAAGTAATTCCTTTTATATTCCTCCTGAGATAGGTCAGCCGCGCACGGTTCATGTAATAGATCTTCAGCGGACTCATTTTTCCCGCAGTGATCGATTCTTTATGCAATACAACAGAATTATGAATGTACCAGAGCCTGTACCCCGCATTCTTGATCCTTGTCCCCCAATCCAGCTCCTCGTAATAAAGGAAATAACATTCGGCCATCAATCCAACCTTATGTATGACTTCCATCGGGACCATCATGGCAGCGCCATGTACAAAGTTTGTCTCGGCATCCCTGTCGAACTGCCCCGTATCCTTAACGCCATGACCATAGCCTTTGTTCCTGATGGTATAAGGGTTTAAAGGGGAATAACCCGTGAACTGAAGGGTATCGGCCCTGTGAAAGAATTTTATTTTCGGACTGGCAGCTCCGGCAAAAAGGTCACCCTCAAACTTGGCGACCAGCGGCTCAAGGAACCCGGGATCAACTACAGTGTCGTTATTCAGGAATAAGACATATTTCCCTTTTGCAATGCGGACCCCAAGGTTATTCCCGCCTGCAAACCCCAGGTTCTCTTTGCTTTGAATAAAATGAACTCCTGGGAATGAACGGGGAATAACAGAAGGATCATCATTCGGAGATGCGTTATCCACAACAATGACCTCGACAGAGGGGTAAGTGAGTTGCCGCAGGGAATCAAGCAGGTCACACGTCACCTCGGGGTGATTGTAGTTTACTGTGATGATTGATACCAGCGGATATTCCATAGGCTGAAATCACTTTCCCAAAACTTTATAAAACTGATAAGATCGGCGTGCTTGAACAAAGATAGGGAAATATTTAAAGAGCTCCGTTTTATTTTGTGAGATTCAAAGGGCTTACCCTGCGGTTTATACCCGTGATAAGGAAGAGTTACCTGATTTCCATAAGAATAAAATCAACTTTTTTAAGAAAAATGTAAAATATATATCTAAAACTTAAAAATGTTCTTATATTTGTGATTAGCTACAAAAACCCAATTTTTTAGAATTTACTTTCTGTTAACCGGAATATCATTGGAATATTGTTATAACAGGACAATATCATAAGGATTGTATTCTTTAAACCTTGATGTTTATGAAAAAAATTTACACCCTCACCATCTTGCTGCTCCTCCTTGCAGGATTGCCTTCACTGGCTCAGACAAATGATCCGGCACAAATTAAAACACCGCAACCACTGTTTCAGGCACTGCCATCACCAGACCTGGCACAACCATCATTCTCCAGGCCCTTATGGTATATCGGCGTGGGAGGGAATTTTAATTCCACCTGGATCATAAACCAGAACACCTATACCGAACCGAAACTGACCTCCGTATTTACCCCCGGTTTTGCAGGTAATTTCAACCTTGGATTGGAATATAGTAAACACTTTGGATTTAAAGCGGAACTGGGGATTGCTTTTATGGGCCAGAAATATACAGGTACCCAGTATGACCTGCCTGTTTCAAGGAACATTAAACTCAACTACCTTGTTTTACCCCTGTTGTTAAAATACAGGACAACCTGCGGAATTGTAAAATTTTATCTGGCGGCAGGACCTGAGCTTGGAATATTGCTGTCAGCTACACAGACCTATTTACGCAATGGTGTGGATGCCCCGCCTTTGGAGAGTTCAGATCATGGCACGATCGACGTTTCAAAACATGACATCAGGGACCGTTACAACGGGGCAGATGGTTCAGCCAGGTTTGACTTTGGAGTTGAACTTGTTCCATTCGACCATTTCATGATCGTCATCGGCGAATCTACACTCTTCGACATTACCGACCTTAACAAATATTCATGGCGGTTTGTTGATGCCAACGGCAGATACGGCATCTCACATGATTTCTATACAGGGGTTAATGTTGGGTTTAATTTTATGTTCTGAGAATGACTGACAGGGGGTCTTGGTAACAAGATCACACAGTCACACGGTAGCAAGGTAACATATTTACCATCAGGCACATGATATTTTTCTCTTGCACAAATATTTCATCATAAGCCATTTACAAATTCTTCCTATAGGCGTTCTATAAGCGTTCTATAAGCGTTCTATAGGAGTTCTATAAGCGTTCTATAATCTAACTATACCCTGAATATACCCGGTGTATACTCTAGAGGGTCGTCGCCGGGTACAGGTTCGTAAAATCAACCTGTTTCAGGCAGGTACACATAATCATCTGGTAATATGTAAATTATCAACCATTCTCTTCATGGATAAACAAATCTTGCCAATTTCCAGGAGGGAAGGATGTGCGTGTGGTAGAATGAATGGATTTAAAAATAATTTTATATATTTGTTATCAGTTTTAGAAATTTCGCCTTACATTTGAAAAATATTGAACGGCGGACGTGAAACAAATATTTTTCTGAAGGGTAAAATAAAAGCTCATCAAACGCATCTAACTGGAAAATATGGAAACACATTTACTTGTTAAAATTTTAAGAGTAAGCCTCGTTACTTTAGTTCTGCTGGTTTTGATGACTCTTAGTTCTAAAGCAACCACTTATTATGCAGTTTTAAGTTATTATTGGGAGAACCCCATCTGGTCATTGACTCCTAATGGGAGCCCAAGTTTACCTTGGCCTGTAGCAGGTGATACCGCTGTCATTAATTCAGGAATAACAGTTACTGAAAATGGGACTGATGCATGCGCATGTTTAAAACTTGGCAATAATAATAGTAGCAGTGCAGGTACTTTAGTCTTTGGCACCAGTAATGCCGCATTGATAGTTTATGGGACAGTGACTATCGGGAATAGCAGCCCTGGCGTTATTGACATGACAAGCGGAGGAACACTTACCTGTCAGGGGTTTGCATATAGCGCCGGAACTTTGACGCCGGGATCAGGTACTGTTGTACTTAATGGCAGTTTTAATATGATTCCACCTGGTGCGCCCGGAATGTCGACCTTTAATAATTTGATTATAAGTGGTACAACTTATTTAGAAAATAACCCGACAACAATAAACGGGGATTTGACCATAATTGTAAATGAGACATTAAATGTCACCAGCAGCACCTTGAATCTCAAAGGTGATTTCAACTGCGCCGGCACATTTAATCCAGGTGGCAGTACAGTATATTTTAATGGATCAGAAGCTCAATCCATAGCTGGGGGGTCACCCATTACATTTTATCAGGTTACTATAGCCAATACAGGATCAGCTTCCAATAACACGGTTACTTTAAATGAACCTAACGTTTTTAATGAATGCAAATATGATTTCACGATCAATAGTGGATGCTTTGTAATCAATTCCAATAATGAATTGTTAGTGGATAGCACACTGACAAATAATGCAGGCACCTCAGGACTCGTCATAAATGACGGGGGCTCACTGATCTATCAGCACGGAACACCTGCGGGAACTGTTAAACGAAGCTTATATATTATCCCTGGCATGTTAGGTAATACTACTGATCACTTCCTTTCGTCACCTGTAACATCAACAACCTTTGGCAATGTATTCTCCCCATATAATGATGGATATAATATATGGGGACTAAGATATTATGAACCTTCATGGTTCAATGATACTACAGCTGGCTGGGTTAGCGAGTATTATTACGATTCATTTGTACCAGGTGCAGGGTATTCAATGGCCTTTGCAGATACACTTGGCCCCTGGAAGACCGCAACATTTTCAGGTACATTCAATCCTGATGGTGTTACACAGACGGTGACCAATACACCTCATTCACCAAACCAAGGTTGGGGTTACTTGACTTCTGGGTGGAACCTTTTAGGGAATCCATATACATCGGGTATTTCTTGGGATTATGGCAGTGGCACATGGCACAGTGGTGTGGACGGAAGTTTCTATATCTGGGGTGGAACAATTCAAAATTATTATTCTTCAAATGGTTCTACCTACCCTCTTTATTCAACCATTCCTGCACAAAGTGGTTTCTTTGTTCATAGGACTTCTACCGGATCAGCGGCAATCACCATACCTTGGGCGGCAAGGGTAAACGGGAGCACAGAGTTGTATAAGGAAGAGGAAACTGTTCCCAACACACTGCACCTTGGAATCACAAGAAATAGATTCGCTGACAATACTTATATTCAATTTAATCCCGATGCTACGGCAGATTTCGACACCCAATATGATGCATATAAACTCTGGGGTGGTAGCGCTGCGCCGCAACTTTACAGCATCATCCCCGGATATGTGCTATCAATCAATGCCCTGCCTTCGATTGAATCAAATCCTGATGTATCTATCGGGCTCAAAGTCGGGGCTGATACAATTTATACCATTACAGCGGATGGAATGGATAGTTTTGATCCTTCCGTACCTATTCATCTCGACGACCTTAAACTAGGCACATCTATTGACCTTCGTGACAATCCTGTCTATTCTTTTATGGCAGCGCCGGGCGATTCCGCAAACCGCTTCCGTGTGCGTTTTAATTCTGCAGCAGGGATCAGCGGGCTGAAAACAATAAACATTTTCGTTTACGCAGTACAGGGCAATATCGTTCTCAATAATGAAGGTAATTACGAAGGAACTTATTATGTTTACAATACCACGGGCGTGCTGATGGCCACTTTGCGGATGCAGCCGGGAAAACAATACATCACTGATCTGCCGGCAGGTATGTATATCGTAAAGGCTGTGACCGGTGGTACGATCATCACGCGTAAAGTTGTCCTGTTATAAATAAATTAGCATATTAAAAACATACCATTTAGAAATATTACAAAAATGAAAAGAATATCCAGGCTATACATAATAATCGTTTTGTTTACTTGTGCCTTTCCTGTTACTCTGATGGCACAACCATCACCCCCGGGTGGTGAAGGAATGAATGATCCTGGAGTTTGGAACTACGACCCCCTTGGTCTTGGCCCGCTAGGTTCTTCTGTTAGCGATTCAATTCTGCCGATTGTGATAATTGCCTTGGTATATGCCGGGATAAAAATTTACCAGCTTAGGCAGCTTAGGAGATCTGCATAAAGATATTTGAACTACTTCCTTCCAGGGAAGATCATAATGAGTAATGGTCAAATGATCATTACTCATTTTTTTTTCGTGAAACTTCAATTTTAAAATTCATCGTAATAATGCTTACCTTAAATGAAACACATAAATTACCCCCAGCCTTTAGCCTGGGGGGTATTGAGAACCTGGTAATTACGGGCTTTAGCCCGAAAAAGATAATTCATTGGGATTTGGAAAAATCTGGGTAGGCATTATTGAGAACAACCAATTTTAATAACGCAGTGAATAAAAATTTGTTAGTCGAACCTGACTGCCGTCATGCAGTCATTCCCGACAAAGCCGGAAGGTATTATACCCGTGATTAATATTGGGTCTTGGAAATGTAAGGTGAAAAAGTAATTGGACGACCCGATCACAAAAAGGATTGGCTGGAATGATTGATGAATAGCAACTGAAGAGAAAAGAAGAATAAAGAGGTGCCAGGTATTAAGTAACTATTAATTATGATTGACTTATGTAGGCGGATGTAATGGATTATTAAAAAATTTGTACAATTGTGATAAAGTTTAAAAATTTTGTAATATATTTGAAAAAATAAATATGTAAGGATTTTAACTTACTGACTTTTTGCTGGCTGACATGGACATTTTAAAAAGATCGAAAGGAGTGGGTGTTCGCTTTTTTTGTCTGTTTTTATAATCTTAAGATTGCAGGTTCAGGCTTGGCTTATTCGTAAGACTTGCTTTTTGCAAGCAAAGCGAAGCAAAAAGTATAGTCGAACCTGACTGCCGTCAGGCAGTCAATCCCGCCGAAGGCGGAAAATATAATACCCGTGATTCCGAAACAAAGTAAGAAATGGAAACAAATTTACCAGTCAAAATGTTGAGAGTAACCATCGTCGCTTTCTTTTTTGTTTTTTTAGTAAATTTTGACGTAAAAGCAACAATAATAACCAGTAACGTGGCGACCGGGAACTGGAACGTTGCAGGTTCATGGTCTCCGGCTCAGGTTCCCACATCAACTGACGATGTTATCATTGCTACCGGTGACGTGATTACGATCAGTGCCACAGGGGCAGTGTGCAATAGCTTGACTATTAATGCACCAGCTGCAAACAATGGTATTACTTTTGCCGGTGCATATACACTTACAGTGGGTGGCACTTTAGCTATGAATGGACCAACAGCAAATTGTACAAATACCATTTCCGTGGGAACAGGAACATTAAGTGCAGCAAACATTAATATTACTGGTGTCACTGGCAATGGACGTTATTGTATCGTCTCAGTATCGACGGGAACAATAAATGTCTCTGGCAATATTACATTCTTAGGAAGTAATTCTGCACATGCCCAATTGACATTTACCGGTGCAGGGATTCTTAATATAGGAGGTGATCTTGGATCAGGCGGAACATTTGCTGCAAGTAATGGAACAGTAAATTGCAATGGATCAGCTCAAACAATTGCCGGATATTCCTATTATAATCTTACACTTTCAGGATCAGGGATAAAAACATTGTCGGCAGGTTCTAGCCCGATACTTGGTAATCTTACACTTAACGGAACAGCAACTACGACAACTGTTGAGGCTTTTACAATTAATGGAAATCTAAATCTGGGTGATGGTACTACATTTACAGTGGCTGGCTATGCTCTTTCTGTTGCGGGAACAACAACAATTGGCGGGGGAACGAGCGGCACTTTAAGTATTTCATCAGCAACAGGAACCAAAACATTTACTGGTGCTGTTATAATAAACAATGGCGCTTCTATAACCGAAAATGCATCTGCAAAGCTTTCATTTGGGTCAGATGTTACAATCTATTCTGGTGGTACATTAACCGAAAGTGATAGTACAACAGTTGGTTTTGCCGGAAATTTATCTAATTATGGGACCTACACTGCCAGTATAAAAGCACATACATTTTCTGGTACAACCAAAACAATTGGCGGTACTGTTGCTATTAGTATTCCAACTGCTACATTCTCGGGAACTTATACAAACACGGGAACATTAATAGTCGGTACATTAAAGATTCCGAGTTCCGGGATGCTTACTAACTCCAGCACTATAACTGATACAACGGCATTATCAGGAACAGGCGGATTTACTCAGTTGGCAAACGCAACCCTTAATATTGGTGGAACTTCAGGCATCGCAACGCTTATAGCCACTGCCTCCGGTAATACTGTAAACTATAATGCCAGCGGTGCACAAACTGTTAAGGATACTTCATATTTTAATCTTACGCTTTCAGGGTCAGGAAAAAAAACCTTGCCAGCCGGAATCGCCCCGGTACTTGGTAATCTCACGCTTAGTGGTACAGCTAACACTTCACTTACGGAAAATTTTACGATCAACGGCAATCTTGGTATAGGTGACGGTACGACATTCACCGCCGCAGGCTATAGTCTGAATGTTAACGGGACAACAACAGTTGGTGGAGGCACAAGCGGCACTTTAAGTATCACATCTGCAACAGGAACCAAAACATTTACTGGTGATGTGACTATTTACAATGGCGGTGCAATAACCGAAACAAAGGCGGCCAATCTTTCATTTGGAAGTAATGTTACAATCATTAGTGGTGGTGCACTTACAGCTTCTGGTGCTGCAGCAGTTAATATTGCAGGGAATTTCAATAATTCCGGAACTTACATAGCCAATACCAGTACTGTTACCTTTAATGGATCGGGTCAGACAATTGATGGCACTTCAAGTACTACATTTAATAATGTGACAATTGCTTTAGGTTCAACTACTACATTAGGTATCGGAACAACAATTAAAGGTCTTACCATTAACAGCACTTTTAATGATGGTGGTTATACAATAACTCTGGATCAGGAAATAGTTTGACAATGGGGGCCGGGGGATCATATAATATTGGGTCAACAGCCATGCCAGGTTGGGCAAGTTTTTCTTTAGCAGCAGGAAGTACAGTCGGATATGTTAGTGGCATAAATCAAACAGTTTCTGCTTCTCTTTCTTATCAAAACCTTACTTTTAGTGGAGCAGCAACAAAAACCTTGGCTGCAGCGATCACTGTCGCCGGAGCACTCGCAATCAACACTGGTGTGGTTGCAAATCTTGGCACCTATACACTCTACAGCAAATACACTGACTCTTGGTGGAGCCGGCCAACCCAGTGGATCTTTTGGAGGAATGGGTTCCCCAGCTATTTATATAGACCCAACATTTTTCGCAGCGGCAACAGGTATCTTAAATGTTACTAATCCTTCATGTACAGCAGGAACCTGGTTGGGGGATGTGGGTACAGATTGGAATACCACCACCAATTGGTGTGGAGGGATACCTTCCGCGACTACAGATGTAATCATTCCAGCCGTTGCAAACCAGCCTGCAATAGGTTCTACCGGAGGAGTATGTCGGAATATAACGATCAACAGCGGTGCAGCATTAAACATTACAGGAAGTTATGCTTTGACTATAAAGGGAAACTGGACAAATCAGGGTACATTTACTGCAAATAACAGTACAGTTACATTCAATGGGACAGGTGCACAAACCATTGGTGGAACTACAGCAACAACGTTTTATAATCTTTCTGTAGGCGGCAGCTCTGCAGTTACTTTAAATGCACCATCATCTGCTGTTACTGTTTGCAATAATAACATGACAATAGCTACAGGTGGTTCTGTTACCCTCGATTCCAGCCAGTACCTTACCGTTACGGGCGCACTCACTAATAATAATACCGGAACTTCTGGTCTTATAATAAAAAACGGAGGCTCCCTCATCTACGGCTCCGGAACACCCTTCAGGGACCATCTACAGGTTGATGATACACGGGACCGCTTCATGGAACGATCATTTTATTTCTTCCCCGGTGGAATCCACAACAATTGGCAATGTGTTTTCCAGCATGTACTGGAACAATATATTTATGTATTCCTATAATGAACCTGGGGGGGCATGGGTTAACCAGTATTATTACAATCCTATGAACCCCGGCACTGGCTATTCAGTATGGATAGATCCGGCCATTCCCAACCAGACCGCTACATTTTCAGGAACACTCAATCCTGACGGGGTTCCACAAACCCTGACCTATACCGCTAGTCAAAGTGAATCAGGCTGGAACCTGATCGGAAATCCTTATTCATCGGCTATTGATTGGGGTTATATTTATTCTCATTACTCTAATTGGTCAGGAAAAATAGATGATCAAATTGATATTTGGGATCAGGGCAGTTATTTAGCTGGTACTTCTGTTATAAATAATATTATTCCTGCACAGAGCGGATTTTTTGTGCACGTTACAAGCGCCAGTACCCCATCAGTTTCAGAAACTTTACCATGGGCTGCAAGAGTACACAACAATCATTCATTATACAAAGATGTTGTGCCTGACCTGTTGCATCTTTATATTGCGGGGAATAATTTACATGATAACACCTACATCCAGTTTACACCCGGCGCAACCTCCGGTTTTGACAGCGAGTACGATGCACAAAAGCTCTGGGGATTGACAACGGCACCCCAATTGTTCAGCATTATTCCCGGCGACTCGCTTGCAATCAACGCCCTCCCTTCGGTTGAATCGGATCCGATCGTTTTGATGGGACTCAAGGTAGGCGCCGATTCCACCTATACAATCACAGCCGACGGTATGAACTCATTTGATCCTTCGGTTCCCATTTTCCTGGACGACCTTAAACTGGATGTAACTACAAATTTGCGTACTGATACGGTATATTCCTTTGAAGCCGCACCCGGCGATCCCATAAACCGTTTCCGCGTCCGCTTTGCATATCCGGTAGGAATAGGTGGACAAAAATCAATAAACATATTCACATATGGTGATAACGGAAAAATTGTGCTTAATGACGCAGGCAACTATGAAGGTACTTACTATGTCTATAATATGACCGGTCAGCTGATGACCACCCTGCAAATGCAACCGGGAATAGAATATACCAGGTTATTACCCGCCGGCATGTACATCGTAAAGATCGCAACCTGCGGGACGATCATATCACGTAAAGTTGTGCTTTTATAAACAGTTAGACTAAAAATATTCTCTGATGTAACTATACAGATATGACAAGAATATTCAGGCTGTTAGCAATATATACCCTGATTGCCTTTTCATTCACCACAACTTTAATGGCACAAATGCCACCACCACCACCACCAGGTGGAGGCGGTGGCGGAATTCGTCCCGGACCCGGAGGCGACCCCATCTCCGGTGTTCCGATCAACGATTCAGTTCTTCCGCTTATTATTTTTGCACTGATCTACGCAGGTATAAAATTTTACTACTACCGGCAACTTCATAAAACCGAATAACAATTGGTCTGCTTTTTACAAACCTTCCAACCTCACCTTCCCTCACCCCTCACCCTTCACCCCTCACTATTTCCACGTCACAAAACTTTTAACCCTTCAACCCTTCCAAATTTCCAAATTTCCAAATTTTCAAATCTCCAAATTTTCAAATTTTTTCCACGTCACAAAACTTTTAACCCTTCAACCCTTCCAAATTTCCAAATTTCCAAATTTTCAAATTTCCAAATTTTCAAATTTTTTTCGCGTCACGCAACTTTTAACCCTTCAACCCTTCCAAATCTCCAAATTTTCAAATCTCCAAATTTTCAAATTTTTTTCGCGTCACCAAACTTTTAATCCTTTAACTTTTTCAAATCTCCAAATTTTCAAATTTTCAAATCTCCAAATCTTCAAATTTTCAAATCTTCAAATTTTCAAATCTCCAAATTTTCAAATCTCCAAATTTTCAAATCTCCAAATTTTCAAATCTCCAAATTTTCAAATCTTCAAATTTTCAAATCTCCAAATTTTCAAATCTCCAAATTTTCAAATCTCCAAATTTTCAAATCTCCAAATTTTCAAATCTCCAAATTTTCAAATCTCCAAATTTTCAAATTTTCAAATCTCCAAATTTTCAAATCTCCAAATCTTCAAATTTTCAAATCTTCAAATTTTCAAATCTCCAAATTTTCAAATCTCCAAATTTTCAAATTTTCAAATCTCCAAATCTTCAAATTTTCAAATCTCCAAATTTTCAAATCTCCAAATTTTCAAATCTCCAAATTTTCAAATCTTTTTCGCGTCACAAAACTTTTAACCCTTCAACCCTTCCAAATTTCCAAATTTCCAAATTTCCAAATTTCCAAATTTCCAAATTTCCAAATTTTCAAATCTCCAAATTTTCAAATCTCCAAATTTTCAAATCTTTTTAGCGTCACAAAACTTTTAACCCTTCAACCCTTCCAAATTTCCAAATTTCCAAATTTTCAAATCTCCAAATTTTCAAATTTTCAAATCTTCAAATTTTCAAATCTCCAAATTTTCAAATCTCCAAATTTTCAAATCTCCAAATCTCCAAATTTTCAAATCTCCAAATTTTCAAATTTTCAAATCTCCAAATCTTCAAATTTTCAAATCTCCAAATTTTCAAATTTTCAAATTTTCAAATTTTCAAATTTTCAAATTTTCAAATCTCCAAATCTCCAAATTTTCAAATCTTTTTCGCGTCACGAAACTTTTAACCCTTCAACCCTTCCAAATCTTCAAATTTTCAAATTTTCAAATTTTCAAATTTTCAAATCTCCAAATTTTCAAATCTCCAAATTTTCAAATTTTCAAATCTCCAAATTTTCAAATCTCCAAATTTTCAAATCTCCAAATTTTCAAATCTTCAAATCTTCAAATTTTCAAATCTCCAAATCTTCAAATTTTCAAATCTCCAAATTTTCAAATCTCCAAATTTTCAAATCTCCAAATTTTCAAATCTCCAAATTTTCAAATCTCCAAATCTCCAAATTTTCAAATCTCCAAATTTTCAAATCTCCAAATTTTCAAATTTTCAAATTTTCAAATTTTCAAATCTCCAAATTTTCAAATCTCCAAATTTTCAAATTTTCAAATCTCCAAATTTTCAAATCTCCAAATTTTCAAATTTTCAAATCTCCAAATTTTCAAATCTCCAAATTTTCAAATCTCCAAATTTTCAAATTTTCAAATTTTCAAATTTTCAAATTTGTATCAAAATTTGTCTTACCTTTGACCGACCGTTCAGTCATAAAATATGTGCCCGAGAACAGATAAACAGTTTGAAGAGATCCGTGAAAGCAAACGCTCACAGATTATTGAAGCAGCGATAGAGTGTTTTGCGAAGAGGGGTTACCATGCCGTTTCTATCAGTGAATTGGCTGAATATGCAGGTATTTCAAAAGGATTGATGTATAACTATTTCAAAAGCAAGGATGAGTTGCTGAAGAACATTTTCACGGAGATCCTTTCTATCATGATGCAGATGTTTGACTTGGATAAGGAAGGAATGGTTGACGGGAAATCAATGGTAAAATACCTGGACCGGTTTTTCAAACACCTGAAGACTCATATTATCCTATGGAAAATGTACATGGCAATATTCAGCCAGCCTGCTGTCCAGGAGATATTGAAAGATGAGATCCAGGAAGCCTCGATAGAACCAATGAAAATACTGGAAAACTATTTCAAAGCAAGGGGATTTAAGAACCCAAAGACTGAAGTCGCTTTCCTGAGTACTTTATTCAGTGGTGTGCTATTTGAGTATTTATCCGATCCTGATAATTATCCGATAGATCAAATCAAAAAAAGAATTCTCAAACTATATCAATGACTACAAAAAGAATGACAACCGGAATAAGGTACCTTGTAATAATACTGCTGACACTGGCAGGTTCCAGGGGAATAGTTGCACAGGAATTAAGTGCAGATGAGATCATCAAAAAAGCCGATGAAAAGAACCGCGGACTGTCAAGCCAGGGAACCCTCACCATGACCGTCATCCGGCCCGACTGGACAAGAACGATCACCATGAACAGCTGGTCGAAAGGAAGAGATTATTCAATGGTCCTGATCACGGCACCGGCAAAAGACAAGGGACAGGTCTTCCTCAAGATTAAAACAGAGATGTGGAACTGGGTTCCTTCTATCGATAAGACCATCAAAATACCGCCTTCAATGATGCTTCAGTCATGGATGGGCTCGGATTTTACCAACGATGATCTCGTAAAGCAGTCATCCATCGTGGTGGATTACACACATAAGCTGCTAGGAAAGGAAAAGGTAAGAGACCAGGATTGCTACAAGATCGGGATGATCCCGTTACCCGATGCAGCGGTGGTGTGGGGGAAAGTGATCATGTGGGTTACGGAAAGCGGGTTTGACCAGTGGATGGTGGAGTATTATGATGAGGACAACAAGCTTGTGAATGTCTCAAACTCCTATGATATCAGGCATATGAGCGACAGGGATATCCCAACAAGGATCGAGATCAGTCCCCGGAATAAAAAAGGACAAATGACCGTTCTGCATATTGATGAGATGAAATTTAATACCAGGATCGACGGGAACTTCTTCTCACAACAGAACATGAAAACAATAAGATGATCATTATGAGCTATATAAGGCTTGCATGGCGGAATATCTGGCGAAACAAGAGAAGGACCCTGCTGACGGCAGCATCCATATTCCTCGCTGTCTTCCTCGCATTAATTGTAAGGTCAATCCAGACCGGCTGGTTTGACCACCTCATCGAAATAGCGATCCAATCTTATACAGGACATATCCAGATCCATAAGAACGGCTTCTGGGATGACAGGGATATCAATAATTCTATGGAGCTCAACGATTCCCTGGCGACTCTGATCCGGACCACGAAAAATGTTGACAAAATGGTGCCTCGCCTGGAATTTTTTACCCTGGCATCTTATGGAAAGCAAACCAAAGGCATTATGCTCACCGGGACCGATCCTGGGAAAGAAAATGCACTGACCCGGCTGTCATCCAAGGTCATAAAAGGCAGGTACCTGGACGATACAGGGAAAGGAGTCCTTGTTGGTGCGGGACTTGCATCCTTCTTAGGGCTCACAACAGGCGATACTCTGGTATTGCTGGGACAGGGTTTTCATGGCGTGAGCGCCGCAGGAAAATATCCTGTAGCAGGTATCCTTCATTTCCCTTCCCCACAGCTTGATAACCAGATGGTCTATATGAATCTTCCCTCCGCACAGGAATTCTTCAGCGCTGAGAATAGGATAACCTCATTGTCAATAACCCTGAAAAACCCTGATGAGATCAACGCCACGGTCGCTGATCTGAAGAACAGGACAAGAGGCAAAGATTATGAGATCATGCGTTGGGATGAAATGATGGTTGAGATCATGCAGCAGCTGAAAGTAAAGACGGCCGGCGGAAACATCATCATCGCCATCCTTTACATGATCGTTGGCTTCGGGATCTTCGGGACCGTGATCATGATGACCAATGAAAGATATAAGGAATTCGGCGTGATCGTTTCGGTAGGAATGCAGAAAACGCGTTTGATGGTGATCCTTGTCCTCGAGATGATACTGATCGGGCTTACAGGTATCCTTAGCGGAGTCGCCGCCGCCCTGCCTATCATAATTTATTATAAGGTCTATCCCATGCATATTTGGGGTAATATGGCACAGGCTTTTATCGCCTATGGGATCGAGCCTCTCATGCCCCTGGCACTGAAACCGGGAATTATCCTCGGGAATATCGTCGCTGTTCTGTTTATCGTTCTGCTGACCTGCATCTATCCCGTCAGGAAGATCTTTAAACTGAATGTTGTCAAAGCACTGCATAAATAAAGCATTATGATCTTTAAGATTGCATTCAAGAATGTCTGGAGAAATAAGGTAAGAAGCCTTATTGTCATCATAGCGATAATGCTCGGCCTGACCGGGGGAATATTTACAGTTTCTATTATCACAGGAATGGTAGAGCAAAAGATCAGGACCGGGATAAACAATGAGGTTTCACATATCCAGGTCCATCACCCTCAATTCCTTAAGAACTACGAGCCACAGTATTCAATACCCCATGCCGACAGCATTAGGGGAATTATTACAAAACTGCCTGGGGTAAAGGCAGTCTGCATCAGGACGAGAATGACCGGGATGGCTGCATCAGCCAATTCGGCAACAGGTGTGCAGATCATTGGAGTGGACCCCTTGCAGGAGAAGAAAGTAAACAGCCTCTATACTTCTATTCCTGACAGCAGCGGTGGCTTTTTTACCGGTACCAGGAAGAACCAGATCGTGATCGGGTGGAAACTGGCAGATAAGCTCAGGATCAGGCTCAGATCAAAGATAGTCATCAGGTTCCAGGATCCCGATGGAGATCTCACGGAAGGCGCCTTTACAGTGAACGGGATCTTTCAGACCTCAAATACGGCTTTCGACGAAACCAATGTATTTGTAAGGAAGACTGATCTTGACAAATTAACGGGAAGGGATAACGGGATACAGGAGATAGCAGTCCTCCTGAACGATAACGATCTCATCCCGGCGACGGAAACCCTGATGAAAACAAGGCTGAAAGGCCTTGATGTTGAGAGCTGGATGGAAATTCGCCCCGATATGTCATTGATTACCTCTGCCATCGCCATAGAAGTATACATTATCCTGGGGATCATCCTGTTTGCCCTCGCTTTTGGCATCGTCAATACGATGCTGATGATCGTTTTTGAGCGGACCCACGAACTGGGGATGTTGATGGCTGTTGGAATGAGCAAGGTAAGGGTTTTCAGCATGATCATGATGGAAACCATCTTCCTGACTGTCATCGGTGGGATCATCGGGATTACAGTGAGCGCTCTCATGATCGCATTTTTCCAAAAACATGGCATTGATCTTTCATCGGTATCGAAGGGCCTGGGCGCTTATGGATTTGATCCGAAGATCTATCCTTTTATCAAAAGGGAATTGTATATCAACCTTTGTGTGATGATCCTCTGCACGGGAATATTATCGGCGGTAATGCCGGCGAGGAAAGCACTGAAACTGAGACCGGTTGAAGCAATCAGGGTAGAATAGAAGGGGAATAGTGAGTAGCAATGGCAAAAAGAAAATCACTAATGGATAATTAATAACAACGATATGAATATTATTGAAATTAAGAACCTTAGTAAGGTCTATGATGAAAAGACAATACCGGTTTATGCGCTGAACGGCGTGGATCTGGCTTTTAAAGAAGGTGAATTTACCAGTATCGTGGGACCTTCGGGCTCGGGAAAGACGACCATGCTTAACCTGCTGGGAGGACTGGATGCGCCAAGCAGCGGTGAGATCACAATTGATAATACGGATATCACAGCGTTAAAATCGAGAAAGCTTATCGATTTCAGGCTGAGGAATATTGGCTTTGTATTCCAGTCGTTTAACCTGATCCCCGTCTTGACTGCTAAAGAAAATGTGGAGTTCATCATGCAGCTTCAGGGGATAAGCAAAGAACAGCGTGATAAAAGAACGCTTGAACTTTTACAGTCGGTAGGACTGGGGGATAAGATCAATACCCGTCCTAACAAGCTGTCAGGGGGCCAGCAGCAAAGAGTTGCAGTTGCAAGGGCACTTGCCTCAAAGCCAAAATTCATCCTTGCCGATGAACCCACTGCCAACCTGGATTCAAAGTCGGCAGAAAACCTCCTGGAGATCATGGAAAAACTGAATAAAGAAGAAAAGATCACTTTTATCTTTTCAACTCACGATGCAAGGGTGGTTGCAAAGGCCAGGAGGGTGATCACACTTGAGGACGGGAAGATCGTGAGTGATGTGTCGAAGAATTAACTCTTTACAGGAATGCTGAGGAATAAGTCATCGTTATCCCAGGCTAAAAACACAGGAAGATCTCGCTTTCATGCATATCTTATATCGTTTCTCCTCTTCTCTCTTGCCATGAATGCTTTTTCACAGGACTCGATCAGTGAAAAGAACCCCCCCCGGGTATCTTTCAACGGGTATGTGAAAGACATGCAAACGATTTACATTCATAATATTGACCAGGACTGGATAACCGACAATCTTATCCATAACCGCTTAAACTTCAAATGGAACATCTCAAACAGTTTTACTTTTTGTCTTGAGGACAGGAACCGGTTTTACTGGGGTGACCTGGCAGCTTTAAATCCACAATACAATAATTACATAGCCATAGACAATGGGATCGTGAATATGTCATGGAACATATTCCAGGGGAAATCCTATGTTCTGAACACCACCATCGACAGGCTCTGGCTTGATTATACCCATGACAAATTCGAAGTCACCCTGGGACGGCAACGGATAAACTGGAGCCAGACCTTTGTATGGAACCCCAATGATATCTTTAATACCTATTCTTACTTTGATTTTGATTATGAAGAAAAGCCAGGCAGCGATGCATTAAGACTGCAATACTTTACAGGCCCTTCATCTAAAGCAGAAATAGCTGTCAAGGAAAGTAAAGACAAAAAGTTTACCGCAGCAGGCTTATACCGGTTTAATCACTGGAAATATGACTTCCAGGGATTGGCCGGGATCTATGATCAGAGTGATGTTGTGTTGGGATTGGGATGGGCCGGCCAGATAGCCGGGGGAGGTTTCAAGGGAGAGGTGAGCTGGTTCAGGCCTGTCAGGCGTTTTAGCGATACGACAGGAGTATTCCTTACTTCAGTGGAATATGATTATACCTTCAGGAATTCGATATTCATTCAGTTTGAATGCTTTTATAATTCAAATTCAACCAATATCACCGACCTTTTACTCAGTCAGCTTAATCCCGAATTACTTAGTGCCAAGAATCCCTTCCTTAATGGTGTTTCAATTTTCGGCAATATTTCCTATCCGGTTACCCCATTGATCAACATTTCGCTTGCAGGTATTTATAATCCTTCCAATAGAATGGTATTCATCATCCCGGATCTTACCTTCTCACTGATGAATAACCTTGATCTTTCAATAATAGCCCAGTCGTTTCAATCATATGACCCTGCTGTCGCCGCATTGCTGCAGACAGCCATATTTATCAGGCTGAAGGGATCGTTTTAAAGAAGTAGGTAATGTTGATTCCTGTAATCAGTTAGCTTGATCATTCAAAGAATACTCAAAAAATCCATCCTTTCTATTACCTTTCATTTGGTAATCCGATTAAGAAAAAAATAATAGAAGTCATTCTGAAAGGTATTTTCTAATCTATTATTCAGCCCGCAGGGCTGAAATATGAATAATCCCCAGTGAAACTGGGGGCCATGAGGGCGAACAAAACCAACAACCCTGTAAGGGTTGACTATGAATAACTTCAGATCTACTACGAATCTTAAGGTTAAATAAAAAACAATGATTTCTATTACCTTTTCCTTGGAATCCGATTAAGAAAAAAAAGATTATATCAGTCATTCTGAAAGGTATTTTCTAATCTATTATTCAGCCCGCAGGGCTGAAATATGAATAACCCCCAGTGAAACTGGGGGCCATGAGGGCGAACAAAACCAACAACCCTGTAAGGGTTGACTATGAATAACTTCAGATCTACTACGAATCTTAAGGTTAAATAAAAAACAATGATTTCTATTACCTTTTCCTTGGAATCCGATTAAGAAAAAAAAGATTATATCAGTCATTCTGAAAGGTATTTTCTAATCTATTATTCAGCCCGCAGGGCTGAAATATGAATAACCCCCAGTGAAACTGGGGGCCATGAGGGCGAACAAAACCAACAACCCTGTAAGGGTTGACTATGAATAACTTCAGATCTACTACGAATCTTAAGGTTAAATAAAAAACAATGATTTCTATTACCTTTTCCTTGGAATCCGATTAAGAAAAAAAAGATTATATCAGTCATTCTGAAAGGTATTTTCTAATCTATTATTCAGCCCGCAGGGCTGAAATATGAATAACCCCCAGTGAAACTGGGGGCCATGAGGGCGAACAAAACCAACAACCCTGTAAGGGTTGACTATGAATAACTTCAGATCTACTACGAATCTTAAGGTTAAATAAAAAACAATGATTTCTATTACCTTTTCCTTGGAATCCGATTAAGAAAAAAAAGATTATATCAGTCATTCTGAAAGGTATTTTCTAATCTATTATTCAGCCCGCAGGGCTGAAATATGAATAACCCCCAGTGAAACTGGGGGCCATGAGGGCGAACAAAACCAACAACCCTGTAAGGGTTGAATAATAAATACTATCATGAATAGTTATCGTCAATCTTTATATCACATCGTTTTTTGCACAAAAGATCATAAACCCTGTTTAACTGCACAAAACAGAGAACAATTATTCAGATACATCTGGGGTATTATCAAAAATAAAAATTGCAAATTATACAGAATAAATGGAGTGGAGGATCACATTCATATTCTTTCTGATTTGCATTCAAGTGTAAATCTTGCAGATTATATAAAGGATATAAAAGTTGGATCTTCAGTTTGGATAAAGAAGAAAGAAATTTTCAATGACTTTAAAGGTTGGGCCGAAGGTTATGGAGCATTTACTTATGCAACCCGTGACCGGGATAAAGTTATCGAGTACATTAAAAATCAGGTAGAACATCATAAAAAGACTTCCTTTCTGGAGGAGTACAAAGTGTTATTAAAGGAATTTGGGATTGCCTTTGATAATAAAAATATTTAAAATTCAACCCTGTAAGGGTTGACTATGAATGACTTCAGATCTACTCCGAATCCTAAGGATAAATAAAAAACAATGATTTCTATTACCTTTTCCTTGGAATCCGCTTAAGAAGAAAAAGATTATATCAGTCATTCTGAAAGGTATTTTCTATTCTATTATTCAGCCCTGCGTGCTTATTAGAGTTAACCAGGCATAAAAAAATCGTGACACGTCATAAAGAAGTGTCACGATTTAACTAAAAACGGCAATAAAACCCAAACCAGTTATTCTTTCAGGAATTTACCTGTTGAAGTTCCTTCCCGGGTAACTACTTTAAAGAAATACATGCCAGACGGCAATGTTGAAACATCCAGCTCAGTTTTGGACTGATTAATGTTCATTTCAAGATATTCTCTTCCATCAGCAGAATAGAGTTCAAGAGTGGCAGAAACAGATCCGGAATAAGGGAGTAAAACAGTTACATTTTGCTGAACGGGGTTCGGGTAAACCAATAACTTGGAGGTACGAAGGTCAGTTATTCCAAGAGGAGCAGAGGATCCCTGGTTGGAAATGATGGATTCATATTCTGATGATTTGAGCGAAGGAGAGCAAGGATAATAACGGACAACCTCAATGTAGTAAGTCATAATACCCGATGTAAAATAGGGATCAGTATAGGAGATCTGGTCGCTGGCAACAGAATCGATAAGCTGCCATGGACCCGAATTCAGTTTCCTGTGTATCCGGTAGGTATTGAAAGTAAATCCTTCATAAGTGTTCCAGATCAGATTGAAGCCTTCCACCCCGGGACTTACTTCCAGATGTACTGTTTTATGATAGGGGCATAAAGTTGATTCATTACCCAGGTTATCTACGGCAGACATTTCATATTTCTGGGCCATTACGATTGGATTTGTCGTTGTATCAATAAAGGTGCTGAAACTTAAATAGGGGACCTGGCCAATCTTTGTATATACATTCTCTGCAGAGGTCTGCTTGTAAATATTATAATGTGACAGGTTTGAAGCAGTAGCTTTATCCCAAACGACCATGTTTCGCTGGGATGTTGTATCATAGGTGACCATGCATATATATTGTTCAGGAACGTACCCTGTTATGGTGACGACCGCGCTATCGTGCATACTGACAAGACAGCTCATCGAACTGCTGTCGAGCTTTGCTTTGCAGGTATAGGTACCTGCGGTAGTAAAAAGGCCGAAATTAAGCGCATTGCCCGTACCCTCAAGATCGGCCACACTCGAGGTACCACCGTTGAGGTAAAGATAATAGGAGAAACTGATCTGTGACCCGCTAAGGCCGATTGAAACCCCATTACCGTTGTAAGGATAGCTGCCGCCGCCAGTCACATTATAAACGATGGGAGCAGCAACAATATTGATGTTCTTGGAGCTGCTGCAATTCTGGCCCTGGTAGTAAAGGTTCAGGGTCACCGTTTTGTAACCCACCGTGTCCCATTGGATGTAATATGGCCCTGGTCCTGACCCTGAAACGACGATCCCACCATCAAAATACCAGGTGAAGGTAGCTGAAGTCGGGGCATTTCCGGTATACACCATATAAACGTCACACCCCGCAGTTGCCTTGGAATACATGAAGAAGGAGCATGATAAGGTGTCTGTTTCAGCATAAAGGCTGGTAGTCATCAGGCAAATGAACAGGATGCCAAAAAATGTAAAGATCTTTTTCATGGTCATAATTTTTAATACAATGTATTGTAAAGATAAAGGAATTGTAGAATGGTTGCCCGATCAGGCATATTAAATTTTATTCGTGAAACTTCAATTTTAAGAACGTAGTGAATTAAAATTGATAGTTGAACAATCCCGATGAAGTCGGAGGGTATAATACCCCGCCCCTTGGGGCGGAATTAGGGTACAGGGTTTGCCCTGGGGTTTATACCCGTGATTGCAAAGATGCAATCCTTCAATCAGGACGGGGACTTTAATCTGCCAACATTCGATCATTCTTTGTTTGAGCTTCCAGGAACAAGAGTATACTGAAGTGTGGAATCAGGCGACCCTGTGCTGTTTGAGAAGTATTCAGGATTCAGCGCTGCGTGGATATCTTTCCTTTTCTGGACTTCTGGGTTAGCCCCCACCATGTTCTTTTTCTTCGACTCGGTCGTATGCTTGAATACCTGGTATTTTGGGAACTTGACCCGTTTTTTATAGCTCACGGACAAAAAATTGCAAATAACATGCAAAAATACACATTCATTGTGACGGATCAATCAAAAATAGTGGGAAGGGAGAGGGGAAAGGGGAGAGAGTCAGGTATTCTGACCGGTGATGTTGATTTGAATAAATGTAGTATTTTTGCACGCTATTTTATCAGGTATGAAACCAAGAGAGAGGCTTAGTACTACTGAAAGAGCCAGGAAGATATTCGTTGGCAAAGCCAGGGATCTCAAGGATGAACGGATTTTTGAAAAAGTCACCCTTATTGCTGTCCTTGCATGGATAGGTTTAGGATCAGACGGACTTTCCTCATCCTGTTATGGTCCTGAAGAATCCTACCGTGCACTTGGCCAGTACCATGGGATGACTATTTTTGTTGCCTTTGCAGTGGTGATTACCATTGCAATCATCAGCAGCAGCTATTCACAGATCATCAAGATCTTCCCTTCAGGCGGCGGCGGTTATAAAGTAGCCACAAAACTTTTAAGTCCCCGGCTTGGAATGGTTTCAGGCTGTTCACTGATCGTTGACTATGTCCTTACCATTGCCATCAGCATTGCCAGCGGTGTGGATGCCATATTCAGTAATTTTCCCCCTTCTTACCAACCCTTCAAACTGACAGTCACCTTGGCGGTGATCCTGATCCTTTTAATTTTGAATCTGAGGGGAATAAAAGAATCAGTATTTTCCCTGATGCCCATATTCATCATTTTTTTGGTGATGCATGCCTTTACCATCATCTATCCTATTTTCTTCCATACCAAAGAATTCGTCAGCCTCGTTCCGGATGCAACAAGGGAATTCAGACAGGCAGGCAATAGCATGGGGACTCTCGCCGTCCTGCTGATACTCGCCAGGGCCTACAGCATGGGTGCAGGAACTTATACAGGGATCGAAGCAGTATCCAATTCCATGGTGATCCTTAAGGAACCAAGAGCAAAAACAGGTATTCATACGATGCGCCTGATGGCATTCTCATTAGGTATTACCGTATTAGGGCTTCTTGCGGCATATTCCATCTTCCATCTGAAACATATACCCGGCAAGACCATGAATGCTAATCTTCTTGAAACAATGTCGGCAGGTTGGAGCAGGTGGATTGCTGAACCCTTTGTGATCATCACCCTGCTTTCTGAAGCTGCCCTCTTATTTGTTGGTGCACAGACAGGTTTTCTCGATGGCCCGAGAGTGATCTCGAACATGGCACAGGACAACTGGTTTCCGAGACGGTTTTCCGTTCTTTCTGACCGTCTTGTAACTCAGAATGGATTAATACTGATGGCTGTCGCAGCCTCATTTATTCTGTTGGTAACTGGAGGCAAAGTCACTATGCTTGTAGTTCTTTATAGTATCAATGTGTTTATCACATTTTCACTTTCCCAGGCTGGAATGGTAAGGCACTGGTGGCAGTTCAAAGCAAAAGAAAAAGGCTGGATACACAAACTCCTGATCAACGGATTAGGCTTGGTCCTCACAGTAAGTATTTTGTCCACCGTCCTATTTATCAAATTTACGGAAGGTGGCTGGCTTACTATCCTGATAACTTCAAGCCTTATCTTTTTCGTTGTAAGGGTCAGACATCATTATGATCGTGCTGGTAAACTGCTTTCCAGGCTGGACCATAAAATGCTGAAACAGGTGGAAGGAGCAATGTTGTGCTGGGAGAAATCGAATAGGGTTTTTCCCGAATTTAATCCTGAGGCACACACAGCATGCATGTGCGTGGAAAACTTTAATGGTGTTGGTATCAATACCTTTTTGAAGATCAGGGAAGACTTTGAGAGTTATAAGAACTTTGTTTTTATTTCAGTAGGAATGGTCGATACTGGGACTTTCAAAGGAGAAGAGGAACTTCAGAACCTGGAAGAACACGTTAAAGAAAATCTCAGAAAATATGAAGAACTTGCACGCGCTTACGGATGCTTTGCCGACAGCTATTATGCCGTCGGTACCGACGTGGCCGATGAAGTAAAGGAACTTTCAAAGAAAGTAGTCCAAAAATATCACAGGGTCATCTTCTTTGTCGGCAACCCGATATTTGCCCGCCCTTCATCCCTGACCAGGATGCTTCATAACCAGACCCAGCTTACCCTGCAGAACCGCTTAGCCCACAAAGGTTTTATGATGGTCATGATCCCTGTGAAACTAACATACGACTAGTTCATGGCCGGATTATCCTCCAGACAAGTTTCCATATCAGGGCACGGATTACCACTAACCTGCATTTATGTCATATGAGCCTCTGGCTTCCATTTCCTTAAGTGCTAATTCATCACGATGTTGTGCAAGGTATTCAAGTTTCTTTTTGCCATAAGCAATTTTTATGATGACAACGAATAGGACCGGAACAATAAATATAGCAAGTGAAGAAGCTGCAATCATTCCGCCTAATACAGTAAACCCTATTGTTCTGCGGGCCACTGCGCCGGCACCGGTTGCAAATGCCAATGGAAGCACTCCGAAAATGAAAGCAAAGGAAGTCATAAGAATAGGACGTAACCTTAGACTTACGGCATCAATTGTTGACTGGATAAGATCTTCACCTCTGTCAACACGCACTTTGGCATACTCCACAATCAATATCGCATTCTTGGCAGCAAGCCCGATCAACGTAATGAATCCTATCTGTGAGTAAATATTATTACTCAGGGGAGGTATAAAAGTAAGTGTAAGAATAGCGCCAAATGCTCCTATCGGCACTGCCAGCATGACAGAGAGAGGCACCGACCAGCTTTCATACAATGCAGCAAGGAAAAGAAATACAAAGGTGAGTGAAAACAGGAAAATATAAATGGTTTGTGATCCTGCAATTATTTCTTCATAGCTGATCCCCGAAAACTCGTAACCATATCCCTGAGGTAATACCCTGGCTGCAATCTCTTTCAGGGCTTCAATTGTTTGTCCTGAACTGTACCCAGGGCCAGAACCTCCATCAACTTCTGCCGACCTGAATATATTAAAATGAGATATTACAGGTGCAGCTTCAATCGGCTCATAATGTATCAGCGAACTAAGTGGCATCATCTCACCTGACTGATTGCGGACATAATATTTTTCCATATCACTTACCAGCCTGCGATAATTGGTATCTGCCTGAATGACCACATGATAAGTACGGTTGTAAAGTGTGAAATCGTTCACAAATGAACTGCCCATGAAGGATTGGATGGTGTTGAATGCATCGGAAATGTTCACACCCATTTTTTTACATTTCTCCCTGTCTATTGTAAGATTAAAACTCGGTGTATGTGCAGAATAATAACTTACTGCCCTTGAAATGGCCGGATTCTTGTTTGCTTCATTGACAAATGTGTGCACCACTTTTTCGAATGAATGAACATCATCGGCTGTATTCCGTTGTTCTATCTGGAAAGTAAATCCGGCAGATTGCCCAATCCCGGGAATAGGAGCTGGCTGCATGACAACGACTTTTGCATTCTTTATACCTGCTTTTGCAATGCGTTTTAGCATGACCTCTATAATACCCGGCACTTTTTCCGTAGTTTCCTTTCGCTCGCTCCAGGGTTTAAGCTGGCAAAATATTGTCCCGCTGTTGGACTTTGCTGCGCCATTGCTCACATTGAATCCTGATATAGCCGAATAGTGGGCTACACCGGGTGTTTCACCAATGACCTTCATTAATTTAGTAATAAGTTCGACAGACTGCGTAGTAGATGAGGCCTCTGCCATTTCATAGGTGACCTGCAGACGCCCGATGTCTTCATTCGGAATAAACCCGGTAGGCTTAAACTTAAAAAGAAAAAATGTTGCGACGCCAATACATATCAATAATATAATCACATATCTTGATGACCGTATACCACGTCTTACTCCATTAAAATAACGGTTTGAAAATCTGTCAAAGAGAGTATTGAACCAATAGAAAAATAAATTCAATCCTTTTGATTTTTCATCAATATGATGAGGTCTTAATAACAGGGAGCAGATGGCTGGTGTCAGTGATAAGGCTACAAAAGCGGAAATTAAAATAGACACGGCTATGGTGATGGCAAATTGCTGGTACAACCGTCCAACAATTCCAGGGATAAAAGCAACCGGAACAAATACAGAAGCAAGTATCAATGCGACGGCAATTACAGGTGCCGTTATATCTTTCATTGCATGTATGGTGGCATCCCTTGCAGACAGGTGCTGCACATCAATGTAACGCTGCACGGCCTCTACAACAATAATTGCATCATCAACAACAATCCCTATTGCCAAGACGATGCCGAACATAGTCAGTGTATTTATTGTAAAACCAAAAGGGACAAAAAAGATAAATGTCCCGAGGATAGATACCGGGATTGCCAGGATTGGAATAATTGCCGTCCGCCAGTTCTGAAGAAATAAGAAAACCACGAAGACCACCAACGAAAGTGCGATTAACAATGTCTTCACTACTTCCTGCATGGAAACCCTCACAATCGTGACTGCTTCAAAAGGAACTTTATAATCAAGATCTTCCGGGAATGATTTTTTAAGCCGTTCCAGTTCTGTATAAACGCCATTGGCCACGTCAAGGGCATTGCTGGTAGGCAATGCCATTACCATCAACATGGATGCTCGTTTCCCATCCATGAAAGCATGACTGTAATAGGTGAATTTACCCAGCTCCACTCTGCCAATATCTTTGATATAGACCATTTCACCTGTGGCTGGTATTGATTTCACTATAATATTCGCAAATTCAGAAACTTTATTCAACCGCCCATTCACGAGAATGCTGTACTCATGAGTTTGTGTTGCTTCCTGTGGTGGCGCACCCACGGCACCTGCTGCAACCTGGACATTCTGCTCATTCAAAGCATTGATAACATCCTGTGTGGTTATGGAATAGGATGCCATCTTATCAGGATTCAGCCATATGCGCATACTGAAATTATCGGCACGGGTATTGATATCACCAACGCCGGGCACGCGCAATAGAGCATCCACCAAATGAGTATTAGCATAATTATCAATAAATGTGATATCATGTGTCCCTTTGGGAGAGAACAGGGATACCATCATTAACTGGCTTATATTTCTTGCCCTCACTGTCAGTCCTAAACGGCTTACGGTTGAAGGTAAAAGAGGTTTAGCTATGCCCACCCGGTTCTGTACATCAAGTGTTGCAACATCTACATTGGTACCGACTTTAAATGTTGTATTGATTGACACCATCCCGGTACTGGTGCTGTTACTCTGGATATATTCCATGCCCGGAACACCATTTATCGCTTCTTCCAAAGGAGTGGCAACGGTTTGCTCAACAGTCTCGGCATCAGCCCCTGTATAATTTGCTGATACGTATACGGCAGGAGGTGTGATCTTGGGATATTGGTTAACAGGAAGTACAAAAATGCAGATAATCCCCAAAATACCGATGATGAGTGATATCACGATTGACGTGACTGGTCTTTTAATAAAAACTTCAGAGATCATAACTCCTGCAACCTTTTTTGATTTGCAAGGTATTCCAGTCTTTTTTTACCATAAGCTATTTTGACGATCACCACAAACAGCACTGGTACGATAAATATCGCCAATGAGGAAGCAGCAATCATTCCGCCCATAACCGTAAATCCAATGGTCCTGCGGGCCACGGCACCGGCTCCTGTTGCAAGTACCAGTGGCATTACACCTAAAATGAATGCCATTGATGTCATCAGGATAGGCCGCAAACGCAGGGTTACTGCCTCAAGTGTCGATTTTACAAGATCTTCCCCCCTGTCTACGCGCACTTTGGCGTATTCAACTATCAGTATGGCATTCTTTGCAGCAAGCCCAACCAGGGTAATCAATCCAATCTGAGCATAAACATTGTCAGTCAGGCTCGGGAGGAACATTAGGGTGAGGATGGCACCAAATGCTCCAACCGGGACCGCAAGCAATACAGAAAAAGGAACCGACCAGCTTTCATATAATGCTGCCAGGAAAAGAAAGACAAAGGTGAGTGAAAATAAAAAGATGTAAATCGTTTGCGTTCCTGCCTGGATCTCTTCATAGCTTAATCCTGAAAAATCATAACCATATCCCTGTGGCAGTACCCTTGCTGAAATATCCTTCAGGGCAGTTATTACCTGGCCGCTGGAATAACCTTCAGATGACCCGCCATCCACTTCGGCCGACCGGAAAATATTAAAATGTGATTGCAGCGGTGCAGATGCCGTCAGTTTATAGCTTATCAGCGAGCTTAATGGCAGCATCGTTCCCACCTGGTTACGCACGTAATATTTATCCATATTCGTTATCAACCTGCGATAAATAGTGTCTGCCTGGACCACAACATGGAATGTACGATTATAAAGAGTGAAATCATTAACATAAATACTGCCCATATAGGTTTGAATAGCTGTAAATACATCGGAGATATTGACTCCCATTCTTTTGCATTTTTCCCTGTCGACAGTAACATTGTAACTGGGTGTATGAGCCGAATAATAACTAAAAGCATGTGATATTGCAGGATTTTTATTTGCTTCGGCGACAAAGTTGTTCACTACCTTCTCAAATGCCTGAACATCATCGTTTGTGTTACGCTGCTCAATCTGGAAACTAAATCCTGCCGTTTGCCCGATACCCGGGATCGGGGCGGGAGGGATAACGACAATATTAGCATTCTTGATATTCGCTTTCGCGATGCGATCACGCATTATATCAAGAAGATCCGGTATCCTCTGGCTTGATCTGTTACGTTCACCCCAGGGCTTAAGCTGGCAATAAATGGTCCCGCTGTTGGATTTGGTAGCACCGGTAATGACATTAAATCCTGCAAGTGCTGCATAGTGCTGAATTCCCGGTGTTGAGGAAACAACTTTCATCAATTTTGTCATCACCTCGATTGATTGGGTGGTTGATGAAGCTTCCGGCAATTCATAAGTGACATAAACAAGACCGTCATCTTCGCTGGGGATAAATCCAAATGGTTTATGCTGAAATAAGAAGTAGGCTCCCAACCCGATACACAATAATAATATGATCACGTATCTTGAATTGCGGATACCAATCCTTACACCATTGGAATAACGCCTGGTGACTGCTTCGAACCATGTGTCAAACCTGAAGAATAACCTTTTCAACCCGGTTGAACTTTCTTTAAGGTTCTGGGGTTTCAATAATAAGGTACATAAGGCGGGAGTCAGGGATAAAGCTATAAATGCAGAAAGCAAAATAGATACGGCAATTGTGATCGCAAACTGCTGATAGAGCCGTCCTACAATACCGGGAATAAATCCCACAGGCACAAACACGGAAGCCAGGATGAGTGCAATAGCAATTACAGGAGCAGAGATATCACTCATGGCATGGTACGTGGCATCCAGAACAGACATCTTTTCAACATCCATGTAACGCTGTGTTGCTTCCACCACGATAATGGCATCATCTACAACAATTCCGATTGACAAAACAAACCCGAACATGGTGAGGGTGTTGATTGTAAATCCCAGGGGAATAAAAAAAGCAAATGTGCCGAGAATGGAAATTGGTATAGCCAGCACGGGTATCAGCGTAGATCTCCAGTTCTGAAGAAATAAAAATACTACAAAGGCAACCAGGCAAAGAGCAATCAACAGTGTTTTTGCTACTTCCTGCATTGAGATCTTGACAACTGTTACTGTTTCAAAGGGTATGTTATAATCAACATCGGCAGGGAATGTCCTTTTCAGATTTTCGAGTTCTTTGGTTATTCCGGCTGCTGTCTCTAAAGCATTACTTCCGGGAGTTTGGTAGAGAGTAAGTATTGAAGCACGTTTGTCATCCACATAACAGTTACTGGAATAGGTAAATTTACCTAATTCGACCCTGGCTACGTCTTTGAGGTAAACCATTTCGCCCGTAACCGGCATGGTTTTAACCACTATATTTTCGAATTCCGAGACTTTACTAAGCCGGCCATTTACAAGGACACTCAACTCATAAGTTTGTGTCTTTTGCTGGGGAGGGACACCGGCTGAACCTGCAGCCACCTGCAGATTTTGCTCAGTTAAAGCATTGATAATATCCGTCGATGTCAGGGAATAAGCGGCCATTTTATCAGGATTGATCCATATGCGCATACTGAAATTATCGGCGAGCGTGGTGATAGCTCCTACTCCCGGAACACGGAGTAAAGCATCCATGATAAAGATGTTGGTATAATTGTCCAGGAAAGTGATATTATGCGAGCCCTTGGGAGAATAAAGTGCAACCAGCATCAGGGCACTCGGGTTTACTGCGCGTACTGTTAATCCCAAACGGCTCACAGATTGCGGCAATAATGGTGTGGCAATACTGACCCTGTTCTGAACATCAAGTGTTGCAACATCAATATCAGTCCCGATTTTAAAAGTCGTGTTAATGGTCATCAGCCCGTTATTGCCACTGTTGCTTTGCATGTATTCCATTCCATGCGTTCCATTTATCTGCTCTTCAAGCGGAGTCGCAACAGTCTGTTCAACAGTAGTCGCATCCGCTCCTGGAAACTGACCTGAAACCTGAATAACGGGAGGTGTTATATTCGGATACTGGCTGACAGGCAGGTTAAAAACGCAGATTGCGCCAATAATAGCCAGCACAAGTGATACGACGATTGCAGTGACCGGTCGCTTGATAAATGTATTAGCGATCATGATTTATGGAACTTGTTAGTTCTTCCACTTTCCTGTTTCCTGGAGATGTTTATCAGAGAGCCGGTATGCAAGGACTGAACACCATCAACAACAATCCGGTCATCAGCATTAATTCCTTTTTTTATGATCACATCAGGCTCAATGGTTTGTCCTAATTGTACTTTCTTCTGTATTGCAACCTGGACAGGATGAGTTTTTGTTGAATCGTCCGGGTCATGGGCCAATGTATCTTTAACCAGGTATAAAAAATATTCCCCCATCAGTTCCACAACGGCTTTACCGGGCACTATCAGCACAGGGCCGGATTCCTGGTTATGCACACGTAAAACGCAGCTGGTCCCGGGTCTTAATGTATAATCAGGATTTGGGAAGATTGCTCTGACACGGATCGTACCTGTCTGAGGATCAACGGCCCGGTCGATCACTGAGATCTTCCCCATGTAATGATAGATGGAATCATTGGGTAATACAATTGTAAACAACGAATCTATATCTTGTTGTTCTTTACTTTTAAGATCCTCGAAATGTGCCAGTTGTTTTTCCGATATTAAGAAATCCACACCCATGGGATCATCCGTGGAAATTGTATTAAGAACCGTCTGCCCGACAGATACCAGGTTTCCCAATTTGACCTGGCTGAACCCGATTGTGCCGTCGAACGGCGCTGAAATTACGGAATAGGCTAAGTTGGTCGCTGCCATTTTTAATGATTGATCAGCTGCTGCAACTGTATTCTTTGCGTTCTGTAAAGTAATGGCAGCATGATCAAGGACCTGCTTGGCAACAGCATCATAAGTATTCAGATAAGAATAACGGTCGGCATCCTGCTGTGCCTGCACCAGGTTGCCCTGCGCCACTTCCAGGTTTGCTTTTGCCTGATCGTAACTTTCCTGGTACAATTGACGGTCAATCTCGTATAATGGTTGTCCTTTATGGACATGGGTACCTTCTGTAAAAGATATTCCTGTAATATATCCCTGTACCTGGGGGCGCAGATCAACCTGGCTCAAAGCTACAATTGTAGCGGGGTATTTATCATAGTATAAAACCTTTTTTGCTTTTACAGTAAAAATATTGACAGGAACAGGCTGAAAAGCCGGAGGCTGTTTTTGCTTGCATGAAACAAATAGAAAGCAACTGATCATTACTATCAAAAAGACACTTCTCATGTAGGTGATAATTATTTTGTTCATTAATATGGAATATTCCCCATTGCTTTTTCCAGATCCACCTTGCTGGACAATAACTGGAATAAGGCATTTAGATAACTGATTTCTGATGATATTAAATTCGATTCAGCAATAATAACATTCAGGTAAGGTATCAAACCCTGTTTATATTGTAACGAAACAATGCCATAGACGTCTCTTGCCATTTTTAAGTTATTATTTAGTACGTTAAGATCGAAAAGATTGCTTTTATAATCAGCCAGAGCAGCTGAATATTCAGAATAAATACGGGATTTAAGTCCGACCAATGCCCAGTCAATTTTTTTTGACTCAAGTTTGGCTCTCTGAATGCTTTCCACTCTCCGCAAACCTGTAAACAAAGGAATAGTAATTGATGCACCAATGTATGTATAAGGATAGTTTTGATTCAGAAAACCAGGTAAGGTATTTTTTTCATATTCGAAAGTGTAATCGTAAAAGGCAGAAAGAGAAGGAATAAATTGATTAATGTAATATTTTACATCTAATTGCTGCAAACTTTTAATAGTTTGAAGTTGTTGATATTCTATGCGTTTTTCATATTGCAACAACTGATTTGTATCATATAGTGCTTCTTTCATCATCAGCGCTGTATCAAAGCTCACACTAAATTCTTTTTCAGGAGGAAATCCCATTAACTGTTTAAGTGCAGAATATTGAGGCCGGACATTTTCTTTTGCCTGTTTTAATTGTGCTTTAGAGTTGTTCAATGAAATAGTTGCTTCCTTATAATCGGTCTTATCAACAACTCCACCGACATATTGATGGTAAGCATCACTTAGTGTCTTTCCCAACCTGGCTGTATCGTCTCTTAATACATTGATCTGCTCCAGGGTGAGCAATAAACCGTAAAATGTTTTACTTACTGATGCAATCAGATTGATCTTGGTGCTGTCATTGGATTGCTGGGCCTCTTTGACGAATAAATGTGCACTTCTTGCTGCATACAAGACATCCGGATTAAAAAGTGCCTGTGTGGCAGATAATTGGGGCAGGAATGTATTAATGATACCGCTATGTTCTTTTATCAGAGGTCCTTCAGGATTAACAGTGTTGGTTGCGAATACAGTCGGCAGCGGATCGTAATGTGTAAAGGTCCCGGAAATATTAAGTTGTGGCAGCCATGCTGATAAATTGATTGCATTTGTTTTTTTAGCAATCGTGATATCAAGGGAGGACGCTTTAAATGCTGGCTGATTTTGCAAAGCATAAACAATGCATTGATCAAGCGTTAAATATTGAACAGTATCAATCCTGTTTTTATTCTGGGCGGTAGCAAATTGATATATACCCAGGAAGAAGACAATGAAAATTATTGTAATCTTTAAAATTATCCCGGTACGACCAAAGCATCTCCATAAAACGTATTTGTTCTCACATGCCTGACTCATTTCTTCAGAAACTGGTTATTATTTATCTCAGCAATTTTTATAGAATAAAAAAGTGTTATGTTAACGAAATAAATCATTAATAAGTATTAAGAAAATCAAATAAAAATCATCTTTTATTGTAATTCTTAGTGACTGATAATTAACTTTTGAACAAGATTACCAGCCCTGAGAATATAAAAGCCGGAAGGGATATCTGATAATTGTAACCTGAAATTCTGATTTGCCAGGGTTTCAAGAAGGACTTTTCCGGTTATATCTATGATACTTACAGTAATCATTTCATCCTGGCGTGATGAACCAACATTCCCATAAACAAACTGATCTGCCGGATTGGGATATATAGAAAAATGACCAATTACCGGTTCATGTTTCTCCTGAACAGATGAAATTACTGAGGGCTTTGCTCCTTTTGAGTAATAATTCAACCCTCCGCAGTAATTACCTACAATAAGGTCCAAGAAAACGGAATCTGTAAGATTTCCTATTGCCGGCGCTGTCCGCCATCCTGCAGTGATTTGAAAAGGAGAACCGCTGACCAGGCTGAAGAGTGAATCCGACTCCGTGAATTTATCATTCAAATGATCATCAATATTAATGAAATAATGGACGATTCCTTCATCTGAACCTACCAGCAATCTTGTAATTCCATCCTTATCCCTGAAAAAGCAGGGAGTACTGTAACCATAATAAGAGAGGTTATAGTTTGTGACATTGATCTTTCCCAGGCTGTCGGTCACAAGAGTAAATGCCGGATCATTTGAGGTACCGGTATTCCTGAAATAGCTCAGGTTGCCATTCTGCTCTCCAATGATCAGGTCTTTTAACCCATCTTTATCCAGGTCAAACATTTGGGGTGTGCTGAATGCTCCCACCTTGATATTTTTATAATTTAATTCCGGCTGGGCATATACCGGGTCATGATGAGGAGAAGCTGTGTTTTTAAAGAATATAACCGTACCGTCAGAATTACCAATGATCATGTCATCGCTGCCATCGCCATCAATATCACCAAAAGTCGGGTAAATACCTTTAAGATGTAATGATGAGAGATTGGCAAAGTCGTCGGTCACAAGGTGGAATTTTGGATTATAAAGAGTGCCTGTATTTTTATAATAAGCAATCTTTGAAGTATAGACAGAATAAAGATAACCTGCCTTATGGTAAGAAGAATCATAATATCCAAAATTACCAATAAGCAAGTCAGGTAAGCCATCCCCGTTAATGTCATAGATCACCGGAAAAGCATTAGATCCTACACTGATCATCTCGCTGACGAAGAACCTGTCTGTCACAAACTGAAAATTGGGGTCATTATTCGTTCCCACATTTTTATAGAACCATACATTATGGAAATTATCAGCAACCACATATGCGGGATTGTTTGTCGGGTCAAAGGGTGCAACAACAAGATCGTTAATTGAATCATTGTCCATATCGAGGTAGAAAGGGCAGGGGAATTCCCAGAGCTGTACAGATTTGGAATAAGAAGGGAACATCGTGTCAACGCTGACCATATGTGCCGAATCTTTGGTGCCACCATTATATAATGCAATGATATTCGGGAAATTTATTCCACCTGTGAGGAGATCTTTTACCCCGTCATTATTAAGATCAAGGGTAAGAAGTGTCGATCCGACATGTTTTGGATCAGTTGGTGTTCCGGCACACGGAGCCGGTACCGGACTGTTTTTATATGGGCAAACAATATTCAGGGTAATGGAATCTGAATAAGCGCTTTCCTTGAAATCGCCCCAGCAGCTGCTGGTCAGTTTATAATCAAGACTGTCACAATTCCCATATTTTTGGATTGAAAGATTCCTGTGATATTCTATATAGGACCCCAGCCCAAAAAAAGTCAGTATATCCACAGCCCCATCTCCATCAATATCTGAAATAGAGGGATAGTCAACAGTTGTCCCCAGAATCCCAACCAAACCACTATAATAGTATGATTCAATCATACTGGTAACAAGTTGAAATTTAAGGATCGTATCTGAGATATTATGAAAAACCCGGATGCTTCCTTCCCCGTAAGTGAAAATATCTTCCTTTCCATCGCAATCGTAATCATAAAAAAACACCCAGTCGTGCAAAGGCGGAAATAATGAGGCCAATTCAGGGTGAAAAGTATAACTTACTGAATCAGGGATTCCATTATTGATAAAAGGAAGTATCCTGTTCCCTTGACGGTCGAAAATGACCAGGTCCTTTCTGCCATCGAGATTGATGTCTATTTTACCGAACTGGGGAGAATTTAATCCTCCCACCCATGGATACTCGAGAGTAGAATCAACGACATTCTGGTTTAAACCATATAATGGCAGAAAGAGAAAAAGTAACTTCAACCCTGGTGATCTGACCAGGTTCAGAATATCCTTAAAACAAACGGGTAAAGTCATGAACAAAAGTAAATAAAACTCACAAGACCCATCAAAGGTTTTATTCTTTTTTTAATCCGCCTCCGGCATCTTTCGCATCAATATTTTTATCTGATCTCAAAATCTTCAAATCTCCAAATCTCCAAATTTTCAAATCAATCAACCAGTTAGCTATCGTCCTTCCGTCGTTCCTTTAATTAAGCTTCAGTCAACCTTCGATTGACCTGTTACCCACCCATATCCACCTAAAACCTAACCCAAAATCGATTTTATTGTTCATCCATCACAAAAAATGATGGTTTAAAGACGATTCTAAGCAAAAAAAAACAGGCGCGGGTACACTTCACCCACGCCTGTTTTACACAGATCCTTTAAATTTTGCATTTTACACTTTAGACTTTACACCTTAGACTTTACACTTTAGACCTGACTAGGTAGAATCATTCACTGGCACCCTCTGCAGAACCTTTCCTGGCAACTCAACCGCCCGTGCCGCCACCCGTCCCCTGTTCTTGACTAGGTTCTTACTCCTGACAGCACGATTAAAAAGATCTCTCCTGAGAACTTCATAACCGCTCGTATCAACTTCTTCCCTTCTTGACCTCCGCATAAAATCACCAATAGCAAGATTCCAGGCATTTTGTAGACCCGTCACCCTCTTTTGGTATTTCGCTTTCAGTTTAGGATTTGCCAGGACCATCTTCGCATAATCCGTGGCATCCTTGAACTTCACCTGGCTGGCCACCTGCTTTTGAGTCCATTGCTTATCCGAATAATCCGGATACCTGGACCTGACCGTATGACCACCGACAACCCGGAAGATCCACTTATCGAATCTTCCATGTTGATTTTTCCATAATACATTATCATCTACAATCATAACATTTAATTTATTTGTGAGACTTCGATTTTAAGAACATAGTGAATTAAAATTGATAGCTGAACCTGACTGCCGGACGGCAGTCAATCCCGACGAAGTCGAAGGGTATAACCTGCCTGCCGGCAGGCAGGTACCCCGCCCCTCGGGGCGGAATTAGGGTCCAGGGCTTGCCCTGGGGTTTATACCCGTGGTTGGTTTATCCTACAAAGATAGATGAAAATACCAATAAAAACAACTATTCCCACCGATTTATTTATTGACATAACATTTTTGAAAAAAGGCCATTTTCTATAAGCATTTACCCTAACATCCAAACACTTTAAAAATTCTTTCAATCAATTTCATAAATAATTTTCAAATTGATCATCTCCAAATCTTCAAATTTTCAAATTTTCAAATTGATCCTCTCCAAATCTCCAAATTTTCAAATTTTCAAATCTTCAAATTGATCATCTTCAAATTGTCAAAATAAGATTTTACCACAAAAATGCCTTTTAGTTAAATTTTTGTTAAACTTTTTTCAGAAAAAAAAACTTCCATATAAATTTGCACCTCAATTTTAAATGGATTCTTATGGATGTGATTGTTGAGAAGATCACCAAAACCTATGGCTTCCAAAAAGCAGTAGATAGTATCTCCTTCAAAGTAAATCCGGGAGAGATAGTTGGTTTTTTAGGACCTAACGGTGCAGGAAAGACCACAACGATGAAGATCATAACCTGTTACATGCCACCAAATGAAGGCGATGTAAAAGTCGGTGGTATATCTGTACTGGAAAACCCTGAAGAAGTTAAAAAACATATCGGTTATCTTCCTGAAGCCAACCCGCTTTATAAGGATATGCCTGTTATAGATTATCTGAAATTCGTTGCAGAGATACAGGGTGTTCCAAAAGATAAGATCCGCGGGAGGATCTTGGAGATGATAAAGATCTGTGGGTTAAAGGATGAGAAATATAAAAAGATCATTGAACTTTCCAAGGGATACCAGCAGAGGGTAGGACTGGCACAGGCACTGATACATGATCCTGAGGTGCTGATCCTTGATGAGCCCACTTCAGGACTCGATCCAAACCAGATCGTCGAAATAAGGGAACTGATCAAGAAGATCGGACGTGAAAAGACCGTGATCCTTTGTTCACATATCCTTGCAGAGGTCGAAGCCACATGCGACCGGATCCTCATCATTAACAAAGGACAACTGGTCGCTGACGGAACAGCAAACACCCTGAGGAAACAGGCCCAGGATAAAGAGATCATAAAGGTGACCATCGAGGATGGCGACAGAAATGATATTTACCGCAGCCTCCAGGCTCTTGATTCTGTCGAACTGGTCGACCTGTTGCCGGCAAATACCCAATCCTTTGAAATTCAAAGCAAGCCGGACACCTCTTCCAGGAAGGCGGTATTCAAAATGTGCGCGGAGAAAGGATGGTCATTGACCGAAATGACACCAGTAGAGCGTAAACTTGAAGAGGTATTCAGGGATCTGACGATCACGAATTAAGATTTTATCGACCCGCTTCCTGCAACTCATTTTTTATGAGAGGAAATAATAAGGAAGAGGTGATTTTAAATAAGAACACAAAATAAATACTTTATGGTTAAGATCTGGATTATAACAAAAAGGGAACTCCGGTCATTCTTCGATTCACTGATGGCATATGTGATGATCGTTCTGTTCCTGGGGTTCAGCGGTTTTTTTACCTGGCTTTTCGGCAATGATGTATTTTTTGTCAACCAGGCCAGTCTCCAGTCATTTTTTGGGATCTCATTCTGGACATTATTCTTTTTTATCCCGGCCGTTACCATGGGATTACTGGCCGATGAACGGAAATCAGGCACCCTTGAGCTTCTGGTGACCAAGCCGGTAAGCGACTATCAGATCATTGCAGGCAAATTCCTGGCAGCTTTTTTACTGATCTGCATTACCCTGGCTCTGACACTTCCCTATTATTTCACTGTAGCAAGTATCGGTAAAATTGATCACGGTGCCTCCTGGATGGGATACGTGGGACTGCTATTTATGAGCGCTTCCTACATCAGCATCGGATTATTTGCAAGCAGCCTGACCAATAATCAGATCGTTGCATTCCTCATGGCGCTTTTCATCGGGATCTTCTTCCACCTCATCTTTGGCCTTGCTGGCAGCAACTCCGGCGGATGGCTGGCCGTTATCCTCAGCTATCTCAGCCTTTCGAATCATTATGAATCGATGGCAAGGGGAGTGGTCGATTCAAAAGATATTTTCTATTTCCTCTCTATCATTTTTACAGGACTGGCAGGCACTGAAATTGCATTGTCTAGGCGGGCATCAAACTGACCAATTATAAGAAATTTAAACAATTGAAAAATCATATTCATCTGACCATAAAAAATTAATTGACAGATGCAAAAAAGAAGATCGATCTTAACTTATGTATTACTGATTGCCGGCGTACTGATCCTGGTAAATATTCTGTCTGACCGCTTTTTTGTGAGACTTGATTTTACTGCTGATAAGAGGTACACCTTAAGCGAACCGACAAAGAACATCCTGAGATCTTTGAAGGAACCGGTAACGGTCACTGCGTACTTCAGCGAGGAGCTTCCTTCTGAATTCCTGCAGCTCAGGCGTGATTTTAAAGAAGAGCTGATCGAATATTCAAATCGCTCGAAAGGAAAAGTACAGTTCGAATTCATCAATCCAAACAAAGATGAAGCAACAGAACAGAAAGCGATGCAGGAAGGGATAAATCCTGTCCTGATCAACGTTAGGGAAAAGGACCAGGTTAAGCAGCAAAAAGCTTACCTGGGAGCCGTTATCAATTACGGGGATAAGAAAGAGGTAATTCCTTTGATCCAACCCGGCGCTGCAATGGAATACAGCTTGTCGACAAGCATTAAAAAAATGACCGTTGAAGACAAGCCCCAAATAGCATTCCTGGAAGGACACAAAGAAGCTTCATTGTCTTCGATGATACAGGTCTTGCAGTCACTCTCAGTGCTGTATGACGTAGAACCGCTGAATCTCACCGATACTGCCCTGAAGCTTAATAAATACAAGACACTGGTTATCGTTGATCCCAAAGACACAATTCCTGATGAGCAACTCAGGAAACTCGATGAATTCCTTTCACTTGGGAAAAACATCTACATTGCTATGAACCGCGTGGATGCCAACCTTCAGACAGGTTCAAGTAAAGAAGTCAGCACGGGCCTGGAAAGATGGCTTGAGGGAAAAGGCATCCGGGTAAATCCGAACTTCATCATTGACGAGAGTTGTGGAAGTGTGACCCTGAACCAGCAACAGGGAATGATGACCTTCCAGTCCAACGTGAGGTTTCCTTACCTGCCCCTGATTACAAAATTCGCCGCAACACCTGCAACAAAAGGTCTGACAGGTGTTATGCTCCAGTTCGCAAGTTCGATGGACTTCTTTTCTACAAATAAGAATGTGACTTTCACTTCACTGGCGACAACCTCAGAACATTCAGGTACTGAAAATCCACCGGTCCGTTTTAACTTCAACCGCAACTGGCAGAACAGGGACTTCCCCTTATCTCACCTTACAGTATGCGGGTTATTAACCGGAAAAATTGCAGGAAATGCCGACTCACGGATGATTGTCGTGTCTGACGGTGATTTTCCTCTGAACGGCGAAGGACAGCAGGCAAGACAGATACCTCCCGACAACGTGAACTTCATCGTGAACTCCATTGACTGGCTTTCTGATGAGACCGGCCTGATCGACCTCAGGACAAAAGAAGTCAACTCACGACCTCTCGACCAGATGGATGACGCTAAAAAAGCCCTGCTTAAATACTTTAATTTCCTTGTTCCGATATTGCTGATCATCGGGTATGGGATCATCCGCTGGCAGTATAACAGGAACCTCCGTATCAAGAGGATGAATGAAAACTATATCTGACCTTTTAATCTGGTTGAAACTTGTTTTTAGTGAAATTTAACTCAGAAAGAAATAACCATGTTCAGAAAACTAACAAATAAAGTATTATTGATCGTTTTTGCGATCCTGGCTATAGTGGCGGTCATCGTTTTAGTACATGACAGTAAAAAAGGCGAACGGACATTCAGGAACGAGCTGTTTTCAGTTGACTCCGCCGCTGTTTCTTCTATTACCATCTATCCGAAAGGAAATGGGAGTGATATCCTCATACTTAGTAAAACAGGAAAGGAGTGGGATGTCGTGTTTAAAAACAAACATCATCCCGCCGATTCCTCACTCATAAAAAATATCCTGCATGAACTGGCCCACATCGTACCTGAAAGAGTAGCAGGTACAGACAAGACAAGCTGGAAACAGTTCGAAATATCCGACTCTTCAAGCTCACGTGTGGTTGTTGAACAGGGGAACAATATCACTGCAGACTTCAGGGTAGGAAAGATATCATTTACGCGTGGAGGAGGAGGCAACCAAAGGTTCAGGAATAGTAGCCAGAACGTTGATGTAAAATCGCATATCCGTGTTGCAGGTGACGACCGGGTCTATGTGGTGGAAGGATTCCTGTCAATGATGTTCAGCAATAATCCGGCACAATACAGGAACAAGATGGTTTACAGGTATGAAAAAAACCAGGTCGCGAAGCTGACCTTTATTTATCCCGGCGATAGTTCATTCGTACTTGCCAGGAAGGAGAATAAATGGTATATCAATGATCAGCCGGCAGATTCCTCGGAAACCGAAAAATATCTCAATTCAGCGGACTATACCTCAGGGAGCGAATTTGCAGACGAAAGTGCCGTCTTCCCTGATTATAAGTATACACTAAAGATCGAGGGTGATAATATGCCGCCAATCGAAGTGAACGGAGCTTTTGACCAGGGACTTAAAAAGTACTACATCAAATCAAATGAAAATCCCTCTGCCATCTTTAGTTCATCGACTCCTAACCTGTTCAACCAGATATTTACGGGGAAGACAAGGTTTCTTCCGGGGAAACCTGAAGGAAAGAGTAAAAAAGGAGCAAAACCACAGGGTCACCGGTTAACAAAGTAATTTGCAATCATTCGCCTATTCGCCTATTCGCATATTCGCCTATTCGCATATTCGCATATTCCCATATTCCCACATTCGCATATTCCCACATTCGCATATTCCCACATTCGCATATTCCCATATTCGCCTATTCCCCAATTTACCTCGTCCCTCTGAATTTGTGACCTTGTGACCCTGTCACTTTTACTAATTACCCGATCTTTTTACCCGCAGTGGGGCCCGGCTTAAGGGAATGGATCTCTTCTATCTGAATTTTTACGACTGCATAGGGTTCGGGCATCCCCATCTTGGCAGCCATTGCAGCTGCCTGGTCAAATAAGTCACCGCTATCAAGCATTGTTGCTTTTCCTATAAACCGATATCCATTCAGTACTTCACGATTAACGACCGAAACAGAGATTTTTGAGCCACGCCTGATATTTTCATAGGTTGCGCCACCCGTTCCTTCAGTAAATATCAGAGAGTTATCAGATAATACGCGTGTTGATCTTTTTGGCGCCACATTTGGCGTTCCGTCTTCATTGACCGTTCCGACAAAACATTGCTGGGTTGCGATCATGTCTTTCATTTCCTGTGTAAGTGTTGCCATTTCTCTTATTTGAATTTAAGGATATACAATAACGATTTAACCTGTGTAAAATTACAATAAGGTACGGGTTATTTAAAGATCAGAACTCAACTTTATAGCTGATCAATGGAATAATCCCCAAAGATGACTGAGGTTCAATGGCATGTCTGAAGTCATCATAAACATACCCTGTATTCGGATGCTGATTTAACAGGTTCCTGACCTGAAGAGCCCAGATACCTGAATATTTCTTATGATTCGTCCGAAAGGTCAGCGTGAGGTCGAGGTAAAAGAAACCAGGCAGCCTGGGCTTATAAGCATCTGCTTCATCCAATATTTCTGTATGCTCCGAAATTGAATGCTCCAGGTCGATCGGCACGTAGTATTCTCCTCCTGTATAGCTGACTTTAAGGTTTAGTCCCAGAATATTTTTCTTTTTGACAGTCCATTCTTTTCCACCCAGCAGGTTGATAACATAATTCGTATTGAATTGTGAGTTTCGCCAGATACCATCACCTCCCTTGTACCTGGAATCGAACAATGAAACAGTCATCAGATAGTAGAACTGGTGTGTCAGGAATTTTTCAAAGGTAAAGTCAACACCGGCATTCCATCCCAGGCCTTTGTTCACCAGGGTATCATTGTAATATTCCCCTGCACTGTTGATCATTGAATAATAACTTCCGGGCTTTACAGGAATATCATATAAGTACTGGTAATAAAATTCGGTCATAAACCGCATATCCTGGCGGATCAGGAAATCATAACCCAGTACAACATGCTGTGCACGGCTCAGGTTCAAAGATTTATTGATCGGGATACTGGCCGATTCATTTTCCGGTACCCAGGTCAGGTAGGCACCAATGTCTTCCAATTGAGAGTGCATGCCGTACCCAACACTCAGCGCATGTTTCTGGTTAATCTGCCAGCGAATAGCCAGCCGGGGCTCAATTGCATAGTGCAGGTTCAGTAAGAAATCAGTGAAACTCAATCCTTCGGTCATTTCAAGGTTGGGAGCGATAAGGGTCTTCGCCTCGCAATATGCCTGGACAAGTCCGGTATTGCCGGTTCCCCTGGCAACCAGACCATAGATCCCTGTTAACGGGTTTATTGATTTTACATCCAGGTCATAAAACAACTGGGTATACTTTATACCGCTGCGAAGGGTAACCCGCGTTCCGAACTTTTGGTTATAAGTAAAAGATCCTGTAAACCTGAAATTCTTTTGTGAGGTGCTGTCTTCCGGTTGAAGCTTATAATCTTTTATCATCAGGCCTTCATCATCAGTAATCTCATTATACGTTGCAGAGACATAGGAACGAAGAAAGGAATGCCTTGTCAGATATATCTCATGGATAAGAGCAATTGCTCCCATCTTGTTACCGAGTTGGGACTGTGACCGGTCATCAATGTCGTTCCATGATGAGGAATCCTTTTCAGGGGTGGATTTTATACTCGAGATCCCTCCGATGCCAACGAGGGAAAATGTTCCTGCTTTCGGTGTGGGAATATTGATCTTGAAGGAAAGGTCCTGGAATTGTGGCAAAGAGTTTTTCAGCCAGGGATCTATGTATCCGAGGAAATACAGGATCGAATAACGATAGTTGAATAAATAGGAAGAAGTATGGTTTTTGCTTAACGGACCTTCCGATGACAGGTCAATCCCCTGGATGCCAACCTGAACTGCATTTTCGTATTTTTCGTTATTCCCGGTCCTGAACCGCATATCAAAAATACCTGAAAGGGCATTACTATATTGAGCAGGAAATGCGGCCGTATAAAAATCAGAGTTCGAAAGCACCTGGCTGCTGAAGATTGTAAATCCACCCCCCGAGGTGCCTACATAAGCGAAATGATTCGGGTTTGGGATATCCACGCCTTCCACACACCAAAGCAATCCTTTTGGCGAATTGCCCCTTATCATGATCTCATTGGAGTTATCCCCTGCATTGGAAACTACACCTGCGAAATTCGAAACAGCACGCATAGGATCGTCAATGCCGCCGGCATAACGGCGACTTTCATCGGTATTAAAAGAACGGGCGCCGACCAATGCCATCCGGTCAACAGGCTTGTCCTTGTCAACACTCGCTTTTATTTCAATCTCTTTTTCTGTGACCACTACCTCTTCAAGCTCAACCGTAATAACAGTCTCTTTTCCGGAAGAGACAAGAAGCTCAGGGATAACAGCAGTTTTATAACCCACAAAGCTGACCTTCACCGAATGACGGCCAACTGGGACATTCCTGATCTTAAAAGAACCATCTGTGCCCGTGATCATACCCAGTAAAGGGTCACTGTTCAGGACGATGACATTGGCTCCCTCCAGCCCGATCTTAGTCTCTGCATCAATTACCCTTCCGCGAATGACCTGCGTTGGCGTTTGCCCGCATATCATACATGGAAGGAACAGGATCAGAAATATTAACAAGTCTCTCAAGTGAAAATTCTCCTGTGAATGTGATTTTCTCAGACTTATTTTAGATTCAATGTTTATGAAATACGTAATGCGAATGATAATGCTTATGCACTTCATCTCCATGTTTATGAATATGTTCGTGGACCAGGTTCATGTTTATCAGAAATTCACTGTCGTTGACAATTTCTGAGGCAGTGCCGATCTTCAGAATGGTATGATCTTCTGAAAGCACAGCAACAGTCGGTTGCAGATGATCGATAAGATCGAGATCATGCGTAGTAAATATGATTGTCTTCCCAGCCTGGTTCAACTCAAAGAGGAGGTCAGTAAAAAACGTCTGTGCCTTGGGATCCAGATTTGAAAGTGGCTCATCAATGAGCAGGATATCAGGATTTACGGTAAGGACAGACGCAATGGCGACCTTCTTCTTCTCTCCCCCCGAGAGCATATAGACAGGACGCTCTTTCAGATGGGTAATGTTGAGAAATGCCAGCGTCTCATCGGCTCTTTCCCTGGCTGACTCAAGTGGAAGGTCAATCTGCAACGGGCCAAAAAGTAGTTCATCGTACACCGTTGGACAAAATAACTGAACATCAGGATTCTGAAAAATATAACCCATTTGCTGGCGAAAGAGTATTGCGAAGCTTTTATCACGGAGCGATCTTTCACTTAATGGTCTCCCTTTAAACAATACTTCACCTGAATCGGGGAAAATAAGTGCATTGAGGATATTGAGCAAAGTCGATTTCCCGCTGCCGTTCTGCCCGATGATGGCAAACAATTCACCTTTTTTTACTGAAAGGTCAATATTCAGGATTGCAGGAATTTTTCCGTAATAGGAATAACTGACATTCTTCAATGAAATGATATCGTCCATAATCTTTTAAACTAAGATAATACCTATACCCAGTACCATGAGGATAATTAAAAACAGGACATCCATGAATGTAAGGTCTTTTTGTGAATGAAGGATGATTTCACCCCTGTAGCCTCTCGAGATCATTGCATAATATGTGCTTTCATAGATCCTCATTGATCTTTTGAAAATAGAAAATACCAGTCCGCTTACCAGTTTCCTTATGGTGTTATTGCTGACATTACTAATAAGCCTCGATTTCAAAGCAAAGAATGATTCTTCAATGACCCGGGAGAGAATGAAAATATACTTGTAAGCAAGGGAAATAATCATCAGGAAAGTATCAGGCACTCCGAACGTTTTAAAAGATTTAATGAAGGCAGGAAAGGATGTGGTAAAGACAATCAGTATTGCAAAGGATATAGAATTGAATAACCTGAGGAATACAAGAGAAGCCACCCGGATCCCTTCTGATGTGAAACCGATACGCTGTGGTATGTTATAAATCCAGAAATGCGAAGATGATTTAAATTCAACAAGATTGAAAATGATCTTACCCGGAGATATGGGATTGAGAGTTGCAGGAATTACGATCAGGAACCCGAAAACGAAGGCAAGAAAAAAGATCTTCCTGTAAAACCTTAGAACATTCAATCCTGAAAGGAAGAATAGAAACAGGATCAAGGCTGTTATCAGCACCTGGGCACCAGGGTGACGGACAATACTTATCACGATTTCCAGAAAGATCAGCGAAACAAACTTGACATGTGGGTTGATCCTGTGGACCAGGCTTTCTTTCGTCGCGCTCTCAGCCTGCTGATAAACAGATCTTATCGCACCTGCAGAAGCCAGGATAGTCCTGTTAAGAAAAGAAAGACGGGGCCTGTTCCTTTTGGCAGGTGAATACTGTTCGTTTTCAATTCGGAGCAAGTAGGTAGGAATTTTATTTTGCATGCCTGACTACAATTTTGGAAATCAATAACACAACAATGTATGTCAGGGTTGCCCCGACCAGGCAGGATACCATATAATATCCTGAACGGTGCACTATTGAAACATCTTTACTGCTGAGGGTATAATCTGGCAGGGGGGCTTTCCAGATATCCGAGTATTTGGCAAGTCCTTTGGGTATATAACCAACCAGGTCCTTTACTGTTTGAGCTGACCATTCTCCCCATGCCTTTCCGGCATTAAAAAACTCAGGAAGCAGGATTCCTGCCGGGGTGAGGATACACAGCACAAGCAAGATGATAAGGATCTTTCTCTGAAGTTTAGTCATGCTCATGGATATCTTCTTTGTTAAAAGCATAGATCAGGGAAGGTTCATTTGTTAAAAAGAAACGGATAACGAAAGCCGTAATGATTCCCTCAGCGATCCCAAAAAGCAAAAGATGCCCGGCTGCCATAGCAGGAATTGTGATACTAAGACCGTATGGACAATAAAGGGCTTTTCCATCTGCAGTGGAAGCAATCAGGGGTTGTATCCCAAATTCAATGGCTGCGAGGATAGAAGTCAAAACCAGGCTTAGATATCCTGATAGAAATGCAGCAATAAAAACCCTTGTTCTTCCTTCAGGGTCATTACAGAGGATCTTAAAAATGTAATATGCCACAAAAGGCATAAATACTGCCATGTTGAGACAATTAGCCCCGATGGCAGTAATTCCTCCATCTCCAAAAACAAGCGCCTGTATTATCAGGGCTACTGAAACAGCAACTGTTGCAGCCCATGGACCGAACAGGATAGCGATCATAGCTGACCCTACCGCATGACCGGTAGTACCTCCGGGGACCGGTAAATTAAACATCATGATGATAAACGAAAATGCAGCAGCCATTCCCAGATAGGGGATGTTCCTGGCAGAAAACTTTTTTTTAACCTTTTTAACTGCAACTGCTACCGCTATGACAAAGACTCCGGTTAACGGGATATATGTTTGCGGACTCAGATAACCATCGGGAATGTGCATTATTGTTCTTTATATTAGCCAGTCTATAAAAAAGCAAATATACTTCAAGATAAAGTATGAAAAAGAAAAATGCTCCTGGGTAACAAAATTGAAATATGACGTATTTTTGTAAAACATATAGCACAGATCGCATTATTCGGACTGGTCACCTATGCCACCTACGATCTTACCAACCTTGCCACCATTAATAAGTGGCCACTGATCATCACAATTATTGACCTGGTCTGGGGAATGGTACTTTCCAGTGTTGTGAGCACGGCAGGATTCTTCCTGGCAAAATGGTTCTGAGATTACATCGCTGGTTAACTCATACCCTTCTCATATAAAAGTTCTTATTACTTTTCCTTAAAGAAAATCATGCCATATAGAGAAAAAGTTAAATATGATGTATTTTTGTGCCGGATAAACCAAGAATCTATTCGTCGTGAATCAGATGTAATATATAAACGATAGATATGAATGATGCAATTTATAGTGTGATCAGGGGAACAGGAAGTTACATTCCATCAAGAGTTGTAAAAAACGAAGAATTTCTCGCCAATGAATTTTACAATACAGATGGTAAAAAGCTGGAAAACTCAAATCAGCAGATAATTGATAAATTCAGGGAAATTTCCGCTATTTCAGAAAGGAGATATGTTACAGACGACCTCGTAACTTCTGATATTGCCTGGTATGCTGCCATTGAAGCCATTAAAACTGCGGAAATCGAAAAAGAAGAGCTTGATTACATAATTGTGGCTCATAATTTTGGCGATGTGAGGAAAGAAAACAGGCAGTTAGATATGGTGCCCAGCATTGCTTCCCGGGTAAAATATAAACTTAAGATAAAGAATCCCTATACCATAGCATATGATTTGCCTTTTGGCTGCCCTGGCTGGCTGCAGGGCCTGATCCATGCCGATTATTTTATTAAATCAGGAGATGCAAAAAAGATCCTGATTATCGGTGCAGAGATATTGTCCAGAGTCTCAGATCCCCATGACCGGGATACTATGTTATATTCCGATGGGGCAGGAGCTGTTATCCTGGAAGCCATAAAGAGTGATCATCCGGTTGGAATACTCTCACATAAGACCCGCTCAGATACCCTTTTATATGCACAGATGTTATTCATGGGCAAATCATATAACCCTGCCGATGCAAACAAGGATGATCTTTTTTTAAAGATGAATGGCCGGAAGCTATATCAATATGCCCTTGAAACAGTACCCCAGGCGATAAAAGACTGTCTTGAGGAAAGTAAAATTGATCTCAGCGAAATCAAAAAGGTGCTGATCCATCAGGCTAATGGTAAAATGGACGATGCAATTTTAAGAAGACTTTATAACCTTTATTATATAATTGATGTGCCGGAAAACATCATGCCAATGACGATTTCGTGGCTGGGCAATACATCTGTCGCAACAATACCGACAATATTGGATCTCATCTTAAAGGATAAGCTGAAACCACATAAAATAGACAAAGATGACATTATTGCTTTCGCCTCAGTCGGAGCAGGAATGAATATTAATGCTTTGATTTACAAAATGTAATTGAAGATTGTATGAAGACAATAAATATTATAAAGCTTATTGTTGCACTTATTTTACCTCTCGCAATCGGGGCAATTGCAGGTAGGTTCACTGCCAAGTCAGTACCCGGATGGTATGCTTCATTGAACCGCCCGGCGATAAACCCTCCCAATTGGGTATTTGGACCGGTGTGGACGGTTCTTTACATCTTAATGGGATTCTCATTCTATCTTATCTGGATACAGCCCGTGGGAAATCTGAGAACGATGGCCATTGTCATCTATCTCCTCCAGTTATTCCTGAACTTTGGGTGGAGTTTTCTTTTCTTTTATTTTAAGCGGACAGGATTTGCTTTGACGGAGATCATAATCCTTTGGCTAGCCATACTGGCTATGCTTTTCATGTTCTATAAAATCAGACCTGTTGCAGCTTACATTAATATCCCTTATTTATTATGGGTCAGTTTTGCCACTTTTCTGAATGCGGCCTATTATCATTTGAACTGACCGGATATTAATCCTTGATACATCTTATATTAAATGCATGTGTCCTGCTGCTTGGATAGTCTGATACACTGGGATTAAATGTGTTCATCCCATGAGCCCAGGCCTTTTGAGTCCCATCCATGGTTGATGTCCAGAACATAACGGCAAAATTGCTGAAATTCCAGTTTACATTGTTGAACCGTGTCCCGCTCAGGAAGGCATTGAACCCCGAATATCCTGTATATTTCAAAGGACTTCCTGCAAATCCATTGCTGATATAAAACCCGAACAAGGTGTTCCATTCATTATTGGTAGGAACATGCCATGCAGGAGGACAGAATCCCTGGTCTGCCGGAGTATTATCATACTGCATCATTTCATCCCATTGATAAAGACCCCCATAAGAAGCACAGTTTCCAACATTGTCGTTGAAACAATATTTTTCCATCACACAGTTATCCCGTTGCATGGAAGTGGAAGGGATAATGGTTCCATAGTTCAGATTTGACGCCATCCAGCACTGGGTGCCTAGTTTGACCGTTGGATACTGTTGATTATCCCGGATATCGGTAAGGATATTATCACAGTTGAACGGGATGGCGTTGATGACTGTAATGTTCTGGGACATACTGGCATTGCAACCCCAGGTATTGGTGTAAGAATAAGTGATGGTAAAGGTCCCGGCGCCGGAAAGACTGGGATAGAAGATCCCGGCATTGACGCCGGTGCCTGAATAAATACCGCCCAGGGGTAATCCCCCTTTCAGTGTGATTGACTTTGCATCGGTTCTTGTGACGATATCATTACAGGCTGTAAAAGAGACCTGTGGCTTTGGGTTTACATTGACGATAACATGATTATCGGTCCCTGCACATGAATTGGCCAGCGGAAAGACATCATAATTGACAGTTTCAACATTAGTGCCGCTGTTAACCAGGGTCTGTGCTATCAGGTTACCGCTGCCCGGGGCAAATCCACTGATATTTCCGGAGCTTCCGGTAGCAGTCCAGGTAAAAGTAGTGCCTGCGACATGCGAGAGAATAGCGATACTGGTAGTGCCACTGGAACAGAAGGTCTGCCCGTTAGGATTAAAGTAAACATCGGCAACCGGGTTAACCGTGACGATGTAATTTGCTATAGGGCCATCACACCCATTCAGGCTCGGGGTCACGGCATAATTGACAGTTTCAATGTTAAATCCTGTATTGACGAGAGTCTGTACTATACTACCCCCGGAGCCATTTGAAAAGCCGGTAACATTACCTGAGCTGCCGGTAGCAGTCCAGGTAAAGGTTGTTCCAACCAGTGTCGAGGCAAACACAATGTTGGTCGTAACATTGGAACATTGGGTTGAATTGGCGGCATTAGTGATGGCTGGCCTTGGTTTTACGGTGACATTTAAAACAGTCGGGGAGGGAGCCGTACACCCTGTGCCCATAAAATAATTAACGCTGACGGTCTGCAAACCTGAAGTGTTCCAAAGTACCGTGGCGAAACTGTCTGATGTTCCTCCCCCTGCTGTTATACTTCCACCGGCAGAAACCGACCAGGCATAATTGTTCATCCCTAAATCAGTTGTATAATTAACGGAGGTGTTGGTGCAGGTGTTGTTTGATCCGTTCAATGACGGGAGCGGCAAAGTATTCACACTCACAGGGAAAGAAGTAGGCACTGCAGCGGTACAGCCATTGGCGTCGTGATAATTCACGGTTATTGTTTTAGCCCCTATTGTCCCCCAGAGGATCGTGATGCTGTTCGTCCCGGTTCCGGCGATGATAGAGCCTCCTGCTGACACTGACCAGGTGTAGTTTGACATACCCGCCTCAGTAAAATAGGTGGAAGACGAATTCAGGCACACTGATGCAGGGCCGGAGATTGTGGGGAGAGGCAAGGGATTGACGGTAACAGGATAGGATGTCGAACTTAACGCTGTGCATCCGTTTGCATCATGATAGTTCACTGTGACCGACTGGGCTCCCGCAGTATTCCATGTGACGGTTACTGTATTGTCGAGGAGAGTACCCCCGGCAGTAATGCTACCACCTGCAGAGACCGTCCACTGATAATTGCTCATCCCGGGCTGGGTTCCGTAAACTATGTTGGTTGATCCTGCGCAAAGGACAGGGGTTCCGGATAGAGTGACCACAGGGAGAGGATTGACAATCACATTAAGAACCGTGGGGGCCGGGGCAGTGCAGCCGGTTCCCATCTGGTAATTAACACTGACGGTTTGACCCCCCGGGGCATTCCAGTGAACAGTAACGGTATTGTCGTTGGGCCCCCCGCCGGAAGTGATAGTTCCCCCCGCAGATACCAGCCAGGAGTAGTTATTCATCCCCGGATCTGAAGTATAGGTGGCAGAAAATCCTGAGCATATACCGGTAGTGCCGGTGAGTAAGGGTACTGGCAGCAGGTTCACAGTCACATTATAGGTTGTAGGAGATTGCGCGGTACAATTGAACCCGTTGAAATAATTGACGGAGATGGTCTTGAGACCTGTCGACGTCCAGTTGATGGTAATTGAATTTGTTCCTGCCCCTGAGGTGATAACTCCCCCGGCAGTAACAGCCCATGAATAGTTGGTCATACCGGCTTCAGTCGTGTATGTTGATGTCGAATTCAGACAAACTGAAGCAGCTCCTGTGATCGTCGGGATGGGCAACGGGTTCACTGTAACATTATAGACAGTTGGTGCAAGGGCTGTGCATCCATTCGCGTCATGATAATTCAATGAAACAGTTTGTGCTCCCGGTGTATTCCAGGTAACTGTGACAGTATTATTGGCTGCTCCGCCACCGGCAGTGATGGTTCCTCCTGCCGATACCACCCATTGATAGTTTGTCATCCCGGCCAGGGTTGAATAAACATTTCCTGTTGATGCGCTGCATATATTGGATGGCCCGGCAATTGCTGGGACAGGCAATGCATTGACAGTCACAGGATAAACAGTGGGGGATGCTGAGGTACAACCGTTTCCGTTAGTATAGCCGACAGAGACAGTCTGCGCCCCGGTATTATTCCAGGTCAATGTTGCAGAATTGTCAGCAGCAGTTCCTCCGGCTGTAATCGTTCCCCCGGCTGAAACCGACCAGGTATAAGCTGTCATACCCGGTTGTGTTGTATAAACTATGCCGGAAGATAAGACACAAAGATTATTTATTCCTGCAATTGTTGGTACCGGCAACGGATTAACCGTAACGTTCATCGTGGTCGGGCTGGGTGCTGAGCAACCAGGCCCTGCCTGGTAATTCACCGAAACTGTCTGAACCCCGGTGACAGTCCAAAGTATTGTTGCAGTACTGTTTGCCGGGCCTCCTCCTGCAGTAATTGTTCCACCGGCTGAGACAATCCAGACATAATTAGACATTCCGGGATCGGTGGTATAGGTAGAGGAACTTCCTATACAAATGCTATTTCCTCCGACAAGACTGGGAACCGGCAGTAAACTGACATTGACATTAAATACCGTGGGAGAGGGAGCAGTACAGCCAAAGGCGTTATCGTAATTCACCGAAACGGTCTGTGCGCCAATAACAGTCCAATTTACGCTGATGGTATTTGTCCCTGCGCCGGATATAACTGTACCCCCTGCTGAAACAGTCCAGATATAATTCGACATTCCGGCAGCGGTACTGTAAACTGTGGTGGAATTCAGGCAAACTGATGCTGATCCCATAATTACCGGCACAGGCAGAGGATGCACCGTGACAATGAAATAGGCGGTATCACTGTTACAACCGCTTGCCGTGGCGTCAATATGATAAGTGACTGTCTCGTCAACCACGCCTGAATTGATCAGTGTCTGGACAATTGCCAGACCGTTGCCCCCGGAATAACCACTGACATTCCCTGAGCTTCCTGTAGCGATCCATGTAAAGGTGGCCCCGGCAACATCCGAAAGAAGGTTAATATTGGTGGCAGTATTTGAGCACAGGGACGCAGTAAGCGGGGATGTTGTGATATGTGGCTTAGGATTGACAAAGACCGAGTAAAGAGTGTCACTCCCGATGCAGCTGCCTGCAGTGGGGAGGATGGTGTAATTGACCTGGCCCTGGGTATTAAAGTTGTTGGTGAGCACCTGTGTGATCGGGCTTCCTGATCCCGAACTATAACCTGAAATATTACCGGTAACAACAGCAGCGGTCCAGGTAAATGTAGTATTCAGGCAGCTGGATTGAAGGACGATATTGGTCGCTGTCTGTGAACAGATAGTTTGGTTCATCGGGGTGGTAACAAGGTGCGGCTTGGGATTGATAAGAACAATAATATTGGCAGAATCTCCTGTACATGAGTTTGCCGAAGTGTAAACGTGATAAGTAACGGTTTCAAGGGCGTAACCGGGTTGGCCAAGTGTCTGGGCGATTGTATTTCCGCTTCCCGGTCCATAGCCTGTCACATCGGCTGAATCACAGGTAGCGGTCCAGGTAAAACTGGTATTTGCCACATCTGATGAAAGCAGGATGTTGGTAGTCTGGTTTGCACAGATAGAAGGTGCAGCCGGGGCGAAGTTCAGGTCAGAAACGGGGAAAACCGTCACCACATAGTTGAAAGTATGCCCCGCACATGCATTGGCATGAGGAACAATGTGATATGTGACAGTTTCAATGGTGAACCCTGAATTTGTGAGTGTCTGATTTACCAAGGTTGTCGGTACTGCACTATTGCTGTAACCCGCCAGGTTCGGTGAGCTTGCTGTGCAGGTCCAGGTGAAAAGGGTTCCGGGCACATTTGAGGTCAGCGTAATATTGAAAGAGGTGTTATTGCAGAGGCTTTGATTTAGCGGATTATTTGTCAGAGCCGGCATCGGGTAAACGATCACCTTGTAATTATAAGTAGTTGTTCCAATACAGCCGAAGGATTGGGGAACGATATGATAAGTTACAGTATCAACACCAATTCCCGCGTTATAAAGGACCTGGTTGATCAGGGTCACGGGGTTTGTAGTATTATCTGAATATCCGCTCACATCAGGTGAACTTGCAGTACATGTCCAGGTGAAAAAGGTACTGTCGTTGTTTGAAGTAAGTGTGATATTCGTGGAAAGGCTGTCACATATTGATTTTGAGAGAGAGGCGTTGGTCAATATTGGCACTGGTTTTACAGCGACTTTGTAATTAGTGACTATTCCTGTGCAGTTCGGCGAATGAGGTGTAACGTGATAAGTGACGGTATCGATCTTATTATCGGTATTCGTAAGTACCTGGTTGATCTGATACCCAGGGATAGTCGTATTACTTGAATAACCGGTCACCAGGGGGGAATTTGCAGTAGCCGTCCAGGTAAAATTGTATGCCGGTTTATTGGGTATTAAAGTGATGTTGGTATTGATTCCGCTGCAGATCTTTTCGAAAAGCGGATTATTCATAAGAATGGGTAATGTATCAACGGTCACTAATTTCGTGATAGAGTCTTTGCATCCTTCGGTTGAATGTGATACCAGTTTAACATTGTAAATGCCTGGTAAAGCAAAAACATGCAAAGGATTTTGGACTCCTGTGACTATAGGAGTGCCATCCCCGAAATTCCATTTCCAGCCTGTAACGAAATTCTGGTTTACATAACTGGAATCGTAAAACTGTGTGTTGATCCCTGAACATGCGCTACCATGGTAGAAGTTTGTCGTGATTACTGTATAGGTCAGTGTTTCCCAGATGGTATCCACGCAGCCATTTAACGCAGTAAGAATGCAATTAAGGGTATCTCCTAATGTCGGGTGCGGTATAACAATTTGCCGGATCGTGTCCCCGGTGCTCCAATGATAATGTGCAAAACCAGCTGGAGCCGTCAGGGTCGCTGATGAATCTCCCTGGCACATGGAGGTTTGGATCGTCAGATAGCTGCAATAGGCAGATATATATGCATATCCACGGTGAGCCGTATAAGCGCAGCCGTGTGTGGTGAAGACAATCTGGATAGTTTGTCCAAGATATTGACTCAGGTTCATTCCCACAGTTGTCCAGTTCTTCCAGTAACATCCATCCCCTCCATATCCGACACCCTGACAATACTTCCAACCTCCGAATTGAGGACACAAAGGTGGATTAGTACATGTCGGTGAATAAACGAGATAATATCCGCAAGTTGAATCAATAATAACCCCTCCCAAATTTTCTACGGCAATTGAGAAACCTGGTTGCTGATTGTATGAATGATTAGGCGATTCCAATACAACTGCATACCGATAAATAAAAAGATAATTTGCATTGTTGACAAAAATCTGGTATTTTAATTGTTCTGCATGACCTCCTCCTGAGGTATCTCCCAAGCGGGCACTGTATGCATCACCAGGGAAAACAGTGATTATACTGTCACAGCTATAGGGATCATGATAACCCGGACCCACCTCAATAATATGTCTTCTCCCCGGAGTTGGCCAGGTGTGAGCGAATCCTGGTGTTATGCAAGGACTTAATACCGGATTACTGCCTACCATAGTGAAAGTGCCATAACAGCCAATCCAGTCATTGAAGTTTCCAAGATCAAAGTCGGAGTTAGGACATGTTGTTGCTGGTTGGCCCTTCCCAATATCATGAGAAGAAAGAATGATGGAAAGGCAAAGGATAAAAGAATAAAAATACTTCATAACATTTTCTTTTGAAAATAGTTATAAAAAATCCAAGAGGATTTATGTTGTTGATGTCTTGGTGTGAACTTTATATTACCTATAAAATGATCCAGATGTTCTCAAACAGAATATTTTAACTGATAAAGGTACAAAAAATCAAACAATTTACATCATTTGAACTTCTTTTTTTTCTCTTACTTATTCAAACACAAGTATAGCAAAGGATCCAAACAAGAAATCCCAAAACTATCTTTAATCTCCCTCCCGCGGACGAGAGCCAATTCCCTGCTTCCTGAGGCGAAAACAGTTCAATTTTATTTTGATATCTTGCTGCTTGCGTCGATAAGTTAGTTAAAACGAAGACAACGATCCCAGGAAATAGTTGTTTCGTATTAAAATAAAAAATTCAGAGACAGACAAAGCTGATCAACAGATCGTCTTAAAGTTATGGTTTTCTGTGTATCGGATATTTTTTAATACGCCTCTCCAGACGAGGATCAATTCCACGCCTCTTGAGACGAAAACAATTTAATTCATTTTGATGCCTCGTTGTATGCGACAAGGAATTTAATTTTATTCCAGGCAACCAGATAATATCCCCTGGGTTATAATTATAGCAGAGACGTAAAAACATTTAAAAAATCACAAAAAAGGTTGAAATATTTATTGATCTTGAAGATATCCGGATAAAAGAGAATACTTCTGAGAATTGATATTTAAAAAACCAACCTATTTTAATGAAAGGAGCTAAAAATGAAAAAAATGATGATCATTAATCTGATTAAGACTGTCAAAAATGCTGATATAAGGAGATATTCAGCTACTGCCCTGTTTTTCCTTTTATTTGTCTGCTTTCACATTAAAGCAAATGCTCAAACTGGTGTTTTTACCCTTAACGGAGGTACGGCAAGCGAAACAAACCAGACCTATGCCGCGACTCTTACCGATCAATCCGCGGTTTATGTTCTTAATTCAGGCCAGCTTACCCTGACGAATTGCACGATGACGAAAACCGGTGATGCGTCGAATGTCAATAACAGCAGCCAATATGGCACCAATGCCGGTGTTCTTGCAACCACTTCAAGCACCATTACGATCACAGGCGGTTCTGTGACCACTAATGCTTCAGGTGCAAATGGCATCTTTGCAAACGGTTCAGGAACATCGATTAACATGTCCAACGCCACTATCAGTGCATCGGGATCAAACTCTCATGGTGTGGACGTCACGTATGGTGGTTCTATCACACTTAACAATGTCAACATAACCACGGCAGGATCAAGTTCATCAGCACTTGCAACGGACTTTGGAGGCGGGACTGTCACAGTCACAGGGGGGACGATCATTGCCTCTTCGACACAATCGGGAAGTCATTCTGCTGGTATTTATTCAACAGGAACCATAACGGTGAACAATGCAACTGTCAGCTCAAGCGGCGATTGCGGAGGGGTAATCGATGGAGCGAACTCCATTATCCTGACAAATACAGCACTGACAGGTCAGTTGGAGGGATTCAAGCTATGGAAAACGGCACCTGCGAATGGGCCCGCAGTAGTTACAATAACAGGCGGTTCGTTAACTGCAACGACTGGTGATGGTTTCTATGTTACAGGGGAAACCGGCAATGCAGCCACGGCAAATATAACCATGAGCGGAGGAGCGACAGTGATTGCAGGAACAGGGAATATCGCGAATGTCATTACTTCAAGCACCGGGTCGTTCACGGCAACCGGTGAAACATTAACAGGAAACTTCATTGCCGATGCAACCAGTACGCTCTCGGTCACCCTGCAAGACAGTACAAGCCTGACGGGCAATGCCCAGAATACAGGTATTACAATTGATGCTACCAGTAGCTGGAATGTAACTGCGAATTCAGTTATGACCACGGTAATCGATCCCACCGGAATTTCAGGTCTCAGCGTGACGAACATTATTGGGAATGGTCACAATGTCCATTATGATTCGGGCCTGACCGGCAACGAATATCTTGGCGGCATGACCTATTCCCTGGTTAACGGAGGTTACCTGACGCCGGGGTCTGTGACGGGTATTGACCAACTCCAGGAAACCGTTTCATCCGGGGGAATGCTTTACCAGAATTATCCTGATCCTTTCTACCTGACCACCGCCATTATCTATGATCTTTTCCAAGATGAATATGTGACCCTGAAGGTTTATGATCAGTTGGGCAGCAAGATTGCAGACCTTGTCAATGTTTACCAGGCAGCCGGCACATATAAAATATCATTTAACGCCCTTGATCTCCCGAACGGATTCTATTATTATCGTCTGAATGCAGGGAACACGATGCAAACGAGGAAAATGGTGAGATATGAGAGGTGAACAGTGAGCAGGCGTGGATCCGGCAGATTGTCAGAGTAAAAAATTTAGTTTTTATTTTATACCTCTTTGTCTTTGTCGGTTTTTTTCTCGTTTGCTTTGTTCAATTCCATTGTCAGGGCCGTTATGCCGGCGAGGCCGCCCAATTGCATTGATTCGACAGCGGAGCTGGGTACAATTACAATCGTGGAATTCTGTTTCAGTCCTTCATAAAGCATATTCATGGCCCGCAGATGAAGAGCGGTAGGATCGTGAGTATAGGTTTTTGCAGCTTCAGAGAACTTTTCGGCGACCTGTCGTTCGGAATCACCAAGAATAACCCTTGCCTGACGTTCTCTTTCTGCCTGAGCCTGCATCGACATTGCATCTTCCAGGGCTGAGGGGATCAATACATCCTTGACTTCCACTGAAATGACATTAACACCCCATGGTTCTGTCCGCTCATCAATGATCTTCTGAAGTTCGGCACTGATCTTTTCCCTGCCTTCCAGCATATCTGAGAGCATGGTCTTCCCGATGACATCCCGCAAAGCAGTCTGGGCAGCCCAGCTTATGGCACTTATATAGTCTGCCACATCCAGTGCTGCTTTTTTAGGGTCAAGAACTTTCCAGAACAAGACTGCATCAACATCAACGGGCACGGTATCTTTAGTCAGGGTTTTCTCTGTCCTGAACGTTGTTGTAATCACCCGGATATCGATCCAGTAGGGAATATTATCGATGATTGGAATGATAAAGAAAAGGCCTGGCCCTTTCAGGGCATGGAAATGGCCCAACCTTAATATCACCGCTCTTTCCCACTGATTTGCAACCTTAACAGCACTGGCCACAAAAAGTGCGACTAAAAAGGAGAGGACACCTATCCAGATACCTTCAGGGTTATTTGCCGTGGGACCGGCTATTAAAAATGACAATAGCAGGCCAATCCCAAAAAGAACGAAGAAGATCAGCACAGCAAATGAATTGATTTTTCTCATTTCAATTTCCTCCTTAAATGTTTTCACGATATGAATATGACGGTTTAAATATCAAAATTAATACAAATTAAAGGGAGATTAATATTTATCAAAAATAATATTTTGGGACGGTTCAAAATAATATTACAGGCGTATCTTAGTCGAACTTTAATCGAATCTCAGGTGAAGAAATCCCGAAGGCACCTCGAAGGCACCCCGAAGGCACTCCGGTGACGACCCGAAGAAAGTAAGATAACAACTGCATCACAACATTTATAGTTTATTGATTAGGTTGCTTTATCATTGCTGTATCATCACAGTTTTCGAATTCTATCTGCAGAGTGGCATGGGTTATCTGAAATCTTTTTTGCAACAATGACTCGATTTCTACACGCAAATGGTTGGATTCACTTAGTGTCATGTCTTTCACAGCTTCAATATGGGCTTCAAAAAGCACATCATGATCTTGCAATTGCCAGCAATGAACATGATGAATATTTCCAACCAGGGGGAGGGCTTCGATGGCATTTTTGATCTCTGCCAGATCAATTCTTGATGGCGTACTTTGCATAAGAATATCTATCGATTTGTGCAGGACCTGATATGCCTGTATAATAATTATAATGCTGATGAGAAGTGTCAATGCGGGATCAATCCAGGTAATATGGATAAAACAGATGATCAAAGCACCGGCAACAACAGCCAAAGATGAAAAAGTATCGCCCAGCAAATGGAGGTAAGCAGCTTTGATATTCAGGCTATGCTTTGAATCGTGATGCAGGAATATCATGGAGACCAGGTTTGCAATCAACCCGATGACCGCAATGATAAGCATGAGTCCTGCCTTTACCGGTTCCGGATGTAAGAACCTCATTATTGCAACATAGGCCAGGTATATTGAAATTGCGGTAAGTACAGAGGTGTTGATAAAAGCGGAGAGAATTTCAATGCGCCGGTACCCAAAAGTACGGCGGGCATCGGGTCTTCTTCCGCCTACTTTATTGGCCAGCCAGGCGAGGGTCAGGGCAAGGGTGTCCCCCAGGTTATGAATGGCATCAGAGATCAGCGCCAGGCTATTGGAAAAAATACCTCCTGTTATCTCGACCAGGGTGATGAGTGCATTCAGGAGAATACTTAACAAAAGCCTTTCTGAAGTTCGATTCTTATGGATATGATCATGGTTTTCTTTAGTCTCCATTTATTTTCCCATCTTTTCATAAATTGCGGTGCAAAGGTAAATAAAGATAATGAAGAAGTGAGCAGTGAGTATTGAAGGATTGGACGGGAGAGGTGAATAAATAAATTCATAATATTATTATAAAGTACTCAAAATATCCTATTAAATTTGATGGATAATAGAATGCCCTCTCAGCAAATGAATAAGTCCGAAAGAATATTTACCATTTAACCTTCATCATATGAAAAAGCATGTAAACATTTTAATTTACTTATTTATTTTAAGCGGAATGTTATTAATATTTTCCGGTGGCTGCAAGAAAGCTTCTACTCCAGGCCAGGTGCCTGCTGTGAGTACCTCTGCTTTATCAAATATAACCATGTTCACAGCGAGTTGCGGAGGAAATATTGTTAGCGATGAAGGATCATCAGTAACAGCCTGCGGTGTTTGCTGGAGCACTGTCATTCATCCAACAACTGCTGATTTCAAAACAAAAGATGCAGACAATACAGGTAGTTTTACAAGCAACATTACCGGGTTAACGGCAAATACAATTTACTATTTACGTGCTTATGCAACAAATTCAAATGGAACAGGGTATGGAAGTGAAATGACTTTTACAACATTAGGACCGGTACCGAATGTGACCACTTCTGCTTTATCAAATATTACCATGTCTGCGGCAAGCTGCGGAGGGGATGTCACAGACAGCGGCGGATCATCTATAATCGCACGTGGGGTTTGCTGGAATACTGTCCTTCATCCGACAATTGCAAATAATAAAACAGTAGATGGAACAGGTACAGGTAATTTTACAAGCAACATTACAGGTTTAACGGCAAACACGGTCTATTATGTGAGGGCATATGCGACTACCCTGAATGGAACAGGGTATGGAAGCGAAATGACTTTTACTACATCAGGGCCGGTACCCACTGTTACCACTTCTGCAATAACGGGTATTACACAAACCACAGCAACCAGCGGTGGAAATGTTACAAACGATGGCGGAGCAGCCATAATAGCCCGTGGTGTATGCTGGAGTACCACACTTGATCCAACGACCACCAATAACAAAACAATTGATGGCACCGGCACAGGTAGTTTTACCAGCAACATAACTGGTTTGACGATAAGCACGACTTATTATTTACGAGCTTATGCGACTACTTCAAATGGAACCGGGTATGGAAACGAATCAGCTTTTACAACATTAGGTCCGATACCGCTGGTAACCACTGCTACTGTTACAAATATTGCACAGACCACAGCAACGTGCGGAGGTAATATAACAAGCGATGGCGGATCAACAATTAGTGCCCGTGGCGTTTGCTGGAGCACTATCAATGATCCGACAACTGCAGACAATAAAACATCAGATGGAACCGGTACGGGTAGTTATACAAGCAGTATTACCGGGTTAACAGCAAACACAACTTATTATGTACGGGCATATGCGACCAGTGTGAATGGAACCGGATATGGAAGCGATATGATTTTTACGACACTACCAACAACCATTACCGATATTGATGGCAATGTTTATCATGCCGTATCTATAGGGACACAGGTATGGATGGTCGAAAACTTAAAAACAACAAGATATAATGATGGTACGTACATTCCATTGGTAACGGATGACGATATCTGGATAAGTTTGACATCTGATGCTTATTGCTGGAGTAACAATGACCCCGATAATAAAAATCCTTATGGTGCATTGTATAACTGGTATGCTGTAAATACAGGTAAACTTGCACCGACGGGATGGCATGTGCCTACTGATGCCGATTGGAATACCCTGATAAACTTTGCAGGTGGAACAGTTACAGCAGGCGGTAATTTAAAAGAAACGGGGACTGATTACTGGTCTCCTCCTAATACAGGAGCGACAGACGAATACGGGTTTACAGCGCTTCCAGGTGGTTATCGCAGTTCTGCCAACGGAACATTTGTAAACCTGAGTTATTATGGTGTCTGGTGGTCAGCAACAGGTACGATTGGAAGCATTGGGCGCCTGCTTTTGGAGAACACAACTGCCACAGCAGATTATAATCATGATATTCAAACACAAGGTTTTAGTGTAAGGTGCATTATGGATGAGGGGAAGACTGGCAAAAAATGAACCAACGTTTATTTAGTTATTTTTGTAAAAAAATAATCGTTATGAAAGTTATCCTGACATGTATTGTTATCTTAATTTTAAGTGCTTTCCCGCGACCTTCCGATGCACAGACCCTGAATAATGAGAAATTTAAAAGGTTTCCATTTGGAAGCGTCAAGCCTTCAGGATGGGTCAGGGCACAAATGCAATATGATATCGATGGGTTTGTGGGACACCTTGACCAGCTGGTTCCTGCATTGATAAATGATTCGATATATGGAAAAGGAAGACTGTCATGGAACAGTAAACCAAAAGACCTGGGAAATATCAAACAAGGTGTTGAGGGAGGGGATGACCAGTACAAATGGTGGAACAGCGAGACACAATCGAACTGGTGGGATGGATATTTGCGGAATGTATTATTGCTGGGAGATAAAAAGGGGTTTGAAAAAGTACGCGATCATGTTAACAAGATGCTGGAAACCCAGGATGAAGACGGATACATGGGGATCTATGATAAAGACACACGCTACAAGTTTCATGGGGAGAACGGGGAGCTCTGGGCGAAGACAACCTTGTTCAGGGGTTTGCTTGCCTATTATGAATACACCGGGGACAAAAAGGTCTGGAATGCACTCGTTGAGGCAGTGGACAATGTGATGCAGAATTACCCTCTTTTCCAGTCAACCCCATTTAATGCAGGAAATGAATCTACAGAAGGAGTTGCACACGGATTGACCTTTACAGATATTCTGGACCAGATGTATGAACACACGGGTGACAAAAAATACCTTGATTATGCCTTGTTCCTTTACCTGAATTATTCTATTTATCATTCAAGCGAGACTGATGCACAGCTGCCGAATCTTCAGGATGGCAACTACAAGCTGAAAGGTCATGGTGTTCATACCTATGAGCACCTGAGGCCGCTTGCCGTGACAGCCTATTACGCTTCGGGGAACCCTGACCTGCAGAAGGCACTGAAGACATACCTGGATCGCATAAAGCAGGTCACTACTCCTACGGGGGGAGCCATTGGCGATGAATGGATAGAAGGAAGGGTGGCTGATGCCACAAACACAGGCTATGAATATTGCTCCCTGCAGGAATTGTTAGACAGCTATACCGTTTTGCTTCAAAAGAGCGGCGATGCTACTTATGCCGGGTTGGCGGAGCAGATCTTTTTCAATGCTGCGCAGGGATCACGTAATCCTGATCATTCCTGCATTGCTTACCTTAAGACCGATAATTCGTATTCTATGACAGGCACAAGGAACGGGGAAGCCGAACCCGGCTTCAATCAGACCCGATACAAGTATTCGCCTGCTCACCAGGATGTGGCAGTGTGCTGCAATCCGAATGCCGGGAGGATCACCCCATATTTTGTGCAGGTATCGTGGTTGAAGGAAGGGGAAAACACGCTGGTGGCTGCAATGCTGATGCCCAATGTGCTGGAGACCACTATAGGGGGCTCAAAAGTGAAGATCGAGGATTTTACCCAATATCCATATGAAAATCAGTTAACATTCAAGATCACTCTTGACAAGCCAGCTATTTTTACACTGAAAATAAGAAAACCCTCTTGGGTAACTCAAATTCAAACCGTTGAGAAATTCACAGAGGAGGATGGTTACATAATGATCAACCGCACTTTCCTGCCACAGGATGTGGTAGCACTAAATTTCAGTACAGATGTGAGGGTAATCGAAGATGCCGGGAAGAACAGATATTTCCTTTATGGTGCTTTGGTCTTCGCCAAGCCGATAGCGGCTAAGGAAATTGCGGGAAGAAAATATGCAGAAGGATTTGTGGATTACACATATGAGCCTAAAGAAACTACCAGGTATGAATTTATCACAGACAATAAAGCAGTATATAAAGAAGGGAAGATATTAGTCAACCTGAAAAATAAAACGACAGGGAAGGTAGAAGCTGTGGAACTGGTGCCTATAGGGAAGACGATATTACGGCAGGCGGGGTTTTAGCTGGTGAATGGTGAGCAGTAATAAAGTCGAAAAGTCACGGAGTCACAGACTTTCGGCTGCCACGGAGAGTGAGGCGATATCGCCAATGCGTTCACCGAGTTCAGCGGGAAGGATTTGGCAGACCTTGCGGGCGAGGGGCAGGGCTTCGGTTTCAAGAGATCTTTCAAGCGAGGGTATCAGAAGATGACTGGCACGAACAAAGATGCTTCCAATGACAATACATTCGGGGTTAAGGATATCGATGATGACTGACAGGCCTTTTCCCATGTAGGTCCCGCAGATCTCGAAGACTTTTAGGGCGATTGGATCACCCTGCATTGCGGCTTCGGCAACCCGCTGTGCCGTGATTGACATGAGATCATCAAATCCAGGACAATAGCTTACTTTCATCCCCATTTGAAATTGTTCTATTGCTTTTATCCGGGCAAGTTGGGCAATTCCGCTGCCGCTGCAGAAGCCTTCGAATGACCCTGTTTTTCCGTAGCCTACAGGCCCAAAATTTTCCAACCGGATATGTCCAACCTCACCTGCATTATCATTTGTTCCTGTATAAAGTTTCCCGTCCAGTATTATACCGGCCCCAAGGCCTGTGCCGAAAGTCAGGAATACCATGTTCCTGGTCCCGCGGCCGGCACCGAATTTCCACTCCGCAAGGGCACAGGCATTCGCGTCATTCTGTAAAATTGCAGGGATTGAAAATGCATCTTCTAAGAATTTTACAATATAAACCTCATTCCATCCCGGTAAATTCGGAGGCGACAGAACAACCCCATTTTTGCTATCCAGCGGTCCTCCGCAACTGATCCCGATAGCGGTAATATCTTTGGAAGTCAGTTGATGATCTCTAAGGATTGCGGCTATCCCTGACTGCAGCTGAGGCAAAAGTTTAGCGGGAGAGGGATAATCAGCTGTAAGATAGTCTGCCTTTTTAACCACTTCAAGGTTGCCATCATCGCCAAGCCGGCCTAGCAGGACCGCGCATTTTGTTCCCCCTATATCTATTCCTATGAGGTTTTTCATAAGCAGGCTTTATTATTGTTCGCCCCGAACCCGGGACTGAGGCTGATCGGCCGGGTCACTGCCAAAGCTCTTATTCGGCAGGGGCCCCATAGTAAATTCAAGGGTCCCTCCCCTGACAATATCAGCATGACGGATGTATGATCTTGAATAAGGCTGACCATTCAACTTCACTGACTGGATGTAAATATTTTTCCCGGAATAATTGATAGCAGTAATGAGGAATGTGTTACCATTCCCCAAATCAATCTTTGCTTCGGGTACCATTGGCGTGCCAAACACATAAACGCCTTCGGCAGGATTCACAGGATAAAAGCCCATCACTGTGAAAATATACCAGGCCGACAATTGTCCGCAGTCTTCATTGCCGCAGATACCGCCCGGTGTATTATCATAAAGGGTACTGACGATCATGGTGACCTTCTCCTGTGCTTTCCAGGGTTTCCCTGCATAATCGTAAAGATAGGGGATATGCTGACTGGGTTCATTTCCGTGGGCATATTGCCCGATGCATCCTGAGATATCCTCCACATTGCGTGTTGCGTCATCAGTCCCCTTAAGGATAAATGTCGAATCAAGCTTTGCAGTGAACGGCTCAGGGCCGCCCATCAGGTCGATTAACCCATGAACATCCTGAGGCACGTACCAGGTATACTGCCAGGCATTGGCTTCGGTATAGTCGCCGCCATATTTGGCAAAGAAAGGATCAAAAGGCTCGCGCCATTTACCGTCTGATGTCCTTGCCCGCATAAATTTTGTTTTTGGATCGAAGATGTTCTTATAATATGCGGACCTTTTCATAAATTCCTTATAATCATCATTCTTCCCCATTGCTTTGGCTACCTGGGCGAATGACCAATCATCCATGGCATATTCGAGCGCTTTTGAAGCCGATTCAATCTCCTTGTCGCTAGGGATAAATCCCATTTTCATGTAATAACCGCATCCCTGGTACCAGTCGGCGGTGGCGCTTGCTTTCATAGCCTGATAGGCTTTTTCGGTATCATAGCCGCGGATCCCTTTAAGATAGGCGTCTGAAATAAATGGCAATGAATGATACCCGATCATAATGAAGGTCTCACATGCGTAAGAGATCCATGTCGGGAGGATATGGTTGGGGCTCTGGTCGTAACAGGCCAGCAATGAATTTACAAAGTCGTTCATCATATTGGGACGGATCAGGGTGAAGAGCTGGGCTTCGGTACGGTAAATATCCCACAGAGAGAAAGTAGTATAATTCGTGAACCCTACGGCAGTATGAACCTCCTTGTCAATTCCCCGGTACTGGCCATCCACATCCATATAGACAGTAGGAGCCAGGGCCGCGTGGTACATGGATGTATAGAATATCTCCTTCTGTTTTTTATTTCCTTTTATGGAAATCTTTGCCAATTCCTTATTCCATGCATCGTAGGCGGCAGAGCGAACGCGATCAAAATTAAAATCGGGGATCTCGGCCTTCAGGTTTTTCATCGCCCCTTCAGAGCTTACGCTGGAGATCCCGATCCTGAGAAGGATCTGTTCCTTTTCTTTAGTCTTGAAATTGAAAAATGCCTTAATATACTGGCCGCCGATCTCCCTGAAGTTCATCCGGATACGGGGATACTTGCGAGATCCATAGGCCAGGGTATCTTCAAAGATAGTCCCGAAAGAATTGAATGGCTTTGAAAAGGCCATGGCAAAATAGATAAAACGCGGACGCAGGTAACCCCGTGTTTCCCTGTATCCGAGCACGGTGGAATCGTTGGGGATCCTGATATAGGCGTAGGTGACCTTCCCGGGGAACTCATAAATTGAATGGATCATGTCGAGGAGGAAACGGGCACTATCGGAGGCAGGGAAAGTATACCTGTGAAGTGCTGCCCTGCAGGTGGAAGTGAGCTCGGCATTGATATGATCCTCTTTCAGCATCACCCTGTAATAGCCTGGGGAGGCCTCTTCATCGCTGTGTGAAAAGTGGCTACGGTAGCCAACCTTGTGGCCTGCAGGAAATGAATCCGGGCCTGGCGAAGTATAGAGCTTTCCAACCATCGGCATGACCAGGAAATCGCCCAGGTCGGAATGGCCGCAACCGGTGAAATGTGTATGGCTGAAACCCATGATGGTACTGTCATCATAGTGATAACCGGCACACCATTTATAGCTTTGCTTAAAATAATGGGTATTGGTCTCAGGGCCGGGCTGGATCATACCGAAAGGCACACTCGGCCCAGGATAGGTATGGCCGTAAGTACCGGTCCCGATAAAAGGATTCACATATTTGCAAAGATCTTCGACATTCTGATTGTTTCTGTTACAGGATATGAAAATGAGTGGTAGGAAAAGTAATGAAAGCGCTAAATATTTTTTCATTTTTTATTGATTTTAATCAAAACAAACTTAATGAATAATTTGATTTTACCAGTAAAAATATTTTTGTCTTTTACATGCAGCAAAATAATATCAATGTAGGTTTATTGTTATATATTTATCAAAAGTATATGACACGAAAAGATCAAAGAAACAATAAAACCCTGAAGGAAAACCAGTCCTCCAGATAATCAATATTTTCCCTTAACTTTTAATGAGATTATTACTTTTATCATTACGCTCTCATGATGAAACATGCCAATACTAACCAAAAAGCTAATAAAATCAGCAGCAGAACCGTACTGTTATTTGGATGTTTATGGTTTTATGAATAGGTGACAGGGAAAAAAATCGTGATGCCTGTTGGTCATACCTTCGGCAGAAAGAAAGGCTGTCAGACGTGATGCGTAGCGCCCGGGTGTGAGTGGTGAGGGTAACAGGTGGCGATTAGTCTTTGAGACAACGGACAGAATAAGCGTTAATGCGTGAAGAGGGATAGGAGGAGACGCTGGGATCGGGATCGTTCATGCCATGAGCCCAGGCTTGGGTGGAGCTGCGGGGGGTTGATGACCAGAAGAAGGTTGCAAAACCTGTGAAATCCCAAATTTCGTTGAAGTGGTTGACCCCTGAAAGGAGGGCATTGAACCCTGAATACCCGGAGTATTTAAGGGGGCTTCCGGCAAAGCCATTGTTGGTGTAGTTGGCAAATAGTGTATTCCAGTCATTTTCTGAAGGAACATGCCATCCGGGAGGACAGAGGCCCTGGGTAGAAACCGTTTCATCATACTGCATAACCTCATCCCACTGATAAAATGCTTGGGCAGTGAGCGGTGAAGTTTGAAGAGTATATTTTTCGGGAACACAATTATCCCTTTGGTCCTGGGCGAATGGGATCTCTGTACCATAATTGAGATTTTCCGCCATCCAGCATTGCGATCCGATCTGCACGGTCTGATAAACCTGGTTATCTCTTATATCAGTAAAAGGGGAACCACAATTAACAATTAACGCCGGATTGTTGATAATATGGGTATGGGCAAGGGCAGTGCACATGTTAAAATTTGTGTATGAGTATGCGATTGTCTTTGTTCCAACGCCTGCCGCTGCAGGGTCAAAGATGCCGGTGATTGAGTTGACACCGGGTCCTGAGTAGGTACCACCCAGTGGTATCCCGCCCTTCAGTCTGAAAGGCTGAGCATTGACAGCGGTGATCGAATCGGTACAAATAGTGAAAGTAACGACCGGGAGGGTATAGACATTCATTGCAATGCTATTTGACGAGGCAGGGTTACCGGTGGGGCAGGCAATATTTGATGTGACAATACACCTGACCAGGTCGCCAGAGACAGGATCATATGTATAAGTGGAAGAGTTTGCCCCCGCATTGACTCCGTTGACCTGCCATTGGAATGAGGGATTCGCACCTCCATTGGTCGGCACCACAGTAAATGTAACGGGGATACCTGAACAAACAGGGTTTGCAGAAGCAGATATTTCAGCACCCACGGGCAGGTTGTCATTGATTACCATTTGTACCTGATTGCTTTGAACAGGGTTGCCGGTTGTGCAGGTCTCCGAAGAGGTTAATGTACAGATCACAATATCGCCATTCGTCGGCATGTAAGAATAGATAGTGCTATTGGTCCCGACACCAAGGCCATTGACCTGCCATTGGTACGAAGGTGAGATACCGCCGTTTAAAGGAGTTGTAGTAAAGGACACAAGAGTACCCACACAAGCCGGGTTCTGTGAGGCTGCTACTGTGACGCTTACAGGCAGGTTCGGGCTTACGATCATTCCGATACCGTTTGATGTAGCCGGATTACCAGAGGTGCAGGCCAAGTTGGAGGTGAGCACACATGTTACAAGGTCACCATTCAGAGGTATATATGTAAAAACAGGCGAGTCAGTCCCCGCGATGATCCCATTGATCTTCCACTGGTATGCAGGGGATGATCCGCCATTGACAGGATTTGCTGTGAAGGTGACTGATGTTCCTGAGCAGATATTGTTAGCAGAGGAGGAGATGGTCAATCCTACGGCAAGCGGGATCTGGATTGTTATCTGGACTACATTCGACTCAGCAGCACCAGACCAACCGGGCATACAGGTTACCCTTGCTATGCGTTTATACCAGGTTGTTTGCGTGATGAACCCGGGGCTATAGGATGACATATTGCTGCCAGGGATGTCAGAAAAGCCTGAAGTGTCGCTGGTCGTTGAAACCTGCCATTTGTATTCCAGTGTGCCTTCTTGTCCTGTCGGGAGTGTCAGGCTAGTGAGCGGGGAGGGAGTATAACTTCCGCACCCTGTCTGATCAATGCCGATCGTGCCACCATTCGCCGGATCATTACATGGGGGGGTATAGCTCCAGATAACCGTGACGGTATCAGAAGTTATACCGAATTGTTCAGCATAAACATGATCAGTCCCAGATGAAGATCCTGTCTGGGTATAACAAAATTGAGCATTCCCCAATGTATCAGTAAAAGCGACACCTGACACCGGATTTATCCCATAGACATGAAAATTAATTAAGACGCCGGCTACAGGGTTTGAGAGATTATTGGTGACATGGGCGGTCAGGCATACGCTGGTCACGTTCAACTGACCATATGATGTATCTGGTGTAAGTGTGATACTGTTCACCGTTGCCACAGGAGAGAGCGAACACCCGCCCGGGTAGCCATAAGAGTTTGCAAATCCCCAGCCATATACGAAGACACCGAACGGAAGGGTACTGTTAAATGTATGAACTCCCTGGGTGACCGATCTCTGTGCCCCATAAAAATTTGTTGTGGAGATCTGGGTAAAGACTGAATCAGGAATCAAGACCCCATCCTGGTATATAGTGCCAAGTGCTGTGACAGGGGCAACCACATTCACCCAGTGTGTTGTAAAGCCAGCGACACTGACAATGGTATAGTTGTCAAGAAATTGTTCTTCCGGGGGGATGAGCATCATGAAGGGATCGCCGGTTGTATTTCCGGAGCAATACATACCCTTGGCAAACTGCGCTAAAGTTACGGCTTTCGAAGTCGAAATTGAATTGTACCCTGAGAGATCGGCCTGCCAGTAGCTCCCGGCATTGATCGTAGTGTCATATATTCCGTCAATAGTGATAGCTGTCGAATCCTGTGCCGCGACAATCCTGAATATATCGCCGCTGTTATCCCGTCCGGCCAGGGGTACGGTCACATAATTCTTTCCCCATGAATAGTAAGGAAACATCATTTCCACGATATAGTCACCTGCCTGGCAGGAATTGGAAGGGATATCTACAATGTTTACCGATCCGAATACCCCGACAGGATAATTCGATTGTATCCTTGACCCGGTGACATCTTTTCCCTGGCCAGCTGCTATCATCATATAGGTTTGCCCCTGGTTAAGAGTCACAATGGTTGTAGAATCTGTCTGGTGATTGAAAATCGTCACTGTTGTATTGTCCTGTGTGGCTACGACACTGAGGTCTGATGAATACCCATTACCAAGGATGGTCGACTTATAGGTGATGATCCTGTAATCCAGTCCCAGCGTATTTACGGGCAATGCCAGATAGGCATCGGTCGTAGCGGCAAAGGCGTTGAGACCATACACAGTTACCGGATCAACGGAGGTGATGTTGATGCCTTTATTTTCGATCGTACCACTTTGAAGAGCGATAGCAGACGGGAGTACAATCTGGGTCGCTGTGCCAGGAGTGACAGTGAAAGCCTGGTTAACGCCGGGGTAAGCAGATGTGATATTTCCGGTCGTGGAAACGGTTGATACGATAAAAAGTGTAAGTGTCGCTGTGTAGCTTGTATTTGGCGGGAAGGCAATCCAGAAATTGGTACCTGAACTGGTCAATGTTTGGGAGTGACCTATGGGGATCAGGCAGAGGCTGAAGAGTAGCGAAAGTAAGTATTTCTTCAAGAAGGAAGGGGTTGATTACTTATTCCAAAAGTAAATAAAATATTCGTCACGGGCTAAATAAAGATTGATAACAAGGTGACAAACTCACAGGTTCACCGGGTGAAAGGGGAAAGGTGATTTGCCATTTGAGGATGTGATAAGATAACAGAGTGAAATTCAAGTGAAGTGAGAGGTGAGGAATCAAAATTATTTCGTATTTTGGCTGTGGATATAAGGTTTATTTGCAAGATCATTATGGTTTTATGAGAGCTTTCGTTCTTTTAGGGGTTATTCTGTTTATTGTGATCTTTGGAGGTGAACCTGTGGAGGGGCAGGTACATTACAGATTCTTTTATGGGAGGGTTCTGAGTTCAGAGGGGAAAGAGCCGGTGTCGAATGTAAACATCACCTTCGTGGGGTCGAAGAAGGGGACGGTGAGTGATGAAAAAGGTTGTTTTTCCTTTTATATAGATACCATTCCTGTCTTCATGATCGTGAGCCATGTTGGGTATAAGACAAAGAAGATCTTTCTGGACGGGAATTCGAATTCGATGACACTTTACATGGATAAAGAGGTGAGTGAGCTGAAGGAGGTGGAAATCACGGCCAACAAAATTGTACCGATCTTCACCAGTGAGCATTATACCCTTAGGGATTATGAGATAGACAGCGGGTTGATCTATTTGCTGGTATACCATACCAGGGTATCGAAGGAAGAGCTGATCTGCAGGAACCTTGAAGGAGATACCCTGGCGCAGTCGGGGATTTTGCCGTTTACGCCCATTTCGCTTTTCAAAGATTGCCTTGCTAACCTTCAGGTGATCGGGAGAGATTCGGTATACCAGGTGTTCAAAAGGGATAAGGATCTGGAAATGATCGACCCGGTGAGCCTGGAAAAATTCAAAGAGGTCCTCTTAAACTGTGTGGCTTCGACGAAGCAGGTCTTCTTTTTTAAAAGGATGATAAGTCTCGAGCAGGGGGTTGCATATTACGGGATCGACAGGATCAGCAAGGAGAAAAAGATGCTTACGGCGATCAGGGATGAATCTAAGTTAAAGCAGTTGAGACGGAATCCTTATGAGGCAATGCAATTAGCAACTCCCATGCCTGGAGGAAGATCGGTGAATAAAACCCTGCAGTTTATCAATACGGAAACCCTGAAGGAAAATGAAAAGCTGGAGAGCGAGGATTGGGGGACTTTTGATGAATGGAACTGGGTGCATAAGATACTGTACAGGCCGATGAAGACGGCGCTATATGTGATCGGGGATTTCATCTGTATTTTTGATATCCCTGCCAGGGAGCTTGAGTTCTATGACATGCAAGGCAACTTTTCATTGATGCTGAAGCTTAATGTCGATGTCATTAAAGAAGGAAAGTGGACGGGTGATATTTTTCTTGACGAGACGCAATCGAAAGTTTATACGACGTTCCAAAAAAGCACCGGCAGTGGGCTTTACCGGATTGACCTTAATACCGGGGACTTACACAAGGTACTCACCATTAAGCATCCTTTTCCCCAGAAGATAAAAATTTACAAGGAGCAGATATACTACCTGTACGATGTACATGGGAATCCGGATGAAAAAACATTGTACAGGCAAAATCTGTAACAAGTGGGCAAGTGGGAGAATGCTTTCAGAACATTTCATATTAATAAATTGTAAGCTGACATAATTAATTACCTGATTCTTCGTTTTTGAACAAATTTAAAAACACTGAAATATCAATCCAATATCATTTATAAAAACCGAGAATGATAATAATGGATATTCCATGTGACCATTAAAATCAAAATTCTTATCAAATGAAAAGAAATTACTTTTTCATACTGGCTACATTGATGTTCGGTATGGTGATTCAAACAGTTCAGGCACAAAAAAATAAACAGCAGGTGATTGATGATCTGTTCAGTAAGAATAAAGAGGTCTATTTTTCATTTAAGATAACTGACAGGAATGAGATTCAGTTATTGACGAAAATGATCTCTATAGACAATGTGAAAGGGAATGAGGTACATGCTTATGCCAACAGGAAAGAATTTTCGCTGTTTCTTGATTTAGGTTACAAGTACACTATTTTACCACATCCGGGAACACTGATAAAAAAGTCAGATATCCGCATGGGAGGAGGAAGCCCAAAAAGCCCGTCTTCGACTGAGAGCTGGAACTTCTATCCGACTTTCGAGCAATATAAAGCTTATATGAACAATTTTGCCAATCTTCATCCATTGATATGCCGGCTTGATACATTCGGGTACTCCACGCTGGGACGGCCTCTGCTTGCCGTGAAGCTCAGCGACAGTGTCAATCTAAACCGGGCAAAGCCTGAATTCTTTTATACTTCTACGATGCATGGCGATGAACCAGCGGGGTATATACTGATGCTGCACCTGATCGATTCATTGCTGAACGGTTATGGGACGGTTCCCAGGATCACGAACCTTTTTAATAATTACCAGATCTATATCAACCCGTTAGCCAACCCTGACGGACTTTATGCCGGGGGCGACTCCACGGTCTACGGTTGTACGCATGATAATGCAAACGGCGTTGATCTTAACCGTAACTTCCCGGATCCCCAGGCAGGGCCCCATCCAGACGGATATCCCTGGCAGGATGAAACCAAGGCATTCATGCGATATGATTCCATTCATCACTTCGTGATGTCGGCCAATTATCATTCAGGGGATGAAGTGGTAAATTATCCATGGGACACATGGGAGAAGCTCCATGCTGATGATTCCTGGTTCCAGTTTGTAGCCCGCGAATTTGCCGATACTGACCAGGTGAACAGCTATATGGGCTATATGAACGATTTAAATAACGGGATCACTGATGGCTATGCCTGGTATCAGGTGGAGGGAGGACGGCAGGATTATACGACCTATTTTCACTATGGGAGGGAAGTGACGATTGAACTCTCATATATCAAACTATTGTATACTGATTCGTTGATCGCTTACTGGAACTACAATAAACGATCATTTTTAAATTATATCGAAGAATGCTCAAATGGGATAAACGGACAGGTCACTGATTCGGCAACAGGAGCCTCTCTCAATGCCATGATCATGATACCGGGGCATGACATGGACGACTCATGGGAGTACTCAAATGCTTATTATGGCTGGTATTACCGGCCGATCGCAGCGGGAACCTGGGCGCTTACATTCACCTGTTGCGGCTATTATCCGAGGAGTATAACGGGGGTCACTGTCACCAACCATAACGCTACCCGGCTGAATGTCAAAATGGTTCACAGGCCGTTGCCGGTACCAACGATCACAGGCCCGAACCAGGTACAGGTTCATTCAACGGGTAATGTCTACGCCACACAGGGGCATATGGCAAGGTACACATGGGCTGTCTCCGCAGGAGGCTCCATCACTGCGGGTGGTAGTACGGCTGACAGTACTGTTACTGTGACATGGAATGTGACCGGGCCCCAGGATGTCAGTGTAATCTATACTGACACCAATTGCTGTACAGCTGCATCGCCAACCATATATAACGTCTCAGTCAATACTTCGGGGATACAGAATAAAGCTCTGAGCACGATCAATATTGTTTATCCAAACCCATCCAATGGCAATGTCAGCCTGGTCCTTCCTGAACAGGTACCAGGACGATTTTCTTTCTTTGTTTATGATATGTCAGGGAGATCAATTGAAACTGGAACCCTTGATGGGACAGGGGGGAAAACAGTTTTCCCGCTTGACTTTACTCACCTTCAGAAAGGGATCTATCTGGTTAAACTGGATGATGGCAAGACCAGTTATGAGAATAAAATAGTGATACAATGAGCAGTGAGAAGAGACCTGTTATTTCTCACGCAACGGCGGATCAACCAAAAGCCTGCAACGACGTATTGTCTTCAAGGCTGTCTCCTTTGGGATGGGGGTGAAGCATGGTTTGCTGGTCCAGGCATCGCTTTTAATGGAAGCTTCTACAAAATAACTTTTGCCGGCATCAACATCAAGGCTGACAGCGCTCCTGTGCTTCCCCATTTGCGCTGAGAGTTCAAGTTTACCGGGATCGGCGAGGCAAACCATATAGGTACCTATATAGAGGTCGGATGTCATGACAGGCTTATCATTGGCATTTATGTTGTAATGAACACCTGCGTCGTAGGTGCTGATGCGGTAGATGTAGACCGCGGCTTTATCTGCAGGAATATCTTTTAGTTCCTTGAAAAAAGTGGTAGTATGCTGGGCAATAATACCTACGGGCGCTGTGATGAAACATGCCAGCGCCATTAAAAGAAATTGTGATTTCTTCAACTAAGTTTATTTAGTTTGATCAGAGAGGTAGTTTTGGATACCCATCTGCTTTATCTGGTCGAACTGGGCTTCGATCCAGTCAATGTGTTTCTCCTCGTCTTCGAGGTTGTCCTCGAGCAGTTCGCGGGTGCCATTGTCGCGGAGTTCAATTGAAATGTTTATTCCTTCGTTGTATGCCTTGATCGCACCGATTTCGGAGGCGCAATCCTTATTAAGCATCTCTTCAACCGTGGCTCCAATGGTGATCTTGCCCAGGTTGCTCACAACCGGTTGTCCTTCGAGGAAAAGGATACGGGCGATAAGTTTCTCGGCATGCTTCATTTCGTCAATGGCACGCTTTTCGATAAGCTTATGGAGTTCATTGTAACCCCAGTTGTCACACATCTCTGAATGAACGATATACTGGTTTATCGCAGTAAGTTCATCGGATAAAAACATGTTCAGCTTGTCAATGATCTTTTTGTTTCCTTTCATGGGATAATAATTTTGATTTTAATGGTCAAATGGAATATAATTTATTATCATTTGCAGTTTGTACGAATGATGTTTGAATGGATATTTCATATGATAAATTCTATAGGAGTCCATCTTGAAATTTGTAATTCCTGCATCAAAAGGGAAGATACTTGTTTCCCAGTAATGCAAAAATAAATAAAAAAGTAAGAGAAAAGAACTTGTTTAATTTAACAAAGATTTCAACTTAGCATTAGCTGCACCGGAAACCTGGTTCTTTTTGCAGGCGGTTCTGTAGTTGCCGGCACATCATTATCGGATGTAGTTGATATCTATAATACGACTACAGGGGAAAGGAGCACTGCAAAGCTGAGCTCACCGCGATGGATGGTAATTGCAATGGTCTGCGGAAAGAAAATCCTTTTCGGAGGAGGCCTGAACGGTAAAGACCGGGCAGATGTGACCGCTACGGTAGATTTATTCCAGGCAGAATAGATTTCTAAGCCGGGGTTATTATTACCTTTTATCCTTTGGATATTTTACAGTGAACAAACGGTGGATGTTAAACCCGAAGTAGATGTAGCCATTGGCCCATTTATCGGTCGTCTGGGTGATAAATGCCTGCTCAAAATCAGCCTGCGAGTTTGTGAAGAAGAGTTGGAAAACATGCTGGCCTGTTTTGATGTCGCAGCTGATGGAGAAAGAGTTGACATTGCTGTTCAGGTGCTGATCAGGGAGCAGGTAGTGATACTCCCCGTTGATCGAAATCAACTCTGAGATCCTGAAGCTGACACCTCCACCGATAGAGAAAATATTATTATGATCGGACGATGTGGCGACAAGGTTCCAGTGTGTCCATTCGGGACTGACCTGCAGTGAGAATACCTTCCCGAATTTTCGAGCCAGGATGATTTCGGTACAATAGGAGAGCCGTGCATCGAAATAATCCTTTGCTTCGGGATTATCCAGCTTAAGGGTATTCACTGCCATATTGCCAAATACAGAAAGCGAAAGCGGCATTTTCCTTTTTCCCTTGCTCTGGCGGAGGATGCGGAATTTAAGATAGCCATCAAAGGTCTTGTCATAAGTGCTCCTGCCTATGCCGACAGCCATAAAATCGGTTAACCCATATTCAAGTCCGATCCTTGTGCTGGCCTCGTCAAGCCCGAACAGCGTATAAGACCCTTCATTGAGTGCCCCGAAATGGTGAGAGATCAGGACTGAAAGGGCACCATTGGGAGGGTTCTCGACCGACTGGCCAATGACTACCCGGGATGATTTGAATGTTTCTTCAGCATAGACTGTTGAATCCTTCATGATTTGTGCGAACAGGTAAGCAGGAAAGATCAGAAAAAAGATAAGTAAATATTTTTTCATAGTTACCGCATTAAAGAACGATTGTTGTTTTTTTATATCGGTTTTATTTTGAAGGTTCCCCAAGATTTATCCAGCGGCGGATCTTTGCAATATCACAGGAGGAAAGCATGCCATCGCCTTTGGGCATAGGGACTACCGAGGGGTCATGGGTGACCGCTTTCAGCAGTAAACCGTTCTTAGCAGGTATCCTGGCGCTGTCGGCGTTATCCAGTGCGATATTGCCAAAATAATTTATGGTAGTGTGACAGGGCTCACAGTTGGCAACGACAATGGGGTGGATGCTATTGCCGTATGTCACGTTGGTCGTGTCACATGCCGGGTAAAGGGTCTCCTCATTATAGTTCTTGCAACCCGGTTGGATGAGGAGCAGGAAGGCGAAGAAGAGGATGACGGGGATCAATGCGATGATTCTGGATCTGAAGTGCATATTGAGCTTTTTGTCTTGATGTTATTTGAAAACAGGAACAAATATAAAAATTTAACTTTTATATCACTATACACAATGTTGCTGAGCGTGGGATATGATCTTCTTAATCCTGAAAATGTAATTCCATTCGCCCATTTTTATTTTCTTTTCGGACATAATCAGTTCAAAGCCATGACGGGAGGCGAGATTCATGATGAAGGGGATGTTGCAATCTTCTGAAAGGGTTACCAGGATGGTGGAGGTATCATGGTAATAGGGGTGTAATTGCTGAAAAAAGTTCTCAAAGTACTCAAAGTTCTTTCCGCAGAACATGGCCATTTCGGCAAAGTTTGAGGGGTCTTCAGGGTAGTAAGGGGGATTGATGACGATATAGTCGTAGCATGCTGGTGGGATGTTTTTGAAGAGGTCAGATTCAAGGACCGTCACTTCAAGGTTATTCAGCCGGGCATTTTCAGTAAGATTTCTTACGGCCTCAGGATTGATATCAGTGGCAGTGACCTTCGCTCCATTCAGGGCAGCCAGCAAGGAAATGATCCCCGAACCGGCTCCAAGGTCAAGGAGCCTTTTTCCTGACAGATCAAGCTTGTCAAGATAGGCTAAGAGGATCTTAGTACTGAAAATAAACCCCGGGTAAAAAACGCCGGGATGCACAATAATCCTTATGGATTTATATCTGAACACACGGTCCCTGGAAAGATACTTCCTGTATAGAGGTTGAAGCAGTGGGGTCATGTATTTAATCAGCCGGATCCTCATAATAACATCTTTAGTTTCGTTTGCAGGGTAGAAGGAACGTTTCAATGCAAAAGAGCGATAAAAACCCTTGTAATAAACGTTTTGACTTTACAGATGGATCTTTTAAAACCATCCTTTTCATTCAAAGACCGTGAGATGTTGAACAAGTACCTGATTGCAAACCTGTAAAACAGGTTGGTGTAAGCCTTTTTGAATACGATATCCCTTTCGCTTATCTTTTCCCAATCGAAGGGCCTTATAAAACCAGGTTTGGCGAGATCATAAAAGGGGGTACCTTTTATGGGGTAGGCAATGCCGACTGTCAGCTCATCAGGGGAAGCACGTTTCAGAAATTTTGCGGTTTCCAGGATATCTTTTTTCTCTTCACCGGGATAGCCGAGCATGATGAATGTTCCTGTTGAGATCTCCTTTTTTTTTGCCTGCCTGATAACATCTATAGTCCACTCTATATTTATCCTTCGGTTCATCAGGTCTATCACCTTCTGAGAGCCGCTTTCACAGCCTATCCAGAGCTTCCTGCACCCCGACTTGGCCAGAAGGTCAAGGACTTCATCATCGAGTCGATCGGAGCGGCTGATACATTCATATTGCAGTACAACATTCCGCCTGGAAAGCTCATTGATAAAATTCTTAAGCCATTCGAGGCTGATCGTAAACACATCGTCGGTAAACCAAACCTGATCAGGTTTATAGAGATCCCTGAGCTTTATTATTTCTTCAACAACGGACTCAGGGTCTCTTCGCCTGTAAGTACTTCCGAATACCGATCTGCTGCACCAGTTGCAGGAGTTTGGGCAACCCCTCATGGTGTTTATGTTTAACGATGAATAGCCATGGGCCTTTTGCCAGTGATCAGTATAGGCAGAAATGTCTATACTTTCACGGTTAGGAAGAGGCAGCAGTCTGGGATCCAGGGGTTTTGCATCCCCTGTATTAACTATCTCCCCATCAGTCTTTCTGAAAATAATACCGGGGATAACTGCCAGGTCACTTTTCTTATTGTCAAGCATATTGATCGTTTCGGTCAGCGGCTGTTCACCTTCCCCAGGGATAACTAAATCAACACCATGCTCCAGGTAACTGGCTGCATTGTGCCGGGCATCGGGGCCGCCGATGATGATCACAGAATGCTGAAAGGCAGGGCTCCCTTTGATGAATGAGATGATCTTAAGCACATTCAACTTGGTCATCAGTGTTGAATATATGCCGATGATAGCGGGCTTTTCATTCAGTAGGTCATATTTAAGACCTTCAAGGCTGCTGAATGTGGTGTCATAAACTTTATTCGGGATACCTTCCTTAGCCAGCCATGCTGAAAGGCAGAGAAGCCCCAGTGGCGGATAAGGCTTCATTATCCTTGCTTCGGCAGGATCTTTGGCAATAAAATAGCCATGTGTCAGCAGGACATTCATATCTTCCGGAATTCGATGAGATAGTGATCGGCAAATTCTGATAAGAAAGAAAATCTCCCGAAAATCTTTTCAAGGAACACCAAAACCACAAAAAGGAGTTTTTTATTCTTAAAACAGGAATCAAGGTACGAGGGAGGGATAAATAGCCCGACAGGCTTTTTGGCTGTAAAGCGAAAGTAACCCCTGAAGATTTGTTTCAGCTCCTTTGCAGAGTAATAAAACACACATATTGCAGATCCCGGGATATTCACTACCGCCGTCTTTTTCCTCCTGTTGATATCCCTGAACCGTCGTTTAAGCAGCATATAGGCTTTTTCCCATAGGCAATGCTTTGAGAAGACCACAAGGATCATCCGTGAATCCGGCTTAAGTAAAAGATGAAGTTGCCCGGCGGTTATTTTCAGTGCTTCTGCTTCAAGGCAGTTCAACCCGCTGAAATCGGAGAAGACAAGGTCAAATTTGTGTTCTCTAACTAATGGAACAAGTTCGCTGAAAGAGGCACGGTGAAATTCAGGAACAGGATAATGAGGGTCATTTTGAATCTTATTTAAACATTGGTCGATCATTGTGGCTGAGGCATCTGTTGCGAGAACGTTGCAACCCAGCTTAGACAAGAAAAGGGCATCTTCACCGGTGCCGCAGTTTATTTCCAGAACATCCATCCCCGGGGAGATCCTGTTCCTGAGATAATTCCACACGATCTCCCGCTGTGCCTTACCGGTGGCAGACCGGGTGAACAGGGAATCATACCTATCAGCAATATTATCAAACAAATTCTCTGGCTGCATTGTCCTTGTGGATGAGTATCAGTTTATAGAACAGGGAAAACATAAAATAATAGGGCATGAGGATGATCCTTCTCAGACGTGAAGGTGTTATTTTAGAACGCCCGGTCAATCCAGATGCCAGGTAGAAAACCGCTTGCTTATAGCGGAAATACTTATGGATAAACCGGTGAAGCGGCTTATAGAATCCTTTTGAGAAGTTGGTCACGATCAGCTGGTCAATATCATCTGAATCTTTCCAGTTGGTTTTTGACAGGAGCCTACTTTTAACAGCATCGTAGAATCTTGTCCCGGGAAGCGGGTAGGTGACAGAGATGCCAATATCATCAGGCATCAGGTCCTTCAGCAGCCGGATGGTCTTTTTGATATCGTCCTTTGTTTCACCCGGGAATCCCAGTTGCAGGAAGAAAGCCTGTTCGATGCCGGCTTGCCTGATAATTGGTGAAACCGCATACATCTGTCCCACAGTGATCTCTTTCTGCATCGAATCGAGGATCTTTTGGGAACCTGATTCAACACCGATCCAGATCTTTTTGCACCCGGCTTCGGCCAGTGGCTTTACCTGGTTCCTTTCAAGCAGGAGGTCGACCCGCGACTGTATGGTGAAAGGGATCTTTGTACCCCGGGCAGTTATCAGAGATGCAAATTCGTCGATCCAGGCAGGTTTTAAACCGAAGATATCATCAGCGAACCAAATATGCTCAGGTGAGAAGTTCTTTGCAAGAAAATCCATTTCTGCAACCACATTCTGAGGGCTACGGCTGTTGTAATGATTTCCATAGACCGGTTTAGCGCACCAAATGCAGTGATAAGGACACCCCCTGGTAGTGACCATATTCATGGTAAAAAAACCGTTCTTCTTCTTCCACATCTTCCGGTAACGACCGATATCGATCAGATCCCATGCAGGGAAAGGCAGATCGTCAGGCTCTGTGATCAGTTCCCTTGGTTCGTTGACCTGTACTTTCCCGTCTTTTTTCCAGGATATTCCCCGGATATCATCAAAATCATCACTATTTACATTAAGCAGCCGGACTGCAAGTTCTTTCAATGTTATCTCACCTTCCCCAAGAATTACAAAGCCGGCTCCCTTCTCCAGGTACATTGAATAGTTATCCGTTGCATCAGAAGAACAGACGACAACTTCGGATCCATGAGCCTTTGCAAGCCCAATCATTCGGAATGCCGCTTCACGCATATTTGAAAGGCACATCTTAGAGAGGTAATTGAACCCATCGTCATAAATAATGAAGACCGAAGGCTTTTTCTTCTCCAGCAAAGGCAACAGCTCATTGGTACTTCCTGAGAACGTGGGATCATAAAAGCTGACATCCATACCGGCATTTTGCAGCACAGCGGCGGCATAGAGTGTGCCAAGAGGAGCCCAGGGCTGCCCTATCCTTTGTTGCTTGGGATCAAATTCCAACGAATATGAATGTGTCAGCAATAGTCCCGGCATTCTGAATAATGTTAAACCGTTAAGTCCACTTGCTGTTTTGCCTCGAATTCTGATATCCTGGCAACATACTGTTCAAGGATGATCTGTTGAAACCCCCTGGGATGATACTTGGATACATTTTTGTCATTCCTGAAATTCAGGTTGAAATCGGCAGGTTCTGTTTTTCCGAACTTTTTCAGCGATCTCTTCCTGTACATTTCCATGAACCGGGTATCGAGCTTATCGCCTGTTTCTCCATTCAGCGTTCTTTCAAGGATCATTTTCAGGAAGGGATCTTTAGTGTCGCGGCAACCGTTCATGTTGAACTTTAAATTCGGGAAAAAGGACCTTACCCAATCATTCGCTTCAAGGAACTGCCTGCATAGTTCCGTATTCCTCTGGGGAATCAGGAATGCGAGTTCAGTTGCCGTGAAGATGTTCTTTTCAGGGATTTCAAGGGTTTCAGAATCGATAAAGTAGTTGATACAGAAATATTTTTTAGAATTTAAAAGGAATATTTTCTTGAAAAGCATGAGGAGGGTCCTGCAAACCCAAATCCTCCCGGGCCGGGAAATAACAAAGAAATCTATATCGTCCTTTTTCGAATGTGAATTTTTAGAAAGTGAGCCGGAGATCATGATCCCCCTGACAAAGGGAAACCAAAATATCAAAGCCGAAATGAAACGAGCGACCCGGTGGTATCTGAGGGAGCGTTCCAGCTTAATTATCCGTTCCTGGATAGACGATCTTCCATTGACAAGAAAAAAATATCCGGATTCGAGACCAATCAGTTTTTTTGCGAGGAGGTCCTCAAGATCATGCTCAAAAGTTTCAGGTCCCTCGCTGATGTGCAACATTGCAAACAACTCAGTCTTGTCCAGCGGATGACTGAAAAGGTCGAAATAGAGCAATGTACGTAAGATGGCCTTCTGAGAAATCGTCATATACTTAATCTGCTACTAAATTAGCATATAATTCCATGTATTCTTTACATGTATTATTTATTGTATAAATGACATGTTTAGAATAATCTGGTCCAGGGTCCTGCAGGATGGTGATCACATGGTCAATTAATTCAGCCTTTGTTGATCCTGTAAAAAGTTTTTTACAGTTCAAATCCTGTGCTATCCCTGTGGGATAGCAAACCACATATGCCCCGCTTGCCAGGGCTTCTGTAATGATCAATCCCTGTCCTTCAAAAACGGAGGTATGTAAAAGGATCGTTGCCGAATGCATCTCACGGATGGCGTTCATATAGGGAACTTCGCCGGCAAGAGTAATAATATCTTCGAGATGCAGCCCTGTAATCAGTTCCCTGATATGCCTGTATTCATCGCCTTTACCAAGTATCCTGCACCTGAGGCCCGGTATTACCATGGAAACTGCATGAATGATCTGAAGGAAACCGGGATAATTTTTTATTTTATTCAGGCTGCCCACCCCGAGGATATCAGTAGTACGTTCAGCCGGATCCTGTGTGTAGTATTCCGGATCAATACCTAACGGGATGACTTTAAATTTACTTTTGTCAGATAAGCGGGGGTTATATTCTGACTGAAACTTTGAAAGGAAAGTCAGTTTTACGCGGTTTAAAGGAAGGATCCGTAGATAGCGGTTTTCTTTTTTTACATCCTGCCCCATGGCAGTCAGAACCAGGGGAGTACCAGTCAATAACCGGAACAATGATCCGATCAATGCGGTATCTGTCAGCCAGAAAGCATGAATGACATCGATCCCGGATGTTCTTTTCAGGCTGAAAAGATATTTTAGTACCCGGTACCAGGTGCGAAGCTTTCCTGCTTTTCTCCTGTTGCCACCTGTCGCATATACCGGGATCTCTTTCCAGCTGTACTGGCCATGCTTAAAAGGGTAGTGAAATGTAATGATCATGATTCTGATACCGGGATAACTGACCTTTAAATTCTCCAGGTATAACTGCAGCGAAGGGAAAGCAGTCGTCTCCGATTCATCTGTTGCAAACCCGGGAGTCAGTATTACCAGCTTAATTTCCGATCTCATATAGGTTCCATTTTCCAGGCAGTTTCTCAATCAGATTAAGCTGATGATCCCTGTTCAGGGATTCCCAGTTCAGCATGGGATTCATGCCCTTCCACTGAATGAATGATCCGGTGTAATTAAAAAGCACCAGTGAGCCGGAGTCAAACTTTAAAATGCGGTTACTCCAGAGGTTGATGGTCTTGTTTTTCACACCATAGGCATCCAGGGCCATGTCAATATTAAAGGTATAGATCGTTTTACCAGGGTACAATTTCATATGGTTTGCAATCTCCCTGGTCATCAGGGAATTTCTATAAAATGGCATAAAAGCACGACAGGCGAGAGTGATCTGGATGATGACAATTAACAAGATAAGAACGAACCTCCGGGATGAATTCATCCATCCTGGCAGTACTTTATTGACCCTAAGGAATGAACCGGTATAAACAAGGATCACCAGAGGAAAATTCAAAAGGAGGAGCCTGTCATTTTGGTATGGAAGCCCGGCAAGAAAAAGAGCATAGGATACCATGGTTATTCCTATTGTAAGCAAGAAGGTTTCTTTCAGGTTACTCTTCCTGAGCGTCACAAGAAACAAGATCCCGGCAAAAATAAATCCTGGGTAGAGCAGGTCTGAAAACACAAAACAAATATTTGGCAGGACATAGCTCAGCATCCCGTCTGAAGATGAAAATGACCTGTGCAATATGTGACTGAAAGACCAGCCGGGTATGATCACCTGATCAAATAAGGATGAACCGCTCCTGTATTGAAGGTACATCCAGGGGAGAAAAACCATGACTGCCAGCAGCAGTGACAAGACAAATATACCGGGCTGGAATCTCTTAAAAAAGCTGATGATCGCAATGGTCAATGGAATTATTATAACAACGAAAGATGCGTACCTGGTATTCATTGCCGCACAAGCCCAGAGGATGAGTAGTAAAAAGTTCTTATTTTCTCCATCAGCGGTATACCTGAAAAAGGAGTAAAAAAATGCCCCAACCAAGAACATAGCCATGAGATCAGACATTAGTGTTGAGGAATATCGCAATACAAAGGGAGAAAGGGCAAAGAAGAGGAGAATGAACAGCCTAGTCTCTTTTTTCTTTTCAGGAAAGAGACGCCCTGTTATTTTCTGAAGAAAAAATATCATCAGTCCGTAGCTTGCAATACTTATAACCTGCAAGGCAAGAACATCCGGGAGAATGAATGAAAGTAACGCCCCCGAGAGCGGGTAAAAAAGAGGCCAGTGAAATGGGCCGGGTAACACTCCTGCCGAAAGGTAATGGTGGAGTGCCCTTGAATATCTCAGATACTCAAATGAATCCTGTCCATAAAGTCCGTTAAAGCCGGCCAGCAGATTCCCTATAAGCAATAATACGGGAAGCACTATCCATAAGGGGATCCCGGCCAGGTATTTAAAGAACAGCTGATTTTTCATGTTCCTTCCTGAAAAAATAAACATCCAGTGCAGTTATGGCGGCAAGACTCCCGAAAACGAGGGAGCCTACTTTATCTGTTTCTATAAACCCATTGAAGATGGTATGAATGTAAAATGTCATCAATGACAGCATCAAGATTGTCATGATATTCCTTATGAGTTTATCATGGGTAGTGTAAATGATCCTGATCGAAATAGATATTGAAACAAAAATGAGAGAAAGATAGATAAGAAGTCCCGGGATACCTGTCTCGGACAGGAATCCCAGGTATTCTGAATGGGCATTTCCCTTTTCTCCATGATATGTACTGATCCTTGTCATCTCTTTTTTTACCTGGTACCTATAATAGACAAACTGGTAAGTTCCCGGGCCATGGCCTGTTAATGGCCTGTCCTCAAACATCCTGAAGGCGGATTTCCACCTGTTTATCCTTTCAAGGTTGGAAATATCGGTTTGAATATTCGAGACTGATTCTATCTGTTCCTTTATATTTCCCCGGTTACTGCGGGCTTCATTCCTTCCAAAAATAGTCAGAATAGTTTCAAGATTCAAATATGCGACAAAGGCGATGACCAGGAAACCAGCGAACAATAACCTGGGGCTTATTCTGATCCTTAAACCGAGAAAAGCAAGAGGAAGGATCAATAGACTCAACCAGGCGGCCCTGGAATAAGAAAGGAACTCGGCTGTTACGATCAGCAGCAATAAGAGGCCAAGTCCAATCCTGGCTGCCCAGGTTGCATTGAACCGGTTGCGAAAGAAAACAAGATAGATCAATACAGGGATGATGAACGCCAGTGCCGCCCCATACACTGTATGCTCGATAAAAAATGGCTGAGGCATATAATATGATGCCTGCGGGTTGAAATGATAGTGTGAATGCCAGATCATCCCATGGATCACGGGGATTATCATGCCCAGTGCATAAAAAAGATAGAATTTAAGTATGTTCTCGGTCTTATCAAACTTTGTAAGGAACAACAGGAAACATATGCAGAAATAGAGGATCTGGATAAAAGTATGCTTAAATGAAACCAGGGGAATATCGCTTGTTGCAGAAACGATCACTAACCATGACAGGTAGACAATCAGAATTATGAATACAGGATGCCTGAAAATCTTTCTGTCAGGGATATGGATCTTTGAGAAGTTCAGAATGAAATAGAGAAGCAAAAGAACAGCCATTACCTGGTCGGGAAAAGAGACTTTAAACCCACCTGAAAGATCAAACTTCAGTGACAAGGGAATAAAAAATACGGTCATAAACAGGAACAGATCAGGTTTAATGAAGAGAATAAGGAATAAGACCGCTGCTGGGGCAATACCAATCACTATCCAGGTGAACATGGCATTATCAGCGACCAGGGATATGCAAAACAGAACAATCCATAAGAGTGATAGTGCGACTGCAATGACAGTTGCCGGTTTTGCTGATCCGAGTTTCATTTATCCGTAAGATTGGCTCTGAAACCCTTTAGCTTCTCAATAAACCAAAGTAATAATGTGATGAAGAGAATGCTGCCGGCAAAGGCAAGGAGCAGGTTCGTGCTGTATTTCGGGTAGGTTTTCTTAAATGACGGGACAGCTGATTCAATAATATAAACAGAGGGCAAGGGCCTCTGGCTCATCAGGTTGGCATTCTTCAGCCTATTCTGAACATCATAGAACCATGAGAGTTTTGCATTATACTGATCAACCATAAGCTGTAAGGCTTTCCCCGATTCATAATTAGACATCTGCTCTTTATCGATGATCAAAGATATATACCGGTCAGCCTGAACGTATTGCCTGACACTTTTCCGCTCACCGGTCACCTGGTTGACGATATTACCCAGGCTGTCAAGATCATGCTTAAGCGAATAATACTCTTTCTGCAATGATGCCTGGGCAAGGTATACATTTTGTTTCAGCAGCCTTTCCCTTAATTTCCCGACTTGTGAGATAATCTCATTTGCGATTTTTGCAGACAATTCAGGATTGCGTGTGCGGGCATCAATTATTACCGACATATAGATCGTTTTCTCGAACTTGATATATTTCTCATATTTGGTTTTCAGTTTGTAATCAAGGGCAGGATCAGTCCAGTCAATATCAAAATAACTAACAAGGTCAAATTTCCGGACGATGCTGTCACGCACCTGCCGTGACTGAAGCAGCTGGATAAGCCGATCGGCTTCGACATCATACCCGAACTGTGGATTATGGAGAACATCATCCAGGGAATTTGTGTCAGTAGGAAAGATCACCGCACTAGATGTGTACTCTTTGGGGATGAAGAAAGTAATCACTACGGCTGCAGCACATGAGAGTGCAACAATAAGGAGGATCAGCCTGTAATGTTCCATGATCAAAGAGATGAATTCAGACCATTCACTTTTATCTTTCTTTTGGGTTTCCATATATATTGAAGTTTGATAATTCGTTACAAACCTACATTAAATATCAATTAGGAATAAAATCACCTAAAAAAAACATGCTAATTACGGAATTCATAATTACCACATGTCACTTTTTGTCACTCACTTTTACTAACTTTGAAGCCTTAACGGCTGAATATGAATGAATTTACATCATCATTCAACAGCACAGAGCCAATGCCTGTGCTGTTCCTGGGACATGGAAGTCCGATGAATGCTATTGACGAGAATGAATTCGTGACAGAGTGGAAAAACACGGCGAAAACGTTATCCAGACCGAATGCAATCCTGTGCATCTCGGCACATTGGGAGACAAAGGGAACATTTGTGACTGCAATGGAACACCCGAGGACAATTCATGACTTTGGAGGATTTCCGCAGGAGTTGTTTGATGTTCAATACCCGGCACCGGGGAATGCTGAACTTGCCAGAGAAACAAAAGCTATAATCAGAAAAACTGAAATTGGACTGGATGAGAGATGGGGCCTTGATCATGGTTGCTGGAGTGTGCTGACACGGATGTATCCTACTGCAGATGTTCCTGTTGTTCAGCTGAGCCTTGATTACTCACAACCTGCACATTACCATTATGATCTTGCGAAAGAACTATCGCCTCTTCGCAGGAAGGGAGTGCTGATCGTTGGTAGCGGGAATATTGTCCATAACCTCCGTCTGGTTGCCTGGGATAAGATGAATGAGCCCGGGTTCGGTTATGACTGGGCCATTGAAGCCAATGAAAAGATGAAAAAGTTCATCCTTTCAGGCGACCACCAGTCGCTGATCAATTACCGGGACCAAGGTAAAGCCTTTAACCTTGCCATCCCGACACCTGAACATTTTCTGCCATTGCTTTACACACTGGCTTTGAAAGAAGGGGATGAAGAAATTCAACTCTTCAATGGCAAGCCAATAATGGGCTCTCTTTCGATGACCTGTGTGAAGATCAGCCAGGGTATGAGGCGGGTGATGAAATTCTGACATCATCTCAACAGGATAACGGTTCCCTTTAAAGTGACATTTCCCTTCGTGACAATATCCTGGCCAAGGAAATCAATATTTATCAGCCACACATAGGTTCCTGACGGGCAGGGCTTGCCATTAACGGTACCGTCCCAGCCCTGATCCATACTTTCTGAATGGAAGAGAAGCTGACCCCAGCGGTCATAGATATACATGTTGAACCGGATATTCTTATAGAGGCCAATTGCACGGAAGACATCATTGGTGCCATCACCATTGGGGGTAAAGGCAGTGGGGATGTAGTATTTGAAGACCGTTACGTGCACAGTGTCTGAATTGATGCAGCAATTGTGATCCATTACCCTGGCCCAGTAGTTTCCCTGGTCACTGACCGAGATGATGGAATCATGGGACCCGGTAGACCATGTATATTCGAGATTACCGCCGCCAGCATGCAGATTAATGGTGGCACCTGAATAAAGGAGGATGGAATCTCCCAGGTTGATCACCGGTAATGGATGAATTGTGACAGGCAGTGAATCGGTAAAGCTGTTACCATTAAAATTTTCTGTCAGTGTGACCATATATGTCCCCGAATGGGCATATTGATGAACAGGCTCTGTCACTGTACTGACAGCACCATCCTGGAAATTCCAGAAGACACTGTCGATATTGGCTTTGTTCGTGATGTGAAACTGCGTGACCTCACCAATGCAAGTGCTGTCGTATGTGAAAACCGGAATATTGAAATAATTTTGAATAAAATTCGGAAGACTGTAAATGGATGTCCTGCCATCAAGCGGGAAAAGTGAATGCGGGACATTATTCAACAGATCCACGTTACATAAGGCACCCGGACGTGTGGGATTATAAATCACTTGGAGGGAATCGATATCAGTGATCAGGTTTATGGTACGGGAGGCATAGATCCTGCCATCCGTTGCCAGCTGCAAGGCGCCGGTCCTGATTCCAATGGCAGAATCGACCAGTACAGGATTCATAAGTCCGGAGGAGAGATCAAACTGGTAGATGTCAGATGGGGCCGGAGTAGCGCCATTTCCGGTAAGCAGAAGGAGGGTGACATAAAGCTTTTTATTATCCGGAGAGAATTCGATCCCATAGGGCAAAACGCCACCTGGCTTTGAGAATGTATAGCTTTGAGGATTACTTACCTGGCCTGTGGAACTGTTAAAGCTGAATAATTCAACTCTGTTCATTCCCGAAATGGCAAGAGCCACCTGCTTCCCATCAGGTGAAAACTTCATATAACCCAGGGCATTGTCCTGCTGTGTAAAACTTCCTCCGTGAACAGATCCGGCTGAGGTAATCACCGGGTTACCCACGCCATCCTGCGTGACCGGATAAGCATAAAATTCATCGGAGTTCCATTTATGGGCCAGGATCCAGTATACCTTGCCGGCATCATCATACATCCCGGTGAGTTTCTGGGATACAGGGGAGAGGAGAGGAAGATTCACTGATTTGTTGACGGCATCACCAAAACCGTTATTCAGATTCATGTCAATCTTGGTGTACTCCAGACCTTTCGTCTTTATCGTACTGTCAGGAAGGATCACCAGGACATCAATAGTGAAAATAATATATTGGCTGTAGTTGCCGGGTATGGGAACAATGAGACAGGGCTGACCTACGCCAAGGTCCCCATCCAGGCTTGTCGCCCCCGGCATTCTATTAAAAACATGGTCCCATGCTGTCTTTCCGTTGGTAAAGAACAGGAGGTTCCCTGTAGAATCGCTCATAACGGCACTGCTTTTATAGGCTGTCATGACTGTATCGTCAGTAAGAGGGGTTGCTGTGCCGCTCCTGAAATCAATCCCGGCATGATTGCCGAAATACCAGATATCAGCCTGTTGGGATGAACGGGGACAATTGGTGACAGGAAGGGTAAAACCCAGCTGCTGAGCAGGAACTGTAATGATTACAGTCAGTAGTGACAAAATCAGAGATATCCTCCGGTAGTCAGAAAGAAGAGGTGAAGGCAGTTTCATCAGTGTTTCTTACCGGATGATTACGTTCTTTATTCTCCATCCTGTGTTACCATTGAGCCTGACAAAATAAAATCCGGCAGGTAGTTTATCAACACGAATCGAACCATGGAAGGTGTCCCCGGCTGATGAAGTAAAGTCCTGCTGTTCAAGCACTCTGCCCAGCTCATCAATCAACTGAATGGTAAAAGATCTGTCAGGGTACGGGATTTCCAGATATACCTCGCCGGAGGCAGGGTTAGGATATATTTTCCAATCCGCTTCCCCGGCTTGCTCTCTGACCCCGAGACAGGCAGAAAAGGAAAAGGTAATGTTGATGGAAGTTGAGTCAGTGCAACCGTATGAGTTCGTAACCTGCACACTATAGGTTTGGTAATCATAGGTTATGCCGGCGGTGCTGACTAGGATCGTCCGGTCTGTTGATCCGTTTGACCAGTAATAGGTCGCTCCCGGGTTATGTGCATCCAGCAGTACCGAACTAAAAATACATACTGTGGTATCGGGAGGCCCTATATGGACAAAGGGAACAGGATTGACATGCACAATGACTGACCCTGTGTCAGAGTTGTACCCGTCGTTAACATAAAGATAGTATGTTGTTGTAGACAGCGGGGTGACGACGGGGTTCTCATCTGTCGAGGAAAAACCCGGGGGATAGGAAGTCCAGCTAAAGGTATAATTACCCGATCCTCCGCCTGCCATGGCATAGAGACGGGTGGTGTTTCCGAAGCAGATTGCAGGTTTGGCAGCGGTCGGGGTGATGTTCAAGGCAAATCCGGTGACGGTAACGATAACCTGGGAAGGATCGCTGATGCAGCCGGTGGTAACATCCGTTACTACAAGAGTGAAAAGAGTCGTGACGTCAAGGTTCTGCGTAATGGGTTCCGGGAGGTTGGAAAAGAATCCCGAAGGAGATGAGGACCATTGATAGGTATAAACTCCTGATCCGCCAGTGGCATATCCATGAAGGGTCGTAGTAGTACCATATGGGATGGACACATTATTTCCTGCACTGGCAGTGGGCTTAGGATGCACTGTGACTGTCTTTTCACCAATTATTGTGCTGAAGCCGTCAAAAAGCTGCACTGTATAAGTAGTTGTGACAACAGGGTACACCAGAGGATTGGGAATATTGGATGTAAATCCTGGCGGATCCGAACTCCAGGAATAGGTATAATTACCGCTGCCCCCCGTAGGAATCGCTGTGAGCTGAGACGAGCCCCCTTCGCAAATCGTATCAGGACTGGCTGCTGCATTCACCCCAAGAGGGCCTCCGACAACCGTTATGATCACGCTGCTGTTCCCATGACAACCAATGCTATCGTTAACTACCACGCTGAAAGTAGTTGATGCTCCCATATTAACGGTAAGGGGATCCTGCAGGTTTGGATTAACGAGCAGGTTTGCCGGTTCCCATTGCCAGCCAAGGGGCGGAGTGCCGCCGACAGCACTTCCGTGAAGGGTAATGATTGCACCATTATTGACGGTAGTATCATTCCCGGCGCTGACAACCGGCGCACCCACTTCTGTAAGATGGAAGGGATAGCTCTGGTAAACCGCCAGATTGTTGCAAAGGTCTCCGATAGGACCGACAATATTCAGGTTATAGTTCCCGCCAAACAGGGGAGGTGATACCTGAAGTATGCAGTAAGTGGTTTGATGAGCGCCAATATCACAATCAGGACTAGTCAAACCTGTGACCGTATAAGTTCCACCAGCAGAGGTGATAGTAAATACCCCGGGCATGTTCTCTATATCTGAGCACAGGACATTCTCAGAAAAACGGACAAAGAGGGTGGATGAGCCGGCACAGCTGATGGTTTGCTGGATTGAATCGATATAAGGCGGAATATTATCAAAGATCTGGGCAGTGGAAGCCGAGAAATCGAGCGTATATCCCTGCTGATCGGTGGATGACCAGTTGCTGATGTTCAGCAGGTAGGTCTGCCCCTGCAAAACATTCACGTCTTCATTAAATGCAGGACCATTGGTAGTCCCGGGACCATTGCAGTTTCTATTATTGCTCAGGGTAGAATTGATGCCGGTTGGACCATTGTATCCCAGTACTCCATAAGAGTTACAGCTTACCTGCAATTGCACCGCATCAGGATAGAGCTGGGCACAGGTGGCATTGGTCATGTTGAAGAGCGACCAGTCATAATCATTGTTGAGATTGTTGGGAGTAAGGGTAAAACGGAGAATCCCTGAAGTCTGTACTGTGAAGGTGTAAAAAACATCATTTATCTCTCCATCCATACATAAGGGACAAACACTGTTGTTATGGATCTCAGGGTAGACATTGCCATGTCCTATATACGATTGCGTGGTAGTATAAACGTTCTGGCAGACAGGAATGGCGCCAAGGCAATCCTGTACTGTTGGGGGGCCCTGGCTATACAGGGCAGATGTACTTTTTAAAAAGAAGAGCATTAAAAGCAATATCCGAAAAAGGTGTTTCATTGACAGGATTTTGGATTTCAGACCGTAAAGATAACAAAATAGGTTTGTTATGATCAAAGATATCGAAACCAGGAAATGGTTGCCTGAATATGGTTGTGAGAAATGTCAGGAATGGGAAGATAAAGATAACACTTGACAAACCAATAATTTTTTATTTAAATTTGACATGATGGAAAAGTAAAGGCTTATCTGGCATTTCGAATCCATCGGCAGAAATAAAAATAAATGTGGAGACCAGAAACCACAATAAAAACGGGGCACCCTTCGAAAAGCCACAAGAGTAGAAATAATTAACCCTAAAAATTATGAACATTCATGTAAATTACATTGCTGTGTTGATTGCAGCCGTTGTGAACTATGTCATTGCCACTGTCTGGTATGCATTGATCTTCCCAAAAACATGGCAGAAACTCACTGGTGTCACTGAAATGAATACAAAACCTTTAAACATGGTACTGGTTTTCATCGGTTCGCTGGTGCTAAGTTTTGTTCTGTACCACTCAATTGTCTTTGGCAATGCCTACTTTAAAATGAGCGGTTTAGGAGGAGGACTAATGGGAGGATTTTTCGGCTGGTTAGGATACATTGCGCCAATAACTTTAAGCATGAGACTCTATGAGAAAAAACCATGGGGACTTTGGCTATTGGACAATGCATTCTGGCTAATCTCCCTGCTGGTCATGGGGATAATTCTGTCTTTATGGATGTAGCATTGAAGCGTTATGAAGATCATCCTGATATTTGTAGTAACACTTGACGGGAAAATAACAAAATGGGATAATCCTTTTGTCAGGACCTGGTCGTCAAAAACAGATCAACAATATTTTAACAAAATATGGAATGACTCAAAGCTGATTGTTATGGGGAGCAATACATATAATGCTGACCGGATCAGACCTTCCCCAAACCACCTTCTTGTGATCATGACGGGAGATCCGCCTGGATACAAGGATCAATATATAATGGGTCAGCTTGAATTTACAAATGAGACCCCGGCTCAACTGGCGACACGGTTTAATAAAGAAAGGTATGATCAAATGCTGGTAACCGGAGGACAGCATATAGCTACATCTTTTTTAAAGGAGGGATTGATTGATGAATTATGGCTGACGATCGAACCCAAAATATTCGGTATGGGAGAGAATTTTGTTACACAGGAAAAGCTCGACATCGATTTAAATTTAATCAGCTGTGAAAAAGTAAATGAGCGCGGAACCCTGACCACAAAATATGTTGTAATAAAATCATGAAGAGCGATAAAACTAAAATAAATTCCCCTCCTTTTTTTTCAGTCATTATTGCTACTTATAACAGGAAGAACCTTATAGAAAGAGCATTGAATTCCCTGCTGTCTCAGACGGAAAAGGACTGGGAGGCAATTATAGTAGATGACGGGAGCACGGATGATACCCACTCCAGGATCATCCCGTATCTTGAATCATATACTGACATCAAATATTTAAGACAACCTCACAAAGGAGAGGCATTGTCAAAAAATTCAGGAATATGGTCAGCCGAAGGTGGTTTTATTACATTCTTAGATTCTGATGATGAATATAGTCCTATCCACCTGGAAACCCGGAAAACGATTTTACTCCAAAATCCTTCTGTCAGATTCTTATATGGAGGCGCAAAAGTGCTGGGAAATCAATATGTCCCGGACAGGTTTGATCCTAAGAGGAAGATAAATCTTAAAGACAGTGTAATAGGGGGTACCTTCTTTGTTGAAAGAAATACACTGATATCCCTGAATGGTTTCAGGGATATTTTATTGGGGTCGGATTCAGATCTGTTTGACAGGGTCAGAGAAGCCAATGTCAATATTATGGAGGTTGAGCAACCTACATACATTTATCATCATGAAACAAAAGACTCCATAACCAACAGGATGCTTCTGAATTTATGATTTTTCATATTTTTTACTTATGCTGTTAATTTTTTCTGCCAGGTCAAAATCCAGTTGGGTTATACCCCCGGCAGAATGAGTATTCAAAGCTATACTTACCCTGTTATATGCATTGATCCATTCAGGATGATGGTCCATTTTTTCTGCTTCCAATGCAACGGAAGTCATGAAGGAAAATGCCTCCACAAAATTCCTGAACTCAAAGTCCCTTCTGACGGAGGTATCATTAAAGGTCCAGTTTTTTAAATGAACAGACAGATATTTGATGACTTTATCTTTAGATAATGCTTCCATAATTATTATTTTTTTCTTTCAACTTAAACAAAAATTGACTATTTCTCTGACATGTATCCTTGTTGTATTCAATACAGGAACACCGGCATAAATACTTTGAGTGAGAATAAGCGGAAACTCAGTGCATCCCAGTATAATTGAGTCAATGTGCCGTAGTTTCACCATTTTATCAATAATTCCGATTAACAGTTCCCTGGATTCATCATTAAAGATCCCAAGCTCAATCTCATTGAATACAATCTTATTGATCAGTTCTTTATCTTCCTTATCAGGCATGATCACTTCCATCCCCTGCCTGTTAAAGACGTCAGGATAAAAAGATGCGTTCATGGTAATTCCGGTACCGAACAGTCCTGCACGTTTCAACCCTCTTTTTAATGCTTCTGCACAGGTAGCTTCAACAATACTAATCAGCGGGATTGATGATCTTTCCTTTAGCCGGTCAAAAAATATATGGGGTGTGTTTGCGCTGATTGCCCCGAATTCAGCTCCTGCATTTTTCAGTGCTTCAATCTTTTTGAGCAGATAGGAGACGGCCTTATCATATTCATTTGCGTTCATCAAATCCACAAATTCTGACATATTCACGCTAAAGAGGATGATCTCGGGATAATTCAGATCATCACTTTCATCTTTAAACGCATTAATGATCTCTTTGTAATAATCGATGGTTGCTTCCGGTCCGAGGCCTCCGACAATTCCTATTTTTTTCATACCAGCAATAATTATAATCCTGTAATAATTATTCTATTCCATTATCCTGCTTGTAACGTTTCATTAAGGCAGGCCTTTTCTTTCAAAAACTCTTTTTATATTTCTCTGCAAAGGTACAATGACAAAGCCGGGAAATGGTCATTAGATATTATACTAAATAGTTCATTATCTTTGTCCTGATATCAGCATATAAAAATTTAAAAAACCGACCTCATGAAAAAGTTATTTACCCTTGCCTTATTCGTCATGATTGCTTCTTTTGCAGGAGCCCAGACACTTCTTTATGAAGATTTTTCAGGAACCTGGCCACCTGCAGGGTGGACTTTTGACTCTCATACAGCTAACTGGCAACAAAGCCCGACCAACAATGCAGGGGGAGCAGCCCCGGAAGCCATGCTTAGCTGGTCTCCGCAGTTTACAGGAATAACAAGGTTTATATCACCGGATGTTGATCTTACAGGAATAACCAAGGTGGACCTTCAATTCCTTCATATGGTTGACGATTATAGCGGAGGGTATACAGTTGGCGTAGCTACGCGGCATAATTCAGGCACATGGAATATTGTCTGGCAGGTTGCTGTGACGCAGGCTATTCCTGCTACGAGTGTTTACGTGCCAATAGCAAATTCTGATGTAAACAGTCCGACATTCCAATTTTGTTTCTTTTTCAGCGGGCCTTCTTATAATATCAACTACTGGTACATTGATAATGTGGATCTCTTCGCACCGTATAACCATGATGTCAGATCAGACAAATGGCTCCTTGAAGACCAGTTCAATGCCGGTATTCCTTTTACCCCATCCATCCAGGTTAAGAACATTGGCGAAAATACTGAGACATTTCCTGTGGTGTTCAATGTTTATAATAGTTCGAATAGCGTTATCCATACAGAAACAGTGACTGTGACAAACCTCCTGGTAGATTCATCATCAACAGCGAATTTTACAAATTATTCCCTGCCTGATGCAAATCAACTTTACACTGCACAATTTTATACCAACCTGAACACCGATATGGATCATTCGAATGATACCATGGCAAATTATATTAACACCTATACACATTCCAAACAAGAGGTTATGATGGAGGTCGGAACCGGCACGGGATGCCAATACTGTCCCGGTGCAGCCATGGGTGCTGAAGATCTTATCAGCCATGGGGATTCTGTGGCTGTGGTCGAGTATCATGCTTACAACAGCAACGACCCTTATTATAACTCCTATGCGGTAGCCCGGTGTGCATATTATGGGATAAGTGGGTTTCCTACTGCTTTTTTTGACGGCCTGTATTCATTTATCGGTGGCAGCAATTCACAAAGCATGTATACCTATTATTTACCCCTCTATCAGCAAAGCATGGCCAAAAAAACTGCTTTCAGTTTTGATTTCTTCGGTTCACATACAGGTAATAATTATAGTGTCACGGTTAATATACATAAGCTGGCGACATTTCTGAATGCCAGTACCGTCCTTCAGGTTGCTCTTACTGAAAGCCACATTTATTATCTCTGGCAGGGGCAGGATTCACTTCAGTTTGTTGAGAGACTTATGGCTCCCGATGCAAACGGAACACCTGTGGATATGACAAACGATACAATCAGGCAGATCACCCTAAGCTTTACAGTGGATACATCCTGGGTACTTCAGAACCTGGAAATTTCTGCATTCCTGCAGGATACAAATACTAAGGAGATCTTCAACGGTAACAAACAGTGGCTTGCAGATCTCGTTACAACGGGAATTAACGGGCATCAGTCTGCCGAAAATGATAAACTGTCTGAAGCTTATCCCAATCCGATGGATACAAAGACCACCGTACCTGCATTCATTCACAATGAAGGTTACGCCACTGTCTCCATTTATAATTTCACAGGTCAAAAGGTTAAAACCCTGTTTGAAGGGAACCTTACAAACGGCAGATACGATTTTACATGGAACGGAACTGATGATAATGGTAACCTGCTGCCTGCCGGAGTTTATTTCTGCAGGATGATAAAAGGCAGTAATCAATATTCACAGAAGATCTTGATAAGCCGGTAGTATAACCCTGCAATAACTTAATTTTTTGTTCGTAAAGTGTCCGGGCCTTTGTTTCAGGGCGATGATCAATATTTCTGCACAATCCTGTATATCAATCCTAACAAAAAAAGAAAAGAAAATTAGTTATAACCGGTTCATTGTCTGTAATGATATACAAATTTTCCCGTTAAATCAGGCTGAAAGTGACGTATCTTATTTTTTTGTTCGAATATCATTTATTCTTACTACCTTTAGACGCATGAAACAATGTTAAGATAAAGACATTAAATAAATATTTTAGATATTTGAAAATCATCATATTGAAATGTTATCAAAAAAAAACAATAAACCTAACATCATGGAGATAAAAGAAAAAAAGAAAACCACGATCAGCACAATGATTGCTGAAACTCTCAAACAGGAAATCAACTACGGTAAGATCAGGGCCGGGGAAGAAATTCTTGAGAAAGGTATTGCGAATCGTTTCCATGCAAGCAATATCCCCGTCAGGGAAGCTCTCAGGATTCTTGAAGGAGAAGGTTTTATCATTCACCGTAAATTTTCAGGTTATAGTGTTCGGCAGATCGATCCGGACGAGATGGTAGAATTATACGATATGATCATTTTCCTTACCGACCAACTTCTTTCAAGAGGTATCCCCCGTTACACGGAACTGACCCTATATCATTTCCAGAACCTGATTGAAGAGATGGAAAAATCAAATGAGACGGACAAAACGGTTTCTTTACTGATAGAATTTGCAGAAACAGCTTATGCCCCTTCAGGATTGAAGTTTTCTTTTGAATTAGCCATGCAAATCCTGAACCGCAATATCCCAATACTGCAGGGGATGGTCGAAAAGATCTATAAAGGAATAGCTCCTACCCGGTTTCAGCGTCAATTCGTGGAACTATGCCAGCAAAAAGATACGAAGAAAGCAATAGAGGTTTGCGTTGCAGAGTATGAAAAGATGACAAAAGCATATGTTGATATCCTCAGTAATTACGAGCAAATAAATACTTCCGTAAGTTCTGTCACCGAGAACTGACAATGTAAAAAGAACGACCACATAAATAATTACTCCGGCGCAGAAAAATAAAGTAAAAAACCCGGAACTTTGCAGCAGATATTAAAAACCATAATGCTTCAGAACTTGCCTGCAAAGAAACCACAATGGCTCAAAAGCCGCTTACCTGAAGGTGGATCATACCTGATGGTGAAAAAGGTTGTTGAACAAAACAAGCTGCATACCATCTGCTCAAGTGGCAAATGTCCTAATCTTGGAGAATGCTGGGGAAGGGGAACCGCAACTTTTATGATCCTCGGGGATATTTGTACCCGTTCGTGCAAATTTTGTGCGACAATATCCGGAAAACCATTACCAGTAGATGAAGATGAGCCTGCAAGGGTTGCTGAATCTGTGAAACTAATGCGGTTAAAGCATGTGGTGATCACTTCTGTTGACCGGGATGATCTGCCTGACGGAGGGGCCTCAATCTGGGCAGGGACGATCAGGGAGATCCGAAAAATCAACCCCGGAACCACCATCGAAGCTTTGATCCCGGATTTTATGGGCCACCGGGATAACCTGCGAATGATAATAAATGAGCATCCAGAAATTATTTCTCATAACCTTGAAACAGTAAAACGGATCACTCCAGAGATCCGCAGCAAAGCAAATTATGACGTTAGTTTAAGTGTCCTGGATCAACTTGCAGGAAATGGGATCATTACTAAATCAGGCATCATGGTGGGACTTGGAGAGACGGAAGATGAGGTGTCGGACCTGATGGATGATCTGAGGGAAATTGCCTGCTCTATATTAACAATCGGACAGTATCTTCAACCTACAAGGGATCATTATCCTGTCAGGGAATACATCCATCCAGATCAATTTGAAAAGTATAAACTATTGGGCCTGAAAAAGGGGTTTATTCATGTGGAAAGCCAGCCATTGGTCAGAAGCAGTTACCATGCAGAAAAACACGTATAAATTCATATTCCAGGACTTAGGGATGATCTCATACAAGGATGCGTGGGATTACCAGGAAAAGCTATTCGGAGAGGTCATTGAACTCAAACTTGCAAACCGGGAAATTCAGGAACCCAAAAAGAAAGATAGTTTAAATTATCTTCTTTTCTGTGAACATCCACATGTTTTTACCCTTGGAAAAAGTGGGAACACAGCGAATTTACTTGTCAGTGATCAGCAACTCAAAGAAAACCGGATACAGTTCTTTAATACCAACCGGGGGGGTGATATTACTTATCATGGCCCGGGACAGATTGTCGGCTACCCGATTTTTGACCTTGAATGGTTAGGCCTGTCAATCCATGATTATATTCATCACTTAGAAGAATCAGTGATCTTGACAATAGCAGAATTTGGAATAACAGGTGAAAGGTTAAAGGGCGCAACCGGGGTGTGGATAGATCCTTTGAACAACATCAAGGCGAGAAAAATCTGTTCCATCGGCGTAAAGGCAAGCCGGTGGGTTACAATGCACGGCCTTGCTCTGAATGTAAATACTGACCTCTCCTATTTCAACCTGATCAACCCTTGCGGGTTTAAGGATAAAGCTGTTACTTCTCTTGCAAAAGAAACCGGGAATAACCCTGATTCAGACAGGGTGAAACAAATCCTTAAAGAAAAGATATCCCAGGTATTTGGAATTGATCTCTCTACTTCCGACACCTCCACATACAAAGGAAATGTATGAATATCATACAGGATTAAGTAATTATCACGCGATAACAGAGTCAAGCCTTTCTTTATAGAATCTTTACACAAATCACATACGTTCTTATAGTATACTTATAATTAATTCAATATTATTGCATCTTTTAAATCAAGCCAAATGAGAACAATTATGAATATTTTCCTGCTTATACAAACCGCATCTCACCAAAAAAGTATGCCCATGGAAATGAATAACCATTTTTGGTACGCAACAGGGATCATTGTTGCAGTACTTCTGCTTATATATTTAATTATTGCCCTTGTTAAACCGGAAAAATTCTGATCAAACAGGTAGTTTTTTTGTTTATATAAAAGATTTAGAAAATGGCTGCGAATGAGTTAATACAGGTGATTTTGTACTTTGCTCTATTAATAGGCCTGACCCCTGTTCTGGGCACTTTTATGTACAAAGTATTCACAGGTAAAAGACATTTTATGTTACCTGTTTTTGGCTGGCTTGAAAAGCTGACCTATAAATTTACCGGAGTAAGGCCCGATGAGGAATCAAATTGGAAAACATACACTTTCGGGGTACTGTTGTTTAACCTGGCCGGATTGGTCTTTGTTTTCCTGATCCAGGTATTCCAGGCATATCTGCCAATGAACCCCGAACACCTTCCAAATGTTTCATGGCATCTGTCTTTTAACACTGCCGTTAGCTTTACAACAAACACGAACTGGCAATCCTATGCAGGTGAAACAACGCTAAGTTACTTTGTTCAGATGATCGGACTTACCGTACAGAACTTTGTGAGCGCTGCAACGGGAATAGCCGTTCTACTGGCACTGATCAGAGGAATTGCAAGAAAAAACACAGACAAACTGGGTAATTTCTGGACTGACCTTACACGGACGACATTGTATGTACTCCTGCCTCTTTCGATCTTATTTGCGATTGTTTTAGTCGGACAGGGTGTCATACAGAATTTTAAACCTTCTGAAACTGTGCAGACCTTACAGGGTGCAAAGCAGATCATACCAATGGGGCCTGCTGCTTCGCAGATCGTCATCAAACAATTAGGCACAAACGGGGGTGGATTTTTTAATTCCAACAGTTCGCACCCTTTTGAGAATCCAACTCCTTTCAGCAACTTTATTGAAATGTTGTTTTTATTGCTCATACCTGCTGCATTAACTTATACTTATGGCAAGATGGTTGGGTCAACACGACAAGGCTGGGCAATTTTTACAGCCATGCTGATCCTTCTGGTCACAGGATTAATAATTGCATTGAGCGCGGAATATTCATCCAATCATATTTTCGGGCATTTACCATTGATGGAGGGCAAAGAGACACGTTTCGGCATTACCAACAGCGTTCTTTGGGCAACATCCACAACTGCAGTCTCAAATGGTTCGGTAAATTCCATGCACGACAGCCTCTCGCCAATAGCCGGAATGATTGCCCTGGTCAACCTGATGCTTGGTGAAATTATTTTCGGGGGCGTAGGTTCAGGCATGTATGGCATGGTCGTATTTATAATTCTTACTGTTTTTATCGCCGGACTTATGGTTGGACGTACGCCTGAATACCTTGGGAAAAAGATAAATGCTTTTGAAGTGAAAATGGCCTTGATTGCCACTCTTGCACCAAATTTTGTAATACTTGTTTTCGCAGCCTTTGCTTCGGTGAGTGCAGTGGGATTGGCGGGACTTAATAATGCCGGGCCGCATGGTCTCTCTGAAATCCTCTATGCTTATGCTTCAGCTGCAGGCAATAACGGCAGCGCCTTTGCAGGACTCAATGCCAACACTGTATTTTACAATTTAACTATGGCTTTCGGAATGTTAATCGGCCGGTACGGCGTGATCATCCCGGTAATGGCGATGTCAGGAAGCATGGCAAAGAAAAAGATCACACCGGGTTCAGCAGGCACTTTCCGCACGGACAATGCCCTGTTCATCGCACTATTGATCGGCGTGATCCTTATCGTAGGAGGGTTGACACATTTCCCTGCTTTATCGCTTGGCCCTATTGTGGAGCATTTTCTGATGAACCAGGGAATAACTTTTTAATTCTTGAAAAGATGAGCGCTAAACTAAATACAAACCTGTTCAATAGTAAAATATTATTACAGGCAGCAAAAGACAGCATACTTAAATTACATCCTGCTTTACAGATCAGAAACCCCGTTATTTTTCTGGTTGCGATCGGATCTGTCCTTACAACGATCATTGTGCTGGTTGGAGTTTTTACGGGCAATTTTTCATCCTTTAACCTGCAGATTTGTATCTGGCTGTGGTTTACTGTTTTATTTGCCAACTTCTCTGAAGCTGTTGCCGAAGGCAGGGGGAAAGCCCAGGCTGAAAATCTGCGTAAAAGCCGTGTACAGACCAAAGCCCGTAAAATATCAGGAAAACAGGAAGTTTTGATAATTGCAACCGAACTAAAAAATGGTGATGTCGTGATCTGCGAAGCCGGCGATATAATCCCTTCCGATGGTGAAGTCATTGAAGGCGTTGCAAGTGTGGATGAATCTGCAATCACAGGAGAGTCTGCTCCAGTGATCCGCGAAAGCGGAGGCGACCGTTCAGCAGTAACGGGAGGGACAAAAGTCATCAGCGACAGGATATTGATCCGCATTACAGCCGAACCGGGAAATACTTTCATTGACCATATGATTGCTTTGGTTGAAGGTGCGAAACGCCAGAAAACACCGAATGAGATTGCCCTTACCATACTTCTTGCCGGTTTGTCAATTATCTTTCTTTTGGCCGTAGTTACGCTTCCTGCCTTTTTCGGTTATAGCCTAAAGGCATCGGGGTTACCCATGACTCAAAACCTGACGATACCGGTTCTGATTGCCTTGCTGGTTTGTTTAATTCCCACAACGATAGGTGGTTTGCTGAGTGCAATTGGCATCAGCGGGATGGACAGACTAATTCAGCACAATGTGATCGCCACCAGTGGCCGTGCAATTGAAGCTGCAGGCGATGTTGACGTGCTGCTACTCGATAAGACAGGCACCATAACGCTGGGGAATCGCATGGCTACTGATTTTATCCCGGCCGAAGGAGTAACAGTTGAAGACCTGGCTGATTCCGCACAGCTTTCCTCCTTATCTGACGAAACCCCTGAAGGCCGTTCGATAGTCATCCTTGCCAAAGAAAAATTCAATATCCGAGGACGGGAAGTACACCAGATGAATCCTACATTTATCCCTTTCTCGGCACAATCAAGAATGAGCGGTATTGATTATACAACCAATGATGGTGCGATTCATCATATCCGTAAAGGCTCATCTGATGCGATACGCACTTTTGTGCAAAGCAATAATGGCTTTTATCCCCAGCACATACAAAATATAGTTGCCGACCTGGCAAGACAGGGTGCAACCCCATTGGTTGTTGCTGAAGACAGCAAGGTCCTGGGAGTCGTCCACCTCAAAGACATCGTAAAAGGAGGGATTAAACAGCGATTTGCCGAATTACGAAAAATGGGTATTAAAACTGTAATGATCACCGGAGATAACCCGTTAACTGCAGCCGCCATTGCTGCGGAAGCAGGGGTCGATGATTTTATGGCTGAAGCAAAACCCGTAGATAAATTACGCCGTATCCGTGATGAACAAGCCAATGGTCACCTTGTAGGAATGATCGGCGATGGCACCAATGATGCACCTGCCCTGGCACAAGCCGATGTGGGACTGGCAATGAATACCGGCACACAAGCCGCACGTGAAGCAGGAAACATGGTCGACCTCGACAGCAACCCAACTAAATTAATTGAAGTGGTTGAGGTAGGAAAGCAATTACTGATCACACGGGGGTCACTTACAACCTTTAGCATAGCCAACGATGTGGCAAAATACTTTGCAATTATCCCTGCGGTTGCTGTTTCGCTCTATGCAGGCAAAACCGGCATCGGCCCGCTTTCTGCGCTGAATGTCATGAACCTTGGTTCACCGCAAAGCGCCATACTCAGTGCGGTAATTTTCAATGCCCTGATCATTATTTCATTAATACCATTGGCATTAAGGGGCGTCAAATATAAACCAGTATCTGCCAACAGGGCCCTCTCCCGCAATCTCCTGATCTATGCTGTCGGAGGTGTCATTATTCCCTTCATCGGAATCAAGATCATTGATATTTTAATTAACCTTTAGCAATACAAAAATGAAAACACTTATCATATCTTTGAAAATATTCCTGTTCTTCACTGTTCTCACTGGAATTATTTACCCCCTTTTCGTCACAGGGATTGCACAACTTGTATTCCCTGCAAAAGCCAATGGCAGTTTCATCATCAAAAACAATAAAGCAATAGGAAGTGAACTTATCGGTCAACAATTTGACAGTTCTGTCTATTTTTCATCACGCCCCTCCGCTATTTTATATAACCCTTTACCCTCGGGTGGTTCCAATTATGGGATGACAAGTGATACCCTGAAAAAAATTGTCAGCAAACGTAAATGGCAGTTCATTACATTTAATGATTTGGACAGCCTTACAAAAGTTCCATCCGAAATGATCTTTGCTTCAGCAAGCGGACTTGATCCTCATATTTCGTCCAAAGCAGCACTGCTCCAGGTTGACCGTATTGCAAATGCCCGTCATTTCAATGCTGACCAGAAGCAAAAATTGATCCGTTGTGTAAAGGACCTCACAGAGGCCCCGCAGTTTTTAATTCTTGGCAATGAACGGGTTAATGTATTATTATTAAATTTGGAAACTGATAAAATCAGATGAGTAATCTTGATGAAAACAGGCCTGATCCTGATGAATTATTGGCTTCTTTGATCAATGAAGAAGAAAAACGCAAAAGAGGCAAGCTGAAGATATTTTTTGGCATGTGTGCCGGTGTAGGTAAGACCTACACCATGCTGGAAACAGCCAAAGCCGAAAAATTAAAAGGGTGTGATATTGTAATCGGATTTGTTGAAACGCACAACCGCAAGGAGACCGCTGAATTAACAAGCGGTTTCGAACTGATTCCCAGAAGGACTTACGACTACAAAAATACTTCCATCCAGGAAATGGACCTTGACGCTATCATTGCACGAAAACCTGAAATAGTGATTGTTGATGAACTTGCACATACGAATGCTCCCGGCAGCCGTCATACAAAACGCTATCATGACGTCCAGGAAATTCTCGAGAACGGGATCAATGTTTACACAACCTTGAATGTACAGCACCTTGAGAGTCGTTCTGAAACCGTGGCCCAGATCACTGGTATAGTTATTCATGAAACACTGCCGGATGAGATTTTTGAAAATGCTGATGAAGTTGAAGTGGTTGACCTTACCCCGGATGAATTATTACAACGGCTTTCAGATGGCAAGGTTTATACTTATGAACGTTCGAGAGAAGCGATCGAAAATTTCTTCCGAAAAGGGAATATTACAGCGTTGCGCGAAATGGCATTACGTATTGTTGCCGATCGTGTAGATAAACAGCTGTATGATTACATGCAGCACAAGCATATCCGGGGACCCTGGAAGTCAGGCTTACACCTTCTTGTTGCGATCGATTACCGCCAGCAATCCCTGAGACTGTTACGATGGGCGAAGAACCTCTCCTATTCAATGGGGGCAAGCATCCAGGCATTATATGTTGAAACCCTTCCTCAACTTTCATCAAAAGAACATGAACAGCTTGATAAAAATTTCAAGCTCGCAAAACAATTAGGGATCAAGATCAGGATAATTACGGCCAATGATGTTGTTAAAGCGATCGTCAATTTTGCCGAAAAAGAAAATGTCACACATATCATTGTGGGGAAACCCCGTGTGCGCAATATACTTTCAATGTTTCTGCTTGGCAACTTTATCAATAAACTGGTCCGTTACAGCGGTAATATCGACGTGTATGTTCTTGGCTCTGACAGGCAGGCAAGAGACCATTTCAGGAAAAAGATCTCCATCCCGCCTTTCACATCGAACAGCACGCAATATGTAATAACCTCGCTTTTAGTAGTGATATTTTCATTTTTAAGCTACCTTGTCAGAGACATTATCGGATACCAGGTTGTTTCCTTTGGCCTGTTGTTCCTGGTTTCGATCCTTGCCCTGTTTTACGGCACCGGTCCCATTTTGCTTGCAGCGATCATGAGTTCCCTGATCTGGGATTATTTTTTTATTCCTCCCCAGTTTACTTTGTATATCGCGAAGCCATTAGATATTATGATGCTTGTGATGTTTTTCTTTATCGCTTTATTGAATGGGATATTAACATCAAGGGTTCGCCGCCAGGAAAAAAAGATCAGGGTGAGGGAAGAACGTACCGATGCACTTTATCAGCTCACGAGGGAGCTCACACTTGCATCAGGCCTGGAAGAAGTTACTGCTATAACCCAAAAATACATTCATAAATATTTTAACCTTGACTGTACAATTATTCTTAAAAATGAGCTGAACCATCTTAGCCAGGTTGATCATGACACAAAGATTAAACTGTCTGAAAATGAACTCAGCATTGCCACCTGGGTGTACAAACATTCTTCCAAAGCCGGCAAACACACTGACACTTTACCTTCCAGCAATTATACCTTTTATCCTTTGGTCGGGAACAGCGGGAATATGGGAGTCATAGCAGTCGGGCAACCGAATGTTTTTACCCAGGGTGAGGATCTGTTCTGGGAGGCTTTCCTCTCGCAAATATCAGGGAAATACGAGCGTGAATTTTTATGGAGTGCTGCCAAAAAAGCAGATATCCTGAACGAATCTGACAAACTCTATAAAACTCTTTTTAATTCAATCTCACATGAGTTGCGCATACCTGTTTCCACGATCATAGGAGCTTCCGATACGCTTATGTCCCAAAGCTATCCTGATGAGACCAGGCAAAAGCTCTATAACGAGATCAATATTGCATCGATCAGGCTCAACCGCCTGATCGAAAATCTTTTGAATATGTCGCGTCTCGAATCCGGCCTTATTAAGCCACGGCCTGACTGGTGCGATGTTCATGACCTGGCCAATAAAATTGCCGGAACACTCCAGCAGGAGTTAAAGCCATTCAAACTGTCCACCATAATTCCAAATGATATGCCCCTGGTCCGGATTGATTTCGGACTTATAGAACAGACTTTATATAACCTGGTATTGAATGCCACCCAAAACTCGCCTGCAGGATCAAGGATCAGGTTGAAAATGTTCTATGATAACGGATCACTTATCATCGAAGTAATGGATCGGGGAATAGGCTTACGGGAATCAGACCTGTCTTCTGTTTTTAACAAGTTCTACCGCGGAAAAGATGCCAGTACAGTAGGAACAGGACTGGGGCTGTCGATAGTCAAAGGATTTATAGAAGCACATAAAGGCACTATCACTGCGGAGAACAGGCAAAACGGGGGTGCAAAATTCACTATGAAAATACCTGTTGAAATTTCTGAAATGAAAAAGTATTCTTAAGATGATCATTAAATGACCGGCTCAGAAACCATATTGATAATTGATGATGAGGTCCAGATAAGACGCTTACTTGAAATAACCCTTTCGGCAAACGGTTATAAAATTTCTGATGCGGCAACCGGGAAAGAGGGAATGATCTTCGCTGCCACATTACAACCTGCTTTAATAATACTTGACCTGGGCTTACCTGATACCGATGGATTTGACATCCTAAAAAAGTTACGTGAATGGTACCTGAAACCCATAATTATTCTTTCAGTAAGAGATTCAGAGGAGGATATAGTAAAAGCCCTCGACAATGGAGCCAATGATTATCTGACAAAACCATTCCGCACTAAAGAGCTGCTGGCTCGGATCCGGGTAGCCATCCGGCAAAGCCAGGGATCCCCCGACACTCCTGAATTATCATTCGGGACATTGAAGATTGACCTGGCTAACCATGTGGTCCGCAAGAACAACGAAATAATTAAACTCACTTCCACCGAGTTCTCCCTTTTAGCCCTTCTGGCAAAAAATACCGGCAGGGTTCTGACCCATCAGTTTATCTTAAAAGAAGTATGGGGAATGGGATATATCCGGCAAACCCAATACCTGAGGGTGTTCGTCGCACAATTACGGAAAAAAATTGAAGACGATCCTTCAAAACCTAAACTGCTGAATACAGAATCCGGTATAGGATACCGGTTTGTAAGCTGAGATCCGGGTCAATTATTCAGTCATTCCCATTGATGGCTGAAGGATGCTTACCCTGTTGCCTTCTGTATCAGTGAATGAAACATAAAACCCGATTCCCGGGATCTCAGTAGGCTCACCCAAGACTTTCCCTCCCGCAGTTGAAATTTTCTTCATCGATCCCCTGATGTCATCTACAGCAATTACCACTGACGGATGTTGAGGTGAGCCATCCTGTTTAGGATAAAACCCGCCATTAATGGCTCCGGGTGTCTTTGGTCTGCCATTCTCATCCGTTTCGGTAGTTGACACCGTCACATAGTTACCCATTTCCTCGCCTAACATCTGGGTTTTCCAACCAAAGGCTTTTGTATAGAAGTCTGCCATTCTTTTCCTGTCTTCTGCCGGCATTTCAAAATGCACGACTGGATTCATTTTATTCATATGTCCTGTTTTTTAATTGTTTTTATTCTTTTTTCCCATCATCTCTTCAATAGCCATATCGGGTGTAAACGATGGCCTGGGTGGATTTAGTCTAAAGAAGGTGTTTTTTGATTTGAAAATGTTCGATTTGAAAATTTGGAGATTTGAAAATTGGGAAACCTGAAAGGCTTCAATATGAATAACCCCGGGTGAAACCCGGGGAAGGAAGATGCCTCCGCGATGCATAACCCTGAAGGGGTTGAATGGAACATTTGTTACGATCTTTTGCTGCCACAGCCCCTCCCCTGACCCCTCCCCATTCGGGGCGGGGAAAAGGTGATCTAACGTGGTGAATCTTCGTCACTCGCTAAATTTCGGGAACTCGTCGCTGCCTGCTGCCGGTTTATCTGCTGAAAGCATGATAGGCGGGAGCTCCTCAGACAGCCCGAAATTCTTAACGCTCGTTCCTCGATTTTCTTTACGCAAATTTTATGATGCGGGTCCTTCCGCCTTCGGCGGAGTGAGCAGTAAGCAGTGAGTAGTGAGTAGTGAGTAGTAAGTAGTGAGAGGTGAGAGGCGTGATGCGTAACGCAAGCCTTGGCTGGCGTGCGCCAGCTAATTTCAAGTGTCAAGTGCCAAGTGCCAAGTGCCAAGTCGTTTCAAGTGTCAAGTGCCAAGTCTTTTCAAGTGCCAAGTGTCAGCTGAGAAATATTTTGCTCGTTGAAAACGAGCAGTGAGTCGGCACGCGTCACAGACGCGCGCCAGCTAATTTCAAGTGTCAAGTGCCAAGTGCCAAGTGCCAAGTCGTTTCAAGTGTCAAGTGCCAAGTGCCAAGTCTTTTCAAGTGCCAAGTGTCAGCTGAGAAATATTTTGCTCGTTGAAAACGAGCAGTGAGTCGGCACGCGTCACAGACGCGCGCCAGCGGGAGATTTGGAAATTATTTATGAGATTGATTGAAATATTTTTTAAGAGTGTTCGGATGTTAGGGTAAAAGCTTATAGAAAACGGCCATTTTTCAAAAATGTTATGTCAATAAATAAATCGGTGGGAATAGTTGTTTTTATTGGTATTTTCATCTATCTTTGTAAGATAAACCAACCACAGGTATAAACCCCAGGGCAAGCCCTGGATCCTAATTCCGCCCCAAGGGGCGGAGTACCTGCTTGACAGCAGGCAGGTTATACCCTCCGACTTCGTCGGGATTGACTGCCTGACGGCAGTCAGGTTCAGCTATCAATTTTAATTCACTATGTTCTTAAAATCGAAGTTTCACGAATAAATTAAATGTTATGATTGTAGATGATAATGTACTATGGAAAAATCAACATGGAAGGTTCGATAAATGGATCTTCCGGGTTGTCGGTGGTCATACGGTCAGGTCCAGGTATCCGGATTATTCGGATAAGCAATGGACTCAAAAGCAGGTGGCCAGCCAGGTGAAGTTCAAGGATGCCACGGATTATGCGAAGATGGTCATGGCAAATCCTAAACTGAAGGCGAAATACCAAAAGAGGGTAACGGGTCTACAAAATGCCTGGAATCTTGCTATTGGTGATTTTATGCGGAGGTCAAAAAGGGAAGAAGTTGATACAAGCGGTTATGAAGTTCTCAGGAGGGATCTGTTCAATCATGCTGCCAGGAAGCGTTCGGGGATCGGGGTCAAGCGTTCGGGGTTAAGGGTTCGGGGTTCAGCGTTCGGGGTTCAGCGTAAGGGGTTAAGGGTTCGGGGTTAAGTGTTAAGTGTTAAATGTGAAGTGTAAAATGTTCAGAGGCTGAAAAAAACAGGCGTGGGTGAAGTGTACCCGCGCCTGTTTTTTTTTGCTTAAAATCGTCTTTAAGCCATCATTTTTTGTCTTGAATGATTAAAAAAATCGATTTTGGGTCGGGGTTTGGGGGGATAAGGGAGGGGTAAAGGTTAATTAAGGGTCAAGTATAGTTTAATTATAGACTGGACGGAAGGACGATAGCTAACTTGTTGATTGATACCTGCAACAATTGATCCGATTATTATTTAATTTTGAAGAAAAAACTACCTATGTCAAAACTGGATCTTAAAACCATCATACTGCCCGCTCCTGAGCGGGCTGAGGGGAAATCCTTGTCAAAAGCATTAAAACGGAGGAAGACAACCCGGGAAATTAGAGAAAAAAAACTTTCACTCCAGCTGCTATCAGATCTGCTTTGGGCGGCATGCGGCGTGAACCGTAAAAAAGGTCCGTTCGGAATACCGGGACGGACAGCAGCAAGCGCAAGCAACTCGCAGGAGATTGACATTTATGTTGCTCTTAAGGAAGGAACATATCTATATGATGCAATTCACCATAAACTGATACCTGTTGCAACTGGTGATCTGCGTTCACTTGCAATCGGACAGGGCCAGGCAAGTTTCGGGGATAAAGCTCCTGTCCGCCTTATCTATGTTGCGGATATCAATAAACTTGCCAATACCTCCGGCTACCAGGAACCCGGGCTACAGGATACGGAAGTTCAGAAATCCTACTATTTTGCAGATACCGGACTGATTGCAGCCAACGTTTATCTGTTTGCTGGTTCCCGGGGACTGGCCTCATGGTTCCATAATTGCAACAAAACTGCGCTTAAAGAAGTATTAAAACTGCGAGATGACCAGCGTGCCACCTTTGGCCACACCATCGGATATCCCGCCAAGAAATAGGACAAAAAATCAAGGTCATCTGAAACGCAGGAATTTTAGCCTATGAACCATTATCTGCAGGTAATTTTACTCTATATTCTTTGTCTTTTTTCCTTTGCCCTGCCTGCTTCTTCCCAGGATCAGAAACATTATACCTGTTACCGGACCAAGGGGCCTATTGTAACTGATGGCCTGCTCAATGAACCTGACTGGGCCAGGACTGAGTGGTCGGATGACTTTATCGATATCACCGGTGATCCTAAACTGAAGCCTTCATTGCGTACGAGGATCAAGATGCTGTGGGATGATGATTACATCTATATTGCGGCTGAACTCACTGAACCTGATATCTGGGCAACCATTCATAAACGGGATTCTGTGATCTTCCGTGATAATGATTTCGAGATCTTTCTTGATCCTGATGAGAATGGTCTGAATTATTATGAGATCGAAGTCAATGCCTTTGGAACTATCTGGGACCTTATGCTTACAAAGGCTTATAAAGACCATGGGATACCAATAAACAGCTGGGATCTGACAGGACTGAAAACCGGCATTCACATCAATGGATCACTCAACGATCCTTCGAAACCCGATACCTCGTGGATCGTTGAGATGGCACTCCCGATAACTGAACTCATGCATGGAAAGGAACCCGCGAGCAGACCATTTGAAGGAGTACAGTGGAGGGTGAATTTTTCGAGGGTTGAATGGAAAACAGAGGTACACGGGTCATCCTATCACAAGATAGTTGACCTCAAAACAGGAAAACCCCTTCCGGAACAAAACTGGGTATGGTCGCCGATGGGGGAAATTGCCATGCATATACCTGAACGCTGGGGCCGACTGGAATTTTCGGAAGAGAATATCAACCCTGAACCTTTAAAGTTTGACAGTGAACAACAAAAAGACAGGTTCGGGATCTGGCTGTGGATGGGAGGTCATGCCTCCTGGAATGAAGAGCAGTGGGATTCTGTGTTTTCCGTATTTAAATCCGCCGGTATCAGCGGAATATTATCCCAGGCAGATGCTCCGACACTGGCCAGGATGATCCCAATAGCCCATAAACACGGGATCATCGTTGAGAAGTGGTTCGTCGCCATGATGAACAATGATAATAAACTGATCAATGAGCATCCTGATTGGTTTGTTGTAAGCCGCGAAGGCAAATCATCTGTCACCGATCCCCCTTATACCGGTTATTACCGCTTTCTTTGTCCTTCTAACCCTGAAGTTCACCAATACCTTAAGACAAGGCTTGATGAATATCTTACAATTCCGGGTCTGGACGGGATACATCTCGATTATATCCGTTATCCCGATGTCATCCTTCCACGTGCACTCTGGTCAGTATACGGGATCATGCAGGATAAAGAATATCCCCAGTACGACTATTGCTACTGCAGGATCTGCAGGAAGAATTTCCAGTTGTTGAACGGATCAGATCCCTTTTCTATGGACCACCTCGATAGTAACGCCGCCTGGAAGCAATTCAGATACGACCAGCTTACTTCCCTGGTAAGAGAACTGGCAGACTATTGCCATAGTAAAGGGAAAAAACTTTCAGCCGCTGTTTTCCCCGGTCCGGCTATAGCAAAACAGTTGGTAAGGCAGGAATGGGATAAATGGCAGCTTGATGAGGTCATGCCAATGCTCTACCAGCAGTTTTATTATGGAAACCTTGACTGGATCAGGAAGGAAACTGCCGAAGGCGTAAAAGCCCTTGAGCAGGATGTCCCGCTTTACAGCGGCTTATATATTCCTGCCCTTAACCCACGTGATTTGCAGAATGCCATCAGCTTGAGTAAAGATGGTGGCGCCAACGGGGTCTGCATTTTCACCTGTGAATCAATGACGCCCCGGCACTGGAAAGCCCTTAGAGAGATTACAGGGAAGTAAATTATTTAATCCGGCTCCGGCAGACAAGTTCCCTGCCTTTTGAGAAGAAAATAATTCTGCTTTCTTTGATACCCCGGCTTGCGGTTGGGTACTTCATTGAATGGCAAAACGAGTACTTTGCAGTTTCAGTAAGTGAATCATAGGTTAAGAGGATCAGGGAGTACATTAAAAATAAGGAAGAGCATCAGAAAAAGAAAACGTTCCTTGACGAGTATCATGAATTTATGAGAAGGTATAAATTTGAACATCTTATTTTGGGCTAAAGCCCGTAATTATCAGGTTCTCAATACCCCCCAGGCTAAAGCCTGGGGTAATTTATATGTTTCATTTAAGGTAGGCATTATTTTGATGATCCAATTTTCTTTTGTTTCTGCTCATAAGACCATAACTTTACTGTCCAAATCTGATTTAACAAAATCTGTCCGGCTATTCAGGGGGTTAAGACATACAGAACTTGTGAATTAATATTTGATATGAAAACCATTTATATTTTTTTAGCGATCATTACTTTCTCTGCACTCTCTATCAACTCTTCTGCACAAGCACCCAATACATGGACCCAAAAAGCCAATTTCGGAGGAGTTGCACGATGTTATGCTGTTGGTTTTTGCATCGGAGCTAAAGGGTACATCGGAACTGGATTTAACATTAACGGAAGCAGCCTTTATAACGACTTTTGGGAATATGACACTACTGCAAATACCTGGACCCAAAAGGCTAATTTCGGAGGAGGTGCACGAGGTTGGGCTGTTGGTTTTAGTATCGGGTCTAAAGGCTTCATTGGAACCGGGGTAGATATTTTCAGCAACTATCGTAATGACTTTTGGGAATATGATCCTACTACTAATACCTGGACACAGAAAGCCAATTTCGGAGGTACACCAAGAGTGAGCGCTGTTGGTTTTAGTATTGGTAGTAAAGGTTACATCGGAACCGGCGAAATCACAACACCTTACACCTTTTACAATGACTTTTGGGAATATGACACCACTGCAAATACCTGGACCCAAAAAGCCAATTTCGGAGGAGCAGCACGAGGTACAGCTGTTGGTTTTAGTATTGGGTCTGAAGGATTCATTGGGACCGGGCAAGGTAATTCCAATAACGAGTATAACGACTTTTGGGAATATAACCCTACTACTAATACCTGGACCCAAAAAGCCAATTTTGGAGGAGCTGCACGAGGTGAGGCAGTTGGTTTTAAAATCGCAACTAATGGATATATCGGCACCGGTGAGGGTCAAACAGGAGTTTACAACGATTTTTGGGAATATGACACTACTGCAAATACCTGGACCCAAAAAGCCAATTTCGGAGGAGTTGTACGATATGGGGCTGTAGGTCTTAGCATCGGGGCTAAAGGGTACATCGGAACAGGGACTAACGGCCCCGCCTCTTATAACGACTTTTGGAAATATACTCCCGGTGGTTGCACTTTACCAGCTGCCCCATCTAATAACACTCCCATTGGCAACCAAACAATATGTAGTGGAAATTCCACAACCCTCAGTGCAAGTGGTACAGGCACATTGGGTTGGTATAATGCAGCATCAGGTGGCAACTGGTTGGGTGGTGGAACTACTTTTGTAACCCCAGTACTAATATCCAACACTACATATTATGTCCAGGATAGCAACTCCTGTGGTGCAAATCCTACCCGGACAAGCATTGCGGTCACAGTTAATCCTCTTCCATCCATTACCAACTCACCCCTTTCCCAAACCATTTGCTCAGGATCAAACACAACTCTTGTCACCCTGACTTCCAATGTCAGTGGAACGACCTTTTCATGGACCGCTACAGCAACACCGGGAATAACTGGATTCCAAACCAGCGGGACAAATACTATTCCGGTTCAAACAATATCTACTTTAGGAACAACACAGGGAATTGTCACTTATGCAATAATTCCCACAGCAGCAGGATGTTCCGGGGCAGTGACTGACTATTTAATATTTGTTAATCCTGTACCTGTTCCGACTATAACAGGCGCAACAAACTTATGCGTCAATTCAGGAAATTACACATACACCACTGAAGCGGGGATGCAAAATTATCAATGGACTATTTCCCCGGGTGGAATTATCAATTATGGCTCAGGTACAGATCAGCTCACCGTCTCATGGATCATTTCGGGTAATCAATCGGTTAGTGTCACATACACCAGTCCTGTTGGCTGCAATCCAACATCACCTACCGTTCTGAATGTCACTGTTAATCCTTACCCCGACCCCGCTGGAACAATCACAGGTTCCTCCAGTGTATGCCCCGAAGAAAACAGTGTAGTTTATTCCGTGGCTCCGATCAATAACGCTTCGACATATGTCTGGGCTTTACCAACGGGAGCAAGCATTGGATCGGGAGCAGGGACAGACTCCATTACTGTCAATTTCTCCTTAGGAGCGGTTTCAGGAGTTATCTACGTCTGGGGCAATAACTCTTGCGGAGATGGAATTAATTCCCCTCCGTTTTATGTCACTGTAGATCCCTTGCCGGGTCCTGCAGGTACTATCACAGGGGCTTCGGATGTGTGTGTAGGAACATCGGGCGTGGCCTATTCTGTTACAGCAATTCCAAATGCCACTGGTTATGACTGGATAGTACCTTCAGGAGTTGGCATCACATCAGGAAACAACACAAAAACTATTACCACTGATTTCACACCTTCATCCGTTTCAGGCATTATTTCCGTTGAGGGGACCAATCAATGCGGAACAGGGTCAGTATCCCCTCCCTTTTTTGTTACTGTGAACCCGATACCAGCAACACCCGTGGTCACTAACATTGGTGATACACTACAAAGCAATTCTCCAACAGGAAATCAATGGTACTATGAAGGAACTATCATTTCTGGAGCCACTTCACAAGATTACATTGCCACACAGGATGGTTATTATTGGGATGTGGTGACGATAAACGGTTGTTCTTCCGATACCTCGAACCATAAACTGATCATTGTCACTAGCATTGATTCGCATTCATCAGCTTCAATCAATATTTACCCGGTTCCCAATGATGGGAAATTCAATGTCACAATATTGACAACCCGCAATGACAAGATAAAAATCAGTGTTTATAACAGTCTCGGGATAAAGATCTACGAAGAATCTGATGTTAAGGTCAATAGTTCGATTCAGAAATCAATCGACCTTAGACCTGTTTCTGATGGGGTTTATTTTCTAATCATCGAAAACAGTAATAACAAATTCGTTAAGAAAATTGTCATTGACAAAGTGTTATGATATATATCAGTTAATATGGGAAAAACAGTTTCCCTCCAGATATTATACCCGGTAATTACTTATTCAATCCGCCTCCGTGGACAAGTTTCCCGCCTCCTGAGAAGAAAATAATTCTGCTTTCTTTGATACCCGGCTTGCGGAGGGGTAGTTCATTAAATGGCAAAACGAGTACTTTGCAGTTTCAGTAAGTGAATCATAGGTTAAGAGGATCAGGGAGTACATTAAAAATAAGGAAGAGCATCAGAAAAAGAAAACGTTCCTTGACGAGTATCATGAATTTATGAGAAGGTATAAATTTGAACATCTTAATTTGGGCTAAAGCCCATTACTGAGAAGATTGGCTTGTCCCCCAGGCTAAAGCCTGGGGCAATTTATATGTTTCATTTAAGGTAGGCATTATTTTGATGATCCAATTTTCTTTTGTTTCTGCTCATAAGACCATAACTTTACTGTCCAAATCTGATTTAACAAAATCTGTCCGGCTATTCAGGGGGTTAAGACATACAGAACTTGTGAATTAATATTTGATATGAAAACGATTTATATTTTTTTAGCGATCATTACTTTCTCTGCACTTTCTATCAACTCTTCTGCACAAGCACCCAATACATGGACCCAGAAAGCCAATTTCGGAGGAGGTGGACGATTTTATGCAGTTGGTTTTAGTATCGAAGGGAAAGGATATATAGGAACAGGAGCAGACCAAAGTTTTAACCTTTATAATGACTTTTGGGAATATGATACCACTGCAAATACCTGGACCCAGAAAGCAAATTTCGGAGGAGCACCAAGATCTAGTGCTGTTGGTTTTAGTATCGGGTCTAAAGGTTTCATTGGAACCGGTGGTAGTTACTACGGCATTTGTTATAACGACTTCTGGGAATATAATCCTGCTACTAATACCTGGACGCAGAAAGCAAATTTTGGAGGTACATCAAGAGATGGTGCTATTGGTTTTAGTATCGGTAGTAAAGGTTATATCGGAACTGGAGAAACTGAAGCACCTGTAATCTATTACAACGACTTTTGGGAGTATGACACTACTGCAAATACCTGGACCCAGAAAGCCAATTTCGGAGGAGCAGCTCGAGGTTATGCTGTTGGTTTTAATATCGGTAATAAAGGTTACATCGGAACCGGAAAATTAGGAACACCTTTAACCTATTATAACGACTTTTGGAAATATGATCCTGCTACCAATACCTGGACACAGAAAGCCAATGTTGGAGGATTTGCACGAGGTTATGCTGTTGGTTTTAGTATCGGGGCTAATGGATATATTGGAACCGGTGAAGGTCCAGGAGGCTTTTACAACGACTTTTGGGAATATGACACTACTGCAAATACCTGGACCCAAAAGGCTAATTTCGGAGGAGCTGGACGAGAGGGGGCTATTGGTTTTAACATCGGGGCTAAAGGGTACATCGGAACAGGGGCAAATGGCCCCGGAATTTATAACGACTTTTGGAAATATACTCCCGGTGGTTGCACTTTACCATCTGCCCCATCTAATACCACTCCCATTGGCAACCAAACGATATGTAGCGGAAATTCCACTTCGCTCAGTGCCAGTGGTACAGGCACATTGGGTTGGTATAATGCAGCATCAGGTGGCAGCTGGTTGGGTGGTGGAACTACTTTTACAACCCCGGTACTAATATCCAACACTACATATTATGTTCAGGATAGTAACTCCTGTGGTGCAAATCCTACCAGGACAAGCATTGCAGTCACAGTTAATCCTCTTCCATTCATTACGAACTCACCCCTTTCCCAGACCACCTGCTCAGGATCAAACACCACTCTTGTTATCTTGACTTCCAATGTCAGTGGAACAACTTTTTCATGGACTGCTTCAGCAACACCGGGGATAACAGGATTCCAGGCAAACGGAACCAACACGATTCCTATTCAGACAATAATTAATTCAGGAACAACGCAGGGAACTGTCACTTATGCCATAATTCCCACAGCAGCCGGATGTTCCGGGGCAGTGACTGACTATTTAATATTTGTTAATCCTGTACCTGTTCCGACTATTACTGGCGCAACAAACTTATGCGTCAATTCTGGAAATCACACTTACACCACTGAAGCGGGAATGCAAAATTATCAATGGACTGTTTCCCCGGGTGGAATTATCAATTATGGCTCAGGTACAGATCAGCTCACCGTCTCATGGATCATTTCGGGTAATCAATCGGTTAGTGTCACATACACCAGTCCTGTTGGCTGCAATCCAACATCACCTACCGTTCTGAATGTCACTGTTAATCCTTACCCCGACCCGGCAGGACCCATCACAGGTTCCTCCAGTGTATGCCCCGAAGAAAACAATGTAGTTTATTCCGTGGCTCCGATCAATAACGCTTCGACATATGTCTGGGCTTTACCAACGGGAGCAAGCATTGGATCGGGAGCAGGGACAGACTCCATTACTGTCGATTTCTCGTTAGGTGCGGTCTCAGGAATTATCTACGTCTGGGGCAATAACTCTTGCGGAGATGGAATTAATTCCCCTCCGTTTTATGTCACTGTAGATCCCCTGCCGGGTCCTGCAGGTACTATCACAGGGGCTTCGGATGTGTGTGTAGGAACATCGGGCGTGGCCTATTCTGTTACAGCAATTCCAAATGCCACTGGTTATGACTGGATAGTACCTCCAGGAGTTGTCATCACATCAGGAAACAACACAAATACTATTATCACTGATTTCACACCTTCAGCCATTTCAGGCATTATTACCGTTGAGGGAACCAATCAATGCGGAACAGGGTCAGTATCCCCTCCCTTTTTTGTTACTGTGAACCCGATACCAGCAACACCCGTGGTCACTAACATTGGTGATACACTACAAAGCAATTTTCCAACAGGAAATCAATGGTACTTTGAAGGAAATATCATTTCCGGAGCCACATCACAGGATTACATTGCATCACAGGATGGTTATTATTGGGATGTGGTGACAATAAACGGTTGTTCTTCTGATACCTCGAATCATAAACTGATCATTGTAACCGGTATTGATCCGCATTCATCAGCTTCAATCAATATTTACCCGGTTCCCAATGATGGGAAATTCAATGTCACAATATTGACAACCCGCAATGACAAGATAAAAATCAGTGTTTATAACAGTCTCGGGATAAAGATCTACGAAGAATCTGATGTTAAGGTCAATAGTTCGATTCAGAAATCAATCGACCTTAGACCTGTTTCTGATGGGGTTTATTTTCTAATCATCGAAAACAGTAATAACAAATTCGTTAAGAAAATTGTCATTGACAAAGTGTTATGATATATATCAGTTAATATGGGAAAAACAGTTTCCCTCCAGATATTATACCCGGTAATTACTTATTCAATCCGCCTCCGTGGACAAGTTTCCCGCCTCCTGAGAAGAAAATAATTCTGCTTTCTCTGATACCCGGCTTGCGGAGGGGTAGTTCATTAAATGGCAAAACGAGTACTTTGCAGTTTCAGTAAGTGAATCATAGGTTAAGAGGATCAGGGAGTACATTAAAAATAAGGAAGAGCATCAGAAAAAGAAAACGTTCCTTGACGAGTATCATGAATTTATGAGAAGGTATAAATTTGAACATCTTAATTTGGGCTAAAGCCCATTACTGAGAAGATTGGCTTGTCCCCCAGGCTAAAGCCTGGGGCAATTTATATGTTTCATTTAAGGTAGGCATTATTTTGATGATCCAATTTTCTTTTGTTTCTGCTCATAAGACCATAACTTTACTGTCCAAATCTGATTTAACAAAATCTGTCCAATTATTTAGGAGGTTAAGACACCCCATAGAAAACCGGATAAAAAAATGATAAATCCGGTTCCAGGGTGGCGTGCATTTTACACGCCATCTAAAATCATAACTTACTAAATAAATGTTTATTGGTATTTTAATGATTAAAAAAAATAGCGGGAAACAGGAAAGAGTAATTCCGGTTTCCCGCTATTGACATGGCGTGATATATGATTTAACTTTATCACATATTATAAAACGGATAATCAGTCTGCAAAATCAGTTAATATGGGAAAAACAGTTTCCCTCCAGATATTATACCCGATAATTACTTATTCAATAATTTTAAAAATCGAGACATTATGCCACAAGCAATTGTTAAATGTTTACAGTATATAACCGGCCCTGGACGCAGGCGTCAACCCAGGTCGCCGGTTTTAGGAGGTTATCCTCCAGGACTTGGTCCCGTTTCCTGTTATGTTCAACAACCGCCTAATACATATGTAGCGGGAACACAATTTTACGCTCCTTATCCGCCAGGTCAATTTCAATGCGGAAGCGATCCTGTTCTGAAATTTGCATTCCAGAGCGTGACCGGATTGAACGAAGGCGGTTTACTCTCTATTGATCCCAATAACCCCTGCCAGGGAACGGTTGGCACATTACCGATTACGGTACTGAATGTTTATGTTCCCATTGGAGGTATCGGAGAACCCGGGGCTGTAATAGATGCCTTCAATATGCAAACCGGTACATTATGTGATGATACCTTCGTAAGCGTTGTGCCTGATGATTCAACAGGATCACTTACCAGTTCAGGTAACGTATATGGATGGGTAAGCAGCGCCCACACGGAATCGATCACAGCTTACACACATATTGTTCCAAGCAATCTCAGTTTCCAGAATTGGGGTATTGTAGCAGGCACAGGAGATAGTTCCGACACAGTATCAGGTAATTTATTTACACTTGGACAAGGAACCAGTCCTTATGCATTTGCTTTTTATATTCCTCCCGACAAGAGTTACCTGGAGAATAAGCCTCAGTACATGGATATCCTGAAAAGCATTTCCGCAGATTATTTCCATTTTCCTGTTGATCCCGGTGACCCGGAATATGGTATGTTACAGCGGATCAGCGAAAAGCTTTCAATATTTGAAAAGCAAATAAATGAGCTTGGACAAGCATTTATCCGGATTTCGGAACGACCCGCTGTTGGCAAGGAGATCGCTAAAAAAGGCAAAAAACGTTAAGGCCTTTCTTTTTGATCCTTGTTATCAGTAATATTGCAAATGAAGCTGCTCCTGCCTGGGTAAATACATTCCCGGCAGGAGCAGCTTTTTTAGTTACAGGCTCCGATTTTAATCGTTCATTCAAAGCAAGTATTCCGGTTAATGATTTTTATTCTTCCTCATTAACTCTGAACGGGACGAAAATCAAACCTTCTGACCTGTCGGGAGTGATTGTTACAATTTCCGCGTTCTCACCAGTTGAGTTTTACTATATAGACCCGGAGGACAGGCAATATGTATGTGCTGAAGTAAATTCATTTATCAATTATTTCCTTTCAGAACTGAAATGTAAAAAGTTGAACCCTCCGGGAAGAAAGAGCTTTTCAGGATTAAGTCTTCAAAAAATTGAATGGGTGAGGATTGCCGGTAGCCTGGATATACCTGTTGAACCTTTCCGGGCACTAAACGGACAATACGAATATCCGGAAATGAACGATGACACTAAAGTGATTTCCTGTACCATTATTGGCGATGAGATCATGGAAAAGGAATCAGATGGGAAAGTTCATAGTTATGTAAGAAAACTCTCAAAGACCTTTTCCCTGCCTTATTTAAAATGTCATTTCTCTGCCAAAGACAACAAGAAATTCCGATTGATGAAGATTGACAGTGTGCCTGATATCTCAAAACCGGAATATCAGCAAGCCATGCTTAATTATTTTCAGTACACAATGTAAGATGATCCTGCTTTATGGTTTAATGGAAGACGGCCCAATGAATTTTGTCCGGTCAGAATTAGAAAAGGCCGGGGCAAATTACCGCTTTCTGGATCATCGTGATATTTTCTGTTCAGACATTGAATATGTTTACAACGAAAATGGTCATTCCAGTACGATCATCCGATCACCCAGAGTAACAATTGACCTGGATGAAGTCAAGGCAGTTTATACCCGTCCTTATGATTTTATGGATTACCCTGAAATGAAAGGAAAGACTTCAGAAGATCCACTTGCAAGAAAAGCCACTGGTTTTGAATACCAGATGATGACATGCCTGGATTCGTCTGATGCACTGATTATCAATAAGTCTGAACCTTCCGCGACCAATAACTCCAAACCTTACCAATTATCAGTGATCAAAGAACTCGGATTAAAGATCCCGGTAACCTTTATTACCAATGAAGTGACTTCTGCCCGCAAATTCATTGATGATAATATTGATTGTGTCTATAAATCTATAAGTGGCGTGAGAAGCATTGTAAAAAAGGTTTCTGATAGTCACAATGAATATCTTGATGATGTTAAATGGTGTCCGACGCTTTTTCAAGAAGCCCTACCTGGGGTTAATTACAGGGTTCATGTAATCCAAAATGAGGTCTATTCTGTTCGCATCGATTCAGATACATTGGATTACCGATACGGTAAAACAAGTATGATCGCTGAAGAGCTTCCGTCAGAGATAAACCTGAAATGCCGGGAACTCACCGCACTGCTCGGGTTACATTTTTCGGGGATTGATTTGATCAGGACACCAGGTGATGAGTGGTATTTCCTGGAAGTAAATCCATCGCCAGGCTATACCTATTTCCAGGTGAACGGCGGATTACCTATAAGTTCAGCACTTGCCAGGGCATTGATAGCTGCAGATAATGCATGACTCAGCTGATCAGTCTTATTCCACTGTTTTTTCC
>CAVYJI010000005.1:0-472680 GCA_963768805.1 uncultured Bacteroidales bacterium | reverse complement strand
TTATAGTTTTTGGAATTACCAAGACGTTTGTAAAATAGTAGGAAGAAAATATCCGGCAGCTCCACTCGGATTGCTTACTGTTGCTGCTATATTGCCACAATATTGGGAGTTTAAGCTCATCGATGAGAACGTTGAACCTTTATTGGATGAACATTTACGATGGGCTGACTTGGTGTGTATAGGAGGGATGTTACCACAGCAAAAAAGTATGCTTGAACTCATTGGAAGAGCACACCGGATGAATTGCATTGTGGTAGTGGGTGGGCCAGATCCAACTTCACAACCTGACCTTTACAAAGATGCTGATTTTTTGGTACTTGGGGAAGGAGAAATTACCATTCCCCTTTTTCTCAATGACCTGAAAAGGGGAGCAAAACGTGGTACGTATTGTTCGTCTGAAAAAGCTGATATGCAAATTGCCGTCATCCCACGTTTTGATCTTATCCGTTTTAGTGATTACATCATGATCGGGTTGCAATATATCCGGGGATGTCCCTTTGACTGTGAGTTTTGTGATGTCATTGAGTTATATGGACGCACACCAAGGTTCAAAACGAACGAACATATCATAATGGAACTACAGTCATTATACGATCTTGGCTACCGTGGCCATATTGATATGGTGGATGATAATTTTATCGGGAACAAGCGGAAAGTCAAAGAATTATTACGGGATATGATTGTTTGGAGTAAAGCTCATAAGTATCCATTCTACTTTACCACTGAAGCTTCGTTGAATCTTGCCGATGACGATGAATTGCTGCAATTGATGAAAGATGCGGATTTTCGGTATGTTTTCCTTGGAATTGAAACTCCTGATAATGATACACTTGCACTTAACAAGAAAACGCAGAATGTAAATAAATCGAGTAAAGAGGCTGTCAAGAAACTTCTTTCTTTTGGGATGGTAAGTAATGGCGGATACATTATGGGATTTGACAGTGATCGTCCCCGGATTGCTGAACAGATGATTGAATCTATCCAAGATTCAGGGATATGCATGGCCATGATCGGCCTTTTATATGCTTTACCCAAGACCCAACTTACCCGGAGGTTAGAACAGGAAAACAGGTTATTTCATCTCACTTCACAATCCCTAAATCTGGGTGATATTGACCAGATGACCAGCGGACTTAATTTTATTACACTTATATCCCGTGTTGATATTCTTTCACGATATATTGAAGTGATCGATGCCATTTTTAAACCTAAGAATTATTACCACCGGGTAGTCTATACCGGACTTAATATCAAACCTGATTATAAGCATAAACCCGATTTCAAAATCTGGCTGGTTTATATGCGTTCATTCTTAAGGGTCTGTAAAAGTGCAGGTTTTTCCAAAGAGACAGGTTTGTTATACTGGAAAATGTTTTTTACTGTAATCATCAGGAATCCTAAAGGGATAGAAGCCGCCGTAAATCTTGCTGCGATGTTCATTCATTTCAGAAAGCAAAAAAAATACATCGTTTCCGTAACATCAAAAATGATTTCTGATATCGAAGCAACTGGAGAAAAGGCTTTTAACGCAAGGTTGATGGGGTGGGGAGAACGTTCTAATTGAACAAATAGGGAATTTGGGTGAAAGAATTATCCTTGTAATCCATGTGTTCATGTATATCTTTGCATCATGAAAAAAGTCGACCGGTATATTTCAATACTTTTACTGGTATGTTTTTTACCCATAGTGACCCCAAAGGAGTTTATTCATGACCTTTTTGGACATGAAGATACCTTAGACCATTATCATTCTGATGTTACAATTGAAAAAGTTCACAAACACTGTAGCATCCTTCAGATTTCATTCTCCATTTTCATTTCATCACTAAAATCTTTTTTTCTACTAAAGGAAATTGAGAATTGTGCTTATTCTTTTCCGCAACAAACTTACATTCCCGGAATATCTGTACATCTTTCCTTTTTAAGGGCACCACCCACATATCAGCTCTGATTAATCGACCAGAGATCTCTGCATCTTCTTGAATTTTTTTAGTGTTAAAAATCGCGGTGGATATCCATGAAGGATTCCTCGCTTATGGTTAATATACTTTAATACACTTGATATGAAAAATATTATTAAAAAGGCTTACATACTTATTGGTTTATTATCTGTACTAACTACTCATTCCCAAGTCGTCCTTACAGGAAGGGTAACAGATCAAAAAAGCAAAGAACCACTTTTCGGTGTCAATATATTTATTCCCGATCTTTTAACTGGAGCTACAACCGATACTCTGGGATCATACAAGATTGTCAACCTTCCAAAAAGGAAAGTTCTCGTAAGGATCAGCTACATAGGTTATAAAACTATCATCCAACCGGTTGATTTGACAACAAGCCAGAACAAAGATTTTACAATGGAGGAATCACCGGAAGAAATGAATGAAGTTGTCGTTACCGGAACATCAAAAGCTACCGATATCAGAAGAAGCCCGATTCCAATTGTTGTTATGGATAATAAAGGAATCGATATGAACCTGAATACTAACATTATTAATGCCCTTGCTAAACTTCCGGGTATCAGTGAGGTCACGACCGGGCCAAATATCTCCAAACCCTTTATTCATGGGCTGGGATATAATCGTGTTCTGACATTATACGATGGTGTGAGACAAGAAGGGCAGCAATGGGGCGATGAGCATGGTATCGAAGTGGATGAGTATGGCATTGACAGAGCTGAAATTGTCAAAGGTCCTGCAAGCTTAATCTATGGTTCGGATGCCTTGGCTGGGGTTGTCAACCTGATTCCTTTCCCACCAGTACAGAATGGGACAATTCAGGGTAATTTTTTAGGGGAGTATCAAACTAATAATGGTTTGTTCGGAGGATCTTTATCTCTCGACGGGAATCAAAATGGTATTATCTGGGGAGGTAGAATTTCACATAAACAGGCGAAGGATTATCAGGACAGATATGATGGACGTGTATATAATACAGCCTTCAGCGAAACAGATGCGAATATGTATACCGGTATAAACAGGAATTGGGGTTACTCACGTCTTAACTTTTCTCTGTTTAATGACCTTCAGGAGATTCCTGATGGAAGCCGTGATTCGATCACCCGTCAGTTTACCAAACAAATCAGCGAAGCAGATACCTTCAGACCCATCGTAAGTAAAGCCGAATTAAATTCTTACAAGATATCAGTACTGCACCAGCATATACAACATTATCGTCTTTATTCTACCTCTGATATTTATCTTGGTGCCGGTAAAATTGGAATCATCATCGGGTACCAATACAATATCCGGCAAGAATTCAGCCACCCACTCGCTCCGGATACTCCAGGATTAGGGTTGCATCTTAATACGATTACTTATGATTTGAAATATTATCTGCCTGAATTGAAGGGTTGGGAAATTACTCCGGGCGTGAATGGGATGTACCAGATCAATTCCAATAAAGGGACCGAATTCATAATACCGGATTATCAACAATTTGACTTTGGCCTTTTTCTTCTTGTGAAGAAATCTTTTGATAAAATTGATATAAGTGCGGGAGTAAGGTATGATATGCGTTTTTTCAGCAATGACCAGATGTATATAAGACCAGATCCTGCGACCGGGTTCGATATGGAAGTTATTCCCCCCGACACTTCCGGAGCAACAAAGCAGTTTTCTACATATAAACATACGTTTTCAGGCTTATCAGGAAGTGCTGGAGTGACATACAACGTTGCAAGGGATTTTAGCATTAAAGCAAATTTTGCCCGCGGATTCAGAGCTCCCAATATTTCAGAAATATCAGCCAATGGCGTTCATCCCGGAACCAATATATACCAAATTGGTAATCCTGACTTTAAACCAGAATTCAGCCTACAGGGAGACCTTGGCTTATTTTATGCCTCTAAACCGGTTATTGCAAGCATAGAAGGGTTTTATACTGATATTTCTAACTATATCTTTAACCAGAAAGTTTTAAATCATCTCGGACAGGATTCTGTGATTGTGAAGGGAAACGAAACATTCAAGTTCCGTCAATCTGAAGCGGTTCTATATGGTGGGGAAGCAAGTCTGGATATTCATTTTTTCAAATGGATGCACTTTGAGAATTCGATCTCCCTCGTCTATGGAATTAACAAGGGCGGTAATGGCACGAAAATAAATGATAGTTCTAAATATTTACCCTTCATACCACCATTGCATACACATTCGGAACTGAGAGTAGAATTTGATAAAGGAATCAAACACTTTTCGGCCATCTATGCACTGGTTGCCATGGAATATTATGCAAAACAAAACAGGGCTTATCTGGCAGATAATACAGAGACACCAACACCGGGTTATACACTTTTTGATGCAGGAATAGGAGGAGATGTGACAAAGAAAAACGGTAAATCCATATGCAGCATTCATATCTCGGCATCCAATATTTTTGACATTGCATACCAATCTCACTTGAGCAGGTTAAAATATTTTGAATTCTATCCGAATAATCCTACGGGTAGATCGGGGATCTATGATATGGGAAGAAATATAAGTCTTAAAGTTATCATACCTATTGATGTCCGAAATTAGCTAATAAGGAATAATAATTAGGCGAATCGTACTTTTTTAATATTATCAAAATCGGAATTTTCGTTATTATTATTGGTATATTGGACAAACCGGTTAGATTGACCACCCAAGGCCGAAGGAAATTGACCTTCTTAAATGAATTATTATCAGACTAATACGGTGGTCTCGCTTAATCAGCACAAGGTGGTCAGAGGTTCCGGTTTTTCCAGTATATTTCATTTCATAAATGTTTAATTACCCCATTTACCGGTTCTTTGTAAGAATGAATGGGTAAATTTACGAAAAAATTTAAAAGTCAAGATAAAAAGCAAAAAATATGTTAACACAAAAAGATTTATTTGCCAAGGCACTGATGGTAGAGAAACCATGGTTTGTTGATAAAGTTCAGTTTGACCAGGTGGGTGGTAAGCTTGAGATTTGGATTGATTTCGAGCGTGGTTCGACATTCTATTACGAGGATAAAGAGTCAGGAATTAAAGGCCATTTTAAAGCGTATGACACGTCCCAAAAGTCGTGGAGACATCTTAATTTTTTTCAGTACCAATGCTATCTTCATGCCTGGATTCCCAGGATTGATATCGGGGATGGCAAAGTAAGACAAGTTCAGGCTCCATGGGAAGGTCATGCTGCTGGCTTTACACTCCTTCTTGAAGCCTTGATTCTTGAGTTGGTAAGAGTCATGCCAGTTCATCAGGTAAGTCAGTTGTTGGGAGTCTATGATAAAAAACTGTGGAAGATGATTAAGGCTTATACCGAGACAGCTCGTGCCTGTGAAGATTTTTCTTCTGTTAAAGTGGTTGGTGTAGATGAGAAAGCTGTTCGCAAAGGTCATGTATAATACTCCCCAAATTTCAGACCACTGGTTAAGTTGAAAATTTAACTTAATTTTATCAGTGGATATGAGAGCAAAAAGAAGAAAATTTACAGCAGCCTTTAAGGCACAAGTAGCCATAGAAGCGCTCAAGGAGCGTTTGACATTGGCGGAGATCTCAAAAAAGTATGAGGTCCATCCTAATTTAATATCAAAATGGAAGGCGGAGTTTCTGACCCGATCGGCAGAGATCTTTGAGACCCAACCTCCGGAGGTGGATTTTGAAGCTGAACGGCAAAAACTCTTTGCCAAAATCGGCGAGTTAGAAATACAGCGTGACTGGCTAAAAAAAATTTCAAAACAGGCCGGACTTTGAAAGAGGTCCTGAGCTATATTGAAGAAAATGAGGATATAAGCATTCGATGTCAATGTGAATTGCTGGAAGTAAATCGAAGCACAGTGTATTATAAACCTGCCCCGGAATCGGAAGAAAATCTTGCCATTATGCGGTTGATGGATGAGCATCATCTGGATCATCCAACACATGGTGTGCTGCAGATGCAGGATTACCTGTTTATGTGCAGTTTTATCGTCAATACAAAACGCGTTCGCCGGTTACTCAGGCTGATGGGGATCATGGCGTTATACCCAAAACGGAATCTGAGTAAATTGGGGCTTGCAAAATACATCCGGCCCTATCTTCTGAAAGGACTTACAATCGAACGACCTAACCAGGTCTGGGGCATTGACATTACTTATATCCCCATGGCCAATGGATTTATGTACCTGACTGCTATTATTGATCTTTACAGCCGTTATATTGTGGGCTGGGATGTATTCAACAGTCTTAATGCAGAAAACACACTGGAGGTGTTAAAACAGGCCATAGCACAGCATGGTAAGCCTGAGATTATTAATTCGGATCAGGGGAGTCAGTTTACCTGTGCACTTTGGACTGAATTTGTCGACAAGGCTGAAATAAAAATCAGTATGGATGGCAGGGGCCGGGCCACGGATAATATTTTCATCGAGCGCTTCTGGCGTACGTTAAAACAGGATTATGTGTATTTAAACCCAGCTGAAAGCGGCACAGAGCTTTATAGAGGATTAAGAAAGTATATCCTTTACTACAATAACCAGAAGTCCCACCAGGGAATTGGAAGAATCAGTCCGGCTAAACTGTATCATCAGGCAGCATAAAAGTTATGAACAAAAGAAAAAAGAAGCAAAAAAGAAAAACTGTTAACATCGAGAATAACTCTTCGAGTTATTTCCCGATATTAACAGCAATTACAACAAATTATATCTTAAAAAATTCAATTAAGAAAAGTAAAATCGTGGTCTAAAGAATGGGGAGTAGAAAAATGACTACGTTTCTTTATTTGTTGATCTGGTGGAGAAAAGAACCATGTTTGTTACCGAGGGTAGAGACAATAAAGTGGTGGCTGATTTTGTAAATGATCTCAAAGCCCACAATGGGAATGCAGAGCAGATCAGCCAGATCTCCTGTGACATGTCTCCTGCATTTATACTTGGTGTCGAAGAAAACTTGCCGAATGCCGATATTGTGTTTGACCGATTTCATGTTACAAAAGTGATAAACGAGGCCGTTGATAAAGTCCGAAAAGAGGAAGTAGCAAAAAATCCAATCCTGAAAAACTCCAAATACATTTTCCTTAAAAACAACAACAATCTTAGCGAATGGCAGAAACAACGTCTTGAAGAAATTAAGCTTAGCAAACTTAATCTGAAAACAATAAAAGCCTTGAATATCAGAGAGGCCTTTCAACAAATCTACGAAGCTCCCTCCGTTGAAATCTTTGATAAACTTCTCCGAAAGTGGTACTTCTGGGCAACTCATTCTCGTATTAAGCCTATAAAAGAAGCCGCATACACTATTCAAAGGCATTGGCATGGTGTTGTTAACTGGATCTTCTATAAAATCAGTAACGGAATTTTGGAGGGATTTAATTCTATTTTTCAAGCTGCTAAAGCTAAAGCGAGAGGTTATAAAAGAACTGATACCATCAAAGCAATAATTTATCTTCTGACTGGTAAACTCGACTTTGGTAAAATCAATCCATATTATGTTACCCACTCGAAATTATAAAGAGCCAAATTTATATAAGAATTTATCAGTCTCAACAAGAACCCATAATATTTTATTCGTGAAACTTCAATTTTAAGAACATAGTGAATTAAAATTGATAGTTGAACAATCCCGACGAAGTCGGAGGGTATAATACCCGCCCCTTGGGGCGGAATTAGGGTCCAGGGCTTTCCCTTGGGTTCATACCCGTGATTTAGACCATCCCTGATTCACCCTGTGACCTTGTCACTCCACTCATCATGCGTCACGATTAATTCCCTTACCTTTGCACCCCGTTCAACCTCATGCTATGATGGACCTAAAACAGCTCGAAAAATACTCCTCTGCCTTCACCCTCTCCGATATGGAGATCTTCATTTTCCCGGAACTGCTTTATGCCCTGGTTCTCGCCAATATCATGTCGCCTGAAATATGGAAATGGCGCGAAGACAAATGGTTTGCGGGAATTGATAAAATGGGCCCTGTGAAAAAGATCCATCGGCTAAAGCAATATATCATGGATCACTACAGCTTCAACCTTGATCTTGAAACCTGGGGCCTCACTGATAAGCAGACTGAGATCAGCCGGTTTGAAGACTTTATCGACCCGGTCACACTTCAACAGTCCAATGCATTGTTTGGATATGAGGGGGATCATTACTATTTTGATATCGATATCCGCAAGCATTTCGGGTTGGATAAGTTTGATTCTGACATCATTCCATACTGGAAAACGGAAACTGTCGAAGCGATGAATGCCTTTCATTTCAAACCCGGGTATCCTACCGGTGCCGGGGAATGTGTTTCTCTCGCTTGTCTTTATGCTGCCGCTCTCTTTGTCGTAACTAAAGTTCCCCTCGAAAAGATATTTCTTCTCGGGACACCATTGCACTCACAGAACTTTATCCTCGTGGATGACGGCGTTCTTACCAACAACCGCCGCATCATGACTAAGCCGATGTGGTTCAACGGGACCGAATTGGCTGCACTGGCCAGGAGGGCTCTTGAGAATGAACAGATCACCATGGTAGCCCATTCCACAGGTTATATCCATTCAATCTATTCTGAAGCCACCATTGCCGAAGATGCCTACACACTTCTCAGGCATAAGCTTTTTGCATACCTCGAAACCACCGTCACCTTTGAGATCTTTACTAATTTCCTTCGGTCTGTGTCCCGCTATCAGAAACTGTTCCAGCTCAGCTTTCAATGCCTCGATCAGACGAAATACATCCGGCTCGAAAAAGCCTTTGCCTATGAACATGATAGCAAAAACCAAATTGGCGATAAAACAATAAAAAAACTTTTCTGCGAGATTGATGAAGAAGACCTCTCTGTCAATGCCGAAAAAGAAAGAGCAATTATAGCTCCTGATAATTTTATTTTCTGTCAGAAGACAAGTCATGATTTTTTTACGCTTCTACACCAGGAGTTTCCTGCCCTGGCCGCTAACAGGCAGTTTTTGGATGACCTCAAAAAATTCGTCCATACCATTCCCCGCATGCCATCCTCGAAAAAGCATTTCTCTCCTTCTGTACCGGTAGTTTTATCTGCAAAACATACAAGGGAAGAGATCATCAGCATCTTATCCGGCCTCCGGAAAGATTCCGTTACTGCTGATCTTGCTTTCTATGCCGCCAGGCATATGGATTCCTGCGACTGGCACCCTTATCTGAAAGCTGCTTTTGAACGGAACCCTGTTTCAGTCGATTATTTCAGGGAGATGGAGATAGAACAGGTTTATTCGGTTCTGTCAGACTGGCCCGGCGAATCTATCTACGAAGGGAACGGACTGGCAATGCCCGATGAAGTTGTGAATTACAAAAGGGGAGAAGGAATCGAAAAGGCAATCACCTTTATAAACATTGCAAGGTCACGGCACCTTGATTACAACTTTGAATATCACGGTAGGATTATCATAGTGAAGACTTTACAACACCGGTTTGAATTCCTCGCAGGAAACAAACCGTTAATGCCGGCCGGCCTAATATGATTTTAAACAATAATAAACACCCATTTTCATTCTTACTTCTTTATTCTCCCTGTGACTTGACACTGAGACTCCCTTCCTGACTCTTAAAACTTAACTCTAAAATCTTATCTTTGCCTCATGGCAACAAACGAAGACCTTTTCAAAAAAATAATCTCACATTCCAAGGAATACGGTTTTGTATTTCCTTCCAGTGAGATCTACGACGGATTAAGTGCAGTTTATGATTACGGCCCTTTTGGCGTTGAACTGAAGAACAATATCAGGACCTATTGGTGGAAATCGATGGTTCAGTACCATGAAAATATTGTCGGGCTTGACTCGGCAATTTTCATGCACCCGACGGTATGGAAAGCTTCAGGACATGTGGATGCTTTCAATGACCCGATGATCGATAACAAGGATTCAAAAAAACGTTATCGTGCAGATGTCCTGGTTGAAGATCATATCCAGAAGATTGAAGATAAGATCCAAAAGGAAGTCGACAAAGCTCACCAGCGGTTTGGTGAAACCTTTGATGAACAAATGTTCAGAACTACCAACCCAAGGGTAATGGAGCACCTTGCAAAGATCGATGCCATTAAAAAGCGTTTTTATTCTTCCCTTGAAAAGAATGACCTTGCAGACGTCAAAGCACTGATCGAAGAGCTGGGGATCGTTTGTCCGGTTTCAGGAACAACAAACTGGTCGGATGTCCGCCAGTTCAACCTGATGTTCTCTACCCAGATGGGTTCTGTCAATGAAGATGCCAACGAAATATTCCTTCGCCCCGAAACAGCCCAGGGCATCTTTGTCAATTTTTTAAATGTTCAGAAATCAGCCAGGATGAAGATCCCTTTCGGGATCGCCCAGGTCGGTAAAGCCTTTCGCAATGAGATTGTCGCACGGCAGTTCCTCTTCCGCATGCGTGAATTCGAACAGATGGAGATGCAGTATTTCGTCAAACCCGGCGAAGAGCTGGAATGGTTCGCTTATTGGAAGCAGGAACGGATGCGCTGGCATACTTCAATGGGTATCCCTCCTGAGAAGTACCGGTTTCATGACCACGAGAAACTGGCACATTATGCGAACGCTGCCACCGATATTGAATTTGAATTCCCGATTGGTTTTAAAGAGCTCGAAGGGATCCATTCACGCACGGACTTCGATCTTGGCGCACACCAGAAATTTTCAGGAAGAAAGATACAGTATTTTGACCCTGAAAAGAATGAAGGCTATACTCCATATGTCATTGAAACCTCCATCGGCCTCGACCGCACATTCCTTGCAGTATTGAGTCACGCTTACAGGGAAGAAACATTGGAGGATGGCTCCGAACGGGTGGTCCTGGGCCTGCCTGCTATCCTCGCCCCCGTGAAAGTGGCAATCCTTCCGTTGATAAAGAAAAACGGGCTGCCCGAAAAGGCAAGGGAGATCATGGATGTCCTGAAGTACCGTTTCCGTTGTTTTTATGAAGAGAAGGATACTATCGGGCGCCGCTACCGCAGGATGGATGCAATAGGAACGCCATACTGTATCACTGTGGATCACCAGACCCTGGAAGATAACACCGTCACCCTGCGCGACCGTGATTCCATGTTGCAGGAACGGATAGCGGTGAATGAAATTCAGGTGATTATGGATTCAAAACTTTCGCTGTAAACCGCTGCTACAAACGGCCTGCTATGGCATCCCAATCCACCAGGTTCCAGAAATCAGCGATATAGCTTGGCCTGAGGTTTTGCTTATCCAGGTAATAGGCATGTTCCCATACATCACAGGTCAGCAACGGCTGATCACCGGTCCTGAGTGGGTTACCGGCATTGCTCTCCTGGGTGATGACCAGCGAGCCATCTGGTTTCTTTACAAGCCATGCCCAGCCTGAACCGAAAAGCGTGGCAGCTGCTGTGGAGAACTTTTCCTTGAAATCGGCAAATGAACCAAAATTCTTCACCACGGCATCGGCCAGCTTGCCTGTCGGTTCGGGACCGCTTTTTGGCTTCATGCAGTTCCAGTAAAATGTATGGTTCCACACCTGGGCGCCATTGTTAAAGATCCCTCCGGTTGCTTTCCGGATGATTGCTTCAAGTGAAGAATTTTCATATTCCGTTCCCACGATCAGCTTATTGAGATTGGTCACATAAGCCTGGTGATGTTTTCCATAATGGAATTCTAGCGTCCTCTGTGAAATATATGGCTCCAATGCATTCAATGCATAAGGTAGCTTTGGTAATTCATGGATCATATTCTTTGATTTTAAATTAATGGCCGAAGTTACGACGTGATACAAAAAATGTCAATATAATATGAAGCAAATATTTTCTTTCAGGAATGCTTCCCCGGTTTCAATGTCGATACCGCCTTCAGGAAGGTCTCGTCAATGCTGTTCAACAAGGGATAAAAACCCGGGTTGTCTAAGATATTCCTGCCGATATAAGCTTTGATCAGTACCTTAACGCGGGCATCGGAAGCCATCAGATCATTCCCTTCCCTCTTAATGCCGTTCTTTAAGGTATAGTTGATAAAGTCTGAATACATTGGACCGGTAACCTGGAAATTCCTGTTGAATTCATCAAACGACCGGTAATTCAGTGTCTTGCGGTTTTTATCGGTATAGTCGAAGGCGTACTGGTAAATGAGTCCTTTATTTGCTAAGAGATTGAAATATTTATATATAGTATCTTTCCCGACAGGTACATAGATGTCAGGCATGATGCCGCCTCCGCCATAAACGGTTTTTCCTCCCGGGGTCTTGAATTTGAGGGAGTCGGCAAAATGAATGCTGTCAGGACTTTCCATCTCCCCTGACAGGATCCGGTGATAATAATCATTGTAATAATCCTCCGTTCCATTCTTGTATGATTTCTGAATACAGCGGCCGGTAGGTGTATAATACCTTGCAACAGTTACACGAACCGCAGAGCCGTCTTTAAAATCAAGTTCTTCCTGTACCAGACCTTTCCCGAATGACCTTCTGCCGATGATGGTGCCCCGGTCATTGTCCTGAATAGCCCCTGCCACGATCTCGCTTGCAGAGGCTGACCATTCATCGATAAGTACGACCAGCTCGCCGGTCTCAAAAAGTCCGCCCGAAGTGGCATAGGCAGTTTCCTGCGCCTTATGCGCTCCTTTAGTGTACACGATCAGCTTGCCGTCAGGCAGGAACTCATCTGCCACATCAATGGCTGCTTGAAGGCGTCCTCCGCCGTTTCCCCTGAGATCCAGGATCAGCTTTTTCATCCCTTTTGAGTTCAGTTCCTTAAGGGCTTTTATCAACTCGTCATGGGTCGTCGCCGAAAAGTTATTCAACCGGATATAACCGATAGAAGGTTCAACCATATAAGCAACATCAAGGCTATAGAGTGGGATAACATCACGCGTGATCGTATAATCGAGAAGGCCTTTCACTCCTTTTCGGAAAATCGAAACATTAACTTTCGTTCCCTTCTTTCCTTTTAGTTTTCTCAGGACCTCGGTATTTGTGATCTTTACACCCGCAACATTCTTTCCTTCGATCTTCACGATCCTGTCACCGGCTTTAATACCCAGCTTTTCAGAAGGTCCTCCGGATACGGGGTTTATAACTGTTATCGAATCGCGTTCTATGCGGAACTGCACTCCTATACCTTCAAAGCCGCCAAGCAACGGATCATTGGCCTCATGAAATTCGCTGGGGGAGATGTATACCGAATGCGGGTCCAGGCTCTGAAGCAATCCCGTGATCGCTTTCTCTTCCAGTTGATTGCGGCTGATGGTATCGACGTAATTTTGCCTTACATAATTGATCACTTCATTGATCTTATCCTGGCGCTGCCGTTTGAAAAGGAAGCTGCCGTTCCCCACCCTGCCAAGTTCAAGTCCCAGCAACACTCCGGCAAGTAATATCACTGCATAGACAAGGGGTAAGTAGATTTTAAGCTTATTTTTATCCATTCTAATCAAATATGAGGTAATCCAACGTGAATTTTTATCCAAAAGTATTCAAAAATCCTTAGGCATGGCTATAAAAGCCTGTTCTCTGAAACTTGAATGGTTATATCAGTAATTAGCATATTGAAAAAAACTATTTTTGTCATACCGCAAAATTGAAAATGAAACACATTTTATACATTATTGTGTTTTTCATACTGGCTGTCATTCAGCCGGGTAACAAGACCCATGGCCAGGTTAAGTTGCCGTTCAGTCCCGGAAAGCCATATGAGAACAGCTATTTTCAGAAAGTCGATTCGGCAACATTTCATTATAGGATCTTTAAAGAAGAGATCAAAAACAGAAAAGGCAAAGTACTGCTGGTTCATGGCTTCTGCGGATCGACATTTTGCTGGCGCAACAATATTGATACACTGGTCAGGGCCGGTTACCTGGTGGTAGCCATTGACCTGCCGGGATTTGGCTATAGCGACAGGAACCTGCATGTCAACCAGTCGAACAGCAGCCGTGCCCATATGATCTGGGCATTATTATCAAAGATTGATCCGGATGATAAAAGCAGGTGGAATATTGTAGGACATTCTATGGGCGGAGGGATCGTGGAAGCAATGGCACTGATGAATCCCGACCGTGTCCAGTCTGTCACCCTTGTCGACGGCATGGTTTTTATCAGGAACAGGAACATGAAAGGAGCATTCGTTACCTGGTCAAAATTGAAAGGAACCTACGAAATGATGGTACCCCTGGCAAAACAGAATATCATTTCCTATCATGCAATGGCCAGGTTGATGAAGAAAGTTTATGGGCGTCCCCTCGATTCTGCAGAGATGAAAGGATATATGGATCCGCTCCAGATTGAAGGCTCTGCAGCTTCAGTGATTAACATCTTTGCAAAGGACCGCGAAATACGTCACCTTCATGCCGACGGATTGCTGGATCTCCCTGTTTTGGTGATCTGGGGGAAAAAAGACCAGACAATCTATCTCAGTGATGCTAGAAAACTTAAACGAAATGTCCCAACCATCGAACTGAAAATTATTCCTGGTGCTCATCATTCTCCTATGGAAACTCATCCCTTGCAATTCAATAAATTGCTCCTGGATTTTCTGAATGCACATAATTGAAAATAAAAAAGCCAGGCTGAAAAGATAATCAGCCTGGCTTTTCTGTCTATGGATATATTAACTACTCTATAATAAGCTTTTCAGTTTTGACCTGTGTATCGGTCTCGACTTTCACAAAGTAAACCCCTTTCTGGAACTGTGAAAGATCGATACTACGGTTAATCTTGCTTCCTGTTGTTGCAAATGTTTCCTGATATACGACCTTTCCACTGAGTTCCATGATATTCACAGCTACACCACCGGTCTTCAATCCTGTGACTACAAGGTTTATTAAACCATAGGAAGGATTTGGCCGGATCGAAATGGAAAAACCATCATTTCCTGTTTCAGGGATCCCTGTACAGGGATCAAAAGTGATATGCATTGTACTGGTGGCCTGTGATGTGCATGGCGCAACAGGCGAAGCGGTAAGCGTAAGGCTCACGTGGAAGGAGGATTTATCATTTACTCCTGGGTAATAAATGGCAGTGAGTGAAGTTGGATTCAGGAAAACTCCGTCGCCGCTTGTTGTCCATAACACGCTTGAGCTGCTGGTAGATTGACCGTTAAGCTGAATCTGGCCAATCTGGACGCAGATCGTTGTATCATCTCCTGCAAATGCAGTTGGAAGCTGTATGACCGTTACAGTCGTGGAATCGGTCATAGTAGCAATACCGTCATATACCGCTGCCACATATATGGTAGTGACAATGGGTTGAACCATCGGGTTCTGGATATTGGAAGTGAACCCCGGTGGAATCGATGTCCACGAATACGTGTAGTTTCCGGTTCCGCCTGTGGTTGTGACATTAAGCTGTGAGGTGCTTCCGATGCAAATAGTGGAAGGAGTGGCTGTTGCAGTTACAACCATCGGAATATAAATAACAGTCACAAGAACTGAATCGGCTTTCGACTGGGTTCCGTCATTCACGTTTAGGATATATCGCGTGGTTACTAGGGGAGATACTACCGGATTCTGAAGATTGGAATTGAAACCGGGAGGATTGGACGTCCAGGTATAAGAATAAGTTCCTGAGCCTCCATTGGCAATTGCATTCAGTTGCGAGGTTTGCCCTGCCTGTATAGTATCAGGTGTTGCTGTTGCATGAACGACCATGTTAACTTTCACTTTTGCAGTATCGCTTGCGTTTTGTGTGCCTGAAGTGGCAACTGCCGTATAAATGGTCGTGACTATAGGTGAAACAATCGGGTTTTGTAAATTAGAAGAAAAACCTGCAGGACTGGATGTCCAGGAATAAGTATAAGTACCGGTTCCGCCCGTAGCTGTTACATTGAGTTGGGATGAACCTCCTGGATTAATAGTATATGGGTTTGCAGTTGCCGTAGCTGTCATATTTACATAAACGATCGTCGTATCTGTCGCTGTCTGCGTACCGGAAGTCACATGGGCAACATATCTTGTCGTAAAATTCGGTGAAACAGGTGGGGGATTTTGCTGATTCGAAGTAAAGCCGGCAGGAATCGATGTCCATGAATATGTATAAATACCGGTTCCCCCTGTGGCAGTACAACTTAACTGGGAAGTTTGTCCCTGGTTAATATATTGAGGATTAGCTGAAGCAGTCACGTTCAACCCTGAGAGTTGGAATGAAGCGATACGTGATTGCCAGTTGGAACCCATACTCGTAAAATATTCTTGTGTGTACCAGAACGTCATACCATCAGAAGGATCAATAGTCATTGAACTGTAGTCCCCCCACCGGCATTGCCCGCTGACGTTGCCATCATTGGCAGTGTTGGATCCCGTGCCATAGAATATTCCTTTTTCTGGAAGATCCAGTGTATTAAGAGGATCATTTTTCATTCTTCCTGTAAATTTTATTGCAGGATATATATTACTGCTTGAAATGGAATATCCAAGTCCTATGTTACCGGCAGTATCCATGGCGATGCTTCCCATCCAGCGGCAGTTGTTATCTGCCGGAGCATAAGTTGACTGCTGGTATATGCTCCAGCTGCCTGACGTTTTTCGTAATTCGTACCAGCGGATACCTGCAACATTGGAACCGACATTGACAGTATGATTGACCACCATTGACCAATGATTGCTGAATGTGCGAAATTGTAACCGGTACATTAAACGATCAGATAATGGATCGGCCAGCCTTGATGTTCCTTTTTGAGGGATCCCGGTCAGATTATCATTAAAAGTAGTAACAGTCAATTGAAGATAGTTCCCAAATGTTGAATTAGAAGTATTTGTCCAGTCAACATGAAATTCATAAACCCCCAGGTAATCTGGAGCATCATTCATGTATACAAAATAATCTGGCGTTCCTAATGAAGGAAATGCACCATCGCATGTAGATGGGAGAAATGAATACGCGTTATTGGATGAGGGTAATGTAAAAGAAACCATCTGTGCCGTAGAATTACCGGCAAGCATAGCTGTACGGTTATAAACACACTGTTCAGTTCCCTGGTAAGTGCCACTAGGCATCAGAAAAAGATTGGCAGACATATAATAACCATCTGGCCATACACCAAATTTAGGATAGTCAGGGAGTGTCGTGCCAAAAGCGTATTGCCACCTGTACCAACTTCCTGTTGGGTCATTGGTCTGAGAGACTGCAATCATTTCCCAATTTTGATTTCCGGAATAAGAAAGTTGAGCTATCAGCCAGCGATCTGCAATGGCGTCGTAAAGAACTACCCCGTCACCACCATTATAATTATTAGGCATCCCATTCCAGATGGTCATTGTACTTGTAGGTCCTGAAAGTAATGTCCCGGTTTTGCTATAGATAGAAAAATGACAATTCACTATCTGGAAATAATCACTGAGTCCAACGTTGCCATAAGTATCCGGTGGGTCATAACCTTGTGTATTGGTGCCTCCTAAGAAGTTTTGAATTGTCGAATCCGGAGATGTTGTCATCCTGTTAATTGTACGCTGAACTATTGGGTCAACCCAATCAGGAGAAAATATTTCCCTATTCCTGTTTTTCTTTACATTAAAAAAATTTTTAATTACCTTGAGAGAATTATCAGCTTTTGGTGGGACAATTTTAACCATATCCTTCAAAGGAGGTGAGACGTCAAAATAAATCGGGTACCTCACAATGGGTCCGGTTGCCATATTTTGCCCGAAAGCAAAATGAATGCAAAATACAATCGCTATGAGAGGGAATATTTTTTTCATATAAAAAAATTAATGTTAAAAACAGGTGCAAAGATATGCTTAAATTGCTTACAACCAACGCTTATAGGTTAATTTTAAAATAATAAAATGATGAAAAAGAACTACTCGGCCTTTTAATCATTTACCCTTTGTTTTGCAGACATTTATTATCAATCTCATCGATGGTTAAATACTGGTCACAGCAAAATGCATTCCCTAGCTGGTGCTCGGAACAGAAACTGATCTTCCGGTAAGCAATACGTTGGATATTCAGGAGATGGCGTACGGAAATATTATCAGTAGTATAATTTTTCCCTCCCGAGCCACAGGCAAGGGTCAGGGAGGGAGTCAACCCATTGTAGAGTCCTCCCAAAGCCCCCTGTGAGGAAGGAGTATTGACAACGATCCTGCCTGCATTCAGGGATTGTGCAAAATAGCGGACCTTTTCATCGTCATTGGAAAAGATGCTCACTGTGTGGCCCAATCCGCCATGTTCATTGATCATCCTGCATTGGGCAATTCCCTCCTCAAAGCTGGCCACTTCATAGAATGCCAGGATAGGCGCCAGGATCTCAAGAGATAGCGGCCATTCTATGCCAACCTGCGAGTTTTCCATCGGGGCTATAAGGATACGCGTTCCGGCTGGGACACTGATACCTGCCATTTCGGCTATGGTTGTAGCCGGCTTCCCTATCACCTCAGCACTCATCGACCGCAAAGCCTTGTTGAATGAAATTTCCCCGACTTTGACAATTTCTGCAGGGGAAAGAAAATATCCCCCCTGCCGGATAAATTCTTCCCTTACTTCAGCTGCGTTGTTATGAGAAACCACAACTGCCTGTTCACTGGCACAAATGGTCCCGTTATCAAACAGCTTTGAAAGCAGTATCTGTTCTATTGCGAATCTGACATTGGCGCTCTTTCCGATATATACCGGCACATTTCCTGGTCCGACTCCGATTGCAGGGTTGCCTGAAGTATAAGCTGCTTTGACAAGGCTCACCGACCCGGTAGCAAGCACCAATGCCATCCTTTTGTGGCTCATCAGCCTGAGCACCTGCTCACGGGTAATTCTTGGGATCCACTGTATACAGTTTTCAGGAGCACCTGCCCTGAGGGCTGCTTCATAACAAAGGCGTGCAGCCTCGCTGGTGCATTTGCGGGCAGCACCATGTGGATAGATGATTATGGGATTCCGGCTTTTCATCGTGATAAGGATCTTGAACAATGCCGTTGAAGTGGGATTGGTAACGGGGGTGATCGCAAAAACCGGTCCCATGGGACGCGCAATTTCAATGATCTGATTTTCCTTGTCCTCGCTTATGATCCCGACACTTTTCTGAAGATGAATATCGCGATAAACAAAACGGGTCGCAATGATATTTTTTATCATTTTATCATGCACATTGCCGATGCCTGTTTCCCTGAAAGCCCTTTCTGCCAAATCCCAGCGGTGGTTGAACCCGGTCTCATAAATGGAACGAACGATCTTATCGGTCTGCTCCTGGTTGAGTTTCACCATCGCATGAGCTGCATTCAGGGCTTTAGTTATAGTTTCTTCGACAAAATTATCCTGGCTTGTGTCCATGTCTTATAAAGATTTAATATGAACAAATATAGATATTATCAGAGATTGATGCTGCATAATTATCCGGGAGTTTCCGTAAAAAAATATTTTTTGCAAAATCAAATAATATTTAGTAAATTTCACCCCTTGTTTCCATAATTATCCTTTGTTCTTTCTTGTATCTCAAGGAAAAGCGGTAATATTCTTGATATAATTGGCATATCAAACCCATATATAATTAACTACAATATATGTAGTTAACCAAGTTTAAATGAATATTAACCAAAACAAGAACACTAGACCCCAAATTAAAAACCAGTAATCATGAAACAGTTATACAAAATTTTTCAGACGCTTCTCCTCATTCTATTGTGCAGTGGAGCAATGGCACAATATTGTCAACCTACTTATAGTTACGGGTGTCCCGATGGAGACGGTGTTACACTCTTTCAACTTAACACTATCAACCAGACCATAACCTGCACTGGTAGTCCTTCCTGGTATCACGACTTTACAGCAGTTTCAACGAATCTGACCATAGGTAATATATATACGATTACCCTGCAGGTGGGATTTTCAGGCACTTATGTGAATGTCTATATCGATTATAACCATAACAGTACATTCGACGCCTCGGAACTGATTGGGCAGGTTGTTGGTTCAAGCACAGCGACTAACTATAATATCACTTTTACAGTACCGGGGACAGCTTTAACAGGAAGTACACGACTCAGGGCATTGACTGAATGGGATGGCTATCCTTCAGGGCCATGCGGTTCTCAGACTTATGGCAATTGCGAAGATTTTACAGTCAACCTTCAGGGATCAGCTACACCCCCTACTGTTACAACCACAGCTGCAACGGCAGTAACAACTACAACTGCAACATTGAATGGTACTGTAAACGCCAACGGAACATCCACTACGGTTACTTTTCAATATGGATTGACGATTGCTTATGGTTCGACTGTGACAGCAGCACAATCACCCGTCACAGGCAGCACTGCTACTGCTGTTTCTGCAGCATTAGCAGGATTGACTCCTTGTACTCTCTATCATTACAGGTGCGTAGGTGTAAGTTCTGCAGGTACCACAAACGGGAATGACATGACATTTACTACCCTATGCGCTGCACCCACAGTCGTGACTATGCCGGCTTCAGCTATCACGGGTAATACAGCAACATTGAACGGCACGGTCAATGCGAATAATTCGGCCTCTACAACATCATTTGACTATGGACTTACAATAGCCTACGGCACGAACATCCCCGGAGTTCCTTTGAATGTCAGCGGATCAACGGCAACAGCAATCACAGGCGCAATCTCGGGATTGCTGCCCAATACCCTGTATCATTACAGGATTAACGGTGTCAATGGCATTGGGACTACAAATGGCAGTGATATGACATTTACAACCTCGCTAATTGCACCTACTGTCGTAACTGTGGCTGCAAGTGGTGTAAATACTTCAATGGCGACCCTGAACGGAACCGTTAATGCTAATAATTTATCGACAACCGTTACTTTCAATTATGGACTTACTGTCGCCTATGGAACTACTGTTCCCGGGGTCCCTGCAACTGTGACCGGCACAACCATTACTAATGTCCTGGCAAATCTTACAGGTTTGACTTCAAATACAACTTATCATTATAGGGTAAGCGGGGTGAATGGCGTTGGAACATCCAATGGGAATGATATGACCTTTACTACAGTATGTGCTGTTGCCGGCCCTGCCGGAACAATCAGTGGCCCCGGCCAGGTTTGTAATGGTGGTACCGGTTATTTCTATTCAGTTCCTATAATAGCCAATGCAAGCGGCTACAACTGGACACTTCCTTTCGGAGGTATGATAACCTCAGGCGCCAATACAAATTCAATAATTGTTAATTACGGAAACCCATCTTATTCAGGCAATATAAGTGTTTATGGAATCGGATGTGCCGGTAATGGAAGTCCGTCTTATCTGGCCGTGAATGTCAACGCAAACCCGGTACCGACAATTACCGGTCCGAACCCTGTTTGTACGGGTAATCCAGGGAATGTATACACGACCCAATCAGGGATGTCCAATTACATATGGACAGTCATTGGCGGTGTTATTACCGCTGGCGGGACGACCAGCAGTACTACAGCTACAGTAACCTGGAATACTGCCGGCACTGAATCCATTTCAGTGAATTACAATAATGCTGCCGGTTGTCCCGGATTACAGGCCACAACTTATTTGGTTACTGTGAATCCATTGCCAGTACCTGTCATTACAGGGAATGCAAATCCATGTACTGCATTACCCACTGTGTATTCTGCACAGACAGGAATGAGCGCATATAACTGGACAGTATCTGCCGGAGGCAGCATTACCGGTGGTGGTGGAACCAGTTCCATTACAGTGGTATGGACTACCACCGGTGCACAAACGGTCTCCCTGGTCTTTACCAGTCAGAATGGCTGCACCAATACTATCCCAACCTCCTATGGGGTGACAGTAAAACAAGGTCCGTCACCGACCATTAGCGGGTCGAATAATCTGTGCGTCAATTCAGGTTATTACAACTATACCACACAGGCAGGAATGACAGGCTATACCTGGAATATCTCTTCAGGTGGGACCATCATAAGCGGTGGAACCACAAATACATTAACTGTAAACTGGATTGCATCCGGATCACAAAGCGTCAGCGTAAATTATAGCAATAGTAATGGTTGTGCAGCTCCCTCGCCCACAACCTATTCTGTAAATGTGACTGATTTACCAGGACCTGCAGGTTCTATCAGCGGCCCTGCTTCAGTCTGCGAAGGTGGGACTGGTTATGTGTATACTGTTGCAACTATTCCTAATACACATTCTTATATCTGGACACTGCCCACAGGAGCTACCATCGTAACCGGCCTTTATACCAATTCCATCACCGTGAACTATGCTTTAGGCGCTTCTTCAGGAAATATTACGGTATATGGGAACAGTTCGTGCGGTAATGGTGCTGCTTCTCCTCCTTTTCCTGTAACGGTGACCCTGCTGCCTGTCGCTGCAGGAACAATCATCGGGCCGACTACATTATGCCAGGGAGCAACTGGTATAGGATATACTGTACCTGCGATCACAAATGCTACAGGATATACATGGACTTTCCCTGCAGGTGCCAGCATTGTCGGCGGCGCCAATACCAATAGCGTTACTGTTGACTTCTCCATGTTTGCTGTTTCTGGTAATATTACTGTTTACGGAACCAATAACTGTGGCAACGGGACAGTTTCACCTTCATTGGCATTGACGATGCTCATCACTCCTCAGACACCCATTATCACAAATATTGGCACCATTCTGACCAGTGATGCACCTGCCGGCAACCAGTGGTACTACCAGGGAAATATAATCCAGGGTGCTACCAGCCAGACTGACACGGCAACGCAAAATGGGATTTACTGGGATGTCGTCACGCTCAACGGATGTTCATCTGCTCCTTCGAACCAGATAGATATCTTTCAGGTCGGCATCAACCCGGACCAGGGTTCAGCCATATCTGTTTATCCGGTGCCAAACGACGGGCTGTTCACCCTCTCCATCACCAGGGCTTCCACAGGATCATATACACTAAGTGTGCTTGATAATCTCGGTGTTGAGGTCTATTTCCAGAAAGTCGTTTCAGTCATAGGAACAATTAATAAGGTGATCGATCTCAGACCGATCCCGTCGGGACTCTATACACTGATCATCCGTAACAACGATAACCAGGTTGTCCGAAAGATCCTCGTCAATAAGTAGTAAAACAACAAGCCAATAAAAAAGCCGCCTGAGAAGGGCGGCTTTTTTTGCTTATGGATACAGAGAACTATCCAAATTTCGTTACTTATCATAAAAAGAACCATGACACGATCTGCAGAATTACTCGAACTGATCAGGCGGAGACAAAGCCAGAGAACTTATACCGAACGGCCGGTTGAGAAAGAAAAACTTCTCCGCTGCATTGAAGCTGCACGCCTGGCTCCCTCTGCCAATAACTCACAACCCTGGAAGTTCATCGTCATCGACGAGCCCCAATTGAAAGATATGGTCGCCGGGCTAACCACTACCAAAATGATCCCGATGAATCAGTTTACTAAACAAGCCCCGGTGCATGTTGCCGTGGTCCGTGAAAGGACCAATCTCACCACTGTCGTCGGACGGGCTCTGAAAGACAAGAATTATCCGCTGATCGATATTGGGATCACCACTGCCCATTTTTGCCTGCAGGCCACTGCAGAAGGTCTCAGCACCTGTATCATCGGCTGGTTTGATGAGAAAAAGATCAAGGAATTATTGCATATTCCTAAAGAGCTTCGCCTTGAACTTCTCATCCTGGTAGGCTATCCCCCCACAGATGAGATAAGAAACAAAAAACGGAAAGAAACAAGCCGGATCTTATCGTATAACAGCTATTGATCTGTTATTTTACAAACCTGCCCACTCCATAATAATCCCGACTTCTTAGGATGCAGGAAAAGCATCCCTGCGGCAAATTGATATCTTTCAGGGGTAATAAATTCTTTCCCTCATTGAATTGCCTTTCTGTCTTGAAAATGATCTTCCCGCTTATATCAGAGATAGATATTTCAACATCCTCTTCAACCGGAAGATCAAATGAGATCATGGAATTTTCATTGACCGGATCAGGGAAGATCCTGATATTAAAATTATCTGAACTGATCTGTTCCACCCCGAAGATCCTTGGCAACAGGTTGATCCCACACACAGCTTCAGTCTGGTTGGAATCAGGGGTATCATCTGAGAGAACCAGTTTCAAATAATAAACCCCGGCATCTAACCCTTGTGTATCCCAATTAGCGAGGATATCATCCTTTTTCTCAGTATAATACTTACTTCCGATCGTATGCCACTCGGTATCTCCTGACTTCTGCCAGTACATCCTGTACCAGCCAAAATCCATTAGCTGGCTTGTTGGGGTTTTATCGATCCATGCAGACCCCGGTATGGGAACAATGGTATCAACGAAAGCAGAAAACGGAGCCCCGATCCATGAAAACCACATACAGGAACCATCATAGAGTACCGGTGGACCTGGCAACTGGCTCTGGACAATCATCATGATTGAATTTCCCATTGAAGAAGCTTCTCCCTGGTTCAACGTGCTGTAGGCGAAAATGAAAAAAGCGCTTTGGCTACTGCGGATGGCATTCTCTGCCATGCAATTCTCCCCGATCATCAGGGTATGATCAGTGGCCCACCAATAACCACCGGAACCATCGACAAATGCATCAGTAGTGATTACACTGCAGTTTGCTTCGGACCCGATCTCACCTACAATACAACCGGTGACGTTCAGGTGAACCGTATCCATGGGATATAAACTCCATGTAAGAACGCTGGAATTGACCAGGTGCAGTGTTCGGTCGGTGAGATCTGCGGTATAATCTATGTAAGTGGAATTATCGACCAACCCGCTGACAGGGATGGTATCATGCCCCAGGAACCAGAGTCCGATTGAACGGATCTTCGAATCTGAAATACTGACATCGCTTCCATTAGCTGGCATCAATGCCCACATGATGTCTGTGCTGGAGTCCACGTGAATGCTGTATTCTATGCCCGTAATACCGGGTGTAGCACTGCTGAAAGTATACGATTGAATCGTATCCCCATCAGGAAAAGTATAATGAAAGGTTGCAGCATTTGGAACTTCATACCACAAAAGAATGGTCTCTGCATGGACAAAATTTAGCTTCGACTGATCCTGCATGACGAATTCACCAGCCTGGTTGATCCCATCGATGTCTATCTCTGCAGCCTTGTTTATCCCGCAAGTGGTAAAACCTATATTGGTGACATTACTGAGCCCTATATATGCGGAATCTGTCAGTACGAGATTATTTGAAAGGCCGCTGTGATCGAGCGTTGTATTGCGGTAGATGACCTTCCCGTCCCCTGCAATGACCAGTGAACGCTGATAGAAATACTGTTGCGGGAAGTAAAGGTAAGATGAGTCTGCTGTTAACAATGCGTGATTTCCCCAGACATAAACATCGCCGACAATGGTGGCATTGGCGTTCCTGAATCTGAGTATGCCGTTTCCTAGGACCAGTACTGGGCCATTGTGGAAAAAAGTGCCGGTGACAATTAATGAATCATTAGGAGGGACCCCGATGATAAGGGTATCACCGCCAGCTGGTTTTTCCGCAATTTTTTGAAATTTCAGTGCTTTTAACTTCTCAGTCACGCCGAAAACGCCTGAAGAACAGGGGGAATCCGAACTCTTTTTTAAGATAATTGAGGAACTGTTGTTACCCTTTATTCTTTTCTGTGTGGCCTTTGTAAAGAATTGCCGGATCTCTTTTTTAGGGATATCCTGTCCGGGGACAAAGAATGAACAGACAAGAATCAAAAAAAGAACAAAAATGTTTCTTTGTCTCATCAAACACTGGTAAAGATATTGTAAAGATATTATCCTGTACCCAAACCCCAATCCCAACAGGCCAACACCTCATCCCCTGTTCAGGGCCTCATGACAACCTGCACAACGTTTCCCTGTGTGAGTACCTTCTTTGCATAGTCATGAACTGATTGAACATTCAGGGCTTTTACCTTTGCTTCATAATCAGTCAGGTAATCTAAGTTATAAAAATAATAATCATCCATACGGCCCTGCCACCAACTGTTCTCCTTCATGTCTTCCGGCCTTTGCTTCAGGAAATACTCCTTTGCTTTTTGAAGATCTGCTTCTGAAGGGCCATTATCCACCATCTTTTTAATTTCCCTGTAAACAATGCTGATAAGTTTGTCGGCTTTCACGGGATCCGTTTCGAAACTTATGATCATGTTGAAACCCGGAACTGGATATTTATTTAAATTGTACTGGACCCTTATCGTGTAAGCGCCACTTTCCTCCATGCGGATCGATTCAATATAGCGAAGCTCCAGGACATGCCGCATTGCTGCCCCCAGGATGCGTCCGTCGGTTGAGAAGTCAGCTAAACCTGAATAATTCACATATACCAGGGTCCTCGGGGTTTTTGATTCATGATGGAAATCCCGCTTTACATTTCCCTTTGGGGGCCTGATCCCATTATCTCTGTAAGCTTGTGTACGTTTGACAGAAGGCAGTGAGGCAAGGTATTTTTCAAAGAGCGGTTTGACTTTTTCAGGGTCTATCTTACCTGCAAATTCGAAGGTGAAATTTCCGGGATCTGAGAAGCGGTCCTTGTAGACTGCCTTGAGCTTTTCAAGTGACACTTTATCTAACATTTTGTAGCTCATAGGAATAACACGCGGATTATGACTGGCCATAACAAATGCGATAGTGTCCCTGAATGCTTTCCTCGGTTCGGATTCCGCATTGATGTAATTGGCTTTCATCTTATCTATCCAGGTTTTATAATCAGTGGCATCCCACCGTGGTTGAGTGAAATAGAGATAAATCATCTGCAAGGCTGTTTCAAGGTCGTTCGGTGACAGCCTGCCTGATAATATATCCCTTTCTTCGGTAATACTAAGCCTGAGATTTATACGTTTGCCAGACATTAATTTTTCAATGTCAGTAGTGGAAAAACTGCCAAGTCCCATCTGTGATATAGCTTCACCCAATACCATCGCAGATGGAATATCCTCCTGCTTCAATAATGAAATACCACCTTCCCTGTACCCTGAGAGGAATAATTCATCTTCCTTAATATCACTGGGCCTGAAAACGATTTTCATGCCATTGGATAAAACCCATTCCGTTGTTCCCAGCACTTTATTGACCGAAGTCGTTACCACCTTCCCGGCAACCGGTTCTGTATTGATCAGTTTTTTTCCTGTAAATTGATCAACATAGGGTTCTATTTTTGCTTTATTGTATTTGGCCAAAACTTTTTTGATTTCGGTTTCAGTCGGAAGGGTTATTCCTTCTTTATCAGGTCCTGTGATGGTTATCACCATATTGTTGTCGGTGACATATTTTTTGGTTTCTGCATTTAATTCATCAAGGGTAATCCCCGGGATCATTGCCTTTGCAAAATTGTATTCGAATTCGATACCGGGATTTGGATTATTGGTCAGGAAATAGGAGACATTTGGATTCACCAGTTCGCGGTTCTTCCGTTTATCGCGGTCCATGTACCGTGATTCATAATTTTTTAAAAGATCGGCTTTTGCACGCTCAAACTCGCCTTGAGTGAACCCGAAACGTTTCATGCGCTCCATCTCGATAAGAAGGGCCATGAGCGCGTTGAGGCCTTCATTGTTTGCTGCCTGTGCAGAACCGGTGAATGCATCTTTGGTACGGGTAAATCCATGATAAAAACCTGATCCTGAAATGAATGGTGGATTTTCTTTGCGTGAAAGTTCACTCATGCGTTTACCGAACATGTTGCTGATCAGGCCGCGGACGAGCTGCAACCTCATGTATCCGAGGTTTTTATCGCTTTCCTTCGTGATGTCATGTTTGTAGCTGACTTCAACAATGGTGGAAGTAGCTTCCTTATCTTTTGCAGTACCTATAAGGGGTTCTTCGTTATCGGGAACAGGATAGGATTCTTTGGCAGCCGGGTTCTCTGCCTTGGGTATTGCGCTAAACAGTTTCTTGATCTTTCCTTCGACAGCATTTACATCAAAATCACCCACAACGATGATTGCCTGAAGATCGGGGCGATACCATTTATGATAAAAGTTTCTCAGGGTTTCATGCTTGAAGTGTTTCAGAACGGCAGTATCACCGATCACATTCCGTTTTGCATATTTTGATCCCTTGTAAATGATAGGAGCAAGGATATTATTCATACGTTCTTCTGCTGAACCATACATCCTCCATTCTTCCAGGATCACACCACGTTCCATATCAATCTGGTGATCTTCAAAAGTGACATAATGCGACCAGTCACGAAGGATCATTAGGGCACTATCTATTACTCCTTCACGTTTCAGCGGAACATTCGACATGTTAAATACAATCTGCTCCAGGCCCGTAGAGGCATTCACATTGGTCCCGAACTTGACCCCGATCTTTGCCAGGTAATCCAGTATTCCTTTTTTAGGGAAATGCTCCGTGCCGTCAAATGACATGTGCTCGGTAAAATGTGCAAGGCCGTTCTGATCATCGTCTTCCAGGATGGCGCCTATATTATTGGCGATGTAGAACTCGCCCCTGTTGTCGGGGATCTTGTTTGCACGGATAAAATAATGCACCCCATTCGGGAGAACACCGGCCCTGACCTTTGGATCCAGTGGAGGCATCTGTTTCAGGTCATATGTCTGTCCCTGCAGCAGTGCAGAGCCTGACGACAGAAGCATTAAAATCAAAATGTTACGAAAGGCGGAGGATTTCATATAAATATTTTTTAGTCATTTTAATCCGCCTCCAACGGACAAGGGTCAATTCCCTGCCGCTTGAGGCGAAAACAATTCAATCAGTTTTGATACCTTGCTGCTTGCAGCGAGGGGTTTCATTAGACAAACATACGAAATAATAATGAAAAAAGAACACATGTGCATTGGTATTGGGTATTGGGTGCACATAGAACTTGGTATCTTGTATTTGATATTGGATTGTTCGTGAATGGTGTCAATTACAATATTATTACTTTTGTAATAACTCTTTGGCCATTGTACTGGCCAATTCAAATGTTCACAGAAAAAATCCAAACAAAATGATAAAAAAACAGCTTTTTTCGATCCTGCCGGTCCTGTGGATCCTGTGCCTTATTCAGGTTATAAATGTCAATGGGCAGAAAATCGATTCAATAAGATTAAATAGCAAGCCACAACCAATGGGAAGAGTAATTGTTGATACGAGCCCAAAATATTATGGTGGCGAAGAAGCCCGAATAAAATTTCTGTCTGAAAATATTAAATATCCTGCAGAAGCAATAAAACTTGGCATACAAGGCAAGGTCTTTGTAGCTTTTACGATCAGGACTGATGGGAGTATGAACGATGTCAGGATTCTTCGCGGTATAGGCGGAGGCTGTGATGAAGAGGCAATACGTGTCTTTAAAATGATGCCAAAATGGAGTCCCGCTTATTTAAAAGGCAACCCAGTGGAATATCAAATGGTCATTCCGGTTCAATTTGCAATTCCAACCAATAAAACAAAAGAAACTATCAGACCCATTGGCTATTAGGGATCTTTAATTTAACATTAACAAAGTGCCAGTTCAAAGTACTAATTACTAAATACCAAATATCCAATTACCATGAAAAAAACAACTTTAATCACCGGGGGATCATCCGGACTTGGTTTTGTATTTGCCCAGGAATTAGGTAAACAAGGTTACAGCGTGATCATTCTTGCACGTGACCAGGCAAAAATAGATAAATCGTTAGCCTCCCTGAAAGAAAAAGGAATTGATGCGATGGGTATATCCTGTGATATATCAGATGAAAATCAGCTTAAAAATGCCTTTAACGAGGTCAAGGCGGGGGGGACACAACTCGATTTTTTAATACTTAATGCAGGAATGGTCATTCCACAACTACTCTCAGATTTTAAGGAGATCTCCACCCTTAGAAAACAACTCGACACCAATCTCACAGGGACAATAATGACGGCCTGGCAGTTCCTTCCATTATTGCAGAAAGGTTCAAAAGTCCTGATCACTTCTTCCGGATTCGGGTTGATGGGAGCAGCCGGTTATACCTTATATTGTGCTACAAAAGCAGGGCTGATAAATTTCGGCGAAGCCTTACGCCGCGAACTGCTGAGCAAAGGAATAAATGTGTATGTTTCCTGTCCGGGAGATATGGATACTCCTCAATTCCATGAAGAGATCCGCACTTCGCCTGAATGGATGAAAAGCGGTAGTCCCCGGAAAACAGTCCCGGTTGAAATAGAAGGAAGAAAAATATTAAAACAATGTCATGGGAAAATGAAATTCCTCATCCTTCCTGCTTTTGATGTTAAGTTACTCGCTGTTCTTAGTAAGATTTTACCTCGCAAATTCAGGGATTATCTTTTGGATAAAATGTTCCCACAACCAGTAGTTAAGTAACTTCTAAGTAATAATTTTTACAATTTTGGGGATTTTGCGGATAAAATTTCAGATATGAAAATAGCTTTTTTTAAAAATATTCTCTTTGTCGCTTTGATCCTGAACACCATATGTTCATGCGGCCGTTTCGGCAATGAAGATAAAAAAACAGACCACAAGCAACGAATCGTTTGTATTTCTAAGCAATACAATGAAATCATTTTTGCTCTGAAGGCACAGGATGATATTGTAGCGGTGGATCTTACAAGTACGTATCCGCCGGAAATAAAAAAACTTCCCAACGTAGGTTATCACCGGGCATTGAGTATAGAATCCATTCTTGCCATGAAGCCTACACTTATTTTGCAGGACAATAATATAGGGCCTGAACATGTGGTGAGACAAATTCAGGATTTAAAGATCCCGATGAAGATTTTCGGGCATTACCAGGGTACAATTTCTGGTACTGATTCACTGATTCGCGAAATGGGCGCTTATTTTCATAAAGAAGAACGGGCCGATTCGCTTTGCAGGAAATTAGACAGTGATATGAAAACAGCATTGGACAGTGCAAAGCAATATAAAGATCATCCAAAGGTCCTGATTATTCATTTCGGTCAGGCATCAAACATATATCTTATCATGACAAAAAAGAATATAGCCGCTAAAATGGTTGAATGGGCCGGAGGAATAACTGCTGTGGATGATGAAAGAGAGATGAAACAAATTTCGCCGGAAATCGTTGCATCGTCAGATCCGGATATTATTCTGCTTACTGATTTCGGGTACGACCGGCTGGGTGGTTCTCCTGAAAAGATAAAGGAACTGCCAGGCGTAGCGTCTACCAAAGCCTTTAAAAATAACAGGATTTATCGTATTGAAGAACACGATGTCGTCTATCTCGGACCCCGCACCGGAGAAAATGTACTGTTTTTCCAAAAACTGATCCATCAGAATGGACAAACAAAGTAAACAATACAAAGGCCCCTTTTTAATTTTATTTATCATCCTAATTATTGTTGCCTTGATATCAATGAAATATGGGGCAGTAAATATTAGTCTGGATGAAATATATTCAGGAATCAGCAAATGGGTCCACAATTCGGGTGACCTCACATTGAATGAAAGAATATTTATAGAGATCAGGTTTCCCCGAGTGCTTTTATGCATTATTGTTGGCGCAACACTGGCAGTAGGCGGGACATTAATGCAGGCATTATTTCGTAATCCGATTGTTGAACCCGGACTTGTTGGTACTTCAAGTGGAGCTGCTTTCGGAGCAGCGCTCTATTTCGTGCTTGGAGGAATATTCAGGTTTAATGCAGGCGAATGGACTTTACCCATTGCCGCATGCAGCGGCGGCATCCTGTCCACTGTTTTAGTATTTGTTCTTGCAAAATCAAAGGGATCAGGTAAAAGTTCTATTGTTACCTTGCTACTTACAGGTATAGCCATAAATGCTTTGTTTATGAGCGGGGTTGGTTTTCTCTCTTATATTGCCAGAGATCCACAGGCTCGTTCCATCACATTCTGGTTTCTCGGAACATTATCAGGAGCTAACTGGCATTCTGTAATTATTATCGGTACGGTTACAATTACATGCATAATAATTGCTTTACGGTACGCCAAACATCTGAATGCATTGATGATGGGAGAAGAAGAAGCTCAATATCTTGGAATTAATGTCAAAAGGTTAAAATTTAATATTCTTTTGATAAATGTGGTGATGGTAGCAATAGCAACGGCATTTGTAGGGGTTATCAGTTTCGTGGGATTGATAGTTCCCCATTTTTTACGTATCATAAAGGGTTCCGATAATCGGTTTTTAATCCGCAATGGAGCCTTGCTTGGCGGTATTCTGCTTACACTTTCAGATTTACTGGCACGGATGATTTTACGACCTGCAGAGTTACCCATCGGTATTGTGACATCCATCATAGGAGTTCCTGTGTTTATTATTTTATTGCGTAGAAAAAATTATTTCTTCTGATATGCTGATCGTAAAAAATATAACCTATAAGATTGGCAACAAAATACTTCTTGAAGATGTATCGGTGAACTTTGAACCAGGAAATGTTAATCTAATCATCGGACCTAATGGTGCAGGGAAATCTACGCTTATCAAAATTATTTGTAACCAGATCCGGCCGGAAGAACCTGGATCAGTTCATTATGGTAATAAAAATATAATTTCAACTTCAATAGCAGAATTAGCGCGTATCCGGTCGGTATTGTCACAAAATATTGAATTGTCTTTCCCTTTGGCAGTATCAGAAGTAGTGATGATGGGAAGATATCCGCACTTTACCGGAAAGCCAACACAAAAAGACCACGCAGCTTGTGAAGAAGCCATGCGATTTTTTAATGTGTTTGATATAGCCGGCCGGAACTATATGACCCTGAGCGGAGGCGAAAAACAACGCGTACAGTTTGCAAGAGTGGTCTCACAAATATGGTATCCTGCTAAGGATAGTAACAGGTATTTAATCCTGGATGAACCGTTGACATTTTTAGATGTGCGTTACCAATTTGCTTTTATGCACAAAATCCTGGATCTTCTGAAAAACAAGGATATGATTGTTATTGGAGTAGTGCACGACCTGAATTTAGCCGCGAAGTTCGGCGATAAAATAGTGTTGCTGAATCAAGGGAGACTAATAGCTGATGGCAACAAATACGAAGTTCTGACTAAAGAAAATATCAAAACAGCTTACCAGCTTGAGCCGGTCATTCACTACGAAAAAGGTGAAATGTACTTGTTCTTCAGCTGATTTTGGCAAGAATAAGAGCCTTTGTTAGCAACAAGATCATCCCTTCAGCACCGCATAGCCATCTTCAATAAGCTTTTTGAGGTTGTCGCTTTCAGTTTTCTTTGAATCCAGGAACCACTTTATTTCTTTATAAAGCGGTTCCTTTTTATTTTGACCTGATAATTCAAGGATCTCAAGTGCACATAACCAATCATCAGGATGATGCGTCTTCAGTTCATCCCAGACTTCTGCCAGGTTCTGAAGGAGATCACTGTTCTCACGGGTATCTCTGACTTTCTGATAAAGTGTGAAGAGATGCTTTGCTTTTTCTGTATGCTGCAGCTTATGTGTTTTTTCTTCAGGCACCGGGTAGTTCAGGCCAAATGCAACTGGGTCAGCCGGGCCCGAATAACAGGATACGATCCTGCTTCCGACAGCCATATCATACATGCCCCACGTAGGCTGGTAAAGTATCATTCCCTGGTAGCTCACCTCACATTCAGTGAACCGGAGCAGGATCAATTTCCCCTGTTTCCGGATCTTTTCAACAAGGATCCCCTTTACCTTTAATCCCGATACAAATTCAAATTCCACCTTCTCCTGTTCAATGAATCCAAGTTCTTTTAGCTGGTCATCCGTGGCATCTTCAGGGGGGACAGTGAGTTTTTTAATCATCCCAACAGGGGAACTGAAACCGTGCCGATGATAGATCTTATCTTGCCCGGGAAGCTCTTTGCCTGCGAAATTGAGATTAGTAGGACCGGTCGTTTTAAGAAACACTGGTTCTCCATTTTTGCTAAGCACCTCTTTAAATGTTCCGGATACCTGCAACCCGGAACTAAATACACAGGTAGCAGTATTCTCAGAGCGGATGGCCTTCCTTATCCCTTCAACACCTCCCATGTATAACCCCATTGTGTTGGCATATTCTTCAAGGACATTCGTAAGGGTTTCAAAATCAGGCGTCACAAAAAGCTGGGGTTGCGGTTCTGTGATATCAAAACTGTAACGAACTGCATCGAGGGTATAAGGGATCTTCTTCACCTTCGGCTGCATGCAGTAATAGCTTTCGGCAATGGAGGATAACAACCCGGCTCCATAGATTTTCGGGTGCTCAAGATCACCGATCAGTCCATATTCAACTGTCCACCAGTGAAGGTTTCTGATTTGAGCTAGCTCCGAAAGCTCGCCAAGTTGTTTTTCAAGATCGTCAATAGCCTTCTCTGCCTCAAGGATAATCTTTTTCTCAGAATATGGATCGGCTTTAAGTATTGAAAGATGCCGGATGGCTTCGTACATCCTGTAATCATTGGCAGATGAGAATGCCTTAGAGCCGATTTCACCGAACCGCCTCAGATAGGCTGCATAAGATGAGTTTGCAATGATCGGTGCATGGCCGGCTGCTTCATGAATGATATCCGGCGCAGAAGTATATCCTATCTGGTCTATTGGCCGAATATCAGCAGCAATGACCAGGACATTATATGCCTGGAATTCCATAAAAGCAGAGGGAGGTATGAAACCGTCTACTGCAACCGCTGCCCAGCCTATCTCGCGAAGGATGCGGTTCATCCCATACATCACAGGGATCCTCTCGAGACTGATCCCTGTCCTCTTCAGCCCTTCCAGGTAAGACCCGTGTGCTACTTTGCTCAGATACCGCACATTCTGCCGCATCACATAACGCCAAAGCGCATGGTCCATTGCCGTATAATCATTGTAAGGCTGATCGATCACCAGGTTCATCAGATGTTTTGGAACCTTGTCAAGCACTTCATTGAGTTCCATAATTGCAATCCTTTAACAAGTTATTCTTTTGCAGGAAGTATCTTAACAGAAACTTCCCCAAAGCCGATCCTCAATCCGTTATTCCCTGCATATCCATGAAATACAACCGTATCATTATCTTCTAAAAATCTTCGCTCACCATGACCGTTTAATTTCAGCGGATGTGTCCCGCCCCAGGTCAGCTCTATCATCGACCCGTACGAATCCTTCTCCTGGCCGCTGATGGTCCCGGAAGAATAAACATCCCCGGCATTGATGTTGCAACCGTTCACTGTCTGGTGAGCCAGCTGCTGTACAATGTTCCAGTATATATTTTTGTAGTTGGTACTGCTTATACGGATTTCACCGTTACCGGGCACCTTGTGGAAGACCTCAAGATTGATATCAAAATGGTGATCTCCTTCAAATGCAAGATAAGGCAGGACAGGCGGACTTTGCACAGGGCCGGGGATCCGGAAGGACTCCAGCGCGTCAAGGGTAACGATCCATGGCGACATGACAGAACCGAAGTTCTTTCCAAGAAAAGGCCCCAGGGGAGCATATTCCCATTTCTGGATATCCCTTGCGGAGAGATCATTGAACAAAACAAAGCCGAAAATATGATCTTCAGCCTCAGCCGTAGTGACATGATCACCCAGTGATGTTGGTTTTCCTGTAATGAAAGCTACTTCCAGCTCAAAATCAAGCTGCTTTGAAGGTCCGAATTCTGGAGATGAACCACGGACCGGCAATGTTTGTCCTTTTGGCCGGTGAACAGGTGTCCCTGAGACCACGATCGATGAGGCACGGCCATGATATGCAACAGGGATATGTTTCCAGTTCGGGTTCAGCGCATGGGCAGCGTCCCTGAAAAGTGTGCCAAGGTTCCTTGCATGCTGCTCGCTGGAATAGAAATCAGTATAATCACCGACCTTCACGGGCATCATCATTTCCACTTCCCCATGGGGGAAAAGGATCTCCCTTTTCACTAACACGTTATCCCGTAACAATGGATTATCCCTGCTGAAGAGCTCTGCAAGGCATTCCCGCAACTTTCGGGAAACAGAGTTTCCAAGAGCAATAAAGTCATTTAGAAAAGGCTTGTTGAATACATCCGGATCAATGCCTGTTTCCTTCAAATATGAATTTTCTGCAAGTGCATGAAGGCTGATAACGGTATTTCCAATCCTGGTAGCTGCAGATGGCGGCTTCCCCGGCCTTCTGAATATACCGAATGGCAGGTTTTGAATTGGGAAATCATTGTATTTTCTTACTTCTATCCAGGATTCTAATCCGGGATTGATTTTTTCATTCATATTTTACCTATTCTTTTCAGGATTTTATGAAAAGTAAACCCCTCCTATAATGTACCCCGTTTTGACTGTTCCAGCTCTATGGCCTCGAAAAGGGCTTTAAAATTTCCTTTACCGAATGATTTGGCACCTTTCCGCTGTATGATCTCGAAGAAAACTGTTGGCCGGTCTTCCACAGGCCGGGAGAAGATCTGCAGCAGGTAACCGTCTTCATCACGGTCAACAAGGATCCCCAATTCCTGCAGCGGGGCAATATCCTCATCTATTTTCCCAATCCTTCCTGTCAATGTTTTATAATATATCTCCGGGACCTGTAGAAATTCAACGCCACGGTCACGAAGTGCAGTGACCGTCTTCACAATATTATCGGTAGCCATGGCAACATGCTGGACTCCCGGGCCACGATAAAAATCAATATATTCTTCGACCTGTGATTTTTTCTTTCCTGCAGCAGGTTCATTGATCGGAAATTTTATCCGCATGTTGCTGTTTGCCATGACTTTGCTCATCAACGCAGTATACTCCGTCGAAATGTCTTTGTCATCAAAAGAGATTAACTGGGTAAATCCCATCACCTTAGCATAGAAATCGACCCAGGTATTCATCTCGCTCCAACCTACATTGCCAACCATATGGTCGACATATTTCAATCCTGTCGGGGATGGGCGGTAATGAGGCTCCCACTTCACAAATCCAGGGAGGAAAATACCATCGTAATCCTTTCTTTCTATAAATACATGCACAGTCTCACCATAGGTATGGATCCCTGACAACACAACTTGTCCTGATTTATCAGTCGTGACGACGGGATTGAGGTACGATTTTGCCCCGCGCTTTATGGTTTCCGTGTATGATTTCCTTGCATCATCAACCCAAAGCGCCACCACCTTCACCCCGTCGCCATGTTTTTTCACATGTTCTGCAATAGGCGAATCAGGTATAAGCGATGAGGTAAAAACAAACCTGATCTTTTCCTGTGCCACGACAAAGGATGTCCTGTCCTTTAAACCAGTCTCAAGTCCGGCATATGCAAGGGGCTGGAAACCAAATGCACCCTGGTAATAATGTGCAGCCTGCCTGGCATTGCCAACATAAAATTCAACATAATCCGTCCCGTTTATGGGAAGGAAATCTTCAAAGGGTGTATTATTTTTATCCATATTGATTGCTTGTTAGTTTTGATCTGTTCTTTTGTGGAATCAACCGATCCATGATCTGTAATAACTTTTATCTTCAACAGCCATCGCATACTTAGTAAGGCTCAGCGGCCTGAAAGTATCGACCATTACTGCCAGCTCATTGGTCGACTTTGCTCCAATCCCCTTTTCCACAGTGCCGGGATGAGGACCGTGAACAATCCCTTTCGGATGAAGAGTGATCTGCCCGATGCCAATATTCTTCCTGCTCATGAATTCCCCTTCAACATAATAGATCACCTCATCAGAATCGACATTGCTATGGTTATAAGGAACAGGAATGGCTTCAGGGTGGTAATCATACATCCTTGGAACAAAATCGCAAATCACAAAAGCTGAATTTTCGAATACTTCGTGAACAGGAGGTGGCTGATGTATGCGTCCTGTAATGGGCTCAAAATCATGGATGGAAAATGCGAAGGGATAATGATAACCATCCCATCCGACCAGGTCGAACGGATGGGTCTCATAATGGTAAGGCCAGATCCGGTCATCACGTTTGATCTTCACCAGGAAATCGCCGGTCTCCTCATAGGTCTCTAGGTTACAGGGCTTACGGATATCCCGTTCACAATAAGGCGCATGCTCAAGCAGCTGCCCTGAAGTATTGACATATTTCTTCGGCAACCTGATCGGTGTGGCTGATTCCACGATCAGTAGCCGGTTGGCTTCATTACCAAACTCCAGCTGGTAAGTTGTCCCTCTCGGAATGAGGAGATGGTCACCATAGGAAAATGGGATCCTGCCATACATGGTTTTCAGCGTCCCGCTTCCCTCATGGATAAAGATCATTTCATCCGCACCTGAGTTCTTAAAAAAATAACCCGACATCGATTTCCGCGGGGCAGCAAGGCTCAGGTAAACATCTTTGTTTACCAGCAAAGGAACACGGCTGTCAAGGTAATCATCTTCCGGCTTTACCTGCAAACCATAAAAACTCCGGTGTTGCATGTTATGCTCGACAGCTATTTCGGGCGCAACAGAATAATCTTCATCAATTTTCAACACCCTTGTGGGAGGATGATAATGATAGACCAGTGAATAGACATCCGAAAACCCTTCGGTGGAGACCAGTTGTTCTGCATACAATCCGTCATCCGGCCTACGGAAAATGGTATGCCGTTTTGGAGGTATCTCCCCTAATGAAAAGTAATGTGGCATTTTGATCTGATGTTCATTATTAATGATGCAGCAAAAGTACGACACTTTTTGTTTATTTAGATTAATTTTAAATAAAATTTTATATTAAGATTAAAGTTGTTGGATAATAAAGAGTTAAGGGAGGATTTATAAGTGGACAATAGCACAAGTTCATATGGTAACTATGGAAGCTACCCTTGCGGCTGCCCTATGGAAACAGTAATCCTGCATGTCACGCGTCACGATTTCTCAATCCTTGATACAACGAACTGAGAATGCATTAACACGCGAAGCCGGATAAATGGAAACACTTGGATCAGGATCATTCATCCCATGAGCCCACACCTGTGTACTGCTGCGCAGGGTTGATGACCAGAAGAAGGTTGCAAAACCCTTGAAGTCCCAACTTCTGTTGAAATAGTTTTCCCCTGATAAAAGGGCATTGAATCCTGAATATCCTGAGTACTTCAGCGGACTTCCTGCAAAGCCGTTATTGGTATAATTGGCAAAAAGTGTGTTCCAGTCGGCTTCAGTCGGAATATGCCAGGCGGGAGGACAGAAGCCCTGATCAGCAGGGGAATCATCATATTGCATGAGCTCGTCCCATTGGTAGAGACCTCCCTGGCTTATACAATTGTTAGGATTGTCGTTGTAACAATACTTTTCAAAAATACAATTATCTCTTTGGTCCTGTGATGACACCAGGACAGTCCATAATTAAGATTTGATGCCATCCAGCATTGCGATCCGATCTGAACCGTGGAATATGTTTTATTGTCGCGGATGTCAGTCAGGTTATTTCCACAACTAAATAATGGTGCTGCATGAACAATAATGTGAATGGTTTGACTTCCGGTGCACATGTTTGTATTGATGTAGGTGTAAGTGATAGTTTTCGTGCCCATACCTGCTGTTGCAGGATCAAAGGTACCGGTTACCGGGTTGACGCCAGGTCCCGAATAGGTTCCGCCTAAAGGGATTCCTCCTTTAATTTTAATGTTTTTGGCAGTGAGGGCCGTAATTGTATCGATGCAAGGGGTGAAGGTAACAATTGGGTTTCCATTAATGGACATGATGATAGTATTACTTGTAGCAGGATTACCGGTAACACAGCTAAGGTTGGAAGTCAATATACAAAAGACAGCATCATTGTTCAGGGGAGTGTAAGTAAACAGATTCGAATTAGGACCTGCGTTTACACCATTGATCTTCCACTGGTAGGTTGGCAATGGTCCGCCATTAACTGGTACTGCGGTAAAAGTAACAGAAGATCCTGAACACACAGGGTTTGCACTGGCTGAAATTGTTGCATTGACAGGCAGGTTTGAACTAACCGTCATGGTGATTGCATTGGAAGTATCCGGATTATTGAGGACGCATATGGTTTCGGAAGAAGTGAGGATACAGGTGACCTGGTCATTATTAGCCGGGGTGTATGTAAAGACAGGACTATCCAAGCCGGCATTGATGTTGTTAACCTGCCATTGAAAAGAAGGGAATAACCCGCCATTAACCGGTGTTGCGGTGAAGGTCACTGATGTTCCCAGGCAGACCGCAGTTGCAGAAGCAGCAATCGATATATTCACAGTACTCACCGGGTTTACGACCATTGAAATGGAATTTGAAGTTGCAGGATTATTTGATACACAGCTCAAATTTGATGAGGTAAAAACGCAGTTGACTATATCTCCGTTCAATGGTACATAAGTATAAGCAGGTGAATTTGACCCGGCATCGATTCCATTGACTTTCCATTGGTAAGATGGAGTTGGCCCGCCATTTGTTGAAGTTGCATTGAAAGTGACTGACGTGCCTGCACAGATGTTATTGGCAGAAGCAGTGATCGACACGGTTACAGGACTAAGGGGGATCACTGTCACAACATATGAAACGGGATTGCCTGCACAGTTCCCTGATGCCGGGGTGATCACATAGGTTACGGTTTCAGGTATAATACTTGCATTTGAAAGGAGCTGATTGATGGTACTCCCGCTGCCATCTGAGTAACCGGAGACTGAAGGAGAACCGGTTGCAGTCCAGGAAAAGGTAGCAGAAGGATCATTTGAGGTTAAGATGATGTTTGTAAAAGTCCCTGAGCAGATCGATTCTGCTAGGGGATTATTCGTTTCAACAGGTGGTGTAACGGTAAAAAGCTGGACTGAATCCCTTGCCTGGCATCCACTGCCATTTGTGACAGTTACCCTGTAATATCCTGCCTGCCCGGTTGTATAAGTCTGACCTGTTCCAACTGTCAACCCGGCACCAATGTTCTTCCAGAGATAAGTGCACCCTCCGCAGGCGCCGGCATCGAAGGTAACAGTTTGCCCCAGACAAACAGTGGTATCTGGACCCAAATTTACAAGTGGAACAGGGCTTACTGTCACAGGTAAAACCGGTGAGGTTAAGCCATTACAAATGGCATTGAAAGCATATACTGAAAATGATCCCGATGTGGAAGTTGGTGGAAACTTGACTTTAATGCTGTTGGTGTTGTTCCCGGAAGTGATGATCGCACCGGGAGGCACACTCCAGTTGTATCCGGTAGCGCCATTGACCACATTCACAGAGTATATCTTTGCGGTATCTCCCTGGCAGACGGGGTCTGGACCTGTAATCAACCCGGGAGAAGGCAGGCAGGCGCATCCAAAATTGACCATCACCGTTGGTAATCCAAGCGCATTAGTATTTGCAATAGCCTCAGTCATGGAGCTCCAGCCGCAGGTGCTTCCCAGGTTGTCAGGATTGTTTATTACAGAAAGATAAGATACTCCTTCTTCCTCTGAGCAATAAACTTTATCATTTGGGCCTAATTGTAAAGCATTGTACTTGTAACGGTAAATGGTTTGATCACCTCCGGATGCAACAATGTAAGGATTGGATAGATTTCCACTGCTGATATCCCACTGGTATAAATTCCTGATCGTGGATACTGATGAAGCAAATCCTTCGGAAGTATAAAACACATTTCCGTCAGGAGAAAATTCGCAGCCATACAAATTCCCGAAAGAAGGACTGACAATAGTTGTAGCAATTGAAGTGAGAGTTCCTGAAGACAGATCAAAATGAAACAGATCTATGGTCTTCGAACCTGCCAGGACAAGTCCAAGTTTTTGTCCGGTTTTGGAGAATTTCATTTGACCCTGACCATTATAGTCAGGTGGACTCGGGTCATTATGATTGGACCCGATTGATTGGGTCTGCTGAATCAACGAAAGGACATTCTGTGCCTGGGCTGTGGTTGTCACTGAACTAAACCCGGCTGCTGTGATGTGATATTTATAGAAAGTATTGGCAACCCCGGAACCGGCAATATAATCATGGGCGACAATCCAATACCCTCCATTAGTATCCGATATGGCTGCTAGTTTTTCTGCGAATGTTACGATTCCGGGTGGCTGTAAAACAGACATTGCAGGTTCACTGACACTTACGACATAATTTGGGGCTGAACCTGTTACATTAACCAATGCAACACCAAGGTCATGATTACCTGACTGTTCTATCCCTTTAGTTGTAAATATTAAGAAATTCTGGCAGCCTGATCCTGGAATTGGTAATCCAAGAGCTGCCTGGGTCGATGATTGACCTCCTATTAAATCATTGCAGACTGGCGTAGGGGAACTATTATTCCAAACATTGACCCCTTCTGAGTAAAACATGATAATGCCGTTGGTATCAGAAACTATGGTGCAGCCTTCACCGGTACTCATATAAGAACCAAATGCAGGAACAGTTGATCCGTCAGGATTAAATTTTATGCCGGCCTGGTTTCCAAAATACCAGGTAAAGGCTGTTTGGCCAAAAAATTGACCAGCCAAAATAATTAAGGCCGACAATAATAAGAATCTTTTCATTTTAAAAAATGCCGCGTAATAGGATCCATCCACAATAATTGCCGCCACTTTTAATGGTGAGAACATAATAATAAGTTCCATCCGGCAAAGACTTGCCATCTTTCCTTGTCCCTTGCCAGACCTGCGAAAGGTTATCATAATTATCAAACTTGTTGACAATGTCTCCCCACCGGTTAAAAATAATGACTTTATTATCAGGAAAATTCTCTATGCAATCAATGATCCATTTGTCGTTCAACCCATCCCCGTTAGGTGTTATCACGTTGTGGAACACCAGGCAGTCTTCATTTATTTCAGGATTCAGGACCTTTATCCTCACAGAATCAGTGTCCTTGCACCCATTAAGAAGGTCGGTGACCATGAGGATAAATAGGGTGTCATGATTCAGTTTGACCGTTTCGGGGTCAAGCAAAGTGTCCTCTGTAAGAAGGGCAGATGGCTGCCAGAGCCAGGAATAGGTTCCTGAGCCGCCTGTTATGCTTCCATTCAATTTCGTATTCGAATCATAAGGGACTACCTGGTCAGGCCCTGCATCAACAACTGGTGATCGCTGACTGATGAAATGAAATGGTAAAGATAAGGCCCCGTCTCCGCAAGAGTTTATACCATATACATAAATATCACCAGATATGAATGAGGTATCGATTGAAACTGTTATACTGTTTGTTCCCAGTCCGTTAATGATATTGAAAGCAGGAGGTAGCTGCCAGGAATAAGTCGTAGCAAAAGAAATAGTATCGACAGAAAAAGTTTCAGTTGCAGTAGCAGTGCAATGTTGTTGAGGACCGGTAATATTGCCGGCAGGTCCCGGGAGCGCATTGACCAGGATGGAAAAGATAGCAGGTTTCAATGATTTACAACCCTCAGGGGTGTTGTAATTGACAGTTACAGTCTGGGAGCCTGTCAGGGACCATGTGATGGTGATGGTGTTGTCAGTTTCAGAGCCACCAGAAGTAATTGTGCCTCCTGCAGAAGTTGACCATATATAATTAGTCATTGCAGGCTGGGTAGAATATATATTATTGGTTGAGTCAAAACAAACAGGGGTAGGCCCTGTAATGGTAGGTAGTGGCAAAGGGTTAACGATAACATTATAAACTGTGGGATCAGGAACAGTACAACCATTTGAATCATGAAAATTTACACTTACGGTTTGTGTTCCTGCCATAGTCCACATAATGGTGATTGAACTATTGAAGGAGGATCCACCTGAAGTGATAATACCGCCACAAGAAACTGACCATAAATAGTTAAACATTCCAGGCTGAGTAATGTAAGTGTTTTCAGAAGAATTGAGACAAACGGGATTAGGACCAGAAATGACTGGTAATGGTAACGTGTTAACGTAGATGTTGAAAACGGCTGGATTAGCAGCAGTACAGCTATGGGGATCATGATAGTTGACGCCTATAGTTTGAGTGCCGGTAGCCATCCAGGTGATGGTGACCGTGTTATCTGTGGCAGTACCACCAGATAGAATGGTACCGCCAGATGAGACTGACCATATATAGTTTGTCATTCCTGTTTGTGTGATATATGTCTCAGTTGAATTGAGGCAGATAGGGGTAGGCCCTTCAATTGTTGGTGATGGCAGGGAGTTGACGGTGACATTGAAGATGGCAGGATTACTGGCAACACAGCCATCATGATCATGATAGTTAACACTTACGGTTTGGGATCCCGGTGCAGTCCAGGTGATGGTGATGGTACTATCTGTTGCGGTGCCACCGGCTGTAATGGTACCTCCAGAAGAAACAGACCAATTGTAGTCACTCATTCCTGTTTGCGTTGAATATACATTATTAGTAGAATTAAGGCAGATAGGAGTAGGTCCTGCTATTGCCGGTTGAGGTAACGGGTTAACTGTGACGCTATAGGTTGTAGGGTAGGTAGCTGTACAGCCATTTGAATTATAATAATTGACACTTACTGTTTGAGCTCCTGAGACAGTCCAGGTGATGGTGACCGTGTTATCTGTTGCCGTGCCACCGGATGTGATAACACCTCCTGCAGAGACAGACCAGATATAGCTGGTCATTCCAGGCTGTGTGGAATATGTATTTCCAGAGGAGTTGAGACAAACAGGAGTAGGTCCTGTAACTGTTGGGACGGGTAAAGAATCAACGATGACGTTGAATATTGAAGGATTAGCAGCAATACAGCCATTGAGATCATGATAGTTAACACTTACGGTCTGGACACCCAATGCAGTCCATGAAATGGTGACTGTACTATCTGCTGTAGTGCCACCCGATGTGATAACACCTCCTGCAGAGACAGACCAGATATAGTTAGTCATTCCAGGCTGAGTGGAATATGTATTTCCAGAGGAGTTGAGACAAACAGGAGTAGGTCCTGTAAGTGTTGGGACGGGTAAAGCATTAACTGTAACGTTGAAGATTGTAGGATTAGCTGCATTACAGCCATTGGGATTATGGTAATTAACACTCACAGTCTGGGCACCTATGGCAGTCCATGAAATGGTAACAGTATTATCTGTGGCAGTACCACCAAATATAATGGTACCGCCAGATGAGACTGACCAGATATAGTTTGTCATTCCTGTTTGTGTGATATATGTCTCAGTTGAATTGAGGCAGACAGAAGTAGGACCTGTAATTGTTGGGACAGGTAAAGCATTAATTGTGACGTTGAAGATTGTAGGATTAGCAGCAGTACAGCCATTGGGACCATGGTAATTAACACTCACGGTCTGGGCACCCATGGCAGTCCATGAAATGGTGACTGTATTATCTGTTGCTGTGCCACCGGATGTGATAACACCTCCTGCAGAGACAGACCAGATATAGTTAGTCATTCCAGGCTGAGTGGAATATGTATTTCCAGAGGAGTTGAGACAGACAGGAGTAGGACCTGTAATTGTTGGGACGGGTAAAGAATTAACTGTGACGTTGAAGATTACAGGATTAGCAGCAGTACAGCCATTAGGATTATGATAGTTAACACTTACGGTCTGGCCACCAATGGCAGTCCATGAAATGGTGATTGTATTATCTGTTGCAGTGCCGCCGGATGTGATAACACCTCCTGCAGAGACAGACCAGATATAGTTATTCATTCCAGCCTGAGTGGAATATGTATTTCCAGAGGAGTTGAGACAAACAGGAGTAGGTCCTGTAAGTGTTGGGACGGGTAAAGCATTAACTGTAACGTTGAAGATTGTAGGATTAGCTGCAGTACAGCCATTGGGATTATGGTAATTAACACTCACAGTCTGGGCACCAGTGGCAGTCCATGAAATGGTAACAGTATTATCTGTGGCAGTACCACCAAATATAATGGTACCGCCAGATGAGACTGACCAAATATAGTTTGTCATTCCTGTTTGTGTGATATATGTCCCAGGTGAATTGAGGCAGACAGGAGAAGGACCTGTAATTGTTGGGACAGGTAAAACATTCACTGTGATGTTGAAGATTGTAGGATTAGCTGCAGTACAGCCATTGGGATTATGATAGTTAACACTCACGGTCTGGGCACCCATGGTAGTCCATGAAATGATAACAGTATTATCTGTTGCCGTGCCACCGGATGTGATAACACCTCCTACAGAGACAGACCAGATATAGTTAGTCATTCCAGGCTGAGTGGAATATGTATTTCCAGAGGAGTTGAGACAGACAGGAGTAGGTCCTGTAATTGTTGGGACAGGTAAAGCATTAACTGTGACGTTGAAGATTGTTGGATTAGCAGCAGTACAGCCATTTGAATTATGATAGTTAACACTTACGGTCTGGGCACCTGTGGCAGTCCATGAAATGATGATTGTATTATCTGTTGCAGTGCCGCCGGATGTAATAACACCTCCTGCAGAGACAGACCAGGTATAGTTAGTCATTCCAGGCTGAGTGGAATATGTATTTCCAGAGGAGTTGAGACAGACAGGAGTAGGTCCTGTAATTGTTGGGACAGGTAAAGCATTAACTGTAACGTTGAAGATTGTAGGATTAGCAGCAGTACAGCCATTGGGATTATGATAGTTAACACTTATGGTCTGGGCACCCAATACAGTCCATGAAATGGTGACGATATTATCTGTTGCCGTGCCACCATATGTGATAACACCTCCTGCAGAGACAGACCAGATATAGTTAGTCATTCCAGGCTGAGTAGAATATGTATTTCCAGAGGAGTTGAGGCAGACAGGAGTAGGTCCGGAAATTGTTGGGACAGGTAAAGCATTAACCGTAACGTTGAAGATTGTAGAATTAGCTGCCGTACAGCCATTGGAACTATGGTAATTAACACCTACGGTCTGGGCACCCAATGCAGTCCATGCTATGGTGATTGTATTATCTGTTGCCGTGCCGCCGGATGTGATAATACCTCCTGCAGAGACTGACCAGATATAGTTTGTCATTCCTGTTTGTGTGATATATGTCTCAGTTGAATTGAGGCAGACAGGAGTAGGTCCGGTTATTGTTGGGACAGGTAAAGCCTTAACTGTAACATTGAAGATTGTAGGATTAACAGCAGGACAGCCATTGGGAGCATGGTAATTAACACCTACAGTCTGGGCACCAATGGCAGTCCATAAAATGGTGACTGTATTATCTGTTGCAGTGCCTCCGGATGTTATTGTACCACCACCAGAGACAAACCAGATATAGTTATTCATTCCAGCTTGAGTTGTATATGTGTTATTGTTTGAATTAAGACAGACAGGTGAAGGCCCACTGATAGTTGGTACTGGACTTGGGTTCACAGTCACAAAAAAAGGCGGCGAAAGAGCCCCGGGGCAATTGGTGTTAAACGCATATACTGAAAATGATCCGGATACTGCTGATGAGCTGAATTTTACTGTAATACTATTGGTATTGTTCCCTGAAGTGATGATAACGCCCGGTGGCACATTCCAGTGATACCCGGTTGCACCGGTCACGGGATTTACTGAATATATCTTCCCCGAATCACCCGGACAAACTGGAGTTGGTCCGGTGATAGGACCTGGTGAAGGGAAAAAGCAGTTTCCTAATCTCAGTAGCGTTCCGTTTGAACCGCAGATGAAACCTTTGTTGGGATTGAAAAAATAACATTTATATAAAGGATTAGTGGTACCTGAAGTTTCCTGGAGCCAGGTTGTACCGCCATTATTCGTGTTTAAGATAAGTCCTGAAGTACCTACACAATATCCTGACTGAGGATTAAAATACCATAGGCCTACGATAGAGTCCGGTGTCCCGGTGGGTAAAACCTGCCATGTAAGGCCCCCGTTAAAAGATTTTGCAACATAACCTACCAGACCCCCGATATATCCCGAGTCTGCTGTAACAAACTGAATATCGAACAAGTTTATACCTATTGCGCCAGGCAATAGATTCCAGGTCAGTCCTCCATTTATGGTTTTATAAATTTTGTGGCCATCACCTGCACAATACCCGGTCTGAGGAGTAGGAAACGTAAACTGACGAAGCCAGTAGGCTCCTGAAGTTTGCTGAACCCATGTCGTCCCCCCATTTGTTGTTCTATAAATAGATTCTGACTGCCCGCAGATAAAACCTGTATCAGGATTGAAAAAATAGACACCCCGTAACACATTATAGGTTGGAGAATTGATCGCCGACCAGGTGGCTCCAGCATTGGTCGTCTTTATGATCTCGCCGTTGTCGCCAACAGAATAGCCAATTAAAGCAGTTGGGAAACAAACGTCCGCTAATCCACCGCTTATGCCTGTTGGGACAATATACCACACCATTCCTCCATCATTCGTTTCCAACATATTTCCATCCCATAATGGACAATACCCATGTAGTGTATCAGTGAAGGTAATTTTCTCAAGTCCCGCAGTGGTTGGCACTGAAACAGGATACCACTGCGCATGAAGGATTAACGGGTTGCAGAGAATAAAGAAAACGAAGATATGATGCCTGAAAGACCTTTTGGTATTATTTGATAAATTATCTTTGACCGGACCACATAATAGATATGCAATCAGGTAATCGAAAGGAAAAGAGTACAGAACCCTTTTCATAATTGATAAAATTGACTATTGCAAATATAACAATTGCAAATTAATGAGCTGTGTTGTTTTTTACTTTTCATTCTTAAACTTTTATACCTTTGTTAGACTACATCCGGTTAAAATAGTCTCTTTTCCCTGGTTTCATAAAGTAAGAACTTAAAACTGCCTGAATGAACACAACATCTACCGATTTAATTTCTTTATTTGCCGATGCCATTAGGAATAATTGGGAGTTCAGAGCACTTTCAGATTTTGGTGGCAGCAGCTTCACTTACAAGGAGATTGGTGAAAAGATCCTGAAGACTCATGAATTGTTCAGGAATTCAGGTATCCATAAAGGTGATAAGATAGCACTTTATGGAAAGAATTCTGCCAACTGGGGCATCATTTATCTTTCCACGATAACCTATGGTGCGGTTATAGTGCCTGTTCTGCCGGATTTTAAGCCGGCTGACGTTCATCATATTGTCACCCATTCCGATTCCATCCTTCTCTTCGCAGAAGATACTCTCTTCGGTACCCTTGATACTGGGGAAATGCCCATTATCAGGAAGATACTGAAGATCCAGGATCTGTCAGTATTGTATCAGCGCGATGATCAGGCCGAGAAAAATAAAAATATAGCATATGAGGTTGATCCCCGGAAATATATTACACCAGAGATGATTAAATTTGAAGGTTCCGGAGGAGATGATATAGCCGTTATCAGTTATACTTCCGGGACTACCGGATTTTCGAAAGGAGTTGTACTCCAGCATAAAAGTCTTCTTGGAAATATCCTCTATGCTCATCGCAACATGCCGTTAAATGCCAAAGACCGGATTCTCTCCTTTCTTCCTTTGGCTCATACTTATGGATGTGCTTTCGAATTTCTTTTTCCTTTCACGCTTGGCTGTGATATTACCTTTTTGACGAAGACCCCTTCTCCAAAAATAATCATGCAGGCTTTCCAGGAGATCAGGCCAGAGCTTATCCTGTCTGTTCCTTTAGTGATTGAAAAGATCTACAAAGCTCAACTTATCCCGGTACTGCGTAAACCTGCAATCTGGATCCTTATTCGATATCCCTTTGTTAAACAAGCTGATATTCAATAAGATCCGGAAGAAAATGGTAGATGTATTCGGGGGAAATTTCAGGGAACTGGTCATTGGTGGCGCACCATTCAACAGTCAGGCGGAACGGTTTTTCAGAAAGCTCCATTTTCCGTTTACTGTAGGCTATGGCATGACTGAATGCGGACCGCTAATCTCTTATGCCTCCTGGAAAACAACGAAATTGGGAGCTTCGGGAAGGATAGTTGATGAACTTGAGGTCAGGATCGATTCCCCGGACCCGCAAAAAATTGATGGAGAGATTCTTGTCAGGGGAAATCATGTCATGCTGGGATACTATAAAAATGAAGAAGCCACCCATGCCGTACTTGAAAAGGACGGGTGGCTGCATACCGGGGATCTTGGTGTGATTGATAAAAAAGGGAATATCTATATCAAAGGCCGGAGCAAGAATATGATCCTTGGTCCTTCAGGTAAAAACATCTATCCTGATGAAATTGAATCTATCCTCAATAACCGGTTCCTCGTCATGGAATCCCTGATCATTGAGCGTGACCAGGTGCTGACCGCACTGATCTTTCCTGATGCCGATGCCATGGAAAAAGCGGGGGTCACGAAAGAAAGGCTGCCTGAAATATTCAAAGGATATATTCATGATCTGAATCACCGTTTGCCAAAATACATTCACATCGCGGGGTTTGAAATTACGGAATCTGAATTTGAAAAAACACCGAAAAGAAGCATCAAACGGTTCCTGTATCAATAATTCCAAAAAAGTTAAGTTATTAGATAGTGCCAGGCAATCCTGTCGATGAGAATCTTTTCAAATTATATCATAGGATATTTTATCCGTCTTTTCACCCTGCCAAAGGTAAAAGAGGTGATAGCCAGGTCTGCCTGGGTGTTTTTGGATGAGGCCTCAAGATATTCTAAGGGCATGAAGGGAGAAGCTATTGAAGCAAAAGAATCTTTCATTATTCTTACAAAATATCTTAAAAAAGAAAAACTGACCCACGCTGAGAAGAAACAATTTAAAAACCATACCCTGAGCATTCTTAAAAGTGTTGGTGTTGTTGTCCCGGTGATGCTGATCCCTCTTCCTTTTGTAAGCACTTTACTGTTGATCATCATGGATCATCTTTTGATGAGCATGAACATCCAGATACTGCCCCCGTCATTTTACCCGGCACATAAGAAAGGTATAATGACAAAAGAAGAGATCAACAAAGATCTGCAGAAAGAAGTTTTTGGAAAAAATCTTCCAGATGACAATAGTTAAAGAAATATACCCGGTAGAAGGAATGTCATGCGCGTCATGCGCAATGAGCATACAAAACGTACTTTCTGCCCAGGAAGGCATAAAATCGGCGGTGGTGAACCTGGCTATGGAAAAGGTAGTGGTGGAATATGAGCCCCTGGTCATAACCCCTGCCCGGATGGAAAAAGTTGTCGATGGAATTGGCTATAAACTTATTACCGATAAAACCGTAAAAGAAGACGAACAGGAGAATACCATGAACCGGCGGTTAGAACGGTTGAAATACAACACCCTTCTTTCCGTGGGATTCTCTATCCCAATTTTTCTTATCTCCATGGTATTCCACAAGGTACCTTATGCTAACTGGATCATGTTTATCCTTGCTATCCCTGTAATTACAATATTTGGAAGGGAATTCTTTGTTATTGCCTGGAAACGGGCAATTCACTTTTCATCTAACATGGATACCCTGGTTGCCCTTGGAACAGGAACAGCTTTCATTTATAGCACCTTCAATACTATTTTCCCCGGCTATCTGAGATCACGTGGTTTTGAACCCCATACCTATTTTGAAGCATCGGTGGTTATCATCTCCTTCATCCTAATGGGAAGATACTTTGAGGAACGGGCAAAACACCGTACCTCAGGTGCCATCAGGAAACTGGCAGGACTGGGTGTAAAGACTGCAAGGGTAATAAGGAATGGTATTGAAAAAGAGATGCTTATCTCAAAGATTATCGTTGGAGATATTCTTGTGATCCGTCCGGGAGAAAAAATCCCCACAGATGGTAAAGTAATTGAAGGTGAATCATTTGTTGATGAAAGTATGATCACTGGTGAATCGGTTCCGGTACAAAAAAAGACCGGCGATCTCGTCATCGGAGCTACAATCAACCAGGCCGGCAGCTTGAAAATATCGGCCAGGAAAGTAGGCAATGAGACTATGCTGGCACAGATCATCAGGCTGGTGCAGGAAGCACAGGGAAGCAGGGCTCCCGTACAAAAGTTGGTTGACAGTGTAGCAGCAGTTTTTGTACCGGTTGTCATCGGTGCGGCCATTCTAACCTTTATAGCATGGTCGATTTGGCATCCTGTGCCAGGAAGCCCGGTTGCACTCATTTGTGCCATTGCAGTCCTGGTCATTGCTTGTCCCTGTGCATTGGGACTTGCCACCCCCACCGCCCTGATGGTGGGAATAGGGAAAGCAGCTGAACATGGCATCCTGATCCGGGATGCGGAAAGCCTTGAAACCGCCTGTAAGATAGATACCATTGTACTTGATAAAACAGGGACCATCACTGCAGGAAAGCCCTCGGTAACTGACGTTATCCGGGATGAAAACAGTACAAACCAGTCCGCCGATGAAGATGCCATTGTTTCCATAGAGTCACGGTCGGAACATCCGTTTGCTGCTGCCCTGGTGAATCACCTGAAAAGACCTGGCTTTGTTCCTGCAGAAATTGTGGGATTTGAAAGCAGGACGGGAAAAGGTGTTTCGGCATTTGCAGGGAGTGATGTTTATCATATCGGAAGCAAGAGCTATATCCTCGAAAATGCAGGACAATTTTCACCCTTCTTCCTGGAAAAAGATGCCTTACTAAGAAGCCAGACACAATCGCTTATTTATGTATCAAAAAACCGCAATGTAATTGCTCTTTTCACAGTTACCGATGCTATTAAAGCTACCTCTGCCGATGCCATATCCGGATTAAAAAATATGGGGATCGATGTACATATGCTGAGCGGGGATACTGTTGCCATCACCTCACATATGGCAGCCAAAACCGGGATTGATCATTTCAAGGGGGAAATAACTCCTGAGGGAAAATCAGATTATATCAGGCAGTTAAAAGAAAAAGGAAGACATGTCGCCATGGTAGGGGATGGGATAAACGATTCGCCTGCCCTGGCACTTGCCGATATCGGCATCGCTTTGGGCACGGGTACTGATATTGCCATGGAGAGTGCGCAAATAACCTTGATCGGCGGGGATCTTGAAAAGATCATCTCAGCGATCACCCTTTCGAGAAAAACGGTCAGGACTATACGGCAGAACCTTTTCTGGGCTTTCTTCTATAATGTTATCAGTATCCCAATAGCAGCCGGAATTCTTTACCCATTTACAGGGTTTCTTCTTAACCCTATGATCGCAGGCGCCGGAATGGCATTTAGTTCCGTATCTGTTGTCACCAACAGCCTGCGTCTGAGGAGTACAAAGATCTGAACAGCAATTCAATGAAGATAATATGAACAAAAGATTTATTGCTTTCCTGGCTGTTTTGGTATTTCCGTTGCTCCTGCTGGCCCCTTCCGGTTGTACAGTCCTGAAAATAGAACGGCCACCTGAATCCTATGAAGAGGTTCATATTCAACCCCCTGTATCTTACCTCAGCATTCCTCTCGATGTGGATTTGAAAAAGCTTGAACAGCTGGTCAATCAGCAATTTAAAGGGCTCATTTATAATGATACCAGTTTTGACGATAATGATCATGACAACCTTATGGTCAAAGCCTGGAAAATGTCGGATATAACATTGAGGATGGATGGTAACCAGCTATTTTACCGTGTGCCACTGAGTGTATGGATCAAAAAAAGATTCGAGATCGGGGCCTTTGGAATTAGCCTTTCCGATACCCGGGAAGTCACCGGCAATGTTATCCTGAAATTCAGGACAAGGATAACCATTACAAAAGACTGGACCCTCTCGACCATGACCTTTTCTGATGGTTATGAATGGGTTACAACTCCTTTGCTCCAGCTGGCACCGGGAATAACCATACCCTTGCCCTTTATTTCAGACCTCCTCATTAACGCCAATGAGAAGGATATCAACAAGAGTATCGATAAAGCATTCCAGTCGTCGTTTGACCTGAAAACCAACCTTGCACAGATATGGAATAAGATACAGGAACCCATAAAAATTTCTGATGAATATCCTCTTTGGGCAAAGATCACACCTCTTGAGATCAGCATGGTACCCATAGAGGGCTCAGTGGATATTATTCATCATACAATTGGGATCAAAGCTTACACAGAACTCTTCTATGGCGATGAACCTGCCTTCCATCTCAATGAAACCCTTCCGGACCTTAAAATCACAAGCAGGCTCGACAATGATTTCAGGATCAGCCTTGGGGTGGATGTTCCCTTTACCAATATTAATGAGATTGCCAGAAAACAACTGGAAGGTTATCAGTATACACAAGGAAAATACAGGGTTGAGATCAAAGATATTTTCCTTTTCGGAAGTGAAGACAAGCTTGTGGTTGCCCTGAATATTGCCGGCACCATCAAAGGTACGATCTACCTTGCAGGGAAACCCTTCTTTGATAAAGAAACATCATCGCTGAAAATCAAAGATGTAGATTTTGATATCCGGACAAAGAATGTTCTTATCAGGTCAGCCTCCTGGCTTTTCCACCAGGACCTTGTAAAAGTACTCGAACAAAAGCTGGCATTTAACATTGGAGACCAGCTTAAATCGGCACAGTCCCAGCTACAGTCCTATCTTGACGGGAATAAAAAGATCCAGTATTTCGGGATCTCAGGGACTATCGATACACCGGGGATTGGTGACATCCTGATCACCAGGGAATCGGTAAAACCCATTATCATTTTCACAGGGAAAATCAGGATTGCTTTGGAGTCAGAATAACCATTATTTCTCAACCACGAGGTGGTTGAATATAGTGTGAGCTATTACCTACAAAAGAATCTACATTATACTTTTTGCTTCTCTTTGCTTTCAAAAAGCAACTCTCACAAATAAAGTGCAACTAATAATCAGTTGCACTTTCACTTATTTTGATTATCTTTGCAAAAAATGCCTGGATGACTAAGCATGCTAAACTTATAGAAAAACTCTTAAGATTACCAGGAAACTTTACATATAATGAAATGGTGGCATTATTAAAGGGTTTTGGATATATCGCTGAAGAAAGAGGAAGAACATCCTGCTCCGCGATAATGTTCTTTAACCAAAATTTAAATGACAAAATAATGTTTCACAAACCACATCCACAAAAAGAATTCAAGCTTTATATACTTAAAATGGTTCTTGAAAAACTGAAAAACAATAATATGATTTGAATCCAAAACATTTATACATTTATTTAACGTAACCGAGAACATAATAAAATTAAAAAATGAATTCATTAACCTATAAGCAATATGTCGGATCCATTAGCTTCTCAGCGGAGGATGAAACCTTTTACGGAAAAATCGAGCATATAAATGATTTAATAACATTTGAAGCGGATAATGCTCATGACTTGAAAAAAGCATTTCAGGAAGCTGTTGATGACTATATTTCTTTTTGTGAAGAAAAAGGAGTAGAACCCGATAGACCTTTCAAAGGAAGTTTCAATGTAAGAATAAAACCATCGCTTCATAAACTTGCTTACCAAAAAGCGCTTCAAAAAGGAATGTCATTAAATAAGTTTATTGAAACAAGCCTGGAGAAGGAATTGAAGGAATAGGATTCGTACTGTTTTAATCCGCCTCCGGCGGACGAGGGTCAATTCCCCGCCTCTTGAGGCGAAAATAATTCTGCTTACTTTGATACCCCATAGCTTGCTGCGGGGTAGTTCATTACTTCCCAAAAGCCTTGAACAACTGCCCGAATAAGTTCAAAGCATCAGCCACAACCTTTTCATTTTCTACAGGAATTTTCAAATAGGTTTTACCGGAATCCGGGTCTTTATCAACGAGCGAGGAAACCAGTTTTTGTGTTGCTTCAGGTGAAGAAAAAGTCTTGGCAAGACCACTTAAAAAGCTCAGGCCTCTGGAAATAAGAGCGGCAGGGTCAGGTGCTTCCGTAGACGTCAATGGTGGTGAAACGATTTCTTCTTTTTCCGGTAAAGGAATATCATCATCACCAGGAAAATCAGGAATGACTTCTTTCTCTTGTTGACCGGGCTTTTCCTGCATGGAATCTGTTTGCTGCAATTCATCTGCTTCAACGACGATATCCGTGGGGATTTGAATATCAACCGGAGTTTCTTCTGCAGGTGTACCGGTAATTCCTTCCACAGTTTTCATGAAGGCACGGAACTTATCTTCACCCATGAATATTGAATCTTCCCCATCATTCAGAATGCCATCAAACAGAGAACTTTTAAAATTGAGCACGCCGATCATTCGGTGTTCAATGGTGCCGGAAGAGACAAAGTTGATGACAGAAACTTTATTTTTCTGACCATAGCGGTGAACCCGCCCAATACGTTGCTCCAATACAGCCGGGTTCCATGGAATATCGAGGTTGATAACCATCGAGGCCGATTGCAGGTTTAACCCGGTACTGCCGGCATCGGTGGATAAGAAAACCCTGCAGGTGGAGTCACTGTTGAAATGGTCAAACAATTCTTTACGGTCACGGCTTGGGACACTGCCATTCAGGTACCGGTAGCCGGTATTCCGGTTGTCAAGCTCACGCGCCACTAATCTTGTCATTCTTTCCCACTGACTGAATACTACAACCTTCTCATCATTTCCATCGAAGTATTCTTCGAGAATATTCATCAACTCCCCTATTTTGGTATCATTCCTGGTTTGCTGATCAACAATATAGGTACTATCGCAAACCATGCGCATCAGGTTAAGGTTAATCATCAACCGTTGTCGATCTGTTTCGTTTAAAAAACCAAACCTTTTCCATTTATTCACAAGACGTGACACATTTTCCTTAAATTCCTGGTGCATCCCCATCTGTGGCTCAGTCATGGATACAAAGAGGTTTTTATCCATCCGTTCAGGAAGTTGGGAAAGTACCTCCTTCTTGGTGCGGCGGATCATTATATCCGAAAGTTTTTCAGATATTTCATGCAGGTGATTGTAACCAACCACCCTGCCTGTATCATTTTTCACTTGGTAATAGTCGAGGAACTGATAATAAGGCCCCAATTTAAATGGATCCACAAACTGAATAATGGAATAGAGATCTTCAAGTTTGTTTTCGAGTGGGGTACCAGTAAGTACCAGGGCATAAGGTGAATGAATCTTTTTTACACTTTGGGCAATCTTTGTTTTCCAATTCTTGATACGTTGGGCCTCATCAAGGATCACCAGGTCGAATTCAACATGATTAATTGAATCAAGATCATGACTCAAAGTGTGATAAGAAACAATTTTGTAAAATGCATCCGATTCATATTGTCCCTGACGGATGTGCGGAAGTCCTTCAATAACCTGTACTTTTCCGGAAGTGAACTTCTGAATCTCAGATTGCCACTGATATTTCAGGGATGTTGGGCAAACAATCAGCGCACTCGATATTCCTGTCTGCTCTTTCATTAATTCTGCTACGCCGATGGCCTGGATAGTTTTGCCCAGTCCCATCTCATCAGCAATAAGGCTTCTTCCGGCTTTCGCGGCAAAAAGTATCCCTTTCTGCTGGTACGGGAATAACGTTGTGGTCAATATCCCTTCCAACTTTTCGCCTGTCGGATAGCTGTCATCAATCCACTGTTGCCTTTTGTGTCTTTCTCTTGATTCCAGAATGAATTCAAGGGCATCCTCATAACACCGGAAATCCGGATCAATTGATGTTGCTCTTGATTTAAACTGCTCAAAATTTTCAAACCCGAATGGGGTCAATACCATGTTCTTATCAAAATATTCCCAGGCAATATTTTTAAATTTGACCGGATTATCAGAACCAATCCTGAGTTTTACCTGTCGTTCCTTTCCATATTGCAGGTAAACAGAGGTGTAAGGCGGAGTATAGCCTTGTTTCAGCAAGGCAGCCAATCGGGGTGTTGCTTGTATGTTAAGTAAAACAGCCTCAATATGCTTACATGTCCCCAGGTGGTTTGTTTTAAAGTCGAGGCAGGTGCAAAAGTTCATCACCTGATCATTATTGCGGATGGCGACTTTATATGTGTTCTTCGTCTCGGGATTGTAAACAGAATAATCACTGAATACAGGGTGACCATCGAGTTTTTTAATGGTGAAGTTTTTGCCCGTAACAAATTGTTTACGCAGTGCGATCTGCCACTCTTCCAGCGAAAGATTGGTCGGTTTTCGGTGATAGGATACAGTCTCAGGATTCTTTTCGTTTTTCTTTTTGACGATAGTCAATACCTTTTTTTTTTGCATATTGAAGTGTATTATGGAAGATAATAAATTGTTGCTAGTTCTTCGATCGTTTAATCAAATTGCTTCCGGAGCTTTCCGGGGTTTAAGTTGTTAATAAAAAATATATCGAACATGGTTTTTTTGACACACCAAAAGTAAAAAATTTGACTTTCCTTTACCGTTCAAATCAAGTAATAAATATGAACAACTGAAGTCGTTGTCAAACAACCAGATTCTAATCCGCCTGTCCGCTTATTTTCTTACTTTTGCCAAAATCTTTTCAATCCCCTTATATGACGAGCGATACACATTCAACTGTTACAACCGGTGCTAAAATCAATTATGTCATCTCTCTTACAATTATAGGAAGCTTGTTTTTCATCTTCGGGTTTGTAACCTGGCTGAACGGCATCCTGATACCCTATCTGAAGATAGCATGCGAACTGACCAATTTCCAGGCTTTGTTCGTGGCCTTTGCCTTTTATATCTCTTATACTGTGATGGCTTTGCCTTCCTCCTGGGTATTGAAACAGACAGGTTTCAAGAACGGGATGATGGTTGGTTTGTGGGTGATGGCCTTAGGTACACTGATCTTTGTCCCTGCTGCCATGGCCCGTACTTTCGGTCTTTTCCTTACCGGCTTATTCGTGATGGGTACAGGGCTGGCCATTCTCCAGACTGCCTCGAATCCTTATATCACTATTATAGGGAAACGGGAAACGGCTGCCCGCCGGATCAGCATCATGGGCATCTGCAATAAACTGGCCGGCGCCATTGCCCCTTTGCTGCTGGCTTATTTCATCCTACGGGATGGAGATGTTTTTGTGAAGAACCTGAAATCGATGGATGCCATAGCAAAGACAGTTGCGCTTAATGGACTGGCTCACCGGGTGATAGTTCCTTACCTGATGATGACCTTGATCTTAATCCTTCTTGGTTTGATGATCAGGTTTTCGCCCTTGCCTGAGATTGAAGCAGAGCCCGAAGAAAATACTGATGACACAACCATCTCAAACAAAAAAAGCATCTTCGCCTTTCCCCAGCTTATCCTTGGAGCCATTGCTTTGTTCTTTTATGTAGGAGCTGAGGTGATAGCGGGCGATACTATCATCCGCTACGGGATTTCAAGAGGAATTGCCATTGCAACCGCCAAAGCCTTTACTACTTACACACTCATTGCCATGGTTGCCGGGTATATTCTTGGAATTGCCCTTATTCCCAAGGTTGTCTCCCAGCGTATCGCACTTCTTTTATCTGCTATTCTCGGATTTCTTCTTACTATAGGGGTCCTGTTAGCTAATGGGAATACAAGTGTCATGTTCGTTGCTATCCTGGGATTTGCCAACGCCATCGTTTGGCCTGCCGTCTGGCCACTGGCAATCCACGACTTGGGAAAATTTCTTAAAACAGGATCTGCAGTACTAATTATGGCCATTGCCGGCGGTGCAATCTTGCCGCTTGCCTGGGGATGGTGGTCTGACCATTTTAATTCACAGCAGGCCTATTGGATATTGTTCCCCTGCTACCTTGTGATCATGCTATATGCTTCGTGGTGGTACAAGCTGCGTTCATGGAAATAAAACCTCATTAATAAACAATGAATCCCACATTACTGATCCTTGCAGCCGGAATAGGCAGCCGTTATGGCGGGCTTAAACAACTCGACGAGATTGGGCCATTAGGAGAAGCCATTATCGATTATTCAATTTATGACGCCATTCGTGCCGGTTTCGGCAAGGTCGTATTCGTGATCAGGGAAGACCTTGCTGGTGAATTCAAAGATTTTTTTACTGGGAAACTCTATGGGAAAATTGACGTGGATTATGTATTCCAGGAGATTAATAGGGTTCCCAGGGGGATATCATATTCCAGGGACCGTCAGAAACCATGGGGAACAGGTCATGCAGTAATGATGGCTGCAGGAAAGATCCATGAGCCGTTTGCAGTGATTAATGCGGATGATTTCTATGGCTATGGCTCATATCAGTCGGTAGCTGATTTTTATAAGGGATGGACGCCAGGGAATAATGACTTCTACTGCATGATAGGTTATGAGCTGGGAAACACACTTTCCCGACATGGTACAGTTTCAAGAGGGATCTGTAAAGCAGAGGGTAGTGCCTTTCTGCTGGAGGTGACCGAAAGGACTAAAATACAACAGGATGCCAAAGGGATAGCTTATCTTGATGAAGCAGGAAAATCCTTCTACCTGGATGAAAGGACAATGGTTTCGATGAATTTCTGGGGATTCACACCCTCATTTTTCAACCACCTGGAATCAGGGTTTCTTCAATTCATCAGGACCAATGCCAATTCTCCTAAAGCTGAGTTTTATATCCCAACCGTGATCAATGATTTATTGAAGAGAAAAGAAGTTATAGTTAAGATCCTTCCAAGCAGTGACCAATGGTTTGGGATGACTTACCGGGAAGACCGCGAACTTGTTGTTTCAAGGATAGAGGGACTCGTGAAGGCTGGCATTTATCCGCATAACCTGTGGAAATAATTCTGTGAAGCTTCAATAATATGAAGTATCGGAGCGTTAATAAAAAAAAGGCATATATTTGTTCATTCATAAAAATGCGGTCATGAGGGTAGTCTGTTTAAAAATATTTTCTCATTTATCTGGGGGCATCTTGCTACTGATGGCTTTACTGTTAATTCAGCCGGCACATTCCCAGGTAGTTAATGAAACAACAAAGAAGAAGTTCAATATTGGATTTGGGATGTTTGACGATTTAGTGCTGAACCCCCCAAGCGGAATAAAGATCCGCACTATCGATCAGGGAGTCGATTTATTCGCCCTTTATAACATACCCTTCGGAAAGAGTAATTTCAGTTTCTCATTAGGACTTGGAATGAGCGCTCATAATATTTACGGGGACTTCGTGGTAAGAAAAAACGGAGATACAACAAAACTCGTGAAAATACCTTCTGAGGTCTCATACAAGCGAAGTAAAATGAATGTAGTATACCTGGAGCTTCCACTGGAATTCAACCTGAAAACGAAAAGTGATGTTAAAATCACCCTCGGAGGAAAAGTTGGATATATGATAGGCAGCCATGCAAAGTACAAGGGCAACGCGATAGACTCAATGTATATGTTCAACACAGGTTCAAAGATCACAGTTAAACAAGCGAATATCCCAAACCTCCAGCCGTTCAGCTATGGCCCTACCATCCGCATCGGGTACAAATGGATAGCAATCAACAGCCAGTACATGCTATCGACGCTATTCATTAAAAATCATGGCCCTGATATGACACTTTGGTCGGTAGGACTTGTACTGGTTCCTTATTGATTAGAGGAATATAAAAAGGAGAAACATAACACCTGCTCCCACAAGAAATCCTGAATAAATATCGGATGGCTTGTGGGAGTTTGATTGAATACGGGCAAATCCCAGGAATCCCCCGAGAATAATTGCTGATATTATGAACCAGGTCATGTCAAGTCCCAGGTTCAATGATAGCCCCATTAGCAGGCCAAGCATACCACCGATCCCGATCATATGCAGGCTGATCTTCCGGTAAAAGGATATGATCAACGCGAGGATGGTGAGAAAAGTCGATCCCAACATATAATAGCTGAAAATGAAGGAAATAGGAAAGCTTTTCAGCAAATAATAGGTGAGATAATAAAAAACAGCCAGGATCAGCAATGGGTATATCCTTTCTTCTTTTGATTCCAGATGTAATGACCTGACCAGCTTCAGCTTGTATAAAAAGAACACGCAAAGAAGCGGAAAAACAATGGTTGTAAGAAAGACCAGGCCGGAAAGGATCAGTTTAACCCTGAGCGGGATCATCATCGCAAAAAGGACGTTGATATTCAACAGGACCACCAGCATGTAGAAAGGAATGAAAAGAGGATGAAAAATAATGGTCAGCAATCTGCCTATTCGTTGTTCCATGCGTATGGGTGTTTAAAGATCAGAGTTCTTTACGGAGCCTTGCTACCGGGATACCGAGTTGTTCGCGGTATTTTGCAATTGTTCGCCGGGCTATGTTATATCCTTTTTCTTTCATAAGATTCACCAGGTGATCATCAGTGTAAGGATCGGATTTGTCTTCTGCCTCGATACAATCATACAATATCTTCTTGATCTCCCTGGTTGAGATCTCTTCCCCCTTCGTGTTTTGCATGGATTCTGAAAAGAAGCTTTTCAAAAGGAATGTACCGAAAGGTGTCTGCACATATTTGCTGTTTGCCACACGGGATACAGTGGAGATATCCATATTGATGGTGGTGGCTATGTCCTTCATGATCATGGGTCTCAACCTGGTCTCATCGCCGGTGAGAAAATAATCCTTCTGATAATCCATGATTGCCTTCATTGTGATATACAGAGTATCCTGGCGCTGGCGGATGGCATCGATAAAATTACGTGCCGCATCCAGTTTCTGCCTTATGAAAGAGGCAGCATCCTTCGATGATTTACTGGCATTCTTTCCACCGGAAGTATACTCACGCAACATTTCAATATACTGGCGGTTCGGGCACAGGTCGGGCATGTTCCTTGAATTCAGACTGAGTTCAAGAAAACCCTGGTGGTTCGTAATGATAAAATCGGGGATGATGTAATTTCCTTCACGGGATATATCACTGATGGAAACACCGGGTTTAGGATTCAGCTTCTGGATCTCTGCAATGGCATCCTTCAGTTCCTGTTCTGAAAAATGGGTCTTAAGCATGATCTTGTCATAATGTTTCTTGCTGAATTCAATAAAATAATCTTTCACGATAACCTTTGCCATTTCGAGGCTCTTTGATCCCTGTGGTTTCCGTTCAAGCTGAAGCAACAAACATTCCCTCAGGTTACGTGCTCCAATTCCCGGAGGATCAAAGGTCTGAATTATATTGAGCACCTCTTCGATTTCTCTTGCGCTGGCCTCTATACCATGGTTAAATGCCAGGTCGTCGCACAATGCCGGGATCTCCCTGAGAAGATATCCCGGTTCATCCAGGTTCCCGATTATTATTGATGCGATGATATACTGTTTGTCAGTCACACGGTGCATACCCAGCTGGCTTAACAGGAAATCCTGGAAACTGATCCCCTCGGCGAGCGGAGCCTCCCTGGTTTCATCATCCGGACTGGTGTTATTTGCGTATAATTTATACTCAGGAATCTCATCTTCAGAAAGATAATCCTCGATAGAGAAATCATCATCGTTGCTGGTTTCATCATCCGTTTCCTCCTTGAATTCATCTTCATCTGATTCCAGTGAATCTTCAAGAACATCATCCTGCTCATCCTTTTCATCTTCATCAGGACCGGATTCTTCCAATGCTGGATTATCTTCAATCTCTTGCTTGATCCGCTGTTCAAGAGCCATGATCGGCTGCTGTATAAGACGCATGACCAGGACCTGTTGTGGCGAGAGTTTCTGAATAAGCCGTTGTTGTAATTTTTGGTTGAGCATAGAGAACAAATATAATAAATTATCTAATCCTTGATCAACCCTGAATCGGTAAACCAGATAAAAAATTTCGACCATCTGTGAGATAGTGTAATATTTATCAGATAATTATAAGAACCTTATCTCTCAGGATGACAATTTGTCGGGAAGGTGCCACTTTCTGTCGTGGATTCCCTCCCCCCTGTCTAAAATGTCCGGATAACTACCTGGTTTGGATTATCTTTGCACCCAAAATAAGGTAACAAATGCAAAAGCCATCCGGCAACCAGTCAAAGTTTTTTATTATTGCAATCCATGTTCTTATCTGGGTCGGTTTGTACATGATACCCTATATTGATGATACCCGGCAACATATCTCTCCGCATTTTATTTGGAGGAATACAATGCTTTTCCTTCTTCTTGCCTCTTTCTTTTATTTTAATACCTACTTACTTTTCCGCAAACTCTTTGTACCTGGGAAACTATTCTACTACCTGCTTGCCATCCTGGGGTGCCTGGTTTTCATCTCAGCTGCAAATTTTCTTTTTTCAAGCATCATTGATAAATATGTCCCTTCCGAATTCCATCGCCCGGATATTTTTCACAGGCTCTTCTTTCCGATCTTTCCTGCTTTATTCGTTTTTGCAATCAGTGCGGCCATAAAGATCACCAACGAATGGTTCAGGGCAGAGAAAGAAAAGAAGGAAATGGAAAATGAGAAACTGAACTCAGAACTGGCTTTCCTGAAATCACAGGTAAACCCTCATTTTCTGTTTAATACCCTTAACAATATCTGTTCACTTGCCAGGAAAAAATCAGATAACACGGAGAATGCTATCATCCAGCTTTCCCGGATCATGCGGTATATGCTTTATGATTCGAAAGATGAAAAGGTGAGCCTTGAGAAAGAAATAGAATATCTTCAAAATTATATTGATCTGCAGAGACTTAGGATCTCTGATTCAGTGGCCATCAATTTTATGATCGAAGGTGAAATTAACGGTAAAATGGTCGAGCCTATGCTGTTGATCCCTTTCGTAGAGAATGCATTCAAGCACGGGGTCAGTTACCTGGATGAATACAATATCGATATTCACCTGGAAATCGACCGGAATGTTCTTCATTTCCGGGTCGAGAACAACAGGATCAGGAAAAATGATGACCCTGTTCAGCAGGAATCAGGGATCGGGTTGAAGAATGTGCTCCGGCGGCTCGACCTGCTCTATCCCGGGACACATATGATCAATATCGACGAAACTTCAGCGAAGTACATTGTCAATCTTTATATTTCCTTATAAGACATGATACGGTGCATTGCAATCGATGATGAAAAACTGGCCCTCGATCTTCTTGAAGACGACATCCTGAAGGTTCCTTTCCTGCAACTCGTAAAGAAATGCAGAAGCGGGATAGAAGCCCTTGCTGTGCTTCAGGCGGAAAAGATTGACCTTCTTTTCCTTGATATCCAGATGCCGGATATTTCAGGGATCCAGTTTCTTAAAAGCCTTCCACACAAACCCCTTGTCATCTTTACGACTGCCTATGAAAAATATGCCCTGGAAGGTTTTGAACTGGATGTGGTTGATTATCTTCTGAAACCATATTCTTTTGAGCGGTTTATTAAAGCAGTGAACAAAGCCCAGGAACACCTTTCAGTTCTGAGCAAGAGCCAGGATCACCATGAAGCAGAAGAGATCAGTTTCTCTAATCAGTTCATTTTCGTGAAATCAGACTACAAACTGATCAAAATTGAGATCTCAGAAATTCAATACATTGAAAGTCTTAAAGATTATGTGAAGATTGTTATCGGGGATAAGCCTGTTGTGACCCTCTCAAGTATGAAAGCCATTGAAGAAAGACTGGTTGGTCCCGATTTTATCCGCATCCACCGTGGCTTTATCGTGAACATCCGCAAAATTCAGTATATACATCGCAATTTCGTGAAAGTGGGTGATAAAGAGATCCCCATCGGCGACAATTACAAAGAAAATCTCCTGCAAATCATAAACCAGAATAATAAGATCGACTGAAATGCAAAAAAAATCAATTCTTATAATAGTTACCTGCCTCCTTTTTATCTCCGCCAGGGCCCAACACCATTTATGGACCTTCCAGGAGTGCCTGGATACTGCAATTCAAAGAAATATTTCATTGAACGAGAGCCGTCTGAACAATGATCTTAACCGCATCAACCTTGACCAGTCAAAAGCAAGCCTTTATCCAAGTCTTAGTGCAAGCGGTCGTGATGGCGTGGGCTTCGGGAGAAGCCTCAATCCCACCACCAACCAGTATGTTGCAAAAACCACTAACTCAACTTCTTTTGGGGTCAATTCCTCGGTGACCCTTTTCAGTGGGTTTCAGCTGACAAAGACTATTCTGCAAAACAAGATGAACCTTGATGCTGGTAATACAGATATCGATAATGTCAAAAACCAGGTAACCCTGAATATAACCACAGCCTACTTGCAAGTGTTGTTGGATTATGAGTTGCTGGATGCTGCCAAAAGCCAGGCTGATGCAACTTCTGCACAAGTAGACCAAACCCAGAAACAAGTCAAAATCGGAGTACTCCCTGAAAGTAACCTTTTCACCATAAAAGCCCAGCAGGCAACCGATAACCTGGCGGTAGTTAATGCCCAAAACACACTCGACCTGGCAAAAGTGACCCTTGAACAACTTATGGAACTTCCTATTGTCGATAGTTTTGATTTAAAAGTCCCTGACTTTATTGAACCTTCTCTCATGATGAATAAAACCAACCAGGAGATCTACTCAAAGGCATTGACTGTTCAGCCTCAGATCGCTGGTGCTGCGATACGCACGAACAATGCTCTGCTTGGAATAAAAATAAACGAAGGCGCCCGGTATCCCACACTCAGCCTGAGCGGAGCAGGAAACTCCAGCTATGCAGTTTCCTCACGCACGGGAGTCCCTTCCACTGTCCCAAAAGCTTCCCCGTTCTTTCCCCAATTGTGGAACGATCTTGGTGGATCGATCGGGTTGAATCTTTCCATCCCCATTTATAGCAACCGTACCATCAAGAGTAATATCGAGCGGGCAAAAGTAAATGCACTTCTGACAGAATTGAACGAAAAGGATCTCAGGTTCCAGTTACGGACTACCATTGAACAAGCTTACACCGACCTGAGAAATTCAATTAAAAAATATGAAGCCACAAAAGATCAGATTGCATCTGCCGAACTTGCCTATAACAATATGGAAAAAAAATATAAAGTAGGCTTGGCTACTGCCATAGATTTCCTGATCGAGAAAAATGCTTTTTACCAGGCGCAATCAAATGGCATCCAGTCAAAATATGACTATATTTTTAAATCAAAGATCCTGGATTTTTACCAGGGAGTACCCATTACATTTTAAACGAATAAATCACATAAGACGATGAAAAAGAAGTATTGGATAACACTCACCGCTGTAGCGATAATCCTGGCAGTCGGGGCATGGTTCTGGTTCGGTCATAAAGGTTCTGTTGCTTTTCAATGGAGGACAGGGAAAGTTGAAAGAGGTGATTTGAAGGTTGTCGTAACCGCTACTGGCACACTGAGTGCTGATACCACTGTACAGGTGGGGACACAGGTTTCAGGAATCATTGACCGGATCTTGGTGGATTTCAATTCTGTGGTTAAAAAAGGACAAGTAATAGCTATCCTCGATACAACTTATCTTGCATCTTCAGTCGAAGATGCTGAAGCAGCTATGTACCGTGCCCAGATCCAGGTCGATCTGACCAAGGTGACATATAACAGGGATAAAGAGCTTCTCAATGAGAAAGTGATTGCACAGTCGGATTATGATCAGGCTAATGCAGATTATATGACAGCCCTGGGAAATGCCCGGTCGGCAAGATCTGCCCTGGACAGGGCAAAGATCAACCTCCATTATGCGACCATTGTCGCCCCCGTTTCAGGTGTTGTGATCTCGAGGGCAGTCGATCGCGGCCAAACCGTCGCTGCAAGCTTCAGCACGCCAACCTTATTTGCCATTGCCAATGACTTGACAAAGATGCAGGTACAGGCGAGCATTGATGAGGCTGATATCGGAAAGATCAAAAATGGACAGTCCGTAACCTTTACAGTAGATGCATATCCTGATCAGACTTTCTCGGGAACAGTGAAACAAATTCGCCTGGAACCGACGATAGTTCAAAATGTCGTTAACTATACAGTGATCATTGATGTCCCTAATGAGGACCTTAAATTAATGCCTGGGATGACCGCAAACATAACTGTAATGATCCAGCAGGCTCAGAATGTCATAAAAATTCCTGCCAGTGCGCTGAAATTCTGGCCACCCCAGGATTACCTGGATAAGGCAATGAAAGAGTATCCTGATTCGGTGAAAAAATTGCTTGAGCGGCTTATGGAGTTTCGTAAACGGATGAGCAGTCAAAAAGGAACTGGTACTTTCGCAAATGCCGGGAGTGCCGGTGGACAAGGTGGATATGGAGGAAGTACGAGAACTTCGAATCAAAGCGGATATGGTGCCGGCAATAGACAGGGCCAGGGTCAAAGTGGACAATCTTCTGACGCCATGCGAAACAACCGAAGCCGTTTTGGGGTAGTATGGGTCAAAACCATTGACAATAAACTAATACCACACAGGGTTACTACTGGACTATCTGATGGCAGCTTCACAGAAGTGGGTAGTGCTTTGAATGAAGGCGATGAGGTCGTGATCGGAATTATCAACCAGGCCACTACCACAACCCCACAGGCACAACAAAGCCCGTTCCAGCCGCAAATGCGACCAGGAGCAGGAGGCAGGGGAGGAAGGTAATATGAATGATATCATCATTTCAACCAGGCACCTGATCAAGATCTACAAAATGGGTGATCTTGAGGTCCATGCCCTCAGAGGCATCGATATCGATATCCGCCATAGTGATTTTGTCGCTATAATGGGCAAGAGCGGTTCCGGCAAGTCCACATTTATGAACATTGTTGGATGCCTTGATATCCCTACCAGGGGGAATTATTTACTGGATGGGGTAGATATAGGAAAACTGAACAAGGATCAGCTGGCACAGCTGAGAAACCGGAAGATCGGATTTGTATTCCAGTCTTTTAACCTGCTTTCACGCACAACTGCCCTGGAAAATGTTGAGCTTCCGTTGATGTATAACAGCAAGGTAAGCTCTAATGTCATGCGGTCAATGGCAATGAAGGCACTGGAATCTGTGGGACTGGCAGACCGTTCTCATCATCTTCCGAACCAGCTTTCAGGAGGAGAACAACAGCGCGTGGCCATCGCCCGTGCCCTTGTCAACGACCCTGTTGTGATCCTGGCAGATGAACCGACAGGAAATCTGGATACCAGGACTAGCATCGAGGTCATGGATATCTTCCAGCAACTGAATAAAAGAGGGATCACCGTTGTCATCGTGACACATGAACCCGATATTGCATCTTACACCAACAGGAATGTAAGTTTCCGTGACGGCAGGATCCTGAAAGATTTACAGGTTGAGCATCCCCGGAATGCAAGCAATGAGCTTCTTTTAATTCCGGCTATTAGTGAGGAGGAAACGATATGAAGTTAAAAAACCTATTAATGGCAGCTTTGCGTTCGCTGTCGAAAAATAAAATGCGCACCTTCCTGACTATGCTGGGGATAATCATCGGCGTGGCATCTGTCATTGCCATGCTCGCCATTGGGCAGGGATCAAAGGAAAGCATCCAGGCGCAGATCTCAAGCCTGGGAACCAACCTTCTGACCATCTTTCCTTCTGCCAGCATGATGGGGGGCGTGAGGCAGGAGGCTGGCACATCTCAAAAAATGACAATTGATGATTATAAAGCGGTCGCCACCCGGTGCCCCGCAGTAATGTATTCGACCCCTACTGTTCGTGTCAGCGGCCAGTTGATTGCCGGTTCCCAGAACTGGAGGACCTCTGTCTGGGGTGTTAATCCTGATTATTTCGATATCCGCAACCTTACCATTCAGTCAGGAGATGAATTTACCACTGCCGACGACCATGCAGCCTCTAAAGTTTGCGTGATCGGCCAAACAGTGGCTACAAACCTTTTTGGTCAGGGAGTTGATCCGGTTGGCAGACAACTTCGCATCGGCACTATCCCTTTCCGTATTGTTGGTTTGTTGACAGCGAAAGGACAAAATGCTTTCGGACAGGACCAGGATGATATTGTGATCGCACCTTTCACGACCGTGCAGGAACGCATGATGACGGTGACCTATATTCAAAGCATCATGGTTTCTGCGACTACAGAAAAATTGATCCCCGAAGCAACTGATGAGATCACCCAGGTATTGAAAGAAAGACACCACTTGGGACCATCAGAAGATCCTGATTTTACTATCCGGTCACAGGCAGATATCGCCAATGCTGCTTCCGCCACTGCCAGTATCCTGACCATTCTCCTGGCCAGCATTGCAAGTATCTCATTGCTGGTAGGAGGGATCGGCATCATGAATATCATGCTTGTTTCAGTTACAGAACGCACACGTGAGATCGGGATCCGCATGGGAGTCGGCGCCCGCGGACGCGATGTCCTGCTTCAGTTCCTTATCGAAGCGCTCATGATCAGCCTGATCGGCGGAATACTTGGCGTTGGCATTGGCTTCCTGACTTCGGAGGTCATCGCGAGTATTATGAAATGGCCGGTGGCCATTACTATAGAATCAATCATTCTTTCTTTCCTGTTCTCCACTGCCATAGGTATTTTCTTTGGCTGGTACCCTGCACGTAAAGCAGCCAGCCTGAACCCGATAGATGCATTGCGCTACGAATGATGTTTTTTATTACTTTTATGGTCTAATTCCATAAAAGATGAAAAAGCTTATCCTGATCTTATTTGTGACGATCCTCTCTATTGGATGGAACTCCTGCGAAAAAAGTTCTTCTAACACTACTTATTATACAGTTTACCAGGTACCTGTAGATGTCGTCGCCAGCTATGTTACCAAGGCTTTTTGTAATGCCTCCACAGGCATTAACTACCACCTTGAAAAAGCAGCCGGTTATACATCTGTGGGAGCACCGGCTTTCGATTCATCATTTACGTTGAAGAAACTGGATTCTGCAGCTACAGTGAAATACTCATACCAGGTCCTTTACACTTTCGCAATTCTTAGCAGCTCCCCATTAAAGACCTCTTTTGATTATACTGCCGATGGCAGTTTTTCATCCTCTTCACTTCAATCACAGGACTCACAACAAGGAGACTGGACCATCACTGTTCAAGACGCATCACACCTGAGTGTTAATGGCACAGGCACTGATGGCGGACAACAGTACGATGTTCCGGATAAGGTCCAGTTCACCAGCCAGATCACTTACACATTACAAAACGTCCTGGCAGACAAAATGACTTATATGGTTACCTCGGGCACCGCCCAGATCTCCATCAGCGGGGCAGGCCCCGGCGCTGTTCACTTTAATTATTCGGGCACCCTCACTTTTACCGGTAACCGGCAGGCAATACTGGTACTCGGAGGATCCACCTATAATTTCAGTCTGCTCACCGGCACCATTTCAAAATAGATCTTATCCTGGGAAATATAGCACTGCAAAATATGTGGTGACCAAAATATCATTTAAACACAGAATTATGAAAACATTTAGTTTTACTCCTCTTTCATTTAAAAGGATCGTGCTGACCGTTATTCTTTTTATCCCTGTTTTTCTCCTGGCAGCCGGTGACTGGCCTAAAGAAGTTAAAACGACTAAATCTGACGTCATTATTTATCAGCTTGAGCCTGATTCGATGAGGGGAGACCATCTCTATTCAAGAGCCGCAATCTCCTTCACCAGCGCTAAATATCCGACCCCTGTCTTCGGGGCTATCTGGTCAGATTCCAGGTTCAGCACCGACCGTGAGTCTGGGACTATTACCGTCTTCGATGTAAAGATCCTGAATGTCAGGTTCCCGGGTGTCGATACAATAGACCCTGCCAAAGTCGAACACTTTAAACAGATCCTTTCAGAACAGGCCACCAGCTGGAATCTGGAATATTCCCTGGACGAGTTGAAATCTACACTGACATCGAACCAGGTTGCGTCAGCTACTGCTGCGAAATTTAATAACGATCCGCCGGAGATCATCTATGTGAAATATTATTCTGTATTGCTCCTCTTTGATGGCGACCCGGTGTTCAACGCGACAGGTACACCCGGAATCAGCCGCGCGACCAATACGCCTTTCCTGGTGCTTCAGGACATGAATACCAACAGCTATTACCTTTTTGGAGCTAATTTCTGGTACAAATCTTCTGACCCGTTAAAAGGACCATGGTATAATATCACAAATCCTCCTGACAATATTGTCAGTTATTTTAATGAACTGAGCAAGCAGGTTGATTATTCAGGCAATTCCACACAGACACCGGCCACCAGCCAACCGGCAATCAATTCAACAGCTATTCCTCAGATTATCGTCAGGACCAGGCCGGCCGAACTGATCCAGTCTGACGGAGAGCCTTTATTCGCACCCATTCAGGGAACCCAGCTTCTTTATATGACTAATACTGATGATAATATTTTTATGACTATCGATAACAATCAGTATTACATCCTTATTTCGGGCAGGTGGTACAGGGCCCTTGCCCTGGCGGGCCCCTGGCAATACGTCGATTCTGATAGCCTTCCTCCAGATTTCGCTAAAATTCCAGAAGGTTCAGATAAAGATGTCGTGCTGGCCAGTATTGCCGGCACCCCTGCTGCAAAAGATGCGGTAATGGATGCCCAGATCCCCCAGACAGCAGCTGTCGACCGCAAAACAGCCCAATGTGATGTAGAATATGACGGGGATCCGAAATTTGAGAAGATCAGGGGAACGGATCTCTCAAGGGCCATCAACACCAGTAGTACCGTCCTGCTCTACCAGAACACCTTTTATGTATGCGACAACGGTGTCTGGTTCGTGGGTCCCGGTCCTGACGGCCCATGGCAGGTAGCAACCTCAATTCCTGATGAGATACAGCTTATCCCCCCTGATGATCCTGATTATAATGTAAGATTTGTTTATATCTATGATGTCGAGCCTGATGTCGTCTATATCGGCTATACACCGGGATATACAGGCTGTTATATTTATGGGAATACCGTTATCTATGGTACAGGCTGGATCTATTCGCCTTTTTGGGGTTCTTATTACTATCCCAGACCCTATACATGGGGATTCCATATGTATTACAATCCATGGTATGGATGGTGCATGGGCTATTCCATGTCGAGGGGATGGTTTCATTATAGTTTTGGCGAACGGATGCACAGGCATGGAGGCTGGTGGGGCCCGCCATTGTACCGCCCCCCGTATCATCCGCGTTACGATCACTATTATGGTGCTAAACGTCCTGTTTACCGCACAGGAGGGAACACCCCTGCTGCCAGTAATACCCGTACAAATATTTATGGTAAAAGGACTGATAACAGTATAAGGCAAACAAGGCAGGCAGGTCCTCCCCAACCCGGAACAACAGGGAGTAAAGGCAACCAGCCTCCATCCAATGATAAAACCCGGCCTGGCAAAAGTGTAAATTCAAATGAGATCAAACCTGCTACGAGGAATACCGGCCAGAAAAACAATGTTTTTACCGATAAAAAAGGTGATGTTTACAGAAAAGAAAATGGAAAGTGGCAGAAAAGTAATGGCCAGGAATGGAATACTGTTACTCCTGTAGAAAAAGCCAAACTTGAAAACCAAACCGGCAAACAGGCCAAAACTAAACCAGAACAGACAAGACAGGAACAGATCAAACCCGAAGAGCAACAAAAGCAGCAGGTAAAAACTGAACCGCAACAACCAAAGCAACAGCAAGTCAGAACTGAACCCCGGCCTGCCCCACAGCAACAGTCAAAACCTGCAGAACAACCCAGGCCACAAGTCAGAAATGTACCGTCCCAGCCACAACAACAGCAACGAAGCAGCAGCTTTAACCGGCAGGAACTTGAAAATCAAAACTCGGCAAGGGAGAGAGGTGTCCAGAACATGAATAACCGGGTTGCAGTTCAGCAGTCATCACCGTCGGGTGGCGGAAATGCTCCTCGGGGAAGTACCAATGAGGGAAAGAAACGATAATACAATTTCCGCCAGGCAGAGTTGAGTAGTGAGAATGAAGATTTTTCGGGGATTTGTTTTGGTATTCTGAAAATTCCTAAATTGCACTGCTCAATAAAAAATAAACCTTTAACTATTTATAAATATGACAAAAGCAGAAATCATAGCCGAAATTGTAAAGAAGACAGGTATTGAAAAAGTTGCAGTTGAAGCAACAGTGGAAGCCATCATGGATTCCATAAAGACCTCCATGTCAAAAGGTGACAATGTATACCTCAGGGGCTTTGGCACTTTTCACCTGAAAAACAGGAAAGAGAAAAAGGGAAGGAACATTACCAAGAATACATCGGTCACAATCCCGGCTCACGTGGTTCCCGCTTTTAAGCCTTCCAAAGAATTTGCTGCAGAAGTAAAGGTAAAGGTCAAACTCTGATTTAGAATTTACTCCAGACTTTATTTATACCGCATCCTGATGAATATGCAATGCATTTATTCATTCAGATGCGGTATTTTTTTTATTCAATTTCTCCAGGACTTCCAGGATCATCCTGTTCTGGTTTTCAAGGTGCATTAGTATTGTTTCTATTTCCACTTCAGCCTTTGTATTCACCTCAAAATCTGCTTCAGCCCGTACTTCGGCATGATCGCTTTGCAGGTTCTGACCGATCATGATCAGAGGCATTAGGAATATCTGTATCACGTTTGAGATAAAGAGCCATAATACAAAAGCAGGAAAGGGGTCAAAACGAACCTCTTTTGGCATCAGTGAATTCCAGCCAAGCCAGGCCACAGTCCATATAAAAATCATCAGAAAGAATCCCATTGACCCGACATTGTTCGTGATCCAGATCGCAATCTTATCGAGACGGGTTAATTTCTTCTTCATCTCGACATTGGCATTCTTAATGGGTTGACGAAGGGTTTTTAATTCTTTTAAGGATTTTGGCTTATGAGGTTCCATAATGTAGACTTAAATGAACATTTTCACTCGGGAGGTTACTGAACTTCAAAAATAGTACTTTTCAATGAAGGCACCGGAGGGCATTTCGATAAAGTCCTGATTCCTTTTCCGAAAGATTATCTACCTTTGAGATTTATTCGTGAAACTTCAATTTTAAGAACGCAGTGAATTAAAATTGATAGTTGAACAATACAAAAAAAAGAATACAAAAATGGAAGAGGCAGAACATACAAAAATCAATGAAGCCAAGTGGAATAAATGGGCAAAAACCATCGACGGGAAGAGCCTGAGATCCGAATACCTGCGGAAAGCCCAGATGGGAGTTATCTCATTGCTGGACATTCATGAAAACATCAGCCTGCTTGATATCGGCTGCGGCAGCGGCTGGGCAATAGGGCAAATCGCAAAACTGGCAGGCGACAAGGACATTTTCTATGGAGTGGACCTTTCACCCAAAATGATCGAAAAAGCGATAGAGAACTTTAAAGGGAGAGAAAATTTTCATTTTTTAATAGCCAATGCTGAAAAAATACCACTTGATGATAACCAATTTGATATTATCACTTGCACCAATTCATTTCATCATTACCTTCATCCTGACAAAGCATTAGCAGAGATGCACCGGCTCCTGAAACACGGAGGCAGGATACATATCCTCGACCCGACCGTGGATAACTGGTTCTTAAAAATAATGACCAGGATCTTAAACCCCTTTGATCCTACACAGGTTAGGCTATATTCAACGGGAGAATTCAAGGAAATGATCTCTGCTGCCGGCTTTAAGTATGCAGGAACCAAAATGGTCAAAATGCGTCAGAAAGTCCATATGGGGGAAAAAGTATAATAAAAAAGCCCATACTAGGCAACCATGGTTGTCTGGTTATCAAGATGAACTGAAACCTGTTTCACTAACTTATAAATTTCTATGAGAAAATTTACATTGATCATTGTTTTTTTAGGATTATTTCTTGTCAATCTCCGCGCACAAAACTATCTTATCAGTTTTGTCGGTACAGGAACCAGCAGTACAGTCGACAGCGTCAAGGTTGAAAATATAACCCAATGCACGAGCATGGAGTTTGCAGGAGCAGACACTTTGCTCCTTGGAACTACAGCAGGCCTAAACAATATAAATGAAGGTAATGAAGCGCTGTCTGTTTATCCCAACCCTTTCACAGAATTCAGCACCATTGAATTCGAATCACCTGTATCGGCGACTACCGGCATCAGGATATACGATAATACCGGCAAACTGATCATTCAAAAGCAATGCGACCTCCTCCAGGGCACCAACAGGTTTCAGGTAAGCGGGCTCACCTGCGGGATATATTTTTTCCATATAATATCGAATGAATATTCTTATAATGGCAAGCTCCTGAGCACCTGGAATGGAACGGGAACGCCAAAGGTCACTGCACAGCTGGAGGGCAGGGGTTCCTTGAAGGATCTGAAAACAACGTCCTCGATTGTCCAGATGCAGTATAATGCAGGTGATACATTGAAAATTACCGGTATTTCAAATATATACAAGACCATATGTATGCTTGTGGCTACAGGTAACCAGACGGTCACATTTACTTTTGTCGCCTGTACCGATGCCGATGGCAATAATTATGCAGTTGTCCAGATAGGCACTCAGCTATGGATGGAAGAAAACCTGAAGGCCACCAAATATCAGGATAATTCGGATATCCCAAATGTAACCGATAGCGCTGCGTGGAGTAACCTGACGACAGGCGCCTTCTGTAATTATCATAACGATACTAACGAAGGAATTACATATGGCCATTTGTACAATTTTTATGCAGTTGAAGACACCCGCAACCTGTGCCCGTTTGGCTGGCGTGTACCTGGTGACGATGACTGGAGAATACTTGAAAACTTCGTTGGAGACAGTACTGATGCCGGGCAAAGATTGAAGGAAAATTGTGCAACACGCTGGGCATACGATGACACTACCTGGGGAACAAATGCAGTGGGGTTCACCGGTCTTTGTTCAAACTTCCGCAACGCCAGCGGGGCATGGAGCATGGCTCCTGACAACAACCACGACAGTAACTTCTGGACTTCTACAATAGATGTATCAAGTTTTGCATGGTTCAGGGGAATTCGATGGTGCTATAGGGATGTAATCAGGGCCCCTGCTCTTTTTAATTCGGGCTTTTCAGTCCGTTGTATCAAATGAATGAAATTTTATTTTGATACCTTGCCGCGTGCGGCGAGGAGTTTCATTGGGACAGGACTTCTATCTTTAATATCGGATGTATCTCCCTGTAATACTCGCTTGCCCCGATAGGCCTTTGGGAATGGGCGCCATCCCAGAAAGGAACACCGGTTACTTTGACTTTTACAGGTAAATGAGTTGCTTTAAGTCTGTCCCAGACATCATACCCTTCAGTTCTTGTTTGTTCGAAATATGTTCTTAGGGAAGGGAATGTATCAAAAGTCGGACAGGTTGGATCGGGGATCTCGCCTACCATTGTATTTTCACTTCCGGGTGATTTTAATATCAGATGAAGATCCCGGTCATCTCTTTCAAACCTTACATGCGTGACATAAGCAGTAACCTCCACCACAAGGTTTTCACTTGGATACCTTGGCAACATTCCATCAGTGCGACTATTATCATAAAGAACTTTTGGGGGCATCTCCTTTACCAGCTGGTCAACTGAAGACGGGACCGGCTTTTCGGACAACAGTATTGTACCCTCCCTGTCCGTCAGCGTCTTGATGTTCCAACGCCAGATCCCGCATTTATTTGGATCATGATGTTGATACTGGGGGAAGACAAATAACCCCGTAATAAAGATCGAAGTTGAAAATAGGATCAAAATGACCATCCCAGGGAAAGCATAAACTGACCTTGATTTGAACATATTATTTTTCACTCTTAATGGCGGATTTAATGTCAAAAGCATGTAAAGATACTAAAATGACAGGATAATATCACCAACCGGAAAAACAGAGAAAGAAAACGTATATTTGTAATACAGAAAATAATCTAGGACCATCCCATGATACCTTCTGAAAAAATAAAATCAATTGTTCTCGATCTCGGCGCCGTCAAATGCGGGATCGCAGGCACCGACAGGTTCGCTTTAGCACCGGATGGGTTCCGTCCGGCGGATATCTGGCCGGAATGCAGATCGGTTGTAGTTTTCTTAAAGAAAGTACCTCCTGAAGTGATCATGGCAAAGAACCCCGTTGCTTATACCCATTCTGCACATCTTCTCTATACCGCACTGGACCAGATCGGGATGAACCTGTGCTACCGGCTCGAAAATCTGAATATCAGATCGGTCCCGGTGCCATGCGATGACCCTTATCTATACTGGGATGCAGAGAACAAGCATGGCATGGCGATCCTCTCCATGCGCCATGCCGCATACAATGCGGGATTGGGGATCCTCGGCAGAAATACATTACTGATCAACCATGATCTTGGAAACATGGTCTATATTGGTGCTGTGCTGACTGATACAGAGATAGAGCCGGATCCCATCGTTGATGACTTTGCCTGTCCTCCTGATTGCAGACTTTGCCTTGATGGCTGTCCTGTGCATGCACTGAATGGAGTGACAGTGACCCAGAAGCTTTGCAGGGAGTTTTCCTGTCTGCGGCATGTAAGAGGATGGGATATCTACACCTGCAATGAATGCAGGAAGGTTTGCCCCTGGAGGAACGGTAAAAATAAAAATGTCACCCAAATTCATACATGATCATTATGAAAAAGCTATTCTGCATGTTAATATTCCTGTGCCAGGTTGCAGGCTTCACCCAGCAACCATGGTACAAATCCTCCCCCCTGGATTATGCATGGAAAGATTATGGTAATGCAGGCTTCTCTGAAGGCGAGGTCCAATATACAAGCATCGCCGGTCAGTCGGGAGTGTTTTATGTGGCATATAAGGACATGGCCAATTCAGACAAGGCGACTGTCATGAAATATAACGGGACCATGTGGGTTACTGTAGGATCAGCAGGGTTTTCAGCAGGAGCTGTGGAATTCACATGTCTCGCAATCAGTCCATCAGGGCAACCCTATGTGGCTTACAGTGATCGGGCAAACGGCTTGAAAGCGACTGTCATGAAGTTTGACGGGACCTCCTGGACGGATGTGGGAAATGAAGGTTTCTCGGCAGGAGAGGCTGATTATTTAAGCCTCGCATTTGACCTGTCCGACAGTCAGCCGGGTGTGGCATATGAGGATTATGGGAATTCTAAAAAGGCGACACTCATGAAATTTAACGGAACCAGCTGGACAACCGTGGGGAATGCAGGTTTTTCGGCAGGGGTGGCCAGCTATACAAGCTTGGCTTTCAATCAGGCAGGACAACCTTATGTTGCATACAGCGATTCGGTAAATTCAAATAAGGCAACAGTGATGCAATTTAACGGATCCACCTGGGTGAATGTTGGAAATGCAGGTTTTTCAGCAGCAACGGCCAATTATACAAGCCTTGCTTTAAGCCCGTCAGGTGTGCCTTATATAGTTTATTCTGATTTCGGGAATGGCGCAAAAGCCACGGCTATGAAATATAACGGAACAAGCTGGATGCCAGCCGGGCAGGCAGGGTTCTCTGCGGGGGAAGTCGCTTATCTAAGCCTTGCTTTCGACCCATCCGGCGGACAACTTTATGTGGCTTACCAGGATTGGGAAAATTCATTTAAAGCAACAGTGATGACCTTATTCGGGGCGATCGGTTGGATATATACAGGCGCGGCAGGCTTTTCAGCAGGCCGTGCTGATTTCACCACCCTTGCCTTTTCGCCAACGGGTGAGCCGTACGTTGCATATGCAGATTATGGCAATTCGCAAAAAGCAACAGTGATGAAATTTGATTCGGTCTTCGTGGGGATCAATGAAATAAGACCATCCTTGCACCTCACCATTTATCCTGTCCCCGCGACAGATAATATAACAATTGAAACATCCTCAACTTCACCCCAATGCCAACTGTCTGTGATAACCCCGGGTGGTCAGGAAATAATGACAACCCCTCTCGCCGGGCCCTTTATACAGGTGGACATCAGAACCCTGCCAGCTGGGATTTATTTTGTAAGGGTGACAAATGAGAAAACGGTAGAAATACGGAAGATTATTAAACAATGATGCATAAACGGGCTTCACTACCACCTCCGATACTCTCTGTTTAGTTCCCTGTCATTTTGTCAGGTAGTGCCTTCTTTTGGCCTTGTAACCATCTGATAATCTGTGACTTTCAAGTTTTATTACTCGTCAACTATTACATTTCCAGCCATTTATCAACTCGTCCTATACCCTTCCTATACTCATCCTATACTCATCCTATAATTAAACTATAATTAAACTATACTTGGTCTATACGCGAACAGAAAGTCCGATCAATAACATGAAGGATGGCCGTTAATAACCTGTATATCACTCATGTATGGTAAAAATCGTTTTTTTCTTAAACCCTGCCATTTTGTCACTTTCGACCTTTCTCAATTTGTACCTCCTCGCATCAATGTTTCTTTATGATCTTACTGGCGACAAAAGAGAACAATCCCAGGATCAACCCCGAAATGAACCCAATCGTAATGCCTGTCACTAGCATCATTATTCTTGTATGATGATGTATCGGCATTGACGTTCTTTTTTGATTGACTATAAGAGAATAGAATGATAATTAACCCTGAACCGCAAAATAGCAGAACAATCAAAAAAGATTAACTATTAATATAATGAACTGATAGGGAATGAATTATCGTTAATTAGTTATTGGAACCGATCCTGCAAGATGACTCCCGGAAAACCGGATAACTGCCTCAAGTGCATTATGATCAGATAAGGAACTGAAATTCTCCTTCCATTGATGCCGGAAGATCCTGATCTTCCTTGATATAGATGCAATAACCTGGTGATTCCTTACCAGTATATAATCGATCAGCCTGGGTCTTTCATTTTTATTTTGCGTGATCTCATTATCAGGAGAGGCAAAACTGAATCTCATAATCCCCGTTGGGAATTCATCATCCGCATCCAGGACTGACAGCATTTGTTGGTAATGTGCGGTCTCAGCTTCATCAGTGTTAAAATCTCCGCAGATGATCTGGGGCACTCCTGGCCTTGAATATGGGATCAGAAGAAGCCGGTGCAGTTCATCGATCTGCTTAACCCTTATTGTCCATGGATAATCATCTGACTGGATATGTGTTGCCACAAGCTGGAAAGGTTGCCCTTTCCAGTTGCCTTCCATGAGAATAGCCCCCTTGTTGGCGTAGCGGTCGAACCCGCTGGCTTCGGAGTAAAGTATGGAAGTTTTTTCCTGCAAAGGGATCTTGCTTGCAACCCAAACCCCGCTGCTGGTATTGATGGAAAACCAGTTAGATTTGTTGACCGGACCATAAAAAAAAGGGAAGTTTTTTTTAAGAACTTCCCTTATTATTTTTCTGGCTCCGTTGTCAAAGGCCTCCTGAAATACGATGATAGTGTAATCAGACTGGCACAGCTCCTGGGCTAACCCCCTCGCTCGTCGATGATTTGCATTGATCCAATTGAAATGTGGAAGCATATAAATGTTCCATGTTAGAACTTTCATTTCTGAGCTGGCCGTAATTGTGTCTTCTGAGGTAGAAGGCCCAATAGCTCTTGTTCCGAAAGCCGGCAACAAAAGGTTCAGAACGATTAATGCTTTGGAAAAGGATCTCTTTATCATAGGTAACAGCATATATTTTTGATGCTGTCAAAGGTAACCCGGCAATTGATCTCGTGTGTAAACTAATTATTATGAATACATTACAGAATTATAAATTTCCACCATTTCAATAACTAAAAAGGTACCAACTATTAAAATAGTGTTACATAATACTTAAAATGATGTCTTGAACGTCATTAATAGACGTTTTCTGGTTTATTGTCAAAAAGTTTCCTGGCTTTATCCTTAATTCATTTATTATCAGAAATTCGATGTTTCGGGTTTTGTATAAGATTGTAGGCTTCCATGAAAATCAGGTATGTAAAATTAGAGGAATTTCTAATTTTGCTGCCGGTCTTTTTTTATTGACCATATCTCTATGACAAATATCGTTACCCGTACCTTTGGACTCGATTTTATTTATTTCGACCTGGTCTTCATTGCACTCTGGACCATTCTCATGATCCACAGGAAATATTACGCTCCCATGTTCTGGGGGCTGGTGGGCTGGATTATATACATCATGGTGGATTATATCCTCTGGTACAGGGTCATGGGCAGCAGGCATTATACAGGGCCGCTTAATCCCCTGGTTTTCTTTGCATGGTTCTGTTTTTCGCCAGGGTTTGTCCAGGTTTCCTACGTAACAATAATGTTTGAAAAGCGCTCGGTGAAAGAGATTGTTTCCTGGACTTTATTGTTATACTGCGGATGGACGATGGTGGGAATATTGTCACAGCAGCTTCATATGGATGATACAGTCATCAGGATCTCGCGTGACATGGGCATTGGCAGCCAGAGATGTATAATGGGAGGACTTGCTGTTCTGAATTTCCTGATCGGTGTGATTCTGGTTATGATGAAACGCCTTAGCTGGCAAAACATGTTTTACCTCTTCCTGGTGGGGACCCTTGTAGAATTCGCCCTTGAGGTTTCCCTGCTGGCATCGGGCATCAGGCTTGAACAGGGACACTGGAGCCTGGGGATGATGGTAGTTAACGGGCTCATCGAATTCAATTGCGGCATTGTCATAACTTGGCTGCTGTGGAAATATCTTACTCCGCGACAATGCTACCTGACGATTGGCAGGTCTAAGGTGTAAGGAGTAAGGTGTTAAGCTGGTAGCCCCGGCAGGAATCGAACCTGCATTTAAAGTTTAGGAAACTTTCGTTCTATCCATTGAACTACGGGGCCATGTTTATATGAAAAGTGTAAAATGCAAAGTGCAATGAAGGGCGCAAAGATAGGGAATTAATGAAAATGCTGACAATGTTGCCTGGCAGGCGGCTATTTCACCGTACTCCCATTCTCGCAACCCTCGTCAGGATTCACAAAAAACAGCTTCCCATCTGCATTTTCTGCCATCAGGATCATCCCTTTGGACTCTATTCCCTTTAACCTGCGCGGTTCGAGATTGGCAAGGATGCAGATCTTTTTCCCGATAACCTCTTCAGGCTGATAGTATTCGGCGATGCCCGCCACAAGGGTACGCTGGTCGAGGCCGGTATCCACCTTCAGCTTCATGAGCTTGGAGGTTTTCGGTATCTTTTCGGCTTTGAGAATGGTGGCCACCCGGATATCCATCTTCGAGAAATCTTCGTAACTGATCTCCGGCTTTGCAGGCTTTATCTGGATCCCTGCCGCGGCCTCTGCTGCAGCAGTCTCATTGCTCATTTTGGTTGCGAGCAATCGTCTGATCTGGACCTCGATCTGGGCATCGTCGATTTTATCGAACACATAATCAGGCTTGTTCAGCTTATCTCCCGAAACAAGCCACTCCAGTCTCAAAGAATCATCCCAGCTTAGAAGTGGCAGGTCAAGCATCTTCCTTATCTTTTCACATGAAAATGGCAGAAAAGGCTCGCCAACAATGGAAAGCTGCGCACATATCTGCAGGGAGATATTCAAAATAGTACCGGTGCGAACTGGATCAGCCGGGAATGTCTTCCAGGGTTCATTGTCGGTAAGGTACTTGTTGCCAAGACGGGCTAGGTTCATAAACTCGCTCAAAGATTCCCTGAACCTGAAATTCTCAAGACTGTTTGCAATCCTTTCCGGGAACCCGGCCATACTATCAAGTGTCTCTTTATCACTCACGGTTAAATTCCCTTTTCCGGGAACAATTCCATCGAAGTATTTATGGGTCAGAACCATCGTGCGGTTCACAAAGTTCCCCAGGATGGCTACTAACTCATTATTGTTCTTTGCCTGGAAGTCCTTCCAGGTGAAATCATTATCCTTGGTTTCAGGGGCATTGGAAGTCAGCACATATCGCAATACATCCTGTTTCCCTGGGAAATCAGTAAGATATTCATGAAGCCATACAGCCCAGTTGCGTGAAGTTGATATCTTATCTCCTTCGAGATTAAGGAACTCAAAGGCAGGTACATTGTCAGGCAGGATATACGTACCCTCTGCCTTAAGCATGACGGGAAAGATAATACAATGAAATACAATATTGTCTTTCCCGATAAAATGGATCAACCTCGTCTGCGGGTCTTTCCAGTATTTTTCCCACTCCGGGGTAAGCTCCTTGGTTGCCGAAATATATCCTATCGGCGCATCAAACCATACATACAGCACCTTGCCCTCTGCCCCTTTTACCGGAACCTTTACCCCCCAGTTCAGATCACGGGTTACGGCCCTGGGCTGTAGTCCCTGGTCGAGCCATGACTTACATTGCCCGTAAACATTGGCTTTCCAATCGTCTTTATGTTCAACCAGGATCCACTCTTTCAGCCAGGGCTCATATTCATCAAGTGGAAGAAACCAGTGTCTTGTATCTTTCAGAATTGGCGAATTCCCGCTCAGAACCGATACCGGGTTAATGAGATCGGTGGCACTTAACGAGGTCCCGCATTTCTCGCACTGGTCGCCATAGGCCTTCTCATACCCGCAATGGGGGCAGGTCCCCGTGATATACCTGTCGGCCAGGAACTGCCCGGTTTCCTCGTCGTAATATTGCTGGCTTACCTTTTCAATGAACTGTCCTGCATCATAAAGCTTACGGAAAAATGCCGATGCGGTCTCGTGATGGATCTTATTGGAGGTCCTGGAATAAATATCGAATGAGATGCCAAACTCCTCAAATGACTTCTTGATGATGGCATGGTAACGGTCGACGATCTCCTGGGGCGTCACCCCTTCCTGCAATGCCTTGATGGTGATAGGAACACCGTGCTCGTCAGAGCCGCCAATGAAGACGACATCTTCCTTCTTCATCCTGAGAAAACGCACATAGATATCTGCAGGAACATAAACGCCCGCCAGGTGGCCTATATGGAGCGGGCCGTTGGCATAGGGAAGGGCGGAAGTGACGAGTGTACGCTTAAATTTTTTTCCGGTATTGTCAGTTGTATCATTCATTTCAATATGATCTCGGGTGAAAGTGTTGTAATACTATTAATTAACACAAAGGTAAAAAGTTTGAATGATTTTTGACTATGATTTTCAGGGTAAAACAGATAACCGACCAATCCCACAAAATCGATAAACAGTGTTAAGTGGGTTTGGGATCTTTATAATTTCAAGTAGATAACATAACAGGTGCTGAGTTCAATTTTTTTAATAAATTTACACACGTACTTTTCCAAAGAACTCGTCAAGAAAATAATTTAAAAAAAAGCCTATGAAAAAAATTTTTTACTTCGTATTGCTGGTTGCCCTCATCGTTGTCGCCTGCAAAAAGAACAATAACAGCGAGTCGAACATGAGCACTGCAGATGAAACATTTTACAATAATGTAATTTCTTTACAGAACCAGGCGGGTACTAACTTTCAAACATGGTTGCAGACCATGGATTCCGTTACAGCCATGAATAAAGTACAGCAATTTTTCCTCAGCAATTCATCGGTGTCATCAGCTACGATCGGAAGCCAGGGCATTACTGTGCAGTATACGAATGGTATGCGCGGTGGTATATTTATTAATCCTGAAGATAATCCTGGAGACTCGTCGAAATTAGGTTCCTTCCCGAAGTTTCCTCCACCCGGGGCCATCAGAAAATCACTGGTTAACAACAAGCAAGTGATCTTTCTTAATCCGACTTACTGGGAACGATTTTTTATGCGGATTGGATTACATCAACCTATAATAATGATATGCCCGAAGTAGGCTTTACTTTGAAATCCATCTATAAAAACCAGGATGCTTCTCTTGATCGTTTTACACAACTCTCGGGAAATGGGATCATCCATGTTTATTCTCACGGGTTGGCCTATCCGGATGAAAAAAATATTCAGGAGGTTTATTTGAAAACCGGGGAAATTGCAAACCTGTCTTCTACCCAAAAATACTGGGATGATATTAAAAATGGGAATATCCTTCTTTGTTATACAAAATCAGGTGTTTCACAGAAAGGCAATGTATATTTTATTTCACCAAGTTTTATCGCCTTGCATAATAACTTCAGTAAGGATACCGTGCTGTTTTATGGCGGTTTTTGTTTCAGTTTTTTAGGAACATGGGACAATCTTTATACTAAATTTGCCAAAGGTGCATATTTCGGTTTTAGCTGGAGCGTCTATACCAACTGGAATGCCATGTGGGCGACATCTTTGATAGATAGTTTATCTGATACGTTGACAGGACCGGCCTACAACCCGGAAATATGGATCAACGGTCCAAACCTTCCGAAATCATATTATAATAATGTAGACAGCCTGACTGTTTATATCGAGTATGTTGGTGATGGGACATTGACTTTTATCAGTCCTCCGTCAGCCAATTTTACCTGGTCCGCAAGCCCTTCGAAAAGCAGCACGCAGATATGCCTGAATTCACAGGTGACAGTTAAGGATAAAAGTCTTAATAATGGTTTCCCCATAACCGAATGGCAATGGTATTTTTCAAACGGCAATCCTGACGTTTATATCGGACAACAACCTCCAACGATATCTTTCAATACCCTGGGTTCTGCATACATAAACCTGATGGTATCAAATAAATTTGGATCTACAAGTAAGCAAGTTGTTTTCAACGTTGTTCAATGTAAATAAGTTACGGCATTTTTCACCATTCGCCACCGTGATCTCCGCCTGGCCGGGTACACCGTAATCCTGGTTATGGCTGTATGGGTTGGCTATTGCTTTACCCTTTCCTATCCGTTCGTGTTTGATGACTTCGGGAACCTTGCCGGGAATCCTGCGATCCAGGATATAAGCCACCCTTTGAGGATTATCAGGTTTAATCCCCTCAGGTTTGTGACCTACTTTACATTCGCGCTGAATTATTTTTTCGGGAAGACCAGTGTCACAGGATACCATGTCATTAACATCCTGATACATTCCACCAATTGTATCCTGGTATGGTTGCTTGTCAGAAATTTATTCCGTACCCCTGTGATGAGACCACACATCACGGCGACCGATAGTGAATACATAGCTTTTTTTTCAGCTCTTGTTTTCGCGGTCCATCCCCTGATGACTGAAGCAGTAACTTATATGGTCCAACGGCTGGTTTCCCTTTCAACCCTGTTTTTCCTGATCTCAACGAACCTCTATTTCTATATCCGGTCCGGTGAACAATCCCCTTCCCGGAAAACCTGGCTTTTCGCAGGTTTAATTTTTTCCTCCCTGCTGGCATTTTTTTCAAGAGAAAATTCGTGGGTATTGTTCATTATATTGCTGGTTGCCGAATTGACCTTTTATCGCAACACGCAGGGTCATAAAAAATGGTTCACCGGCCTGGTTATCCTCAATATTGTCATATTCCTGCTGATCATTGCCTATGTTGCTGTCAGCGGAAAATATTTCAGGCCCATTCCGCCAATTGAGACCCATCCTTTCACCATCACTGTTCCTCTCTATTATTTGACCCAGGTTTGCGTGATCTGTTCATACATAGGCTTGCTGGTATTTCCGTCAGGCCAGGTTTTTGACCGTGATTTCCCACCGGTATTCTCAGTCACAGAGCCAAGGCTGATCCTTTGCAGTCTTCTGCTGATGGCCTATATTGCCGTCCTTATCCTGGTCAGGAAAAAACAGCCGGTTTTATTTTTCTCACTTCTGTGGTTCCTGGTCACTGTTTTGCCACAATCCCTGGTTCCCAGGCCTAATTTCTTTTTCGAACACAGGCTTTACCTGCCATCTGCCGGTATCTTTATTTTTATGGTGTACATGGTTTTCATCGTGGGCAGACGTGCCGGATTTAAACCGGTCCTGGTCTTTTTCATTCTGATACCGCTCCTTGTACTTCTTACCATCTTACGTAATATAACCTGGCATGATGAGCTGAGTTTATGGAAGGACACGGTTCGTAAATCTCCGGGTAATGCCCGTGCATGGAACAACCTGGGACATGCTGAGTATCTTCGGAAGGACTATCCTGAAGCTGAGAATGCATTCCGGAATGCAATAAACAAAACACCCCGGCTGGCGGAGTTATGGTATAATCTTGCACTTACAGAGCAGATGCAGAATAAATCCGGTGAAGCCATTATTTCCATCTCCCGGGCTGTCAGTCTTGATCCTGGCAGCGCGATGTATTATAATGACAGGGGGGTGATATTCGCGATGAACGGGAATTATGCAATGGCACTTGACGATTTCACAAAAGCCATTGGCATTGAACCCCGGTTGCGCCAGGCATTTCTGAACAGGGCCAGGGTGTACGATCTGACGGGTGATACCCTGTCGCGGAACAAGGATATCTTAACCGCCAGTGAACTCGACAACTGAAAACCGGCAGGCAGTGACGCTATGACGCTAAAAATTAAATTATTGATATTGCGTCCTTTGCGTCTTTGCGACTTCGCAGTGAAAAAAACATTCGAACTTCAAAAATCGTTGAGCGATATTCGATTGTTCAAAATATTATTACGACCTTTATATCATATTTCTTCGAACTTCATTGAAGATCAATACACAAAAGTAGAATTGAATGATAACCCCATCCTACCTCTTGAAAGATGACAAGATCGGCATCATCGCTCCTGCCCGGTGCATCAACTTTGACGAGGTGCACCCGAGCATCAGGGTTTTCCAGAAATGGGGACTGGAAGTAGAGCTGGGGACTAACATCTTCAGGAAGTGCAACCAGTTTGCCGGCAAGGATGACCAACGGCTTGCCGATCTCCAGCAGATGCTTGACGACGATTCAATCCGTGCCTTGATCTGTGCCCGGGGCGGGTATGGTACTGTGAGGATCATCGACAAGGTTGACTTTACCAATTTCGTGAAGAAGCCGAAATGGATCGTGGGCTACAGCGATATCACCGTGCTTCATTCCCATATCCACCGCCACTTTGGGATCGAAACCCTGCATGCGGTCATGCCTGTCAACATCATTACCGATGAAGCAGCCCTTGAGGCCCAGGAAACCCTCAGGAACGCCCTGTTCGGGAAGATCAGGAGTTATTCCTATCCTGTAACCCCGCTGGCAAGGACCGGCGAAACAGAAGGTGTGCTGATCGGAGGCAACCTTTCCATCCTTTATTCACTGATGGGTTCTGTTTCTGAGCCTGACACCGACGGTAAGATCCTTTTCATTGAAGATGTGGATGAATACCTTTACCATATTGACCGGATGATGATGAACCTGAAAAGGGCAGGTAAACTAAGCAAGCTGAAAGGATTGATCGTGGGAAGCATGGAAAGGATGAACGACAATGCAACTCCTTACGGCATCACCGCTAACGAGATCATTGCCAATGCCGTAGCCGGGTATGATTACCCGGTCTGTTTCGATTTCCCTGCCGGGCACGGGGAACCCAATCTTGCCCTGATCCTGGGCAGGAACGTGAAATTAAGGATTGGAAAAGATGTAGAACTGATATTTAATTGATAATCTGGCGGATTCGTCAAATCAAAAACTATTTTATGGCTGAACATAATGATTTCGGAAGAAAAGGCGAAGACATTGCCGCTGAATACCTGCAGAAGAAAGGATACAAGATCCTTGAACGGAACTGGTCTCTGGGTAAAAATGAGATTGATATCATAGCCAGGGATGGTAAATATATTGTGGTTGTAGAGGTGAAATCACGTCATTCAAATTATGCCGGGGAACCTGAGACTGCTGTCACCCGTGATAAACAGAGATCACTTGTCAGGGCTGCTAACGCTTATGTCAACAAAATGCACTTTAACGAAGAAGTTAGGTTCGACATTATTTCAATTCTCGTTGTGAAAGGAGCAGAGCAGATCAACCATATTGAGGATGCCTTTTATCCTACCCTTTAATGACAAAGTACCAAACCATCATTTTCTCCCGAAGTCAGCAGGAATTTCACCCCAGTAAACAGTCTCCCATTTCAGGACATGGTTATTATAAGAATTGGTTTTCAGCCATTTAAGGGCTCGTTTGATAAGAAGGAACAATTGTTCATTTTCAGCACTGGGAACAAGGTTGGTCTTGATCTTTTTGGCTCTGACCCAGGCGATGGCTGTTCTTGAATCGGAATAGACAGGCCATTCTGAATCAATTCTTTTAAGCAGGGCAAGAGCATGAACAATGGCAAGGAACTCCCCGAGGTTGACAGTGCCTTCCGGGAAAGGCCCCTGGTGAAATAATTCAGCACCTGATTTGGTATCCACCCCGCGGTATTCGAGGATACCGGGATTCCCTTTGCAGGCTGCATCCACCGAGATACTGTCGGGGTCGGGGGTCCCGATCAGCGGGTTAGAACAGACGATCTTTTTCTGTGTACCGAGATCTTTCTTCAGGTACTTCTCAAAATCATCCTTCCATGCCACTTCTGCCAGCTCCAGCGTCGGAAACCCTTTATATTTCGCCCCTTCAACACCATCCACCTGCTTTTTACAATCCTCCCATCGGTGATAGATCCCGGGCTTCCGGCCGCTCCAGACCACGTAGAATTTGTTTTTGGGCATTGAACCTGGTTTAAACGGGCTAAATTAAGGCTTTTTTGGATTGATGGGATTCTATCAATATACACTCTACAAACATATCGCTACCATCATGCCACTCCTACGGAGTGAGGTTGGGATTGATGTGGTGACAAGTGACAAAGTGACAAAATGGGTGAAGAGTGAGGAGTGAAGAGTAATCGTCATGCGTCACGATTTTCTCCGTGTCTCTCTATATTATCTCAGTGTCCCTCTGTGTAATTCCAGAAAGCAACAAAGATTGAACCTGCGTATACCTACCTACCGGCAGTTAGGTCAGCGAGAAAAATACAATACCACTCAGGTAGATAAAAAGAGTTATATAGAAGGCCATGCAATAATATTCAGGTTGCCCCGTTTTTCTGTTAATCATTTCACAATTGTCTGGTAAATATTAGGTAACTCACCCCAAAAAACAACCATGAAAACAAAACAAATCATCTTGATGCTCCTGGTGCTCATCCTGCCATTGGAAGCCTGGTGCCAGCTTGAGAAAGGCTCATACCTTGGCACGGCCTCAGCCGGATTGGCATTCTCAACCGTAACAGATCTGTCAAATGCAGATGATTACAGATCCGGTAATATAGATCTCTCCATCAACAGCGGCTTCGGGATTTTTGTCATTAACAGGCTGGCGATAGGTCCGGGATTCAGCATAAACACGGGATATTCTTATTTCCGGGATGAAAGTATTTCAAATCCTGTAGACAAGCAAAATGAAATATCCTATTCGCTCTCATTGGATCCGTTTGTGAGGTATTACTTTTTTAATTCGGGAAAATTTGCGATGTTCGGCCAGGTATCCGGAATGATAGGTTATGGTCAGCAATTTTTCAGATTTAAATTTGGAACCTCGGATGAACAAAAAGAAACCAACAACACTTTAACCTATGGTGGCGGAGTGGCTCTTGGATTTGTTTATTTTATCACCCAAAATACTGGGCTTGAAACTTCCTTAGGTTACCAAATAGGTGGTCAACAGTTTAAGGAATCAGGAGATGATAGCACAAATAAATTGACAAATGGAGAATTAGCAGTAAATGTGGGTCTCTCATTCTACCTCGGAAAATGTAAAAAAGAGGAAAAGAAGGAAAAAAAGGAAAACGAAGAAAAAAAGGAATAATCTCCTCCATCCATCTCCCTTCACTATTTTCTCCCATTGTAAATTTCGCTCTGACTTCAAAATTTGTTGATCAATATTCGATATTCAAAATCTTGAACCCCTACCCGTGCAGGGGTGGGTTTCTTCACATCACGCGTCACGAATTATTTTATCTTTGCCCTGATGAATCCCTTTAAACGTCTTGCCGGCCAAACGGCCATCTACGGTATCCCCACCATCCTGGGTAGATTTCTGCAATACCTGCTTGTGATCCTTCTTACACGAGTATTCACGAAAAGCGAATATGGCGTCATCAGCGTATTCTATTCCTATGCCTCTTTCCTCATGGTCATCCTCACCTATGGTCTGGAAACAACCTTTTTCCGCTTCAGCGAAACAGAAGAGAGAAAAGACCGTGTATTCAGCACGGCAATGCTATCTATCGGGCTGACATCTGTTGCATTTCTTTTTCTTTCCAACGCATTTGCAGGAAAGCTGGCAGCCTGGATGGAATATCCCCTTCATCCCGAATATGTCATCTGGTTCGCCTGGATCCTTGGGCTGGATGCCCTTTCATCAATTCCCTTTGCTCGCCTCAGGGCACAAAACAAGGCAAAACGATTTGCTACCATCAAACTTATAAACATTCTCACCAACATTGGTCTGACATTATTTTTCCTTCTTCTTTGCCCCTGGCTTCTGAATAATTATAATGACACACTGCGCGATAACTGGTTATTTGGCCTTATCTACCGGAGCGACTGGACCATCGAATATGTATTTATAGCAAACCTGATGGCAAGTATCCTCACATTTATCCTGTTGCTGCCACAGGTCCTGGGTATGAAATTTGAGTTCCACAAGGAACTCTGGAAGAAGATGTTACTTTATACATGGCCTTTGCTTTTTGCAGGAATGGCAGGGATCGTGAATGAGACTTTTGACCGGCTTTTACTGAGGTACCTTTTACCACGGAATATTGCAGAAGCACAGGTAGGTATTTATAGTGCCTGTTATAAAATATCCATCCTGATGACCTTGTTTGTGCAGGCATATCGTTTTGCTGCCGAGCCATTTTTCTTTGCCCAGGCAAAGGAGAAAGATGCTAAACTGGTCTATGCCAGGATCATGGATTATTTTATCCTCACGGTCTCCTTTATTTTCTTGCTCACGATGCTTTACCTGGATGATTTTTTCATTCATTTTATTGGACCACGGTTCAGGGTTGGGGAGGGTGTCATCCCGATCCTTTTATTGGCTAACCTTTTCCTGGGGGTTTATTATAACCTGTCAATCTGGTACAAACTGACATCCAAAACCATATGGGGTGCCTGGCTTTCGGTGATAGGCGCCGTTATCACATTGGTCCTGAATTTCTGGTGGATCCCGCTGAGTCCTGATCACCTGATCCATAGTTATCTCGGATCTGCCTGGGCGACATTTCTCTGTTACGGGGGTATGATGGTCCTTTCTTACCTTATCGGGCAGAAGTATTTCCCGGTTCGCTATAATCTCCTGAAATTCTTCGGGTATCTGGGATTAGCTGTTTTTCTTTATGCTGTCAGCGCCCTTGTCCCGGTCCATCATGCAATCCTGCGCATCGCCTTCCATACTTTCCTCCTTTTGGTTTTTGCCGGCGTGGCCTGGTTTAACGAGAAACCTGCATTGTCAAAAGCCTCCTGACTCAATTTTTTTATTAATTTTGCGTTTCGTTTTCCGGCTATGAAGATCAGGATTATAAACCGTTCCAGGCATTCTTTGCCATCTTATGAAACCAGGGCTTCTGCAGGGATGGACCTGCGTGCAAACCTGGCAGAAGAGGTTGTGCTGAAACCGTCGGGCAGAGCACTGATCCCGACTGGCTTATTCATCGAACTGCCAATTGGTTATGAGGCCCAGGTGCGACCGAGAAGCGGCCTGGCCGTAGCAAAAGGGATCACAGCACTTAATACTCCCGGGACCATAGATGCCGATTATCGTGGTGAAGTGATGGTGATCCTGGTCAACCTTTCAACCGAGGAATATAGAGTCCAAAACGGTGACAGGATTGCGCAAATGATCATATCAAAATATGAGAAGGCTGAATGGGAGGAAGTTGCGGATCTGACGGAGACGGCAAGAGGAGCCGGGGGATTCGGGCATACAGGAGTAAGGTAATTATGAATTATGAATTATGAATTATGAATAAGTGATGAAGAATGTATTGATCATATGGCTGGGTGTTTTGTTGATTGTCTGTTTTTTGCCCGATTCTTATGGTTTGACAAGCCATAAGGAGAAGAAGAACCATAAAACAATCCAGGCAGGCAGGCAAAAAGTCGCGTCTAACATTTCGATGCTGATCGAAGCAAAGAAAAACCAGATCACAGGTAATGAAGATAAAGCTGAGGAACTTTTTAAGCAATATATCGGTAAATACCCCGATGATGCAACAGCCTGTTTTGAGCTGGCACGGATCCTCGCGAACAAAAAACAGGTTCATGAAGCAATAGACCTGGCCGGCAAGGCTGCCAGGCTTGATCCTTCAAATATCTGGTACCAGCTTTTTTATGCAGAAGTGCTCCAGCTTGATGGCAAATACAAAGATGCCATTACTATCTATGAAAAGATCACATCAAAGAATCCCGATAACCTTGACTATTATTACCAGCTGGCAGCTCTTTACCTGTCGACTGAAAGGTATCTGGATGCGGTAAGAGTTTACAACGAGATCGAAAATAAAGCCGGCATTTCTGAGGAGATAAGTATTCAAAAAGAGAAGATCTACCTGCTTCTGAATGATATTCCTAAAGCACAGCACGAATTGGAAGTACTGGCTGCCGCCTATCCCGGCGATGTTCATTATTTGTCGATCCTTGCTGAGTTTTACATGAACAACAAGATGCAGGATAAAGGTCTTGAAACCTATCACAAGATACAACAAGCTGATCCAGGAAACCCTTACGTTCATATGTCGATGGCTGATTATTACCGGAAGAACGGTGAAAAACAAAAAGCTTATGATGAGCTGAAAGAAGGTTTCTCAAATCCCAGTCTCGATATCGACACAAAAATAAATATCCTCCTTTCCTTCTTTAACCTCAACGAGTTGCAGGATGAGGACAAACCGGTTGTTGGTGAATTGAGCCATATCCTCACCACCGTTCATCCCAACGATCCCAAAGCACATTCTATCTATGGGGATTTCCTGGTTCAGGATAAAAAAAATGCAGAGGCACGTGAAGAGTATCTTAAGGTCATTGCCCTCGACAGCAGCAAATTCGTGGTCTGGGAAGAGGTTCTTCGCCTGGACTTGGTCCTCGAAAATTACGACCACCTTGTTCAATACAGCACTCGTGCTGAAGAATTGTTTCCCGATCAGCCTGTTCCTTACCTCTTCGCAGGTATTGCATCTTTTGAGCTGAAAAAATATGATGAGGCTGTCAAAGACTTCAACCGCGGGCTGAAACTTGTTGCAGGTAACGATGAACTGCTGTCAGAATTCTATATGTACCTGGGTGACACTTATCATTCTTTGAAAGATACTTCTGAATCAGACAAGGCTTACGAAAAATCCCTCTCCCTCAAGAATGACAATGCCTATGTCCTGAATAATTATGCCTATTACCTTTCTCTTCGTAACCAGGACCTTGACAAGGCAGAGACCATGTCGAAAAAGGCTGTTACCCTTGACCCGAAAAATTCCTCTTTCCAGGATACCTATGGATGGGTGCTTTATAAACTTCAGCGGTATGCTGATGCCAGGACATGGGTGGGCAAAGCTCTTGAAGATAAGGACTCGGTGAGCGCGGAAGTCATGGAACATTACGGAGATATACTATATAAAATGGGGGATACCAACCAGGCTCTTGAATACTGGCAAAAGGCCAAGGTAAAGGGTCCCGGATCTCTGCTTCTCGATAAGAAGATAACCGAGAAGAGACTTATTGAATAACTTGATCTTCAAATATTAATACTATAGAAATCCATTTTAATGATGAGTAAAACCAAGCGACTCTCTATTAAACTTCCATGCTGTTTTCTTCTTTTACTCATCCTGGCAACTTCCTGCAGTACCCAGCGGAAGATCATTAAAGCCCCGATCAAAGAAGAAGGTGCCGATTATCTTTTTAAAAAGCTCAAGGAACACGAACTTCAGTTCAATTGGTTCACAGCTAAATTTTCTTCAGAGTATAAAAATAAGGGACAGACCAACTCTTTTAACGGGCAGATCCGCATAAGGAAAGATAGCGTGATATGGCTTTCTTTTTCACCTGCCCTCGGGATCGAAGCTTTCAGGATGATGCTGAGCCAGGATTCGGTTAAATTCATCAACCGTTTGAATAATACCTTCTTTGCAGGTGATTATAATTATGTGAATCAGTATCTTAATACCAATATAGATTTCGATATCATTCAGTCTTTCCTTACCGGGAATGATCTTTCTTTTTATGAGAATGAGAAATTCAGGGCAGGAATTGAAAATGGCATCTATAAGCTTGTGACAGCCGATCGCATGAAACTGAAGAAATTTGTGAGGAACAGCCAGGAGAATCTGAGGGTGCTGATCCAGACCATCTGGATCGATCCTGAAAGCTTTAAGATCACTCGTGCCAATGTGAAAGAGATAAGGGAACCCAATATCCAGCTCGAAGCACAGTATTCTTCATTTGAGAAGGTCGGGAACCAGCTCTTCCCAAAGGATATGTCATTCGATATCTCTGCGGATAATAACCTTTCTGTAACTGTTAGTTTCAACAGGATCAGCATCAACACACCCCAGGTACTTCCATTCAAGATACCACAAAGCTATCGCCCGGTAAAATAACCACGGATGTCATAACCAATGACCCATGATGAAGTCTTATAATTCTTTCCGGCACGTTTTATCAATCTTCATCATAATATTTATCCCTGCTGTTTATTTCCCCATTTTATCTTATCCACAGGAATCAAAAGAAAAACTTCAGAAAACGAAAAGCCAGCTGGAAGAAGAGATCAGGTACACCACCAGGCTGCTTGAACAGACTCATCAGACAAAACAGAATTCACTCAACAAAGTGCTCCTGTTGAACAAGCAGATCGAAAAACGGCAGTCACTGATCAGCACTATTTCTGGGGAAGTTGACCAGATACAGGTACAGATGGAATTGCAACACCGGCAAATAGGATCACTCTCGGAGGAGCTAAAAAAGATGAAAAACGAATATGCCAGGATGATCTATTATGCCTATAAAAACCTGAATGCTTATAACCGTCTGCTCTTTATCTTTTCTGCTGAGGATTTCAACCAGGCCTATCGTCGGTTGCTTTACTACCAGCAATATAGTGCATACCGCAGAACACAGGCGGAATTGATCAGGGACGCCCAGATGAAAATAGACAGGAAGCAAAAAGAACTCGAGGAAACCAGGGAACAGAAACTGACCCTGGTCCGTTCAGAAGAAACCGAAAAGGGGCATTTGACAGAAGAGATGGAAGATAAAGATAAAACCGTACAGCAACTGAGCCTCAAGGAAAAAGAGTTGCAGACGTCATTACAGGAAAAGCAAAAAGCTGCCGAAAAACTCGAGCAGGAGATCAACAAGCTTATCGCTTCTGAGATCAGGGCTGCTGCTGAAAGAGCGAAGAAAACAGATAACAGGGATGCAAAGACGAAAATGAAAACGGGCAGCACAGAGATCATGCTTACCAATGACGAACAAATTTTATCCAGTTCATTTGCCTCAAATAAGGGGAAATTGCCCTGGCCTTCGGAGCATGGGGTGATCACAGGGACATTCGGCGAGCATCCTCACCCGGTGTTAAAGTATGTAAAAGTAAAAAATAACGGGATTGATATATCTACTGAGAAAGGAGCTTCTGTCAGGGCGGTTTTCAGCGGGAAAGTCAGCAGGGTCATGTCGTTCCCCAACCTCAACAAAGTTGTGATAATCAGGCATGGCGAGTACCTCACTGTATATTCTAACCTGGATGAGGTCAGTGTGAAAGACGGGCAGCCGGTGACGACAAAACAATTGATCGGTAAAGTCCATACCAATCCTGATGATTCAAGGACAGATCTTCATTTTGAAATATGGCTTGGAAAAACCACCCAGGATCCGCAGGAGTGGCTTTCAGGCGTCAATTAATTTTATATTTTGAAACATTCCGGGGAACTTGCTGCTTTATGTACCGCCATATTCTGGACAGTTACAGCCCTGGCATTTGAAGCCGCCAGCAAGAGAATAGGGTCAATGATCGTCAACCTGCTGCGTTTGCTTGTAGGTTTGTTATTTCTGAGCACCTTCGCCTGGATATACCGTGGTTATTTTCTGCCTGTCGACGCTTCAGGCAGGACCTGGTTGATCCTCATCCTCTCAGGACTGGTGGGCTTTACATTTGGCGATCTCTGCCTGTTTCAGTCGTTTGTAGTTATCGGCGCCCGTATTTCCATGCTCCTGATGGCCCTGTCGCCTCCCATGGCTGCCCTGATCAGCTGGATCATCTTGGATGAAAAAATGTCGGGTAAAAGCTGGCTCGGGATGATCGTCACTATAACCGGGATCGCACTCGTTGTTCTTAAAAGGGAAAAGTTGCCTAAAAAACCCGAAGGACGAAGAAAATTCAGGTTTAACTATCCTGTCTGGGGCATTCTCCTGGGGTTGGGTGGTGCCCTGGGCCAGGCACTGGGACTTGTCCTGAGCAAGTTAGGGATGCACAATCCTGCCTCGGCAGGAAGCCCTATACAAAACTATAGTCCATTTGCTTCGGCACAGATCCGTGTGATGGCAGGGATCGCGGGATTTGTTATTCTGTTTACTATTTTCGGCAAGTGGAAGGCTACATACCAGGCGATCTCAAACCACAAGGCGGTCTTACAGCTTTCACTGGGTGCTTTCTTTGGACCCTTTCTTGGGGTATCTTTCTCACTCCTGGCAGTTCAGCTAACCAACACAGGAATTGCCGCTACGATCATGGCCATTGTGCCGGTTCTTATCATTCCCCCTTCCGTCCTATTATTTAAAGAAAAAGTGACCCTGAAAGAAATTCTGGGTGCTATACTTGCAGTAGGTGGAGTTGCGTTGTTCTTTTTGTAAGATCGCGTACCTGTTTTTTTAACATCAATTTTTTATGAAAGAAAACCAAACGATTGACGTTTTGGAAGCACCCAACCCAGGTGCACGTTTATATATCGGGCTTGGGATCTTCATCCTTTCTTTTTTCATGCTCCCGACAGGCTTGTTCCTTCAGCGGTTTGCAGTACATCACGTCCTGAAGCACGTCATTATCGGAGTATTCTGGCTTATTGCCCCCATAATGAAGATCACCAGTGTCGGCATTCTTGGAAAGCCTTCCTACCTGTATATCAAATCAATATTCCGGTATAGAATTGTAAAAGTCATCAAACCCTACCATGCCAGCCGCCTCCGTTACAACATCGGTCTTTTCCTGTTTTGCCTGCCATTAATTCCAACCTATATAATGGCCTATGCTCCCCAGTTCTTCGCCTCGAATTTTTACCTTCGGCTGATCCTTAACATTGCATTTGACGTTGTATTCATCATCAGTCTCTTTGTACTGGGAGGTGATTTCTGGGATAAACTAAAAGCTTTATTCAGCTTCTCGGCTAAAGTCAGTTTTCCCGCGGAAGATCAGAAGGATAAATAAAGAAGGCTGCCCCATTCGAGGTAAAAATCCTCTTTTGGGACAGCCTTCTTCATTTAAAAAATTTCATTCCTTTTAAATCAGGAAAAATTTTCTTAGAACCTCAATTTTAGACTCACAAAGAATTGTCTTCCGGGAGCTGGTTGATAACTGTTATATTCCGGCCCGTTATTCGGTTCAGTGAATCCAAAGTAGTGCTCGTCAAAAATGTTCTTTACAAAAAGACTGAGCTCGCTCTTCACAGGCCCTAAATTGAAGTTATAGCTCAGGTCTGCGCCGCATGTTGTAAAGCCATTGACCCAGGAGCTCCGTATGTATTTTTGACCATTAACAATATCGGTATAATGGTTGTAGATGGAATCATCAACCTGGATACACCATTTCGATTGGTATTCCACGTTCAGGCCAACCGTAAAATGTTTCAGGAATTTCACGGCTCCTTCAGCATAAAGAACGTGTTGCGGGCACTGTGGGATCCAATGTCCTGATACACTATCCGGTGAAGTATACTGGTCATGTGAATAAGTATAAGCAACACTGAATTTCAGTAAATCAACAGGAATATAAGAAGCAGATACTTCTAACCCATATCTCGTACTTGCGCCCACGTTCCCGTAAAATGCGGTATTGTTTCCCCTTCCGACGATACTGTAACGATAAAAATCATTCTTCGTGTTAACATAAAATCCGTCGACATCATAATAAAGCCTTTTTCCTACACTGCCCCTCACACCTAATTCACCGCCAAGGAATGTGGATGGTTTGATTGTTTCATTGAATCCTCCCCAATGTGCCGGATTGTTGTATAACTCATCTTCCGTCGGAACAAGGAATCCGGAACCATAACTTGCATAAAGATTGAGGTATTTTGCGATATCATAGGCAAGTCCAAAACGAGCGGATGTGTTCTGAAATGACCTGTTTCCTGATGCCTGAATGAGTGAATCGGGCAATGGAATGTTATTGATGAGTTCGTTGTACACATAATCATAACGAACGTTGAGTGTTGCATATAGTTTTTTTACAATATCCAGTTTGTCAATGAAAAAGATCCCTAAACTTCTTTGTTTAATTACCTGGTTGATCAGCTCATTGGTCGAATCAAATGCAGCTTCACTGAAATAATCGTTGGAGGCAGGATGCGGTTTTGAATTGATCGTGGCTTCACTGAAAACACCGTACTCAGTCTCCGTCATCATTTTTGATTCATAATCTACCCCAAGGCTCATATGGTTCCGGAGGTTTTCTTTCCCGAAATTCAGGTCGTATTGTGCAGATAACCCGCTGTTGACAAAAGGTTTATGGTCGTCGCCATTATTTGAAGTTTCCCTGTAATCATTCATCCGCATAAATGCTTTCACGAGAATATCCTGGTTGTTGGAAATATCAAATTTCCCGATAAGTGCGCCGGTCAGCCTTTTTGTTTTATGAAACTCATTGTATGGTACAGCGTCGGTGTTTGCTGCCCTGGGACCAAATTCTTGATAACGGCCCCAGCTGATCCCTTCTGAATTCTGGTTAAAATAATCGGTATAGGAAAGTAACTGGGTAATTTTTATTTTACTTGAAAGTGTCCAGTTCGCTTTTTCACTGAAGATATCACCGTAATAAGCCTGGTGTATACGATAACCGGTGCTTTGGTCATGAGAGTATGAAACCCTGTAATTTAAATTGCCATCTGTTCCATCTACCTGTCCTAAAACCTTCCAGAAATTATAAGAGCCTCCGGAGGCATAAAACGTAGTGTTGAGGGGTTTCTTACCTCCATCATAAGTGAGTATGTTCAGAACGCCTCCTGTAGATCCGGCTCCGTACAAGGAAGCAGCAAGTCCTTTAATAACTTCCAGCTTGGAAACAGTAGCCCAGTCTACATCATAAAGATCGGGAGCGAATCCACCCGGGTCATTTACCGGAATTCCATCGATCATGACGCCTATTCCCCTGAAACCACTCTCGGTCAAAACTCCTTGTCCACGAATATACACGTGAACCCGTGAGCCGTCAGATGCACCGTTATCGATCCTTACACCGGGTACCAGCCGTAAGGCTTCATCTGCATCGTTGCCCTTTGAAAATGTTGTTAATTCATCAGGTCCAACAACGGAGATGGATGCCGGAATTTCATTCAGAGGTGTTTTAGTCCTCGTCGCACTCACCTGGATTTCACCGAGATTTTTTATCACAAGGGTATCTTGCTTCTGCACGGATTGTGTTTTCTTTTCCTGGGCAGAAGTTGATAAAAAGGCAAGGGATAAAATAAATATAAGAATAATGTATTTTGATTTCATATGTAGGTGGATTAAATAAATAATTATGAAATGAATTATTATGAAGACATAATAATGCCTTCATGATCTTAATGAAATAAAAAAATGAAAAATAATTAAGCGGATCGAGGAGGGGGGTAAGATGGCACGATGGCTATAGAATGATAATTGCTATTGGGTTCAGTAAATAAAATGACAGGAGAAATGACTGGAGGTTGAATGGAATATTTATTCAGGAGTGCATATTTTATGATATGATACAGCATAGCCTGGCTGTTCTTGCTTCTTTCCGGTAAGTTCATACCTGTGAGCCAGCCGGAATATTTATCATACCGGGCGATCAATTGCTCTTCCCTGGTGTCATTGAGGCATGTGAAAATGACAGAATTTCCTGAAAACCTGGTGGAAATGACATCGTACATCCTGCCGCGATAACTGAATTCATCCTTATCGAGCATTTTAAAATCCTTATCGATAGAAGGGTTGACAATGATAACCTCTGTATAGTGACTCCGGTTAGAACCATTGCTGATCAGATTCTTCATCTCGCTCTTTATGCTGATCTGGTCACATTTGAAAACAAAATAATATCCGCAAAGGTTAAAAATGATCAACCCGGCAAAAAGGATGGAAAGGATTTTCCGTATCATTTGGTTCTTAGGGTTGTTATCCTGGTCCCTGCAAATATAAAACTTCTGTTGATAACAGACAAAATATGGTTTATTATTTCAGATCTTACAGGATCCGTCCCGGTACCCGGCATGCCTGAAAAGCCGGAAAAGAAAACTCCCGTTCCCCTTGTTACCAGGTGTTACCTAATGATCATCTTAATGTTATTTTCCCCCTTATTAGTTTCAATTGTCAGGATATAAATTCCCGGCGAGAGATCATTCAGCCCGTAGGTCTTGATAAAATTCCCTTTCACTTCAATATTTTTATCTTCAAAGACTGGGATTGAGAGCATATTTTGCAATCGTATGGTTACCCAGCCAGGATTTTGGTTCTGGATTTTCACGGTAAAGGTTCCATCATTTGGATTGGGGTAAATCTCAAAACGGTATGTGCCGGATTCGTTAATACCGGTGCAGTCTTTAAAGGTGACCCTCGCAGAATCTGAAGAGTAACAATTAAAAGAATTTGTAACCTGTAGCCTGAACCATCTTGAACCATAGCCTCCTGTCATGGATGTATCGATTGTGATCCCGGGAGTTGTTAATCCTCCGGGCATCCACAGATAACGCCAGCCAGCGATAGTATCGGTATAAAGATGAATTACCTGGCCTCCACAGACTGTATCATTTGGCAAAATAGTGAATTGCGGCACAGGTGGAACCGGGTTGATTGCCACGTGAAGGCTTTGTTCATTGCATCCGTTTACCCCGTTGGCCCTTAGCCTGAGTATTACGCTACCAGAGCTGACATCGTTTACTCCCGGAGTGTAAACCGGCTTTTGAATTGTATCGTTTGAAAAAGTTCCATCCCCTGAAGTAGTCCATAAGAGTGAATCATAGGAAGAAACTATTCCATGTAGCTGCAAAGTATTCCCATTACAGATTGCTGTATCATTTCCTGGAAAGACTACAGGAAGCGGAGGCGATGGAAATATAATGTTATCAACCCATCCTGCATTGCTTCCTTCAAGTATGGAAATATCTGTAACATACCACCATTTATACGTATGTACTCCGGCTGAAACGGGATAGGCGACCCTTTGCCAGTCTTCTTCTCCTGACCATTGTCCCACGGGAACAGAATCGATAAAAAAATGAAGCCAGTCATAACCCGCTTCTGAAGATACTTTTCTGTAAAACGAGATACTGTCATTCACCCCGGCAGTCATTACCACCCTAAGCCAGGATTGAGAGTTATTACCTATCACACCTGACCGGGCACTGTATTTTCCCTGGTAACTGACGGTATCAATAAACCATGGCGCGACACCACCCGAACTCCATGGAAATTTTGTAAACCCGCCGGTCTCCCAATCTTCCATGATGACCCCGATTGTTTCATGTTTCATCTTTTCTGAATGATACAAGCCTGCACCAGTATGAATGTGTAAATCGGCTGGGGTATACAGGCAGGCATTCTGGGCAATATCCAACTTGAAAACAGCTGTTTTGCTGTTATTTGGGGAAAGAGTATCCAGGTATATAGAATCGACAGGGAAGATAAGAAAATCGGATGGGGATGATATTTTTACCCATGTACCTGTGCAGGCAAACGCCCCTGAATTTGCGACATAAACATCTACATAGGCTCTTTCACCGGGGTTAAACCAGCCAATGATATTGTTACTGGCAGAATCATGAACAACTATATTCACAATGTACAATGCTGGAGCATCGGCTTCGATCATGAAATCGCTTAGCCACGTAGTATCATTGCTTACAGCCCTCACATTAAATTTAACCCTTAATCCATTGGGAATAGTATCTGAAACTTTAAAAGAAAATCCATCTGTGACTGATTTTATTTCTCCTGCTGAAAAATCACCATACTGCTCCGTGCTGTCGGTGATCTTTATGTAAGGAGAATCTGAAGAAAGATATGCCATGACGTTATGTGCCTGTTGATCGCCAACATTCTTAAGACTTAGGGTCATGTATAATGAATCGCCATAATTCATGCTCTGAACACTGTCTTTCTGAATAGATGAAAGTGCATAAGAATTATAAACAACATAGGGCTGGTTAGGCGCCGGGCCGAGGTTTACAGGAGAAACCCATGTCAGGGCATTGCCGGTCCTGTTATCAGTCCATATAGGGTACGCCATTAAATTTCTTGCATTCACGCCAAGGTAATCTCCGAAATAATTTACTGCAGCTCCAGGTATCGGAGTGGGTGTAAATGCGACATCGCTGACTTTCATATCTGTCCAGGTATCTCCTCCGGTATACGAATAAGAGATCCATGTTTCACACTGCGTTGAGGATACATTGCGGTCGTCATAATATATCACGCAAAGGTTGCCAGTCACTGGGTCACAACTGATCCAGCAAAGGAAATGCTGCTTCCCCAGACCCGATGGATCCTGGTTCACCCTGATGGGTGCCGACCACGTGCTTCCCTGGTCTGTTGAACGGATAAGGTAAACATCGATGTCACTGCCTGTATTGATGCCTGGCACGCCATTATTGGCCCAGACAATGTAGATATTCCCTTTGTAGTTCCCGTTGCTCAGATCCACTGTCATGGAAGGAAAAGAATTTACCCTCATGTTTTTTGTCGTTCCACTGTTCCGGATCCCCTTAATGTTATTAATGATCCTTGTGGCAGGATTAAAATCAGATCCCCCGTTAAGGGATTTGGTAAACCCTATAGCAGTTTCATCTCCAGGCCAGGTATCGTAAACGACAAAAACACAATAAACCTCACCTGCAGGACCGGTCTGCAGGTTTACACCATGACAGAAGCTTCCGGCTTGTACACCTGAACTAACTTGGATGGACGTTGTCCAGGTCAATCCATTATCGGTTGATCGTGATAATTCGACCTGGTGGTAATCCGATGATGTGCTGACAAAACTTGTCCAGGCATCATAGAGGTTTCCCTTAAAAGGACTTGCTCCTGAATTATCGATCCAGAGATGATCTTTATCCAGGATATCCTCGCCTGGTGCAGGGACACTCGATACGACAACATCATGCCATGTTGCGCCTTGATCGCTTGACCAAGCCACAGATTGACCGAAATTGCCATTGATCTTCCCGACATACCAATTCCCATTAGTTCCCACAACAACAGAAGGATCACCGTTATTATCTTTGCCGGCTCCGTCTAAATCTCCTGTCCAGCTTTCTGCATCGTCTTCCGAGATTAGGCAATCGGCCCCAAACAATGTATCCGCGGTAGAGCCATTCCAGGTACTGGAGTTATTGGAATTCAGGATCTCATCATTGTTTTCCGGATTGATGAAAATGGAATTCTCACTTTGCGTGGTGCCACTCGTTTCCGTTACGCATATATCAGGGGAATCCTGGATTTGAATTCCTTTTACCTTGATCAGACTGCCGGTAAAAACTGCTTTTGGCACAGTTACCCTGGGATTTGGCCTGACATAACCCAACTTCACCATCCGCTGCCAGTATCCCATATTATCTATCATCGTGTTTACTTTGCCCTTCCCCGCAAGCGTAATATCCGGAGAATACCGGTTAAATTGTGCTTCCATTGAAAAAAACGAAAATATAAACAAGAGGGACACGATAAAAGGTAACTTTCTCATTGGGAAGTGATTGTAATTGTCTTACAAAGATATGAAATCAAACAGGTCTGCGGGATAGTTCCTGAAAATAAAAAAGCTACCCGGAATGATTTCCGGGTAGCCGTTAAAAGGTCGAATGAAGAACAGCCTAATGTATTATAACAAGTTTTTTTGTTTGTGAAGTCATGCTGGTCACTATTCTGCAATAGTAAATTCCTGAGGACAGATTTCCAAGATCAACGGAGAATTGATGTTTCCCTGAGGTTTGTTCTTTCCCCAAAGATCCTTTCCATACTTCCTCGCCGGTGGTATTGAGAATCTGAAGGTTAACATTGGAAGCTTCGGGAAGTGAGTAGCTTATATTCAAAATGCCATGCGTCGGATTAGGGAAAAGAGAGAAATATATGAAGTTGTTCTTGACTGGCGTACCGGTAACAGTACCTGATGTCCGTATTTTTAGTGCCGGATCGCCAAGAAGAACACAGTCGTATTGGGTCCAGCGCTGTGCTCCTGGCTCAAATTCACCGGGTAAGCCTACCCAGGGAGCTGTATGTATCTTCGATAGCATTTGAACCTTGCCGATATGAATCTCAGGAAGTGTATCATTAAATAGTGCACTTACGAATTCCCGCTCCAGGTGTTCTGATGGCCCTTCAGTCGTACCCTGGTCGAACCATCCAAACCGGGTATTGAAGATACCTGCGACAGCAAAATAATCAATGGCAAGGCTTTGAGAAGCAATACAGTCAGAATTGTCGTAACCACCATCATCACAACCTTGGGTGTAAATAAGTGAGTAATTATGATCAACCCCATTGACAAGGTAAAAATTGGCATCAGTGATCTGGCTGATGTCCATACGCATCATGTAAGAGGTACTCGCATGTCCAAGGTGATGGATAAACGAAGTTCCCTGGTTGATCGCTGCAATCAGGCTGTCCGGGGTCCATTGCCAGTAGTTAAATGGAGCACCTGTGGTCACTGTATCATAGAGTTTTTCAATATGATTTAATTCTGTCGGAAACCCAAAGGTAAAGTACCCGTTATCACTGTGATTATCGATAAGCAGGTTCATGAAATCGCCACCCATAGTAGTCGGATCATTATATAAATATTCCCCTGCAAATAAAGGATGGTTATCTTCGCCGGGCACTGGATTCGACTGGTACGAGACTGTTTTGTGGATCATGCAGGCCTGGTCAGTTGTGGAGGTAAAGGGAAGCCTGCCTACAGCTAATTCTGGCATAAGGTCTGTGGAATCTGCAACTTCTCCGTAGATATGATTACCATTCGCATCATCTGAGCCATCCAATGCACAATAATAAAGATCTGTCGGAATATCATAGCTTTCCTCTTCAACGCCACCGCTACCATAATAGACGATATCATAAAAAGCCCTTGAAGGAACCAACCCTTCAGTTCCTCCTAAAATGACATATTCAATTCCGTTGTTCTGGTATTCCTGTCTGATATAATTCCGTATTTTTTCAGGAAGATCATAACCTGATATACCGGAGTTAATATCTTCAACACTTTCAAATTGTGTGGTCAGCCCAACTGATGAGTAATAATTTACAAGATCATCAAACCCGGTTTCAAAGGCAAATGGAGTAATGATCAGTATCTGGTAGCCTGTGCTTTTATTCATGGTAACAGAGTACTGATTCATCATTTCCGGGTTCTGAGCAAAGGTTCTGACACGGGTAAGTACATCCTTTGAGGAAGTAAGATTTTTTAATGCGGCAACCGAATTGACATCCGGCCGGGTCTTGATCCTTACTGTCACATCCCTGAAATATGAAACTTTTCCTGTTGCAGGGTTATAATTCACCGGTGTAAATGTCGACAATGCAAAGGCAAAGCCATTAAGATACTGGGTAAGAAGATGGCCTGATGGTGTGACTGGATAATTCCCGTTCATTCTGTAAACGGCTTCATTCTTGAGAAAAACCCCTGAAGATCTTTTTGACAAAGGGACAACATCCTGTTTTGGGGAAAGCAGGTAGCTTTCAGGCAGAATGATCTCATTTTCACGGATGATCTCCATGGATTCGGCAGATTCTCCTGGCGGAAGCATAAGCGAAACTGCCAAGTATGGAAGTGTGGGTTCACCCGGAATGCCTGATTGAACTGAATTGTCAACTGTTATAGTTTGATATATGCCTGCATTTCGGATCGAACAATTTCCGATGTGAAATGTTTTTTCTACAGTTCCAGGAAAAACACTCAGGGAAAGAAAGGAGATAAAGAGAAATATGGAGATCTTTTTCATTTGCTGTTTTATATTAAAAAGGTAGACAAAGATACCTGTTTTCTGTTGCCTGGATATGGTTAAAAGGCACAATAATAAAAATTATGACTGAACCGGTATGAATGTTAAAGCAGAAATAAAATGTTAAACATTAGATTCTGTTCTGTAATAAAAAATTGGGCAGCATTTTAAATACCGCCCAATTTTCAATGAACAAGAAAAAATTCTGTTAATTCACCAGGAATTTCTGAACGACATTCTTCCCTGAGTTCAGGATCGAGAGGAAATAAACTCCCGAAGGAACATTCAGATTGATGGGTTTCAGTAATTTTCCACTGAATGTAACATCATTTTCCGTGTAAACTTTCATCCCCAATGAATTGGTGATCACGATACTGACGTTCTGAGGTGTAAACGAATCCATTTCGAGGGTAAAATTCCCATGGTTCGGATTCGGATATAAAACAGTGTTTAGGTCAGCATTATGTTGTCCTATCCCGGTGCAGTCATCATAGAAAATAGTCATGGAATTTGAATTGGTGCAGGAATCTGCAGTCACAGCACATGAATAGGTATGGAGTCCAAGGCCTATGGTAGCTTCATTAACAGTTATTGTAGGAGTAGTAAAACCACCGGGTGTCCAAAGGTAAGCTGTTGCACCGGCAGTTGTAGCATCCAGGGTTATAGGTACATAATTACATGCCGTGTCACTTGGGCTCACTAGAATGTTGACTACCGGACCAACTGTGATATACAGCGATTTTATCAGCGTATCGATCTGACCGCCATTGTTAACTATCATTGTAACATCATGAGGGCCACAGGTTGTATAAACCTCTGATGGATTGGTAAGATCAGAAGTATCAGGAGTTGCCCCCGGGAAAATCCAGTGGAATGTCTCGGGTGTACCAATGTAACCTCCGAATGTGGTATTTGTGAAGGTAACAGTTCCATTCATTGGCACCTGGGTGGTACTTGCAGTAAAACCGGGTGTAAGATCAATGGCTCCTCTTTTGATGGTTTGGTAAACCTGATAATCTTTTATTGGGTATCCTGAGGTGGTTCCGGTTTGATTTCCCTGGCCTCCATCCTTATCCTGGAACGCTGCTATGAATTCGCAATTGCTTAATACCCATGAACTGTTCATTGCAAAAGGAAGCGTAACGGTCTGGGTATTTCCGCTGGCAAAACTGACAGCTGTTCCGTTTGCATCAGGAACCATAAGGCGGTTAACATGTTGTAACTTGGTTTGTCCTTCCCAGCTGTAATTAATATTAGATTCGGTAACGAAGAAATAAAGAACATTATCCGAAGATGTGATGGTTTCAGTCAGTGTTATCGTTACAACTGCAGTGTAATTCAATCCGCTGTTGGTAACAACCATTGACATGGACACCGGGGAAGCAACTCCATAACAATAATTGTATAAAGGCAAATAATACGTATACATGGATGATGTGTGATTTCCACCACAATACTCCTTCGTACCATCAAAAGATGCTGTTGGAAATGCCTGGACACCATACATGGTATTCCGTGCTGTAGAATAGTTGTTTGTATATGGGTCAGTACCAAGGCCATTGCTGTGGCTTTCAACCACGGCTACATATTGCCCGTTTGAAAGAAGATCGTCCATGCCCATTGCACAGCCTGGACAATATGTGCATAATGTGCTTGTGAAATCTTCAGAAAGTACCATCTGACGTTGCACTTGTGACATTGAAGCCACAGTCATCAAGACGAATGCAAAAAAGAATAAAAGCTTTTTCATGGTTTCTTGTTTATTGGTTAACAATAATTCTAATGCTACAAATTTAATAAAATTTAATACAGAAATGCAACAAAATAAATTTATAATCGGTCTTATAACAAATCAATTAACCAGGATCATTTGATAAGGATCTTCCTGTCTATTTTATTATCCCCGCTCTGAATGATCATGTAATAAACCCCTGGTGATACGTTTGTCAAATTAATAGGTTGCAGTGGGTTATCTGTTATCCTCAGGTTGCTTTCAGTAAATATTGTCGAACCCAGTGAATTTATGATCTTAAGGTCGATCATCTCTTTATTCCCTCCCTTCAACTCCAGCATGAAGGTCCCATTGTTAGGGTTCGGGTAAATAGATGCATCGATTTCATATGTCTTTGTGTCAACTCCGGTACAGATGAGAAAATCAACAGTATTGGAGGTGGAATTACTACACCCTCCAACCGAAATGATTGTTACCGTATAGGTATGTGCTCCGGCACCAATACCATTGGTGTCAATAGTGATCATGGAGGTGGTTTTGCCGCCGGGACTCCACAGATAGGAAGCTGCGCCTGGTATTGTGGCATTCAGCGTGATGGATGCCGGTGCACAAACAGTATCACCAGGGATGGGGAAGATTTTAGCGTAAGGTCCTACAAAAATGTAATTTGGTTTCAACATAGTATCCGAAAGCACCCCGGCATTAACAATAAGTTGAACATTATGCGACCCGCACTGAGTATAGGTTGGCGAAGGATTCTTGGCCGACGATGTATCTGGTGTTGCCCCGGGTAAGGACCACTGGTACGATGTTGGGACAAACATAAATCCGCCAACGGTAAGATTGGTAAAATTAACGACTCCATTCTTGTCAACCGTCGTTGTATCTGCTGTAAAGTCGGCGGTCAGTGGTGTTACAGGAACTTTTATCCCCTGGAAGATCTCATATTTGTTCAATGTTGACCCCGGAATAGACCCCTGACCTGCATCATAATTCTGCAGAAATGCAACACATTCGCAGTTATTTAGGTTCCAGGATGAACTCATGGCAAAGTTAAGAACCGTCGTCACTGTATTTCCGCTTGAAAAACTAATGTTTGTACCATTCTGATCAGGCACCATTAACCTGTCAACGAAATTCAATTCTGATAGCCCCTCCCATGATTGGATTATATGGGATTCAGTAACAGTTAAAAAGAGCTTCAGGCTGGTAGCTGTAATAGTGCCGGATTTAATCGTTGTTATGGTTGCAGTATAATTAAGCCCGGAATGTGTGAGTGTCATGCTCATGGAAACCGGTGAACTCTGTGCAATACGCTGGGTATACAAAGGCTGGTACGAGGGGAACATTGAAGTAGTGTGATTCCCACCCACAACACCTAGGACCCCATCAAAAGTCACAGTAGGCAAGCCTGTTACATTGTACAGGGAATTTCTGGCATTTGAATACTGGTTGGTATAGCTGTCTGTATTGTGATTCTCTATGACTGCAACACTGTCGCCGTTTTCAAGCATGTCATCAACTCCCATTGCAGCTCCGGGACAATAGGTACACCACGTGGCTGTGGCGTCCTCAACTACTACAAGGTGTCTTTGAACATTTTGGGTAATCCCGGCTGTAAAAGCCAGCAGCAGCATCAATGAAAGTGAATATTTCTTCATGGTTCTAAAAGTTTAAAGAATTAATTAAATTTAATACTCCAAAAGTACTGATAAATACAACAGATATATGGCAGGTATGCAAATTTATTTTGCGTCCAGTTTCTGCAGGGCATAAGCATAAGCCCCGATAGAAACAGCATTGGAAGTTCCCAGCCTCGAAATCCCTACCCCGGTTTTTTTAATGGGATCATACAATGCTTTTCTTGAGCTGAAAGGAACCGGGATTTCCATTGCAGAAGGTTCAAGGAATTTTTTCAGGTCGGCTTCATCTTCAAGATTGAAGACGGTGATTTCCAACCGGTCAAGAAGCAAACCTGCTGTAGTCTCAAATGGATGATTCATTTCACTTACCAGCTTTGGCAGGAACAAAGGATAAGCTCCGGATAATCCACCACCAATCACGATCAATCCATCCACCAGGGTGATGGCATTGCACAGGGCATCCGCTGCAGCAATGGCAAATGATTCAAATGATTTTAATGCTGCTTCACGGTTTCCTGGTTTTTTGCCTGACCCGATCTCACAGATCTCTTTGGGTTCTGGGCAACTTGCAAGGTTGATCCCTGTATAATTGGAATATTCCCGCTTTATCCCGCGGATACTGACACTTTCCTCTGCATCAAATTGTTTGAAAATGCCGTTCCTGACACGATTTATTTCTCCCTGTGCCGAGTTGTCTCCCTGGAATAAAGCTCCCCTGGTTACAATGCCACCACCAAACCCGGTACCAAACGTGACGCCAAGAAGGTTCCTGTAACGTTTAGAATTCCCTGCCTTTTCCAGTTTCCTGTTGATATCAGGCAAAAGACCTGACATTGCCTCACCATATGCAAACAGATCGCCATCGTTATTGATAAACACCGGGATGCTGAACGATTCTTCCAGCATAGGCCCCAATGCAACGCCACCTTTGAAAGATGGCAGATTCTGCAGATCGCCAATAATGCCATTTTCGTAATCAGCCGGACCGGGAAAGCAAAAACTGATGGCGACCGGTTTTTTATTGATCTTTATTTTGACCCGGTTGAATCCTTCAATGATGTTTTTCAGGATTGCTTCCAGATTTTCCCCCTTGGCAGATTGGATTATAGGTTCAATGATCTCTTTTTCAGCCTGCACCGCAGAAAACACGAAATTCGTTCCCCCTCCGTCCAGGGTCATTACTACCCTCTTATCATTAGTGTAACTCATGGAAATATACTTTATTAGGTTTATTAATGTGCTTCCAGCCAGTTTACGCCTGTGCTGATCTCAACCTCCACTGGAACATCCAGGGGAATGGCATTTTTCATTCTGTCATCAACCAAGGCCCTTACCTGCTCAACCTCATTTTTATGAACGTCGAAAACCAGTTCGTCATGAACCTGTAGGATCATCCTGGTTTTGAGGTTCAACCGTGATAACTCATTGAAGATATTGATCATGGCGATCTTGATCATATCAGCTGCCGTTCCCTGGATCGGAGCATTAATGGCATTCCGCTCGGCGAAACCTCGAACCGTAGCATTACTGCTGTTGATGTCACGCAGGTATCTTCTTCGTTTCATCATGGTTTCAACATAGCCGTTCTTTTTAGCGGAAGCAATGGTCTGATCAATGTAAGTCTTAATGCCTGTAAACCTGCTGAAATATTGCTGTATGATCTCCGAAGCTTCCTTTCTGGAGATGTTCAGCCTTTCTGACAAGCCAAATGATGACATTCCATATATGATCCCGAAATTCACGGCCTTGGCATTCCTTCGCATTTCCCTGGTCACATCTTCAAGTTTTACCCCGTAAACCTTTGCTGCTGTTGCTGCATGAATGTCGAGCCCTGCCTGAAAATCGGAAATCATTTCTCGATCCCGGCTCAGATGCGCAATGATCCTCAACTCCACCTGGGAATAATCTGCAGAGAGCAAAAGATAATTTTCATTTCGGGGGACAAATGCCTTGCGGATCTCCCTGCCTTTTTCGGTACGAATAGGGATATTCTGAAGGTTGGGGTTGTTTGAACTTAATCTCCCGGTGGCTGCAACAGCCTGGTTGTAAGACGTGTGGATCCTCCCATCCCTGGCACTGACCAATGTCGGCAGAACGTCAACATAGGTGGACTTAAGCTTTGTCAGGGAACGATAATCCAGTATTTTCTGAATGATCGGATGCTTATTGACAAGTTTTGCCAGTATATCTTCACCCGTGGAATATTGTTTCGTAGCATTCTGCTTTGGATTGTCAGTAATTTTCATCCTGTTGAAAAGGACCTCCCCAAGTTGTTTCGGCGATGAGATGTTAAAGGTAGTAGCCGCATCTTCGTATATACCGGCCTCGAGGACTTTAATCTCTTGCAAAAGTTCTGCCGAATAATCATGAAGTGCTGCTGAATCCAGCTTAACACCTTCTGCTTCCATGGAAGCAAGCACGGGCACCAGGGGTACTTCAATTTTATCGAAAAGATCCAGTGTATTTGTAGAGGTCAGCATGGGCCCGAATACCTGCCTCAGCTGCAATGTAACATCCGCGTCTTCTGCTGCATATTCCTTGATTATTTCGATCTCAACAGAACGCATGTTCAGCTGGTTCTGTCCTTTCTTCCCGATCAGGGCTTCAATTGGAACAGGCCTGTACCTGAGGTAGGTTTCCGACAGGAAATCCATGTTGTGACGCTGATCCGGCTGGAGAAGATAATGAGCCAGCATGGTATCAAAGAATTTGCCTTTTACATCAACATCATACCATTTAAGCATCGAGATGTCGAATTTCATATTCTGCCCGGTCTTTTCGATATTTTCATCCTCAAAAACAGGTTTGAATTCATGAACGATCTCAAGGGCATCATTATAATTCTCAGGCAAGGGAACATACCAGGCTTCATGTGGTTTAAAGGAAAAAGACATGCCCACCAGCTCGGACTCATGGGTATCAAGACCGGTTGTCTCAGTATCAAAACAGATGGACCTTTGCTTTTGCAGAAGGTTAAAGAGTTGTTTTCGCTTTTCGGAAGTATCGGCCAGGAAATAGGTATGAGAAGTGGTTTCCAGGGTACTGAATGTTGAATCAGCATCAATCTCTGCGGGAGGTACAATGGCGGGGTTTTGGGCATTACTGAACATGGAGAGCTGCTGGCTGGTTTTTTCTGCATTCTTTTTACCGGGTTCCGGTGTCTCGGTCACAACGGCTTTTTCAGAAGGTTGTTCGGGTGAAATGCTATAAGGATTTACAGAGAGCCATGTGAAAACCCTTTGTGCAAAAGTTCTGAATTCAAGCTCATCGAAAAGTTTTTTCAGGCGGTCTTTATCAGGCGGTTCGAGGATCAGCCTCTCTTCTTCAAATTCTATAGGTACATCGAGAATTATGCTGGCCAGTTGTTTCGACAGGATCGCCATCTCCTTATTGGCTTCGACCTTTTCACGGAGACTGTCGTTTTTGATCTCATCAGCGTGGGCTAACATATTTTCTACGGTGCCGAACTCGGCGATCAGCTTCTTTGCGCCTACTTCGCCTATTCCCTTTATACCGGGAATATTATCTGAAGCATCACCCCAGATCCCAAGGATGTCTTTCACCTGTTCGGGCCTTTCAATCCCGAATCTTTCACACACCTCTTTCGGCCCCCAGACCTCAGCAGGATTACCGAACTTCGAAGGTTTGTAAATAAGCGTCTTTTCACTCACCAGTTGCCCGAAATCCTTATCAGAAGTCATCATATAGGTCAGAAATCCATTCGCTTCTGCTTTCTTGGCCAGCGTCCCGATAATATCATCTGCTTCATAGCCGGGAAGGATCAGCGTGGGAATATTGAAAGCTTCTATTAGTTCACGGATATAAGGAAGGGAAGCTATTAGATCTTCAGGGGCTTCTTCCCGTTGTGCTTTATATGCAGTGAAATCGGTGTGCCGTTGGGTAGGAGCAGGAGTGTCAAACGCCACCCCTATGTGCGTTGGCTTTTCATTTTTGAGAACATCGAACAATGTATTGGCAAAACCCATAATGGCTGAAGTGTTCAGTCCTTTTGAATTGATGCGCGGGTTTTTATTCAGGGCATAAAAGGCTCTGTAGATCAGGGCCATGGCATCGAGAAGGAAGAGTTTTCTTTCCGGCATAGACTTATGTTTCAACTCGTTTGCTGGGTTTCAGGTTCGTTACAAAGATAAAACGATTTGCCTGATGCTATTCTAATATTTTAAATGAGAGTTCGCAACATCACCTCCTGTTAGTGAACATTTGTCTGTTTATATCTTCATGAAATATTTTATCTCTGACGGCCGTTCTTAAATTACATTTGATTGCACTAAACCGCAAACTATGGCAAAAACTAAGTCCTCCGGGAAGAAAATATTCGTACTGGACACTTCGGTTATACTTTATAATCACAATGCCCTCAATAGCTTTGAGGATAATGACGTTGCAATTCCTATCACCGTTCTTGAAGAGCTTGATGACTTTAAAAAAGGGAATGATACCATCAATTTTGAAGCCCGCGAGTTCATCCGTATCATGGACAAGCTCTCAGACAAATGCACATTGACAGACTGGATCCCGCTGAACCATCCCAAAGCAGGAAAGTTCAAAGTGGTGATGAATGAGCAAAGTGAGCTGGATGCAGTGAAAGTATTTGGAGAAAATAAACCCGATCACCGTATCCTGAATGCAGCACTTATTATGATTGCTGAAAACCCGGCCAAAAGGGTTGTCCTTGTGACCAAGGACATTAATCTCCGGCTGAAGGCAAAATCTCTGAACATCCCTGCCGAAGATTTCGAAACTGGCAAGATCAAGGATGTGGATTCTCTCTATTCGGGAAAAACTTTGATTGAAGGAGTCGAGAAAACAGTGATCGACATGATCTATGCCGATGGCTCTATTCCTCCTGAATATGTTGGCGTCACCAACCCGGTTCCGAATCATTATTTTATTATCAAGAACGGAAAAACATCCGCACTGACATTCTATAACCCTGAATCGGAGAGAATAGAGAAAATTGAAAAACATTCGTGCTACAAGATCACCCCGCGGAACGCAGAACAGGTTTTCGCCTTTCATGCAATTCTTAACCCAAACGTGAAGCTTGTGACACTGCAGGGAATCGCAGGAACAGGTAAGACCTTGCTGGCACTTGCCGGGGCTCTTGAACAGAAACGGAACTTCAAGCAGATCTACCTGGCCCGGCCCATCGTCCCCCTGAGCAACAAAGATATTGGATACCTTCCCGGAGATATTAAATCAAAACTCAATCCTTATATGGAACCGCTGTGGGATAACCTGAAATTTATCCAGAACCAGTACAGCGAAAAGGACAAGGAATATAAGATCATTGCCGACTCACTCGAAAATGAAAAGCTGGTGATCACACCACTGGCCTATATCCGTGGCCGGAGTATCTCCAATGTGTGTTTTATAGTGGATGAGGCACAAAATCTTACTCCTCATGAAGTAAAGACTATCATCACACGTGCCGGCGAAAACACCAAGATCATCTTTACCGGCGATATTTTCCAGATCGATACACCCTACCTTGATTCCCAGAGTAACGGTCTTTCCACACTGATCGACAGGATCAAGAAACACCCGCTTTATGCACATATACGATTGGAAAAAGGTGAACGTTCGGAACTTGCCAACCTCGCTAATGAATTACTGTAATAAAGGCGGAAAATTAGAGGTCATTTTTCATTTGCGATCACTGCCATCAATGTTTTTCCAACGACCTCAAGCGTAGTTTTATCGATGGATTTCATGTCATCCTTTGTCGTGTGCCAGTATGGATAGAATTCTGAATGGCCGGTAGTGGGATTGTTGATAAGGTGGATGATATCGATGGTAGGAATATTCAGGCTTTTATTTATGAAATAATGATCATCTGTGATATAGTCGCCTTTATCAAATGGAAAATAAGCTGAATACCCAAGTCTACCCGCTATATCCCACACGTTTCTGACAACATCCGGGGCATATTCCAGTGAATATTTCTCCTGTAGAAATGTTGCATTTGAAGCTCCTACCATGTCGAGAAGTATCCCGTATTTTGCAAAATAATTGGCTTTATGAGGATTCTTTGCCCAGTACTGGGAACCCAGCCCCCACCAGTCGTCTGAATGTTCATCACGTGGCTGGTCTTCAGGAGCTCCGTAATCTTCGGCATCTAATAAGATAAGGTCAACGCCGATCACCGGCTTGGAAATATTTAACTGGCGGGCAATTTCAAGCAGGATCCCGACACCGCTCGCCCCATCATTTGCACCATCTATCGGTGTTTTGTGCTTACTGACATCGGGATCCTGATCTGCAAAAGGCCGTGAATCCCAGTGTGAACAAATGAAGATCCGGTCATTGGTGGCCGGGTTATAGGAGGCAATGATGTTTTTGAAATTAAGCATGGTACCGTTAAAGGCTTTGGCCTGTCCCTTCTGGATGATCACGTCTGGGCAATATTGTTTTAATTTCCTGATAAGGAACTCTGCGCATTTCTCATGGGCCAGGGTATTGTTTACACGGGGTCCGAAATCCACCTGGTCCTTCACAAAAGCATAAGCAGAATCAGCATTAAAAGGCGGCGATTTTATTGGTTCTTCCTGTTTTTGGTTTTCTTCTTTAGCTGCATTTTGATTGCGGCTGCTATTATTGCATGACCAGGATATCAGGATAACCAGCATAAGGACGAAAGGCAATCTGGGGGTCTTCATGGATTCTTGGAATAATAAAAAAAATAAAAATAGTTACCGTACTATTTGTAAAATGTTCTTTTTTTAGAAACAAAATGCATGATTAAAGTCAGAATGAGAAGGATCCCACCCAGGATCGTTGCTATCCTTGCCAGGTAATCGCCGTGCATGACATAAAAAGTCAGGCGGTCATTGGCATTCACGACCCCCTTGATCGCATCCGGTTCCCAGTATTTTGTCATCTGATGAGGGTCTCCGCGCTGGTCAATAAAGGCAGAGATACCGGTATTTGCCGAACGGGCAATACATCTTCTTGTCTCGATTGCCCTGAGCGAGGCAAATGAAAAATGCTGGCGGTATCCTGCCGTATTTCCCCACCAGCCATCATTGGTGATGATCATCATCACTTCTGCCCCGTTTTTCACGAACTCAGAAAAAAACTCCCCGAAAATAGATTCATAGCAAATAATAGGGGATACCCTGGCAGTATTAACTGTCGTAAATACCTTTCTGATCTTATCTGTCCCCAGGCTGCCAACCGTCCCCCCCAGGTTGATGGCAAGTTTCTCCAGGAGTTTGAAATGTTTGTATGTGGGAAGAATTTCAACACCGGGCGTGAGCCTCGATTTATGGTACAATTGAACGCTGTCTCTTGAATTCAGAAGCATAGCGGTATTGTATTCATCATAATAAATATCCGCATCTGTAAATTTCCGTGCTGTATTGGTGACTTCTTCCCCGGGGCCAAATTCGTGTCGTGTAGAACCTCCGACAAGCAGGTTCAGATGTGGATATTTTATAAGAATATCCTTAAGAAGGTTGATGCTTCTGAAACTGTTGATGTCATTTTCCCACATGTACTCCTGGATGGCCGATTCGGGAGCTACCAGGAAATTGGTGCTGCTGTCCAGGTAAGGTTCAGCCAGCTTCATGATCTTTCCAACGACTTCAGCAGGCGGGACAGTATATTGCTCACTGTAAGGATCCAGGTTAGGCTGCACTACAACGATCGTGACCGGGTTGCTTTTCTCTTTGTAGGAATGATAGATAGAATATGATATGATCAGCGGTACAATGATCCAGATAACGATTGAAGGAATTAAAATGAGATCCCTCGTTTTAAGCTTGTATTTGATACGCTTGAATGAGCCCCGGTAAATAAAGAGGAACAACAGGATATTTGCCACCAGGACCCATAAAGTTCCACCGAAAGTGCCCGTATATTCATACCATTCAACCCACCGGGAATAAGATGAAAATCCGTTGCCAATATTCAGCCAGGGCCAGTTGAGATCCCAGTTAAGATGAAGGTATTCGAAGGACATCCAGTAAAAGATAAGGGCTGCATAGGCGGATAGATCATTCTTCAGTTTCCTCCTGGTAAAATGAAAGAGTTGGAAAATGATCGTCATGAACAGTGAATTCACCGCTATGGCAACGATCGCCCCAACCCCTGTCGAATTGTAGATCCACCAGGTCGTTAATCCGTTCCAGGTAAGAAATGCAGGATAGGAATAAAAGAGCAGGCTGAACTTGATGAATTTCTCAGGATGCCTGTAAATGAAATCTTCCACGATCAGCAATGGAACGAAACCGGCAAATAATAACCCGGGAAATCCTCTCATCGGCCAGGCTGCTGCCATGATCAATCCGGATAGAACAGATAACAATAGCAGTTGATATTTTTTCATCCGGGAATTATAATGATTTCAGTGGTGAGGAAGCAAAGATAGTAAATAACATGACTGATTTTTAAGTCTGAACATGCTTGGATCATCCTCTCGGAGGTCAGTCTGGGGAAGGATAACGCTGTTTCCTGATCTTCAGTACTTCCTCGTAGATCTTGTTTTTCAGCACGTCAATATTCTCCTTTTCGGTTGCAGAGATAAATATGGATGGCATGTTGTTTTTCGCCATCCATGTGTTTTCCAATTCTTTCAGGGTAAGATTTTCTTTTCTGACAGGAGATAGATCGTCTTCATCTTTTTGGATATGGGAATACAGATCGATCTTGTTAAAGAGCATGATCATAGGTTTGTCGGAAGCACCGATATCTGTCAGGGTTTGGTTCACCACCCCTATCTGCTCTTCGAAAGCCGTGTGAGAGATATCCACGACATGGATCAGGATATCGGCTTCACGTACTTCATCCAGCGTCGACTTAAAAGATTCTATCAGTGTATGAGGCAGTTTCCTGATGAAACCTACCGTATCTGACAATAAAAATGGCAGGTTGTTGATGACCACTTTACGGACAGTTGTATCGAGCGTTGCAAACAACTTGTTCTCAGCGAAAACATTAGACCTGCTGAGAAGGTTCATCACCGTCGATTTCCCCACATTGGTGTATCCAACAAGCGCTAATCTGATCAGTTCCCTGCGGTTCCTGCGCTGTGTGGCTTTCTGCTTGTCGATTTCCACCAGCTTTTTCTTCAGTAAAGAGATCCGGTAACGAAGTATACGCCTGTCGGTTTCAATTTCCTGTTCACCAGGGCCCCTTAGCCCGATGCCTCCCCGCTGTTTCTCCAGGTGGGTCCACATTCGCGTGAGCCGGGGAAGTAGGTATTCACATTGCGCCAGCTCGACCTGGGTGCGCGAATTGGCCGTCCTGGCTCTCTTTGCAAAGATGTCGAGGATCAGGTTGTTGCGGTCGAGGATCCTGCAGCTTAGTTCTTTTTCAATATTTCGTATCTGGCTGGGCGAAAGTTCATCATCAAATACTGCAATATCAATATCATGGTCTGAAATGTAAATTCTGATCTCTTCCAGTTTTCCTTTGCCTACATAGGTCCTTGGATCAGGATAGTCCAGCTTCTGGATGAATTTTTTCAAGGTCACCCCGCCAGCCGTATCTACAAGAAATGCAAGTTCTTCAAGGTACTCCTCCACCATAAAATAATCCTGCTGGTGATGGGAAACCCCGACAAGAATAACGGTTTCCTGGATGGGTGAGGTGTCTGGCATGAGAAAGTGAAACTGTGATCTGTAAATGAACCTCCCGGGTCTTATGATTAAAAGCTCTTAAAGCCAATGATCTCCCTGACTTCCTGAATGGTCTTCCGTGCGCTGGCATGAGCCTTTTCAGCACCTTGTTCTGCTACCTTTTTCAGGTAGCCTTTGTTTGCATGTAACTCTTTTATCTTTTCCCGGAATGGCTCGGTGAATGCTATAACGTCTTCCGCAAGTTGTTTCTTCATATCGCCATAACGGATCTGGCATGTATCATAGAGGTCGCTGAAATAAGCATAGGTTTTGGGAGGGGAAAGTGCTTTCATAAGACTGAACAGGTTTTCGACAGCCTGGGTTTTGGGCTCTTTCATTGTTGCAGGCCCTGCATCAGTAACGGCACGCATAACTTTTTTCCGGATCACTTCAGGTGAATCGGCTAAAAAGATCGCACTGTTTTCATTTTCCGATTTTGACATTTTGAAACTACCATCCAGCCCCGGGATCTTGACCAGGTTTTCTTCTGGTGAATATGCAACCGGTTCAGGGAAATAGTCAACATGATACAAACGGTTGAACCGGTTGGCAAAAGTGCGGGTCATTTCAAGGTGCTGCTCCTGGTCTTTACCTACAGGTACTTTGTTCGCCTTATGGATGATGATGTCGGCTGCCATAAGGGTGGGGTAGGTGAGCAGTCCGGCATTGATATTCTGGGGTTGCTGGCGGATTTTTTCCTTGAAAGAGGTACACCGTTCCAGCTCGCCCACATACGCATTCATATTAAGCAGCAAATAAAGTTCTGCCGTTTCAGGAAGATCACTCTGTATATAAATAGTCGCCTTCTCAGGATCAATGCCACAGCCAAGAAATTCAGCAAGCACATTCCTGACATTGCCATGAAGATCTGAAGGTGTAGGGTGTGTCGTAAGTGAATGGTAATCGGCAATAAAGAAAAAACAGGTATCCTCATCCTGCATCCGGATAAAACTTTTTAATGCCCCGAAATAATTTCCGAGATGAAGATTCCCCGTTGGCCTGATCCCACTTACAACAACACTCATATGATTATAACTTATGGATTTTACTTTTTCTATCAGACTACATGGTAACCCGGCAGTTACATTTTTATTTCATCACCTGCCTTATTGAAAAAATGATATTCCAGGAAATGATATGAAAGCATGGCGTGGAGCTTTATTTTTCGTTTGAACCTGAAATACCACTTTCGCTTTATGCTGAATAACCCTTTTGTAAAATAAGCATAAATATATGGATGAACGCAAAGTAACAGGTGCTTTTCATTCTGTTCGCGGATAAGATAACTGAGATTGTTTTCAATGTCGTCGGTTATCAGGATGCTGGGTCTTATCTCCCCGGTGCCATCACAGGTGGGACATTTCTCAAGGATCTGTACGTTCATTTCAGGGCGGACCCTTTGTCGTGTGATCTGAACGAGGCCAAATTTACTTGGCGGAAGAATGGAGTGCTTGGCACGGTCTTTCTTCATCTCCTCTTTGAGCCGGTCAAAGAGTTTTCGCCGGTTGTTCCCCTGGTTCATGTCTATGAAATCAATCACAATGATCCCGCCCATATCACGAAGACGTAATTGCCTTGCAACTTCTGTTGCCGCTTCAAGGTTCACCTCCAGTGCGTTGGCTTCCTGGTTCTGTTCAGAGTTGACCCTGTGCCCGCTGTTGATGTCGATTACATGCAGCGCTTCGGTGTGCTCAATGATAAGGTAAGTGCCGCTTTTTATGGTGATCGTCTTTCCGAATGAAGCCTTGATCTGCTTGTCGATGCCATAGTATTCAAAGATGGGTATCTTCCCTGAATGAAGTTTTACAATGTGCACCTTATCCGGGGAGATCTTCTGGATATAACTTCGGATCTCTTCCTGTAAAGCAGGATCATTGACGATGATGCTGTTAAAGTCTTCACTCAGGACATCCCTCAGAATGGCTGAGGTACGGTCAATTTCACCGATGATCTTTTGAGGCGCCTTGGCCGAGGGTAACTTTTGTGATGTGATCTCCCACTTCTTATAGAGGTTCTTCAGATCGCTGTCGAGGTCAGCTACCAGTTTACCTTCGGCAACGGTACGGATGATAACTCCGCAGTTTTTGGGCTTGATGCTCGCGATCAGCCGTTTGAGCCGGTTCCGCTCATCAGAGCTCTTGATCTTCTGTGAAACCGAGATCTTATCGGAGAAGGGGATCAGTACAATATATCTTCCTGCAAATGAAAGTTCTGATGTTACACGTGGTCCTTTGGTAGAAATGGGCTCTTTTGCAACCTGGACCAGGATCTGTTGGTTAGGTTTCAAAACATTATTGATCCGTCCTGATTTCTGGATGTCTTCTTCCATCTTGTGTTCACCGATGGAGAGCCCGGGAGCGTTTGAAAGGCCGGCTTTGATGTATTTTATAAGAGAGTTGATCTGGGGTCCCAGGTCAAGGTAATGCAGAAATGCGTCTTTTCCATATCCTACGTCTACAAATGCAGCATTTAACCCGGGCATGATCTTTTTGACTCTTCCCAGGTAAATGTCGCCGACGGCAAATTCACTATTGGATTTCTCTTTATTTAATTCGACGAGCTGCTTTTCCTCAAGAAGCGCGATTTCAACCTCATTGGAGGTCGAATTGATGATTAATTCCTTATTCACTCTTCATATTTTTAAATTCCTTTCGCCGGCTTGTTACCGGTGATGTCAACGACTTAAGGAATTGCAGCAGGCAGTGCCGGGGAAAGAACAAAGAGCCTCTGCTTCCTGTCACAGATAACAACAGAAAGCAGAGGTCATACATTTACTTTTTCTTATGTCTGTTTTTGCGCAAGCGTTTTTTCCGCTTGTGGGTAGCCATCTTGTGTCTCTTTCTTTTTTTACCGCTTGGCATGATCTTAATGTTTAAAAAATTTACTTTGCTTTAACAGTCGTCTTTACCTTGTTGACAAAGGTTTTCGCTGGCTTAAATGCCGGGATGTTGTGAGCCGGGATGATGATGGTGGTGTTCTTGGAAATGTTCCTTCCTGTTTTCTCTGCTCTTTTCTTAATGATAAAACTTCCGAATCCTCTTAAATAAACGTTTTGTCCGTGGATCATTGAGCTCTTCAGAGTTTCCATAAAAGCTTCTACAGTTGCCTGAACGGCTACTTTTTCGATTCCTGTTTTATTAGCAATGTCTGCTACAATTTCTGCTTTTGTCATGTTGATATAAATTAGTTATTCTATTAATTATGATTTATTTATTGGTCAAAACAGGGGTGCAAATATAGAATAATTTTGATTGACAAGGAAATAAATTCAAATTTTCATTAAAGGTCGGGTGTTCAGGGAGAAAAAATGAATCATTTTATCATTATGTACTTTCGGGCACAAAACCTGTTGACCGTATTTATCCCTGGTGGTTTGTTTTGTGTAATTTATTTCAATACAATCATCCCTTTCTGAAACTGTGTGAAATCATTTTCATTATTTACGTTAAACAGATTAGAGGGAGCATCAAATATGTACTTCCTGTTGTTTTTGTTAATCACAAACATCACTTTCTTATAGTAATCGTCAAGTGGTTCAAGGCAGATCCATTTTCTGTATTCTTCAATCATAGATCGCTTCTGCCAGGAATAATCAGGAACCAGGATTTCTGAATCTTTGTTATCAAAACGAAATCGCATGACATCGAAATCGCCGGCCTTAAATTCTCCATTTTGCATTTCTAGAATATGAGCACACTTATTTGGTTCAATTCTGCCATCAAGAACCTGATTTATTAAGAATGGGGTCAGATTAATTAATTTTTTGTTTTGTGAGCGACTTTGGCCATAATGATGTAATACAATGTCGTAACCCTGACCTCCGGTAAAATCTTCAGCTCCAATTTCTTTCTCACCTGGCAATCCTCTTGAGATTATAAGAGACAGTATATATTCGATATTTATACTGTCGATTTTTTTGATGGTATCTCCATAAATTTTATAAGATCCTTCTTTCAGCCTGAAGAATTGATCCCGGGTCAACAGATTGTTGATTTTCCTTCTTAATGCTGTATCGATATAGATGAGCTTGTTATTTGTATTTATGAATGATTTCCATTTTGCATTGTCGTGAAGGTCGGAAAACTCAGGCAATCCATTAAGATACTCATTATCAAAATTCTTTGCTTTAACTAAATCAAGTAAGATAAAAAGTGTGTCAAATCTCTTTAATTCCTTTGCCAGTATTAATGAATTGTAAATGTCTTTTACAAAGTTCCCATCTGAAGTAGTAAGCAAATCATAGTAGATATTTAATGCTTTTAATTGATTTCCGGCGATTAAATTCAACTCTGCTGAATTAATAGTCTCCTGATAGTGTCGGAAATTTTTAATTTGACCATAAGAAGTTGAGATTACAACAAAAACTGACACAAATGCCAGACTGATTTTCTTCATAATTCGGTTTTTAATAAATTGCACAATGACTTGCTAAACGATCGTCTTGATCACCATATCTTCAATCAAAAATAAACAAAAACAGCTTACGATTTATATTAATCTGGAAAATTTAACTATTATTACAAACGAAAATAGATATAGAACGATCTGATCAGATTTACAAAACCACTTTCAATAATTTAAGGTTATCTCAAAAACTAAATTGTTAACAAATAATTTGTTAATCATCAAATGACTAAAAAATTCTTACTGCCCATAGCAGCGTTTTGTGTCTTATTGTACCTGGCCAACCCTTGCGCAGGACAAACTATAAATATTGGCTTAAAAGCAGGGGTTGGTTTATCGGCATTATATCAAACTAAAGGTTGGGAAGTGTCATCGATGGCAGATAGTAGGTTATTAATAAACTTTTCCGGAGGAATTACAATTAATTTTCAAATTAATGAAAGGTGGTCGATACATTAGGAAATATTGTATCAGGATAAAGGTCAAAAATCCGTTTCCCTTGACAGTGAATGGTTTCAGGGAGTGTACCGAAGAAATGTTCAGGTTATTCAATTAATGCACAATTATTTTCTTGACTTTCCACAAACTATAAGATATCATATCCCCCTGAGTGCTAAAAGTCCATGTATTTTCTATGTCGAAGCAGGACCTTATTTTGCATGCTACTTATCGACAAGAGAGATTCAAAAGACTAAATACGATGGCACTGAATTAACAGATATTTCATATGATGATCTTGCACAGGGAGAGATTACATCCGATTTCGGTTATCATCGGTTTAACTGGGGCCTGAAAGTTGGAACGGGGCTTTTATTGAACCTAAAGAAGGGAACATTTGATTTTAATATCGCAGATGAACAAATGTTAGAATCTTTTCCTTATGATAAAGCTTTTAATATTAAATCCTTATATAATGTATTATCAATAACTGTTGGCTATTCCTTACCAGTAGGAGAAATAGGAAGACGTTGACAGCAAATCAGTGTTAATAATCAGTCGTTTACGTCAGCGACCTATTAGTTCTTAATCTTATTAACTTTTCAAATGATACATTTGCTGTCACTTTTACGTGGAAAGTCGAAATAATTAAACAGAGAACTGATATAGGATGTCAAAAAAATAAGATTGTACTGCATAATTTGGGTTCATTATTCCCGCAATAATTCCTTATGAATTTTACAAAGATCCTGGAACGGTGGTATGAACTGAATAAGAGGGATTTACCCTGGAGGAGAACAAAAGATCCTTATAAGATCTGGGTATCCGAGATCATCCTCCAGCAAACCAGGATCGATCAGGGACTTGAATATTACCTCCGGTTTCTGAAGAGATTCCCTGATATCAGTTCACTGGCAGAAGCGGATGAGGAAGAGGTGCTAAAACTTTGGCAGGGATTGGGTTATTATTCACGTGCCAGGAATATACATTCCGCAGCACTTGATATTATAGCACATTATCAGGGGAAATTTCCTTCAACATTTGCTGATATCAGGAAATTAAAAGGGATCGGCGATTATACGGCAGCCGCTATTGCCTCTGTCGCCTTTGGCATCCCGGAACCGGTGATTGATGGAAATGTCCTTCGCCTCTTTTCCCGTTTCTTTGGGATCCGTGAACCTGTCGACAAGTCCAAAGGAAAAACTGCAGTTCTTGAAAAAGCAAAACAACTGATAAACCATAAAAATCCCGGCGATTTTAACCAGGCTGTCATGGAATTCGGTGCATTGCAATGCAAGCCTGTCCCTGATTGTTCATTATGTCCGCTTAAGTCAGCTTGTGTTGCTTTTCAGCAAAAAAGTGTCGCTGATTTACCGGTAAAATCGAAAAAACAGAATCAACGGATAAGATACTTTCATTACCTGGTCATCACCATGCGGGATAAAAAGAAACATGAAATTTATATCAATAAGAGGAGTGAAAATGATATCTGGAGAAACCTGTTTGATTTCCCGCTGATCGAAAAAGACAAAACACTGAGCTATAAGGATCTCATCCTGTCAGTAGAATGGAATGACCTTTTTCTGAAAAAGAAAGTGAAACTGCTGAATGTATCAAAGCCCTGTCGCCACATACTTACTCACCAGGTTATCATTGCAAAATTCTTCCATCTGGAGTTATTGTCTCCAACCGGTCTGCCTTATCTCAAAGTGGCAATCAAAGACATCGGAAAATATCCTGTTCCCAGGCTGGTTGATAAGTATCTCGAATCAATTAAGCACACATTCGACCAATAAGACCCTCATCTCCACTTACTTGACACAAATTTCTAAGGCCTTATGAATCATAATGCGTTGATATTCTTAGTTTACCATACTCATTCTTCGATTGAGCTTCGATTGAGCTTCGATTGAGCTTCGATTAAGCTTCGATTGAGATTCGATTAAGCTTCGATTGAGATTCACTCAATCTCTATTCTTCCTTCGACCTCCCTCCCTTCAACCTCCCTTCGACCAGTCTTCGATTGACCTTCACTCAAACTTTATTCTCCCTGCGGCCCTCACCCAACATCCGGCATCCGGAATTAAATTAATCCAATGACTATTTCCGTCTATCAATAAAAAATTTTACTTTTGCCGCGAAATCAAAGTTGAATTGCAAAATGGATGACGGACCGGCGAAACAAAACGTGAACAAAAACCTGCTCCCGTAGGGTTATTCAGCCTGCCTTAACCGCAAGTTGTCACCTTCCGGGTAGTATTACAAAGGAAGGAGGCATTGATGACATTACAGACCACTTTCTACTTAAGCCAGATTCTTGGGAAAAATTTCTTTTCTCCTGAAGGCAAGATCCTTGGTGTGATGAGGGATTTTCAGATCGACACTACAACCCAGGCAGGACCTGAACCTGAACCCATCCGGCCACGCGTAATCGCAGCAAAAGTAAAAGTGGGCAATGAAACAAAGATCTATGATTTTGCCACTTTCGAGGTCAAAAGGTTTAAAAGAAAACTTAAGGTGGTCTGTTATGAAATACATGATACTGCCAATGAGGCCCCTCTCAGCTACCTCTGGCTTGCAGAAAATATACTGGATAAACAGATCGTCGATATCAACGGACATAAGCTTGTACGTGTCAATGATGTCAGGATGGTAATGATCCCTTCAGGCACTTATGCAATAGCCGTTGATGTTGGTGTTGAAGGACTCTTAAGACGCATCGGTATTGGCAGGTTCCTTGAAACCGCCCTGGATCCCATAAACGTCAGCATCCCGGGCAAGATGATCCTCTGGGATGACATAGAAACCGTCGATTTTTCCAATTCCAACATCAAGCTTTCCAAAGCATCCTCTAAGTTGCATACACTCCATCCTTCCGACCTTGCCGATATCATCGAAGACCTCGACAAAGCTACACGTACCTCCGTCTTTGCATCACTGGATGAAGAAAAGGCCGCCGACGTTCTTGAGGAACTCGAACCCAAAGCCCAGATAGAAATTGCCGAAAGCCTGCCGGTCGAAAAAATGGCAGACCTCCTCGAGAAAATGCCTGCCGATGAAGCTGCCGACCTCCTTGATGCCCTTGAAGAAGATAAGGCCATTAAGATCCTGGATGAAATGGAAGCTGGCTCTTCTGAAGAGGTCAGGGAATTACTGGAATATCCGGATAAAGTTGTGGGTTCTATCATGACGACCGATTTCCTCACCTTCCGCGAAGATATGACCGTAGAAGAAACTATTAACGAGATCCGTAAAGTTCACCCCGAACCTTCCAATATCTATTCAATCTTTGTTACCGATAAGAATAATAAACTGGTTAGCGCCATTTCCCTTATGGAACTTATCATCGCTGATCCATCATTAAAACTCAGGAAGATCACCAGGCAAAAACCTATGACAGTCTTTGACCAGGATAAAGTCGATTCGCTGGCCGAAATGGTATCAAAATATAACCTGCTGGCCGTACCTGTCATCAACCATAATATGGAGATGGAAGGTGTAGTGGTCGTTGAGGATATTGTTGATGATCTGTTGAACCGCCGGAAAACCCGTTAATCTCAGGAGGATCTCTTATGGCCTTTACGATGAGAAGAAAATCGATATGGCGTAATATCGCTTTGTTCGCTGCGATCCTCGGCCCTGGCATTATTACAGGCAGTGTGGATAATGACGCCGGCGGGATCACTACATATTCCGTTGCAGGCGCTCTTTATGGCTATAACCTGATCTGGACGCTCATACCTTCATTCCTCGTTCTTGTCATTGTTCAGGAAATGAATGCCCGGATGGGTGTCGTTACAGGGAAAGGCCTGGCTGACCTGATCAGGGAGAATGCAGGTGTAAAGATCACTTTTTTCATTTTCATCGGGTTGTTGATTGCGGATATCGGGAATACCACAACTGAATTTGCAGGGGTGGCCGGGAGCCTTGAGATCTTCAGCGTGAGCAAGTATATTTCTGTCCCGGTTGTGGCTTTCATAGTCTGGATCATGGTTGTTAAGGGGAATTACAAGATCGCTGAAAAGATTTTTCTCGTTTTCAGCTTTGCACTGCTCATGTACATTGTTTCGGCGCTGATGGGTAAACCTCACTGGCAGGAGATCGGACAGGCGATCATTCGTCCCAGGGTCAAAATGAATGGGCAAAGCATTGCAATGATCATAGGACTTGTAGGGACAACGATTGCTCCGTGGATGCAATTTTATATGCAGTCGAGTGTGATTGAGAAAGGATTAAAGATCAGGCAATATAAGTTCATTTTACTCGATATCATCGTAGGCTGCCTGGCAACGGTCGTGGTTGCATTTTTTATCATGGTAGCATGTGCTTCCACCCTGAATGTCAATAACATCGTGATCAATGAAGCGAAAGATGCAGCCCTGGCTCTAAAACCGCTTGCAGGGGCAGTTTCATCCCAGGTTTTTGCATTTGGATTGTTCATCGCATCGATTTTCTCTGCAACTATTTTACCGATCGCTACCTCATTTTATGTTTGCGAAGCATTTGGCTTTGAAGCCGGAATAGATAAAAAGTGGAAAGAAGCCCCTGAATTCTACTGGCTTTATACGGGAATTATAGTTCTGGGAGTGATCATTATCCTCATCCCAAATGCCCCGTTAATTACGATCAGTTTATGGTCTCAGATCCTTAACGGGATCCTTCTGCCGGTGGTCTTGGTATGTATGATCCTGCTTGTAAATAATAAAAAGATAATGGGGACTCACGTGAACAAGCCATTACAGAATATTATTGGCTGGACCTCGATCGTGATCCTGGTTGGCCTGTCAATCACACTCGTCCTGATGCCTCTGATAACATAATGGATTTGAAATATCAGGAACTGATAAAAAAAAATCCCTGAAACCTTATTACTTTTTCGATTTCGACCGATTAAGTAAAAAATAATGAAACCAGCCGGACATTATTTGTACTTTTGTTCACGGAGTATTTATATAAAAACAAAAAATCATGGCAACAGGCATTAACAAAGTTATTTTGATTGGAAACCTCGGAAGAGATCCTGAGATTATGCGTCTCGAAAGCGGAACTAAGAAGGCATCATTTTCACTTGCAACAACAGAAGTTTTCAAGAACAAGGAAGGTGTGAAGACCGAACATACCGAATGGCATAACATCGTACTATGGAGGGGGCTTGCTGACATTGCAGAAAGTTATTTGAAAAAAGGTAACACCATTTACCTCGAGGGAAGGATCAGAAGAAGGGAATACGAAGATAAAGAGAAACAGAAACGCTTTATTTATGAAATTCTTGGCGATTCGCTGATCATGCTTGGCGGACCAAAGCGTGAAACTGCACCCGGAATGAATGTTCCAAATGTTGCTGAAGGGGATAATGGCAGCGTTGAAACCAACGTTCCTGAGGATGATCTGCCCTTCTAGCAACTGGCGGTATGGTGGATCGGTGAAGTGATGAGCCAATTATTTTCTCTTTCCGGTTCCCGGTCCACCAGGTCGCCCGTTTTTCCAGTAATATGATCATGAGATTGAACCGGCTGATTTTAGTATTAATTCCTGTTATTCTGTTCTCCTGCCAGGACAGGTATATTCCTAAGCCGCGTGGCTACTACCGTATCGATTTTCCTGCTAAGGATTACCGGAAGTTTGATACTACTTTTCCATTTTCTTTTGAATACCCGGTATATTCAAAGATCTTTCGCGACAGTTCAAAAATGGCCGAACCTTACTGGATAAACATCGTCTATTATCCATTTAATGCTCAGCTTCATATCAGTTATAAACCCATTAAAAATAACCTTGCTGCTTATCTCAATGATTCACACACCCTGGTGAACAAGCATATACCTAAGGCCAATGCCATCAGCCAGCGTGAATATGTTGATACGGCTGAAAATGTATATGGTCTGGTGTTTGAGATCAGCGGTTCAGATGCAGCTTCAGCTTACCAGTTTTATCTTACTGACAGTACAAAAAATTTTGTCAGGGGCGCTCTTTACTTCGATCTTGTTCCAAATAACGATTCCCTGGCACCGGTCATCGACTTTCTGAAAAAGGATATAGAGCATATGATAATGACTTTCCGGTGGAAGAAGGCAAAAAGCATCAGGTATTAGGTTTATAGAGTTTTATAAAATCGCAACATATGATTGAAACGGTTAGGCTCGGGACACTTCGCTGGTCTCATCTTTTCCGGCCTGCTGAAGAGGAATTGCAGGGACTGCAGGATTACTATCATTTTCATCCCCTCGATATTGAGGACTGTAAAAGTGTTGTAAACCTGAGACCTAAGATCGACAGTTACCATGATTACCATTTTCTGATCCTCCATTTTCCATCTATGGATATACAGGGGGAATTTGTCGAAGCAAAGGAGATCAAGGTTTTCTGGGGGAAAGATTTCCTGATCACCATGGGCAAGTCTCACTGGCTGATCAAGGAATTGTTCAGGCAGGAACAGGATAAAACACCTGCAGAACAAAAGATGGCGGTCGGGTCAAGTGATGCATTGTTATATAAGATCCTGGAGTACCTGATGGAAGATACGCGAAAAGTAGTTGACCTCGTCGACAAATCTGTCGATGTCTGTGGCAAGGAGCTCTTCAGCAGGAAACCTGAAAAAACAATTGAGAAAATTTCAATTACAAGAAAAAATGTCATCCTTCTCAACACGATCCTTAAACCCCAGATGAACCTTTTTAATAAGCTTCAAAGTGGCGCTATCAAGGGGTTCGCGGATAACATGGAAGATTACTGGGGAAATATCATGGACTCTTATCAGCGTGCATGGGATATCATCGAGGACGACCAGGAACTGATCATCGGCTATTCAAGGACCTTTGATTCTCTTCAGGTCAACAAGACACATGAGATCATGAAAACCCAGACACTGATAACTTCTGTCTTTCTTCCGCTGATCTTTATTGCAGTTGTTTTCGGGCTTATGATCGGGCTGCCGGTTAGGGAGCATCTGCAATCTTCTCTCTTGATCGCAGCTATAATGATCGGGATTGCCCTGTTCGTCATTATCTATTTTAAGATCAGGAAATGGATGTAATTCAGTGATCCCTGTTCATCACATCTATCTGGCGCTGGATGGTTTCTTCGTGAAGCGCTTCCAGCAGTTTTAACAGAAACTCCTTTGATAATCCCAGGTGCACGCCCGTATCCAGGCGGTCATGGATCACCTGGCTCCAACGTTTCAATTGAAGGATGGTGATATTGTTTTCTTTCTTGTATTTCCCGATCTCATCTATTATTTTCATCCGCCGGTCGAGAATATGGATCAGTTCTTCATCCAGCTTGTCTATTTCTGTGCGAAGTTCTTCCAGTTTATTTTCAAATTCAATAGTCCCATGTTCTTTACGGAGTATCAGGCGTGAAAGTAATCCTTTTAATCTTCCGGGCGTTATCTGCTGCTCTTTATCCGTCAGCGCTTCTTCTGGTCGTACATGCGACTCGATCATCAACCCGTCCATTTCCAGGTCAAGGGCTTTTTGGGCTACATCAAACAGCATGCTGGTCTCTCCGCAGATATGACTGGGGTCAACCAGTACAGGCAGGCCGGGATATAACCTCTTCAACTCTATCGGGATCTCCCACATGGGGGAATTACGGTAAGGGGTATGCGTAAAGAAAGAAAAACCGCGATGAACGGCAATTAGCTTCCGGATACCCGCCTGGTATATCCTTTCCAGGGCCCCTATCCAGACCCTGACGTCAGGATTCAAAGGGTTTTTGACCATCACAGGGATATCAACCCCATGTAGAACTTCACTGATCTCCTGCACAGAAAAAGGATTTACAACAGTGCGTGCACCGATCCACAGGATATCGATCCCGTGGTTGAGCGCTTCTTCGACATGCTTTGGATTGGCAACTTCAACTGTGGTAAGCAGTCCTGTTTCTGCCTTAACCTTCGCCAGCCATTGAAGCCCGCGTTTGCCGACGCCTTCAAATGAACTTGGCCGTGTACGCGGTTTCCAGAGCCCCGACCTGAAAACTTTGACCTGGGGGATCTTTGCCAGTTTCCTGGCCGTTTGCATAACTTGTTCTTCTGATTCAGCGCTGCACGGACCGGCAATGACCAGCGGCAGTGACTCAGCAGGCAACCAGGTTTTGATAGGAGTTATTTCAGCTAAGTCTTGCATCTTGTTGCTTTTTGCCGGGCAGTGAATTAAAAAGTAAAGGTAACATTAAAACGCTTTGCCCGAAACCGTTATTTCCCTTATTTTTGCGCATTCAACAACGAGGTTCACATGGAAAAAATGAAACAGGCAAAAATCCGGGATCTGCTTAAGTCGAAGGATACAGGAAGAGAATATTTGGTCAGGGGTTGGGTAAGGACCAAAAGAGGAAATAAGAACGTCAATTTCATTGCCCTGAATGATGGTTCAGTTATCCATAATATCCAGGTCGTTGCTGAAGTTTCAAATTTCAGCGAAGATCTTCTCAAACAGATCACCACTGGCGCCTGCATAGAAGTTACTGGGACCCTTGTTGAATCACCTGCATCAGGACAGCCTGTTGAGATCCAGGCAAAAACAATTACCATCTTCGGGACTTCTGATCCTGAAACCTATCCTCTTCAGAAAAAAGGGCACTCTCTTGAATTTCTTCGCGAAATCGCTCATTTGCGCCCGCGTACCAATACTTTTGGAGCCATTTTACGCATCCGGCATGCAATGGCATTTGCCATCCATAAGTATTTTAATGATCACGGGTTCTTTTACCTTCATACACCGGTCATCACAGGATCGGATGCAGAAGGCGCAGGTGAATTGTTCCGCGTCTCCGTCCTTGATCCGAAAAATCCTCCCTTAAGGCCTGATGGTACCGTGGCTTTTGAAGAAGACTTTTTCGGGAAAGAGACCAAGCTCACTGTTTCAGGACAACTCGAAGCTGAGCTTGGGGCAATGGCATTATCCCTGGTATATACCTTTGGCCCGACTTTCCGTGCAGAGAACTCCAATACTCCCCGCCACCTGGCTGAATTCTGGATGGTCGAGCCTGAAATGGCTTTCTACGATATTGTGGATAACATGGATCTGGCTGAAGATTTCCTCAAATACTTGATCACTTATGTCCTCGAAAATTGCATCGACGACCTTGATTTCCTTAATAAAATGTATGATGCCGGACTCATTGAACAGTTGAAATTTATCACCGGCAACGATTTCATTCGCCTGACTTATACCGAAGCAATTGAGATCCTGAAGGCCTCAGGACAGGTTTGGGAATATCCTGTCAGCTGGGGAACCGACCTGCAGTCTGAACATGAACGTTATCTTGTTGAGAAGCATTTTCACAAACCAGTCATCCTTACTGATTATCCAAAAGAGATCAAGGCATTCTACATGAAGATGAATGATGATAACAAGACCGTCCGCGCCATGGATGTCCTGTTTCCGAAGATCGGCGAGATTATCGGCGGTTCACAGCGTGAGGAAAACCTTGGTAAGCTTACAAATAGGGTCCATGAGCTTAACATCAATGAAAAGGATATTTGGTGGTACCTGGAAACACGGAAATTTGGAACGGCACCCCACAGCGGTTTTGGATTGGGGTTTGAAAGGCTGATCCAGTTTGTTACAGGCATGAGTAACATCCGGGACGTGATCCCGTTCCCCCGCACACCAAAGAATGCCGAGTTCTGACCAGATTTTTTTCTAAGAATCCTGTTACCTTTTGAAAGATCGCCGATTAAGGGGAATAAATCCTTGCTTCATCACATTTGTGGTTTTTGAGGGTTACACAGAGTTTCACAGAGAAAGAATTATGGAGATTAATCAGATTACACATAAAATAATTGGTTGTGCTATTGAAGTTCATAAAAATCTGGGCCCCGGATTATTGGAATCAGCATATGAAGAATGTCTGACTTTTGAAATGCGGAATTCCGGACTAAAAGTCGAATGCCAGAAGCCCGTTCCGGTGGTATATAAAGAAAAGAAATTAGATTATGGCTATCGAGTTGACATCCTTGTGGAGGATACTGTGCTTATTGAATTAAAATCAGTGGAAGCATTAAATCCTGTTCATGAAGCCCAGATACTTACTTATATGAGATTTGCCAGGAAGAAAACAGGGTTGCTGATCAATTTCAATGTTACGATGTTAAAGCATGGAATAAAAAGATTCCGGCTATAATCTCTGTGTCTCTCTAAATTTTCTCTGTGAAACTCCGTGTAATTCCAACGCCGGAAGATATCAGCAATTAAATGAAAAAGAAAAAAAATCAATGATCGAAATTTTCCATCATCTCCTCCCTGGTCAAATTTTTTGTTACCTTTACCCTGTAAAAATATTGAATGGAAAAACGCTGGGTTATAAAAGAATCTGGTGACCCGGGTTTGGTCAAAGACCTTGCCGGGACTCTTAGTATTGACCCGAACCTGGCGGAATTGTTGATCCAGAGAGGAATTAAAACCTTTGACGAAGCCAAAGCATTTTTCAGGCCTTCTCTTTCCAATCTTCATGATCCTTTCTTGATGCAGGATATGTCGGTTGCAATCGACCGGATTGAAACTGCCATAAAAACTAACCAGAAGATCCTTGTTTATGGAGATTATGATGTGGACGGTACTACCGCTGTTGCCCTGGTGTATACCTTTCTCCATAAGTTTTATGATCAGCTGGATTTTTATATCCCGGATCGTTACATCGAAGGCTATGGGATCTCTTTCAAAGCCATCGACTTTGCTGCTGAAAACGGTTTTTCCCTCATTATTGCCCTTGACTGCGGGATTAAAGCAGTGGAGAAAGTTAAATATGCAAACGAAAAAGGAATAGATTTTATCATTTGTGACCATCACCGTCCTGGTAGTGAGTTGCCTCCTGCAATTGCCGTACTTGATCCAAAACGCCCTGATTGTAACTATCCTTATAAGGAATTATCGGGTTGCGGTATAGGCTTTAAGCTCATCCAGGCTTATGCCTTGCGTAATAACATCCCTTTCGATGATCTTTCACAATACCTCGACCTTGTTGTTGTCAGCATCGCTTCAGATATTGTCGATATAACCGGGGAAAACCGGATCCTTGCCTATTATGGACTGAAACTGATGAATGTCAAACCTCGTCCCGGATTGGAGGCAATCCTCCGGTACAGCAATATTCAGAAAAAAACCAATGGCAACGGAGAAGGATTCTTCAATAAAGAATTAACGATAACCGACCTGGTGTTTCTGGTAGGACCCAGAATCAATGCTGCAGGACGGATCGAAAGCGGACGGAACTCCGTCCGCTTGCTTATTTGTGAGGACCTCGATGAGGCTCTTCTGCTGGGTGAAAAGATCGATAACTACAATACCGAAAGGAAAAACCTGGATATGCTTGCCACCCAGCAGGCACTCGAAATGATTGAACAGGACGAACGCCTTAAATCGTCAAAAAGCACGGTCATTTTTAACCGCGACTGGCACAAAGGGGTGATCGGGATTGTTGCATCCAGGCTTACAGAACATTATTACCGGCCAACCATTGTGCTCACACTGTCGGGAGAACTTATAACCGGATCGGCCAGGTCTGTCAAGGATTTTGATGTGTACGATGCCATCGATTCCTGCAGCGATCTGCTTGAACATTTCGGCGGGCACAAATACGCTGCAGGATTATCCCTGAAACCGGAAAATTTACAGGCGTTCATCGACCGTTTTGAACGGGCGGTGACCGAGAAATTAAATGGTAAGGAATTGGTTCCCGAGATTGAGATCGATACCAACCTTCCTCTCATCAACATCAATTCAAGGTTTTATAATATCCTCAGGCAGTTTTCACCATTCGGCCCCGGGAATATGTCACCGCTGTTCCGTACCGATGGGATTATCGACGCAGGCGGATCACGGATCGTAGGGAAAAATCACTTGAAATTGTACGTTGTTCATCCTGAGATTTCAGGCGGTCCCTTTTCAGCGATCGCATTCCAGCAGGGCGATCACTTTGAAAAGATCGAAAAAGGAATTCCATTCGACATTTGTTATTACCTGGAAGAGAATGAATGGAACGGAAGCGTTTCGCTTCAGTTGAATATTAAGGATATTAAATTCGCAGATTAATCTTTCAGATTCCCGAAACAAACGCCCATTCTCAGCGCTTTCTTTATCAGTGTATGATCAAGAGGCACTGTCCTTAATTTCCCGCCCGTCTCTTTCAGGGGTATTGCGACAATTTCATCATTGCGTATTGATACCATCTGTCCAAAGTTCCCTTCAGCAATGAGTTCGACGGCATATGCGCCATATCGCGTCGCCAGCACACGATCCATGGGAGATGGACTTCCGCCGCGCTGGATGTATCCGAGTATGGTTTCACGCGACTCAAGACCCGTCCTTCTGCTGATCTCCTGTGCAATATAATATCCGGGCTTTTCTCCTTTCGGACTGGCTATACCCTCTGCTACAACAACGATGGAATAAGGTTTTTTATTGACTGCCCTTTTCTTGAGATAACGGGCAACAATATCGATATCATATTCGATCTCAGGCATAAGGATCACATCGCCTCCTCCGGCAACCCCTGAATATAAGGCAAGCCAACCGGCATGATGTCCCATCACTTCGATCACCATGATCCGCTTGTGGCTGTTGGCAGTCGTGTGAAGCCTGTCAATGGCCTCCACAGTGATCCAGAGAGCGGAATCAAATCCAAAAGTGAAATCCGTTCCCCAAACGTCATTATCGATCGTCTTCGGGATCCCGATGATGTTTAGCCCTTCTTCCGCAAGGAGACTGGCTGTCCGCTGCGTTCCATTGCCCCCTATGCATACGAGTGCATCCAGCCCCATCTCTTCGTAATGCTTTTTGATAAGCTTTGGCTTGTCAATGCTGTTGAAGACATCATTTTTCTTAAATGGGTTCTCCCTCGATGTCCCCAGAATAGTGCCTCCCAGGGTAAGAATGCCGGAAAGCTGATTCTCATCTAAATGAACAAACTCCTGGTTGATTAACCCGAGAAATCCCGATGAAATGCCAATGACCTCCATACCGTACTCCAGTATGGCTGTCTTGCCTACACCCCTGATGGCTGCATTGATCCCGGGACAATCTCCTCCCGCTGTCAGGATCCCGATACGTTTTGGTCTCGCAGGCATGGTCATTCTATTTTAACTGAAATGTTCCTGAACCGATCTCTCTTTCATCCGAATATACGGACACCGTGTAGTTACCTTTCATGGCTGGCTTGTCATTGTCTTTCTTGGTCCATTTAACACAGACATTCATCGACTTTCCTTCATAGTTTATATCCTCACGGATGGAATAAGGTAAGGTTTGACCGTTGATAACGAAGGTATCGTATTTTGTCTTTGTAACAATAACCTTATCAGGCCTGCAAATACAAATATAAATCATTTTCTTGCCAGGTTTGACAAGGGGATTCTCTCCAATTGTGAAACAGACGTTGACCCTGTCCGTGCGACTGGCTTTATCAGTGGGAGATTCTATATTTCCGCCTTTTAGCTTTAGTGCAGTAGCCGTTACATCATAGGCTTTGATAATGGCAGCTGCCTCGTTGACCTTTTGTGTTAATTCTTCCTTGTCTTTTACAAGGGTTTGTGTCTTGGTCTGTTCGTTCCTGAAATCCTGTCTGATCTTTTCATTCTCGGCATGCAGCTCCTGGTTCACAGTATAAAGAGAATCCATCTGCCTGACATACCCCTGTGCTATCGTTTGCAGCATAGCCAGTTTTTTCTTCACCTTTTCATATTCCCATTTTGTACTGAGCAGGTTCCTGATCTCAACTGCATTGGCCTGGATCACACTGTCTTTTGCTTTCAGAGAGTCTGAAAGTGCACCGAAAGCTTTCTTTGTTTTATTGTGTTCGGTGACAACAGAATCCAGCTCTTTCTGGAGATCTGTTTTCTCCAGTTCCTTTTCTTTGATAAGTGACGTCAGCTGTCTTCTTTGCACAATGGTCCAGATGAACAGGATTAGGATTATCAGGATTAAAATACCGGTAACGGTCTTGATCGACTTCTTGCTTGATTGTTTCTCCTCCATAAAATGGTATTTTTTTATTGATGCAAATATAGAAGAAAAAAACAGGATACCAGTTGTGGCATCCTGTTTTTAAAGTATTCAGGAAATGATTAATCTACTTTTACCGCTTTCACGACATCTCCCTTCTCCCTGACGATTTCATTCAGCCACCAGTTGGGATATCCTGGCTGCGATGGCATGACTGCCTGGCCGGTTCCGTTGGTTTCGAACTTCCCGTCTTTCTCTTTCTTGATGTTCCCGTCAATATATTTTACAAGTAAATATTCACCCAGTTTTTTCCAGCGTGCAACAGTGCCATCACCCGTTTTGACCGAATAGTTGGTCAGGTAGGTCCTGGCTCTGTTTTTGTCGGTCTTGTAAATAGCCAGGGCTTCCTGATCGATCTTTGCAGTTTCAACGATATATCCCAGCTCAAGCTCACGCTGAACTTTCTGTATGTCTTTAATCATATAGCTGTAACGGGTATATGCCCAGTTTGCTACCCAGTTGAATGTCCAGAATGCAGAAGTAGGCGAATATTCAACCATGCTTCCGTTCCCTTCAGCATAGGAATGGGGAACTTTCAGGATCCCGCAATACATGGGTGAGAATACGGTCGAGTAAGTGTCGTCAACGCCAAACCAGAATATACCCCCAATCGGATCAGGTAGCCAGGACCGGCTTTGTGCTACGAACACGAACCCGGTTTGCTGAGTGGAAACAGCCCGTTCATTGACAAAATAATTGACACTGTCAGTGGTCCAGTACATCGGGCGCCAGCGGTATGGACAATCAAAAGGTCCGGCACCAATATCATGGGTCATATCCATCTTGGTTCCTTCAAAATGATCACGCATGAGTTGCATGGCATCATGGACAGAGATCTTCTTATCCGGCTTGATCCACAGGGGCATTCTGTTTGTGGCATACCCCCATTTCCCTTTGGTGACATATCCCATGACATAATCTTCATATTGGCCCATGTCGCTGTTTACATGGTTGAACATAGCCCAGACCCGGGCTTCGCAAGCCCTTGCTCCGGTGAATGTTACCGGGTCATAAGTGTCTGAGAAGCTGAACTCTTCATCTTTTCCGTCAAACCATCCTTTTGCACGGGCAAAAGTAATGACGTCTTTCGAATAGATGCAGTTTGCAGGATCGTTCAACGGGAACTGAGTAATGCGTGCCTGGTTGGCATGTCCGCAAATATAACCGTCAGGTAGGCGGCGGGCCACCCATACTGCACCTTTTTCATTATCTCCTTTGCCGATGATCTCAAAGATCCAGGCTTCGTTTTTATCTGAAACAGAAATGGATTCACCTTCGCTGCAATAGCCGTACTTTTCAACGAGATCGGTCATGACCTGCAAAGCTTCACGGGCGCTTTTCGCACGCTGCAATGCAATATACATCATTGACCCGTAGTCAAGGATGGCTACCTTCTGGTGCTGAAGTTCATCACGCCCTCCATAAGTAGTCTCTCCCAATGCAACCTGGTATTCATTCATATTTCCTACAACAGAATATGTATGACGCACCTGCGGGATCTTTCCTAGCTTTTTCCCTGTATCCCATTCAATAACGTCTACCATCGTCCCTGCCGGATAATCCTTGGCCGGCTTGTAATATAACTCTCCGTAAAGAGTATGTGAATCCGCTGAATAGGTGATCATCACCGATCCGTCTGTCGTCGCTCCCTTCGTGAATAAAAAGTTAGTACATGCCGACGATCGCAATACGGAACCTGTGATCAGGAATAGCATCATTCCAGTGATTAATAGTGATTTTCTCATAGTTTACTGATTTTTATTGTTATTGTTTGTAAGATTTTATATAAAAAAGACTGTTAAAAACCGATATTGATTCCACCTGAAATAATATTATGATACCCGAAAAAAACAGGTGGAGATAATGCAGGATCTCCGGTTAAACTAAGATTCTCATATGCAATACTGACATAAGCATTATTGATAAATTCATAAGTAACTTCCATTTTTATATCATCGTAACTCCAAACGACAGTTTCAAGTGTTTTCGTATCTTTTGATCCGCCATGCTCTGCCCAGTTCCACGAAAGCTCAAACAATAACCCGCGTACCGGCCGGTATCCCAATGAAAGAAAAACTTCCTGCGAATTGTCTTTCAGGTAACTTCCCAGATCGTACTGGTTGGATTCAAATGAAAGTGTCGAAACAGAATCAGTATATGTATGATGAGTAGACCTGGTATATTCAGCAGTGAAGGTCAGATTTTGGTTCAGGAGATTGCTTGCCCTGAAACCGCCTTTCCAACTGATATAGTTAAAAGCAGTGCTGTCACCGGATTTTTTTGATCCCAGCCCGTCGACAAAAACGGAAGCATAAAGGTGCAAATGCCTGATCTGCCTTGAACTGATATTGAAAAAGAGTTGGTTATTTCTCCCATAATGCGCCTTTTGTGCTGAATCGCCGGTGGATGGAGGATCCACATAAAAAAGAAAAGGACTGAGATATCCAGGATCGTAATTCTTCGAAGAAGAGATCACGGAATTGCCGATGGAAATATTCAGGTTGCTCCAGGGAGTAAAGGTCATGATGCAAGCTGAAAGGAATTTTCTGAAAAAATATTCCCTCCATCCATTTGGTTCTTTGTAGGATTGAGACGAATCTACCACTTCCGAAATGAGCCATCCGTTAATGAAAGTGAAATCAAACCATTTAACCGGTTTCATCTGGAGCTGGAAATATGGAAATGAAGGCGTCCTCCCTGAAAAAATAATCGGTCCATGATATGAATCACCCCACTGAAAATGATCTTTGGCCAGTAACACCGATCCCCAGTTCCAGGCAAATGAAATTCCTCCACGCATCTCACTGTAATCTCCTCCATTGGTCGACTCCTTCCAGGCAGCCCCCTCTTCCTGTGTCAGGTACTGTGGTAGCACCAGCAGATCGCTTTCATGATTATCCCTGAGGCTCGCATAGAAGCCGAAATGCATTCCTATGCTGCCGGAAATTTCAGCCCCGCCCCACCGGTGATACATATGATCGTTGTCATTTTGAGTGACAAAGCCATTGATCCCCCAGATCGGCCTGAGTGAAAAGGTAAAAATGGAATCCTTGTAAACGAACCCCAATGGACTTATAGGAATACCAAAATGTTCTTTGGAATGAAATAAACCTTTTGTCTGTTTAAAATATTTCAGGTCAGGCTGTAAATCGAGATTATAATCCATTAGATAAAAATCCAGTTCATTATTCTGACGTTTATTCAGTTTTTCCCTGCAGGTTTTGGCTTGTTCCAGCTTATGGGCGATAAACATACGGGTATAAGGTTTCGTAACAGAGGTGAGATCGATGATCTTAAGGTTTGCCAACTCATCCATAAAATCATATATTCCTGTATTGGTCAAATCCTGGTAAACTACCTGTGGCATCGCATACAATGTAGTGAAAGCAATGATCATAAGCAGGACTTGCCTTTTCAAACCTGGAATGTTAATAAATGGGAAATCTTGACAAAGATAAAAAAAATCCGGATTCTGGATGGGAAACGATCAGGGTGGGGAACTGAAAATATCCTGGTCTCTGTCACTGTACCCCGGATGGAAAAAACGTTTACTTTTGTAGATCATAATCTCATTTTATGAGAAAAGTTTTCCTTTTGTCTTGCTTTTTATTCCTGCAATTCCTGGTCTTTTCGCAGGGGGTCATTAAAAAAACTGACTCTGTCCCGGCCAACAGGATCTTCCTCGATGTCTCAGGGGGATTTACTTACCCTCTTGGGGCTTATACCAATGTCAATGTGAATAATTCCGGTGCAGGGTTTGCTGCCCCGGGTTTCTTGGCTCAGATCAACCTTGACTGGCTCGGTAAAAACGACTTTGGCCTGGCTGTTCAATATACATTCCAGAGAAATCCATTGAATAGTTCTGTGAAAAATGATACCTTGTCCGGAATGAGCCAGCCGTTGGGCACAGGCGCCTGGACCAATAATTACCTTATGGCTGGACTCGTTTTTATGAAGTTCGTTCATAAGTTATGTATTGAAGGAAAAGCCCTTGTCGGGATTGTTATTTCTTCAAGCCCTTTATTCGGTACAATGGATCCTGTTTATAAGTCCTTGGATTCAAACACAGGAACCGGGTTCGCCTATGGTGTCCAGGTCGGTGCAGGATATGCTGTTTCCCGCCATTTAACAGTGAAAGCTGATATTGAATACTTGTTCGGTAGTCCCGCAATCCATCGCCAGTATGGCGCACAGATTATCGGAGTGGATACCACAACCGGCAGATTTATTTATTCAGCGCCAATTAACTATGACACGAAACTGAATGTTTCTTCGTTGTTTGTTAAAGCAGGACTCATAATTAAACTGTCAAAATAGATCAACTAAGTTTATTTAATGCAACATTATTACACCTCTGCCTCATGTTCAGAAAAATTTTACTCCCCCTTGTCATTTTTCAATTCTTTATCAGCCAGGTGTTTTCGCAGGTCAGTATAAAGGATTCCTCCATCTTCGTCCCGATGTTTTTTGCTAATTATTCCTATCAGTGGCCATTTGGAGGCCTGGCTACCAGGTTCGGGGGCAACTCTGTGGTTGGGGGTGGATTTATGTTTAAATTAAAGTCAAACTGGCTGTTCTCTGCAGAAGGAAATTATATCTTCGGTACCAACGTAAAAGGCACCGATTCTTTATTAAAGAATATTTCTACACCCGATGGATTTGTTATCGACGCCAATGGATATTATTCAGACATCGGTTATGGTGAAACCGGTTTTAATATCCTGGCAAAATTTGGCAAGCTTTTCCCGGTTCTTTCACCTAACCCGAATTCAGGACCTGTGATATTGGCCGGAGGTGGTTTTATGCAGGACATGATCAGGATACATGATGGTAGTGGCGACACACCTCCGATTGATGGAGATTATAAGAAGGGATATGACAGGTTGAACAACGGTTGGGTCGTGACAGGTTCCATTGGGTATCTGTTCCTGAGCGATTCACGGCTGATCAACTTTTTCGTTGGTTTTGAATTCACCCAGGCATGGACCAGGTACCGGAGAGAATTGAATTTCGATACCGGGAAACAGGATAAAAGCTCGCTTTCCACTCAGTTTTATGGCGCAAATGTAAAATGGATAATACCGTTCTATAAAAGAAGACCCAAAGATTATTATCTTTATTGATTGGGGTTCATAATAAATAGTTACCGGATAAGCATTTAAGAAGTTTCATTCAAACGAGATCCGCACTTTGTTCTTTCTTTATAACATATTCATTGTTTTCTATGTTTTAGGGATCAACTTAGCTTCCTTCGTTAACGAAAAAGCACGACTATGGGTGAAAGGAAGAAAGAATATTATTATAAAGATAGAAAATGAACTTGCAGGAAACCAGGACAAGAGAAAGATCGCCTGGTTTCATTGTGCCAGCCTCGGCGAATTTGAACAGGGCAGGCCGCTGATCGATGGATTCAGGAATGCTTTTCCTGATCACCTGGTTGTTTTGACTTTCTTTTCTCCTTCCGGGTATGAGATCCGGAAAAATTTTGCCGGCGCAGATCATATTTTCTATCTTCCTCCCGATTTACCCGGAGTTGCAGCAAAATTTATAAAAGTACTTTCTCCCGATATCGTTTTCTTCATAAAATATGAATATTGGTACAACTACCTGGCTATTTTAAAACAAAAAGGAATTCCAACCTTTATGGTTTCTGCAATCTTCCGACCCTCTCAGCAATTTTTCAGGGGATGGGGGTTTTGGTTCAGGAAACAACTGAACAACCTTAGCTGGTTTTTTGTCCAGGATGAAGATTCTGAAAAATTGCTCCGTAAGATCGGCATCAGTCAGGTTTCAGTCACAGGGGATACGCGGTTTGACAGGGTAAGCGCCATCGTCAGGCAAAAGAGATCAATTGAGGGGATAGAGGAGTTTTGCGGGGATTCCCGCATAATTCTTGCAGGAAGCACATGGTATGAGGATGAGAAGATCCTGCTTCCGTTCATACTCGGGAACAAGTCTGAATTTAAATTTATTATTGCCCCTCATGAGGTAAATAAGGAACGGATCAATGGGCTGATATCTCAATTAGGACCTGGTAGTTTGAGGTTCTCACAGTCAGACAAAACTGAGAAACGTGAAGCCCGTATCCTGGTTATAGACAGCATCGGGATCCTGGCTTACCTCTATCGGTATGCATTTATCGCGTACATCGGCGGGGGCTTTGGTGTTGGGATCCATAACATCCTTGAACCTGCCGCCTTCGGCGTACCGGTGATATTCGGCCCCAATTATACCCGGTTCCGTGAGGCCATGGATTTGCTCCTTGCAGGAGGCGCCTTCAGCATTAAAAGTGAAGAAGATCTTGACAAAGCAATCATGCACATTGCAGATGTTCCCGGTGAACACGACCGGATCTCGGGGATCTGCAACGCTTATGTCAGAAGTCACGAAGGTGCTACTGCTCATATCTTGAATCATCTCCATGCTTGAAGGAAGAAGGTTCGTGATCGGCGATATCCATGGTTGCTTCCGTACTTTCAGGTACCTTGTGGAAGAAGAACTTCACCTGAACCCGTCTGACACTTTATTCCTTCTCGGCGATCTCATCGACCGTGGAAAAGAAAGCAAAGCCGTGATCGATTATATCAGGGAGCTTTCGGCTACCATGACAGTGAAACCGGTCATGGGCAATCATGAGTTTATGATGCTCCGCTCGCTGGAAGATGAAGAATATTTCCGGTTATGGACCCTGAATGGTTGTGCACAGACACTGCTGAGTTTTGGAGTGGCCAGGTCACAGGTAGATAAATGGAGATCAGTCTCATTGATCCCCCAGGATTACATTGATTTCATAAAAACATGGCCACTGTATGAAGAAACCGGTGACTTTTTATTCGTTCACGCAGGCCTGGATACCCTCAGCGAAGATCCTTTCAGCGATACGGAAACCCTTCTTTGGACAAGGAGCGAGAATGTCCCCCCTGATCTGCTCAGCGGCAGAAAGCTGATTCATGGCCACACCCCTGTATCCTTGTCTTCAATCCGGGAACGGCTGAGTGATCCTGGTGCAATTGTGTATAACCTTGACGGGGGATGTGTCTACACCAACTATCCGGGCTTGGGTTTTCTCGTTGCACTTGATCTTGACAAGATGGTATTGCATTCTGTCAGGAACATGGAGTGAACTAAGCAGGTTCAAATTGCTGATTCCTCCGCAGAGGTTTGAATCCCGCTTCGCGAATGGCCTCCTGGATGCCTTTGGCATCAAATTTATGAGTGGCGCCGGCAACGGAAACTACATTCTCCTCGATCATAATTGACCCGAAATCATTGGCTCCTGCATGCAGGCATAGCTGCCCTGTTTCTTTTCCCACGGTCAGCCAGGAGGCCTGTATGTTCGGGATATTGGAAAGCATGATCCTGCTGATTGCGATCATACGGATATATTCTTCTGGCGTCACCTTATTCCTGATTCCCGATTTCTTTGCAAGCACAGTCCCTTTATCCTGGAAAGGCCATGGGATAAATGAAATAAATCCCTTGACGCCTGCAGGTTTTTCAGCCTGTACCTCGCGGATGCGCACCAGGTGCATCATCCGCTCTTCCAGGGTTTCTATATGGCCAAACATCATCGTCGCTGAAGTGGTCAGCCCCAGCTTGTGGGCTGACCTCATTACATCCAGCCATTCCTTTACTGAACACTTTACCGGTGATAAGATCTTCCTGACCCTGTCTGAAAGTATTTCAGCCCCCGCACCCGGAAGACTGCTGAGGCCTGCTTTCATAAGTCTTTTCAGCACTTCTGTATAACTCAGTGAATCCATCTTTGCAAGGTGAACCACCTCGGGAGGCCCCAGCGCATGAAGCTTTAACCCGGGGTATATTTGTCTCAGGTTTTTAAAAAGATCAACATACCAGTCAAGACCGAGCTTTGGATGCATCCCCCCCTGTAATAATAGCTGGTCGCCGCCAATGCATTTCATCTCCTCGATCTTCGAAGCATATTCCTCAAGGGTTGTGATGTAAACCTGCTTGCTGCCTGCCGGGCGGTAGAAATTGCAAAATTTGCATCCTGATATACAGGCGTTTGTGATGTTTACATTCCGGTCGATGATCCAGGTTACCTTGTCATCCGGATGGTGGATCTTCCTCAGTTCATTGGCAACATAGATCAGATCACCTAAGGGTAAACGCTGATACAATTCAAGTGCCTGGGAACTATTCAGAAATTCAAGTCTCAGGGCTTTCGTGATAAGCAGATCCGGGTTCATATAGGTTTGTGGCCTTGAAGCTATATACGAAAGGGGCAAATTTTATTACCTTTGCGCATAATTACCATCCCAAAAATACTAAAAATCATGCATCCCGAACTTGTTAAAATTTCAAGGATCCCCGCAAAGTCTGATATCATTTTCCTTACTCCCCGGCCTGGTGGTTTGCCAGAAGGCTTTTTCAATAAAGATGAGCTTGGCTATATCTCCCGGCAAAATGAAAAGGATAAACAGGTTTTTTTCTCCTTCAACCGCCTGGATCACTGGCTTTTCGTTCAGGTGATAAAAGAAGAAAACGATCCCTACAAAGGAAAAGAAAGCCTGAGAAGATCAGGAGACAGTTTTGGATCATTGCTTAATGAGTTAAAGCATAGTCAGGTTGTCCTTTATGATACGGCTGATATGCCGGTCGAAGTAATGGCATTTGCCGAAGGTATGATTCTCGGGCAATACCGGTTCCTGAAATACAAAGGGAAAAAAGAGAAAGAGATCTCCCTGGAAACCATCCGTCTCTTCTCCCGAAAAATAAAGAACACCGGAATACATGACCTTATCGCAGTGACGGATGCCGTCTTTCGTTGTCGAACCCTGATCAATGAGCCTAATTCTTTTCTTACGGCAATAACCTTTGCCCGTGAGGTCGGAAAGATGGCAAAGGAATGTGGGGCCAGGGTCGAGGTGCTCAATAAGAGCAGGATAGAAGCACTTCAGATGGGTGGACTCCTTGCAGTGAACAAAGGTAGTGAGGTACCGCCTACATTTACCATCATGGAGTGGAACCCAAAGGATGCTGTGAATAAAAAACCATTTGTATTTGCCGGAAAGGGAGTCGTTTTTGATTCAGGTGGGATGAACCTGAAACCCGGTGATTCAATGAGTACCATGAAAGATGACATGTCAGGCGCTGCTGCCGTTGCCTCTGCCATCTATGCGATTGCCACAGCCCGGCTGCCCGTTCATGTCATTGGCCTGATGCCTGCAACCGATAATAGACCCGGGCCCAAAGCCATCGTCCCCGGCGATATAATCACCATGCAGAACGGAATGACAGTCGAAGTCTTGAATACAGATGCGGAAGGACGACTGATACTGGCTGACGCCCTGAACCACGCCAAAAAATATGATCCCGCCCTGGTCATCGACATCGCGACCCTCACCGGGGCAGCCTTGCGTGCAGTTGGCAGGTATGGGATTGTAGCCATGCAGCTAAAAGCTGCAAAGGAACTAGAACTTTTAAAAAGATCCGGATTGGAGACCTGTGAACGCCTTGTCGAATTCCCCTCCTGGGAAGAATATGAAGAAGGGTTGAAATCCAGCGTGGCCGATATTAAAAATATTGGTCCCCCGGAAGCCGGTACGATAACGGCAGGGAAATTCCTCGAGAGATTTACTGATTATCCATACATTCACCTCGATATAGCAGGCCCGGCATTCCTTGAAAAAAGAGATTCTTACCGCGGACAGGGAGGTAGCGGAGTAGGAGTGAGGCTGTTATTCGATTTTATCAGGAATCAGGTGAAACAACAAGCACAATAACAGCTGTCCCTGAAGTGTCAGAATGATAAACCAATATATTTGTAAAAACAGTAATTATGAATCAAACCCCTGAAAAAGAACAAAGGATAAGAGTTGGCATAACACATGGAGATATAAATGGCATCGGCTATGAGATCATTATCAAGACCCTTCAGGATCAGCGATTGATGGAGGCTTATACTATGATAGTTTATGGATCTTCTAAAGTAGCATCTTATCACCGGAAAACCCTGAATATCCCCGATTTTAATTTCAACCTTGTAAAAAAAGCTGACCTTTCCCATCCCCGCCGTCCCAACATCATCAATATCGTGGAAGATGAGGTCAAGATCGACCTCGGAAAATCAACACCCATTGCAGGTGAACTTTCATTGCTCTCTCTCGAAATGGCCATCAACGATCTTCTGAGCCATAATCTTGACGTGCTCGTTACCGCTCCCATTAACAAACAAAATATCCAGTCACCCGGTTTTACTTTCCCCGGTCATACCGAATACCTGGCAAGCAAAGCAGGTGTTTCCGATTATCTTATGCTCATGGTCAGTAACACGGTTCGCATTGGGGTGATCACAGGTCACATCCCCATCGATAAAGTGACATCTTCTTTGACGGAAGACCTCGTGATGCATAAGATCAATATCATGAATAATTCACTGATACGCGATTTCAGCATCCAGAAACCGCGCATTGCAGTCCTCGCTTTGAACCCGCACGCAGGCGATAATGGGATCATCGGGAATGAAGATAATACTATCCTGAAACCTGCTATTGAAAAAGCTTATCAGCAGCAAAACCTCGTCTTCGGTCCTTATCCGGCAGACGGGTTTTTTGGTTCAGGCGCCTTCCATCATTTTGATGGTATCCTGGCAGTTTATCATGACCAGGGAATGATACCCTTTAAATTGCTTTCTTTTGACGAGGGTGTCAACTTTACTGCAGGACTGCCCTTCGTTAGAACCTCTCCTGCCCATGGTACCGCATATGAACTGGCCGGCAAAAATGAAGCAAGCCCCGAAGCATTCCGCAACGCCGTTTACCTTGCATGCACCATATTTACCAATCGTCTTGCATATGATGAACTTGCTGCCAATGCCCTGAACCCCAAGCCGGTCGAACCCGAAAGCCCCCAGCAGTGATGGACTTTTCATACGCTCTTTCGGAAATAGCATTCCACACGAATGGCACCCTTCTGACAAATAAGAAAGAACCTGTTTCTGTTGATGAGATCCTTATCGACAGCCGTCGCATTATTCACCCCGGATCAGCACTTTTTGTTGCCATCGTCACCGAAAGAAATGACGGACACAGGTATATTGAAGAGCTCTATGATAAAGGGGTCAGGAATTTTCTGGTTTCTTCTTTGCCTTATCAGACAGGATATCTGCCTGGAAATAATGATAGACAGGACAAAACCTTTCCTGATGCCAGCTTTATCCTCGTCGAAAATACACTTGTTGCACTGCAGAAACTGGCCGCCGTTCATCGGTCCCGCTTTAGTATTCCTGTCATCGGCATCACGGGGAGCAATGGAAAGACCATAGTAAAAGAATGGCTCTTCCAGCTGATGAACCGTGATAAGAAAATTGTCAGGAGCCCGAAAAGCTATAATTCCCAGATCGGCGTCCCCCTCTCAGTCTTGAAAATGGAACCGGGTAATGACCTCGCCTTGTTTGAAGCCGGGATTTCCCTTCCCGGCGAAATGGAAAAACTGGAACCCATGATCCGGCCTTCCATAGGTATCTTCACCAATATCGGCCATGCCCATGATGAAGGTTTCACCGGCCTTGAACAGAAAGTGGAAGAGAAACTTAAGCTCTTTGTCAATTCAGATACCCTGGTCTATTGCAGGGACCATGAACTGATTCATAACAAGGTCATACGGGAACCTTCCCTTAAGAAGGTAAAAAAGTTCACATGGAGCCGTGAACAGGAAGCCGGACTTCAGGTTATCCATATCACCCCTGTCAGTTCAACGGAAACCAAACTCACAGGTATCTTCAAAAACAGGGAAATGTCAGTGATACTCCCTTTTACCGACGAAGCTTCCATCGAAAATGCCATTCACTGCTGGGCACTGATGCTCCTCCTGGGATTTGAACCTGGGATCATCTCAGCCCGGATGAAAGCCCTGGTTACGATTGCCATGCGCCTTGAGCTCAAAGAGGCCATCAACCATTGTACATTGATAAACGACAGCTATAACTCTGATATCAATTCCCTCGGGATCGCCCTCGACTTTTTGAACCAGCAGACACAGCATGCAAAAAAAACCGTCATCCTCTCAGATATCCTTCAGACCGGACGCGATTCTGTAAGCCTTTATCGTGAGATCTCCGGTATCCTGAAAGGGAAAGGAATATCCCGGATCATCGGCATCGGAAACGGGATAAGCCGGCAGGCAGCACAATTTCCTATGGAAAAAACATTTTTCACTTCCACCGACGAATTCTTTGACCGGTTTCCATTTTCTTCCCTGCACGATGAAACAATACTTCTGAAAGGCGCACGGATATTTGGGTTCGAAAGGATCAGCCTGGCGCTTCAGCAAAAATCGCACGAAACTGTTCTTGAGATCCACCTCGATGCACTCATACACAACCTGAACTATTACAGGTCAAAATTGCTGCCGGGAACCAAAACAATGGCTATGGTGAAAGCCTTCTCTTATGGCAGCGGCAGTTTTGAGATTGCCAACCTTTTGCAGTTCCACCGTGTGGATTACCTTGCCGTTGCATATACCGATGAAGGTATCGGACTTCGCAAGGCAGGCATCACGATCCCTGTAATGGTAATGAACCCTGAAGAACAAAGTCTTGACCTGCTTCTTCAGTACAACCTCGAGCCTGAAATATACAGCTTCCGTTTACTCGGCCTGCTTGAAAAGGCAGTCAAAGATCAGGAGGAATCCAGGATACCACTGCCAATCCACCTGAAAATAGATACAGGCATGCACCGGCTTGGATTTGATCCCTCCGATGTTGATGACCTGGTACAACGGTTAAAGAACAATACTGAACTCCGCGTGCAATCTGTATTTTCACACCTTGCTGCCAGCGAAGATCCTGTTGAAGATGATTTTACGCTAAGCCAGGTCAGCTGTTTAAAAGAAGTTGTTGAAAAGATGAGAACACGGCTTGGCTATTCATTTCTTTCGCACATCCTCAACTCTGCGGGTATAAGCCGTTTCCCGGATGCCCAGATGGAAATGGTCCGGCTGGGAATAGGTCTGTATGGCATTGGGTTCAATGATGAAGAACAACGGTTCCTGAGAAACGTCAGCACGCTGAGGTCTGTCATTTCACAGATCAAAAAAGTTAAAGCAGGTGATACCATCGGGTATAACAGGAAAGGCCTGGCAATTACAGATAGGGTCATCGCCATTATCCCCATCGGCTATGCCGACGGTTTCAGCCGGAGACTGGGCAATGGCGTAGGTAAAGTGATGATCAACGGTCGTCTGGTTAAAACGATCGGGAATATCAGCATGGATAACTGTATGGTGGATATCACTGACCAGTTTGATTCTCCGGGTGAGCATGCGGTCAGGGACGGCGATGAAGTGATCATTTTCGGTGACGACTACTCCATTAAACATCTGGCCAATGACCTTGGTACCATCCCTTATGAGATCCTGACCGGTATTTCCGGGAGGGTGAAAAGGGTTTATTTCTTTGAATGACCTTTCAATCAGGGAAATTCATATTTTTGGAAGTAATTCTCATACTATGTGCGCTCAAAAGCTGTCCATCCTTATTCCTGCTTACAATGAAGCCGGGACCATTAAAACAGTCCTTGATAAAGTTTTAGCCGTAAACCTTGCCGGAGGGCTCCGGAAAGAACTGATCATTGTGAATGACTGCAGCAAGGATGAAACAGGAAAGGTCGTCACAGAATATATCCTCCGCCACCCGGAAGCTGATATCCATCTGTTCGATCAACCGGTCAACATGGGCAAGGGTGCTGCAATCCACAAAGGAATAGAACTTGCTGCGGGTGATTATATCATCATCCAGGATGCCGATCTTGAATATGACCCTGGCGAATACAACATACTCCTTAAACCTGTCTTGGATGGCTTCGCAGATGTCGTCTATGGGTCCCGCTTCATGGGTGGCAACCCCCACCGTATCCTTTTTTTCTGGCATTCAGTAGGGAACCGTTTCCTGACCACTCTTTCCAATATGTTCACCAACCTGAACCTCACCGATATGGAGACCTGCTATAAGCTATTCCGGGCAGAGTTTCTGAAGAAGATCCTGTTTAAAGAAAAAAGGTTTGGCTTCGAACCTGAAGTCACTTCAAAGATCGTTCGTTTTAAAGGGATCCGTATTTATGAAGTCGGCATATCCTATTATGGAAGGACATATGAAGAAGGGAAGAAGATCAGGATGAAAGACGCAATTCATGCAGTGTATTGTTTACTAAAGTATAACATCTTTAATAAGAGGTTCCTTAAGTAATCACAGATAATGATTTTCAGGAAAACAGGGTTAAGGGAATTTCTTTTCTTTTTGAGCTTATTTCTCTTTCCGGCATCGGTATCACTCAATTACCAGTTTTTTAACTTCGACTCCATTTCCCGTCTTGATCTTCACAAAATAAATCCCCGTCGGAAGATCAAAATCTAATTCAACCGCATTGCCTGTCCCCGATGAAACATCTGTCCCATAAACCTTCTCTCCGGTCAAATTGAAAATTTCAATGTTATTAATATTGCATTTTGCACATTGCACTTTGCACTTGTCTTTTGCCGGGTTTGGCCAGAGGGTGAAACGATCTGAGATCGTTTTATGTTCTTCAACATAATCAGTACCTCCATTACCGGTTTTTAATATAGTTCCGGCCAAACCCACTATATAACCTGTTGTAGAATCTGTAAAAAATACTGAATTCAGTGTATTCCATGTTCCGCTCGAATCGAGTGTCCAGGTTATTCCACCATTCAAAGTTTTTAATATATCCCCATAACCCACGACATAACCTTTATTAGAGGTGGGAAAGAAAACTGAATTAAATAGATCAATTGTTCCACTCTGTTGATTCATCCAAGTTGTTCCTCCGTTGATAGTTTTCATGATAATTCCCATATCACCCACCACATAACCTGTATTGGCATCGGTAAAATAAACTGAATATAAAGGATAGTCCGCTATAGTCGATAATTCATTCCATATTGTACCTCCATCCATAGTTTTTAATATTATTCCAGCACCAACACTGGAAGTAGACCCTACGGCGTATCCTGTACTTGAATCAGGAAAGTAGACTGAGTTTAAAATATAAGGTATTGGGGTTGATGTCCATGTCACACCTGCATCAATGGTCTTTAGAATTAATCCGTTCTGATAATTTACATTTCCACCTACACAATAACCTGTATTGGCATCAGTGAAGAAAACCGAATTCAAAGTATTGGACGTTCCGCTTGGTAATTGCGTCCATGAAGTTCCTCCATCTACCGTTTTTTTAATAAAACCGAGACCACCTACTGTATATCCCATATTGTCATCGGTAAAGTACACTGAATAAAACGCGCCACCACAATATGTATATGAAGAATTCCAGTCTGTGCCTCCATTTGTAGTTTTCATTATGACTCCATTTTCACCCACTGCATAACCCGTACTGGCAGACGGGAAATAAATAGAATTTAATTCTTGGGTTGTTCCTTTTGATAATGGAGTCCAACTTATGCCAGCATTGATGGTTTTTACGATGACCCCAGACCCACCTACCGCATAACCCGTATCGGCATCAGGAAAATGAATTGAATATAATCCCACATCATTTGTTCCATTTGAAATTGTGGTCCATGTTGTTCCTGCATTTGTGGTTTTATAAATGTTTCCAACAAAACGATCCGTCACATATCCCGTATTGGCATCAGTAAAGTAGATTGATTGAAAAGCATCAAAAATAGCCAAATGCCCCAATCCGCTTGTATCAATAGTCCAAGTCACGCCTGCATTGATCGTTTTTAATAAAGATCCTCCTTCTCCTGCAACATAGCCCGTACTTGCATCGGTAAAAAAAACTGAGTTAAGGATATTAGTCGTTCCGCTCGATAAAGTATCCCATGTGGATCCACCATTGATGGTTTTATAGATGTTACCGTTATCACTTACTGTATATCCTGTATTGTCATCAGTGAAGAAAACCGAATTTAAATTTCCTGTTGTTCCACTTGTCAATGTAGTCCATGTTGAACCGGCATTGGTGGTTTTGACAATAATTCCAAAAACACCTACTGCATACCCGTTATCGACATCAGGAAAATAGATTGATAATAATGTATTACCTGTTCCACTATATATTGTATTCCATGTTGTTCCTGCATCCGTGGTTTCTAATATTAGTCCACTTGATCCATTATTACCAGCCACAAATCCGGTACTGGCATTCGTAAAATAAACTGAGCATAACCAATTAGTTGGTCCACTTGAATAAATCGTCCATGTTGCTCCTCCATCAATGGTCTTCAGGATGGTTCCTGTAAAACCCACAGCATAACCTGTATTGTTATCCGTAAAATAAACTGAACTCAGGGAATTTCCACAAGGCAATGGGTTCTGCCATCTCCATTGCGGAAACGCAACAACTGGGAACAAGAACATTAATATGCAAATAAATTCTTTCATGATAATCACAATTCTGAGTCAGTGAATTATTTTTCGATCTTTACTATTTTGTAATTCGATATTTTGGATTTCGCGTATCTGACTGTCAGATAATAAATACCATTTGTGAAGCCGGATAAATCAAGTGTCGGTGAATTCTTTACATTCAGGATAGTTTCTCCATATACATTATGGACTGTTATTTCCAGATCTTTTTCTCCTGCAGGATCTCCTTTGATATTTATAATTCCACTTGTCGGATTCGGATAAATTACAGGTTCATTTTTGAGACCGGCCTGATCATTGATTCCGGTCAGAACCACCTGAACAGTAACCGAGGCAGTATCCGAACATCCCAGGTTAGTATCTGTAATGTTGACAATATATGTCGCTGTGGATACGGGCGTCAGGATGGGATTTTGAAGTGAAGATGTAAATCCCGGTGGAACTGATGTCCAGGAATAAGTGTAAGCCGGGTTGCTTTCCGTAACCGAAGTAGCATGGGAAAATAAAGTATCCTGTGCGCCACTTGATACTTCCAGGGATGAAGCGCTGGCATAAGCTACCGGGCCCCTGACATAACATTCGGAATAACGCATGGCATTGGAAACTTTCCCGCCAGGGTTTACCGACCATAGCGTCGTTCCATTAGAATCAACTTCAATGATCGAAATGCAGACGGTAAGACAAACCAATGAATTACCATTGGGTAATTGCTGCGAAGAACCCTCATTTTGATTTTGACAGGAGGCCGTGTAACGCCATGAATAAGTTGCAGGGGCATATGCCTGACCAGGAGTCTTTGAATAATTATATCCATCATAGGGAGGACAAAAAATATCGACACAGGAATGCCCTCCGGAACCCCCTTGATTATTAAATCCGCATAGATAATTGGGGTAAAATGGACTATCAGAGGGTTCCCAATGGGCATTGTGTACTATGTTGAAATCAGTCGGGCCACTGGTTTCATAAGCAGCCGGGTTGCCCCACCTGTAAAGGATATCTCCGCCATGACCTGAATTTCCGCCGGTATGGCCTGCTGCTTCTGCTGTGGTAGTGCTGTGATCGATAACATAGATCTCGCTGAAAGCATAAGAGCTGAACGTGATCTGGTCAAGCGCGGCATTGTAATCAATTCCATTCGTATGGATAAAATCGAGCGAATTGTTGTAATTGATATTTATCAATTGTGGGTTTTGAGATATGGACTGGACGTAATTGTCCTTTGTCGCATCATAATCCTGGCACAGATGATCCCAAAGCTTCCATTCCCATACGATAGTCCCGGTTGTGGGACCGATTGGCTGCACCTCAATGATCTTATCCGAATGCCTCACCATACTTAAAGAAGCTCCTGCCTGTATACCTTCGGATGCAGTCTTAACATCCATTGCGATCATTAGGACATTTCCGTTAGGCATAGGATGAATATCATGGTGCAGAACTGTTGAATCTGTGGAATAAATGAAGTCCCAATCCACATTGTTATTCCAGTCAACCTTTTGAACCTCGCCTGAAATAGTGCCATCGCTGATCTGATTGCCCGTGTAATCGACAGTTCTTATAAGAGTATCCCCGGGAATTAAATAGGAAGTAAAGCTGGTTCTTTTATTGCCGGCAAAAGTCCACGTTTTATAATTGTTACTGTTCGTGTCGATCAGAAATGCAGTATGGGAGCCTGCTACACTGTATAAAGTATATAATCCCCACTGCTGGGCATTCGTGCCTGTCCAGGTCAGAATGCAAATTATTAAGAATATTTTTCTCATTATAATTAAGTGCACCTCTTAAAACTGTGATACCCTTATGAATTAAACTAAATACCAGTCGAAAAATAAATAACTCATTGGCAACCCCACAAGGAGTAAAACAACAAAGATAACACAAAGATATCTTGCCTTTGCTTTCTTCAGCAGGACAACAAATGGAAGCAGTAATGCTTCCAATCTGTACATGCTTATAGCTCCTCCCAATGACCAGGGAAAGATCAGGAATAAGCTTATAAATATAAAAATCCACAGAGTTAATTTATTCCTGAAACTTCAATTTTAAGAACATAGTAAATTAAAATTGATAGTTGAACCTGACTGCCGTCAGGCAGGCATGCCGACTCACTGCTCGTTTTTAACGAGCAAAATATTTCTCAGCTGCCTTAGCTGACGCACACCAGCCAAGTCTTAACACTTTAAATTTTTAACCTTCTTTTTTGGCAAAATGCAAAATGTTTTTTTCATTTCCCTTCTTCGTAATTTTTAATTTTTAATTCTCCTTCATCTACTTGTCGAACTAAAACCCTGTGACGTTGTGCCCCGCCGGTCAACCACTTCATCAGATAGCTACTTTTACTTCCGGATTTTCCTCAGTCTCCCTCCGCCCTGCCTCCGCCCTGCCTCCGCCCTGTCTCCGCCCTGTCTCCGCCCTTTCTCCGACTAACATGTACTTTAGCTTTATTCAATCTATATCCCTTCCATAGATACCATCGATCCGGTCCAGATTCTCGTTTTTGGATCACTTTTTTGCTGAAAAATCCTAGTTTATAGCACGTTTTTGACCAAAAAAATAAGGCCCGGGCATACCTCACCCGGGCCCAGAGATGCAAACATACCTTGCCTCATTGCCCGGTGAATCCGTCACCCGGATATCGATCCGCCCTCGAAACAACCGAATTTCCTCCTGCCATGAAGATCAGGTCACCTATCTTCACGATATTCAGACACGCCTTATGGAGGCTTGTGTATTTTTCATAACTCATGTCGGGAGCTGACTTTAAAAGAAAAAATCAATGTTATATGATTTATTAATTTTACATGTCTAAGATTTTATTTGCAATCATGAAAGATAAAAATAGAACTATCAGAAGATTGGAATTACTGTTTTTTTTGTGTTTGTTTGTTTTCTCGACAATCTTGACCTTAAAGCAACACCAGGGAAGAGGAATCCTCAACTGGCAAAGTGAAATCTGGGCAGATATGGCCGGGTACTATGTCTACCTCCCTGCCACATTTTATTATCATTTTGATGCCAGGAAGGCTCCGGCCGGAATCGATGAAAAATCAGGAAACGGCTTTTTTCTGGATCATTCAAATAATAAAGTTGTAACGGGATATTTTTATGGAGTATCACTTTTGGTGTCTCCTTTCTTTTTTGCAGCACATGCTGTTTCTGTCATAGCTGGAAACGATGAAATGGGAGGTTTTTCCTTGATTTATAACAAAGCCTTTGATGTAGCTTCTGTTTTTTATCTTGTTCTTGGTTTGTTTTTTCTGAAACGATTTCTGAGAAACTATTTTTCCGAATACCTGCAATACATACTTATACTTTTGACTTTCTTAGGAACCAACCTTTTCTACTACTCCATCGAAGTTACCTTAATGTCGCATGTCTATTCTTTCTTCGTTATTGCAGTTTTCCTTTATTCGATGAAAGAATTTCTTAAGGATACGTCCGGCTATAGACATTTTCTTCTGATGGCAATTGCCTTTGGAATAATGTTGGTTATTCGTCCTACAAATTGCTTCATCGGATTGATTTTTTTGTTCTGGGATTTAAAAAGCGCAAAGGAAATTGTGACCCGTATTAAAATGATCCTTCAACCAAAATATATCTTTCTATTGCTGGCTATCATGTTTGTAATGTTTATCCCACAAATGGTTTTTTGGAAAATTATGCGTGGAACTTTCTTTTATGCAAAATACGGTGAGGGATTTCCCTTCTGGAATCAACCAAAACTGGTAGAAGTATGGTTTTCGACACTGAATGGGCTTGTTCCCTGGAGCCCGCTAATGTTGTTTTTCATGTCCGGCATGTTGTTTGCTGTCTGCAAAAAGTACAGTAATGGGATCCTGATCCTTTCATTTTTTCTCCTGATCTCTTATATGGCTGCTGCCTATAGATTCTGGTATTATGGTTGTGGGTACGGGCATCGCGCTTTTATTGAATTTATGCCGGTATTTTGTATTCCCTTCGGATTCCTGATCCGGGATATTTTTAATTCAAAGAAAATAGTATTACAGGTTTTATTTGTACTGTCGGTTGTTTTCATGACTTATTTCAATGCCAGGCTATCGCTTGTCGCTGATAAATGCAACTTTGGCTCTACCTGGGATTGGGATTATTATGTCAGGCAGATAAACAGGATCCACCTCTTTCCCCAGTCGAGCCTGCCATCAACCTTTAGGAATGATTTTGAAAATGATGCACTTAACAATGGCACAAAACTCACTGATTCTGTTAAACATTCCGGAGCTTATAGTGCGGTTATCGACCCTCAACATGAATTCAGTTGCAATCATACATCAATGATCTGGGACTTTAATGGAAAGTATCCGGGATTCATCAGGGTTAAACTTTTGGTGAAGAAGGCAAAGCCTGGAATCATAGGTGCCTTAATTGTCTGTTCTTTTGTAAAGAACGACACAGTTGTTAATACGCAATCGCAGCCACTGGAACCATTTACCGGAGAGACAAGTTCCTGGTTTACTGTTCTCAGGACCTTCAATGTCCCGGTAGGCTTACCAGGAGATAGCCGGATGAATTTCTATATTTGGAACAAGGAAAAGAATACCTTTTTTTTGGATGATCTTAATATCAGGTACGAATAAATGTCTAAGACATTCGGGAGACTCAAATCTTTTGAACGTAGTGAATAAAAATTTATTAGTCGAACCTGACTGCCGTCAGGCAGTCAATCCCAACGAAGTCGGAGGGTATAACCTGCCTGCTGTCAAGCAGGTACCACGCCCCTTGGGGCGGAATTAGGATCCAGGGCTTGCCCTGGGGTTCATACCCGTGATTTCACAACTCAGCGTTTACCATTCACCTTCTCAACCCACTCCATATTACTCCAGCAAATTCAACCCTTTCAGAATCGTGTCGCTGCTCGTAATTAAGCCCTTTGTGATCCACATTTAAGATTTCTTTTGCAGTTTCGAAATTGCTGAATATGCAGAATTATTAGTACAAAAGTTAACTGGATTTATTACTTTCGATGCCTGAAAAGACTGAAATATTTAATTACGTCAAACCATATCTTATGCCCTCTGATAATTCAGCTATGAGATTTATAAGAAAATATCCCTTAGAGATACTGTTTATTGCCGGGTTGATTGTTTTTGTATTGTATAAGATCAGTGATATTGGCGTTCCTTACTTCTGGGATGAAGCTGGTGTCTATGTTGCTGGTGCGCGGCAGATGAATGATTTCGGACATATTGGTATGCTTCCGAACGACCTTGATCCCTTACTCTCGCGTGGTCACCCTTTATTATTTTATTTCTGCGAGGCATTGATTTTTAGAAATTTCGGTGATACTGTGATCAGCGGACATATCTTCGCCCTGTTGCTCGCACTCACTACATTGATTGTTTTTTACTTTTTCGCTAGGAAAGAATTCGATCCGCTGGTGGCAACCCTGTCAACAGTATTGCTTTCTGTTCAACCTATATTTTTTTCTCTTTCTGCGATGTTGGTACCCGAAATGATGCTGACCTTGTTTACCTTGATCAGTCTCTGGGGAATTATCAGGAATAATTGGATTCTTTATGCAATTGGCGCTTCCCTTGCACTTTTAACAAAAGAATCTGCAATTGTAATACCGGCATTGGGATTGACCATCATTTTCTTTTCAGGATTGATCAACCGTGATCTGTTCACTCTTAAACGTCTGAAATTAATGATGATTGGATTGATTCCTGTCCTCGTTTTTGGACTCTTCTTAATAATCCAGAAGATCCAGAGAGGATGGTTCTTTTTCCCTGAGCATATAGGTTACATACATTTTGACATACAAACTTTAAAAAAGATGGGCGGAAGGATACTGTATGATATGCTCTTTGACCAGGGAAGATGGCTCATTGGATACCCATTCCTTGCAGGGTTGTTTTTTTGCATTTTGGCAAAACCACTGAAGATGGAATTTAATACTAAACCATTCCTGGTCTTTATCGGTTTCCTCTTACTTGTACTGATCTTTGCAGATATAAACTATTACTTGACCCGTTACATTCTGAATGCGATCCCCTTTATCGTGCTTGGCGGGGTTTATACGGCAGTCACAATTTTTAGGCGAATATCACAGCACAAAAGAGCAATCTTCGCAGTTTTGATCATTCTGTTTACTTCCGGTGCAATCATCAGCGCCCAGCAGAATATGACCAAATTCCCTTATGGCTGTGATATGTCCTATAAGTGGGTGGTAAATACTTCAGAAGAAGCAATCCATTGGATCGGGCAGCAGCCTTGGAGAAATGATACCATCAATGCAAATTTCCCGATCAATGAAGGGCTTAAAGATGAAAGAAACGGCTATCTTTCCGGTGAGGCCATCCCATTTGTACCCGGCCTGGAGAAAGTGAGAAATTATGCTCTTTTCTTCTATGAATGGGGCCCCGAAAACATCGCTATCCCGAAAGAGATCAGGTACAAAATATTAAAAACGTGGTCAAAGTCATTTGCAAATGTTGCAGCGATTCAATTCGTTAAACTCGATACAACCCCCGGAGTAACAGGTATCGGAGGAATTTTCTTTAAGTCGGAAAATCCTCAGGCCACCAAAGAATGGTATGGCAGGAATTTAGGGCTTGCAATAAACAAATATGGATCATCTTTTGAATTTAGAAACGCTGACAGACCTGGAGAAATCAATTATCTTCATTGGAGTCCCTTAGAACAAAGAACAAAATATTTCAATCCTTCGCAAAAAGAGTTTATGATCAATTACAGGGTTAAAAACATTGAAGGCCTGGTGAAGAATCTAAAGAAAAATGGGGTAACCATCTTAGATACAATTCAACATTTTAAATACGGGAAATTTATCCATATTATGGATAATGATGGTAATAAAATAGAACTCTGGGAACCTGTTGATAGCATCTTTACAAAAATGGGCGGCAAAACAACAAAATAGCCTGGTAGTATTCAACGAAAGAAAATTCTGACTTCTGGATTATTCACCCTGTCACCCTGTCACCTTGTTCCTCTGTTCCTCTTCCACCATGTGGCCGTTTACATCACGCGTCACATTTATTTTTCTACATTTGCCAATAGGATTCTGAATCTGGTTAAATATTTCTCCTTGCATTTTGATGATTTTTGTCTGCGATTTGAATAGCTTTGAACAATGAAGATTGTTAAAAATTGCCTATTGATTCTTGTTCTGCTGATCCTCGCTTTTCCGGCAATCCAGAAGAAATTAAAACTGATATCTTCAAAGGAACTGAATGGGGTTTTTACAATGACTCAGGTACCTGATTTTAAAGTTTCGGCATGGTTCAATGGTACATACCAGGAACAGTTCAGACAACATATTGAGGATTATCCAGGCTTTAAAAGCGATTTTGTCAGACTTTACAACCAGATCGATTTCAGCTTGTTCTCAATTGCCCATGCCAGCAAGTTCATGGTCGGTAAGAAAGGATATCTCTATGGTACAGAATATATTGCCTCTTATCTTGGAAGGAATTTCATCGGGAAACGATACTGCAATGAAAAGGTCAGGCTGCTGAAGATACTTCAGGACTGGCTCTGGAAAGAAAAAAAGATTTTCCTGCTCGTCGTCTTTGCCCCGGATAAAGGCACCTTCTATCCTGAATATATACCCTGTTACTACCTGAGAAATAAAAAGGAAAACACGAATTATTCGTATTATATCCGGCGCTGCACCGAAGCCGGCATCAATCTGGTCGATTTCAACGGTTATTTCAGATCAGCGAAAGATACCAGCCGCTACCCGCTATACCCGAAAACCGGTATCCACTGGAGCACTTATGGCGCAGTATTGGCGGCAGACTCACTGATGCGGTATCTGAAGATAAGATCCGGCTATCCGATGCCCTCTTTGGTTATCGATAAAATAGAAGTGGACAGGAAGGCAAGGGATGAAGATGCCGATATCGGGAAGCCTATGAACCTGATCTGGGAAATCCCTCACCCGGCTTATGCATATCCTGAATACCATTTTATTAGCGATACGGCTAAGCAAAAGCCCAATGGCCTTGTCATTGGCGATAGTTTCTTCTGGACCTGGTACTACCCCGGGATAATAAAGAACATGTTCCGCAATGATGAGTTTTGGTATTATGGGAAAGACATCTATCCGCAGACCTTTAAAAAACCTATGAACATTGGTGAACTGAATTTCATGGAAGCCGTTAACCGCCAGGATATCATTATCTTCCTGCAAACAAATGCGGGCTATGGGAATATTGGTTTTGATTTCATCGACCGTCTTTATGCTGAACTCGAACCGTCAGGATCACGGGTGGTCTGGTATGAGAACCGGATCAGAAATGCAAAGGATTGGCTCAATAATCTTAAGAAAAGTGCAGAGGATCAGCATATTCCCCTCAATGAAATGATCCGGGAAGCGGCAATTTATATGGCAGACCAGGAACTGGCAGATAAAACACATTAACCTTGCGAAGATGGTCTTTAACAGCAGCATATTCTTACTCTATTTTCTACCCGGATCACTGGTGATCTATTATCTTCTCGGTAAGCGGTTCAAAAATATTTTTCTGCTTGCGCTAAGCCTCTTTTTCTATGCATGGGGTGCGCCGAAATTCGTTTTCGTCGTGATTGCTTCGGTCCTTGTTGATTTTTTCATCATACGGAAAATGGTGCTGTCAGAAGGATTTCTGAGGAAACTCCTGTTCTGGTCATCCATCCTGCTGAACCTCGGTATCCTCCTCTATTTCAAGTACATGAACTTCTTCTATGACCAGTTTTCAGTGGTGTTGAAAGACATTGGAAGCAAACCCGGCACGTGGACACAACTGATAATGCCGCTTGGCATTTCATTTATCACATTCCAGAAACTTGCCTGTACTTTCGATGTGAAGAAAGGATCAACACCTCCATTCAGTAAACTGCAGGATTATGCATTGTATATCTTCATGTTCCCGCAGTTGCTTTCAGGCCCGATCGTAAGGCCGGGACAGATTTCCGGACAGATCGCAAACAGGGTGGAAAATGAAACTACGGATATCCGGCTTACTGGCTTTTTTCGGTTCATGATCGGCCTTGCTAAAAAAGTACTCATCGCCGATGCGCTTGCAGTCTATGTCAACCAGGTCTTTTCTCTGTCTTCCCTGGAATTATCGTCAGGCTTGGCCTGGATGGGCGCTTTTGCTTATACCTTTCAGGTTTATTTTGATTTTTCCGGATATACTGATATGGCCATCGGACTTGGTTTGCTGTTGGGGTTCAGGCTGCCTGAGAACTTCAATAATCCATACATATCAGGAAGTATTACTGAGTTCTGGAGAAGGTGGCATATGACGCTTTCAACATGGTTCAGGGATTATCTCTTCCTGCCGTTGGCTTACTCAACCTCAAGAGCACTTCCAAAAGAAAAATACCTCAACCTTAGGACTGATAAGGTGATCTATCTGGTCGCAACATCAGTGACATTTCTTTTGTGCGGGTTTTGGCACGGCGCAGCATGGACCTTTATTTTATGGGGTGTCTACCAGGGAATATTTCTGATCCTCGACCGCCTCTTTCTTCTGAAATATTTGAAAAGAACAGGGAGAGTACCGGCCATTCTTATCACCTTTTTGGTCATAGTCATAGGATGGGTGTTGTTCCGCTCTCAGGATCTGGATTATTTCTATTTCTTCATCCGGAGGATGTTTTCATTTAAATCACTTTCAAATAATGTCTGGCTTGATTCAAAATTCTGGTCCGTTATTGGTGTCGCGATTTTCTTTTCTTTCTGGGGAGGTTTCCATAGCATTGAGAATTGGCAGGAAAAACTGTTCACAAAACCAGGTAACAGGTTGCTGATCACCTTTACCTTTATTGCGATCCTGCTTTTCATACTATGCGAGGCAACAATCAGCACAACAGGATTTAGCCCCTTCATCTATTTCCGGTTTTAATTGATAACCGTTCATCCCTTGATCAGGGGACAACCCTCTCTATCTTCAGGTCATCGATATAGAATTCTTTCTTCCCAAGGTGCCAGAAATAGACTACCAGGCTGTCAGAAGATCTTATTTGAGGGAAAGTGACTTTAAAAGAGACTTTATTCCATTTATTTAGCTGCCCGGCTACTGAATCCAAAGAAAGAGAATGATAATATCTGTTCTTTTCTTTCAGCGTGATCACAAGTCGTGTTTCATTTTCCTTAAATGAGAGCATCGGATAAACATAACAGCTTACCTTGATCGATACATCTTTTTTCTGTGAAGTTATCTTTGAAAGGTTGATCTCAAAAGGTAAAATAAATTGCTCCCAGCTGCTTACTTTATAAGACACGGATCCCGATCGTGAAACCTCTGATGAGGCATGCTGATGGTCCCATTTCTTTGTAAGATTTTCAAATATATTACCATAGATGAATTGCACAACATGATCTTTAGTATTCTCTGCCATGATCGAATCCCTGATGGGTCCGTTATCAATAAAGATCCCGTAAGGTGCTTTTCTGAAGATACAGATTTGATAGGACGGGTCATACCAGGTATCGTGAATTAGATGTGGCCTGAAGACATTAAGTAGTCTGTATGATCCCGATTTTTCCAACAGATCGAGTGGCACCCTGCATTCATGCATCCCATAAAATGAGTCCCAGATCATCAGGGTATTCTTTGGGTAAGACAGCAGTAATTTTAAAGTAACCTTTTTTTCACATTTTGACCCGTCATACGGATCTATTCCGAGTAAAAAAGGAACATCGATATCAGTAAATAAGATCTTCTGGTTTATATGCGGTGCCTTCCTGAACCAATTTATTGCATCCCTCATTGATTTTTCTCCGGGACTGAGCTGAACAGGGAACCTATGGATAAGGAAATTGGATAGGATGATAAGAATGATAATGGTAAACAGGAAGACATTCCTGAAAAATATAATCTTGAAACAGGTCTTCTCAAGATATTCGTATGCTTTCAGGCTTACAATTGCTGCCAGTGGCAATACCCCTGTCACTACCCTGATCAGGCCGATCGATGAATACCAGGCTTTCCAGTATAGCACGGAATGCACTGCAAAAAATAACAACACAGGTAACACCAACATCCAGATCTCTAAGAAAACCTGCAATCTTTGCTTTTTGTCTGATTTAAAGAACAGGTATCCGTAAATCACCACCCCGGCCAGGAATAGGATAAGCAAAGGGATCCCGAAAATTTCAGGGGATGAGTTTACGAAATGCAATAATGGTCCTTTTTCTATATAGATTGGGTGGTGCAGTGGATAGGGAGAATGAGTGAAGATCCAGAAGAAATCTTTCCAGACGAAAAAATAACCCAGGATACTGAAAAAAAGAATACCGCTGATCAGGAAAGGAAGAGCGGTATATTTTTTTTTCATCAGAAGGGCCAGGAAAAATATGGGGATCAGTGCGTATCCCTCTGTACGGGATAAGGGTATAAAAGAAATGATGATTGCAGATGGAATGTATTTTTCATCAAAAAAAAGATAAACCGAGAGGATCAGGATGAACCCGAACTGTATTTCAGTAAGCCCGGTCAGCATCATCAGGAAATACATTGGAGTAAAGATCACAAACAGGATGACTGGCCAGGATTTTTTGATGTCCAGCTTCTTTGCAGTAAGGAAAGCAAATAAGGCAGTAAGACAGCCAAGCAGTATATTAAATATCTTCAGTCCCTGGAACCCGGACTGGCAGAATGGTGAGGCCATAATGGTAAATACTGGCCGGCCCCACGGCTCAAGAAAAAGACGGGGGTACTTGAAGGAATAACGTGATATGAAATAATGGGCCACATTATCAGCTCCCCCGTAAAATCCTTCGGAAAGAAGAGACATGATAATGAGCAAAATAAAAATACTCAGTAACAGGTACCAGTGAAGGTTTTTACTTGACCGGAGATTCATTTATGATGAGATGAAAGTTATATGACGATAAAGATAAAAGAGATAATTCTTAATCCTCTGTGGAAGTAATCGCTTTATGAGGGATGTTGACCAGGTCGTAGTGGAGAAAGGCCAGCAACGATTGGAACCCGAGAATTATTGGCAGCCCGGCAAGCAGAACCGTTCCGGCAGTGGCAGGATGAAGTGTCTCTAAACTGAAGATCCAGTGGATCCCGCCAAAGATAAATCCGAATAAAAAGAATATCGTCGTCATCACCAGCTCGAGCGATCCAATGTTGAAGTCTCTCAGGAAATAATTATAGAAGATCCGCTTTGTCAGTCGGTTCATGTATTTGAATGGAAACTGTGTCAGAACCCTCAGTATGCTTAGATTGCTTTTTTCTGATCCGTATTCAGAATACATAGGGACATCCTGCACCACCGCGCGGATAATGTTGAGCCTGAAAAGCATATCATTCTCAAAGAAAAACCGGTTATCGATCTTCTCTATGGGTAGATGTCTGAGTGCCGTTGAACTGATGGCAGTGTAACCATTTGCCGGATCCATCACATTCCAGTATCCGCTTGCCAGTTTATTTATAAATGATACCATCGAATTTCCAAACCGCCTGGCTCCCGGCATCGTCCTCAGGTATCCAAGATCATAAAACCGGTTTCCCTTTACATAATCCGCTTCCTTCCTTTGAATGGGTTCAATGAACCTGGGAATAAGTGAAGGATCCATCTGTCCGTCACCATCGATCTTTACCATGATCCTGCACCCATCTTCAAGGGCTTTTTTGTAACCTGTCTTCACAGCGCCGCCAACACCGAGATTCCTTTGATTATACAACACTTCCACCCGGTCATCCGTGCAGTTCTCTTTCACGAAATTGCCCGTACCCTGTGGGCAGGCATCATCCACAACATAGATCTTTCCTGCTTCAGGCCCGATCTTGGAAAGAACTGCAAGGATCGAACCTCTGACTTTATATGATGGAATTATTACCGCGATCATATTTCCGGTTTTCATAAAAGGATTGATTTTTCAAAGGTAATAAGAAAATGTATTTTGTTTAGTTTTGTCTTTCCGTTCTTTACTTGACCTTTTGACATGCATAAAAAACAAAAAAAGCTGATTCTCTTCTCTGTAGTTTTGATTGTCTTGATATTAATAGCCATTTTTAGTGTGCATTATATCCCTTTGCATAAATTTCTCAGGATCTCGGGTACATCCGAATCTGAATTTGTTAATCATCAGCAATTGAGTTCAGAAGCCCCGCATTCATTGTATTTTGACTTTGAAGTGAATTCGGGATCCGGGAGTACAGGTAACCTGTACAAAGGAATTGCCCATTCAGGACATTATTCAACCAAAACATTCGGTAAGAACAGCTATAGCTTTGCCATAGAAAGAAAAGCAGGGGATATAGGACTTGATAATCTTGATGCCGTTTCGATGAGTGCATGGATTTATGTCTTCCCCGGAAAGAATGATCCTCTCGGCAACCTTGTGTTTACTATCACCAGCGGTAATGTCAATGTCGCCTGGAAAGCGGTCACCGTAAGCGGAAACACCGTTCCAAGGGGAAAATGGTTCAAGATCAGCGGGAGATTCGACCTTTCAGATATCAGGCTGAAACCTGATTACAAGCTTCAGATGTACTTCTGGAACAACAGCAGCACGGATATTCTTGAAGATGATTTTTACATCGTTTTTGGCAATCCTAAGCCAAGAAAAGGCGATTCAACACTGACCAATCTTGCCGGGGGAGCTTCATTTACCCCAAAATTCAATTTTCCACCCTATCCTTTCCACCTGTTCGACAAAGAAGATATCGGCAACGGGAATTCATCATTTCTGGTAAATAATGGGGGAATAAAAGACGGCGATATAAGCCCTTATGACAGGCTATTTACAGGACATTTTATTTCTGATGCGGGGGGAACGGATGATCTACTTGTGATCAGTGAGGAAGGAAAGACTGAACTTTTTACCTTTTGCAGGGATAAACAGGTGTTCAATAAAATAACCCCGCTGATAACCCCCGGTTTACTGGACTTTTTTCAATCGGGAACTATCATGACAGGGTGCTTTTCAGGTGGGGGCGTTTCACAGATTCTTATATCCGGCCCTAAAGGTTTGCTGGTGGGTGAATTTGAGAAACCACATAATACCTGTTCCGGCAAAATAGTTCAGGTTTCCTTCAGGACATTGCTGAACACCTCACAAAATCCTTTACCCTCCGGGCCGGGGCACCTTATCGCTACCGACCTTAATGGGGATAAGATCACAGAGATCCTTTCAACAGCTGGTGATGGCTCATGGAAGATCTGGCGGTTAGTCAAAGCGAATAAAGATCCCTTGCTGATAATTGCTTCAGGCCAAAATGATCCGCTGAATCAATGGGCCCTTCGTGAAAACAATTTTAAGATCATACCCGGCCGGTTCCTCCAGAATTATCCTCAGGATTTGCTGCTGACCATTTCAAGGGGGAAATCTAAATCCGGTTATTCATGGTCCCTCCTTCGGTTTGAACCGGCGATTCGTTCATTCATTCCCTGTCTTAGCAAAAAACAAAACTTCTTTGGCAAGACCATAGGGCTCGATACCCTGAAACTTTCTGATGAATTTTTCACCGGGGTCTTTGATAACAGCGGGAAAACAAAAACTTTCCGCTATAATCGCGACTGGCGTTATGATCTTAAGGAAATCAGGTTCAACGACTCCACCTTCCAGGTCATCGCCAATATGGATTTTTCAGGATACGATAAAGATTTTGACCCGAAATACTATGAGGTCCTCAGGTTGTTCCCTGCCATGCTGTTAAACCCGGGGATGACCTCCCTTCTTGTGATCGGTAAGAACTGCAAGACCAGGGACCCAAAGAATAACGAATGTAAAGAGTTCATCGACATTCCTGCCTTGCCGGCTACCATTGGAGTATATTCTTTTAGGAAAACAGAAAAATGAAAAATCTCGTTTATTTGACCCGCAGGATGAAATTTAAAAATTTTCTTTTGATAATGATCTTGTCTGTACTAGCCGCAGTTACCTCTTTTACCTATATAAGCTGCAGCAAGGCCGCCAGATCCGTCGAATCGGTTTCAGAACAATTCATTGTCCGCGATTTTGACCCCATCTGCAACTGGCATATTAATGCGGAAGGAAACAAAACTCGTACTGTGAACTGCGATAAATCCATCCTGCTCGATTATTCCAATGCCATTGAGGAAGGTTTTATTATTCCTACCATCAATCAGGTGAAAGAAGGGCAATTCGAATTCTCATTCTCCCTAAAGAATACAGGGAAAGATCCACAGAAGTTTTATTATAAGATCTACTACCAGAACGAATCTTATAAGTTCCCTGAAACTGACGAGACAGATTCCACAAAGCAGAATTTTAATGCCTGGGAGAATTTCTACGGGAGCTGGGAAGATGTCTCCCTGACTTTCAGGGAAACCACGGAGATTCCTTGTGATGGTGAGTTTCATCCTGTGAGCGATCATTTTCGCATCGTCGGTAACCCAAGAAATGAGCAGCGCTATTATGCCGATGGAAAGAACGACCGGTGGGAAAGAAACCCCCGGGTAGGCAACTATGGTTTTCTTCTGGTAGTGACAACTGCCGGTAACCTTCTCCATAGTAAGATTCCCGGGGGTGTCAAAAATATCTCTGTCATGGAAAACGGCTCTTTTATTGATCCTTGGTTCTATTTTCTCTATGGGGATGGCAGGAAACTGAAGAATACCATCGTCCAAAAGTCGCCTGGCTTCCTCAGGGTGATCGCAAATCCTGATCCCGGTGCAGGTATCTATATCGCCAACCCGATCTTTGACCCGGCCCATGCCACAAAATACTACTGCAAAACCTGCGGCAATGATCCTGCCCTCTATAAAACTGCTCCCTTTGAACAATTCGGTCATTATATCGATCCTTCTACAAAACTGAATAATATCCCGGTCATAGCAGATGTCCTTAAAGACAATTATTCGAAGATGGATTACAACTGGAACCGGAGGTTCTATACAAAAGAAGAGCTCATCGGGACCATCCCCTCAGTGTCTGAAGAACCATGTAAAACTGTCACTTCTGACCCTGCCGGTCACAGGATCATCATCAGGAACCCTGGATGCGTATATGGAAAATGGGCCAAGGAAAATGTTGGCGTCAGGTCACGTCATGGGTTCACCTATGGGAAATGGACCGTCAAGGCAAAACTCACAAAGTTGTTGAACAGGAATAATCTTTGGAACGGATTGACCAATGCGATTTGGCTCATCACACAGAGCCAGGCTGAGTGGAACTACAGGCGCGATTGCAACAAGGAGGGATATATGGCAAACTATTATGGAGGACAACAGGATAAAAGAGTAAAAACACTGGGCTATTCGGAAATTGATTTCGAGATCCTTAAAACAGTGCCATATTGCCCGTCATATGTTCTTCCGCCGGCTTACAACAACGGAATTGACGATCAGGATCATTTTTGGAACTGGAATGTCCCTCTTCCTGAAGAAGTCCTTGCAGACGATGATAAGATTGAGGTATGCTGCACCAACTGGGATATGGCCTGTTGGGAACCGGCCGATTTTAAAGATGGCTGTCAGTCGGTTACCTATAAGGATCAAACATTCTGGGCCCACCGCTGGGATAAGACCTACCGGGCGATCACTGAAAAAACCCCTGAGCCTGACGATGAACTTTTCGGATCACCCTTTTACTACTTTCAGATCGATTGGGAGCCTGCCGAGATCATATGGCGTATCGGCCCATCAAAAGATAAACTCAGGGTTGTTGGGTATGTGAATTGTACAAATACCTCCATTCCAAACAACCAGATGCTGATGATCATTACACAGGAATTTCATAATACACGGTGGTGGGTCGGCTCTGCCTACCAGCAGGACAATATTCCTTTTCCTAAAAACGATATCGTTGGAGAGATTTATGAAATGACAATTGAATAAAATTGTAGATAAAGTACCTTCAGGTAATGTCTTCCTGGGGTCTTCTTAGCTGCAGGTTTTTTAATATTCTGAAGCGGTAAGCAGATGCCCGATCAATGGTTCCACAACCATCAATAATACAATATCCGGTTTTTCCTGTTCGACTAAGGTATAGTTGGGTCTGAACATCCATGCATCCCAGATCACAGTTGTTTTTCGAAAATTTTCCCTCAAATACAGCATTGGAAGAGAAAAAAACGAATCCCTGATCACAAATAATTTTGGCATGCTTTGATCAGGTATCTCCCACTCAACCTCATATTCATCTTTATAGCTGAACCAGTATGGAGGTGGATAACCGGCTTTAGACCCGGGCCGTGCCTTTGCATTTCTGATGACCGGCGTTAAATCTTGTTCTTTGAGTACATCAGCAACCCCGATAATATTGGCAAGTGTCCCACCATTTCTTGTTTGCCGGTTAAAAGTAATATCAGACAGGGAAAGAGGCTTTAACATGGGAAAATCTTTTTTCATCCTTTCGATGATTGCAGAATAAGCAAAATAAGCGCCAAGAATATTCCAGTGATTATCAGTATTCCGATATAATTGTCCGAATTTTTTTGAATTCAGGAGCGCTGATTTCAGGTCAATGAAGGGGATTACCGGATCTGCATTGATAGCTGCAATCACCCTGTCCGTCTGAGTGCCGGTCGGACTACGGTAATAGTTATTAGGAAGGTATTCAGGATAGATCTCCTGGGTCATTGGAGGGAAACAAACATAAAAATGGATCCCTTTTGATCGGTAATAAAGCGCCCTGTCATGCAGTTTCTGAGCGATCGTCCGTATCTCGTCGCTGGTAAGGTCCATTTTCCCTTGGTAAATTAACTTATCCTCGCCTCCGTTGAATAGCCATTCGTTTTTCCCTATATCAACCCGGTCTGGAACCGGGCTGCGCCTGAAGGAATAAAAAAGTATAGACGAATGTACGGAAAGTGCCTCCTGGCGTAATATAAAATGATCTGTGAAATAATTCTCATATGCAGCTGGATAAGGATCAGCCAGGTTTATATCAAAAATAGGTTCTCGCGCAAGGGTTCTGTTTTCAGTTTTGCTTACTGTTTGTTCAGGATAAAAGTGAAAAAGATCATTGAAAATAGGTATAAGGATCCAGGTAAGGAAGATGATGGTCAGAATGACGGTATAAGTTTTTTCTGTGCGTTTCATCTTCAGAATTTAAAATAGATAAATGATGATATTGTTTCTCCTTCCAAGAATATTGTTGAAAGGGCAAACAGAGAGATCATGAGGACCAGGGCTCCTAAGTTTATAAGATGAACAGATACCGCCTGTATTGATTTATTGGGAGATCTGGTCCAACCCTTGATAATTTCTGTAAGATGGCTGAATAGTCTTGTTGACCCGAGAATTGCAATAATAAAAATAACAATAGTGCCGGTGTTCAGGTAATCTGACATCAGGCTCCAGCTAAAAGTTTGTGATCCTGATCCAAACATGATGGAAAGATACCTGAAGGCCTCCTGGAAACTGTCTGAGCGAAAGAATACCCATGAAATGAGAAGAAAAAATATCATATAAACATGTTGAAATGGTCTGTAGGACCGCTTAAGCATCTTTCCAAGCCCCAGATGTTCCAGGATAAGCATCAAACCATGGATCAAACCCCATACTATGAACGTCCATGCAGCACCATGCCAGAACCCGCAAAGAAAAAAGGTGATGGAGGTGGCAATTATGTAAAGTATTTTATCAGTCCTGAGTCCCAGGTATTTTTCTTTCGGGAGCTTGCGGGAAGTTGAATAGGCTAGCGGCAGAAAAAGATAATCACGGAACCAGGTGGAAAGCGATATATGCCACCGGCGCCAGAACTCGCTGAAAGAACGGGAAATATAAGGAAAATTGAAATTCTCGACGAATTCGAAACCCAGCATTCTTCCCAGCCCGATAGCCATATCTGTGTATCCTGAAAAATCATAATAGATCTGCAACGCAAAAAAGATTATTCCGATCCAGGCCTGCGGCATACTTAAATGCTGTAACGGAATAGTGAAAACCTGGTTTGAAACATAAGAAAGCTGCGAAGCGATAAGCACCTTTTTTGTCAAACCCAGGATGAATCTTTGAATCCCTGAATAGAATTTTTGAAAAGAATGATCTCGCCCTTTCAATTGTGGCGCCAGGTCCCGGTAACGGGATATCGGGCCTGCAATAAGCTGTGGAAAAAGGCTGATGTATATGGCGAGGCTTATTATGTTTCTTTGAACTGCGGTTTCCCTCCGGTAAATTGTGACAAGATAGCTGATACTTTTAAATGTAAAGAAGGAAATGCCAAGGGGAAGTACGATTTTCTTAACAAGGATAGGGGGAACTCCAAAAAGACCGGTAAGAAGATTAATGTTTTCAATAAAAAAGTGAGTGTACTTAAAGATCAAAAGCAATGACAGGTTCAGGATTATCCCCAGGACAAGGAATGTTTTTCTTCGTTTTTTAGCTTCGCCGGAACCAATGATCAATCCTGTAAAATAATTGATCAGTATGAAAATGATAAGTATTAAAATATAAGAGGGACCGCCCCAGGCATAAAAAATAAAGCTCGCCAGTAACAATACCAAAGATTGCATCCTTTCTTTCGCCAGGTAATAAAAGAAAAGTGTTATTGGCAAAAAAAGGTATAGAAAAAGTAATGAACTGAAAAGCATGAGTTAACAGGTTTAAATTCTGAGAATTGTTGGCATCTGGCAGAAAAAAGTGATCCCCTAAAAATCTTCAATATTAACTTTCTTTTTTTTCTTCGGACTTTGGTACTTATCGCAATCAAATTCTACATTCAGGGGCTTTGAAGGTAGGTCGAAATCCCTCTTGGAGATGTTCAAATGAGGATCAGCATAAACTTTTTTCATGTATAATGCCCAGATCGGCAAAGCAACGTTGGCTCCCTGGCCTAGGTCAAGTGTGCGGAAATGCGCTGAACGATCCTCGCAACCAGTCCAGATACCCGTGACCAGGTCCGGTGTGATGCCCATAAACCACCCGTCAGATTGATTCTGGGAAGTTCCTGTCTTTCCTGCAATGGGATTATCAAACCCGTACTTTGTCACCAGGCGTGTGCCGGTGCCGCTTTCCACGACACCTTTCATAAGCATGATCATAAGGTAAGCCGTTTCTTCACTGATGGCCTCCTGTTGTTTGGGAACAAAGTTTTCAAGGACATTCCCGTTTTTATCCTCGATCCGGGTAACGAAAATTGGTTCAATATAAACACCTTTATTGGCAAAAGTTCCCATGGCCCCTGTCATCTCGTACAAAGTCAGGTCGGCAGATCCCAGGGCGATGGAATAAACAGCAGGTATGTCACTGGTGACCCCCATCTTGCGGGCTATCCGTATCACATCCTGGGGCGAATATTTTTTCATAAGCTGGCCTGAGATCCAGTTGTTTGAATAAGCCAGCGCCCACTTCAGCGGGACCTCTTCTCCCAGTCGTTCTTTGCTGTCGTTCTTCGGTGCCCAGATATCACCATTCGGAAGCTCTATGACCGGCTGAACATTCGGATATAAAGTACATGGCTGGTCACCCTCCTGCATGGCTAAGGTGTAAAGAAAGGGTTTAAAAGTAGATCCAACCTGCCGTTTGGCGTATTTTACATGATCATACTGAAAATAACGGTAATCAATGCCACCTACATAGGCTTTCACGAACCCTGTGTGCGGATCAAATGACATCAGACCTGATTGCAACAGGAACTTGTAATAACGGATCGAATCCATTGGCGTCAGAACTGTGTCAATATCGCCCTTCCAGGAAAAAACTGTCATCTTTACCCTGGTGTTGAAATCCCTCAGTATCTCGGCATCACTTGCATTTTTTGCCTTCAGGTGAAAATACCGATCCGAACGGCGCATAGCCTGCACCATCAGATTCCTGATTTCTTTTGACTTGTCCTTGTCAAAGACAAAAGGAGCATCTTTGATGCCCTTCCAGTGACGGAAGAATAGTGGCTGAAGTTCCTTCCCCAGGTATTCTCTCACCGCCTCTTCAGCATATTGCTGCATCCGTGAATCGATAGTTGTATAGATCTTTAAGCCATCCCTGTAAAGGTTATAGGGATTTCCATCTTCCTTCTGGTGATTGGCACACCAATCGCTAAGCACCCCACGAAGGTACTCCCTGAAATAAGTGGCCAGGCCTGCCGTATGGTCCTGGAGCTGGTAATGTGTCATGTCCATCGGCAGGGCTTTCAGTGAATCATATTGTTGCCCGGTCAGGTAATCGTATTTCTTCATCTGGGCAAGAACAGTGTTCCTTCTTTCAAGGGCCCTCTGGGAGTTCCTTATAGGACTGAACCACGATGGCGCCTTGAGGATGCCGATGAGTAGGGCGGCTTCTTCGGCTTTCAGGTCTTTTGGCTCTTTGTCGAAATAGGTCTTTGCCGCCGATTCAATACCAAAAGCCTGGCTCCCGAAATCAACAGTGTTCAGGTACATGGCCAGGATCTCATCTTTGGAATAGTCGCGTTCCAGCTTGATCGCAGTACCCCATTCTTTAAATTTAATGATGACGGTCTGAAAAAAATTAAGGTCTTTTTTCCTCGGAAAAAGGTTCTTGGCAAGTTGCTGGGAAATTGTGCTTCCCCCTCCTCTGTTCGTTCCTGTTATCATCCCGTAAAGAACACGAAAGATAGCTTTGATGTCGACTCCCGAATGTTCTTCAAACCTCGAATCTTCAGTTGCGATGAGTGCATTGATCACATTGGGAGAAAGTTCCCGGTAATGAATATTTGAACGATTCTCAATATAGTATTTACCGAGGGTCTCATGGTCTGCAGAAAAAATTTCAGTCGCGAGATTGCTTTTGGGGTTTTCAAGTTCTTCGAAACTTGGCATCTTCCCGAAGAGTCCAAAGGAAATGGACAGGAATAAAAGGATAATAAAAAGGATCACACCGATACCTGTGATCCAGAAACCCTTAATGAACTTTTTTTGAGTCTTGGGTGAAACCGCGTTTTTTTTCCCTGACATCATCTATTGTCTGGCTTGTTTTTCAATTCTGATCCCTACATCTCTGATCCCCTTAAGCTCTTTCACCCGCATGGCTTGCTCAAGGTCAAATCGATAAAGACCTTTTCGCGGGAATACCATCCCCCTCTGGAAAAGAAACCGGTTGAATTTCAGACTTCCCAACCCGGATCCGCGCCATTTCCCGTCTGGTTCGGCCAGCTGGCATTCTACCGTATCAGTGGCATTTCTGTTCCCGGGAAGAAAAGTATGTATGAAGAGATAAAGATTGCTGTAAGGATAAGCCCCGTCATTTCTTACATTGAGGTAGAGGTCATAATGCGCAAGGGTGTCATCGATGTTCACACTGAATGATTGATAATTGTCACTCAGCCAAACGCCGCTTTCTATGCTTTTATTTTCTTCATAAAACCTTTTTGAATCGCAGGAAATCAGTGAAAAAAACAGGAATGCCATTGAAAGAAAAGAAAGGCTCCGGTTCAGCATGTCAGTCGATTTAAAAAGAAGATTTAAAGGTCGTCAAAACGGGTGAGATCATCCTGGCCTACAACATTTTCATATTCAGCTTTCGGTTCGGAAATATGTGCAAAATCTTCAAGCTTCTCCGGGAAGTTTCCGGCCTCGTTATCTTTTATGACCTCGATCACCTTCTCGACAGGAATGGCCATGTAATTGGAAGGATCGTTTACATAAGTATACCACATCAGTTTCCTGAAAATGTCAGTTTTCTGATGAATGGCATCGCCTTTACGTGTCTTAAGCACAACGTCGACATCCGGGAACCCTTTCAGGGCATCCTGATAAGTCTCGAATTCGTAATTCAGGCAGCATTTCAGTTTCCCGCACTGGCCGGCGAGCTTCTGAGGGTTCATTGATAGTTGCTGCACCCGTGCCGAATTCGTGGTCACCGAATGGAAATCACTCATCCAGGTAGCACAGCAGAGTTCCCTGCCGCATGATCCGATACCCCCAAGCCGGCTGGCTTCCTGGCGCGCGCCGATCTGCCGCATCTCAATGCGAACCTTGAATTCATCGGCAAGGATTTTGATAAGTTCACGAAAATCGACACGGTCATCCGCAGTATAATAGAAAATAGCCTTGGTGTTATCGCCCTGGTACTCAACATCGTTAATCTTCATCTGCAGGTTAAGCCGGATAGCGATCTCGCGGGCCTTATACATCGTGGATGTTTCTGATTCCACAGAGGCCACCCATTTTTCAATATCTGTCAGCCTGGCTTTGCGGTATACCTTCTTTATCTCTGCTGATCGGAGATCCACCTTTTTCTTGTGCAATTGGAAACGAACGATTTCTCCCGCCATGCTGACTATGCCGATATCATGCCCGGGTGATGCTTCAACGGCCACAATATCACCTACTTCAACTGACAGGTCCGAAGGAAGATGGTAAAAATCTTTCCGGTTATTTTTAAACTGAACCTCAACAATGTCGATCACCTTAAACCCTTCCGGCAGGGGCAGGTCATTCAGCCAGTCGTGGGTGTCGAATTTGCTGCAATTGTGATGGAATAGCTTATCATTCTTATGATACAGCTTCGGAATCTCACAGCAACCACGTGTGAAGAACGGGTTCGTCAGGGGCTTGTCAGGAATTGTATTTTTAGGTTCTGTATCCATACTACAAAAGTACAAAAAATTGAATTAAGGCTTTTTCTTCACTTTTTCCTGACTTCCTGGAACAGGCTCGCAGCCTTCAGCGAAACATCAAGAAAAAGCGTCTGTGGATTGGCATTGCGTTCAACATGGTATAAAGCGGTATTGAACAGCTCGGAGAACCGCACATAATTAGAAGGGTTTATAAAGGCAGAGATCTTTTTCAGGAATTTTAACTCTTCCCCACCCGCCGCGACCTGGTCCTCTTTGCTGAAAGCAAATATGGAACAATAACCGATCACCTTCAGGGCATATAACAGGAAATCCTTCTGATTCTCACGGCCGATCCTGGCGATCTCTCCTGAAAACCCGGCCATTTCAATGATTTTATTGTCAAAACAGAGGAGCATCCACTTCCTGAAGTTGATGAAATTGAACTGATCCTCTTCAGTGTGCTGCAGACGATGCAATGCCTGTTTAAGATTTCCGTACGATTGCCTTGCTATAATACCGGCCTCGCGTTCTCCGGCGCCCTGTTTCCCTACGAGGTAAGCGGTAAGATCCTTGATCCCGATCTTTGGGATCTTGACCAGCAATGTACGCGACCGGATAGTACTGATCACCTGTTCGGGATCTTCTGTGATCAGGATAAATAATGTTTTTTCAGGCGGTTCTTCCAGTATCTTGAGGATCTTCGGTGCTGCTGCATAATATAGCTTTTCAACCATCCAGAGGATCATCACCTTGTACTCCGATTCATAGCTTTTATAACTCAAAGTATGGATGATCTCATTGCAGTCGTCTGCATTAATGATCCCCTGCTTGTTCTCCATTCCGATGAATTCATACCATTCATGCAGGTCTACATGGTAATCGTTTTCAATGAGGAAAGCCCTCCATTCTTCCAGAAAGTCACGGCTCTTCGGCTTCTTTGGGACTTTCTTTGTGGTCGAAATGGGGAAAACAAAATGAAGATCCGGGTGCACCAGCTTTTGGTATTTTATACATGAAGGACAAATTCCACAGGAATCGGAATGATCACCTTTGATCTGGTTCCTGCAGTTTATGAACTGCGCATAGGCAATGGCCAATGCCAGCTTTTCATTTCCTTGGGGACCAAAGAACATCTGGGCGTGACTTACACGGTGATCCTTCACCGTCTGAACCAGTTTCTTCTTGATCATTTCCTGCCCTATGATCTCGCTGAACCGCATGCTTAGAACCATTAAGTGAACGGCAAATTTATGGTTTTTCCTCCAAAAAATATTGGCAAACCCGACAATCTCCGGCTTAAAGATCAGGATCATGTCAGACAAAATTAATTTTCTTTCTCTGAGGTTATTATTTGTGTATTATTTCACAGCAAAAAAATTTTACCTTTTGGTAATCTACTTTTTGATATTCCATTGTATTTTTGTATTAGTTTTAATGTATTGACTTAAAAACAGAGTAACATGAAAAAAAATTTAACCTTCTTTTTAGCACTTATCTTTCTTCTGAGTACAATGGGAATGAATGCAGAGAAAGGTAAAGGATCAACTTCATCAATTCCCTACAAATCACCCAATTCTGTCTTATATGGTACGGATATCTTTATTAACCACCAGCCGGCACAGGACCAGCGAAACGTACATGTTTCAGTTGCATTTAACGGATGGATCTACGCCGTATATACGCATAATACTTCCACCAATGCCGGGTATGCAATCCTGAAATCGACTGATAATGGAAATACATGGACATTGCTGACCGATTACACATATGCCGGTGTGGTTTATACTGCAGCAGGTGTTGTTGCTGCCGGGAGCGATCTCACTCACCTGAAATACTTTGTTGCCGGAATTGCTGAGGGCTCATCCGGCTACACTGTCTGGTGCGATCGATACAATGGGCAAACAGATGCCTTTGAGAGTGAATTCTTTAATGAACAATCATCTAATACCATCTATGATGTAGCTATTGCCTCCGATTACAGGTACCCGGCACAAGGAGCTAATCCATTTAGTCTTGGTATCTTCTATTCGAAATACGGCAGCCCCTATGATTCAGCACTGATTATTACATCTATCGATGGTGGAAACACAATAGGAAGCCGTTATGCAGCAACTGCAACTTTCAATTATTGCCATAAAGTAGCTATTTCATATGGAATTAGTAGTACTAAATATGATGGAAGGTATTTTTTGGCATGGGAAGAAATGGATAATAGTTCTTCAACAATGGGTCATATCTATACAGGTTATACAGACCCATGGGTTAACAGTCCTGTTATTAATAAGATGTCACTCGACAGTATCAATAACAATTATTTTGATGCTTGCTCAAACCCATCAATATCTACCCAATTTAACAATGTGGACAATGCTTATACTAATCTTACAGAGGTTGTACTCTACGATGGGAACTGGGTTCCCGGTAATAACGATGTTCTTGGATTTTATAACGTGGAAGCTGTCGGTACAGGTAATGCTAACTGGGGACAATTTGCTATTGCCAATTCAAATGATGACGAGTTTGAGAGCGATATTAATTTTGATCCGACCAATCAAAACTTTCTTTGTACCTATTGCGACTCTACTACCCATAAGCTTCCATATATTGTAAATAATATGAACCTACCTGATCCAGGCAATTGGACTGTAATATCAAACGGGTATAATGATAATCCCAATCTTTCATATCCATACCCCAAAGTTCAGATCGATCCTATATTTACTAAAGTTGTTAATGTATGGAACGCTGAAGGAACAGGTAGCAATGGCGAGGCAATGTTTGATGCCGAATACAATAATAATGTTGGTATTTCTGAGATCAACAAATCAGATGTAGCAACCCTGGAAGGAGCCTATCCTAACCCTGCTTCTACCCATACTCTAATTGGATTTACTCTGAATGAACAGGCTCAGGTTACAATAAAACTTTATTCGGTTTTCGGACAGGAGATTAAAGTTGTTACTGACCACACTTACGACCAGGGGAAGAGTATTGTTAATGTCGACGTGAGTACCTTGCCGGAAGGAACGTATATATACTCTTTCAAAGCAAATGATTTTACTGCAACTGGCAGGATAGTGGTCATTCGGTAAAACTTTGTTTTTTGATTTTAAAGAGAAATGAGTAATTTATTGATTACTCATTTCTCTTTTTTTTTATCATATTCTTCATGGTTCATATAAGAACTTTTATGAGAATTAATTTGTTCTGCATACTGTTCATTGCAATTTTGTTCTCCTTAATTGACTGTGTTGCCCAGAATAAACTGGACAAGGCTTTGTCAAATCCCACAAGAGTCACAATACTGAAGATCGAAGATATCCCTGTCCACGAACTTCCGGCAGCGATTGGGACACTTACAGAGTTAAAAACCCTTACCTGTTTAATAATGGGTTGGATTCCATCCCGGAATCAATAGGTGACCTCACCCTGCTGACCGAACTCGATGTAGGCTATTACGGACCGATGGTGAAGATCCCTGAGACCATCAAAAAGTGTAAACGACTTGAATACCTGTATGTCGACAAATCCATTTTACTGCCATTTACCCTTCATAGTGTTAATCCAAGGCTTAAAGTCATACTCAGAAAGAAAGGGGTCTTAAATTAAAATTTCAGATTTCATACTCAAAGGGTCGCACCTGTATTAATTTTGTGACAGTCAGCAATCTGCTATAATGAGGATTGCCATAATATAAATCATTAAAATCATTGAGTATGAAAACAAAAACAATAATTTCTATAACGGGCCTTTTGTTGAGTGTTTTTATATTTTCAACCGGGTGCAAAAAATCAAGTACAACTGCAAATACAACACCTAATAGTACAAGCCCTCAACAGGTAACGGCCGACGCAAACAACTTTCGAAGCGCTTCTTTTGGAGCGATGTTTGATGTGAACAGCATCCTTTCACAAGTAACTAATAAATCTTCTGAATCTTTGCCTTGTAACATTATCCTCGATTCTTCTGCTGTATCATCGGATACCATCACATATACCATAATCTTTAATGGATTGAATTGTGACGGCACAGCAGCAAGAAGCGGACAGGTCCTGGTCAAAAAGAATGTGACAAAACCCTGGAAAAATGCAGGTTCAATGGTTATCGTTATCTTTCAGAACTTCAAGGTCATAAACTCCTTTACCACTGATACTGTGATCATTAATGGTCAGGAGACATTGGAAAATCTGAGTGGCGGTAAACTTGGCCAGTTAGGCAATGGCCTTACTTTCGTTTCACACCGGGATTGGGGAGTTGTTAATTTGACTTTTAACGGGAATGTGACTGTTCAATGGAATATCTCAAGGCAACAGGTCTACATGGGCACCGAGTCGCAGTTAATATTACGGACTTCCGGATTTGCCACTCAAAATGGGTATACCAATTTGGCAGAATGGGGAACAACTAGGTATAAAAATATTTTCTATGATCAGTTCCCGGAATATGTCGAACATTGGGAAGCTTGTTACTGGCATGCGGCAGCCGGGATAAATACGATCTGGATACCGTCAGTACTGGGCAGGTTTACATCAACTTATGGGTTTGACGATAATCACCAGCCAATTTCCGGTAATACATGTCCGACAACATTCCAGGTGGATTGGTTATTGGAAGGCAATTCTGGCACCTTTTATGTGCAGCTTTATCCTTAATTGGCCTGGTTAAGATACTTTAGCGCAGATAAACTCGCGGTTCATTCTTGCTATGTTGGACCGGGAAATAAGCTTTGGGCATTCTGCTTCGCAGGCGTAAGTATTTGTGCAATTGCCGAACCCCAATCTATCCATCATGGCGACCATCTTTTTGACCCGGTCTTTTGCTTCAATCTTGCCTTGGGGAAGCAATGCGAGATGCGAGACCTTGGCGGAAACAAACAGCATGGCTGAGGCGTTTTTGCAGGCGGCTACGCAGGCACCGCAGCCGATACAAGCTGCCGCATCCATAGCCAGGTCCGCATTTGTCTTGCTCACGAGGATTTGGTTCGCTTCAGCAGCACCTCCGGTTAGCACCGAGATATAACCACCTTCTTGGATGATCTTGTCAAATGCCGAACGGTCAACGATCAGGTCCTTCACCACCGGGAATGGCTTTGCCCTCCAAGGCTCGACAATGATTGTGTCGCCATCCTTGAATTTACGCATATGAAGCTGGCATGTGGTAATGGCATCATCAGGACCATGCGGGCGACCATTGATATACAGGCTGCACATGCCGCAGATCCCTTCGCGGCAATCATGGTCAAATGCCACCGGCTCTTCATTCTTCCTGATAAGTTGTTCATTTAATATATCGAGCATCTCAAGGAAAGAACAATTCGGGGAAATAGAATCCAGCGTATAGGTGACAAATTTTCCTTTGGAAGAAGCTTCTTTTTGTCTCCAGATCTTCAATGTCAGTCTCATAGTGTCTATTTATAAATTCTTTGTTTTACTTCAATCTCTTCATACTTAAGCGGTTCTTTATGCAGCTGGAATTCCCCTTCCCTGAGGTATTCCCATGCTGCAACATACATGTAATCCTCGTCATTCCGCAAACATTCGCCTTCATCGGTCTGGTATTCTTCACGAAAATGGCCACCACAACTCTCGTTACGGTTCAACGCATCCAACGCTAGCAATTCGCCCATCTCCAGGAAATCAGCTACCCGGCCCGCTTTTTCAAGTTCAGGATTAAGCTCGTCTGCCGATCCCGGAATCCTCACATCCTTCCAGAAATCTGCCCGTAAGGCACGTATGAGACCAATGGCTTTCTTCAGCCCGGCTTCATTCCTGCCCATCCCGACATTTTCCCACATGATCTTGCCCAGCTCTTTATGGAAATGATCAACCGGGTTGGTCCCTTTGATCTCCATCAATTTATTGATTCTTTCTTTAACGCGGTTCTCTGCCTCTGCAAATTCCGGCTGGTCAGTTGACATTCTCTTAACCCGGATCTCACCGGCTAAATAATTCTGGATAGTATAGGGAAGCACGAAATACCCGTCTGCAAGTCCCTGCATCAGCGCCGATGCACCAAGCCGGTTTGCACCATGGTCTGAATAATTGGCTTCGCCCAGGGCATATAAACCCGGTATGGTCGTCATCAGCTCATAATCCACCCAGATCCCTCCCATGGTGTAATGTACCGCCGGATAGATCATCATTGGGTTTTCATAAGGATTTTCATCCACGATCTTCTCATACATCTGGAAAAGATTACCATAGCGTTCCTCGATGACATGCTTCCCCAAACGTTTGATCGATTCTTCGAAATCAAGAAATACCGCCAGCCCCGTATCCCCGACGCCGTAACCGGCATCACATCGCTCTTTCGCTGCCCGTGAAGCCACATCCCGGGGAACAAGATTCCCATAAGCAGGATATCTTCTCTCAAGATAATAATCACGATCTTCCTCTTTTATATCTCTGGCCTTGATGAGCCGCTTCCTGTGCTTCTCTGCATCTTCCTTGTTTTTAGGGACCCAGATGCGTCCATCGTTCCGCAGGCTTTCACTCATCAGCGTCAGTTTCGACTGGTAATCACCATGAACAGGAATACAGGTAGGATGGATCTGCGTGAAACAGGGATTGGCAAAATATGCCCCTTTCTTAAATACCTGCCAGCAGACACTGACATTCGATCCCATCGCATTCGTAGAAAGATAGAACACATTCCCATATCCTCCGGTCGCGATAACAACGGCATGGCCAAAAAATCTTTCCAGCTTTCCTGTTACCAGGTCTCGCGTAATGATCCCCCTTGCTTTCCCGTCAATGATTACAACATCGTGCATCTCATGTCGGTTGAACAAAGTCACGGTCCCCAGCTTGATCTGGCGGCTGAGTGCACCATAGGCGCCAAGCAGCAATTGCTGGCCGGTCTGCCCGCGGGCATAAAAAGTACGTGAAACAAGGGCGCCTCCAAAAGAACGGTTTTCCAGGGAACCACTGTATTCCCTTGCAAAAGGGACCCCCTGCGCCACACACTGGTCAATGATGTTGTTACTGACCTCGGCAAGACGGAAAACATTCGATTCTCGTGAACGGTAATCTCCTCCTTTGATAGTGTCGTAAAACAAACGGTAGATGCTGTCACCGTCGTTCGGGTAATTCTTTGCCGCATTGATCCCTCCCTGCGCTGCAATGCTGTGTGCACGCCTGGGACTGTCCTGGTAACAGAAGATCTTAACGTTAAACCCCATCTCGCCAAGTGATGCGGCAGTCGAAGCACCTGCCAGCCCCGTCCCGACGACAATGATATCCAGTTTCCTTTTGTTTGTCGGGTTGACAAGGTTCTGGTGATCCTTGTATTGGGTCCATTTACCGGCCAGCGGACCGGATGGATCTTTCGCATTTAATTCAGCCATATCTGTCAGATAAGAAAATAGAGTGGAATGATAATAAATCCTGAAGGAATAACTATTGCATAAGCAATTGCAAACCATCTTATATATGGGGTATAGGTCTTATGGTCAAGCCCCAGGGTCTGAAATGCCGACTGGAATGCATGATAAAGATGAAACCCCAGGCCAATGAACAATGCAATGTAAATAAAGGAGTACAAAGGCTGTGAAAACAGGTACTGGGCAATCCCTGCAAAATCAGGTTCTCCGCTTTCCAGTCTGCTTACAGGACTGTTCACCCATCCATATTTGACGAAATAGAAATTGAAAAGATGTATGACCAGGAACGTCAGCACAATGGCACCCGTATAGATTATGTACTTGGAAAGGAACGGGGTCCTGGTATTATTCGTCACTTTGTACCTGATCGGCCGGGAAAACCAGTTCTTAATCTGTAAGATTATCCCAAGCAGGATATGAAAGAAGAATCCGCCGAAAAGGATCACTTCAAAGATCTTGACAATGTAATTCGTTCCCATGAAATGAGCTGCGTCACGGAACCATTTTCCGCCGTCATCCCTCAGTAAACACAAGTTGATCCCCAGGTGAACCAAAAGAAAAAGTACAAGGAATAAACCCAGCAACGCCATCCATATCTTTTTCGTAATGGATGAAAAATGTAAGAAAGTAGAACTCATAACTGGCTTTTAAGTAATTTTGTTAATTGTTTCAAAATTAAAATATAATTCTCAATCAGGCAAAACATATCCTTTTTTTTCACTATTTCAAAACAATCTAAATTATGTTTCCATCAAAAGTTTATTCAGACAGAAGAGCTATGCTGCGCAAGGAATTGTCGACAGGCCTCGTTCTTCTCTTAGGCAACCAGGAATCAGCCTTCAACTATCCGGCCAATACATACAGTTTCAGGCAGGATAGCAGCTTCTTATATTTTTTTGGACTCGATCATCCCGACATGGCCGGGGTGATTGACCTTGACAACGGCACAGATCAGATCTTTGGGAATGATATCGACATTGACGATATCATCTGGATGGGTAAACAGCCCTCTGTAAAAGAACAGGCAAACAATGTCGGGGTCGGGATTACAGCTCCCTTGAAAGAACTTGAACCCCTGGTTAAGAACGCCCGGGCAAAAGGACGGAAGATCCATTACCTGCCGCCATATCGCGGTGAGACAATGATCTGGCTCACAGATCTGCTTGATCTGCATCATATGAAACTAAAGGAAAATGCCTCTGAGGAACTGATCAAAGCCGTCATCAAGCTCAGAATGGTAAAGGATGACCTGGAAGTAAAAGAGATTGAAAGAATGATCGATGTAGCCTGGCTGATGCATACTACAGCAATGACAATGGCAAGGCCGGGGGTGATCGAACAGGAAATAGCCGGGGTGATCGAGGGAATTGCTCTTTCTTATGCAGGACCTGTCTCCTTCCCGGTTATCCTCTCCATCAACGGTCAGACACTCCATAACCATTACCATGGGAATACCCTTGCTTTGGGAAGAATGCTCGTCGTTGACGCAGGCTGTGAATCGGGACTGCATTATGCAAGTGATATTACACGCACATTTCCTGTCGGTGGTAAATTCTCACAACGACAGAAAGAGATCTATATGATTGTTTTACAGGCAAACCTTGCTGCCACAGCAGCCGTGAAGATCGGGGTCCCGTTCCGCGATATCCACCTGCTTGCCGCAACTGAGATCGTTAAAGGCCTGAAAGCACTCGGGATCATGAAAGGTGATGTCCGGGAAGCCGTGAATAAAGGCGCCCATACCCTTTTCTTTCCCCATGGACTTGGTCATCCCTTAGGTCTTGATGTACATGACCTGGAAGGAATGGGTGAAAGCCTGGTAGGTTATGACAACGAAGTAACCCGAAGCAGGGAATTTGGCCTTGCATTCCTTCGCTTCGGACGAAAACTGCAAAAGAATTTCGTCATGACGATAGAACCGGGTATATACTTTATCCCCGAACTCATTGATATCTGGAAAAATGAAAACAAACTGGCGGAATTCATAAATTATGATACAGTAGAAACCTATAGGGATTTTGGTGGAGTAAGAATAGAGGATGATATCCTTGTAACGGAAAACGGGGCAAGAGTCCTTGGCAGACCAATCCCAAAGACAATAGATGATATCGTGAAGACAATGAATGGCTGATAATGAAGGATACATGGAGATAAGTGTTGATTGGGTTCAAATCGATAATGCATGAAGACAATATCTTTTAATGGCAGCAGGATTTATTTTGCTGAATCAGGAAAAGGAAAGACGATCGTTCTTCTTCACGGTTTTTCTGAGAGTTCTAAGATATGGGACGGTTTCCGGGACCAGCTCTCAGACTTCTTTCGGGTGATCGTGATTGACCTTGCAGGCCACGGGAAAAGCGAGTCCCTGGATCCGGTCCATTCTATGGAGTTGCAGGCGGAAGTGGTTTTTGAGGTGCTGAAACATTGTAAGGTGAAAAAATGCCTGATGGTCGGACATTCAATGGGTGGATATGTAACCCTTACCTTTGCAACAAAATACCCGGAAATGCTAAAAGGAATATGCCTGTTTCATGCACATCCTTTTCCCGATTCCCCTGAGGACAGGAAAAACAGGTCCCGAACCATCAGCCTTGTGGAACAGGATAAATTCGGTTTTGTTGCAAGGTATATTCCATCCCTCTTTCCACAAGGATCTAAAAGAAAATTCAGTAAGGAGATCAAAAAGCTGGTCGAACGTGCAAAAGAGATTCCGAAAGAAGGGATAATCGCTGCCCTTGAGGGCATGAAAATACGCAAAAACCAATCTGCGTTATTGAGATCTGTAAAAGTTCCTGTCCTGTTCATCATAGGTCTTAAAGATTCTAAGGCTCCTCAGGACCGGCTGTGGAAAATGGTTTCCCTGCCAAAGCAATCAGAATGCCTGATCCTGCGTAATGTTGGTCACATGGGATACATCGAAGCGCCTGATGAAACCTTGCAGACGATTAAAGGATTTGCAAAAAAATTATTTAAGAAATAACTTCCTTCATCTGACCTGCACTATTCGTAGAAATGCATCTCAGTCAGGTACTTCCAGACTTTCTCAGGGAGGAACTGGCGCAGGTCCTTTCCTTCTTTGATACCCTCCCGGATAAAACTTGACGAGATCCCGATCAAAGGGGCTTGGGTGAAATGAATGTGCGGGTGATCATCAAATTGTCTCTGACTGGTTTCCTGCCGGGGGTAGATGTATAAATGGTACCTGCTCAGCACCTCCTCATAACTCTTCCATTTTGAAAAATCCGGCAGATTGTCGCTGCCACAGATCAGCACAAATTCCTTCTCCGGGTACTTCTCTGCCAGGTAAGTCAGGGTATCAATGGTATAAGAGGGTTGGGGGAGATGAAATTCAACGCTTGATGCCCGGAATCTTGGGTCGTCTTCTACAGCAATGTTTGCCATGGCAAGCCGGTGATAATCAGCAAGCAGGGAACTCTTTTCTTTCAGGGGATTTTGAGGGGAGACGATAAACCAGACCTGGCTGATATCGGTGTACTCCGCCATGTAGTTTGCAATCATCAGGTGTCCCTGGTGGATTGGGTTGAAGGATCCGAAAAAAAGGCCGGTCTTGTTTTTTAAAAGCATCTTTAATCTGTATCCGGATCTATTACTTGATTCAGGAAATGAATTCTTTCACTAGCTTTATCGTTTCATTGCTCGATTTTCCCAAAGTGTCATTTACAACAGTGCAGTCAAATTCCCCCGAGGAACTCATCTCCCGTAAAGCTTTTCCTATTCGTCTCTGGAGACTTTCTTCCGTTTCCGTTCCTCTGTTTCGTAATCGTGATTCAAGGACCTTAATGGATGGAGGCTTGATAAAAACCGCCAGCGCTCTTTTACCGAAGAATTTTTTAAGGTTCAATCCTCCGATCACATCGACGTCAAAAATGGGTATTTTTCCTAATTGCTCTATCCGGTTCAATTCCGATTTAAGTGTGCCATAATATGAACCAGAATAAACTTCCTGCCATTCGATAAAATCATCTTTCATTATTTTTTCACGAAAAGCATCTGGTGTCATGAAATAATAGTCTTTACCCTCTTTTTCATTCTCCCGCTTTTGACGACTGCAAGCTGATACTGAGAACTCAAGCTGTGGCAAGGCAGCCGTGAGATTTTTAACTAATGTCGTCTTCCCGGCACCGGAAGGAGCAGATATTATGACAGCTCTGTTGACCATAGTTATTACCCCCTTACATTCTTTACATCGTTATCTGAGGAGAAAGTACCGGGAATTATAAAATATTCAGCAACTGCTCCTTGATCTTTTCCAGTTCGTCTTTCATCTGCACCACGATTTTCTGCATCTGGGCATCATTGGCCTTGGAGCCGATAGTGTTGATTTCCCGTCCCATCTCCTGGCAGATGAATCCCAGCTTCTTACCCTGGGAAGTCGATTCATTAAGTATTTCAAGGAAGTAATCACAATGTTGCTTCAGCCTGACTTTTTCTTCTGTGATGTCCATCCGCTCGATATAAAAGATCAGCTCCTGCTCGAACCGGTTTTCATCAGGCACTGTCTCCGTCAGATCGGATTTGATAATGTTCTGAAATCCGGTCCTTATGCGCTCGCGGATATCATTGATCCGGTTTTGCTCAAAGGGAGTGATTGAATTTAACAGGTCAAGGATCTGGTTGACACGGTTCTGCAGGTCAGACTTAAGGATGTCTCCTTCCGCTGAACGGAATTCTTCAATCGACAATAAAGCATTTTCAATTGCTTCAGCGATTTTAACCCAGTCAGTCTCTTCGAACTCTGCTTTTTCATTTTGCACTACATCAGGGATCTTAAGGATCGCAGGTAACAATCCGCCATGGTCTTTTTCCTTTAATTCGGATAACAGTGATTTCAGCTCCTGGTAATATTGAAAGAAAAGAGGCTTATTGATGGAATGGGAAACAATATCAGCCGACTTTTCAACCGATACATAAAGTTCGACTTTCCCACGTTCAAGACGTTGCGAAAGCAGGCTCCTGACTTCCATTTCTTTGTCCCGGAACGTTCCGGGCAGCTTGATTGAAAGGTCAAGCCCTTTGCTGTTCAAGGATTTGATCTCGATCAGCAACTTCTTGCCGGGAAGTTCTGCAAAGGCTTTCCCGTACCCTGTCATGGAAATGATCATACACCCTTTTTTGCAAACTTACACAAAAAAATTATAATTTTGCCTCATGGAATTCATGGTACTGGACGATCCTCTGAAGTTTTACAATGTCATGCTTAACGACATTGCCCAGGCCAGGAATTTTATTTATCTGGAGACATATAAATTTGCCAACGACCACATGGGAGTGAAATTTCGCGATGCCCTTACCCGCAAGGCACGCGAAGGAGTGAAAGTAAAACTGATGATTGATTCCTGGGGCAGGGGACCGGTAACAGATTCTTTCTTTGAAGCGCTTATTAAATATGGGGGAGATGTTAAATTCTTCGAAAAGATCAAGCTGAACACCGATATTTTCACCAGGGGCCACCGCCGTGATCACAGAAAAATAATAGTCATAGACGATGAGATCAGCTATATCGGCTCGATGAATATCACAGGTTACAACCTGAACTGGAGGGAACTCGCCCTAAGGATAAAAGGGGAATTAAGTGTTCTGTTCAGGAAAGTGTTCCTTCAGAATTATGAATCCATCAACCCCTACCTGATCCCCAATAAAATGGCCTTCACCAGGACGGTGAAAATGAACGACTGGGAGATCATACGCGATGTGCCCTCGATCCCGCTGCAAAGAATGAAAAAAAAATATGTACAGCTGATCAGGAAGGCTCAGTCTTCCGTCATGATCGAAACGCCTTATTTCCTCCCGGGGTTTTTATTGAGAAAAGCGCTAATAGATGCCGCGAAAAGAGGGGTCGACGTCTGCGTGATCATGCCTAAGCATTCAGATGTCCACATGATCGATATCCTCAGGAATAGGTATCTTGGCATGATGTCAAAGAATAATGTAAGACTGCTCTTTTACGTACCTAATAACCTGCATGCCAAACTGATGATTATTGATAAGAGGGTCTTCTCAATTTCATCGGCAAATTTCGATTACCGGAGTTTTCGTTACCAGTATGAGATCGCACTGATAGGAACAGAAAATGAAGTGTTGCGGCAACTGCATGAACACCTGCAGGGAACCTTGAACAATTCTGAAACATTCGATTATGAAAAATGGGCAGGTAGGCCGCTGATAGAGAAAATATTCGAAGCCATCCTCATCCCTTTCAGGCATCTGCTTTGAAGGGTGCAATTGCAGACTTCTTACTCCGTCCAACCAAAAATACTCCTGCGAAGATCAGAAAGGCTGCAATGATCTTCGGAATTGTGATGGCTTCCCCTCCCAATGACACAGACATGACCGATGCAATGATAGGCTGCAGGTAAGTATAATAGCTCACCATGCTCGCTTCCACTGTCTTCAGGGCAAAGTTTATCAGGATATAAGCAAGGAATGTATTTAAAACAACAACATATCCTACACCCAGCCATTCCCAGATCGTGACTGCCTGGAAATGTAAACCGGTGACCCCTTTCATTGTAAAAGGCAGCATGAAGAGAAACCCGAAGAAAGAGACCCATTTTAATATCGTCATGGAATGGTATTTTGCTACCATTGGTTTGACCAGCACGAGGTACATGGCATAGGATAACATATTAAGCATCACCAGAATATCGCCTTTAAATGAGTTGGTGCCCATATTGACCATCCTACCATAAAGGATCAGGATCAAAGCTCCTCCGGCACCAAGAACAATCCCCGCAACTTTGATAGCAGTCACCTTTTCCCTGATCAGAATGCTTGCAAAGACCATGACAAATACCGGGTTCGTCACATGAATGATAGAAGCATCAACCGGTGTCGTGAGATTCAATCCTTCGTAAAATAAGGCCTGGTTTGCTGCAAATCCGAAAAAACCGCATAAAGCAAGCATCGCCATATCTCTTCCCGTAACCTTCTCCCTGTGAGACCATTGCTGGAAGATCCAGAATAGAATTACTGCCCCGAAAGAACGCATAAACAGCAATTGCATAGGCTGGAATGGAACAGGCATCAGGTTCTTCGCGATCATATAATGCATTCCGAATATGATCGAAACAAGAAGCAGCGCCATGTGGGACTTGATATTCCTGTTCATCTGTTAATGTTGGGAAGGCAAAAGTAAAGATTTTAAATATTTATTCGTGAAACTTCAATTTTAAGAACATAGTGAATTAAAATTGATAGTTGAACAATCCCGACGAAGTCGGAGGGTATAATACCCAGCCCCTTGGGGCGGAATTAGGGTCCAGGTCTTGCCCTGGGGTTTATACCCGTGACCTGAAAATATAAAAAAAGAGAGGGCGTCCCGGATATTAAGGACGCCCTCCCTCAAACCTTATCAGATGTTTATGAGATTTTAATCTCTTTTTTGATCTCAACTTTGGCCTCATCTTTTTTTGGAAGAATGACTTTCAATATGCCGTTTTCATAGTCGGCTTTGATCTTCTCCAGGTTGACAATGCGCGGAAGTGTAAATGACCTGCTGAATGAACTGTAATGAAATTCTTTGCGGGTGTAATTCTTTTCTTCTTCTTCTTTCTCGTCCTTAACCTCAGATGAGATCGTCAGGATATTATTATCCAACTGGATCTTAAAATCATCTTTTTTTAATCCGGGAGCTGCAAGGTCAAGCTCAAAGGAATCGGGATGCTCAAGAATGTTAGCAGCTGGATCCAACCCCCTGCGGTTGAAGAAATCGACAAAATCATTGTCAAAAAAGTTCTGAAAAACATCTGTTAAAGTGTTCGGTCTGTTAAATCTGATGATACTCATAACTCAATCCTCCATTCTTTAATTAATCTTTTGAATTTTGACTTGTAAACGTCAATTTTTGTACCATTGGAGTTTTTAGGTTATTGCATGACAATATGTCATTAATCAATATAATAAATATGTCAAAGTGTCATGTATTATTCTTAAACATCTGATTATCAATTCTAAAATTTCAATAACTTTACATCTGTTTCGCCCCCGGCCTACCTTATAAACAACATCTCCCTGTATTTCGGTAAAGGCCAGATCTCATCATCAATCAGCAATTCAAGCTTATTAATATGATAACGGAGCTTTTCAAAGTATGGGAACACCTTCTCGCAATATGCAAAAGCCCTCTCCTCGGCATCCGTTATCTTATTAGCCAATTTTCTCGCACTCACCATCTCGTTAACAAATGATTTTATCTTGGCAATATGCTCGGTTATCTCAGTAATGGTCTCGACCTGGTGTACGGAAATTTTTGAAAAAGTGTGACGGTCAATAACATCACCCAGTTTTTGAACGCAATCACAAAGTGTGTTCAGGTACTTGATAGCTCCGGGAATTACATGGTTTGTCGCAAGGTCTCCCAATACCCTCGATTCGATCTGGAGTTTTTTTGTGTAATCTTCCAGGCCGATCTCATGTCTTGCTTTTAATTCCCTCTCAGTCAGGACCTTGTTCTCTGTAAAGAGTTTGACAGTTTTCTTTGAGGTCATGGCTTTTAAAGCCCTGGGCGTGTTGGTATGGTTTGGCAGTTTTCTTCGTGCAGCCTCTTCAAGCCATTCCTTGCTGTAATTATTTCCTTCAAAAAGGATGTTTTTTGACTCTTTAATGTACCTGCGGAGAACACTTGAAATAGCTTCATCCTTATTGATTTTATTCTTGATCTGCTGGTCCACTTCCTTTTTAAATTTCCGGAGCTGATCGGCAAGGATCAGGTTGAGAATGATCATGGCAGGTGCACAGGTTTGCGAACTGCCTACTGCCCTGAATTCAAATTTATTGCCTGTGAATGCAAAAGGAGAGGTCCTGTTACGGTCGGTTTCATCGACAAGGATCTCCGGGATCCTCGGGAGACTCTTGAAAAGATTGTTATTTTTTTTCTGTGTGGCGGATGTACTCTTTTTATCATTCTTTTCGATCATATCGATCAGTGAAGTAAGCTGTGAACCGAGAAAAATGGAAATAATAGCCGGCGGAGCTTCGTTGGCCCCAAGCCGGTGATCATTGCCGGGTGTAGCTATGATAGCACGGATCAATTCAGAATGGTCATGTACCGCTTTCATTATGTTGACAAGGAAGGTGAGAAAACGTAGGTTCTTTTCAGGGGTCTTGCCGGGAGAAAGCAGGTTTTCCCTGGTGTCTGTTCCCAGTGACCAGTTGTTATGCTTTCCCGACCCGTTGATCCCGCTATAAGGTTTTTCATGAAGGAGGACTTTAAAATCATGTCGCCTGGCAATAATTTCCATCAGGTTCATGATCAATTGATTATGGTCAACTGAAAGATTCGCTTCCTCAAATACCGGGGCACACTCATACTGGTTGGGGGCAACTTCATTGTGTCTTGTCTTGACCGGGATCCCGAGCAAATGTGCCTCAATTTCCAGTTCCTGCATAAATGCGATCACTCTCTGTGGAATAGCTCCCAGGTAATGATCTTCAAGTTGCTGGTCTTTGGCTGATGCATTCCCGAAAAGCGTCCTCCCCGTCAGAATAAGGTCAGGTCGGGCTGCATAAAGGGCACTGTCAATGAGGAAATATTCCTGTTCCCAACCCAGTGTTGCATTCACTTTAGTAACGCTGTTACCAAAATAATCACACACATCCACCGCCGCTTTATCGATTGCATTCAAAGACTTCAACAGCGGTGTTTTATAATCAAGGGCCTCACCCGTATAAGAAACGAATAGGGTGGGGATGCAAAGGGTCTTATCGATGATGAAGGCAGGTGAGGTCGGGTCCCAGGCAGTATATCCGCGTGCTTCGAAGGTCGACCGCATGCCTCCACTCGGGAAGCTCGATGCATCAGGCTCTTGCTGCGATAACTGGCTTCCGCCGAAATGCTCGACAGCTTTTCCTCCTTCAGCAGGGACCATGAAGGAATCATGCTTCTCAGCCGTAAGACCTGTCAGCGGGGCAAACCAATGGGTGTAATTGGTAGCTCCGTTTGCCTGGGCCCAGGCTTTCATACCTGCAGCAACCTGGTCTGCGGTTATCCGGTCTATCTTTTCACCTTTTTCAATAAGCTTTGTCACCTGGTTGAATAATTGCGCAGGAAGGTACTGCTTCATGGCAGCCTGGTTGAAAGTGAGTTTCCCGAAATAATCCGAGATCTTCCCTTCCGGGTATTCAACGGGTTTACACTTGCGCTGGATGGCAATTTCCAATGCCCTGAAACGAATATTATCCATTTTTTATAAAATTAGGTTCAACAATAAAGGTACTGACCGGAACTATCCGCAATGCTGGTATGCCCTGACAAGGTTCAGGATCTCTTTCTCATTATCTTTGATACTCTCCCTTAGATGTTCATCATTATAACTTCTCAGCGTCTTGATGATACCGTCGATGATCTGTTCGGGAAAGACATTGAATTGTTCATAGATTGTCCGTTGCTGCTCAAGACAATCAGCTGAGTGCCAGCAGGAATCAGGAAGCTGCTTTAGATGCGTCGTGCGGCTTTTTTGCTTTTCTTCAAATACATTGACGTCAATGTATGTTTCCTTTGCAATATTTAAGGCATTGGGTATGGTAAGTCCATGCCTTGCAGCTACGGTAAGTCCGGCGAGCAGGAGGTAGATGTCGGCTGAGCCATCCGGGCAACGGAATTCAACCGTTTGCCTGCTTGTGAAATCATACTCGGAATCTTTTTCACTGGGATTGCAATCCGAGATCATGCTGTTCCCTGAATTCCAGCTGAGAGGGACCCTTATCAGGGCCGACCTGTTCTGGTCACCCCAGCAGATAGTGACAGGGGCTTCCTGGTTTGGGACCAGCCTGAAATAGCTTGTTGGAATTGTATTGCCAAAGGCGGTCAGCGATTGTGCGAGGTCAACATATCCTGCAATGACTTTCCTTGCAGTATTTGAAAGTCCCCCATCAGCAACCATCATATTCTTCCCGTCCCTGGTGATCTTTGTATGTATATGAAGACCGCTGCCTGCTTTCCCTGTGGTGATCTTGGGTGCAAAGGTCGCAGTCACCCCGTATTTGTAAGCAAGGTTGCGCAACACCCATTTTGCTATAAGGAGCTGGTCAGCTGCGTCTTCCAGCTTTACCGGTAAGAACTCGATCTCATTCTGCTCAAAAGCTAATCCTTCCTCCGAAAAATTCCCCACCTCCGAATGTCCATATTTAATATTTCCCCCGCATTTTGCAATGGCACGCATCGCTTCCATCCTTAAACCTGCCCATTTGGTGAAGGGCGGTGACTCATGATACCCCCGCTCGTCCATCGTCTCATAAAGAGGATCCTCGTCACTGATGATGTAATACTCCAGTTCACCCATTACTTCAATGATCATCCCCGTCTTTTCCTGGAGTACCTTGTGCGATTTTTTAAGGATGTATTCGGGTGAATTTTCAAAAGGTAGCCCATCCTTATCATAATATGAACAAAGGATATCCAGAGCAGGAACCTCTGAAAATGGGTTCACAAAAGTCGCACGGTACCTTGGGATCACATATAGATCGCTTGAACCGGCCTTGACATAATTAGGGAACAGGTTGGAACCATCAACCCTCTCCCCGGCACTGAGTATACTGTCGAGGTGCTTCCTGCTGCCTATCACGAAGCTCAGCGTCTTTAACCTTCCGTCTGCCCCGGCATAATGGAAATTGATCATCTCAATTCCATTGGATTCAATGAAGCGGATCAGATCGCTCTTGGTGAAGTCTTGGTTTGGCTTCTCCAGGAACCGGGTAAGCGGGTTCGGGTTTAACGTGAAAATATCTTTCATAAGAGTCAGTACGTGCTCGGCAGAAGCTCGGCAAAATTAATAAAATTTCCTAATTTTGAACTTTTACATTCATACAAATTGGATCTGGGCAATGCTTACTGGAACACATGAAATAATAACTTTCACTGGTTTTCTCCTCGTCATTATCCTGATGCTCTCTGCAGACCTCGGGATCATCAACAGGAGAAGCCATACCCTTACCTTCAGGGAAGCCTTGCTATGGACTATGCTCTGGGTTGGGATGGCCATTATTTTTTACCTCCTTCTCAGGTTCTTTGGCAACCAGCTTCATGGGATCCATAACAAAGAAGATATTCAATTCCTGGTTACCCGTTACCACCATCCCATCAGCATTGTCAATTCTGATCTGCCAAAAGCGATACACGATTATAACCGTAACCTTTCCCTCGAGTTCCTCACCGGTTACCTCATCGAATATTCACTTTCTGTGGACAACATCTTTGTGATCATCATGATCTTTCTCTCCTTCAATATTGAACAACGCCATTTCCACCGGGTGCTTTTTTGGGGGATCCTCGGCGCCCTTATCATGAGGTTTCTCTTTATATTCATTGCAAGTGCCCTGATCCAGCGCTATGAATGGATCATGATCGTGTTTGGAATTATCCTTGCTTATCTTGGGATCAAACTGGGATGGGAATTCTTTTCCGGGAAAACGGAAGAAAAAATTGATACCCGCAACCACCCCATAGTCAGATTCGTTTCCCGGATCTTTTCTGTTACCGGATCAGGAACAGGCCAGCGGTTCTGGGTAAGGGAGAAAGGAAAAATATTAATAACACCCCTTCTCATAGTGCTTATCGTCATTGAATTCTCCGATGTTCTTTTCGCAGTCGATTCCGTCCCCGCAGTATTTTCGGTGACCCGCGATCCGCTTATCGTTTTCTTTTCAAACATCTCTGCCATTCTTGGGCTCCGCGCACTTTACTTCCTTGTCATGAATGTCATGAACCGTTTCCATTTTCTTAAGCTTGGCCTGGCCTTTCTCCTCTCATTCATAGGGGTGAAGATGATCTTACAGCTAAACATTTCGACAAAAAACTCCCTCGTTATCATCATCGGCATCCTCTCGCTCTTCGTCTTACTATCAATGATCTTCCCTGAGAAAAAGGAAAAAGAAGAAGTAAATATTTAACCTATGCTGAGCGGAATTTGTAATACCCCTCAATTCAGCAAATGTTGAAAACCTCTCTGTGGGCCTCTGTTTAACAAAAAAATCCCAAAGGATAAAACCATTCTGCGGAACTCTGAATCTGATCTGTGGGAAGAACTTATTTCGAATAATACTCGTCAAGCAACATCTTCGCTGCCTTATAAGGACTGATCTTACCGGTGACGACCTCCGTCTCCAGTTTCTTCAATTGTTGAGCAATATCTTTCCTTGAATAGAAACTAGTTTTCAGCGATTCTTCTATGGTCTCTGTCATCACCTGCCTGTACTGTCCCATGCGGCGTTGCATGAAAAATCCCTTCTCTTTTGTGAAAGAGCAAAATTCTTCAACGGTTTGCCATACTTTTAAGATCCCCTCTTTTGTCCTCGCCGAGCATGTTTCCACTACAGGTATCCATCCCGATTCAGGCGCAGGAAAGAGATGAAGTGCATTCGAATATTCGGCTTTGGCCTTGGTGGCCGGGCCGATATTATCCCCGTCGGCCTTGTTGATGAAAATCGCATCCGCCATTTCGATGATCCCCCGTTTGATCCCCTGCAGTTCATCACCTGCGCCGGCCAGCATGAGCAACAGGAAGAAATCAACCATTGAATGGACGGCAATCTCCGATTGACCAACCCCGACCGTTTCTACAAGGATCACATCAAAACCTGCCGCTTCGCAAAGTATGATGGTCTCCCTCGTCTTGCGTGCAACACCACCAAGAGAACCGGCCGAAGGTGAAGGCCGGATAAATGCGTCAGGGTCTGTGGCAAGTTCATTCATCCGGGTCTTATCGCCAAGGATGCTTCCCTTGGACCGGCTGCTGCTCGGGTCGATAGCCAGCACTGCCACCTTGTGGTTGTTTGCCGTGAGTAACTTGCCAAGCGCTTCGATAAAAGTGCTTTTTCCCACACCAGGTACACCGGTTATCCCGATACGGATACTGCCACCCGGCAAGGCAGGAATGTCCGGATGGCTTTTCAGGCACTCTGCTATTATTTCCTGCGCCTTTTCCTGGTGAGAATGAAGGGAACTTTCAACAAGCGTGATCGCTTTGCTGAGAATGGTCCGGTTGCATGACCTTATCCCCTTCACAAACTCCTCTGCGCTCAAAGATTTATGTTTCTCTGACTTTAGTTTTCTTACCGCCTCATCATTGATCTGTGAAGGCTGATCAATCCCCTTCATGACATTAAGGGCAGATTTATCGGGGTTAATTGTCATAGCTACTGTCATATGACCGAAGACAAGGCAAAGGTAAATTATTTTACTTGCTGCTGGAAATTCTAATGAAACTTACTACCTTTGCCCCCCTCAAATCTGCCTCTCCCTCTCCGTAGCTCAGTTGGTAGAGCAATTGACTCTTAATCAATGGGTCGCAGGTTCGAGCCCTGCCGGGGAGACAGAAATAACAAGGGTTTCAGAAAATAAAATCTGAAACCCTTTTTTATTTGCAAACAATTTGCATAACATGGAAAGGTAATATGACCAGGTTTGATGATCCATTGTGTCTGGCAATGAATCATTAATCCGCAAATTTTAATAGCTTTGGAAGCTATGAGTAAAAACCGGAACCCCTGATCACCTTATACCGATTAAGCTTGACCACTGTATTAGTCTGATAATAATTCAATTTAGATAGTCATTTCCCTTCGGCCTTGAGTGGTCAATCTATCCGGTTTTTCCAGTGAGTCACAAAAGATATAAACCAACTTGATGGTCAAACAAGAAACCTGTTCAAAAATCATCCAAATCCCTTTCCTGTCAATCATTTCCTGATTTTTATACGACATTAATGGTATTATAGTATAAAATATATAATTACATTGCTGCGCTTTTTTTTGCTTTTTTTTTGTTTTTTTTTGGCTTTTTTTTGCGCTTTTCATTTTTCGATCAGGAGATCCATTTTTTGAAAAAACCTTCATTTACTAAATCCTTGTTTGTTTTTGACTATTTTTGTATCAGGTGTTCGTTTAATACTTATGTACCCAAAAATATATTTATTCCTTATCGACTTTCTCGTTTTTTTCAGCATACAGATGAATGCGGGCGAGTCCATGCCTTATAATGACAGTGTGGAAATAAGGATCCAGCAAACAAAGAGTGAAAAACAAAAGATAGAACTCCTACTGAATGGTGTCGATAAACTTGAATCAATTGATCCGGAAAGGGCACTTGTTTTTGGCTTACGTGCTTTATCAATGGCTGATGTTTCAAAGTACGCCGAACTCCGACTAAAGGCAATGATTGATGTAGGCAGGATTCAAACAGTTAAGACGCAATTTAAACCAGGGATGGAAATGGCCCTGAGTGCAAAAGAATTGGCCACGCGTCTGGATAATAAAAAAGAACTTGGCGAAGCTTATCTGATTATTGGCAGGATCAAGATTTTCCAGGGAAATTTCGCTGAAAGTTATGAATCCCATTTTACAGCGCTACGTTTATTTGAACAGATCAACTATAAAGAAGGTATCTTGAGGACTCTGAATAATATAGGTAATATCTGCTATTATCAGATTAATTTACCTAAAGCAACTATTTATTATTCCAAGGCTTTGAAAATTGCAAGGGAATTGCATGATACGTTGCAAATTGCCAATGTCGTCAATAATGTAGGTCTTGTTCTTGTCGAACAAGGACAGATTCAGAAGGGAATTGAATGTTATCTGGAGGCCAGTATTATTAACAACCGTATGGGTCAAAAGATGAGGCTGGCAACAAACTACATTAATCTGGCGACAGCTTATCTGAAACTAAAAAGATTCGATGATTTTATCATAAATTATAATAAGGCAATCGGGATTTATACTTTATTTGGATCCCACCATAGTCTGGCTCTTTCCTACCTGACTTTCTGCGACTATTGTAAGCAGATTAATGATTACCGGAATCAGAAAAAATACGCCTGGATGGCTTATACAGAAGGTTTGACATACAAAATGCATGATGTCGTCTTCCAGGCCAGCGCTATAATGCAGGAAATTTACTTGTCAAATGGGAAGATCGACAGCGCTTATAAATACTCAATGATCCGTAATGCTGAAAAAGACAGTATTGATAGTGAACATTCTTCTGCAAGATTGACTTTACTTGAAATGGAATACAATTACGATAAAAAACAGAAAGAAGATAACCTGAAGCAACAAAGAAAAGATTTTGTCACAATAATTTTGGTTATCCTGGCTATTTCTGGTCTTATTACAACCATTCTTGCTCTTTCCCGTCAAATTGTTAAGACAAAAAATATTCGTCTTGAAAAACAACGACTATCTGACGAGGTTGATTTTAAGAATAAAGAACTGACTCTTAATGTAATGCATCTGATAAAGAAAAATGAGTTTATCGTCGACCTTTCAAACCATTTAATCCAGATGGAACAAAATGTTGCCGACTCGAATATAAAGCAGGAAATCCTTCAACTTATAAATTCCTTACAGCGTAACGCAAGTGTTGATGTCTGGGAAGAGTTTGAGGTGAGGTTCAGGCAGGTGCATAACAGTTTCTATGAAAAATTGCTGGCCAGGTATCCTGATCTCACTTCCAATGAATTAAAATTGTGTGCTTTGCTTCGGTTAAATCTCACAACAAAAGAAATCTGTGAACTTTCCGGTCAACGCCCTTCATCCCTTGATGTAGCCCGTTATCGTCTCAGGAAAAAAATGGGACTTTCCAATTCGCAAGTTAATTTGGTGACATTCCTGTCTCAGATATAAGCTTTCCCCCTTATTTTTATAATTATCTGACATTGAGCAATTAACGTTTAATGTATTGACATTGTATAGATCATTTTTGGCGTCAATATAGATTTTGTATTGACGATATTTTAGTATTTCACAATTCTCAGAGGGACATTTGTTGCTTCAAATTTTTAATCGTAAATGATGAAGAAGACAGCACCCCAAAAACCAGAAAAAACTGCTCCAGTATCCGGCATTGAAGAGATCCGGAAAAATATTAAAAAGCAGGAACTGCAGACGATCATATTAAAAAAAATCATCGAAAAGAATAAAGAATCCAAGTAAACAATCAAATGTCAGTAAAAACAACAATTATGAAAAAAAGAGTCCTCTTGTCTATGGCTGCCATTTTTATCAGCCTTTTAAGTTTCAGCCAGATTTCCGGTGTTAAATCTATCCCCGGAGATTATGCGAGTATTTCAGCCGCAATATCGGCGTTGAATGCTTCCGGAGTCGGTAGTGGTGGTGTAACCTTCAACATTGCAGCTGGTTACACAGAGACCTTAACGTCATTAACCGCCGGTTTGATCACCACAACAACCAGTACATCATCTAATCCGATCGTTTTTCAGAAGAGTGGAAGCGGTGCAAATCCAATCATCACAGGTTTTGGAACAGCACCGGGATCAACCGATTATATTATTGGTATTGCCGGAACGGACTACATTACATTTAATGGTATTGATGTAACGGAGCCGACAGGTGTCATTGAGTGGGGATATGCAATAATGAAAGCATCTGCAACTGACGGCGCTCAATATGTCACTATTAAAAATTGTACCATCACATTAAACAGTACAAATACAGCTACAAAAGGGATCTATGCGAATAACCATACGGCAAGTTCAGTAACAGCCTTAACAATTACAAGCACTACTGGTGCAAATTCAAACCTGAAGATATTCAACAATACCCTGAATAACTGCTATACAGGAATTTATGTAGTGGGTTTTGCCGATCCAAATGCTCCTTACATTTATTATGATCAGAATAATGAGATCGGGAAAGATGGGGCGAACACAATTACTAACGTGGCAGGGGCGGCAGCAACTGCAGGATACGGAATTTATACACAGTACCAAAACAATCTTAAAGTAGCCAATAATCTGATCACCAGTACAATGGGTGGAACCGGGTCTCCGAGTGGCATCTACATCTCTACTGCTAATAATGCCACAGTTTCAGTATACAGTAACACTGTTTCACTGCAATATTCCAGCACGGGTGCATTTAATGGAATTTATGTATCTACCGGTAGCAGTGGAACAACAAATACAGCTGATTTTCACAATAACCGGGTAATCAATTGTAACCTTTCAGGAATGACGTCATCAACAATTGACCTGATGTACCTTAGAGCTGATGCTCCTACAGTTAATTATTACAATAACGTTGTAAAAAACAACACGTTGGGGTCAGCAACAAGCACGGCGACAGGAACAATTAATTATCTGTACATCTATTGCAGCCCTACAAATCTGGGAACAATGCAAGCCTATAATGACACGGTTTCAGGCAATACCAGGATCCAATCAGTAGTAGGGGGCGGACAAAATTCATATTTATATATTTCAGGCAATCAAAGCGTTGCCAACATATATAACAATCTTGTTGATAATAATATTGCAGCTTCAAATGGTACTACATATGGTCTTTATGCTCTTATCAGCCAGGCAACAAGAAATATATACAGTAATACTGTTACCAATATTAATAATTCCGCAGGCACTATTTATGGATTATATCTGGGAAACACTTATACAGATTATGCGTACTTGAACAAGTTCCAGAATTATACCACAATAGGGGCATCAAGTTCAGTCTACGGAATTTATATTTCATCAGGAGGTGGTCCTTATCCTGTAGTTTATTGTTATAATAATACGGTTTCTCAATTAAAAACGCCATCTGTTTCCGGTACAAATAATATTGAAGGGATTTATATCGGCTCTTCTTTTACTACTGTTGGGGTATATGACAATTCAGTTTACCTGGACGGAACGACAACCGGAGCAAATTTCGGGACAAGTGCACTTTATACAACTACATCAAGTTTACTTGATCTCAGAGGAAACATTCTTGTCAATAATTGTACTCCAAAAGGAACAGGATATTCAGTTGCGCTCAGGTTTAGTTCATCTTCACAGGCTAATTATTCATCGCTGTCGAATTATAACGATTTATATGCAGGGACGCCTGGTCCTTCCAACCTTATTTATTACGACGGCACAATTATAGATCAGCAACTAAGTACATTTCAAACTTTGGTGGCTCCCAGAGATGGCCAATCAGTTACAGAACTCCCTCCTTTTGTGAATATTGCATCTTCTCCATATGATCTACACATGAAGACGACTATAGCAACTCAGTGTGAGTCGGGCGGAACTGTAATCTCAACAACTTCATGGCCAATTGTTCCGTTGTCAATAACGACGGACATGGATGGACAACCTCGTTTTCCAAATTCTGGTTACCCTTCAGGTGCATTTACTCCCAATGCTCCTGATATCGGGGCTGACGAATTCGGGGGAATTCCGAATGACCTTACTGCTCCTTTGATCACATTTACCCCTCTTACAAACACTAATAATGGAAGTGCAAGAGTTCTTACTGCCACTTTTACTGATGGTTCGGGAGTCCCAACATCAGGTATTGGCCTTCCGAAATTGTATTGGAAGATAAACAGTGGTTCATGGCAAAGTGTCACGGGAGTGTATATAAGTGGGAACAATTATTCATTCACTTTCGGTGCCGGAACGGTACTTGGTGATGTGGTGTCATATTACATTGTAGCTCAAGACATTGCTCCAGTACCAAATGTAACTTCTAATCCTCTTACCGGTGCTTCCGGGTTTTCCGCCAACCCTCCTGCTTGCAGCACTCCGCCGTCGACACCTGCCACATATTCCTATATTGCCAGTATTTCAGGCATCTTCCATTTGGGCGTCGGTAAAGATTATCCAACTCTTACTGCTGCAGTAACGGATTTGAATGCAAAATATATGTCCGGACCTGTAACTTTTATCTTTGATGATCCTTTTCCTCCTGAAACCTTCCCTATAACTATAAACAGCAATCCGGGGAACAGTGTAACAAACACATTGACAATTAAGCCAAATACAGGTGCTACAGTTGTAGTTTCAGGCAACACCCCAACGGGGCTTGTAATCCTAAATGGAATTGACTATGTAACAATAGACGGATCCAACACTGGTGGAACCGATAAAAGTCTTACTTTCCAAAATACACAAGGCGGTGCCACTTCATATGCAATCGGAATAACACGAAATGGCGGAACCGATCCTTCAACGAATACTACAATAAAGAATTGCATCATTAAAGCTGTATCGCTTGTTGGCACCAACACATATGGAATTTACATGAATCCTGCTTTTGGCGGTTATGATAATACTGTAATCTCAAATAATACCATTAGTACAGCCAGGTATGGTATTTTGTTTGGCGGAACGCTACTTTCAAAATGCAATAGCTGTCAGATTGTAGGTAACTTTATTGGATCAGCAAATGCTTCCGATGCAATCACATTGGTCGGTATATACCTTAATAATGCTGATAATACATTGATTGCAGGTAATGAGATCATGGGAAATCCTGCTGGAAATGTGAATCCAAATCAAACCGGTATTTATATTGGTACCGGAAGCACAACCACAAAAGTTACGCAAAACAAGATCCATGACTTTTATCACCTGAATGATGATGGTTGGGGAGTTGCCGGGATCAATTATTCTTCAGATGCCAGCACAATTACAGAAATCTCAGATAATGTTATTTATAATATCAAATCAGGTGGTTTCGCTCAGGGAGTTACATCAAATAATCCTTATGGCATTCTTCTCTATTCTGGAGGAAATATCAAGATCCTGCATAATAACATTTATATGAGTGGTAGTTTCTTATCTGTCGCTTATGATGGAGCATCCTGTGCATGTATTGCAATCTACAAATCTACTATTACAAACCTTGATATTAGGGATAATATCCTTAAGAACTCGGTACAACCTTTATCAACGCCTTCTACAGACAAAGTATATGCTATCCAGACAGTAGCCTCAGATGCAACAGGTTTTACTTATATTGACTATAATGATTACTATGTTGATGGCATTAATCCGGCAATCGGGCAGGAGAATTTTATCCCTTTAACTACACTCGCAAATTTACAGACCTTTACAGGTCAGGATTTGAACTCGAAGAATATTGATCCTATGTTTTCTTCGCCGACTTATCTATTCCCGACAACGACTCTGATGCCCAATGCAGGTATTTATGTGCCAAATGTCCCGACCGATATAACCGGTGTAAACCGTACAAATCCTCCTGATATAGGTGCTTATGAATTCACTACGGATCCTCTGATCACAACAACCACTGCATCTGCTGTTGCAAATATTACTGCTACCCTTAATGGAACGGCAAACGCTAAAGGAACCGTTTTCAACCTATATTTTGATTATGGTCTCACAAACGCATATGGTAGTTCAGTAACTGCCACCCCATCATCGGTAACCGGTAACACCCTCAATACGATGAGTGTCGGATTAACTGGTCTTACCGGTTTTACAACTTACCATTATCGGGCCCGTGGTGTTACTTCCGGTGGACTGATCGTGTACGGAAATGACATGACTTTCGTTACACTTCCAAACCCGCCCACAGTGGTTACTACCGCCGCAACTGCAATCACTTCATCGGGTGCTACTCTTAATGGTACTGTCAATGCAAATGGGGGAACTGCCACGGTGACGTTCGATTATGGACTTACTACCTCTTATGGAACCAACGTTAATGGTACCCCTAATACAGTTACAGGTGTATCTGTCAATCCCGTTGCCGCCGTTATTACCGGACTCCTGCCAAATACAACCTATCATTACAGGATAAATGCTACCAACATTAGCGGTACCACCAATGGTAATGACATGACCTTTACCACTGTTGCTATTCCAGCCATAGTGGTGACCAATTTCGCTAATGGAGTCGGGTCAACATCAGCAACACTTAATGGAACTGTCACTGCCAACAATGCTTCTACAAATGTTACTTTCCAGTATGGTCTTACCACAGCCTACGGATCCGTAATCAGTGCAACACCTGCTACGGTTAATGGTATGAATGCAACGGCTGTTATGGCTAATCTGTCTGGACTGACTATCAACACTACTTACCATTTCCGTTGCGTAGGTGTAAATATGGCCGGAACGACGAATGGTGCCGATCAGCAATTCACCACTAATTGTGTGGCTCCTGTCATTACTATCAGCGGTCCGTCATCAGCTTGTGCCGGTTTCGGGGGTTACGTTTATACCACTCAATCCGGGAATTCAAGCTATAACTGGAGCCTTTCAGCAGGAGGTACGATTACATCAGGTGCCGGAACAAACTCTATTACTGTGACTTGGAATACAGTAGGAGCGCAGACCGTCAGTGTAAATTATAACAACCAATATGGTTGTTCTGATCCATCTCCCGTAGTATATAATGTTACGGTAAATGCTACTCCGACTCCTACAATTACGGGTTCAGCCAATGCATGCGTATCATACACCAATAATACGTATTCCACACAAACCGGTATGAACAATTATACCTGGTCAGTTTCTGCAGGAGGTACAATAACTGCCGGACAAGGTACCAATGCCATTACAGTAACCTGGAATAGCACAGGGGCTCAGACTGTCAGCGTCAATTATACAAATGCCAGTAGTTGTTCTGCTCTGTCACCAACTATCTTTAACGTCACTGTGAATGCTTTGCCTTCTCCGACTATCACCGGCCAAACAACATCCTGTATAAATTCCGGATATATCACTTATACCACTGAAGCAGGGATGACAAATTATGTATGGACAGTTTCTTCCGGAGGCGTTATAAATTTCGGTTCAGGCACCTACCAGATCTCTGTTACCTGGACTGTGGGCGGTGCTCAAAGCGTAAGTGTGAATTACAATAACCCCAATGGTTGCGCTGCACTTACACCAACTGTCCTCAATGTAACGGTAAACACTGTACCCGATGCAGCCGGAACAATTACAGGTACATCTGTAGTCTGCGGCGGCGCACAAGGTATCGCTTATTCTTGTGCAGCAATTAACGGGGCAGTTTCATATGTCTGGACATTACCTGCAGGCGCTACTATTGCAACAGGAGGCGGTACGAACAGTATCACGGTTGATTTTGCCGCCAATGCCTCTTCAGGCAATATTACAGTCTATGGAAATAACGTTTGTGGAAATGGAACGCCTTCCCCGAATTTTCCGGTGACTGTAAATGCTTTGCCTGATGCTGCCGGAAATATCACAGGTGCTAATGAAGTATGTCAGGGAACTGATGGAGTCGTTTATACGGTTCCATCCATCACAGGTGCTACCAGCTATACCTGGACGGTTCCGACAGGTGCCACGATTGTAAGCGGGGCAAACACCAATTCCATCACTGTCGATTTCAGCATGAGTGCTGCTTCAGGGAATGTTACAGTGTATGGGTCAAATTCATGCGGGAACGGAACAGCGTCATCGTTACAAGTAACAGTAAATCCAATACCTGTAACACCGGTTGTAACATTCAACGGCAATATTCTCTACAGCAGTGCAACAACAGGAAATCAATGGTATTATGAAGGGAATATGATACCGGGTGCAACCGGTCAGACCTACCAGGCTACACAGAGTGGCTGGTACTGGACAGTGGTTGACCTGAACGGTTGCAGCTCTGATACTTCAAACCATGCACATGTGATTATAACAAGCGTTCAGGAACTTCATGACGAAACGGTCAATATTTATCCGGTTCCAAATAATGGAAGATTTACCGTTTCAATCAGTAGTTCTTCAACAGATCCCTTTAGTATCATTGTTTTCACCAGCTTGGGAACTAAAATACACGAAGTGAATGATATTCATGTTACTAATCAATTCAACCAGGTAATTGAATTGAATCCGGCTATCAACGGAATCTATACCGTTGTGATCAGAAACAACAGTTACCAAAGTGTTAGAAAGATTGTAGTCAGCAGGTAAAAGATCCGATAATTGTTGAAAGGATACAGGATCCCATAACAGGATTTCTTGTATCCTTTTTCTTTTTGCAATAGCATGAAAAATGTTGGCATAAATGCAGAACTCCTGTGGACGGGCCGGCGCTATTGAATACTGGTCGCCGATCTTGATTGACCATCCTACTCATTTAATAATCAATGATTAGAGTGGTCAATTTACTTCGCCCCGGAATGGTCATAACCATCGGCTTGTCCACTCGTCAATCGTTGCAATTGCTCTAACTGGAGAACCATCAGCATTTTCAATATTCAGAGGTAAACACTGAAACCAAAATACCGTGTGGGGAAGTTTATCTAGATTTGTCAGGTTTTCAATTAAAAGTGTCTCCTCTTTCAAAAGAATATGATGGTTTGGTAGGTTATCCGATGTTACTTTTTGAGCCGAGATAATTTTGTCAATGGAGAACGCATCAATACCGATTCCTTTAAGTTTGAATTTTGTTAACCATTTTGCTGCTTCTCTGGTTGGAATTGGACAATCTTCAAAATAGTCTTTGGTGTTCCATTTATTCTGCCAGCCCGTAAAAAAGAGAATGAAATCAACCTGAGTTATTTTATCTTCAAATGGTCGAAGGTATTTCAAGTCAATTTCTGTTTTATTGTGACAAGGTATTACGATTGCTTCTCCAAAAAAATTATCAATTGGAAACTGGTCAAGTGACTTTGCATTCTTTAGTACATGACATGGTGCATCAATATGAGTTCCTGTATGAAGAACCATAGTCATTAGAAGTTCAGCAAATCCACTTTTCTCGACAGTGCTGAGAACTTCAAATTTTGGAGGAAAAGTATCAGGGTAAACTATACTTTTCTTGTTCAAAAGTTGAGTAAGGTCTATTATTTTATTTTGCATAGTTTTTTTTCTTTGTTCTCAAACTTTACGATTTTCACAACTGCAAATTTTACCTTTGGCTTTTTCAAACGCTTCTCTGCCTTCGCTTATAGAAAAATACAGTAAGCCTAAGGCTCCTATGCTATCAGCATAGATAAAACCTGTAAATTCATATATAAGACTTGCAACAAACAGTACAAGGGACATATAAACACAAACCTTGGAACAATTTGCATCGGAAATAATCGGGTCGGAATTTAATTGTTTCCCGACACGTGTTTTGGTAATCACAAGCCAAATCATCACGACAATCGAGATTAAAGAAATAATAATACCCCAAAATGTTGTTTCAGGCTTATGTCTGTAAATGATGTTTAATATTATCCCAAAAAGTAGTCCAGCCGATAGCAAGTAAAAGGCAATACCTGTTATTTTCAGAGCATCTATTTCAAATTTACGTTTTGAACTATCAGGATTTTGTCTGATGCGTAAAATCATAACAGCAATGCCTATGCCCGATATTACTTCAATAAAGCTATCAGCTCCGAAACCAAATAAAGTGAGAGTTTCATCATTATAACCCATTATCATTGAGACAATCCCTTCAATAAGGTTATAGAAGATTGTAAATAAACTTAACAGATAAGCCTTCTTATATAGTTTTAGTTCTCGATCCATGTTTTCACTTGTTTCAATACCCTGGGAACCTAGTATTCTTCTCACTTTCCTTTAAAATACTGGAATATTTCAAAAGGTTAATATTAAGTATGAAGGAACAAAGGTATTGTTTTATGGAGAAGCTGATAGTTCAATTTAGACTATTCAAGGGATTAATGGAATACTGGGTTCCTCGTATCTAAGTGTGTTTTGTTTAAAATGGCAGAATTAATTTCACACCAATATTTCTACCCATTCCATAAATCCCTAAGTGCCCATTAGGTGATTGTGTATAGTATTCAAAATATTTCAAACGACTTAAATTGGATTGATAATTAGTATTGAGTAAATTGTTTACCTGCACTTGAAATTGAAGCGTTGACTTTTTGCAGTATTTTATTTCTGCAGATACTGCGATATTCAAGAGGATATAACTTGGCGTATACGACTCGGTTTTATTCAATGCGAGGTACCGGTTCTGAGAAGCATTAAAATCTGTTTCTATTTTAAAATTGAAAGCTGGAAAAGCTGTTATTTTCGTTTTTAGGTTTTGATTAACACTGCTTAGTAATTTGGGTGGGGGAATGAAAGGTAAATACTCTCCATTGACGCCTTTATCTTTATATTCTGCTATTCTGTTGAACCCGTATACCATAGAAAAGCTGTTATTGAAACTAAACCCTTTGATGATTTTAGGATGTAAATCCAAAGTGGCTTCCATGCCATACAATTGTGCCGATGCCTGCTGATACTGGTAGGTTTTGTTACCCTGAGTATTTATGATAGGATTTCCTTGTACATTCGTTAATTGTGTCAAATAGATGTAATCCTGGATATTATTATTAAAGAAACTAACGGAAGAAGATAAATCATTGAGGTTCATGCTAAGCCCAACTTCTTCCTGCAAACTAAACTCAGGAACAAAATTCCTGTTACCTAAATATATAATGTGTGCACCCGGATCTAAGCCATTTGAAGCGAATTCAGTAATGTTTGGTGCTCTGTATCCTCGTGCGATGTTAGCTTTTACACTGATCTGATTTGTGATTTGATAAGTCGAGCCTACACTAAAAGAAAGTCCGTTAAATGTTTTTTTAAATGAGGGAAATTGTAAATATGCACCTGCTGTGTCTGGCAGCTTGACTTGTTTTTCAAAACCTGTAATCGTATCTTTTCGGGTATAAAAATTATTCCCTTGTAAATAACGAATATCATAGCGAACTCCACCACTGATAGTCCATTTTTTATATTTCCATTTGGCAAAAATGTACGAACCAAAATCGATTAGATTATAATCCGGAATTGGAAAATCGGTGGCATTTTTGTTCAGATTATTTTGATACATTCCATTTATACCAACAGAAATTTCGGTATTTAAAATACTCGGTGCATTATAACGAAATCCATAACTGAGAGTGTTCAGCCTTACAAACATTCCTGCCTGTTGAGGATCAGTGGGGTGGTTGTACTCTCTACGGATATTTTGTTGAAATGCAAGGAGAAAATCCACATCCCCTTTACCAACGTTATAATGATTGTTGCTGTAAATTCTGTAATGTTGAATGTGTTGATGCAAAGGACTTAATTGATATGAATTGAGCTCAGCATCGGAAACAATTGGGCGGTCTTTTATTTGGTCATTAGTACCTTCGTAAATCTGTTTTGTAAATTTCCGGGTTAGTGAATCGCGACTGCCATCAGGAATGCCTTGCAGGTTGTCATATAACGTCAGGTTAAAATTTGAATAACCACTCTGAGTTGCATGTAAGATACTTCCTGAAGCATTAGTTTCCTGAAATCCTGTATTGTAAACCCTTCCATCAATAGCATTGGAATAATTCTTTGCAATGCGGTAAGAAACAGCTAAAGAATACGACCAATGCTTACTACCAAGAGAAAAACGTAACCCATTACCAAATAAACCGTTATTACTTTGAAATTCCGAAAAAAACCGACCATTCTCTTTTACATCTGAGATTTGAGGCTTTGAAGGCATTAAACTCACAACCCCAGCCAAAGCATCGGATCCATACATTAAACTGGCAGGCCCTTTTATCACTTCGGCTCTTTCAATATTGTAAGCATCCACTTCTATTCCGTGTTCATCTCCCCATTGCTGTCCTTCTTGTCTTACTCCGTCATATAAAGTAAGCACACGATTATAACCAAGTCCACGAATAAAAGGCTTGGAAATATTGGGACCTGTTTTTACGGCGTTAAGTCCCGGTGCATTTTTAACGAGTGCATCAATGATGTTACTTTCATTTGTTTGCTCAATTTCTTTTGCTGAGATTGAAATAATGTGAACCGGATTTTCTCTGATTGATGTAGCTTTTGAGACTCCTGTAATAACTACCTCATTCATCACACTTTGTGTTTGTGTCAGAAAAACGGTATAGTTATTAATGGAAGGTACAATCTTTATTGTATCAGTTTTATAACCGAGATAGGAGACAATCAATTGCGGGTTTGCTATACTTAGTGGAATATTAATTTTGAATTTTCCTTCTATATCTGTGTTAGTACCTGTAATACTATTGCGTAAAGCTATGCTGCAAAAAGGAAGAGGTTCTTTTGTTTCCATATCTTTTATAATTCCTGTAATCGTGCGGTATTGAGCATTAAGGTTTAATGAGAAAATAGTAAAAAGGATAACGTATGTAATTTTTGCGGGTAGATTCATTTTCATAAGTTGTCGATTCTATTTTTTTGGCAAATATACATAAGTTAGACGAATCTAACAAATATATTTTACTATTATTTCTTTTGCTTCTTAATTGCTTGGACTTTTTTGATTACTTTTGAATTATGATTTCCATTACAGAAGAAAACTATCTGAAAGCACTCTTCAACTTATCCGATGAAAAGGGTGGGGTAAATGTGAATGAAATCTCGAAGGGGCTGAAAATCAAAATGCCTACTGTGACCAGTATGATGAAAAAATTGGCAAAGAAAGGTTTAGTCCATTACGAAAGCTACAAGCCACTTCAGCTGACCGAAACTGGTAAGAGAGAAGCAGGGTTGATTATTCGGAAGCATAGGTTAACCGAAATGTTTCTTGTAGAAAAGATGGGGTTTGGGTGGGAAGGTGTTCACGATATTGCGGAGCAGATCGAACATATTCAGTCTCCAGAACTTTTTGAAATGATGGATCGGTTGCTCGGTTATCCCAAAAGTGATCCTCATGGTTCACCTATTCCTGATAAAGATGGTAAAATGGAATTGAAACCATACAATAAACTGAGCGACTGTAAAGTAGGTGAGACAATAAAATTGATTGCTGTGATTTATGGCTCGGTTGAATTCCTGAAATTTCTGAACAGCCGTGAAATACATTTAGGTTTGATAATAAAGATCCAAGATATCGAAACCTTTGATAAATCAATGATTGTCAGCTATGGTAGCAGAAAACATGAAACATTGAACCATGGTATTTGCGAACGGCTGGTTGTCGATAAGTTGAATTGAAAAGTGTAAAAACCGCTCAAACTGACCACCCCCTGCCGACTTTTGTTTATCACCATATCTTATTAACAATCAACAAAGTGAGATGGTCAAATTGTTTTGGTGAAGACTAGTCAAAGCGGACGTTTCTTCCAATCAATCTTCTAAACATCTCACCGAAAACGCACTAACCCTTGTAGCCGGATAAACCGAAACACTTGGATCAGGATCATTCATCCCGTGTGCCCAGGCTTTGGTGGGACTGTGTAATGTTGATGACCAGAAGAAAGTTGCAAAGCCTTTGAAATCCCAGCTTGTGTTGTAGTAGTTCGTGCCAGCTAATAATGCGTTGAATCCCGAAAAACCGGAGAATTTCAAAGGACTTCCGGCAAAACCGTTGTTGGTATAAACAGCAAATAACGTATTCCAGTCATTCTCGGTCGGGATATGCCATCCGGGAGGACAGAATCCCTGGTCGGCAGGGGTTTCGTCATACTGCATTATCTCATCCCATTGGTAAAGACCTCCAAGAGTAATACAGTTGACAGGGTTATCACTGTAACAGTATTTCTCCCAAATACAGTTGTCTCTCTGATCCTGTGTCGATACAAGCACTGTCCCGAAATTGAGATTGGTTGCCATCCAACACTGCGAACCTATGTGAACTGTCGGGTAGACTTTATTATCGCGGATATCTGTAAGGTTGTTTCCACAGGTAAATACCGGTGCAGCATCAACAATGATGTGTAATGTTTTGCTGGCACTGCACATCATTGAGTTGGTATAGGTATAGGTTATGTTCTTTGTTCCTGTCCCTGCAACTGAGGGAGTGAACATCCCTGTTAATGGATTGACTCCCGGCCCTGAATAGGTTCCGCCAAGTGGTATTCCTCCCTTTAGTTTTATTGGCTGGGCGATTAAAGTGGTTATGGTATCATTGCAGGGGGTAAATGTCACAAAAGGAGCCAGTGTCCCGCTCATGGTAATATCTGTAGAACTTGCAGGATTGCCGGTAACACAACTCAGGTCAGACGTCATCATGGAGCGCACACTGTCATTATTGGCAGGGTTATAGGTGAATGTGGGTGAGTTTGCGCCGGCATTAACTCCATTTACTTTCCACTGGTAGGCAGGGGTCATCCCTCCATTGACAGATGTGGCAGTGAAGGTAACTGATGATCCGGGACAGAAAGGATTGGATGATGCAGCAATTGTTACTCCTGCAGGAAGATTGGAATTCACAACCATAGTGATGGAATTGGATGTTGCAGGGTTCCCTGTTGTACAGCTTTGTGATGAGGTAAGGATACAGGTTACGATATCTCCTCCCGCAGAATTGTAAGTATAAGTTGAAGCCCCACTTCCGGCATTTACGCTGTTTACCTGCCACTGGTAAACAGGTGTGGCGCCTCCATTGGTTGGAGTAGCAGTGAATGTAACTGATGATCCCTGGCAGAATGGATTTGAGGATGCGGTGATGGATATACTTACGGGAAGATTTGGATTAACGGTCATTGTGATCGCATTGCTGGTTGCAGGATTGCCGGTAGTACAGGTTGCATCTGAGGTCAGGATACAGGTTACAATATCTCCATTGTTTGGGATATAAGAATATACCGGGTTATTTGTTCCTACGTTGACACTGTTGACGTTCCATTGGTATGATGGAGTAGCACCTCCGTTTATTTGATTTGCCGTATAAGTGACCGTTGTTCCGGAACATACCGGGTTCCCTGATGGTGAGATTGTAATGCTGACAGGTAAATCCGGATTAACTGTCATGGTAATGGTATTGGAAGTAGCCGGATTGTTCACGATGCAACCTGTGATCGAGGAGGTCAGTACACATATTACTACATCATTGTCCGCAGGTGTATAAGTAAAAGTGGGAGAATTAGGACCTGCATTGATCCCGTTTACAAACCATTGAAATGCAGGATTCAATCCTCCATTTATCGGGCTTGCCGTATATGTAACAGTAGTTCCTGAACAAACCGGGTTATCTGATGGCGAGATAGAAATGCTGACTGGTAAATTTGGATTAACATTAACGTTAGCGATTGCCGGAGAAGCCCCAAGGCATCCATTGACATCTCTGTAATTCACTGATACGGTTTGCGAACCAACTGTATTCCAGTTCACGGTCACTGTATTATCCGTCGAGGTTCCACCACCAGTTATGATGCCTCCTGAAGATATATTCCAGGTATAATTGCTCATGCCTGGTTGAGTCATATAATTATAAGCCACTCCAGGACACGCCTGGACAGTTCCGCTTATTGTAGGAATGGGATCAGGGTTCACTATCACTGGAAAAGATGGGGAGATTGTACCATTGCAACTTGAGTTGAAGGCATTTACTGAAAATGATCCTGAAACAGAAATCGCGGTAAATGTAACAGTAATGATGTTTGTGTTGCTCCCTGAAGTGATGATCACGCCGGGAGGCACATTCCATTGATATCCTGTAGCGCCGGTGACGGGATTTACCGAGTATATCATTCCGGTATCACCCTGGCATACGGTGGATGGCCCTGTAACAGGACCAGGCGAAGACAGGCAGTTTTCCAGCAAGGTGCCGGTAAAACCACAAATGAATCCCTGATGTTGGGTTAAAAAATAAAGTCGCTCCAAAATAGCAGTGGTTCCGGATGATTCTGGTGTCCACGTTATGCCGCTATCCGTCGTTTTCAGGATCACGCCTGAGTTTCCCACGCAATAACCGGTTTGCGTATCAAAGAACCAAAGTGCCTGAGTGTCTGTTAATATCCCTGAATTCAAAACCTGCCAGGTCTGACCGCCATCAACAGATTTTGCTATATATCCGCTCAGACCGCAAATATAACCGGTATCCACAGTCACAAATTGAATATAGTTAAGGTTTATACCTCCGCTTCCGGGTAATTCATTCCATGTCAGGCCGCCATCGGTTGTCTTAAAAATTATATGATTATCGCCAGCACAATAACCGGTTTGCAGTGTCGGAAATGAAAACTTACGCAACCACCATGCTCCTGAGTTTTGCTGGACCCACGTATTTCCTCCGTCTTCTGTTCTGTAAATACCTTCACTCTGCCCGCAGATAAAACCTGTATCCGGATTTAAGAAAGAGATACCACGCAACACATTGGTGGTTGGAGAATTAATGACTGACCATGTATTCCCCGCGTTTGACGTTTTGATAATAACGCCGCCGTTGCCGTCAGCGTACCCTATTGAAAAAGCCGGAAAATTAATATCTGCCAGGGGTGTTGATGAACCTGTAAGTAAGGTTTGCCAGCTTACGCCTCCGTCAGATGATTCAAGCATGGTACCATCAAGTACGGCGATAAATCCATGGAGCGAATCCGTAAAGGTAATTGAAGAAAGATTTTGAGTCGTGGGCACAAAAATAGGATACCATTGCGCCTGTAATATAAACGGATAACATAAAATACCGATCAGGAATAAAAGATACTTCATAAAATAATCATTCTAAAAGTACGTCCACAGTATAAAGCCATTTTTGACGGAACATAGGAGAAAGGGAACATGAAAAGGTCTATTGAAGACTATAAGGATGACCCGACCGCATAAAATGAATTTGTTCAGAAAGAGAAAAACAAAAGAGAGGAGAACTCTCTTCATCGTGTGTGTATTAAACAACAAATGTAAAGATTTCTTTATAATCATCAAAGACATTAAGTTTACTGTGTGGTTGCCTGGTCAGAAGTCGGCAGTTGGCATTATCCCTCACTGCCTTGACTTTTAACTTTTAAATAGTAAATTTACCAATCCGTTTTTGCAAAGGATCTGAATCTCATGACTTTCTGATAAAATAATCTATGGCGACATCAGCATTTGGTAAATCAAACAAGATGAGATACCTCATTTTGTTAATTAATTTCTTTCTTCTTATTTCAGGTCAGATTTATAGCCAGTGTTCTCTTTCATCCGCGATTAAAGCACTCCAGGGAAAGGGGAATTTTGACACTCTGTATTATTATGGCCTGGATTTTTCTCATGTTAAAATAAATGATCCTGTGAAGATCCCCAGAAGTGAGAATTATAGCAAGGCTTATCCGCCGGCCTGGATCTATTATATTGAAACGGAAATAACAAACAGAGATATTCGTATAATAAATAATAAACTTCAAGGAACAGTTGACTTAAAGGATTTTAACTATTGTCAGGCGGATATTTTTGATAGATCTGTAAAAGTTGATCCTCAATTTATCATTGGAACTGATAATACCCTTCCTCTGGATACTTTAAAAGCAATGATAAAAAATTATAAGTTGTCCACTAAAGCAGGCTTAGGTTTGGTTTTGGTACCGGAGACATTCAGTAAGCCACTTGAACGGGCCTTCACATGGATCATTTTTTTTGATATTCACACAAGAAATATCTTAGTTGAATGTAAAACATCCGGAAAATGTTCTCATATGGGGTATACAAAACATTGGGCATCAGGAGTAATAAAAGGCTATGATCATTTTGCCAATCACTGATAACAGGAAGTACTTATAGTTTAGTGAAACCCCTGGAATTGTGCGATGTTGTAAGGCCAGGGTTTAGATTAAAAGGGTGGAAGATCCGGGCATCTTGACCCCCTGTCTCCTAAGTAAACTAAGCCGGAATATCCGGCTTTAGGAGTATAGCATTAAAAACTGCAAATGATCTCTAACCTCACTTTGTTCGTTCGCCTGCGATTAATCGCTGGGTTCCCATAATTCAATTTTGGTGCCCTCTATGTCCAGAATGTGAACGAACTTTCCATACTCGTAGGTTTCTATCTTATCCAGCACCGTCACGCCTTCCTCTTTTAATGCTTCTACAAGTGCTTCAATGTTTTCAACCCGGTAATTGATCATAAAATCCTTTGACGAGGGCTCAAAATAATTGTTCTTGTCTGAAAAAGGACTCCATAGTGTATATCCTTTCTTTGTTGAGTCCTCTTCTTGTCTCCAATCAAACTTTGTTCCGTATGGGTCTATGTTAAAACCGAGATGGGTTTTATACCATTCTTTGATTTTCTCGGGGTCCTTGCAATTGAAGAAAATTCCTCCGATTCCTGTTACTCTTTTCATTTTAATTTGTTATTTAGGTGTTTAAGTCAGAATTGAATTGAATGCGAAACCAAAACCGGATAACGTCGCAATTGCCAACATTATTATTTTTGTAATCATCCGTAAAAACCGCTCAAAGTGACCTCCTTTGGCCGGTCTGTTTTGACCACCCTTCGGCCGGTTTAAAATGACCACCCTCCATTTGACCCTTTTTCTTATCAATCTTCTAAACATCTTACCGAAACCGCACTCACCCTCGTAGCCGGGTAAGCCGAAACACTCGGATCAGGATCATTCATGCCGTGTGCCCAGGCTTTTGTGGGACTGTGTAATGTTGATGACCAGAAGAAGGTAGCAAAGCCTTTGAAATCCCAGCTTGTATTGTAATAGTTTGCGCCGGCTAATAAGGCATTAAATCCTGAAAAACCAGAGAATTTCAACGGACTTCCTGCAAAACCGTTGTTGGTATAAACAGCAAATAACGTATTCCAGTCATTCTCGGTAGGGATATGCCAGCCGGGTGGACAGAATCCCTGGTCGGCAGGAGTATCATCATATTGCATGATCTCATCCCATTGATAAAGTCCTCCGAGATTAGTGCAATTAGCAGGGTTATCACTGTAACAGTATTTTTCCCAAACACAGTTGTCTCTTTGATCTTGTGTCGATACAAGCACTGACCCGTAATTTAGGTTCGATGCGAGCCAGCATTGGGACCCAATCTGAACAGTCGGATATACTTTGTTGTCACGGATATCTGTAAGGTTATTACCACAGGTAAATGCCGGAGCGGCATCAACAATGATGTGTAATGTTTTGCTGGCACTGCACATCATTGAGTTGGTATAGGTATAGGTGATGGTCTTTATTCCAATTCCTGCAACAGCGGGAGTAAAGATCCCTGTTAAGGGATTAACTCCCGGTCCTGAATAGGTTCCGCCTAACGGGATCCCGCCTTTTAGTTTTATCGGCTTGGCATTGACTGCTGTGATGGTATCAAAGCACGGGGTGAAGGTGACTACGGAGGCAAGGGTCCCACTCATGATGATCTCAGAAGAGCTGGCAGGATTGCCGGTAACACAACTCAGGTTGGATGTCATCACACAACGGACACTGTCATTATTGGCTGGGTTATAGGTGAATGTGGGTGAGTTTGTACCTGCATTGACTCCATTTACTTTCCATTGGTAGACGGGCGCAGATCCCCCATTGGTTGGTGTGACAGTGAAAGTAACTGATGATCCGGGACAGAAAGGATTGGATGATGCAGCAACACTAACTCCAGCCGGAAGGTTAGAATTCACGACCATGGTGATGGAATTCGAGGTTGCAGGATTTCCTGTAGTACAGCTCAGGGATGAGGTAAGGATACAGGTCACAATATCTCCTGCTGAAGGATTATAGGTATAGGTTGAAGCGCCGCTTCCAACGTTCACACTATTCACCTGCCACTGGTAAGCAGGTGTGGCGCCTCCATTGGTTGGAGTAGCAGTGAATGTAATGGAAGAGCCCTGGCAGAAAGGATTTGAGGATGCGGTAATTGATATACTGACAGGAAGATTAGGATTGACAGTCATCGTGATGGCATTGCTGGTTGCAGGATTACCGGTAGGACATGTGGCATCTGAGGTCAGGATACAGGTAACAATATCTCCATTGGTTGGGATATAAGAATATACCTGATTATTTGCTCCAACATTGATGCTGTTGACTTTCCATTGATAAGAAGGATTAGCTCCTCCATTGGTGGGGGTTGCAGTGAAGTTGACTGTTGTTCCCACACAAACCGGATTCTGTGATGGTGTTATCGTGATACTTACCGGCTGATTTGGATTCACTGTCATGGTTACTGCATTTGAGGTAGCCGGATTGTTTGATATGCATACTGTAATTGAAGAAGTAAGAACACAGGTTACAACATCATTATTCGATGGAGTGTAGGTGAATGTACTTGAATTGGTTCCCGAGTTGATCCCGTTCACTTTCCATTGATATGAAGGACTTAATCCCCCGTTTGTTGGCACAGCAGTATAAGTTACTGATGTTCCCGCACAAACATTGTTCTGTGAAGCTGAGATGCTAATACTAACAGGTACTCCGGGAGTAACAGTGACCTGGTAAGCAACAGGTGTCCCTGCACAGCTGCCAACCTTTGGAGTGATGTGATAAGTAACAACCCCGTTGGTAGGGAGGTTATCAACAAGTATCTGATTAAGAATAAGTCCTGAATCAGCACTGAATCCCGTAATGTTCCCTGAAGTAAGACTCGCAGTCCAGTGAAACATTGTTCCGGGTACTGATGATGTTAGGACAATATATGTTGAATCTCCCGAACATATTGATTCAGCAAGCGGGTTGTTGGTAACTGATGGTACAGGAGTGGTAAATAACTGAACCGTATCCGAACCAGTGCAATTATTTGAATTAGTGACAGTAACACTGTAAGAATCAGCCAGGCCGGTTTTATAGGTTTGATTTGTTCCTACAATTAACCCGGTGCCAAGGTTCTTCCACTGGTAGGTACATCCGTTGCATGCCCCGGCATTGAATGTTGTTGAATCGCCAATGCAAATTGTACGGTTTGAACCAAGGTTAACATTGGGACTTGATAAAATGGTTATAGTTTGCCAGGTAGTATCGGTTCTAAGGTCATTATGCCTGATATATAATTCAACGTTATAGGTTCCGGCATTTGAATATATATGAATAGGATTAGCCAGGTTTGAGAAATTTGACGAGCCTGAGGCAGGATCACCAAAATTCCATTTAATACTATCGGCAGGAGGCCAGATGGAAGAAGTGAATGATACGGAATCCTGCGAACAAAGTAATGGTGAATGATGAATATAGACATAATATTTCTGAAGAAACTGTGGTAATCTGTCCTCTGCAAGATTAGTTGGTAACAGACAAATTGCATTTTTCTGATAATCACATAAGGTTCCTGAAAGCGATGGATTTCTTATCAAGCTTATGGAATCAATTATATACATTGCTATGCAATAAATCCTGTTATCTGGTCCTCTCTGTAATCCTTCAAGATATTGATCCCACAGAATTGGTTCTGAACTTATTAAGATCTGACTTTGTTTAAATTCGATTGAATCGGCTTTTGTAGCATCAAACTGATAAAGCTTTGTTGAGTCATTAGAAAGAGTAAAATCAATATAAAGATATTTATTATCTAGTGAAAATTCAGCATCTTCAAGAGGAAAAAAGCTTAAGGGAGGATCTTTTAAATTGAATAAATGCGTTACCGTCCCTGTTGTTGAGTTGAAACTGCAATATTCAGCAATCGAGTCAGAAAGGCAAACTAACTTTGTTCCGTCAGGAGAAATTTTTAAACTGCTTAAATGAATAGAGTTCGTATCCGGAAATTTAACGAAACTGGGACTTATAACAGGAATAGTGTCAATACCGTCAGAATTAATCAGATAAGCAAGATATGAATTGCTTCCGGAAAGGTTATGAACCACGATCCATGCATCTTTATTATTGTGGTGTCTTGTTCCGGTTAAAACACTGCGTGCATGTATCCCGCTATAGATCGGAATTGATTTTTGTCCTGCAACAACATCTCCCAACCCTCCGTCTAATCTCATGTCAAATACCGAATAGTTTAATCCTCCTACAGCACTACCCGGGTTGACGACAGAAAAAATATAATAAACGCTATCTTCAGTTATTTTCTTTACAACAAATAAAGGTTGTGGATTATCATCCCTGTTTCCATTAATAAGATTCCCATTTGGTGTCCTATTATTATCCCTGTTATATATATATTCCGAATTATTATATCCATTATTTTCACCATAAAAAAGAAGGTTGCCAATGGAGTCTGAAACAGTTATAGTTGATTCGGGAGCATAGAAAAGCGGTGAAACGTTCGTTATAGGGACAGGATTTCCGGAGGAAAAATTTAATCCCGCGTGTTTACCGAAAATCCAGTTATTCCATTCACCCTGGGCAAATAGAAAACCAGGGAATAACAATATAACAAAGACACAATTTATTAAAATATAAAACTTTCTTTTCATGTTATTCCCTGATTCTCAATATTATTATAAATAGTCTTCTAATATATTCGCTATAGTGTAACAGATATAGAAGGAGCAGTGGAACAATTAAAAAGGTAATCCCAACAATAATTATGAGAGCTGTCAAAGCCAGTTGTTGAATAACAAGTAAGGCTTGGATATCTTACTGCATCGACAAACTCAATCCAATAAGTGCAATCAGACGCAGAAGAATTAATGTCACATGTAAAAGCCCAACAACCTGATCCTGTTATGTTACAACTTTGGGTTTCACAGATAAGGGTGTTGTAATACATAAGTTTGATCCTGACACAATAGTACCCATGATATGGACTTGGAGAACAGGTATCAGAAAGGGTTATCTGAACATAAAATGTCACAGTCGTTGCTTTAGCGACTGACGTAGTACCGAGCATTAAAAATGCTAACAGTACAAAACTGTAAAGTATGTTTTTCATAATAGATCTGTATAAAGGTAAAAATTATTCAATAAAAGGATTAAAAAAAAATCACTGTTATCCGACTAAAGTCTGATTTTTCTTTCCTTGTGTGCTAACAATCAGAAAATCAGACATAAATTATTTTGTTTTGGTATTTTCAAATTTTGACCTCCCCCCATTTCAATTCAAATTCCAGTTGAATCGCCTGGTTTAGCGGGTGATCTTTGATCGAAAAATATCGTTTGGTACTGCGAAGTAGCTCATAAACATCAAGCAGACTGATCAAGTGAATTCGCACGAGCGAAGCTACCACGGAAAAAGCCTTTTTTGTCATAGCAATCTTTTGAATGACGGTGAGTAGTAGTTGAGCAATTAATGTGCACCAAACCTGTGTATAGATGGCATTGACATTTTCTCCATAGAAGTAATGAAGCTGAAAGTTCTGCTTCATTTTTTTGAAAAGCAGCTCGATGCCCCAGCGTTTCTTGTAAAGAAAAGCAATTTCTTCCGCTGAAATTTCGAAATTGTTGCAAAGAAACTCGTAATTTCGATTCTTATCATCTTGGTAGCAGACCCTTCTCAACCGGATTACGCTGGTTTGATTCATGATTTTCTTTCCACGATTATCTTCAGGATGATATTCCAGTTCAATAATCTCTTCTTTTATTACCATGGCTTTCCCCTTGATAAAGTCCTCCGAGATTAGCGCAATTAGCAGGGTTATCGTTATAACAATATTTTTCCCAGATACAGTTATCTCTCTGATCCTGTGTTGATACCAATACCGTCCCGTAATTAAGATTTGATGCCACCCAGCACTGCGAACCTATCTGAACTGTGGGGTAGACTTTATTATCGCGGATATCTGTGATTGGGCTTCCGCAATTGACAATTGATAATGGATAATTGATAATGTGAGTGTGGGCGGAGGCGCTGCACATGGCTGCATTGGTATAGGTGTAAGTGATTGTCTTCGTGCCTGTACCTGCAGTGGCAGGGTCAAAAAAGCCGGTTAACGGATTAACTCCCGGTCCTGAATAGGTTCCGCCTAACGGGATCCCGCCTTTTAGTTTTATCGGCTTGGCATTGACTGCTGTTATAGTATCAAAGCACGGGGTGAAAGTGACTACAGGAGCCAGGGTCCCACTCATGATGATATCAGAAGAGCTTGCGGGATTTCCGGTAACACAAGAAAGATTCGAGGTCATCACACAGCGAACGCTGTCATTATTGGCAGGGTTATAGGTGAATGTGGGTGAGTTTGTACCTGCATTGACTCCATTTACTTTCCATTGGTAGACAGGCGCAGATCCCCCATTGGTTGGTGTGGCAGTGAAAGTAACTGATGATCCGGGACAGAAAGGATTGGATGATGCAGCAATTGTTACTCCAGCCGGAAGGTTAGAATTCACAACCATGGTGATGGAATTCGAGGCCGCAGGATTTCCTGTAGTACAGCTAAGGGAGGAGGTAAGGATACAGGTTACGATATCTCCTCCCACTGGATTGTAAGTATAAGTTGAAGTCCCGGTTCCGACATTTACACCATTTATCTGCCACTGGTAAGCAGGTGTGGCGCCTCCATTGGTTGGAGTAGCAGTAAAGGTCACGGAACTTCCAAGGCAGAAAGGATTTGAGGATGCGGTAATTGATATACTGACAGGAAGATTGGGATTGACCGTCATTGTGATGGCATTGCTGGTAGCAGGATTGCCGGTAGGACAGGTTGCATTTGAGGTCAGGATACAGGTTATGATATCTCCATTGGTTGGGATGTAAGAATAAACCGGGCTATTTGTCCCGACATTGACACTGTTGACTTTCCATTGATAAGAGGGATTAGCTCCTCCATTGGTTGGACTTGCCGTAAATGTGACTGTTGTTCCCACACAAACCGGATTCTGGGATGGTGATACTGTAACACTTACCGGTTGTGCTGGATTAACCGTCATGATTATAGCATTTGAAGTAGCAGGGTTGTTTGAAATACACGCCATTATGGATGAAGTCAAAACACAAGTTACAACATCATTATTTACAGGAGTATATGTGAAAGTGCTTGAATTGGTTCCCGAGTTGGTCCCGTTAACTTTCCATTGGTATAAGGGATTTGAACCCCCGTTTGTTGGCACAGCAGTAAAAGTAACTGATGTTCCTGCACAAACATTGTTCTGGGAAGCTGAGATGCTAACACTAACCGGTACTCCGGGAGTGATGGTGACCTGGTAAGCAACCGTTGTCCCAACACAACTTCCGACCTTTGGAGTGATATGATAGGTAACAACACCGTTGGCAGGGAGGTTGTCAATAAGTATCTGATTAAGAATATGTCCTGAATCAGCACTGAACCCCGTAATGTTCCCTGAAGTAAGATTTGCAGTCCAGTGAAAAATAGTTCCGGGTACTGATGATGTCAAAACAATATATGTTGAATCCCCCGAACATATTGTTTCAGCAAGCGGGTTGTTGGTGACCGAGGGTACAGGTGTGGTAAATAATTGAACAGTATCCGAACCAGTGCAATTATTTGGACCCGTTACAATGACACTGTAAGTATCAGCCAAACCTGTCTTATATGTCTGGTTTGTTCCTACGATTAATCCTGTGCCCAGGTTCTTCCATTGATAAGTACAACCGTTACAGAACCCGGCATCAAAGGTTGTTGAATCGCCAATGCAGATTGTCTGATTTGGGCCAAGAGTAACCTGAACACCTGAAAAAATGGTAATAGTCTTCCATGCCGTGTCTGTCCTATTGTCATTATGTCTTACAAATAACTCAATAGTATAGTTTCCAGTGGATGAATAGGTATGAGTAGGAGTCAGAAGATTTGAAAAATTTGAGCTTCCTGATTATGGGTCTCCAAAATTCCAATGAACACTATCAGGTGGAGGCCAGATATCTCCAGAGAAATGAACTGGATTATATTGACACGCTCCACTATCATGAATATATGCCTTGTATTTTTGAATGAATTGAGGGAGAACATCACTGCTCGGTCCGGTTAAACCGATGGCATTCCTTTGGTAATTACAACCTAACCCATAATTTGAAGGGTTTTGAATCACTGAAAGAGAGTCAACAAAGAGTTCTGTACAATATATCTTCCAATCAGGTCCCATCTGTAATCCATGCCTGATATATCCTGTATCAATCAATACGCGGCTTTGCATAAATGCAGTAGAATCAAAAAGTGAGGCATTATATTGATAAAGTGCGCCTGCATCTCCTGTTGTATTGGAAACATAAAGATATTTTGAATCAATTGAAAATTCCGTGCTTACAGTTTCATTAAAATTATTTGGGGGAATAAAAAACAGTCGATTCACGCTACCCGTTTGAGAATTGAATGTACAAAATTCAATGTAGCCATTGAAGCAAGAAGCCAATTTTGTTCCATCAGGTGAAATCCTGATATTCATTGGCGGGTTCCAATAATTAAAAAAGGTCATTTGTCCACCTCCCGCGCTATAACTTAGGACAGGAGTTGTGGAAATTCCTGTATTATTGATTAAAAAGGCTGCATAATTGAGTTGTGACGTCGTTGAAATTGTAGTAATGATCCAGACATCCTTATTATTCTTATGTCTTGTACCTGTAACAGCCCACCAGGCATTAGCGGTACCTGGAATTGGAATATTTTTAAAGCCGGGTTCGATATCTCCCAGACCTCCATCAAGGCGCATATTTATAATAGAATAGAGTAATAACGAGGAAACCAAAGGATCGTCTTCTGCAACTGTGAATATGTAATAGGAACTATCGTCACCAGGTACAGGGGTCGTAATAACGGTCTGCCAAAAGTCACCGGTTAGTGGTCCTTGTAACCCTGTACCATTTGGCATAACGGCTTTATTTTTGTTGTATACATTTATTCCATTCGAAAAAAATAAAAGGTTTCCAGTTGAGTCGGAAACACTTACAGGTGATGAGCCGTCCTACATCACCCCGTTTGGAATGGCAACGGGTGACCGTGAATTAAAGGTTAGACCAGCTCCAATCGGAGATCCATTCGCTCCGAAATACCAATTGTTGAACTCACCCTGAGAAAACCCAAAAAAAGGTAACAATATGATCAGCCCGGTGATAAGTTTTGTTTTCATCTGATCAGAACCCGTGACGCGTGACGCGAAAAGTTACTTGAGGCTATAAGTTCAGCCCGACCGCATAAAAGAATAGTGATCAGAATAAGAAAAGCCAAAGAGAGGAGATCTCTCTTCATTTCATGTACATTAATTAAGGCAAATATAAAGAAATATTCGTTGTTATTAAAGACAATAAATTTGACTTGTAGTTGCCTGATGAGAATTAGGCAATATGCAATAGCCAGGTGATATTATTCCTCAATCCCTTTCTTTTATAAGCCTCATCCCTGAAGGATATTGATATAAGCCCCTCGCCCCAAGCCCCCTGCCTGCCGGACAGGCAGGGGGCTTGGGGGAGGGGCTGTCGGCGTCACGCATCACGATTTTTCACTCTGCCACAATTGCCTGATTTCAGATCTGACTTCAAAAATCGTTGATCTATTATTCGATTGTTCAAGATAGCCTCTCAATCCGCCGCAACAGCCTGCCTGCCGTGTATGCAGGGAACCAGTATCTTCCCCTCCCCGAGTGGGGAGGGGTTTAGGGGAGGGGCTGTCGGCGTCACACATCACGAAACGCCCCTCCCTCTTGGGGGAGAAGGGGACTGGGGTTGAGGTGCCTGCGCTGATTTCCAAACTCTTGCGACGAATAAAAATAAATTTCCCGATCTGATACCTCGCTCTGCGGCGGGGAGGTTCAGGAAATATTCGTGGCTGTTAATGTGATTCCTGTTGGAGCATCAGAACGCATTTCAAGCCACCGTGAAAAAAATACATCATAAACATAAAAGGTTTCATCCTTTTGAAAGATCATCTCCTTTTGCAGTAGTGATTCAACCCCTCGTTTTATTGTGCTTGCATTTGTAAGGTCATTTTGTTTAATAAAACTACCCGAAGTGATCATGTTTGCTCCATCAGACCGTGCGATTGCTTTCATCAGTTGCCATTGATGACGGGTTAATATATTCCGGTATTCCAGGTAAAAGGGTTCCTGGCCTGTCAGAATTTCCCGCTGGATGTTTTGGTAATTTTCTTTACTGATCTTATTCCCCGTTTCATAAAGTCTGTTACAGATATATTGTACATACCATGTATGGCATCTGCACCAGCAAAGAAGTCCAGTGATAACTCCCTCTTCAACCTTACGGGAATTCTTTATAAATTGAGTTAGGATAAATTTTTCATAAGCTTGTTGTTCAATTTCAACTAAATACATCATCTCAGTACTTTGGTAAAAAGGTTGTGTGGCATCCTGGAACATTCTCGTCAGGATAGTCCTGTTACTGCCTGAAAATATAAAACGGACATTACTGAGGGTTTGAATCATCCCCCTGATCAAAGCTTCAACATTTTTTTCGGGGTAATTTCCTATTTGTTGAAATTCGTCAATGGCAATAACGATTGATTTTTTTTTAGCTCTTTGACGTAATAGTTCAAAGAGTTCTTCAAGTGTGTTTCGTGCTTCCCTTTCATCAACAATCATGAATGAAACTAATGGAACTCCTGTAAGTTGATCAATTGAAATTACAGGTCGCACGTATCTGAAGGAATGAAGAAAGTCCTCTATTTTTTCTCCGATCGTTTTCTTCATCCTGAAAATTGATGTAGCGAGCTGGTTGATCAATCCTTTCAGGTTCTCAGTACTGTAAATGTCGAGATATATGGTTTCGAATGCGTCCTTTTTCTTGAGCTCTTCAAAAGTACGCATGATCAACCCCGTCTTTCCCATTTTCCGGAGAGAAACAAGTGTGATATCACGTCCGTTTTGTATTGCATTGAGGACTGCCTTTGTTTCGTTTTCCCGGTCACAGAAAAATTGTCGTCCTTTATATTCTCTGATGATGAATGGATTCATGATTTTTTTTACAAATATAATTAACATTTTGAATAAAACAAAATGTTTAAAACAAAATGTTTTTACTGATTTTCCATACTTTAAATGGGAAAAACGATTGTTTTGGCCTTCCGTCAAACCTCGTCCCTTACCACCGCCTTCCGGGTCGCTTATGCTCTGAACCACTTTGAAAAGGTTGGTGATACCGGTACAAAAAAATACCACTTAACCCCCTGACATTTTGTCACCTTGTTACCTGGTTTATTCATGTAAATCTCTGATAACCTGCCACTTTCTTATCGTTAGCCTCGTCATCTGTTTCACTCTCAACCATTTATATCTCCATCCTGTACACGGTCTATACCCATCCTATAATTAAACTATAATTAAACTATACTTGGTCTATACGCGAACAGAATGTCCGATCAATAACATGAAAGATGGCCGTTAACAACCTGTATTTCACTCATGTAGAGTAAAAATCGTTTTTTCCTAACACCCTGCCATTTTGTCACTTTTCATCCTAACCAATCACACCCTCCTCCATTCCCCACTAACCATTTCCCACTTCCAAATCTCCAAATTTCCAAATTTCACTGCTCACCCTTGTACGTAAAATATACTAATTTTACCTCCCTGAAATTTAAATTGCTCTATCATTCAATCCATGACAAATAGATCCGGGAATATCAAACAGGGGAAAAGAAAAGTGAACAGATCCCGGACTAAGATAAAATCCGGGATCCCTGGCGAAAAACCCGCATTTTTTGAAAAGCCATTATTCCTTGCCATCATCATTATTGTCCTGACATTTATCGCCTTCTTCCCATCATTGAAAAATCAATTTATACCTTCATGGGATGACAATATGTATGTTACGAATAATCCAATGATCCTGCACCTGAATTACACTTCGATAAACGCAATGTTTACAACCCCCGTAAATGGTACCTATATCCCTCTTCCTCTGCTGAGTTTCGCTGTTGAATATAATTTGTTCGGACTTATCCCCTTGCCTTTTCATATTTCAAACCTGGTCTTACATCTGATATGCACTTTACTTGTTTTCAAGCTTTTACGGTTACTGAACCTGGATAGCCTTTATGCTGCTTTCGGCGCTCTGCTCTTTGGGATCCACCCCATGCATGCAGAGTCGGTTGCCTGGATCACAGAACGCAAAGACCTTGTTTACAGCTTATTCTACCTGTGCTCATTGATCTTGTATGTCATTTACGTTAAAAAACAAGATCGTGGATGGATGCTGATCTTCCTTAGCATATTGTTTTTCATCCTGTCTCTTTTCTCAAAGATCCAGGCAGTGGCTCTGCCCCTGGGCCTGTTTCTTGTCGATTATCTTCTTGAACGCCCGTTAAAGCCCCGGCTGATTTTCGAGAAAATACCATACCTGGTTCTTTCTCTTCTGTTTGGGATTTTGGGAATTATCATTCTTAAAGATCAGGGCGTCTTATGGGTCAACGAAAGTTACACGCTCTTTCAAAGAATATTTTTTGGATTATTTGCCCTGAGCGCTTTTATTATTAAGTTTTTAGCGCCATTCCATCTTAGTGCCGTGTACCCCTTCCCCAATACATCCCCGGGTCATTCTTTACCTCTTCTTTATTACCTGAGCCCTTTATTTTTGCTGCTGGTTGCTTTCCTCATATACAGATCTGCCAGGTACACCAGGGCTGTCGTATTCGGCAGCCTGTTTTTCCTTTTCAATATCATGTTCCTTCTCCAGGTAGTAGGCGCAGGACTCGGTTTCATGTCTGATCGTTATTCCTATATTTCTTATATTGGCTTAATATTTATTGTCGCCTGGTCAATAGAAAAAATAACCAAAGAAAAAAAGACAATAAAGTACATTCTGCTCTTCGGTTTGTCCATGGTTATGATCCTTTTTATTTCATTGACTTTTAATCGATGTAAGACCTGGAAAGACGGGGTCACGCTTTGGACTGATGTAATAGAGAAATACCCGAAGGAAACCACATTACCCTATCTCAACAGGGGCGACGGTTACCTGACCTCCGGGCAATATGAAAAGGCGATAGCTGATTTCTCAATGCTGAATGAAATTGATCCAAAAGATGAAGTAGGATACATGAATATAGGATTTATTTATTATCTGCAGAAAGACCTTGATAAAGCCATCGACGTCAGCCTTCAGGCATTAAAGATTAATCCCCGGAATGTTACTCTTTGCGACAATCTCGCTTGTTATTATTTGGAAAAAGGGGATAATGGGAACGCTGTTTATAATTTCAGGAAATGTATAGAGCTGGATAACAAAAGGTTTGATGTAAAACTTGGTTTGGCCATCGCTTATTTTAACCAGGACGATTTGATCAACGCCAGGCGTTACCTGGAGGAAGCAAAGATCCTGGAACCGATATTAAAAAAAGGAATGGAAGGTGTTGCAGAACTTGAAAATTCAGGATATTCATATTCCCCCAAGACAAAAGCAGTTTTGACCAAAATGTTCGAAGAGTTGAAATAGGATTTGATCTCTCGTTCCTATCTATTATTCCTCATTCTCATCTGCTGTCCCCCTTGGATCAGGTTCGCTGTTTTTCCTTAATCCGAAAAAAATCAGAAGCTGGTGCCAGTAAAGTTTGACGGCAATGGCAACCCCTGCCACTGCAGCAGCGACAGCCTGCAAAATAATACTGCCGGTCCCTGGATCGATATATAGTATAATATTAAGTGTGATCGGCAGCATTCTGACATTAAATAAATTAAGTAAGATTGAATGCATATTTGAAACGATTTAATCGCAGTTTATGTCTTGAGAAATAAGTTCTGGCATGCAAAAATAATTATTCTTGTTTTACTTTCGCTTCATCATGAAGATAACTCTTTCAGAATCATTGAGGCTTTCCCTGGACTCGATAGTGTAATACTTTTCAAATTCCTGGATGAATGAAACCTCGTCGTAATCATTAAAAATATCCTTTCTTGATTCAAGTAACCTTCTTACCTGGGAATCTGTTTTGGGAATGAACTCGATGACCAGGTTTTCACCCATCTTTCTTAAAAATTTGGCAATCTTGTGAAATGGCAGATTGTCTGATATTGCCAGGTGGTGTATCAACGCAAGAGCAAAAACCGTATCCGGCAATGACCTGGATCTGAACCCTGCTCTCTCTTTATTGTTCCATCCAATAGCAGGACTCGGATTGGTCAGGTCCAGGATCAGGGGCAGAATATTTTCGACATGCTTTTCCCTGATATATCGGTAATGGGCGTCAACTGCCAGTGGATCGATATCGAAAGCGAAGCATTCTGCCCCAGAGTCACTCGCAATTTTTGTGAATTCTCCTGTATTTGCACCCAGGTCCCATACTACCTTTGGCTTTATTTCCCCTGTGATCCGGGTCATGATCTCTTTCTTATGGGCAAAAGCTTTGTCTGAGTAATTTGTAGAGGTGTAATAATCAACCCATTCAGTGCCTTTAGTCGTTATTTTAAGCTTTTTTATGGCAGATCTCAGCCCCTGGATCATCGCAAGCAGGTTCGATTTCTTAATTTCAATATTTCTTGCTGCAGAACCTTTGCCTTCATATTTTTTTTGAGCTTTTGCATGCAGATGAAGGTGAATGAGCAATGAGAAATTAAATAATGTTTTGAAAGGCAATAACTTGCTGGCCAGATCAAGAGGAATTCCGTCAAGGTAGGTTTTCATAAGCTGGTTCAGCCGGATATCTGTATGGCTCATTAACGATAACGGTGCCAGGAAGTGCTGGCAGAATTGCCGGTAAGCCACCCATGGCTTTCCTTCCTGGTATTTTTCAAAGGAGAGGGTATCGATGAAAACAGGCCTGCCTTTATTGAACTGAATATTGAATGCACTTGCATCCTTCAGGGTCATCCCTGATCCCAGTGCGGTCTTTTGGATCTCCAGCGTAAGAAGGGCTGCGTCTTTCAGCTGGCTGAAGGACCATTCATAAGGATAGGAGAGGTAGCTGATCAATTCAGGTTCAATTATTTTGTATTTGGAGTTATTGCACCCCTGATGATCCTCAATTTCTTTATGATGGACAAGTAACCTATTGTCAGTTAAAATATTATAGAGCCCTGATCCCATCAGGAGATCGTAGTCCTCATGGTAGCATTCATTAACCTGTCTGCGTAATTTCCCATCCTCATAAAACAGGAATCCGCTCTGATCACGGAAAGAGCTTTTATGGATATGCTTATCCATCGGTCTTCTTCATATTATTTTTTTTCTTCGATAACAAGTTGGGCCACCCCCATCGCTAATTGACGATCATCCTGGGTGTTTTCAGCTTTCCTGGGCGACATGGGATTACTGTATTTAAAGACAAGATTCAAAGTTCTGCCAGGTACCAGGTCTTTGGATATCACCGCCTCGTACCACCTTCCTTCATTCATAAGCCATCGCCCTATGGGTACCTGGTTTGCAATTATGGTCACTTCCTGGCATTTAATTTTATTATGGCCCAGGTATCCAAGTGCCAGGATCTTTAATGCCAGGGCTTTATGTGGGGTTTGTTCAAGCTGAAATGACAACCCGGAGATCGGCCCCTCGCTCCACCGCTGAAATGATTCCGGTGGATTCCATCCCTCCCTTATATAAGGTTCTGCTTCACCGTTGCCGGCCGCGGAGAAGTCAATGTTATTGCCCAGGCGGTATGTCGCAGTATCATGTAACGGGATCCTTTGAACTCCTTTTCCGGTATAGATGAATTCTCCGGTAGTATAGCTTTCAGGATCATATGAAGGGCCTGAAACAATATATTCTGTTATCGGGGGCATGTTGTCTGTATTCCAGTATTCCTTCAGCCATTCGTAGTAATAAAATGTTCTCTCTCTCTTTCCCCCTGACCTGGCAGTATAAAAGTCACGGCAAAGGGTATCATTACATGCTAACCCAAGGAGACAGGGTATGTCGGTCAGCTCGACCGGGATATCGCTGATGGCAAGCTTGCCTTTTGAATTTACCGGTTTATAAAGTAGTAAGGCAAGTGAAGAACTCTGCACCCATGAAGGAACGAGACGGACTGCGTTATCATAAATATTATTGTGGTTCAGAACACCCAGGCTTCCGGTACCATGATCTGACATGATGATTATTTCCGATTGATCATATATTCCCAGTCGTTTCAGGGTTTTTAAAACCCGGCTTGCAAGATTGACCGCGCCCCTGGTTTGCCTTATATAGCCTTCGTCACCTTTAAGATCAGGATCAAACTGCAGATTTTCATTCACACGCCAGGGAGTATGAGGGATGAAAAAATGGAAGAACTTGAACGTCCCCATTTTGCGATCAGCCACTGATGCCTTCTTTTCGAACAGCTCAAGAAATTGTACATCTGCCCCGTGGAAAGAAGGAGGATATTTCGTTCGGACACTGAAAGTAAAAAACCAGTTCCCGTTATTGAATATTACTGGTTTAAGGAAAGTCGGAAGTGCACGGAATAAACCGTAATCAAGATACTCAAAGAGTTGAAAGAAATAAGAGTTGTTCATTTTATACGCAACATTCTCCATGGAGATCACATCGGGATAAAGGCTTTGCAGCTGGCCCACAAAACAAGTGCTGTATGATTTATTCCTGTAAGCCTGGATAATATTAAAATTCTTATACGATTCCTTTATAAAATCATCATAACCTTGTTGATTCTTGTATATGGCTCCTGTGATAATGGAAGGCAGGCTTGTCCTCGTGGTGGGAAACCTGCTTATATTATTTCTGTAAAAAGTAAAGCCATCCAGCTCCTTGAGCTCATCGGGATAATTTTTTGTCAGGTAATTAAAATAATCCGACTGAAAATCATCCAGCAAAATGATCATGACATTTTTATGCGGATGGAAAACAAAAATATCTTTATAGCCTGATTCGTCATCTTGTATTGCCGTTCTGACAGGGGCGATCAGAAAGCAGATCGTTACGGAAACAAGACCCAGAAGATAGATCCCCGCCACGATGGTCCTTTGAAGGCTTTGTTTTCTCTTTATGAACAGGAACAAGCAAATAGCAATTATTAAGACCCATACTGATCCATCCATGAGCATCTGGCCTCTCCATCTGTCCCAGGCAATGCTTTGTCCGTTAAATTGTCCAAAATTCCAGACGAGAAGCTGGCTTTGTACCCACACTGCAAGTGATAATCCTGCAAGAATTCCCCTCAGAACCCCCGAAACGACATTTGACCTTCTAAACGAAAAGAGTATTATATACAGGACCAATGATGTCACCAGGAACAACCCCGCCAGCTGTACAATAATATCACGGAGAGTAAAGGCGATCTCGTTGATATTGACAAGATAAATCGCAAGTCCCGACACCACAAGCGTCATGAATGGGAGGGTGCTGGCAGATAAGAGCAGAAATACTTTAGTATGTTTCATATCCTGAAACTTTTACGGTCAGATCTTGGTTAAAGAAGTCAGCATGATTTTAGATCAGCCTGCCTGGATAATCGAACCTCTGGGTCGGTTCCAAATGCAATAATAAACATATATATTCTGATTAAAAAATCTGGCAGGTAAACCTTTCGTGCTTAAAAGATAATAATCACACCCTTTAACCCGACCCTGAAACTTCACACTTAATCCGTTGGAGTGATACCCTGTCAGGCATAATAAATATTGTCCCCTTTGTTCCTCTCCATGATTCGTGGAGGTGTCAGGGGAGGAACTATCTCAAAATTTCGCTATTTTCTTTGCTATTTCTTCCATCCCAAAAGGTCTTCCATGACCGGGATAGACCGTTTTGATTTGTAAGGTCTTCAACCGGGCATAGCTGTTTTCCAGGTCTTTAAAATTTTCTATGTATGTAGCCAGATCAGGTTTTTTCCTGTTGGTAAAAATATCACCGGCAAATAAAATTCCATTATCGCTGAGTATTCCTATTGACCCTTTTGTATGACCGGGGATATGAATAACCATGGCATCCAGACCATATTCGGTCAATTTTTGTCCTTCTTCAAGGTAGATATCAGGTTTAAATTTTTCGAAAGTAAATTTTCCTCTTCTTCTTAATCTTCTTATCATGACAAATATCCTTCCTGTAAAGGTCCTTATCTTACGTTTCACAAAGGTTCCATTTTCAGCCTGGGCGGAATCGTCTTTATGAATGGCCACTTTGCATTTGTACTTCTCCTGAATTTTCAGGCAATTTCCCGTATGATCCATATCACCGTGTGTTATTATGACAAGCTTTAGGTTGCCGGGTAAACAGCCGCCAGCAACTAATTCACGTTCCAGTTTTTCCCAGAACATCGCCAGGCCTGTATCAATAAGGATAAAGCCATCCATTACCTTTATAAGAAAAGCATTTACAAAGGTCATTTCAATAATTCTGATGTCTTCGTTTTTCATTTGATATAAGTTTTAAAATATTAGCGCCTTGACACACCCACCACGCCCAGCCTTCACCACCGACTGTTAAGTCAGGGAAGGAGCTGGTGGAGCTGTCTTAAAATTTCAGGTCAAGCAAACTGGCATTGATCTCGATCTTGTTCTTCTTCATGAATTCAATTATTATCCTTGCTTTTTCTTTCTCGTTATGCTTGTAATACAGGTCGGCAAGATTGTTGTTCGCCAGTGAATTCAACGGATCAAGCTTCAACAGCTTCTGAAAGTAATCAATGGTCACTGTCCACTTGTTCTCATAGAAAGCCACCTTTGCCAGGTTGTAATAATTGTCTGCGGAATTTGGCTGTATCCTGAACGCCCTCTGGAAACAGCTTTCAGCAGAAAAATAATCTTTGTGCTCAAGAAATATCGAACCCAGTGATGAATTTTCTTTTGATCTGAGTTCATCCCATTCCCCTCCATTTTTTTCAGTTTTTTCACGTGAAAGGCCGTATGCTTTGTTTGTAAGTTTTTCCAGGTCTTGTGGCACTTCAACTCCCAGGCTTCTCATCTCGCTGATGAGTTCATCTGCCTTGTCCGGCTGTTTCAGATCAAGACAGGTGTAAGCCATCCATATAAGGATGTTCTGATCAGAAGGCAACATCTTGTGATATCCGGTAAGATAGAAAAGGACGCTGTCCGGCATATTTTTATAAAGATAAAGCCTCGCGAGATCATAATAAATTACAGGATATTTGTACCGGCTGACCTCTTCTTTCAGGTACTTCTCACCTAACCTGGCATAATTCTTTTTGAAGCAGATCTCCCCCAAAGCGTCCAGTACACCGGGATAATTGGGATCAATAGTATGTATATGGATCCAGATCTTCTCTTTATCTTCTCCTGTTTTTTGGTTGAGAAGCGATAAATACCTGAATACCGGGATGCAGGACCTGGGCGAATCCTTGGCTGCCCGGGTCCAGTAACTCAATGGGTCCTGGAAATAACCAAGCCTTAAAAAACTCATCACCGCAAAAAGCAAAATGACAGGTGTAAAAATGATCGCTTTCACTTTATTGCTTGTCTTACCGGTCAGTAAAAATGTCTTGCCAAGGATCATTAGGATCCCAGGAAGAGGGATGTATAATCGATGCTCGAACAAATTGTCATTCGTGATTGTGGGAATGATAAGCACGGGAAAGATAAAGATGAGGAACCAGAAAAGTCCGGTCAATGTCAAGGGTTCCTTGTAACTCTTTGAGACCCATACAAGGGTTATAAGAACGGCCAGCGCGATCAGCCCCCATGTTATGGAAACATCCTTCATCATAGGGAAGACTGAAAGATTGACCGGGAAAATTATTTTCCCGAGATATTGCAGGATAGCCTCGATCCTTTCCGGCGTTGTTGAGACCATGCTAAGAATAGCCGGTGCATCTTTGCTGGCAACGGCATGATGGCGCATCACATACCAGGTGATGATGATAATAGCCCATCCGATAGAAAGCGGGATGATCTTTTTCCAATTGAATTTCAGGACATATGTGATTAAAAGTATAATAATGAGTGGCATCACAATAGCCGTTTCCTTGGTAAAAAGCGCCAGGAAGAAAAGAATGAATTGCCCTGCCCAGGCAATTACGCTTGATGTCTCGAGATATTTAATGGTCACCAGGATCCCCGTCAGCAGGAAGATCATCAGCAGGATGTCATTTTGTCCCGGTATCCATGCCACAGCCTGGCTGAGGACCGGGTGGACTGCAAACAATGCCGACAATATTAAAGAAGGAAGCGTTTCCAGTTTCAGTTTTCTAAAAAATAAGTATACCAGAATGACCGAAAGGCAATGAAACAAAAGGCTTATGAAATGATATCCTGCCGGATGGTCGCCGAAGATATTATACTGGATGATCATATCGATCTGGAAGACCGGTCGGTAATATATGCTGTCAAAATTCGTGTAAAGGGTCTGCAGGAACGATTGGATGATATTGCCGGGATTTTTGTTGAATGCTGAATTCATTACGATGAAATATGAATCATCATATTCTATGAACTTCAGCCTCAGGGTCCATATATAGACCAGGATACAAAGAAGGATCAGAAATGCGATTGGGTATTTCTGAAGGATATTCCACACTGTTGCCGGCACCGTTGATTGCCTTGATGTTTTCTTGATCTTTTCCATTGTTTTTGTCATTCACCCGGTTCCTGGAAATGCAGTCCAAATATCGGTAAAAAGGGTTTGAACAAAACAAAAAAAACAAGAAAACTTTGCAGGTAAAATTTCTTGCTTATTTTTTTTGATTACTTATCTTTGTGGCCAATAGTTAACCTTAAATCTCACGCCATGAAAAAAACAATTTCGTTGCTGATCGCGATGTTTATGGTCAGTTCTTTAATCTTCTCTCAAACAATCTCAACAGGTAAAGTTCCGAAAGAAACTAAAAAGGCATTTGCAAAAGAGTATCCCAAAGCTGTAAAACCAGCCTGGTCGATGTCTGATGCAAACTATAAAGTTGAATTTATACTGAATGGTTACAAAAACCTGGTAACTTATGATAAATGGGGTAAATGGCAGGTAAAAGAAGTTGCCGTTGCAATTCCAAAGTTACCCAAAGAGATCAAAGCTACCCGTGACAAAGAATTTCCGGGATTCAGGACAACAGAAATCATGCAGATCACAACACCTGACGGAGGTGGTCAGTATCATCTTAGTGTGATCAAAGGCAAAGAAGCATATGATGTCTTTTTCTCGCCTGCCGGTGAGATTCTTAAGAAAGAGCCTAAACCGGAAGCCAACCCTGTGCAGAAGAAAAAGAAATAGCCACCCTCTCTTGATATTATAGAGAAAACGGGTAATATGTGATCAGTCACCTGGAGCCAGGATGACGGAATGCACATAAACAGACCTGTCTTTTCAATCAATATATAAATGCTGTTTGTTTCATCTGGACATTTAGATTAAAACTATTGAGATATGAAATGGTATCATTATGTGGCAGTATTTTTTGCCGGCGCATTCTTAGCCAATGTGGTTCCGCATTTTATTCATGGAGTTTCAGGAGCTTCATTTCCTACTCCTTTCGCGTCACCGCCGGGTAAAGGACTTTCTCCCCCATGGGTGAATGTTCTTTGGGCATGCGTCAACATGATCGTAGGATATATACTCTTACTGGTCGGAAAGGCATCCTTTAAGAACAAACTATCGATGCTCTTTTTATTCCTGGGTATCCTGGCAATCTCACTGCAATTGAGTTTTGCTTTTATGGTAAAGTGAATTCCATCCATACCCTGCCGGTTCAAAAAAAAGCGCTGATCAGTAAACAGGTTGTTCTCCTTGTTATCATCCTGGTAATTACTTTTATCGCATTTCTGCCATCCTTATCTAATCAATTTATTAAAACATGGGATGATAATGTCTATATAACAGATAACCCTGCAATTACCCATTTGAACTGGGAAAGTATCCGCGGATTCTTTACAACGCAGAAGAATGGGACCTATGTGCCCCTTCCGCTGTTGACCTGGGCAGTGGAGTTTAAGCTTTTTGGATTGAATCCGTTTCCTTATCACCTTGACAACCTGGTATTACATCTGCTTTGCACAATATTGGCATTCTGGTTTTTTCGCTTATTGCGGTTACCAGGGATCTATGCTGCCCTGGGAGCCCTTCTGTTTGGGATACATCCCATGCATGCCGAATCCGTCGCGTGGGCGACCGAAAGAAAGGATCTGCTCTACTCTTTATTTTATCTGGGAAGCCTGGTTGCTTACAGCAGATTTATCCTGGTCGAAAATAAAAAGCCAATATACCTCTTGTTGACATTGCTCTTATTTATTCTCTCTTTGTTTTCGAAGATACAGGCTGTATCTCTCCCTCTTTGCCTCTTTTTGCTTGATTTTTGGTTCGGCCGTCCCTGGAAATGGAACCTCCTCTACGAAAAAATTCCTTTCTTCATCTTCTCGCTTATTTTTGGTCTTGCAGGCTATTTTATCCTTCAGGATTTGGGAGGCCTGGACATCCATGATCCTTATACATTATTCGAAAGGATTCTCTTTGGATTGTATTCTCTCAGTGCATATATCGTAAAGCTTATCGCTCCGCTAAACCTTAGTTGCTATTATCCTTATCCGGTTGCTCCCGGAGAAACTCTGCCTGTATTGTTTTATCTTAGCCCTGTTTTCTTGGTTGGACTGGCAATCCTTGTTATTCTGTCAGTTCGTAAAACAAAAGCGGTCCTCTTCGGCTCCCTGTTTTTCCTGTTTAACGTGATGTTCCTTTTACAATTTGTACGCGCCGGTGAAGCATATCAGGCCGATCGTTTTTCTTATGTTTCTTACATTGGGCTGTTCTTCATTATCGCATGGACGGCCCACAGGTTAGCAGGCGGGAAGCAACGAACCAGGATAATAATGACCATTACTGCATTGATTGTAACAGCTTTCTTCTCCTCAGGTACCTATGCCCGTTGCAAAGCATGGAAGGATGACAAGACATTGTGGGATGATGTGCTCGTTAAATATAACAATGCTCCTCTGGCATATGATAACCGTGGTATCTCTTATGGTTACTCCGGACAGTGGGATGAAGCGCTTGTGGACTTTTCAAAGGCACTGGTACTTGACCCGAAATATGCTAAGGCAAGCTACGATCGTGGCGTTGTCTATGGAAATCTTGGGCAATGGGATCTGGCAATCGCTGATTTTTCAAATGCGATCTCTGTTGACCGGGAATATGCAGATGCTTACACAAACCGTGGTAATGCATACAATAATCTTGGACAGCCGGACAAGGCAATAACCGATTTCTCCTCGGCGATCATGATCGACCCGCATAATGCATTGGCCTGGTATGACCGGGGTAATGCTCACAGCAACCTTGGAGAGTGGGAAGCAGCCATAGAAGATTACTCAAAGGCTATCTCGATCGACCCCCTCTATTCACTTGCCTGGTCAAACCGCGGTGCCGTTTATGGCAACCTGGGTCAATTGGACAAAGCAATTGCAGATTTCACACGGGCGATTGAGATCGATCCCGGTAATACCAGGGCATATTCAAACCGTGGAATTGCCTACCGGAAGTTACAACAGGAAAATAAACCATAACCTGCCATTTCTTTGTCCGTATTTCATTTTTTATCAGGAAGAGATCGGGCATCACTTTCTTTTACCCTGAAGGTTCTTTTTAGCAAGGTCAAGGTCGAAACGCGCCGTGCTGTTATCCGGGTTAAGTGCCAGCGCCTTTGAAAAGTCCGCAAATGCCTCATTCCATTGGTCCAGGTGACTGTAAGCCGTTCCCCGGTTGAGATAAACATTTGGATAGTTTGGGCTAATAGTGATAGCTTTTGAGTAATCTGCAATAGCTTCTTTCCACTGCCCGAGATTGTCATAAGCTATACCACGGTTGATCAAAGCATCTGAATACCCTGGGCTTATATTGATAGCTTCCGAGTAATCTTCTATGGCTTCAGTCCAGTGCTTCTGTGACGCATATGCAACACCACGGTTTGAATATGATGTCGGATTGCCGGGGTCGAGCTTTATCGCTTTTGAATAATCAGCTATTGCTTTATCAGCTTGCCCGAGATTATAATAGGCGATCCCCCGGCTGTAATAACCATCCCGGTATTGCGGGTCCAGTTCAATTGCCTTGGTGAAATCTGCAAATGCCTTGTCCGTCTTCCTTAAGGTGAAATAAGCATTGCCACGGCTGCAATAGGCGACAATATACCCCGGGTCGATCTCTATCACCCTGGTATAATCGGCAATTGCTGAATCCCACTGCCCAAGAGTTTCATAAGCAAGCCCACGGTTGTAATATGCATCTGTATATTTTGGATCGATCTCGATTGCCTTCGAATAATCCGCTGTTGCCTTGTCCGATTGCCCAAGCTTATAATATACAACACCGCGGCTTGAATATGCCTTGACCATAGTCGGGTCCATCTCTATCGCCCTTGAGTACTCAGCAAGTGCATTATCAAACTGCCCGAGGCTAACATAGGCAAGGCCACAGTTGTAATATGAATCTGTATATTTAGGGTTGATATCTATAGCTTTGGAGAAATCGTTAAGTGCCATGTCAAATTGCCCCAGCCCGACGTAAGCAAACCCACGGTTAATATATGGCCTTGCTTTAGCCGGGGATTTTAATATGACATCATTCCAGAGTGTCAGGTTATCTTTCCAGACTTTATTCCTTTCAAATGTTAGAAAAGAATTTGATACTATTATAATTACAAAAATAGAGATGGCAAGGTACCTGTATTTGTTCCAAAGAAACAAGCAGATGATCGTCGTAAGCAGAAGAAAATAACCCACTGAAGGCAGGTAAGTCCTGTGCTCGAAGATCACATCGCTGAGCGGGATGAAACTCGATTCTATGGATAGCGTGATAAAGAACCAGAAAATGCAAAAAGTGATGATCCTGGATCTTTTAAAGAGGTAAATGGCCAGAATGATCAGAAATGACAGGACAAGAAAGCTTAATACTGTCCTTATTTCAAAAAAAGTATTCGAGACCCTGAAATCGTAGTCAAGGTTCTGATTTATTGGAAGGATCAATAGCTGGATATATTTTACAATGACACTTAACTGGGTGAAAAAATAATTCAAAGGGGTAATTGTGGAAGGGTTGTATTGGGAAGCAGGGATTGGTTTTAATATACCGGATGAGAACTTTAAGAGAACAATGATGATTGCGATCAGGAAGACTGACAGCGTAAGGATGACCCCGGGATTTTTAAAATTAATGATAATTTTCCTGGTCCGCAAAAGGCAGATCTCTGATAGCAAAATGACAAGTGGAAGTGTAAAAGCGTTTTCTTTTGTAAGCATGGCCAGCACTCCGGAGATCAGTGAACCGGCAAACAGAAGGTAAATGATTCTGCTTCCTTTATCTGAAAGCCGGGCCTTAATGTAGAGGATGAGCGAAAACAGGTAAAACATGGCTGCCAGGGAATTCAGCCGCTGGACGATATAGGTGACAGACTGTGTTGCCAGGGGGTGTGAAACAAATAGTAAAGCCGTGAAGAAAGCAATGATCTTTTTTTGCTTTGTAATCGGGTTATCTTTCAGGGCGGTGGAGGAAAAGATCAGCAATGTGAGCCACCATACCAGGCAGGCGTTGATAAGGTGGATGATCAGGTTTACAAGATGGTATCCCCAGACATTGAGCTGGTTGAAATGATAATTAAGGGCAAAAGTGAACATTCCGACAGGACGTGATGGATAAATATTCACCCACGCTTTCACATCAGCTAAATGGCGTATACCGGGATTATCAGCAATACGTGTCATATCGTCAAAATGGAATGAACAGTTAAAGGAGTTGGAGTAAATAATGATCCCCAAAAGCAGGATAATGGCAATCCCGATCACGTCATTATATTTATTCTTTTTAACCTGTTTTACTGGTTGTTGCGATTGTCTTGAATGATCCTTCTTTGACTGTCCCTTTTTCAGCGTTTCTTTCTTCATGTTAAAAATTTGATGATTAGTTATTAATTATTTGTTCCCTGCACATTGTCACTTTTTTCCACTGTAACCCTCTGTGTAGTGTTTTTTTTCTGTACTCAACGTGGTAAAAGTAAAAAAAATGATAATCATTGGATGCGTGATCGATTATTTATTGTCATAAAAAATTTATTACCTTCGGAGGTTAAAAATGACTAATAAAATTATTGTTCTTTTGAGTGAAATGATAGATCAATAAATGCAACCTTTTTACAAAAAAAGTCATCTTCTTTTTTTTATCATTTCTGTCCTCCCTCTTCTTTCATCAGGGGAAGGAACAAAGCAGCTATTGCCCGATTCAACGGTATCAGAGGCAGGACTTTATATTGACAACTCATTCGGTACAGTTTATACAAATTTTGCATTAGCCGGTTGTCCTGCCAATTACAGGTTGTATATCCATGTGAAAAATGTTGGCGAGACCATCCTTTTTGGCTTTGAGTCATTCTATTCAAGCATACCCTTCACATTGCGAAAGCCGAACGGAACTGCCGCTCTGACGGGGATTGTTCCATATATGCCAAGTATGACAGGCTATATTGAGTATTACCATCAGGCTATCTTAGGACCATACCCCTCTTACGGAGGATATACGCCGCTTTCATATAAGGTAACCAGTATTACCGACACAGGGAATTATTATTTTGAGATCCCGACTTCCATTACTTATGCCGTCGAATTTGATATGTGGGATTTTCAGGTTGTTTCAGGACAGCATAATCCTGAAATACCTTCGGATGCCATAAATGGACGCGTATGGTCGCAGGCGTGGCAGGTCTATGCCAGTCTTGGATACGGCCCATCGGATTACTCGCCTTTCAACGGGGTATTTGATGTCTATTCCGATGATGGGATCGTGACGAAACTGGCTTTTTCCAATGCTGCCGTTGGAGTTGTGGATATTTTCTGTAATCCTTATGGTTGTTTGAATACAGGCAACTTCCCGACCGACAGGCAGTCAAATAACGCAAACACATTTCTTACATTTCCCGCCATCGCACAATACAAGGTGTTTCTCAATAATCCTGATTCGACTGTCTATCCTGACGGGTTTTATGGAGAGATCATCGGGACCCCCTATATGATCCCTGATCCCAATTACCCTCCATGCAGCGGGGAAAAATATATTGTAGTAGATGTGGATAAATCGGGAAAGGTTCAGGTAGAACTCTCTTTCCCTTATGGGGCGCCAGGCACAAATGTTTCATTGTATGCCGATGTCATCCCGGGTGTCAACGACATTTTCTGGGATGGTTTGGATGGTCAGAGTAATCCGGTCCCCGACGGAACACAGATCTCGGTCAATGTTCAATACATGAACGGGCTTACAAACTTACCCGTCTGGGACCAGGAGATGAATCCTGATGGTTTCATAATAACATTGGTAAGGCCTTCAAGTATTTATGGGATGCAACCGCCTTCTTTCTGGGACGACTCTCAGTTAGTCCCGAACACCAGTGGTGATCCATGTAACAATCCACCTCAGACTACCAACTTTACAGGCTGCACGCCTGGTTCTATGCCCGGGTACATAGGATGTCACCCATGGCAACCGATAGATGGCTATTGCCACAATAAAATGATAAATACCTGGTGGTATGGAAGCACCGTAAGTACAAATTTTATCTGCATGTTCAGTGGGACAGTTCCAACCCCTGTCGGCCATGGCGCTTCCCATTGCGGCCCTGATTCATTAAAATTACATGCGACAGTTCTCAATAATGAAACTGTTGATTGGTACACGGTTCCTTCAGGCGGTTCCCCCGTTTTAATTGGTGATACATCTTTTACCACACCCTGGCTTACGGTCACAACCACATATTATGCAGAGGCCAGGAATGATTCATCAGGTTGTGAAAGTGCCGCAAGGGTACCTGTTGTCGCCACCATCTATCCTCTTCCGGTTCCTGTACTTGCCGGCCCATCAACCTTATGCGCAGGATCGGCAGGGAATCTTTACAGTACCCAGCCGGGAATGACCGGCTATACATGGAATGTCTCTGCAGGGGGCACAATAACCGCAGGGGGGACATCGACAAGCAATACAGTAACTGTGACGTGGAATGTTGCCGGATTACAAACTGTATCGGTGAATTATACAAATAACAATGGATGCAGGGCCGCCAATGCAACGGTCTTCAATATCACGGTGAACCCAAGGCCATCCCCGACGATCACAGGCCCTGCATCCATCTGTGTTGGCACCAGCGGAAATGTTTATACTACGGAAACAGGAATGACAAATTATTCATGGAATGTCTCTTCAGGAGGGACTGTTACAGGAGGAGGCAGCCCGGTAAACAATACGGTCACTGTCACGTGGAATAGTGTCGGTCCGCAAACGGTTTCTGTGAATTACTATAATTCATACGGATGCACAGCTGTTAACCCTTCAGTTTATAATGTAACCGTGAATCCGCTGCCTGTGCCCTCAATCTCTGGTCCGCCGGCAGCATGTGCAGGCTCAACTGGAAATATCTATACCACACAACCAGGTATGACTAACTATAGCTGGGCTGTTTCATCAGGTGGACTGATAACAGCCGGGGGGACCTCTGCAAGCAACACGGTTACGGTAACCTGGACCACAGCGGGTAATCAGACAGTTTCTGTAAACTATTTCAATACTTTTGGCTGTACTGCCGTTAATGCGACAATCTTCAATGTGATAGTGAATCCTTTGCCAATCCCCTCTCTCGCCGGACCATCACCCTTGTGTGCAGGGTCGGCAGGAAATATCTACACTACCCAGCCGGGAATGTCCAACTATACCTGGAATGTTTCTGCAGGAGGCACAGTGACCGCTGGTGGGACATCAATAAGCAATACAGTGACGGTGACGTGGAATGTTGCGGGATTACAAACGGTTTCAGTTAATTATACGAATAGCAACGGATGCAGGGCTGCCAATTCGACAGTCTTTAATATCACAGTGAACCCAAGGCCATCACCAACAATTGCAGGTCCTGCATCTCTTTGTGTTGGCACAACAGGAAATGTTTATACTACTGAATCAGGAATGGCAAATTATTCGTGGAATGTCTCTGCAGGAGGCACAATAACTGCCGGTGGAACTTCGGCAAGCAATACAGTTACTGTGACCTGGAACACTATCGGAGCACAATGGGTTTATGTGAATTACTTTAATTCATACGGATGCACGGCAGCCAATCCTGTAGTTTATAATGTAACTGTAAACCCGTTGCCTGTTCCCTCAATCTCTGGCCCGGCAACGATGTGCGCTGGGACGGCAGGAAATATGTATATCACGCAGCCCGGTATGACCAATTATAGTTGGTCTGTCTCATCAGGTGGAATAATAACAGCCGGAGGCACCCCTGGAAGCAACACGGTTACGGTTACCTGGATTATGCCGGGGAGTCAGACCGTTTCTGTAAACTATACCAATGCCAATGGCTGTACCGCCTTAACGCCGGGCGTTTATACTGTGACGGTTAACCCTTTGCCGGTTCCTTCAATCACAGGGCCCTATTCATCATGTGTCGGAGTTACAGGCCAGATCTATATGACTCAATCAGGAATGAACAATTATATTTGGAATGTCTCTTCAGGAGGAACAATAACCGCCGGTGGAACTTCAACAAGCAATTCTGTGACGGTGACCTGGAACACAGTTGGATTGCAGACAATTTCCGTAAATTATACGAATGCCAATGGATGTATCGGGGCTGCCCCCGGAGTGGCTAACGTGACCGTCCATTCGCTTCCAATACCTTCCTTAGCTGGCCCTGGTTTTCCCTGTGTCGGATCAACAGGAAATGTCTATTCAACCCAGGCAGGAATGTCTGACTACATGTGGTCTGTTTCAATGGGCGGTACGATACTTGCCGGTGGCACACCATCAGACAATTACGTCCAGGTGGTCTGGGATTTTACAGGCGCACAAACTGTATCTGTGAACTATACTGATCAGAATGGTTGCACAGCTACGGGCCCCGCGATATTTACTGTAGATGTTGAACCATTGCCTGTGCCAACTATCACCGGACCTGACTCCTCCTGTATCTTCTCGACAAATAATGTCTATACAACTGAATCAGGGATGTCTGCTTATATCTGGAGTGTTTCTTCCGGAGGCACAATTACTGCCGGGTCGGGGACAAATTCAATAACAGTGACATGGAATTCAGCAGGACAGCAAAGTGTCAGTGTTCTTTATACAGATCAATATGGATGTACTGCTTCGACCCCGACTCTGTTTAATGTGACCGTGAACCCATTGCCGGGATCACCGGGAATCATAACAGGGCCATCACCTGTCTGCACGGGAGCTAAAGGGCTTGTTTACATGATACCCCCTGTCAATGATGTTGTTTCTTATCTCTGGGCGTTGCCTGTGGGATTTTTAATAACATCTGGTGGCGGAACCAACACAATTATAGTTGATCTTGAGACAAATGCTTCATCAGGAAATATTATAGTTTATGCGACAAACCTTTGCGGGTCAGGTTCTCCGTCTCCGCCATTTCCCGTGATCGTGAATAAACTGCCAGCCGGTAATGCCGGTCCTGATGGATCGACCTGCCAGGTGTCACCGTTTACAGTAACCCAGGCAACTGCTTCTGATTATAGCGGCCTTCATTGGTATTCAAGTGGAACAGGCACCTTTACCGGTACATCCACTTTGACCCCGACCTATACTCCCCCACAAGGAGAAATTGGCCAGGTAACGCTGACTTTAATAATATTCGGAAATACGCCGTGCGGTAATGATACTTCAGGGATGGTCCTGGAGATTGAACCAAAAGCTATAGTTAATGCCGGGAGTGACCTGAAGTCTTGCGGACAGGCCCCCGTTCTGATATCAGGATCATCAGCATCAAACTACCAATCCCTGCTCTGGACGACATCCGGGTCAGGGTCATTCGATGATCAGACGATCTTGCATCCAACCTATTTTCCGGGAAGTTCAGATGTTGAGTCAGGAAGCGTTGTTCTTACACTGCATGCAAGTTCTGCAGAACCATGTAGTCCTGATTCCGGCATGGTTTTACTTACTATTATGAAACCTGTGTACTTAAACACCGGACCTGACACCTCCGTTTGTCAGGATGTGCCGTTTCAATTAAGTAAAACCATCGCAATGAACTATTCAACAGTAACCTGGTCGTCAACAGGTGATGGTACATTCAACGACCCGAATAGCATAAACCCTGTCTATACTCCTGGTAATGGTGATGTGCTCCGGGGTAAAGCCTTGCTGATTGTTACTGCCGCAGGAGTTGATCCATGCCCGGCTGAGGTTGACACCCTTATATTGACAATCATCAGAAAACCTGCTGTCAGTCCCGGGCCGGATGGGTTTATTTGTCAGGGAATGGATTTCCCTGTTGCCGGTGTCACTGCCTCTTATTTCACATATTTCACCTGGGATTACGACGGACAGGGTATCCTTTCTGGTACAAACACCCTTTCTCCTGTATACACTCCGGGGCTGAATGAAACAGGAACAGTGAACTTTACATTAAAGGTTTTTGGTGATCCCTCCTGTCATGACAGTATGGTTTCATGTCATATGAAAGTGAACATTTATACCCCTGTCAAGGTGAATGCAGGTGAGGATCAGGCCATCGGTTATGATAGTACGGCAATCCTTCAGGCTGTGGCAAGCGGGGGAACAGGGATTTACAGCTATAAATGGAAGCCTTCATCCCTGGTTCTTTATGATACTGCCAGGGCACCTCGGACAATTCCGTTGATAAAAGACACAATCTTTATTGTTACAGCAACTGATAACATTACAGGTTGCAGTGCCTCCGACACTATAAAGATAATTGTGGGTCCGGGAGAGGGACTTGAAAGTTGTATTATTGTTCATAATGTTATTACACCAAATGGTGACGGGTTCAATGATACCTGGATCATTGACTGCATCGGGAATTTTCCCGATAACACTGTGCAAATCTTTAACCGGTGGGGCGAACTGGTCAACAGTTATCATCATTATGACAATGTCTCGCAAGTCTGGGATGGCAGAAATTTTAATGGAAATCTTTTACCTGACGGAACATATTATTATGTTCTTCAGATAAAAGATGAAAAAACACTTACAGGGTGGGTTTTGCTCAGATGTGGCTTGAAATAAAATGATCTCAGGTAAATTTCCGCTTCAGACAACCATCGTCTGTTTTTGGTATCTTTGAAGATAGAATCGTCTAAACTGCTTTGACATGAAAAAAGTTTTCCTTTTCTCCATGATCTTTATCATGTGGTCAGTCACGGGAGCCTTCTCTCAGGAAAAACTGCCCGCAACACCTTACCATCAGATAATCATTCTTCATCCGGGCAGGCCGGCTTCTTCTCAGGAAGCACTCAATGAAGCCAAATTGGTGCCCCAGGCTCCGGCTTACTGGATGCTGGATTCATCTTGGTATTCTAATTGGATCGTAAGTACTTCTTCATGGTTTCTTAATGAAAAGAATTTACTCTCTTACAATGGCTCTGGTGCCCTTCAGGATAACCTGTACAAGGTTTTGAATACCATCACCAATCAATGGAATAACCTGACGCAGTATATTTACACTTATGGAACTTCAGGTAATACAATAAGTTATATTGCCCAGACATGGTACTTGACCGGTGGATACTGGGTCACCTTCATGTATTATCATTATGACAGTTATGGTCAGATTGATACATCCTGGTATTTGAATTATAATCAGAACAACAATTCATTTTCATCAGGGAATAAATCATTTTATTCATATAATTCTTCTAACCAGGTTTTACAATCCACCAACCAAACCTGGGATACTCTTTCCCTGGGGTGGGTGAACTCTTATCTGATGCAGTACACCTATCTGACAAATGATCAGCTGTCAGAACAACTTACTCAAATTTGGGATACATCCCAAAGCAATTGGGTCAACAGTCAGAAAAACGAATATTCTTACAATACATCGGGTTTCGCAACTGGATATATCTCATACAATTGGAATGGGACTTCCAGCCAATGGGTCCCGAGTATGCAGGCGATCTATACTAATTCTTCCTCGGGGCTGCCTCTGCAGAAATTGTATCAGCAATGGAATCCGGCAACAAGTAACTGGCTGAATTCCAGTTTGGATCTCTACCAGTACAATACCAGCAGCCAGGTCTTGCAAAGCACAGATGAGTTATGGAATTCCAACAGCTCCGTTTGGGTGAATAACTGGATGCAAACCAATTCATATTTCATCAATGGCATCCAGGATACTATGTATCAATATTACTGGAACCCCAATAATTCTGACTGGATGATTTCCTATTTTTCCCGCAATGATTCATTGGGCTATACAATGGAGTACTATTCTAAATCGATCGATTGGACAACTTACACTTACATCTCCGGGTACCGTCTCCTCTACTTTTATAATTCACAGAACCAGCCTACTGAATACCAGCATTATGATCTTAATCTCGTGACAAATAATTGGGATCTGAGCTCACATCACCTCTACACTTATGATGGCAATGGTAATAACACTGAGGAATTAGATCAGATCTATAATGATACGACCAGTACTTATGAGAACGAATTCAAAGTCGATCATTTCTATTCTTTTACTACAGGTATCACCGAAAAGTACCGTAATAATTCAATGTGCTATTATGCAAATCCGCTTCCAAAAGGTGAACCGATTCAATGTCAGGATCTGCAAAGTGGAAAGGATTACAGGGTCAGCCTTTATTCTGTCAAAGGACAGCTGGTATATTCGACTGTTATTCATGCCGGTGAATCATTGTTTTTACCACAGACCCTCACTGAAGGTGTCTATCTTTTACAGATTTTTGGGGATGGACAATTGATCTCCCAGGGAAAGATCATTATTACAAACTAAGATCCACTTTCAATTATAATGTTCCGCTGATCATCCCTCATGAAAGTAAAATATGACTTTTACAAAGCTATGATCTTAGATATTCTCTGAAACCATTCATCGTTTTAAACAGTATAAATAACAAAAGGTCAGGATTATAATTTCAGGAAAGTAATATCCGTTATTTAAAAGTATTCAGATCAGAGATAAATAACTAAATCATAAAGAATTGAAACAAATGAAAAATATTTTTTCTTCATTGATTCTTATTCTTTTTTGCATGAGTTCTTTTGCGCAAAAAGAAATTTTAAAACCGGAGATCAAACACCCTGTTTATTTTGACGTCTCCCCTCCATTAAAAGATATGCCGGTTCTATCTGAAAAATCAGATAACTCCTGGAAGGTAATTAAGAATTTTTTTAATTTCAGGAAAAACAGGAATAAAGAAACATTTCCTGCCGGTTGGGTAGATCCTTTACTTCAGCATAAAATTAATATGATGACCTCCCAGGATACTACGATACAGAATTTCTTAGGGAACACGAATACACAAGGTTACGATCCGCCGGATACCTATGGTGATATTGGTCCGAATGATTATTTTGCATTGGTGAACTGTCATTATTCAATATATAATAAATCAGGGACTTTACTTTTAGGCCCTGCAAGTTCAATGACCATGTGGAGCGGTATGCCCAATAATATGAATGGCGGGGATGGGGTGGTTTTGTATGATGAACAAGCAAATCGCTGGATATTTGCTCAACTTTCTTATCCCAGCGGCGTTTCTACGCCGCCCTATTATGAAATGGTAGCTGTATCTCAGACCCCGGATCCTACAGGTAGTTGGTATCGCTGGGAATATACATTTACTGACTTCCCTGACTATCCTAAATTAGGCGTCTGGCCGGATGGATATTATATGTCGGTAAATCGTTTCGCAGCGGTCACCCTTGATTATCTTGGTACAGGTCAGGCTGCATTTGACCGTTCAGCAATGATTGCCGGCGATTCAACTGCACGAATGGTTTATTTTTCTTTAGGTGATACCGTCTATTCATTTCTTCCATCAGATTGTGATGGGCCGTTCCCGCCAGCCGGAACCCCCAATTTCTTTGTCTTCATGAATGACAGTCCTGATTTCCTGGGTATGTATTCCTTTCATGTTGACTGGACTAATACATCCAATTCGTCATTTGGAAATTTTTATCAGCTGACGGTTGCTCCCTTTAATGATAATATTAATAATATTCCCCAGAAAGGAACAACAGTACCGGCTGAAGCACTGTCTGATCGCTTAATGTACAGGTTGCAATTTCGTCAGTTCAGTGATCATTGGTCAATGGTGTGCAATCATACCGTAAATGTCGGATCCAATGTTGCAGGGATCCGCTGGTATGAATTACGGAGAACAACAGGGAGCTGGAATGTTTATCAGCAGTCCACTTATTCTATAGATACCAATTGCCGTTGGATGGGAAGCATTGCAATGGATACAGCCGGGGATATGGGACTTGGCTTTTCTATTTCCAGCAGTCAGATGTATCCTGCGATAAAGTATACGGGAAGATTGCAAAATGATCCTCTTAATGTAATGGATATTTCCGAAAAAGGAATTTATTATGGCACAGGATCAAATACTTCAAATGATGCTGGAGGATATAGCCGATGGGGGGATTATAGCGCTATGACTGTAGATCCTTCCGATGGAATGACGTTCTGGTATACGCAACAGTATTTATCAAGTATGGGAATTAATTGGCAAACAAGAATAGCTTCCTTTAATTTTGCAAATGTCCTTAATCTTTTTGTCACTGCAACCCCTGATACAATTTGTGCCGGAGATTCATCTCAGCTGAATGCAATTGCATCCGGTGGTTCAGGCACATATACCTATTTATGGACGTCTGATCCGCCAGGATTTAATTCAAATACCAAAAGTCCATTTGTATCGCCTCTGATTACAACCACTTATATTGCTCAGGTGAATGATGGCACAAATGCCAGGACAGATTCCATAACTATCACTGTTACCGGGAGACCCACGGCATATGCTGGTCCTAATGCCACCTATCCGAATACCATACAGATGTTCCCGGTTACCGGAACAGCAACAAATTATAAGTCAGTAAAATGGCTGACAGCTGGTGATGGATATTTTAGTAATGATACTATTCTTAGTACTGATTATTCCCCTGGTGCAAATGACAAGCATAATGGCGGCGTTCTTCTTTCCCTTCAGTCTTATCCTTTGTCTCCTTGCGCAGATACAGCTATTGATACAGCGTTTATCAGGCTTACATTTCCGCTTGGAGTTATACTTGGAGCAGATGTTCCATTCGATTTCAGCATTGTTCCGAACCCCGCCTCAGGTATATTTGATCTCGTCGTTCATGGAACCGGTAATATGGATCTCATGGTGACAATAACAGATATTGAAGGTAGGACGATATTCAGGGATGAGGATATACCGTACACCCAGAAGGATTCAAAGATTGATATATCAAATTTCTCAAAGGGTCTTTACTTTGTGAAGGTGCAGACTGCCATTCATTCAATCACAAAAAAGCTTGTGATTCAATAAAATTCCTTCGGTGATTTTATCCTGCATGTTATCTCTGCTGGTCTTTGCAAATTCATTCTTAGTAAGCTAGCGACCATTCTTAATGTTTTCCCACAAATAGTTTTGCAGTATTTGCAATTTAAAGCAATTGTTATTATACATAATGATCAATAGCTGGGTGCTATGAGTATAATTGTGAATTAAAAACGGGCAAAATATAATTTAAAAACATAACGGTTAATTAATAATGTTATACCTTTGCGGTAGTCATCCCGGGTCATGGAAGATGATGAGCTTCGGGCCACATTTTAGGAGCTGAACATCGGAAATCCGGGCATCATGACAGGATTAAATCAAAAAAGACATAAATTAATATATTGAAAAATGAAAAAAAACATCACCTTATTTTCATTATTGTTCCTTCTTCTTTTTGGCTTTAAAGCTACTGCACAGAATGAACCTTTAAAACCGGTTGTTCAGCACCCGGTTTATTTTGATGTATCTCCGCCATTAAGGGATATGGTTAAGGCTGCTCCTGAGAAAGCTGATAATTCATTGAAAGTCATAAAGAATTTTTTTAACTCGAGGAATAACAGGAATAAAGAAAATTTTTCATCTGATTGGATCGATCCATCAATTCAGCATTCGAGAATGAGGATGACAACAACCTCGGATTCTACAATTGAAAATTTTGCTGGAAATAGTAATACTCAGGGGTATGATCCACCCGACACCTATGGTGCAGTTGGTCCTGATGATTATTTTGCACTCGTAAATTGTCATTATTCCATTTACAGCAAAACGGGAACATTACTTTTGGGACCCTTAGGTACAGGGAGTATCTGGAATGGGATGCCAAATAATTATGAAGGCGGTGACGGAGTGGTTTTGTATGATCAGCAGGCACACCGGTGGTTTATGTCTCAACTTTCATATACAGGGAGCCAGAATTGGGAAATGATCGCCGTTTCTCAGACCAGTGATCCGACAGGAAGCTGGTACAGATGGCAATATGCTTTTGGCAGCACGCTTCCTGACTATCCTAAATTTGGAGTTTGGCCGGATGGTTATTATATGGCTGTCAATCGTTTTTTGGAGCCGGCTGGTACATATCAGGGCACTGAACAATGTGTCTTTGATCGTACCGCAATGCTTGCCGGTAATTCTTCAGCAACAATGGTTTCTTTTACATTGCCCTCATCGAATGCTGGTTATTCATTTCTTCCTTCTGATTGCGATAGCGTATTTCCGCCATTAGGGACACCAAATTATTACGTTTTTATGAATGATGGACCTGATTATCTTGGGGTTTATGAATTTCATGTTGACTGGACAAATAATAGTAATTCAACATTTGGCAACTATCTTCAATTGCCTGTTAATACTTTTAATGATAATCTTCCTGGCATTCCCCAGAAAGGAACATCCAGGTTGGCTGGAACTCTTTCTGATCGTTTAATGTACCGGCTACAATTTCGCGACTTCACTGATCATTGGGCAATGGTGGTTAATCATACCATTAATGTCGGTTCCAATGTTGCAGGGATCCGTTGGTATGAATTAAGAAAAACGTCAGGAGACTGGAGCATCTATCAGCAATCCACTTATGCACCGTCAGATGGTAATTGTCGTTGGATGGGAAGCATTGCCATGGATACGGCTGGTAATATAGCACTTGGATTTTCTATATCAAGCAGCAATATATACCCCGCCGTAAAGTTTGTAGGAAGGATGAAAAATGATCCGATTAACACACTCGATCTTCCGGAAAAAGGGATCTATTATGGTACGGCATCCAACACAGTCAATGATGGTAACGGACAGTGCCGTTGGGGAGACTATAGTTCTATGACCGTTGATCCTACTGATGGGATGACATTCTGGTATACTCAGCAATATTTTACAAGTATGGGATCTGACTGGCAAACACGAGTAGCCTCTTTTACTTTTGCAAATATGTTGAGCGCTACTGTTACCGCAACGCCTGACACACTTTGCGCTGGTGATTCGACACATCTGAATGTCCTGGCTTCTGGTGGTTCTGGTACTTACACCTATTCATGGACATCTGACCCTCCTGGATTTAATTCACATATTAGTAATCCTGTCGCAGTCCCTGCAGTCACGACTGCTTATATTGTCACGGTGAACGACAGTACATCATCTTTGACGGATTCCACTGTTGTAACGGTAAACGCCAAACCTACGGCAAATGCTGGTCCCAACGCATCCTATCCGAATACAGTTGCTATGATCCCGGTTACCGGAACAGCGACAAATTACAGCAGCGTAAAATGGTTAACAGCCGGAGATGGATCTTTTAACATTGATACTGTTTTTAATAGTCTCTACACTCCCGGTTCAACCGACAGGCATAATGGTGGAGTCCTTCTTACATTTCAGGCATTTCCTTTGACTCCTTGTGCAGATACGACTAATGATACCGTATTTATTACATTGACATTCCCGCTCGGTACAGACCACGGTGTAAATGTGTCATTTGACATTAACATCGTCCCTAACCCTGCAACAAATATGTTCAACCTGGTTGTACATGGAGCCAGCGATTTGAACCTGATGGTAACAATAACAGATATTGAAGGAAAAACAGTACTGTCATATCAGGAGGTGCCCCGGGTGCAAGATTACTCCAAGGTAATTGATATCACAAGCATACCTAAGGGGATATACATGGTGAAAGTACAAACTGATATTCAAACGATCACAAAAAAACTTGTAATTCAATAAACTTTCCCGGGGATGCCTGTCAGAGGCATCCCCTTTTTTTTCTCTTAAGGACAGGTTGCTGATATTTTTTGCGTTCATTTGGCATACTCTTAGTCTTCTTATTTGTTCACTTTTGTTTCAGAATAGTTACAATAATTCTCGATTGTATTAGTTTATAGTCTCATGGATTACTGTTGATTTTATGAAATTATAAAATGAAAGAAATGACTGCTCACTGCTTATTACTGATTAATCTTTTTCTCCTGGTTGAAATTTTCTTTTTCAGTCACTTCTGATTTCAAGTTTTTTTTTCTCTGGATCATGGGATTAATGGGATTAACAAGTCATTTTAGTAAAAGTGTAAAACTATTACTTTTAAGAACCATATTTCTTTCCCTGCTTATATTTATTGCAACTATTCATGTCGAAGCTCAAAACCGGCTACCGGCAGATACAGTAATACTGTCACTCCAGGACGCAGAGAAGTTATTTCTGGAAAGGAATTTCGAACTTCTTGCTGCTAAATATCAAATAAATGAAGCCGATGCTGCTATCATCCAGGCAAAATTGTGGGACAATCCTAATCTGAACATTGAACAGGGTGTTTATAATCCGGTGACCAAAAATTGGTTCGATGTGACGGCTACCGGCGAGACGGCTGTCACTATTCAACAGCTGATCTATCTTGCTGGCAAAAGAAATAAAAGGATCACTATCGGAAAAGTAAATTCAGATATAGCCCGGTACCAGTTTTATGACCTACAGCGTACCCTGCGCTATGAATTAAGGACATCTTTTTTTGAATTGTATTTTTTGGAACAATCCGTCTCTGTTTACGACCGGGAGATTGCGGCCTCAAAAAAACTTGTGGATGCTTATAGCGTGGAATATCAGAAAGGAAATGTTTCCTTCAATGATCTTGCCCGTTTACAGGCAATGCAGTTTGGCCTGGAAAATGAAAGGATAGAACTACTTAAAAATGTTAATGAGAATCAAAGCAATCTTGTCTTGCTTACTGGCGATACACTTTCAAGGCCCGTCAAACCGGTTGTCGACATATCAGCATACGACAGGATAAATCCGGATTCACTAAAGGTAGAACACTTGATTGCTTCAGGACTGACAAATCGTTATGATTTAAGAATTGCAGAAGCCCAGGTTCATTATGAACAGGCCAATCTTGCATTGGAAAAGGCAATGCGTACCCCCGATCTGACGATTGGTGGGAGTTGGGACAGGCAGGGAAGTTATGTATACAATTACAATTCTCTTTCTGTCGGACTTGACCTGCCCATCTGGAACCATAACCAGGGCAATATAAAGATAGCTGAGAATAAAATCGAAGAAAGCAAGGTTCTCAGAAATGAAAATGAACTTGAAGTTAAAAATGATATCAAAAAAGCATTTGAGCAATTGATCGAAACCGATCATCTTTATCGGGCTTCAATGCAAAAGTTTGATAGCAAATATTATGACCTGCTTGATGGGATCATTCAGGCATACCAAAACCACACCATCGGCTTACTTGAGTTTATTGATTATATCGAAACATATAAGAATTCGAAAACTGAATTCTATCAGTTACAAAATAACCGAATTGACGCTGTTGAAGACCTTAGCATGGCGACAGGCAGCGATCTGATGAAAAACAAGTAATTATGCGAATCAACAAGCTGTTTACCATTTTGCTGCCGATGCTTGCAATTTCATTTATTTATTCCTGTAGGAATCATCATTCTGCCGACTCTACCCTTGTCTCTGCCAGATATTGCATTCCTGATAGTCTGATGAAGCAAATCACTCTCGATACCATATTATCCAGACCAATAATTCAGGAATTGAATCTGATCGGCAATGTTACATACGATCAGGATAAGGTTGTGAAACTTTACCCGATGGCCAGCGGAAATGTAATTGATGTCAAAGTAACTCTGGGTGATTACGTTCAAAAAGGGGAGGTCCTGGCAATAGTTAAAAGTGTGGAAATCGCTAGTGCCGAAAATGACATTGTTACGGCTCAGGCAAATCTGGCGGTTGCGGAAAAAAACCTTACCGCCACTGAAAGCATGTACAAAAGTGGTATAGTTTCTGAAAAAGATTATCTTGCATCGGTTAAGGAAACCGAAAAAGCGCGATCAGAGTTGAACAGGGTGAACACCATCCTCTCGATTTATGGAGGAGCCCAGTCAGATTATATTATCAAATCGCCTGTTTCAGGTTATATAGTCGAAAAATTCATCAATCCAGGCATGCAGATCAGGCCGGATAATACCAGTAATTTATTCACCATCTCTGACCTTGGGAAAGTATGGGTGCTGGCCAATGTTTACGAGAGTGATATTGCCAGTATCAATATTGGCGAAAAAGCCAGTGTAACCAGTATTTCATACCCGGATAAAAAATTCATCGGAACCATTGACAAAATTTATAACGTGCTCGACCCCGACAACAAGACCATGAAAGTCAGGATCCAATTGGATAACAAGGATTATTTATTAAAACCGGAAATGTTCGCGAATGTGATCGTGGAACAAATTCAGGATAGCAGCATGCTTGCTGTACCGACAAAATCAATTGTGTTCGATCAAAATAAAAATTGGATACTGATTTATCAGAATAAATGCAATGTGCAAATCAAACAGGTTGATATTGTGAAGTCAACGAGTTTATATTCTTATGTAAGATCAGGGGTGAAGCCCGGAGACCTGGTGATAACAAACCTGCAATTGCTAATTTATAATGCATTGATCGAATAAGATTCTTAATAGTCGAAAGTTAGCAGGATGGATGTTTAAAAGCTATTTGACAGGATGAATAATTTTATTAAAAGGATCATCGCATTTTCACTGAAAAATAAATTCTTTATTTTCTTTAGTGTCATAATCATCATAATAGCCGGGATCTATAGTTACATTAATACTCCGATCGAAGCCTTTCCTGATGTAACCAATACTGAAATAACCATTATCACCCAATGGCCTGGCCGCAGTGCGGAAGAGGTTGAACGGTATGTGACCATCCCGATAGAAATTGAGATGAATTCCGTTCAGAACAAGACAAATGTCAGATCTACGACCCTTTTTGGATTATCAGTGATAACAATAATTTTCGAAGACCATATTGAAGATGCTTTTGGACGGCAACAGGTGAATAACCTACTGATGAACGTCGATCTTCCTGAGGGCATAAAACCGGAAGTGGAACCACCTTACGGTCCTACCGGTGAAATTTTCAGGTTCACATTGAGGAGCCGTACGAAGAGCGGAAGGGAATTAAAAACACTGGAAGATTGGGTCGTTGAAAGGAATATCCGTGCTGTTTCAGGCGTTGCAGACGTAGTAAGCTTTGGTGGCGAATCCAAAACCTACGAAATACAGGTAAATCCTCAATCGCTTGTGAAATATGGCATTACACCACTTGATGTCTACCAGGCGGTCAATCGCAGTAATATCAACGTCGGTGGAGATGTCATAGAACATAATACACAGGCATATGTGGTCAGGGGGATCGGGGTTCTCGATAAGTTCGAAGAAATTGGGGAAATCCTGATCAAAAAAATTAATGGAACACCTATCCTGGTGCGGCATGTCGCCAACGTCATAGAATCAAACCTCCCTCGCCTTGGACAGGTTGGAAAAGATAACCGGTCGGATGTCATTGAAGGTATCGTTGTTATGCGAAAAGGGTTGAATCCAGGTGAGGTAATTAAAAAAGTGCAAGTCAGAATTAATGATCTGAATACAAAAATACTTCCCTCTGATGTAAAAATTGAAACCTATTACAACCGTCAGGAGCTGATCAATTATGCTACGCACACTGTCCTCCACAATCTTATAGAGGGTATCATACTTGTTACCATGATTGTCTTCCTTTTCATGGCAGAATGGCGTACAACCCTGATCGTGTCTCTGATTATTCCTCTTGCATTGCTTTTTGCCTTTATTTGCCTTCACCTTAGAGGTATGTCTGCGAACCTGCTTTCAATGGGTGCAATTGACTTTGGTATCATTATAGATGGTGCTGTAGTGATGGTTGAAGGAATGTTCGTTGCCCTGGATGAGAAAGTGCGTTCTGTCGGAATGCTGAAATTCAATCGCCTTTCAAAACTTGGGATTATTAAGGATACAGGCACTGAAATGGGGAAACCCATTTTTATATCCAAAGTCATCATCATTACTGCTCTGCTGCCCATCTTCTCCTTTCAGAAAGTCGAAGGAAAAATGTTCTCGCCATTGGCCTGGACGTTGGGTTTTGCACTCCTTGGCGCATTGATCTTTACACTTACCCTTGTGCCGGTTTTATCAAGTTTATTACTGAGGAAGAATGTCAGGGAAAAACATAACCTGTTTTTGTCATTTATTACAAAACAATGCATCTCCATCTTTGATAAATGTTACAGGCACAAACGTCTCAGCGTTGCGATTGCCGGAATTGCACTTGCCATAAGCCTGTTCTCATTCAGATACGTTGGCACGGAATTTCTTCCACAGCTTAATGAAGGAGCTCTCTGGATGCGAGCTTCTCTTCCGCTGAGTGTTTCTTTAAGTGAATCTGTGAAAATTGCAGGTGAAATGAGGCAAATCATTAAGTCTTTTCCTGAAGTGAAGCAGGTAGTATCACAGACCGGGAGACCGGATGACGGAACCGATGCGACAGGATTCTATAATAATGAATTCTTCATTGATCTTTACCATACTAAAAAGATGGAGTATAAAAAGAACAGGGATGAATTGATTGACCGGATGCTGACTAAACTACAAAAATTCTCAGGGGTAGTGTTCAACTTTTCTCAACCGATAATGGATAATGTTGAAGAAGCTGTATCAGGAGTGAAGGGATCGATCGTCATAAAGCTGTTCGGAGAAGACCTGGCATTTCTTGAGAATAAAGCGGATAGTGTCTATAACATTATGAACAGAATCAGGGGTATAGACGACCTAGGAGTGATAAAAAGTATTGGACAACCTGAACTGCGGATCGATCTGAACCAGGAAAAAATGGCAATGTATGGAGTCGCAACAGCCGATTGTGATGCGGTTATCGAAATGGCTATCGGGGGCAAAGCTGCTTCGACATTTTATGAAGGATATAAAAAATTTGATGTCCGGATCAGGTTTTTACCTGAATACAGAATGACGGAAAAAGATATTGGCGACCTGATGGTGCCTACACAGTCCGGAGGACAGATCCCGGTAAAAGAAATTGCAGACATTACAAAGACCTCTGGACCGATATTAATTTTCAGGGACAATAATGAAAGGTATGTGGCACTTAAGTTCTCCGTTCGCGGAAGGGACATGGGATCGACTATCGCTGAAGCGCAGGATAAGGTCAATGCTGCAGTTTCGATGCCAAAGGGTTATACTATGGCATGGCAGGGGGATTTTGAAAACCAGCAGCGGGCTTCAGCTCGGCTAAAACTTGCAGTACCTGTCAGCCTTTTGCTGATATTTTTAATCCTTTTTATACTGTATGGCAATGCCATAGATCCTGGGCTTATCCTTTTGAATGTGCCATTCGCAATCATTGGCGGTATACTTGCATTGTATATTACAGGGATAAACTTCAGCATCTCAGCAGGTATCGGGTTTATTGCTTTGTTTGGAATATCAATCCAGAATAATGTTATTCTCCTTTCCAGGTTTAAAAAGAATTTACATGAAAGGATACACTTGGATAATGCAATCCGGTTAGGAATGATGACAAGAATCAGGCCTGTTGTGATGACTGCTCTTATGGCCGCGATTGGCCTCTTGCCGGCAGCAACCTCCGTTGGCATCGGTTCAGAGACACCCAGACCACTGGCTATTGTAGTAATCGGAGGTTTACTCACATCGACCATTCTTACCCTTTTTATATTTCCGATCTTTGTTAAAGGAGTTTATAGATTCAGGATAAAAAAACTTGCATAATTGTGAAGATGAAAAAGGTTATATCAGTTTTGATCTTCTGGGCAGTTTGCCAGACAGGGTTCTCTCAGGATAATCAACCACCTTCGGCAAATTCACAAAGTGAAATAAAAACTATTTTGGGAAATAATGGTAAGTCCCCCAAAATACCTTTAGGATATTTTATTGAAGTAAACGGGGGGTATACCCAGTTTGGGCAGAATAGTGTTTTTCTTCCCGGTGCCAGTCTGGGGATCATCCTCGATCACCAATGGACCATAGGGTTGACCGGTAGTTTTATTGATAATGCAGAAGGATTGAAATTTAATAATATCTATTATGATTCGGCCAGCAAGAGCATACTTGCCGCTAATTTAAACGGAGGCTTTGGCGGAGTTTTATTGGAATATACGCTGTTCCCAAACTCAAAGATACATGTTGCATTTCCTTTGATGCTTGGGGGTGGATATTTGTATTATACCAGATTGCCTGAAAACTCCGGTTCGGCACATCCTTATCGGTCCAGGCATCACGCCTATGTTTCCAAAGATAGTTTCTTTGTCATTGAACCCGGGGTAAGATTGGAATTCAATATTATTAAATTTCTGAGGCTTGGTCTCACTTTAAGCTATCGTTATGCTCCTGATGTGAAACTTTTGAACACTTCCGGCGACCTGGTCAACCAGTTTACAGGTAAAATCAGCTTGCGTTTTGGACTATTTTGATTGCTCAGTTCGTAGTTTTAAAATCAAAATTATTAGCGGATGAAAATCATGAAGTTTGGAGGAAGCTCGGTCGGGACCCCGGAAAGGATAAGGTCAATTACCCAGCTTGTAGCCACCGATGAACCTATGATCGTTGTTCTTTCGGCAATGGCGGGAACTACCAACAGCCTAGTGGAGATTTCCGATTACCTGGGGAAAAAGAATCAGGATGGAGCCTGCGAAAAGATCATTACACTTGAGAAGCAATATAAAAAAGTTGTTGAGGCCTTATTCGATACGGATGATTTCCGTTGGAAAGGGTCCGAAATGATAAAAAACCATTTTTCTTACATTCGTTCATTTACCCAGGACCTTTTCACAGCCAACGAGGTCAGATGCCTACTTGCCCAGGGGGAACTTATATCTTCAGCTTTGTTCCAGTTCTACCTGGAAGAAAAAAACATTCCTTCAGTTCTTTTGCCAGCATTGAACTTTATGAGAATCGACCGTGAACAGGAGCCTGACCAATACTATATCCGGGAGAATCTGAGAAGGGAGCTTGAGAAATATCCGGAAAACAAGCTTTTCATTACACAGGGATTCATATGCAGGAATGTCTTTGGCGAAATAGATAACCTTAAACGCGGCGGGAGCGATTATACTGCCTCCCTGATTGGCGTGGCACTGGATGCCAGCGAAATTATTATCTGGACTGATATTGACGGATTCCATGATAACGACCCGCGATATGTTGAAAATACCCATCCTATTGCAGAGCTCTCTTTTGATGAAGCAGCTGAACTGGCTTATTTTGGGGCAAAGATCCTTCATCCTTCTACGATCCTTCCGGCCAAAGTCGCTGGTATCTCTGTCATAATAAAAAACACAATGAATCCTGCTGCCAGGGGATCGACAATAACAAATAAAACAACCGGTAAAGGAATTAAAGCGATCGCAGCAAAAGATGGCATAACAGCCATCCGTGTTAAATCAGGCAGGATGCTATTGGCATATGGATTCATGCGTAAGGTTTTTGAAATCTTTGAACTTTATAAGACACCCATCGACATGATCACAACTTCGGAAATAAGTGTATCGCTCACAGTCGATGATCTTACCCATTTATCACAAATTGTCGATGACCTTGAAAACTATGGTACCGTTGAAGTAGATTATGACCAGACGATCATAAGTGCCGTTGGAGAAGAAATCGCTGCTGAAAGCAACACGGCAGCCGACCTTTTCAAAGCGTTGAAAAAGATACCTGTAAGGATGATATCTTACGGTGGCAGCCAGAATAACATATCTATCCTGATTCCGTCAACATTTAAAAAACAGGCGCTGAATGAACTTAGCGCTCACCTTTTCAATTCCTGATTTTAGAATCGAAGATGTTCAGAGAAGAAACCATCAGAAAATTTCATACGATTCCAACCCCATTCTATTATTATGACATGGATCTGCTCAGGCAAACTTTGTCGTACTGTTCAAAGGAAGCGGGAAAATATGGCTATTTTCTGCATTATGCCTTAAAAGCAAATTCCAATCCGCAGATTCTTTCAGTCATCAGCAGATCAGGTTATGGCGCCGATTGCGTGAGCGGCAATGAAATAAGGACAGCAGTTGATAACGGGTTCGACCCGGGTAACATAATGTTCTCCGGGGTAGGTAAAACAGATGAGGAGATCAGGCTGGCATTACAGCTTAAGATACAAAGCATCAATGTAGAATCACGACAGGAAATGGAAGTGATTAACGATCTTGCCTCGGCAATGGGTATGACTGCAGATATTTCATTACGGATCATACCCAATGTGGACGCGCGCACACACCGTTATATCACTACTGGTCTGGAAGAAAATAAATTCGGCATCCTTCCATGGGAGTTCGATAAGGTCCTGGATAAATTGAAGAAACTCCAGAACCTCCGGCTGAAAGGACTTCATTTTCACATCGGATCGCAGATCATGGATTTGGATATCTTTAAAAGCCTTTGTCACAGGGTCAATGAAATCAATTCATGGTTCATTTCAAACCAGATCTTTGTGGAGATCATCAATGTAGGTGGAGGACTTGGGATCAATTACACCGATCCGGATAAGTACCTTGTTCCTGAATTTTCTTCCTATTTCAGGGTTTTTAAAGACTTTATCGAACTGCAGGGCAATCAGCAACTTCATTTTGAGCCGGGACGGGCCATTGTGGGCCAATGTGGTAGTCTGATAACCAAGGTCCTGTTCGTTAAGAAAGGCATTAACATCCGCTTTGCCATTGTCGATGCCGGTATGAATGACCTGATCCGTCCGGCGCTCTATCAGAGCTATCATAAAATTGAGAACCTTACCTCTTCTGAAAAACCTGAAAAATATGACGTGGTTGGCCCGATTTGTGAATCATCAGACTGCTTCGGGAAGGCAATCACCTTACCGAAAACATCCAGAAATGACATTCTCACCATAAGGTCAACTGGTGCATACGGTCAAACCATGGCTTCGCAATATAATCTGCGTGATCTTGCAGCTGCCGTTTATTCAGAAAGTGAACCATGACCAGTTATTTCATGTTAGAACATTTCAAAAATAAATGGTTCTATTATCTCGGTGGATTATTGATCCTTGGGATAATATTATATGAAGCACAGGGAAGAACGGATTTTGAAATTTTCTTTTATGCCTCAAAGGATTTATTTGCCGGTAAGGACATCTATCTTATCAAATACCATGAATGGTACCACTATTATTACTCTATTTTTTTTACTTTCTTATTGGCGCCATTTACTTTTCTTCCACTGTACATTGCGAAAGTTATCTGGCTGATCCTCAATATTTTTTTTGTTTACCGTATATGGAAGATCCTTGTATCATGGCTTCCACTGGCTCTTCTTGACAGAAAGCGGGAATGGTTATTCATCATCCTGGCATTTATTTTCATTCTCAGTTTCCTGCGGGATAATTTTCATCTGGGTCAGGTCAATATTTTTATACTTTATCTGACCCTTGAAGGTCTGTTTTTGATTGTCAACAATAAAAAGATCGTTGGAAGTCTCCTTATCACACTAGGTATAGATGTCAAACTCCTGCCGGCTATAATGTTACTTTACCTGGTATATAGAAAGGAATGGAAATCTGTACTTTGGATCCTAGTATTCATTATTGCATTCCTCTTCTTACCAGGCTTGGTCATCGGGTTCGATTTTAATAATAGTCTTTTAATAGAACGATGGCATCTTCTCAACCCCATGAACCAGGAACATATACTCGATACTACGGAAACAAGTTTTCAATCCTTATCCTCTCTTCTGGCGACATTATTGGTGAGAAATTGCGGTGATGTGCATGCTTTGGCGCTGAGAAGGAACATTGCCGATATCTCTGTTGCCAGTCTGAATATTTTGATTAATATAGTAAGAGGTGCTTTTCTTTTGTTCTCTGTGAATTTTTTAAGAACAAAGCCATTCACGAAGACAGTCAATAAACTCCAGAGACTATATGAAATAAGCTATCTCTGTTCAATTATCCCGCTCATCTTTCCGCATCAGCAGCATTATGCTTTCATATTTATCTTTCCTGCAACTACTTACCTGCTGTTCTATGTATTGTATATCTATTTTGACAATGCAGCAAGTAATTTAGGTAATAATTTCATGGTCAAGAAAGTTACAGTTATTATCTTCTTGTGCATTGTCTATCTGTTGACAAACAGTCATTTTATCCTGGGTCAGTTTAATGATATTTATGACCACTATAAAACATTGACTTATGGAGTGCTTATTTTAATAGCCCTGCTGGCAGCTTGCAGACCTGGCAAAATATCCGTCATTTGAAAGAAAATTTCATTTTGTGCGTCACTTTACTTGTATTGTAGAGCTCACTATTTTCGGAAGTGTTTGAACTGCCGCTTCTTTGCCCCCCACCATGCATTCCACTTCCACCCATTCCACCGCCATGATGACCACCCATTCCTCCTCCATATCCTCCGCCACCCATTCCAACTCCTCCATGACCCCCGCCGCCTCCGCCACCCCCATGACCTCCGCCTTGTGACTGGGGAGCAGGAATCGCATTTATTTTTATTTCGTAACTGAAAACTCTGTTGGTATCGGCTGCCGTCAGTTCATCTTTATAAAAGGTGCTGAAAGGAATAACTGCTTCATAATACATTATTCCCTGGCTATCGATGTCCATTGCCGCTAAGATTCCATATGAGGTGTTGAATAAAGATAGAAGGCCCCCGAGCGGAGGCTTAAACCCGACCAGTTCGAGCTCTTTTGCCTGGAGAAGCAGGTTTTGTGCCATTGACGAATGTTCCGGTTTTTCTCTTGGATTTCTATCAGATTGAGTTTCGCCCCTGTTGCGCATGTTCATCTGATGATTCGCTATCGGGTAGATCAGGGCTATGGGGTACGATGTCTTTCCAATCGTATCAATCCTGAATTCCATTCCACCCCTGAGTATCTTTATCTGTGCTGTTATATCAGAGATTTTCATACATAGGTATAAATTCCGGCGATCATTGGTAATGGTATAATTGACCTTGCTTTTATCGTTATAAAACCTTAAGGGGTTCGACCATTCCGTGATCTTCCCGTCGACAGTCACCTTGTTGCTCTGCCAGTCAAGCGAATCATATACAGTATGTGAGCATGAAGAAAATAGTCCCAAAATAAAAAGAGTGGCGCAAATCTGTTTCATTATCGGATCATTGATTTATAAAAATGATTGGGCTTCAAAAATGTGACAATACATGCAAATATTGTACCATGTTTCAGCCAGAAGAAGTTCTTTATCAGTATTACCCGGATACATTATTAAAAGGCTTTTTATTACAAAGCGAACTTGCTCATCTTCTTTGAAGGCTAAAAATCCTATCGTATCTTTAGAAAAAAAACAAATTCCCACCTTACCTTTACTGAAAAATTAAATCAAAAAACACTAATAACATATAAAATGAAAAAAACAGTCTTAATCTTGGTTTTCAGTTTATTTGTTATCCCTCTGTTTGCACAGCAACCGGAATTGGGATTACCAGGGGATAATCTGAATTTATATGGAGTATTAAATATATTCCAAAATTCTCCTACTTTGGAAGAATTCGAAAAACATTTAAATAATCCTGATTCAAAAGTGAATAACCTTGATCTGAATGGCGATGGCCAGATAGATTATCTTCATGTGATCGATAATGTGAATGGAGCTGTTCATGACATTGTGCTCAGGGATGATATCAATGAAAATGAGACACAGGATGTCGCAGTGATCGAAGTTGAAAGAGATGCTAACAATCATGTTCACATCCAGATCATTGGTGATGAAGCATTATATGGTAAGGATTATATTGTAGAACCTCAGGTAAATACACCTAACCCGGGTTACCATGGTAATGCAGTGGTAGAAAGGCCTTATTATGCTCCCGAGACCTGGGGAATAATAGGGTTTATGTACGCACCAACGTACGTCGTTTGGAATTCACCCTGGCATTGGGGTTATTACCCGTATCTCTGGCATCCCTGGGTCCCGGTAAGCCATTCCGTTTATTATGGATATCCCCATCCTTATTATACCTCCTACAGGAGAAGTTATATGTATGCCAGCCCCGCAGCGCATGCATATTATGCTCCTCACAGGGTCGTTTCTCCTGTGGTCATGCATAAGTATCCTCCCAGACCTGCACCCACACAAGGCAATCGTTCACAACCGGCACCGGTAAACAGAGGAACACAGGGAGCCAGACCAACAGAAAAGATTCACCCAACACCAAATAATCAAACTCACCAGGTTAATCAGACATCACATCCCGTGAATAATCAAACGACTCACCCGGTAAATACGCAAACCCAAAAAACAAACCAGATAACACATCCGGCAAATAATCAAAACCAAAGCACACATCAGACCTCTCATCCGATGAATAATCAGAACCAGAACACTCATCAAACATCTCAACCGGCAAGTAATCAAAACCCGAAAATACATCAGACGCAACACCCCGTGAATCACCAGCAGGCTCATCCAGCTAAAACTAATAATAATAAAGAACCCGAAAAAAAATGATAAGAGACTGCAGGTTCCTGTTAACAGCCTTCTTTATACTGGTAATGTCATTCATTTCACAGGCTCAGATACTCAAGAATGGCTTGAAAATAAATGACCCCGGCATGGGTGGATTGACAGAAAAAGATGCTGCTGATGGGATCAGGGAAGCATTGGTTAAAGGCACCGGTACAAGTGTGGCCCTTGTTTCGAAAACAGATGGTTATTTTCTAAACCCGGAGATCAAAATCCCTTTCCCCGAGAGTGAAAAAACCATAGAATCAAAACTAAGATCCATAGGACTTGGCAGCAAGGTTGATGAGATGATCAAAACGATGAATCGTGCAGCCGAGGATGCAGCAAAAAGTGCAGAACCCATCTTTATTTCAGCAATCAGAGGAATGAATATTTCCGATGCGTTGCAAATAATCAAGGGTAAAAATGATGCTGCCACGCAATACCTTGCCAAAACGACAACCCCTGAACTCAAATCAAAGTTCAGCCCGGTGATTAAGTCTTCTCTCGATAAGGTAGATGCAACCCGGCTCTGGGCCGAACTGATCACAGCATACAACCAGATCCCGTTTGTCTCTAAAAAGAATCCTGATTTGACTTCTTACGTCACGGATAAAGCAATCAGCGGATTATTTACAATGATCGCCAAAGAAGAGTTAAAGATCCGTCAAAACCCTATTGCCAGAACCACGGAACTGCTGAAAAAGGTTTTTGGCCAATAAAAAATCTGATTTTAATGAATATTTGAATGGCAAAACATTGCGTTTTGCCATTTCTTATTTTCTGAAGATCATTGCTGGGACAGCCACAGACGGTAAAAAGTTGGTGATTTTGTAATGCAGATTGTGAAGTATTCAGATGAGACGAATTGTCTAGCTATATTTGCGAAGATTTTACATCCTGACCTGATATGAAAGGGATGAAGTATTTTCTTTCATTATTTATTTTTTGCCTGTTTGGGCTGCAAACCCTCCAGCGCTCATTTAATATTTATAAACAATCGCCATTAATTGGAACGGCAGATACCACGAGATGCCCGGTCTTTACATTGAATGCTTACTATACCTCAGAATTCCAGCATGTTTTCCAGAAATACACAGAAGAAAATATAGGATTTCGTCCTGCGCTGATCAAACTCAGAAACCAGTTTAATTATAGTGTTTTCAATTATACACAGGCCCCCGGTGTTGTCATTGGCAAGAATGGGATGTTATTTAATATATCCTGTATTCAGAATTGCAGGGGCTCTGTATTCAAAGGAGAGGAAGAGATCAGAGCTGAAATCAAGCGCTTGAGAATGATCCAAAATGAACTGAAAAAACACAATGTCGATTTCCTTCTCATCTTTGCTCCCGGGAAATCCACTTTCTATTCTGAACTGATCCCCAGTAATTACAGGCAACGGCCGGTCACAAATTACCAGGCTTATATTGAAAACCTTTCAGGTTCGGGCATCAATTTTATAGATATGAATGCATGGTTCCTGAAATTAAAAGGGAAAACAAAATACCCGCTTTATCCGCTTAACGGGACTCACTGGAGTGTCTATGGGATAGCCCTCGCCGCCGACAGCATGTTCAGCTATATAGAAAAATTGAAGAAGATAGATCTGCCCGGCTTCTCCTGGGATAGTGTAACAATGTCTGATTCCATGCAATATTCCGACAATGATCTTGGTGAATTATTGAACCTGTGCCGACCGGTTAAACAGATTCCTATGGCTTATCCCCACTTTATTTACAAACAGGAAGGGAAGACCAGGCCGAGGGTAATTGCCATTGGTGATAGTTATTGGTGGGGATTTACCTCTACAGGCATCACAGCAAATGTCTTCGCAAAGGATCGTTATTGGTTCTATTTCAGGGATATGAAAGAAAATGGAAAACAAGCCGGTCTGGTTGCCAATGTAGACCTTAAAGAACAGTTATTCTCTCAGGACTTGGTCATCCTGATGGTGACAGAAGCTACCTACCAGCTATTTCCTTTTGGGTTTATAGAAAGCTTCTTTAAAAAATGTATGCCCACCGGTGACGGCCGGGAAATAAATTTGGTTCAGTGAATCCTGACGATGAAGGCACAATTTAAAATTAACCGGGAATAAAAAGAAATAAAAATAACCGTGAACTTTAACAGTAGTTTGTTCCTTCTGTATTTTCTGCCGGCCTTTTTCCTGGTTTATTTTCTTCTACCGGGAAAGTCCAGAAATTGGTTTTTACTGATTGCCAGCATTCTTTTCTATTCATGGGGAGCACCGGGGTTCCTTCCAATTTTAGCCATTTCAGTGATCATTGATTATTTTCTTTTAAAGGAGATGCAGCACCGGAAAGGCAACGTCCGATCAATGATATTCTGGATCTCGGCAGCGATGAACATAGGATTGCTGTTGTATTTCAAGTACATGAATTTCTTTATCGATCAGGTGAATGCAGGTCTTGGCATGTTTCACATCTCCCCCGTAAGATGGTTTACAATTGCCCTGCCCATTGGTATATCATTCATCACCTTTCAGAAACTGTCATGTACCTTTGATGTTTACAGAAAGGCTTTTCCGGGCTTTAAATGTCTAGCCGATTATGCGACCTATATTTTTATGTTTCCTCAACTCCTTGCCGGACCTATTGTAAGGCCTGGACAAATAGAATATCAGATCAGGGAACGTCGCGATACAAGCACTATTGATCATAGACTCACTGGTTTTATCCGGTTTATAATTGGATTGGCCAAAAAAATTCTTATTGCTGATAGCCTGGGTATAATCGTCAATTCCATCTTTAATCTTTCTCCCTCAGAACTTTCCTCAGGGGTTGCCTGGATGGGGGCAATAACTTACTCGTTCCAGATCTATTTTGATTTTTCAGGATATTCCGATATGGCTATAGGTCTGGCACTTATACTCGGATTTAAGCTCCCTGAAAATTTCAATAGTCCTTATCTCTCCAGAAGTATTACCGAGTTCTGGAGGCGATGGCATATCACGCTTTCTTTATGGCTTCGCGATTATATCTTCCTGCCCCTGGCCTATTCTGTTTCGCGGAAACTGCCCGAAGAAAAATATGCCGGGATAAAAACGGAAAACCTGATCTATATCACTGCAACTTTAGTGACTTTTTTCCTTTGTGGTTTCTGGCATGGTGCCGGCTGGAATTTTATTGCCTGGGGAGTCTACCAGGGTATCTTTCTTATATTCGACCGCCTGTTCCTGTTACGCTATCTCAAAAAGATAGGGAAGGTTCCTGCTATAATGATTACTTTTTTATTCCTGACCATTGGATGGGTGATATTCAGATCTTCCATCCCCGGGGTCTTCCTGGGAAAGATGTTCTTATTCAAAGGAGGGATCAATGACATATGGTTTCATCCGAAATTCTGGACTGTCTTTACACTGGCCGTCATCTTTTCATTCTGGAATGTGAATAATAAGATTAAAAAATGGATCAATCGCGTTTACCATGCACCCTCCCAAACGATCCTGATCGGTATGACTGTCCTGTCGATTGTACTGTTTTTCATTTGTGAAGCAAATATTACTGGTGCAGACTTCAGCCCATTCATCTATTTCAGGTTCTGATGATCTTCAAAAGATCTCAAAAGCCAGCTGTACCATTCGGCCATTCCTTCCCCGGTCTTTGCTGACATCCGGATAAATTCAATTTGAGGATTTAACTGGCGGGCAGAATTCATAAGGTTTTCCACATTGAAATCCACATAGGGTAACAGGTCGGTTTTATTAATGATGCAGAGATGCGCGGATTTGAACATATAGGGATATTTCAACGGCTTATCATCCCCTTCGGTGACGCTGATCACCAGCACTCGTTTCTTTTCTCCCAGGTCGAAAAGGGCTGGACAAACAAGGTTGCCAACATTCTCAATAAAGAGGATCGAATTATTATCGACCTCTATTTTATGCAAGGCTGAATGGATCATATTTGCATCCAGATGACACCCTGATCCGGTATTGATCTGGATGGCCGGGGCTCCCGCTTTCTCAATACGATCAGCATCACGTGTAGTCTGCTGATCGCCTTCAATAACAAAGATCTTCCTGGAAATGACCAGGTTTCGGATGGTTTGTTCAAGTATGCTTGTCTTGCCTGAACCCGGAGAACTGACCAGGTTGAAGCACTCCACCTTCTTCCCTTCAAAGTAGCCACGGTTCCTTTCTGCCATATAATTGTTCTCTGAAAGAATATCCATATTGAGATTGATCACTTTCTTCGGCGCATGCTCATGTGGGTGGCTATGCCAGTGACCATCATGCTCATGTTCGTGTTCATGGGTATATTCATTCTCATGTCCGTGTTTATCAGGATGCTCATGGTCATGATCCCGCCCGGGTCCATGAATATTCACTTCGTCAGGTTGTCCGCAGCCGCATGTTTCACACATAACGATTGAATTTATATCTGATATTAACTCGTTTTCTAAATATTTGTTGCTGACTCATTCCGTCACCATTGACACAACCCTGAATTCCCGGCCTCCTGTTATCTCTGATGTGAATCGCTGGCATTGAGGACATGGATCAAAAAAAGTCTTCATCCCAAATTCCAGGTCACACGAGTTGCATCGCCCTTTACCTGGAACACGGTCTATTTTTATGACAGCATTTTCAAGCAGCGTGTCTTTTGCCACTATCTGCAGTGCCGGTTCAAAAATATCTGCCTCAACCCCGCTCAGATCGCCGATCTCGATCAGGATCTCCTTAATATTAGAAACTCCGTTTTTATCTGCCTCGCGTTTGACCAGTTCAATCACATCCATCGACAGCGACAGTTCATGCATGCTTTCTAATTTTAACAGATCCGCGGTAATGGATCGCCGCTTAATGTATCTATGATGCGATGGCCTCCTGTTGCAGTTTTCAACAGCACTTTTCCCGTGTGTTCGCCGGTGACCCTTCCAATAACGACACTTTCTCTTCCAAAGTCGTTTTTCTTCATGATCTCCATAATGTGAACGCTCTCAGCCGGGTCAGCCACAATGACTACTTTGCCTTCATTGGCAATATAAAGCGGATCAAATCCAAGGAGCTCACACATCACCCTTACCCCCTGGTTTACCGGCAGGCTTGATTCATCAATCTCGACACCTACCGCGGCACTTCCTGCCATTTCGTTCAATACTGTAGCGACTCCACCCCGCGTGGGGTCTCGCATAAATTTCACTCCCGATGACTGGTCAAGCACTTCTTTGATAAGCTGGTTCAGGGAAGCGCAATCAGACGTCACAGGATATTTGAAGTTGAAGTTTTCGCGTGCACTCATCACCGCCATGCCATGATCGCCGATAGTGCCATTGATAATGATGAAATCCCCGGGATTGATAGTTTCGCCTGTGCTTATCAGGAGGTTCTTCTTTTTAACACTGCCTATTCCCGCGGTATTGATGAAGAGCTTGTCGCATTTCCCTTTATTGACCACTTTGGTGTCACCAGTCACTACAGTTACCCTTGCCTTCTTCGCCTCTTCAGCAAACGAGATTACAATGGTTTCCAGATCTTTCATCGGAAGACCTTCTTCAATGATAAAGGAAACACTTATATAAAGAGGATCTGCACCGGAAACTGCAAGATCGTTCACAGTTCCGCAAACTGACAGCTTACCGATGTTTCCCCCGGGAAAGAACAGGGGATCGATTACAAATGAATCAGTGGTAAAGGCCATTTCATGATAGTCAACCGGGAATATTGCAGCATCCGTCTGTTTACGTAGGATTGGATTCTGAAAATGCCTGAGAAATAACTCTTCAATAAGCTGGTGCATCATCCGGCCGCCATTGCCATGGCTCAGTAATATTTTCTCTTCCCCTTTACTCATGAACGGTATTTATAATAGGTGGCACATGTTCCTTCTGCTGAAACCATGCAGGCTCCCACTGGATCTAAAGGAGTGCAGGCTTTGGCGAAAAGACTGCAGTCGTTTGGCGTCTTCAGTCCCCTGAGGATTGAACCGCATATACATCCCTTTGACTCAACAGGTTCTGGCACGCTGACGGTAAAATGTTTTTCTGCATCAAAATCTGCATAACCGTTGCGGATCTTAAGACCGCTGTCGGGAATAATATCAAGACCCCGCCACCTGTCGTCTTTTAGCTCAAATACTTTACCCAGCAATGCCTGGGCAATTTTATTTCCCTGATCCTGGACAACCCTCCTGTACTGGACCTCCACCCTGGGAGTTCCCGATTCAATCTGCCGCACCAGCATCAGGATCGCCTGCATCAGGTCAGCCGGTTCAAACCCTGCAACCACGATACCCAACCCGTACACAGTTGCGAGGTCGCCGTAGATGACTGTCCCTGTAATCGCGCTTACATGACCGGGGGCAATAAATCCATCAATCCTGACACCTTCCTCTACCAGTGCTTTCATAACCGGTGGCATGACTTTATGTGCACTCAGTACAAAAAAATTAGTGAGCTTCTCATTTTGTGCCTCGATAATGGATGCTGCAGTAGCAGGAGCAGTTGTTTCGAAACCTATTCCCAGGAATATCACCTTCTTACCGGGGTTCCTTTTGGCCATCTCAAGTGCTTCCAGCACCGAATAAATGATCCGGATATCATGGCCGTTCGCTTTTTCTTTCTCGAGTGAGCTTACTGTACCCGGTACCCTGATCAGGTCGCCATAGGTTGCGATGATGGCACCAGGAAGCTTGCTGTAAGCAATGGCAGTATCAAGGAAATGCTGGCTGGATACGCAGACGGGGCAACCCGGGCCTGAGAGCAGCCGGATATTGGGAGGCAGCAATGAAGGTAATCCGAACCGGTGAATCGCAGCAGTGTGCCCGCCGCAAACCTCCATCAGCGTTATATTTTTTGTTGATATGGCTTTCAGCTCCTGTGAAACAGCGAGAATCAAATCTTTCTTCCGGTAATCCTGCAGATAATTCATCAGGGATCACTGAGGATTGTTATTTTCAATTTCATTTAAAAGCCTCAGCATCTCAGCCGCCTCCTCCGGGTTCACCTTCTCGATGGCAAATCCGGCATGCAGCATTACAAAATCGCCTGGATTTACATCCTCAAGCAACAACAGGCTTGCCTGGTATTCCACCTCTTCAATGGCTACAAGGGCACTTGTCCCTTCGACACGTATCACTTTTGCAGGTATTGCTAAACACATTGGGTTTTCCTCCTTATTTACTAGCCCTAACGGGCCATTCCTTTGAAGACCGACGACTCTTTCCTTGAAACCAGGTTCCCTTCAAATATAAGCTTCCCGGTGTTGACGCCGTTCAGGGTAGCACTAGTATAACCTGTACAATCGATAGTCATGCTGACATCATAAATATCTATATTTCCCTGGATGGTCATGGTAAGAAAGAAGTTTTTCCTTTTGTTATCCTTTTCAAGTTTCCAGTTTATAACCCGTCCCTGGACTGTAACACCTCCGACTCCATTATATCCTACCCGTTGAGGGTTTCCCACCTGGATCACACCGGCAAGAGAATCGATGGAGATAAAATTCAGTGTAGTTATAACATTTACCCGCTGTCCTATGTTGTTTATCAGGAACTGTGCTTCAAGTATAAATCTTCTTCCGGTCAGAAGGCTATCTGTATGCTTGTATTGCCTTTCAATCTCTGCCTTCTTCTTTTCTTTTTTCTGTTGCGCAGCTTCCTTCCTGGTTTCCTTTGTTGTCTTCTGATCCTGTGCAATAATCCCTGCTGATAAGATCAGGCTTATTAATATCAAACAAATCCAACGCATGGTTTTGGTTTCTAAAATTGATCATTAAGCACATACAAATTTAGCAATTATTCAAGTAGCAATTCCGTTTTTTCTTGGTTTGCCCTTATAGAAAGATTCTTTATCCCCACATTCCCATGTTCGCATATTCCATCATTCCCGTATTCTCAAATCTCCAAATTTTCAAATTAATAATGATGTATTTTTATCCCAAAATCGACCTTATGACTCCAAAAACAGTTCTGATCACAGGCGCCATGGGTGGCCTGGGTATGGCACTCACACGTGAATTCAGGGAAAATGGATGGAAAGTGATCGCCACCGATCTGGAAAGCAAAATTCCAAAAGACAAAGATCCGGAAGACATGGTAATAAAAATAGCCATGGATGTCAGTTCCGATGAATCGGTCAACACTATAGCAAACCGGCTGCAAAGTGAGCAGCATCAGATGGACCTTATTGTGAACAATGCAGGGATTGATAGTTATTTCCCCCTTTGCGAGACGCCGGTAGCAAAATTCAAAGAGATATTTGAAGTCAATGCATTCGGGTGTTACAGGGTAATCCAGAACTTTCTTCCTTTATTGAAAAGACCCGGGGGACGTATTATCAATATCAGCAGCGAAGCAGTTAAGATCAATGTCCCGTTCATGAGTTACCCGGTCACCAAACAGACCCTTGAAGGCTACACCAGGACCTTGCGGCAGGAACTCCGTTTTTTGGGCATCGATGTAGTCCTGGTAAGGCCGGGCGCCATCAATACGCCATTCCTCGGATATGTGAAAAATATGAAGAACCCGGTTCCCTCTTCCCTCCTTAAAGGACCATTTGATAAATTCGCGACGCAGGCCCCCAGGGAAATAGGGAAAACCATCGGGCCATCTGTTGCAGCAAAGTTTATTGTAAAGACAGCTTTGGTAAAGAACCCAAAACTTGTTTATAAGATCAACAACAGCATTCAGCTCAATGTCGCTTCAATGATCCCATTTTGGCTGATCGAAAAAATGGTGTACCGCAAGTTAAGGTAGAAAGGTCAGAAAGCGACCCCCAGCCTGACAAGGAATACATTGATATAAGCCACTGAGTTCTCCGTGGTTTTGATCGGATTTGATAAAACCCAGCCATCTGATCCAAGAATATCATTCTGGGTAGTAAGGTGATAATCTCCGGTTATTTCCCATAAGGAATAATCAACGGAAAGAAAAAGTGCGACATTTTTAAAAACTTTTGCTTTTACCCCGGCTTCAACAGTAAAAAACAGGCCTCCCTGGTTGAAGACATTATTATCCATGTAATCAGTTCGTGAAGAGATCCCATCGATATTACCAGGGATGGTATCGAAACGGTTTTGTGTTGTGCCCTTGTTCAGCAGGAACTTATAACCGCCGTCAACGGCGACTACAGGTGAAACTTTTTTGTCCAGGAAGGTGTACCGGATATCTAAAAAGACAGGTAGCTGGGTAAGATCGGTCTTAAAATTATCATAAGTAAGGATGGAAGTAAAATGCTCAAATCCAACGCCACCGCCTATAGCCAGGTGATTGTTGATCCTGTATCCGCATATGGTCTGGATCCCACTAAGGAACTGCCCGGTAAATGAAACAGGTGAGAAAGTCGTTACATTGTAAAACCCTGTTTGCATTTCAGCGGCAGGAGGAGCACTTTTTTCATTTCCTGTCCCATTGGCTTGCCCGAATCCAGGAATAAAGCCATTAACTGTATAAAACAGAACTGTCAGAAATAATAATAAGCCTTTCTTTCGCATGAGGATCATAATTATTTTATGGACTGTAAATGTAGCTCATTTGTAGCACGTTCGTTTTATAACACGGTAAGCATCCAAGATACCGAGCTCACCAGCATGGCTCAGGTCTTCGCATCCCGACAGGTTTTCATTAAGCAGGATACTGACCAATCCCCGATTATAATAGGCTTCAGCGAAATCCTTCAGGTGCTCAATAGCTTCTGAAAAGTCATCCAGAGCTTTCCTGAATTCTCTCTTCCGACTGAAGACAATTGCCCTGTTGTACCATGCAAATGCAAAGCCCGAATCAAGGCTGAGAGCTTTGGAATAATCAGCTATGATGGAATCATAGGCAACATCATAACCCGGTGTGTTTTCAGTACCTGAAGGATTTTTATTTATGGTAAGCGTATTCTGGGTCGTATCAAGTGAATGCATCAACCTGATCAGTCCGAATCGCGTATTTCCCCTGACAAACCAAGTCAGCACGTACCCGCTGTCCAGTCTGACTGCCTTGTCAAGATCCTGGAATGCCTGGTTGTACAGGCTCAGGGCCGCATAATAGGCGGCTCTTTTAAGGTAGAGATCAACCTGTTCAGGCATGGAGTCGATCAAGTGGGTTTCCCTGGCGATTCCTTTCCTGCAGGCTGAATCCGTCAACAACTCATCATGGGTAGTGAACCCTTGTAAATTCGAATGATAATGCTGTTTCGTATAAGTATCATAAAAACGCTGTAGTGTATAAGGGGCTTTGTCGAAAAAGAAATTAAACAAAGGCATGAGATGGATCGATACAGGTTGGTTCTGGAACTTTGCTGTCATTGTATTCATTTGTTCAAAGTCGCCGCTCAATTTTTCAAGGCTTTGCAAGTAGTCCCTCTTTTCCCTTGAGAGGCTGTCAGGATTATAATGGTTCTTCTTCCCTAATTCTGTGGCCTTTTCATAGTCTTCTCTTGCCCCTTTCATGTCTTTCAGCTCGCTCTTCACTTTGAACCTTAAATAATAAGCGTCTGTATATTCAGGCGATAATTCTATTGTCTTATCCATATCTTCCAGGGCGCTGCTGTATTCCTTAAGATCAGACTCCAACATCCCCCGGTAATAATAACTTACGATGTGTTTAGGGTTCAGCCTGATAACATCGGTCAGATCTCGAATGGCATTGTGTTTCTCGTTCTTGTCGATGAAAAGGATAGCCCGATTAAAATATGCATATGAATTATAAGGAGAAAGCCGGATCACGGCATCGAGATCATTCATTGCTCCTTCCTGGTCAGGAACCTTGATCCGGGCGAGTGCCCGGTTGAAATACGCATAGACATTGGTTGAATCAATTTTAAGGGCTTTGTCAAAGTAACAGATCGAGGAATCCACATGGTTCTGCTCCAGCCAGATTGAACCGATCTGGACATAGGAATAGGAATTGACCGGATTGATCTCGATTGCTTTTTTCAAGTCGGCAATGGCGTTGTCGGTTCTTTTAATGCCCCATTCTGCACTCCCTTTGATGAGATAGATACTCTCGTTTTGATAGCCCAGCCGTATGGCAGTGTTGCAATCATTGAGACTGGCATAGTATTTTTTCAGGATAAGTTTGAGCCTTGCACGATTGAAATAGATATCAGCATAGGTGCTGTCAAGTTTTTGCGCACTTGCAAGGTCTTCTAACGCCCCGTTGTAATTTTCCCGCTCTCCCCTGACGATGGCCCGGTCTACAAAAACTTCAACCTTAAATGGCGAAAGACTTATAGATTCGTCAAAATCTTCTTCCGCCCCGATATAATCATCCAGGTTCAGTTTCGCAAATCCCCGCAAAAAATAAAGTTCAGGTGATGCCGGTTCTTTAAGGATGGAAAAATTCAGATGTTCGAGGGCATCAACATATTGTCCTTTATTCAAGTAGATTTGCCCCGTAGTGATCAATGCTGCCAGAGACTGTGAGAAAGAAAATGAAGGGAGTAAAATGCATAGCGACAAAACCAGGATCATCTGTCTTATCGTGATCCTGCCAATCCTGTCTTTCCTGAATTGACTATTTGTAAAAGATAACTTCAATATCAGCGTTGGTATGTCAGCGTTCACACAAGGCTCTTTAACAGCCATGAAATCTAAAAACGTGCCCTCCTGAGAAATTATTGCCAACATCCTTACAATTAGATTTATTTCTTTATTTGAGCCTGAATCCCCAGGATCCCTCGCTGAGCAGAATTGCAAATTCCGTGCAGGAAATGTTATTCATATAGCACCCCAGCCTTCGATCAACAGCCTTTTCCTGATCTCCCTCGATCAGGGAAAAACCAAAAATTATCTGATGACAAAACACGAAATAATACAGGTAATCTATCCTACTTGAAAAGAAACTGTTTACTTTTGCGGAAAATATTGAGCGCCGGAAGTGAAAGATTATAAGTTGAAGTCAGGATTGTTATTCATCATATTTTTCTCAATTCTCAACTCGGATCTGTCTGCCCAGCCATGGACATTCGTGAAATTGGAAGAAGGGATAAGGCTTTTTACGCGCAAAGAGGAAGGTAGCTCTCTGAAATCATTTAAGGGTGTGATGGATGTCCATTCAACCATGGATAAAGTTTGCGACCTGATCGGGAATGTAAAGAATCATGATTGGTGGGACGAAAATCTCAGGGAGATAAAGGTTCTTTCCTACGAAAAAGATAAATATTTCCAGTATTATCTTGTTTATCACGTGCCCTGGCCATTTACCGACCGCGATCTTTGTGTCGAGGCAAATGAAAGTATTGATCAAGTGACCGGCCGCAGAACCATTGTTGCCACACCCCTGACCAATGTCATCCCGGAGAAACCCGACCTGATCCGTATAAAAAAATACTGGCAGAAATGGACGATCCAGCCCATGGAAAACGGGGTGATACGAATTACTCTTGAAGGGTTTGTCAATCCTGCCGGAAATGTTCCTTCCTGGCTTTATAATATGGTTATCATTGAAACCCCGCTAAAAGTCATGCGCAGAGTAAAGAAGTTTGTTCAGTAAAAAATCATTTTTACCATGAAACATCTCAGACTCTCGGTCCTGTTGATCCTGACAGTGATCATTATGCCTTCGTGCAAAAGAAATGTTCCCCGCATCATTAATCCTGCCTTCCGGCAATATGTAGAAGCCTTTACTTCCGGGGTAATATCAACCCATGCTACCATTAAGATCCGGGTGACCTCAGATTTTGTCGATTCGGTACTATTCAACCAACCCGTGGAAAAAACGTTAATGGATTTTTCACCTTCCATCAAAGGAACGCTATACTGGATTGACAGCAGGACACTGGAATTCCGGCCTGATGAACCACTTCCTGCAAAAGAATTCTATAATGCGAAATTTTATCTTTCCAGGCTGATGAACGTCCCTGAGTCACTCGGTACGTTTGAATTCCAGTTCCAGACCCTGCAACAGGAATTTGAAGTAAAATTGATCAATCATAAAGCTTATAAGAGTACCGATCTTTCAAAGGAAAAACTATATGGAAGTGTTCTTACTGCCGACATTGCAGACAGTAAGCTAGTGGAAAAGATACTTACCGCAACCCAGGATGGCATAATCCTGCCGGTAACCTGGACTAAAACTGAAAATAAGCAGGAATATTCATTCCAGGTGGATTCCATCAAAAGGGGACATGAAAAGACCTTTGTGAGACTTGAATGGAACGGGAAGGCAATTGATGCAAAAAATACAGGCGATCTCAATGTCGAGATCCTGCCACTGGGTGATTTCAGGTACCTGGGGGTAAGTGTTGTCCAATCGGGTGAACAATATATTGATGCAAGATTTTCTGATCCCTTGCGGGAAGATCAGGACCTTACAGGACTGATCCAGCTGGGAAAGCACCTGGATCTCAGATATAATATTGAAGATAATGAACTAAAGATATATCCTGCACAGGTTCCGACAGGAACTGTAAACCTGGTGATAGAGCCCTCCCTGAAGAACATCCAGGGGAAGACCATGGAAGCAGCCATCAATGAAAAGATCAGGTTTGAAGATGTGCAGCCCAACGTGCGGTTTGTGGGCAACGGGGTCATCATGCCTTCTTCAAATGGCTTGCTGCTTCCTTTTGAGGCAGTGAATCTGAAAGCGGTTGATATCAAGGTAATCCGGATCTATGAGGACAACATTCTGCAATTCCTGCAGGTGAATGATATGAACGGGCAATCGGAACTGGCAAGGGTTGGGAGATTGATCCTGCAGAAAACGATCCCCCTTACCCATGTCGTCGATTACGGGAAGTGGAACCGCTTCTCCATTGACCTGTCCACACTGATAAATGCCGAACCGGGTGCAGTCTATACCGTAACACTTAATTTTAAAAAGGAATACTCGACCTTTCCATGTGAGGATAAAGGGGATAAAAAGGCTGAAACTGACCTTACCAGATGGGCAGACCTGACAAAGGAAAATAATAAGGAGTGGTCATATTACAGCAATTATGAGGATGAGTACTACGATAGTGAGGGATATTATAATTATGACTGGAGTAAACGAAATGATCCGTGCAATTCTTCCTATTACAGGGAGAAATCAATTTCAAGGAATGTCCTGGCATCCGATATTGGACTGATAGCAAAAACAGGAACAGATGGTAATCTCACGGTCTTTGTGACAGATCTCCTTACTGCAAAACCGCTTCCCGGTGTCACCCTTGAGGTGTATGATTACCAGCTGCAGATGATAAGACTGGCAACCAGCGACAACGATGGCAAAGGGATCATAAAAGCGAAAAGGAAACCCTTTGCGGTGATTGCTAAAAAGCACAGGCAGGTTGGCTTTTTGAAACTGACTGATGGGAGTTCCTTATCCCTGAGCATGTTTGATGCCGGGGGAGCGACTATCCAGGAAGGGTTGAAAGGATTCATTTATGGAGACAGGGGTGTATGGAGGCCGGGAGATTCTCTCTATATCATGTTTGTACTTGAAGATAAGGCCCATAAGCTTCCTGGGAATCATCCTGTAACTTTTTCCTTGTATAATCCAGGCGGACAAATTGTGACCCGGATCACGAAAACCTCTTCGATGAACGGGTTTTACAATTTCAGTACGGCAACAGATGCAAATGCACCTACAGGTAACTGGCTTGCAAAAGTTAAAATTGGAAGCATCGAATTCGAAAAAACGATCAGGATCGAAACTGTCAAACCCAACCGGCTGAAGATCAATTTCACTTTTGGCAACGATCGTCTTGTCAAGGAGCAACCTGCCAAAGCGATGCTTTCTGCCAGGTGGCTGACAGGTGCTATAGCCGGAAGGCTTAAAGCCACCGTCCAGCTTGCACTGACAAAGGCTGCTACCACTTTTAAGAATTATCATGGATATTGTTTTGATGATCCTGTTTCAGGATTTTCACCAGAGAATATGACTGTTTTTGATGGGAAGCTGGATGATAACGGGAATGCCGGTTTTTACCCTGATATCAAGATGACCAAAGCTGCCCCCGGGGTCATGAACGCCAATTTCGAGACCAATGTTTTTGAAGAAGGCGGCGATTTCAGTGTCGACCGTTTTACAGTACCTTATTATCCATTCCTTACCTATGCTGGGATAAAAGTCCCGGAGAACAAAGAAAATGAAAGGATACTTTATACCGGCAGAAATTACGATTTCAGTCTTGTCAATGTGGATGCAGGTGGGAATCCAGTGCCTGCAAACCGGTTAAAAGTGGAGATCTACAAGCTGGAATGGCGCTGGTGGTGGGATAACTCTGAATCAACCACTCCAGCTGATTTCGTTTCCACATCTTATAACCATTTGACAGATTCCATGACGGTTGCCGTAAAGAACGGCAAAGCGGAGTTTCCCTTGCAGATGGGTGATGATGACTGGGGACGTTACCTGGTGCGGGTTACGGATAAACGGTCAGGGCATGTGACAGGGAAGGTAGTATATTTCGACTGGTATGGTTACAACCGGGGGCCAGGTGGTGAGAAACAGGCAGCTGTAATGCTGACTTTTACAGCAGATAAGCCGAAATATAAGGTCGGTGAAAAGGTCAGGCTTACTGTGCCATCTTCAGAAGGAGGGAATATCCTGGTCACCATTGAAAAAGGCACATCAATCCTGAAATCATTCTGGGAAGATTCAAAACAGGGATCGACAGAATGTACTTTTGAAGTCACTGATGAGATGGCCCCGAATTGTTATGCCTCAGTGACACTATTACAACCACATGCCCAGACAAAAAATGACCTTCCCATCCGCCTTTATGGTGTGATCCCCATTTTTGTGGAAGACCCAGGTTCCCATCTCAATCCGGAAATCAGCATGAGAGATGTACTGGTACCCGATAAGATGGCAGGAATCACGGTTAGCGAGAAGAATGGCAAGCCGATGACCTATACCCTTGACATTGTCGATGAGGGGCTACTTGACCTTACCCGGTTCAAAACTCCCGATCCATGGGATAATTTTTATGCAAAAGAGGCACTGGGGATAAAGACCTGGGATCTTTTTGACATGGTCATGGGGGCTTATAGCGGAGACCTGGATAGGATCCTCAGTATCGGGGGCGACAAGGACAAGATAAACAGGGGAGGCCTGAAGGCCAACAGGTTCAAGCCAATGGTTAAATTCCTTGGTCCATTTAAACTCGCGAAAGGACAATCTAAAACCCATTCATTCATGATGCCGGAATATATAGGATCAGTAAGGGTCATGGTAATTGCGGGGAATAACGGTGCATACGGATCTGCCGAAAAGACCGTAGCTGTGAAGAAACCACTAATGGTGCTGGGAACGCTGCCACGGGTGGCTGGGCCGGGAGAAACGGTAAAACTACCTGTCACGGTTTTTGCCATGGAGAATTTTGTGAAGAATGTTTCTGTAGAGGTCATGCCGGGCTCAATGTTCACTGTTTCAGGTCCCGGAACCAAAACCATTACTTTCAACCATCCGGGTGATGATGTGGTGATGTTTGAGCTGAAGGTTAAGGAAAGCATAGGCATTGGAAAGATCAGGATACTGGCTGCCAGCGGGAATGAGAAAGCATCAAATGATATCGAGATCGATATCAGGGCACCTAACCCTGAGGTCACGGATGTGTTTGAAACGACCCTTGATCAGGGAAAAGGCTGGGATCTTCCTTACAAGGCAACAGGAGTTGCAGGAACCAACAAGGGAAAAATTGAAATATCGTCAGTTCCACCCATGAACCTTGAAAAGAGGCTCAGCTTCCTTGTTGAATATCCCTACGGATGCATTGAACAGACTACATCAGCTGTGTTTCCACAATTGTTCCTTTCCGATCTGATAGACCTTTCACCTGCACGCAGACAAGAGATCGAAAACAATATCAGGGCAGGGATCAGCAGGCTGAAATCATTCCAGATCGCAGGAGGCGGATTGACTTATTGGCCCGGTGGCGCTTATGCCGATGACTGGGGAACCTGCTATGCAGGTCATTTCATGCTTGAGGCTGAGCAAAGGGGGTATTCCCTTCCGGTAGGATTCATGCAGGCGTGGAAGAATTTCCAGAAACAGAAAGCCATATCCTGGACTTTCAATGCATCTTATTACAATGATGATCTTATACAGGCTTACCGGCTCTATACACTTGCCCTGGCAAAGGCGCCTGAATTGGGAGTCATGAATAAGCTTCTGGAAAGCAGTAACTTATCAGTGCAGGCAAGATGGCGTCTTGCGGCTGCCTACCAGCTTGCGGGGAAACCCGAAGAAGCCAGGAAACTGGTAGCGACAACCGCCATGCTGATAAAACCCTACAGGGAACTTTCCTGGTCGTACGGTTCGGATACCCGTGATGAAGCCATGATCGTAGAAACCCTTTGCCTTATGAACATGAAGCAAAAAGCTGCCGACCTTGTCAAAATGATCTCTGAAGACCTTGCCGGGGATGAATGGATGAGCACCCAGACTACCGCTTACTGCCTGATCGCCATTAGCCGGTTCACTGGCAACAGCACAGGGACCGGGATCTATGCATCCTATACTCTGGACGGGGGAAGTACAATAAAAATCGCGACAAGAAAAGCTGTGGCAACAGCAGATATGGAGCTTCCCAAATCATTTACAGCCGGTCATTTGCACCTGGTCAATGATGGAAAAAATATCCTGTTTGCAAGGGTGATCCTTCAAGGTATTCCTGCGGAAGGGGATATGACCTCGGCACAGAACGGGCTTAATATGGCAGTAGCTTATTTTACAACAGAAGGGAAAAAAGTTGATCCCACCTCCCTGCCACAGGGTAAGAATTTCATTGCTGAGGTCACGGTTACCAATCCAGGTCTCAGGGGGACTTATCAGCAGATGGCGCTTACGCAGATCTTTCCATCAGGGTGGGAGATCATCAATTCCCGGATGAGTGAAGTCGCTCAAACCGGTACACAAGCATCGCCATATAACTACCAGGATGTCCGCGATGACAGGGTTTACACCTATTTTGACCTGGAACCCAACCATTCCAAGACATTCAGGATCATGCTGAATTCGACCTATCTTGGAAGGTTTTACCTGCCCGCGGTCTATTGCAGTGCCATGTATGACAATACCATAAATGCAAGAATTCCCGGGAGATGGGTGGAAATAAATCCTTCGGGGAAATAAAACGGGAGACAGGAGTCTTTTCCCGGAAAATAATACAGAGCCGGCCAGGAAAAGCGGTCTGGAAATACAGATGGGCTTTTCCTTTCATCATACTTCTATTGGTAATCCTTTATTATCCTGCTGGGAAAATTTTTCATGAGCCCTTATCGACAGTTTTTCTTGACAGGGATGGGAATCTCCTGGGAGCCAGGATCGCTGAGGACCAGCAATGGCGGTTCCCGGAACGGAAAGATGTCCCGGAAAAATTCAAGAAAGCCATTATTACTTATGAAGACCGTTATTTTTATTACCACCCCGGTTTTAACCCGGTTTCCCTTATCCGGGCGGTTTACCAGGACATAAAAAAGGGAAAGATTGTCAGTGGCGGGAGTACCATCAGCATGCAGGTGATCAGGTTATCCAGGAAAAATGCCCGACGGACCTTATGGGAAAAGCTGATTGAGATATTCCGTGCCTTTCGCCTGGAACTGTCACATAGTAAAAAAGAGATCCTTGCACTATATGCCTCACATGCTCCTTTCGGTGGAAATATAATGGGATTGGATGCAGCTGCATGGCGTTATTTCGGTATTTTCCCCGAGAACCTTTCCTGGGCGGAAGCTGCCACCCTGGCAGTTCTCCCGAACAGCCCGGCACTCATTTATCCCGGGAAGAACCAGTACAGGATGCTTCTAAAGAGAAACCGTTTACTGGAACAACTTTGCCGCTCAGGTGTGATCGACAGGAATACCTGTGAACTGGCAAAAGCAGAGATGCTGCCCCAAAAGCCATTTCCCTTACCACAGCTTGCTCCGCATTTGCTGGAAAGGGCGGCAAAAGAAGATCAGACCGGAAAACGTATCATTTCGACGCTGGATATTAATTTACAGGAAAAGATCAATGAGATCCTCTTACTGCATTACCCGCAACTGAAAGCTAATGAAATAGAAAATGCCGCGGCCCTGGTTGTGGAGGTCAGTACCGGGAATGTGCTGACTTATGCGGGAAATATCCCATTTGAAGGTGAACCTGAACACGGAAGTGATGTAGATGTTATCATTTCGCCCAGGAGTACGGGCAGTATCCTCAAGCCCTTCCTTTACACTGCCATGCTCAACGATGGATTGATACTGCCGAATTCCCTGGTCCCTGACATTCCCATGCAGATTGGCGGGTTTATCCCCGAAAATTATGATCTCACGTATGATGGTGCTGTTCCTGCACAGCGGGCACTTTCGCGGTCGCTGAACATTCCTGCCGTTAAAATGCTGCAGACATACGGGTACGATCAGTTCTGCTCATTGCTGAGGAAAATCGGGATGACCACACTTACCCGGCCTGCCGATCATTATGGCCTGTCGCTGATCCTGGGCGGCGCAGAAGCAAAACTTTGGGATCTTGCCGGCATTTATGCTTCAATGGCAAGAACCCTGAATCGTTATACTGAAACCGGGAAATATGATATGAATGATTTTCATCCTCCTGTATTTATTGAGAAGGGAAAAAAGAGTAAACCGGAGCTCACGTCCAATTGTCCAATATTTGATGCAGCCTCCATCTTTCTGGCCTTTACGGCAATGGTGGAAGTGGCAAGACCAGATGAGGAACAGCAATGGCAGCAGTTTTCTTCGTCCTCAAAGATAGCATGGAAAACAGGAACCAGCTATGGGAACAGAGATGCATGGTCGGTTGGTGTAACGCCAGGATATGTAGTGGCTGTCTGGGTGGGAAATGCCTCAGGTGAAGGACGCCCCGGCCTTACAGGGATCGGGACAGCGGCGCCGATCCTGTTCGATATTTTTAAGACGCTGCCTTTTACACCCTGGTTCAAGACGCCTTATAATGAGATGGTTCCAATTACTGTTTGTCACCAGAGTGGTTTCAGGGCCACCCCCATCTGTGAAAAGGCAGATACTATCTGGGTACAGAAAAAAGGACTTCTCACACCTCCCTGTCCTTTTCACCAGATCGTTCATCTTGATAAAACAGAGACCTGGCAGGTAACATCAAATTGTGTCTCTCCTTCTGAAATGGTGCATAAATCGTGGTTTATCCTTCCCCCGGTACAGGAGTGGTACTACCGGAATAAGAATCCCTTCTACAAGGTTCTTCCGCCCTTTAAACCAGGATGTGCACCTCCCGAGTCACATAATATGGATATGATCTATCCCCATCCCGACAGCCGGATCTATGTGCCGGTCGACCTGAACGGCAAACCGGGCGATATTGTTTTCAGGGTTGCGCATCGTAATCCTCAGCACCAGGTTTACTGGCACCTTGATGACCGTTATATCGGTACGACAGTACAGACCCACCAGATGGCACTTTCCCCTTCAAGAGGTATTCACCGGTTAACCCTTGTTGATGAAGATGGGGAATCACTGACCATCAGGTTTGAGATCATGACCAGGGAGGAGAAGAAATAAGTATTCATTGTCTATACATTTATTTCACCGATCATATAGGTCACCGCATTACCTCCAATCTCGACGCGATTGCCCAGGTCCCTGCATCTGAGGTAGCCCCGGCGCCCGGAGAGTTGAATAGCGTTCATCTCTTTTTTTCCCAGCCTGGCCGACCAGTAGGGGATAAGGGTCGTATGGGCCGACCCCGTCACCGGATCTTCGTTAATGCCGACCTGAGGAGCAAAAAACCTTGACACAAAATCACATTCATCGCCCTTTGCCGTAGTAATAATACCCCTGGCTGTGGCTTTGGAAAGGCCGGCAAAATCGGGATCGAGCATTTCAACCTGCCGTTGATTCTCATATACGAGCAGGAAGTCGGTCTTTCCTTTCATGATCTCTACCGGCGCCATGCTGATGGCTTCGACCAGGCTGTCAGGAAGACAGCTTCTCTGGAGGATATCTGTGGGGAAATTCATCACCAGCAATTTTTTGTCCTTCCTGACCTCAAGGACTCCGCTTCGTGAAGAAAACCTGATTGTCTTTCCGGGATAATTGAGATGGTTAAAAATGACATGTGCGCTGGCCAGCGTTGCATGTCCGCACAGGTCGACTTCAACCTTGGGGGTACACCAGCGGATCCGGTAGGAATCGCCTGTTTGAACCACAAATGCCGTTTCTGCAAGATTGTTTTCAGCGGCAATCTTTTGCATCAGTTCATCGCTAAGCGCTTCCTTTAAAATGCAGACTGCAGCGGGATTACCGCCAAACAATTTGTCGGTGAATGCATCCACCTGGAACATTCTAATCTTCATAGTGAATAATTTACAGCCAAATTATAAAAATTAATGATAATTATGAATTAATCTTAACTTTACCGGATGATACGAATTCCATAATGAAGGCTATTTATGAGCTGACAATTCCCGCCTTATTTGCTGAGACAGTCAGGAACTTTGGTCAGAGGGGATTTATAGCAAGGGTTGGTGAAAAACCGAAGACCTACCATGAGACCCGGAAAGAGGTGAGAGCCCTTATTTCCTTATTTGAGAAAATGAAAATTGCCCCGGGTGACAGGATCGCGATCCTTGGATTAAACATGCCGGAGTGGGTTATTTCATTCTTTGCCACCACGTTCATGGGAGCTGTCTCGGTTCCACTTCTTCCTGATTTCCTTCCTGAAGAGATCGGGAATATTCTTGAACATTCGGGAGCGAAAGCCATTATCGTCTCAGGGAACTTAATGTCTAAACTGAAAGATACCGGGACGGGTACATTGCAATACAGGATCAATATGGAAGATTTTTCGGGGGAAGACCTTCTTGGGAATAAATATACGTACGATCCTGAGGCTGAACCTTCAAACGAATATCACCCCGGGGAAGATGATCTTGCAGGAATTATCTACACATCGGGCACCATGGGGACCCCAAAAGGCGTCATGCTTACACACGGCAATATATCTTTTACTGCAGTAAAGAGCAGGGTGATACAACCCCTTGACGAAACAGACCGGTTCCTCTCCATCCTACCTCTTTCCCATACCTATGAGAACACTATTGGCCTGATCCTGCCTATGATCTGTGGTGCGTGTATTTACTTCCTGGGAAGACCACCTACACCGGCGTTTCTGCTTCCAGCATTGAAAGAAGTCAAACCGACCATTATGCTCTCTGTTCCACTGATCATGGAGAAGATCTACCGGAATAAGATCCTCCCTGCATTCCGGGATAAATGGAGCATGAAGATGCTTTATTCTGTACCGCCCGTCAGAAAAATGCTGAACAGGTTTGCAGGAAAGAAATTAATACAGACGTTTGGCGGGAAGATCAGATTTTTTGGTATTGGCGGGGCAAAATTGGATATGATCGTAGAACAGTTCCTTATCGAAGCCCGTTTCCCGTATGCAATCGGCTATGGCCTCACGGAGACAGCGCCTCTTCTTGCCGGATCAAATCCGCAAGTAACCAGGTTCCAGTCGACCGGGCCGGCAATGGAAGGAGTGACCCTGAAAATAAATGATCCCGATAGCATTACCGGAGAAGGCGAGATCTGGGCTAAAGGTCCTAATGTGATGCTGGGTTATTATAAAGAACCGGAGATGACCAGGTCGGTCTTTTCCGGGGATGGATGGTTCAAAACAGGTGATCTGGGTTTACTGGATAAGGACAATTTCCTTTATGTAAAAGGAAGATTGAAAAATATCATATTAGGGGCTAATGGAGAAAATATCTATCCCGAAGAGATCGAGTCGGTGATCAACAATTTTAAGTATGTTAATGAATCGCTGGTGGTCGAGAAAAAAGGGAAGTTAGTCGCGATGGTGCACTTTAACCAGGAAGAGATCGCCAAGAAATACCAGCATCTTAAGGAAGATGTTTCGGCTTATGTGGAAACCAAGATCGAGGAACTGACCAAAGAATTGCAGGAACATGTGAACAGCCGCGTCAACAAATTTTCGCGTATTCATGTTATCATTCACCAGCCGGTTCCGTTCAAGAAGACCCCCACCCAGAAGATCAAGCGGTTCCTTTATACCTGATGAGTTTCCTGGTTTTTCAGTGCCGGAGTCACGCAATTGATCCAGAATTCCTGTAGGAAAGATTAAAAAAGTATTATTTTTGCAGCCGGTTTTAAAGAAATACCGGGATGTAGCGCAGTTGGCTAGCGCACCACGTTCGGGACGTGGGGGTCGGAAGTTCGAGTCTTCTCATCCCGACATTAGCCCCCACCCCTTGACTCTTACCCATTAAGGGGAGAGAATGGGGGAGGGGGTTGGTTTTTGCCTCTTTAGCTCAGTTGGTAGAGCAGCTGATTCGTAATTAGCAGGTCGAGGGTTCAAGTCCCTTGAGAGGCTCAGGATCAGGAGCCTTGCACACTGATAAAAAACCCAAAACCCTGTTTTTCAGATGAAAACAGGGTTTTGGGTTTTTTTTATTTCTTTCTGTTCCTTGCAAACCAAGCTTTTTTCTATATTTGAAGGGCTGTAAGGTTGTCTTTCACGGAGACTGCGATGGCACACCTGTTAACACAATAAATACGAGATGAACATGAAAAAACTAATCTACATTTTCCTTTTTTTGTTTCCGGTTGTTGTATTCCCTCAGCAACCCTGGTATAAATCTTCTCCATTGAATTATACATGGAAGGATGTCGGAAATGAGGGTTTCTCTGCAGGAACAGCTAAATATACAAGCCTTGCTTTAAACCCTGTTAATGATCAGCCCTATATGGCTTATTCGGATTGGGCAAATTCCGAATATGCATCAGTCATGGAATTTAACGGAACCAATTGGAATTATGTTGGGTCACCGGCCTTCTCAGCCCAGGCGGCCTGGTACACAAATCTTGCTTTCAACTCAACCGGTCAGCCTTATGTGGCATATAGTGACGAGGCTAATTCCTGGGGTGCGACGGTCATGAAATTTGGCGGAACAACATGGGATTATGTGGGGTCACCGGCCTTTTCGACAGGACAGGCTAATTACACGAGCATTGCTTTCAACCCGTCAGGGCAACCCTGGGTGGCGTACCAGGATTGGACCGAGTCACAGAAGGCAACAGTAATGAAATTTAACGGATCCAGCTGGGTCCATACCGGGGCGGCGGGGTTCTCGGCAGGAGTTGCTGCTTATACAAGTCTTGCCTTCAGCCTTTCCGGAACCCCTTACATTGCTTATGAGGATTATGGCAATTCAGATAAGGCATCAGTGATGAAATTCGACGGAACAAATTGGGTGATTGTCGGAAATGCCGGCTTCTCTGCAGGTGAAGCTACTTATACAAATATTGCTGTTGATCCATCCGGACAACCTTATGTGGCATACAGTGATGCCGGAAATTATGGATTATTGACCGTTATGAAATTCAACAACACCAGCTGGGTGCATGTGGGATCAGCCGGCATCTCGGAAGGAGTGGCTAATTACCCTTCTCTTGTATTCAGCCCGTCAGGAGAACCATATGTTGCTTTCAATGATGGGGGATATTCTTATAAAGCAAGGTTAATGAAATTTGATGGCACAAGCTGGGTTGAACTGGGGTCGGGAGGCTTTTCAACCGGAAGGGCGAATTATGAGGGTCTCGCCTTTAGCACATCAGGCGTGCCTTATGTGGGTTATGAAGATTGTGGCGACAGTTGCCGGACAACAGTCATGAAATATGATTCTGTAATTTCAGGGGTTGGTGAACACCAGCTATCCCAGATTTCCGTTCATCCAAACCCGGCAATTGATAAAATAACAATAGAAACAGGTAAGACAATGTCCTGGTTTCAGCTATCCATTCTGGACATAAACGGGCAGCAACTCCTGCAACAAACCATCACCGGACCATCCACGCAAATTGACATCAAGTCTTTCAGTGCCGGCGTCTATTTCCTGAAGGTTACAGGTGAGAAGACAGGAAGAGTTATGATGTTAATAAAGCAATAGTATTTATAGCAGGATATAAAAAAAGCCCGCCTGATTTTTCAGGCGGGCTTTTTTTGTGATTCTGATCCCGGGTTATTATTTGTTCTTAAAGGCCTTTATTCCGGCAAACCTGGCCCTGGTGCCGAGCTCACGCTCGATCCTCATTAACTGGTTGAATTTTTCAATCCGTTCTCCCCTGCAGCCGCTCCCTGTTTTGAGATGGCCTGCATTTACGGCAACAGTAAGGTCTGCAATGAAGGTGTCAGGGGTTTCCCCGCTTCGGTGCGATACAAATGCATTGTATCCGTTTTTGAATGCAAGGTCAATAGTTTCAAGGGTTTCAGTCACAGTACCTATCTGGTTTAATTTGATCAGGACGGAATTGGCCACGCCTTTGGAGATCCCTTCAGCCAGTATCTTTTTGTTTGTGCAGAAAAGGTCATCACCCACGATCTCTATTTTTTTACCTAATGTTTTGGTCAGAACCTGCCATCCCGGCCAATCGTTTTCAGCCAGTCCGTCTTCCAGTAAAACGATCGGATACTGATTAACCCAGGTTTCCCAAAGCCTCACCATTTCATCGCTGGAAAGTGACTTCCCGGTGCTTTTGGAGAATTTGTACTTGCCCTCGTCCCACATTTCACTTGTTGCAGGGTCAAGGCAGATACTGACATCTGTTCCTGGTTTGTAGCCTGCACTAACAATGGCTTCAAGAATTACTTCCACTGCCTCTTCATTCGATTTAAGGTTGGGTGCGAAGCCTCCTTCATCGCCGACGCCAGTGTTGTAGTTTTTCTTCTTCAGTACCGTTTTCAGGGCATGAAACACTTCGATGCCCATCCTGATCGACTCGGTGAAGGAAGGAGCATTATGAGGGGCGATCATGAATTCCTGGAAATCCACATTATTATCTGCATGGGCGCCGCCATTAATAACATTCATGCATGGTACCGGCAATAGAGTCGAATTGTCACCTCCAAGGTAACGATATAAAGGGATCCTTGCGTTTTTAGCTTCCGCACGGGCATAAGCCATTGAAACGGAGAGAATGGCGTTCGCACCCAGTTTCGATTTGTTTGCAGTTCCATCCAACCTGATCATCAACAGGTCGAGTTCCCGCTGGTCCTTAAATGACTTTCCCTGGATCTCAGGGGCAATGATCTTATTGACATTATCCACTGCTTTTAAAACGCCTTTACCCCCGTACCTTTTCTTATCGCCATCACGAAGCTCGCAAGCCTCCCGTTCACCGGTCGATGCACCGCTTGGCACCATTGCATGGCCCTGTATTCCATTCTCCAGTTCAAGGAAAGCCTCCACTGTCGGATTCCCGCGGGAATCCAGTATTTCAAATGCCTGAATTTTCTTGATTTTCATAATGCTCTTATATTGTTTGTTAATATTCAATGATGATCTTACACGATAAAATCAAACGGATATAAATGGTTGTTAGTGCATATTATCAAAAAATTCCCTGCCTGTGGCCGGGATTCAAATTTATTCGTAATTTTCAAGCAAAAATCATGTATGATCAACTACGATGCATTATTCAAGATATCTTATGGCTTGTACATTGTAAGCTCGGGGGATAGAAATCGAGGAAATGGCTTTATATCAAATACCGTTTTCCAAGTGACTGCCGAACCTCCGGCATTTGCAATTTGTTGTAATAAGAATAATTATACGGCTGAATTTCTTCAAAGAAGTGGTGTTTTTTCAGTTTCGGTATTACATACCGGCGCTTCCCCTGATCTTTTTGGCCGGTTTGGCTACCGCACCGGGAAGGATCTTGATAAAATGCAGGGCCTGAATGTTATTTATGGTGAGAGGACCGGTGTCCCGGTTGTATTAAATGATTCTATTGCTTTTCTTGAATGCAGGATCACCAGGACCATCGATGTGGGGACCCATTTGTTATTTATCGGTGAACTGTTACATTCCGCGGTCCTGGATGATACCAGGGATCCTATTACCTATGCATATTACCGGCAGACCAGGAAAGCCGTTGCACCTAAGAATGCCCCGACTTATGTGGATAAATCAAAGCTTGAAGCCAAGATTCAGACAACGGCTTATAAGAAGTACGAATGCACGGCATGCGGTTATATTTATGATGAAGCCATAGAAGGCAAGAAGTTTGCCGATCTCCCGTCCGATTGGGTATGTCCCTCCTGCGGAACTCCAAAGGAGGATTTTATTGAAGTTCAATAAGCCACGATATCTTCTTGTAGAACATCATCAAAGCTGTCTTCCCGGCGGCTTTTGGAATTGAATGCTGACCTGCTTTTTCTTCCGGGACTGGTTCACAATCTAATTCATCCGACTTAACGGATGAAACTGACATCTCGCAAATTATTCTTTGATGAGCTATATTATATGCTGTACTTTTATTTCACTATCATTAGAATCCATTATTAATCTAAAAACCAACTGTCATGAAAAAGCTCATTATAATTTTATTCCTTGCTTCGATAGCAATATTTATTGGTATCAACCTAAGCATGTCAGCATATAGTAATAAAACCAATAATCAGGATCTACCCATTATCAGTTATCAGGTCAACATTCATCCTGATAACCAAATCACTCATAATGCATGTCCCATGATGGTGCAGGTGACCAATGGATCGGGAATGCTGGTCGGACAGCCCCAGCTTTATCACAATGGCATGAACACTTATTACTTTTCTGAACCGGGGCCTGTGTCGGGAAAAAGAATGGCCCAACTGATCAATGCAGATGAAGGCCTTCCCGATGATGTCTGCTTTCTTGTTTCGTGGTGGGATTCAAGATCCGGCACATTTTACGGCGGAGAAACATATCAATTTAACCTATACGATTCAATGAAGAACATCATTGCGCCAGATGATTCCCCGGTATATAAATGATGTATTAAACATTTGTCGTAGCACGATCGAACAAAGACAAATCCATCCTGATAATGAAGAAGCCATCCTTTTGGGATGGCTTCTTCATTATCAGGACCGCATTCACGCGGCTATATATATTAAAGGGAGAATCAGCATCACTCATCAATCTTTCTTTGGTCGACCACTACAGGCAGGTTTTCCCTTATCTATCAGGTTCACAATCTTTAATGCGGACATTCCTGTTGGCATCGCAAATTTAAATCAGTATTCCTGACAGGGAAAATATTTTCGGTAAACAGGCATGTCTGTCCGGTAGATGCAGGAATTCATTTTACGAAATGCCTGTGAAAGGATATAATGTTATATTCTGTTTTGGGAATGAACAGCATTACAAAGTTCACTGATCAGGGAAGGCTTTTTTTCAATGGCATTTCCGACCACAACGACATCAGCTCCTGCGGACGCAATATCTTTTGCCTGTTCCCCAGTGCTAATACCACCACCGATGATCAGCGGGATAGAGATGTTTTGCCTGACCTTCCTTATCATCTGAAGGCTGACCGGGTTTTCTGCCCCGCTGCCCGCATCCATGTATATGAGATGAAGTCCGAGTAATTCTCCTGCGAATGCAGTACACACGGCAATATCATCTTGTGAAGCGGGGATTGGCGTGGTGTTGCTCATATAAGAAACTGCTGTGCCATGTCCGTTCTCAATCAGCATATAGCCGGTCGGGAGAATTTCAAAACTGCAGGTCTTCAGAAAAGGGGCAGCCAAAACATGCTTCCCGATCAAAAGTTCGGCATTTCTTCCTGATATCAGTGACAAGAGCAGCAGCCCTTCAGCTTCCTTCGGGATCATGAGCTGGTTCCCGGGAAAGAGGATGACAGGGGCGGAACAATGTTCTTTCAGAACAGTCATGAACCTGGTATGGTCGGTCTCCATCACAAGGCTTCCTCCATAGAACAGGAAATCCACACCGGCTTTTTCTGAAGATTTGGCGATCACTTTCAATTCACTGAGAGTGAACTTATCAGGATCGATAAGCGGGGCAAATTTCTTTTTCCCATCAGCGAATTTTCCCTGTAAAACAGAATTCTTCACCATAAACCGGTTTTAAAAGACTGCAGATGCGATCTGCCTGATGTTTTCTGATATCCCGATGGTAAAATAATGCACTACCGGGACTCCATTCCTGATCAATTCCTTCGACTGCCGGATAGACCATTCAATTCCGACATGAAAGGCCTCCTCATTGCTCTTACACGCAGCGACAGCTTTGACAAGCTCTTCAGGGATATCTATATTAAAGACCTGAGGAAGGCTGCTGATATCATGCATAGTCGTAATGGGTTTTAAGCCGGGGATGATTGGAACAGTTATGCCGGCATCCCTGCAGTTCTTAACAAATGTGAAGTACTTCTCATTATCGAAAAACATTTGTGTAATGATGTATTCTGCCCCGGCGTCGATCTTCTGTTTTAAAAACTTCAGGTCGGATATGGTATTGGGTGATTCAATATGTTTCTCAGGATAACCGGCTACCCCGATGCAAAAATCAGTAGGAGTTGTATTTTCCATTTCTTCGTCCAGATACCTGCCCTTGTTCATGGAAATTATCTGTTCAACTAAACCTGAAGCGTAGGGATGGCCGTTTTTTTCAGGTACAAATGTGCGCATGCCTTTTGGAGGATCCCCGCGCAGCACGAGGATATTATTGATGCCAAGAAAGTGAAAATCGATCAAGGCATACTCTGTATCTTCCTTTGAGAACCCTCCGCAGATAAGATGAGGAACAACATCTACCGACGGATATTTATATTTAATGGCAGCAGAAATTGCCACAGTTCCAGGGCGTTTTCTCACAGTTTTCTTTTCCAGCAATCCGCTTTTGTGCTTCTTATAGATTACCTCTTCCTGGTGATAGGTGATGTTGATAAAAGAAGGGTTAAATTGCAGCAATGGATCAATAGTACAGTAAATGCCGGCTATATTATGCCCTTTCAGCGGTGGCAGCAATTCAAATGAAAATAATGTTTTTTTTGACTGGTTAATATGGTCTATAACTTTCATTTTCAATAGTTCAGGTTAGTATTCAATAATTTTTCAGCCTGTTCCTGGCTTATACTTTTTCTCCTGGCGTAGTCGGTCACCTGGTCTTTTGAGAGCTTTCCCACGGCAAAATAATGTGATTGAGGATGTGCAAAATAAAAACCGCATACCGAGGCTGCGGGATACATCGCAAAATTTTCTGTAAGGCTGATCCCGGTATGTTGTTCAGGATCAAGCAATGAAAAAAGAGTTGTTTTTTCGGAATGTTCGGGGCAAGCCGGGTAACCAGGAGCGGGGCGAATTCCCCGGTACTCTTCTTTCAGCAGGGCTGCAACATCAAGGTCTTCTTCTTGTGCATAACCCCAGAAATCCTTTCTGACGATCTGGTGCAAGCGCTCTGCAAAAGCTTCTGCCAGCCGGTCTGTCAGGATCTTTACCAGGATAGCTGAATAATCATCCAGCTGGCTTTCATAATAAGCGACCCATTCTTCAAGTCCAAGTCCGGCGGTCACGGCAAAAAATCCAATATAATCAACCAGCGATTTGGCTGCCGGGGCAATGAAATCAGACAGGGACGGGTTTGCCGAACCATCATCTTTCTTTTGCTGGTTACGTAAGAACCTGAAGGTGGCCAGTGTTTTTGAACGCTTCTCATCGGAATAGACTTCAATATCATCCCCGTTAGAATTGCAGGGATAGAAACCGACAGCCCCCCTTACGATGATCATCTTTTTCGACGCCATTTCGTCGAGCATCTTTTGGGCATCATCAAATAATTTCCTGGCCTCGGTTCCTTTTACGGGGTCTTCAAAGATTGAAGGATATTTCCCATTCAATTTCCATGCATGGAAGAAAAAGGTCCAGTCAATATAATCCCTCAGCTCTTCTATGGAGTAATCATAGAAATATTTGTTGCCTGTAAATGATGGTTTCCAGATCACATCCGTGTTAAAGCTGAGTTTTAACCTGTTATCGCGTGCTTCACGCAATGAGACGAACCGGGCTTCTGAACGGGTATCCTCATATTGTTTGCGCAGATCCTGGTATTGAAGCTTGATCTTTTCCCTGTATGCTTTTTTATTCCCTGCTGAAAGTAACCCTGATAAAACGCCTGCACTCTTCGAAGCATCGCGCACATAGATGACCGGGGCAGAATACTGAGGATCGATCTTTACTGCCGTATGGACCTCGGACGTTGTGGCCCCTCCTATAAGTAAAGGAATGGTCAGGCCTGTTCTTTGCATCTCTTTCGCTACATGGACCATTTCTTCCAGTGATGGAGTGATCAGCCCGCTTAAGCCGATCACATCGACGTGTTGTTCGACAGCGGCCGCGAGGATTTTTTCTGAAGGAACCATAACCCCGAGGTCGATCACTTCATAGTTGTTGCAGGAAAGAATCACGCCGACAATATTTTTCCCAATATCGTGCACATCACCTTTGACAGTGGCCAGCAATATTTTCCCGGCGCTGCTTGAGACCACCGGACTTTCCTTATTTTCTTCTTCTATGTATGGAAGCAGCCGGCCAACTGCTTTTTTCATCACACGGGCGCTCTTTACGACCTGGGGAAGGAACATCTTCCCTGAACCAAACAGGTCGCCAACCACGTTCATGCCCTCCATCAAAGGGCCTTCGATGATCTTCAATCCCCGTTCATAATGCTGCCTGGCTTCTTCAATATCTTCATCGATAAAATCCACTATTCCCTTTATCAGCGAATGTTTCAGTCGTTCTTCGACGGTTCCTTTCCGCCACTCCTTCTCATCGACCTCCTTTTTCCCCTTGTTTTTCAGTTTCTCCGCGAATGCTATCAGCCTTTCGGTGGCACCTTTGCGGCGGTTCAGCACCACGTCTTCGATCAGCTTCAGCAGATCGGGCGGGATCTCATCATATACCGGCAGTGCACCTGCATTTACGATCCCCATATCGAGCCCGGCCTGGATGGCGTGATAAAGAAAGACCGAGTGCATTGCTTCACGTATATGATCATTTCCCCGGAAAGAAAACGACAGGTTACTGATGCCTCCGCTCACCCTGGCTGATGAAAGGTTTTCCCTGATCCACCGAGTTGCCTTAATAAAATCGACAGCGTAGTTATTGTGTTCTTCCATCCCTGTGGCGATTGTAAGGATATTAGGGTCAAAGATGATATCTTCTGCAGGGAACCTGACCTCGTTGACCAGAATGTCGTAAGCCCGCCGGCAAACTATTTTCCTTCTTTCCAATGTTGTGGCTTGTCCGTTTTCATCGAAAGCCATAACGATGATGGCAGCCCCGTAATTCTTTATCTTCTCAGCTCTCTCCCTGAAGGCTTTTTCCCCTTCTTTCAGACTTATAGAGTTAACGACGGCTTTACCCTGCACACATTTTAATCCGGCTTCGATCACCGACCACTTAGAGGAGTCGATCATTAAAGGAACCTTAGCAACATCAGGATCTGATGTGACCATATTGAGAAAACGGGTCATGGCTTTTTCTGAATCCAGCATAGCCTCATCCATGTTCACGTCGATGACCTGTGCACCGTTCTCTACCTGCTGACGGGCAACGATGAGGGCCTCTTCATATTTCTCATCACGGATGAGCCTGGCAAATTGCTTTGAGCCACTGACATTGGTACGTTCGCCGACATTTATAAAATTGCTTCCTTTATAAATAATAAGGGGCTCAAGTCCGCTAAGAGACAACTCATGCCTGACGGGAGGGACCTGTCTTGGTTTGGCACCCGATGCAGCTTCTGCAAAAAGACGGATATGATCGGGAGTAGTGCCGCAGCAGCCACCGATAATGTTGACGAAGCCATTTGCCAGGAAATCACGGATATATGCCAGCATTTTTTCAGGTGATTCATCATATTCGCCGAACTGGTTCGGGAGGCCGGCATTGGGGTAAGCGCTGACATAAAACGGAGCTTTCATTGACAGTTCTTCCAGGAAAGGCCGCAACTCTTTTGCCCCGAGAGAACAATTTAAACCGATAGAAAATAATTCAGGATGGGACAGAGAGATCAGGAATGCTTCCACCGTTTGACCGCTCAATGTTCTTCCGCTTGCATCCGTAATTGTGCCGGAGATCATAACCGGGATAGTAAGATTCCGTTTCTTCCGGATATCAAGGATCGCCATGACTGCAGCTTTGGCATTCAGTGTGTCGAATATGGTCTCGATGAGCAGGAGATCCACGCCTCCGTCAATTAAACCATTGACCTGCCCGGTGTATGCATCGTACAGGACATCAAAAGAAACTGCGCGAAAGGCAGGATCGTTTACATCCGGGGACATCGAGGCTGTTTTGTTGGTAGGGCCAATAGAACCTGCAACAAAGCGGGGTTTCCCGGGATTGAGCAGGGTATATTTTTCAGCTGCTTCTGCAGCCAGCCGGGCTGCCGTTCTATTGAGCTCATAAACAAGTGATTCCTGATGATAATCCGACAAGGATATCCGGTTGCTGTTGAAGGTATTGGTCTCAATAATATCCGCTCCTGCAGAGAGGTACTGTTCATGGATATCCCTGATTATCTGTGGCTGGGTAAGCACGAGCAGGTCATTGTTCCCTTTGAGGGGGTAAGGAAAATCGCGAAAACGGTCGCCACGAAAACCGGATTCATCCAGAAGATAGCGCTGTATCATTGTGCCCATAGCGCCATCCAGGACCAGGATCCTGCCCGAGATTTCGTCTTCAATGTTCTTTTTCATGTTCCTGCAATCTTCATCTTCAACGCATAGACCAGCATATAACCGGAGATCTTTTCATAGAAGATGCTGAACTTCTCCAGGCCTTCGGGGGTCTTCATCGAGGCCATGCACCGGCCTTTTCCGCTACAAAGGTAGTCAAAGGAATCGACAGAGATATCACGTTGAAATTCAATTTCCGGTCTTCCATAGATCTTATAGAGCGCTTCTTTAGCCCCCCATACGATATACAACTTTTCCAACCTGTTGGTCTCACCGATGTTCTGATCTTCCTCAGTACGCAGGAATTTGTGACTGATCCTGTATATCCTTTCTTTGAGGCATTCGATATCTATACCTACCGGGTGTACTTTACTGGTGATCACTGCCGAATAATCTCCTGAATGGGAAATGGAAAGATAGGGCCCGTTATTTTTCAAGTGTGGTTTTCCATAATCATCATATTCAAGAGCAACAGGAAAGGGTGAAAGCATCTTTTTGAGGAGGATACGGTAACTTAGCCACTGTTTCTTCCTGATCTCACTTTTGAAGGAATTATATTGGCCTTCCTCAATTGAATCAAGCTTTGCCTGTTTTTTAAGTTCCTCTGATCCTTCATCAATTTTCCACAATCCCAAACGTGTCTGACTGTCAATCTCTCTATCAAGAATCAAAGACATGCATTCCTTTCTTTTTCCAAAAATGTGCAAAAATACATCAATAAACTGTGAATGTTCCCGTTATATTGTAAATTCTGAGAGTAATTCATCCCGGAAATCACTTTTAAGGTGAGTATGCTTTTCAGGTTCACCGGAAAATAATACTTTTGCAACAAGAATCTAATATGATGGAACAGACAAAAACAGATCAAACAATGAACTACAAAGTAGCAGACCTTTCTTTAGCTGATTGGGGCAGAAAAGAAATACAGATCGCAGAAAAGGAGATGCCGGGACTTATGTCGATCCGTAAAAAGTATTCAAAAGAGAAGCCTTTGAGAAATGTCCGTATCAGCGGTTCTTTACACATGACCATACAGACGGCAGTGCTGATTGAAACCCTGATTGAACTTGGTGCAGATGTACGCTGGGCAAGCTGTAATATCTTTTCCACGCAGGATCATGCTGCTGCGGCTTTGGCTGCCAAAGGGATCCCTGTATTTGCCTGGAAGGGAGAATCTCTGGATGAATACTGGTGGTGTACAAACCAGGCATTAACATTTCCCGGCAGAAAAGGGCCAAACCTTGTTGTTGACGACGGCGGAGATGCGACATTACTGATCCACAAAGGATATGCAATTGAAAATGATCCTTCGCTTTTGAAAAAGGTCCCCTCGAACCATGAAGAAAAAGCAATTTATGGGATCCTGCAGGCGCTTTATGTCGAGGATAAGAATAAATGGCATGATATTGTCAGAGAATGGAAAGGCGTTTCAGAAGAAACGACGACGGGTGTGCATCGCCTTTACCAGATGATGGAGCAGGGGATACTGTTGGTTCCTGCAATCAATGTGAACGATTCGGTAACGAAATCAAAATTTGATAATTTATACGGATGCCGTGAATCGCTGGCAGATGGTATCAAGCGTGCAACAGATGTGATGATAGCAGGGAAAGTTGTCGTGGTGCTCGGCTATGGCGATGTCGGAAAGGGTTGTGCCAAATCGATGCGTGCTTATGGCGCCCGGGTTCTGGTGACGGAGATCGACCCGATCTGTGCCCTTCAGGCTGCCATGGAAGGATTTGAGGTGACGACCATTGAGGATGCGCTGAAGGAAGGAAATATATATGTAACGGCAACAGGGAATAAAGATGTGATCACGGCAGAACATCTTTCGCTGATGAAGGATGAATCCATTGTTTGCAACATCGGCCATTTTGACAATGAGATCCAGGTTGCGCAACTGGAAGCCTGGCCGGGGATTAAAAAAGTCAATATCAAACCACAGGTTGACCAGTATATCTTCAAGGACGGGAAAAAGATCTACCTTCTGGCAGAAGGGCGGCTTGTGAACCTGGGTTGTGCCACGGGTCACCCGTCATTTGTGATGAGCAATTCGTTTTCAAATCAGACGCTCGCACAACTCGATCTCTGGAAGAACAGCTATAAGATAGGGGTATACCGTCTTCCCAAGCATCTTGATGAAGAGGTAGCACGATTGCATCTTGAGCAGTTGGGGGTGAAACTGACAAAGCTATCAAAAGAGCAGTCGGAATATACCGGGATCCCGGTAGAGGGGCCATACAAAGCAGAACATTACCGCTATTGACAGGAAGAGTTAATTAAAGATATAAAGGGTGACCCCGTTATATGACGTCTCGTACTGTTTCATCGGGTAGGTAGAAGGGCCGGAATAGGGCGATCCGTCGAGAAGTATGAATTTTGACTTGCAGGAAGGGCATTCAGTTGTGATCCCGGAATTATCAACCACTAATCTTGCAGTTGTCTGTTCCCAATCATAAGGACAAGCCCTTTCGTAAGCCATAAACCCATCTGTTGAAGACCTGAAAACAATGATCCCATCATATCCACCGGTAATATATACCCAACCATTCACAGTATTCAGTTGGATGTATTCAGTAGAATTTGGAGTAATGGCAATGCTGACAGCGACAACGGGTATCTCATTTTGCTGGCTCTCTTTTTTGCATTGAGGGAGGAGAAAGACAAAGGAAAACAACAAAAAATATAAACCTATGCGATGAAATCCCGGATTCATTTAGATTTTTTGTCAAAACGCCGGAATAGCAATAATATTTTATATAAGATGAAATCTAATTTTTTTAACAAACAGGGTATCCTCATTATTCTTTGCACAATGTTGCTCACTGCACCCTGCAGCTTTTCTGCATATTCACAAGGAAAAGATAACAGCCAGCGAAAAATTGAGAGGGAAAAAGAACGGAAAGAAAAGGAAAAAAGAAAAAAATATGAAATGGCCGTTAAGCAACATGAAAAAAATCAATCGGCTACGACCCGTTCAATGATGAAGGAAACTAAAAAGGAATCACCTAAGAATACACCCCTTAAGCCCGCGTCAGGGAAAAAATGTAAGCAGCGGTGATCGGGAATGATTTGGGGGGGTCAGAAGGGGGATTTGAAAATTTGAAAATTTGGAGATTTGGAGATTTGGAGATTACGGGATCCGGGGGGAAGGGAATACGGGAATATGCGAATATGGGAATATGCGAATATGCGAATATGGGAATATGCGAATATGGGAATATGCGAATAGGGGAATATGCGAATGCGGGAATATGCGAATATGCGAATATGGGAATATGCGAATAGGGGAATATGCGAATAGGGGAATATGCGAATATGCGAATATGCGAATATGCGAATAGGGGAATATGCGAATAGGGGAATAGGGGAATATGCGAATTCAGGAATATGCGAATATGGGAATATGCGAATGAAGGAATATGGGAATATAGGAATATGCGAATATGGGAATTGAAAATAGTGTGTTATGTTGCAAGTTCAAATCAAAACTGATGTTTTATGGGTTTAGCAGATGATAATATTATAATGAAATTTCAGCGTGGAAGGTATGGGGATAAGGTTTACAGGCGTTGCGGAGATCATACGGTTGTATCGAGGTATCCGGATTATTCGAATATGAGATGGACTGACAAGCAGGCTGCCAGCCGTGTTCGTTTCAAGGATGCAACGGATTATGGAAAGAAGGTCCTGGCAATTCCAAAGCTGAAGGCCAGGTACAAAAAGAAGGCAAAGCCGGGGCAGAATGCCTGGAATCTTGCCATTGCTGATTTTATTTTGCAATCAAAGAAGGAAAAGATCGATACCACCAGTTATGAGGTCCTTAAGAAAGAGCTGTTCAAAGTTTCTGTCAAGACCAAGATCCTGGTCAAGAACAGAGGACGGGCGGCTGCACGAAAAGTTGAGTTGCCTGGAAGCGTTCGGGATTCAGCGTTCGGGGTTAAGGGTTCGGGGTTAAATGTTAAGGGTTAAGTGTGAAGTGTAAAATCTGAACTGTAAAGTGTAATTTTTTAGTTGTTTATGAAAACAGGCGTGGGTGAATTGTGCCCAGGCCTGTTTTTTTTTGCTAAAAATCGTCCGGGAACAATCATTTTTTGCCTTGAACAGGGTAAAAATCCGATTTTGGGTCGGGTTTTGGGGGGATAAGGGAAGGATAAAGGTTTATTAGAGGTCGAGTATAGTTTAATTATAGACTAGACGGAGGGAGGACGGATGGACGATCTGTAACTAATTGAAATATTGAAAAATAGTGACTCATGACCTGTGACGCGTGATGAAGAAAAGGGTGTTAAGTGCGGTGAGGGGTTGCAATTTGGACCCTATTTAGACGGATTTTATATTTCAATAATCGAATTAAAATCATTTGGAACTTATTTTAAAATGTTGTTACCTTTACGATCTTTTTAAGCCCAAAGTATAATTTAACATAAAATTAATGGTATGTTAAGACATTTACTGTTAGCTATTGCATTGGTTCTGACGTCAAGTTTGTTAGTCTTTTCACAGACCGGATCCGGTACCCTTAAGGGGACAATTAAAGATAAAAAGACAGGGGAAGCCATTCCTTTTGCAAATATCATCGTGGAAGTAGGGGGTGTCCAGGTAGGTGGATCCACCACTGATATGGACGGCAACTACATAATCAAGCCCATTCCTCCCGGACGAGTTGATCTGAAAGCAACCTATGTCGGTTATACGCCCTTTATCATGAAGGGGATCATCATCTATTCCGAAAAGATTCAGTTCCAGAATGTTGAGTTGCAGCCACAATCCGTCAATCTGAAGGAAGTCGAGATCGTGGAGTACAAAGTTCCATTGATCTCGAAGGACCAGACAGTTTCAGGAGGAACGGTTGATGCCGAAGATATTGCAAAAATGGCCAACAAATCGGCAGATGCAGTTGCCGCAACGGTGGGTGGAGTTGGGACAGATGCCAATGGCGCTATAACGAGCATGCGTGGTCAGCGTTCCACAGGAACGGTATATTATATTGATGGTATTCGTGTTATTGGAAGTAACGTACTTCCTCAATCATCCATTGAACAGGTTGAAGTTATCCTGGGAGGAACACCGGCAAGTTACGGGGACGCAACGGGAGGGATCATCAGTGTCACTACAAGAGGGCCCTCAAGGGATATCAGTGCAGGTGTTGATGTTCAGACCTCAGAACTTCTCGACCGTTTTGGATATAACAGGGTAGGACTGAACCTGACAGGTCCTTTGTTTTCCAAGAAAGATTCGGTCACAAAAACCAAGACCCCGATAATGGGTTATTTTTTAGCTGGTGAATTTGTCTACCAGAAAGATGGTTATCCAAGCGCTACTGAGTACTATAAGGTCAAGGATGATGTTCTTAATAATATTCGTTACAATCCGATCCGTTTATCTTCGAACGGAAAAGCAGTGTTGTTTAACGCGGACTTCCTTACATTAAACGATCTTGAACAGACCAAAGCATCCCAGAATACTTCAGTTTATAATATAAATGCATCGGGAAAACTTGATTTCCGCATTTCCCCGACCATCAACATGTCCTTTGGCGGAACAATGCAATACAATGACAATTACGGGTTCAACTATTACCAATCATTGGCTGATTATATGTATAATGTGCACAATACCAGCAGCACGTGGAGGGTGAACGCACGCTTTTCCCAGCGTTTCCCTACGGCCAATGACAGTAAATCTTTTGTTAAGAATGCTTATTATTCAATCGGGGCTGACTTTTCCAGGACTGATGCCAAGACCGAAGATGCCCAGCTCCAGCAGGACCTTTTTAAATATGGTTACATCGGAAGTTTCGCCACCCAAACACTCCGTGCTTATTCCAATACTCTTTCGAAGGATTCATTAACTGGAAAAATGGCCCATCTCCAGAATGGAACACGTGATACAGGTGTGGTTTTTACCCCAAATGGTTATAATCCTGAATCAGTTGCCTGGGTGGATGAATATTATCGCTTGTTACCGAAAGTTGGTCCTGACGGAACCGGATATTACCAGAGTATTAGTGATATTGTTGGAAACAACGGGCTTATCAACGGCAATCAACCACAAAGTATATATGGTATGTGGGCTAATGTTGGGACAAGGACTTCAGGTTATGCTTATAGTGAAGCAGACCAGTTGAATGTCCAGGCTTCCTTTGCCGCCGACTTTGGGCATCATGAAATCCAGTTAGGCTTGCAGTACCAGCAAAGGAAAATAAGTTCCTATAGTGTAGATGGGATAGATCTGTGGCCACTGATGCGGCTGGAAACCAATTCCCAGATCCAGGAATTGGATCTTTCCAACCCCCAACTTGTTTACCGTGATGGTGTTTTTATGGATACCATCAACTATTACAGGAAATATGCTCCATCATTACAGAAAAATTTTGATATTAACCTGAGGAAGAAACTGGGATTACCTGTGGATGGAACTGACTATATCGATATCGATTCTTATAATTATGATGCAGGAACCATTAATTATTATGATAAAAACGAAAAGCTGCATACCCTCAAGGTGGGAAGTAACCTTCTGAATATTAATATGTTTTCGCCTGACGAACTCTTCGAAGGCGGTTCGCCACTGGTAAGCTACTCTGGTTACGATTATACGGGAAAGAAATTAACACATCAGCCGACCCTTGATGATTTCTTTAACAACACCGATGCAAATGGCAATTATACCCGGGAAGTTGCAGCATTTCAGCCCATTTATATGGCAGGCTACATCCAGGATAAATTTGCTTTTAAAGACCTTATCTTCAATATAGGTTTACGTGTTGACAGGTTTGATGCCAATCAGGACGTGCTGAAGGATCCCTACCTTTTCTTTCCTGCCAAGACCAGGGGGGAACTTGATCCGCACCAATGGGGGAATATTCCAAGTAACATCGGCAATAATTTTGTGGTTTATGTAGATGATCCTTCAAACCCTTCGGCAATTACCGGTTACCGTAGCGGGAACCAATGGTATGACAAGAATGGTACACCGGTCACCAGTCCCACTATTGTTGACCCGACCGGCGTAAAACCTTATCTTGAGAACCCTTCCAATACAACTATGAGCACCAATGTGTTCAAGCAATATGACCCGCAGGTCAATTATATGCCACGTATATCCTTTTCTTTTCCAATATCAGATGATGCCTTGTTTTATGCGCATTACGACATCCTTACACAAAGACCCTCGAGTGGTTACGATCAGTTGAATCCGATAGCCTATTATTTCATTAATGTGACAGGTCCTTCGGGAGGAACCATTACAAACCCTGATCTGAAGCCTGAAAAAACCATCGATTATGAATTGGGATTCCAGCAAAAAATAAACAATGCTTCTTCCCTGAAGTTGTCTGCATTTTATCGTGATATGCAGGATCAGATCCAGCAGTTCCGTCTCAGCGGTGCCTGGCCAAAAACCTATTATTCCTACACCAATATTGACTTTGGTACGGTAAAAGGGCTGACGGTTTCATATGACCTGCGAAGAACAGGAAATGCAAGGGTCCGGTTCAGCTATACATTGCAATTTGCCGATGGTACCGGATCGGATGCCGATGCCGCTGCAACAATCATAAGGACCAACCAGCCGAACCTTCGTACGACCAACCCTCTAAACTTTGACCGCCGCCACCAGTTCAATGCAGAATTTGACTATCGCTGGGGCATCGGGAAAGATTATAACGGACCGGTAATAGCGCGCAAAAAGAAAAATAAACCTCCGGTGCAGTTCCTTTCAAATTTTGGAGCAAACCTGACACTGACAGGGGGTTCAGGTACTCCTTATACCAGGTCTTCCCAGGTTATACAATATGGAGGAATGGGCCCGATCCTCGGATCCATCAATGGTTCACGTCTGCCCTGGCAGTTCCTCCTCAACCTGAAGGTTGACAAAGAATTCGAACTGACAATGGGTAGCAAGAAGAAAAAGCCTGCCTCACTCGATGTTTATCTTGAAGTCCTCAACCTTTTGAATACAATGAATGTGGTAGGAGTTTACCCGGCAACCGGGTCCCCAAAAGATGACGGCTACCTTTCAGCCCCGGAATACCAGAGCCAGATCAATCAACAGGTAAGCCCTGCTGCATACAGGGATCTTTATACAGTATATATTAACAAACCATTTAACTACAGTACACCAAGACAGACCCGGTTAGGACTTATGTTTAATTTCTAACCCGGTATTTTGACCATAGGGATGATAAAAAATATTACAGGAAATAGTATAAATTCAGTACCCATGAAAAATATGTTTCGCCTCTTATTGCTTTCTGTCGGCTTTTTGCTGATTTTCAGAGTGACTTATGCGGATAAAAACCCACAAACAAATAACAAAGATGCCGAGGTTATAAAACAAACGGCTGCGGGCTGTGCTGCAGGATCTAATTACAAATATCTTGATATAAACAATGTCAGGACTCTATGTTACTCATATGGAAACGGATGGTTCCTGGAAATCGCCGAATATGAGATCCCAAAAGGATCAGGGAAGACTTCTATGTTCTCCTTTTCCCTCTGGATCGGCGGTATTGACCTTAACAACAACCTGAAGCTATGTGCTTATCGTTATGGGCAAGGCCCATCGATTGCAGCACCGCATACAAAAAATGATTTCTATCCCGGTCCTTTAAAGATTGACGGAACTGCTTCTGTCGATGCAGAAACGTGTGCCAAATACGACCAGTTGTTCGAGATCACCCGTGCTGAAGTTGAGGAATTCCTTGCCTGGCAGGAGAATAAAGCTGCATTTCCGGATTATGTTATACCTCCTGACATCCTAAATTATCCTGCAAAGGGAGACAGGGCAGATGGTTACTCTTATTACCTTGCTCCTTTTTATGATGTGAACAATGATGGGATATATAACCCGAAAGATGGAGACTATCCTTATTATGATTTTGCAAATGCGCTTTGCCCCAAGTTCCTCAAACCCGGGGAAAAGATCAGAAGGGCCAGGATCTCCAACGGAGGGCCGGATGATACCCTCGGGATTCTGGTTGACGAGGTATTAAAAGGCGATCAGACACTATGGAGTGTCTATAATGATAAGGGCAATGTACATACAGAAACACAAGGGGATCCCATCGGGATGGAAATAAGGGCACAGTATTTTGCCTTTTCTACAAATGATGAAATTAACAACATGACATTTTACAGCTATGAGCTGATAAACCGTTCGACCTATACCCTCACCAACACATATTTCAGCCAGTGGGTTGATCCCGACCTCGGATATGCTTATGATGACTATGTGGGTTGTGATGTGGGCCGTGGTTTAGGATATTGCTACAATGGGAACCCCGTAGATGGTACAGGGCAACCCCAGGCTTATGGCGCACATCCGCCTGCTGTGGGTGTTGACTTTTTCCAGGGACCGTACCTTGACCCTGACGGTTGCGATAATCCTTCCTTTAATGGAAGTTCGCTTTTAGGACCCTCCTTTCATGGGAGTTGCAGCATTGTCGGCCTGGATGGCACTACTCAGAGAATGCCATATGGGCCTAATAATGCCGACACCGCAACGGTCATTGTCAGGGCTGAAGCCATTAACGGGGTCAACTTTGGTGATGGTATCATTGACAATGAACGGTTTGGGATGAGAAGGTTTGTATATCATAATAACAATGGAGTTGTTCCTGATTATATGACCGATCCTAATTATGCACCACAATATTATAACTTCTTAAGAGGAATCTGGAAGGACGGGCAGCCAATGACCTATGGCGGTAATGCTCACCCCCCGTCAAGTTATGGCCCTATTTGTGATTTTATGTTCCCTGAATTATCCGATATTTGTGACTGGGGAACAAATGGAGTTACACCTTCTCCGAAATTATGGACAGAAGTCACTGCAAACAATGCTCCCTATGACAGAAGGTTTATGCAGTCGGCAGGTCCCTTTACTTTACGTCCGGGTGCCTGTAATTACATCACTGTAGGGATCCCATGGGCGAGAGCTGCAGGGACTCCCTGGGAATCGGTTAGTTTGCTGAAAATAGTAGATGATAAATGTCAGAATTTATTCGATAATTGCTTCGCCGTTTTGAATGGCCCTGATGCTCCTGACCTGACTATCCAGGAACTGGATAAAGAACTTATCATTTATATCTCGAACAGGAAGTTCAATGATGCAGGTAACAATTTTGAAGAAAAATATGTGGAATTTGACCCAAATATTCCAAACCCTGACAGCCTTCCGCATAATAAAAGAAATGATTCCCTTTATCGTTTCGAAGGATACCAGATCTTCCAGTTAGTAGATGCAACTGTGGATGCTTCCGATCTTTATGATGATACTAAATCACGGCTGGTTGCACAATGTGATATTCAGAATGGCGTGTCAAAGCTTGTAAACTGGACATTTGATGCAGATCTTAATGGAAATTCGGGACAAGTAATGGTTAACGGTGCGGACAAAGGAATTCAACATACTTTCGTTATTACAGTAGACCAGTTCCCACTGACAACATCCACTTCACTCATCAACCATAAACAGTATTATTATATGGCCGTTGCGTATGGCTATAATCAGTATAAACCCTATCAGCCTGATTCAATTGACAAGGGACAGGCGACACCTTATTTGCAGGGACGTAATAATATCCAGCGGTATACGGCTATCCCGCATATCCCTATCGGCGATCAAATGCATTCGTCGTATGGAGACGGACCTGTGATTACACGTATCCAGGGACAGGGTAACGGGGGGATGACCATTGAATTTTCCGACCAGACCATAGCTGAGATCCTTGCCAAGCCTATGGCTGATTCCGTGACAAATGTTTACGGAACACCTGATTACCCGATGTCCTATCACCCTATATACCAGGGTTCTGCTGGTCCTCTCAATATTCAGGTCATCGACCCGCTGAATGTGACCTCAGGAAATTACATTGTAAAATTTGATTCCCTGGTGGCGGGTCCCTCAAATTCTCCTTTTATGAATCCCAAAATACAATTCGGTCACTGGAAATTGTATGATGAGAGTAGTGGTTTGACCTATACCTCGGACACTACTATAATTTATCCATACCAACAGTTGTTCATGAACCTTGGCCTATCGCTGACCATTAACCAGGTTCCTTATGCAAACGATACAACAAGAACAGGGGATCATTATACCGGTAATGGATTGCTTTCAGCACCTGCAGCAATATATGCCGACAGTACCAAAATATGGCTGGGCGGAGTTGCAGATGATGATGTTCCCGGAGACCCAATGAACTGGATCCGTGCAGGAACTTATCAAGGTGGTTCAGATCCCAACCTCTGTGACTGGAACCTGGGTCTGTCTAATACCGGACATGCATGGGACCCTAACGAAGATTATGCAAAGATCCAGGGAGGTACGTGGGCCCCATATTGTCTTACTGTCGCAAATGACCAGGTCACATTAGGATTGCCGAATGTTTCACCGGCAGTCTCCAAAGCTTCAAAATCACATAGTACGATGGACCGGCTGGCATCTGTGAATATTGTAATCACGCCGGATAAAACCAAATGGACCCGTTCTCCTGTTATCGAGATGTGCCCTGATGTAAAATTAGCTGAAGGCGGAGCTGCAAAATTTACTTTCAGGAAACACCCATCCGTAAATATTGACGGAGACACCGGGGTTGTGAACAGCAACCCGATGTATAACTCCAGTTTTATCAGCCCTACAGGTATGGGGTGGTTCCCGGGTTATGCAATCAATCTTGAGACGGGAGAGCGACTGAACATTATGTTCGGGGAGAATTCGTGGCTTCTCTCAGATAATGGCCGTGATCTACTCTGGAATCCAACCTCACGGTTAATGGATGCTGGTGGCCAGCCAGTTTTTGGCGGGATGCATTATGTTTATATCATGGGATCGATGCGCGAAACAATAAAACAAGGCCCTATATCATTTCCACTTGATTTTCCCGCCTATGATGGCGGAGCCTATCTTGTCAACCATCTGAATCTTGCACCGTCACAAATATGGCAAGCTTACGGATACGGATCATGCCTGTATGTAGGTATGCCCCTTTCGATTGATGGTAAAGAATGGCTGAGCAACGAGGTGACAATAAAGATAAGGGTTGCGAAACCTTATAGCCGGTATTTCTCCGGATCCCTTCCTTCATCTTACTCAGATACTGCTGAAAACCAATGCTGGCCTGAATATTCTTTCAATACATCATCAATTGCAACTTCCAAACAGAATCAGACGACGCTGAAAAATGATCTCGACCTGATCAATGTAGTGCCCAATCCCTATTATGGATACGACGATTATGAACAAAGCCAGCTGGATAACAGGATAAAGATCGTCAACCTGCCGCTCCTATGTACGGTTACAATTTTCGACATGAGCGGAACCATGATCAGGCAGTTTTCCGTTGATAAAACAGGGATAAGCGAACCAAGGGGATCAACAGCAGATCTGAATACGGATGCGAAGACCTCCATTGATTGGGATCTGAAGAACTTCGCCGGAATTCCAATTTCAGGGGGATTGTACCTGATCTATGTGAAAGCCAATGGAATTGGGGAAAGAACACTGAAATGGTTTGGGATAATGCGTCCTGTTGACTTGAATTCATATTAATAGTTCCTTTAATAAGTGAACAGAGTGATATATGGTTAAAAAAATAAAAATTGCGTATATGAAAAATATTTATAGTCTCTTATTTGCAACATTCTTAGCAGGATTGCTTGTCCTTCCTATGGCTAAGGTTTCTGCCGGTAATAAGGACCGTTCAGGCCAGGCAGGGGCAGCGGAGTTGCTGATCGATCCCTGGGCTAAAAGCTCAGGCTGGGGAAGCGTAGGTACCGCCAATGCCTATGGACTGGAAGCCATGTATGCTAATATCGCCGGCACTGCTGCAACCAAAGGAACGGAGATCATCTTTTCGTATACCGACTGGTTACAGGGATCCGATACCAGGATCATGAATTTCGGCTTTTCTCAGAAATTGGGACAGAATAAAGGAGTTTTAAGCCTGGACATTATGTCGATGAATTTTGGTGAAATCAATATCACCACAACAAATTCGCCAGAAGGCGCCCTGGGCACCTATGACCCAAGCTATCTCAATATCAATCTTGCTTATGCAAAAGCCTTTTCAAACAGTATCTATGGAGGATTGAACATAAAAGTGATTAATGAATCAATCACTGATGCAAGCGCCACGGGAATAGCGCTGGATGCCGGTGTTCAGTATATCACGGGAGATAAGGACCAGATCAAGTTCGGGGTAGCCCTAAAAAATATAGGACCGACCATGAAGTTTTCCGGTGATGGTCTTTCTTTTCGAGGTATCATCCCGACCCATGGAAACGACAATGACCTTTTCACGGTCGAAACCAGGTCGGCACCTTATGAAATGCCAACTGCTTTAAGGATCGGTGCTTCATATGACTTTCTGATCGGCGACGAGCACCGTATCACACTGGCTGGTAACTTTACATCCAACTCTTTCACGGAAGATCAGTTTACACTGGGTCTCGAGTATTGCTTAAAACCTTATTTCTCTATCAGGGCAGGGTATACATACCAGAGTGGTATTTTCAATTCTACAGTTGAAGCCAGGGGAACGGTATTTACCGGGTTGAATGCAGGTTTTTCGGTTTTTGTTCCGTTCAACAAGGAAAAAGGGACTGGCATAGGTGTTGATTATTCATACAGAACTACAAACCCATATTCCGGTACACATTGTATCGGATTAAAACTCAACTTTTAGAAATCACCTTAACTTCATTTAGTCCTATTTATTTATTATATTTGTATGGCACAAGGACCCTTTCAAAGGGTCTTTTGCCTTATTATCAGATCGGTGAAAATATTTAACAATGGCTGAGATCAAGTATTATACACAGGAAGGATTAGCGAAACTCCAGGAGGAGTTGCAGAAGCTGGTCACCGTAGATCGCCCATCGATTTCAAAACAAATTGCCGAAGCAAGGGACAAAGGCGACCTTTCAGAGAATGCAGAGTATGCTGCTGCCAAAGAAGCGCAATCTATGCTTGAACTGAAAATAAACAAACTGCAGGAGTTGATCAGCAATGCCCGTCTGCTTGACGAATCCAAAATCGATGTTTCAAAGATCCTCATCTTTTCTACCATTAAACTGAGGAACACGCAGAATAATAGTGTTGTCACCTATACTTTGGTCCCTGAAAGCGAAGCAAATGTAAAGCTGGGGAAGATCTCAGTCAACTCACCTATATCCAAAGGACTCCTTGGAAAAAGCATTGGCGATAAAGTCGAAATTACGGTACCGGCAGGTACTGTTGCCTTTGAGATCATTGAAATAACAAGAAAAAACGGACATTAATGGCAAGCATCTTCACACGGATCGTTAATGGTGAGATCCCCTCATACAAAGTTGCCGAGGATGAACATTATTATGCCTTCCTCGATATAAATCCCCTGGCAGAAGGACATACCCTGGTCATTCCTAAAAGGGAGACAGATTATATCTTCGACATTGAAGATGAAGAATACAAAGGGCTATTTTTATTTGCAAAAAAAGTTGCCACAGCCATGCTGAAAGTCATTCCCTGCGAAAGGATCGGCATTGCAGTCGTCGGACTTGAAGTAAGTCATGCTCATATTCACCTGGTTCCACTGAAGACGATCTATGACATCGATTTCAGAAAACCGAAACTAAAGCTGTCACCTGAAAAATTTACTGAGATAGCCGTAAAGATCAGTGGTGAGCTGAAGAATTAAACGTCAGTAAGCCCTGACATTTTTTCCCTCTATATAATTAATAAAGGATTTGTTCACCACCTTGTTTCCTCCGGGTGTGGGATAATTCCCTGTAAAGTACCAGTCACCGGTGTTACCCGGACATGCTGTATGAAGATCTTCGATGGTCTGGTAAATGATCCCGATCTTTGCCCTGACCGTTGGAGGTGTCAGGAGTTCAGAGACTTTTTCAGATATCCTGCCGGGGGGGAAAGGCTTGTATATTTCTTTAACCCAATTCCGGATCTTTTCTTTTGGATAGTTTTCCTGGGCTTTTGACTTTTTATAAACCTCGTTGATCACGTTTTCCTGGTGTGATTCCTTAAGCAGTTCAATGGCAGCTTTAAAGGCGATGAAATCAGAGAGTTTGGCCATATCGATGCCATAGCAATCAGGGTAACGTATCTGGGGTGCAGAGGATGCGATGATGATCTTTTTCGGTTCCAGTCTGTCAAGAATGCTGATAATACTTTGCTTCAGGGTAGTACCCCTAACGATGGAATCATCGAGTACCACAAGGCTGTCTTTTCCCTTACGGATGCTGCCGTATGTAATATCATATATATGAGCTGCCAGGTCATCGCGCTGTGAATCCTGTGCGATGAAGGTCCTCAATTTCATGTCTTTCACTGCAACTTTTTCGGCTCTCGGAGCCAGGGCCAGGATGGTATCAAGCTCATCCGGTGTAAGTTTCCCCCCGGCCTCCTGAATCCTTTCCTTTTTAATTTTATTACAGAAAAGATCTATCTCCTCGATGAGGCCATAATAAGCATCGATAGCTGTATTGGGGATGTAGGAGAATACAGTGCTGGTAAGGTCATAATCGATGGCTTTCAGTATCGGGGCGGCAAGGAATTTCCCCAGCATTTTTCTCTCCCGGTAGATCTCTTTATCTGTTCCCCTTGAGAAATATATCCGTTCGAATGAACAGGATTTCTTTTCCAAAGGCTTGCGAAATTGTTTTTCAGCAATTGTTCCATCTTTCCTGACGATCAGGGCATGACCGGGTTGTAATTCCTTAATTGATTCATAAGGAACATTAAAAGTGGTCTGGATGACCGGTCGTTCGGATGTTGCGATGGCAACTTCCTCATCATGGTAATAAAATGCCGGCCTGATCCCGTTGGGGTCACGCATTACGAATGCATCGCCATGACCAAGCATCCCTGCGATCACATAGCCGCCATCCCAGTACTCAGCCGAGTTCTTTAATATCTTCTGGATGTTCAGCTGTTTGGCAATCTGCTTTGTTATTTCCCTTTTAGGGTAACCCTCTTCCTTGAACTTCTTGTAGAGTTCTTCATTCTCGGCATCCAGGAAATGACCGATCTTTTCGAGGATGGTGACAGTGTCGGATGTTTCGACAGGGTACTGCCCAAGATCAATAAGCTTTTCGAAAAGTTCATCGACATTGGTAAGATTAAAATTGCCTGCCAGCACCAGGTTCTTCGTCATCCAATTATTTTCACGCAATAAAGGATGAATATTCAACATGGTGTTTTTTCCAAATGTGCCGTAACGTAAATGTCCAAGGTAAAGTTCGCTGACAAAGTCAACATTATATTTCATCCAATTTACGTCGCAAAGCCGCTGCGGGTATTTTTCGGTGACCTGCTGGATCTGTTCGTGAAAAGCTGAAAAGATATCTTTGATCGGGGAATCGGAATCTGAACGAAGCCGGTTGATGTATTTGTTCCCGGGCTCAAGATCAAATTTAATGCTGGCAATTCCTGCTCCATCCTGGCCACGGTTGTGCTGTTTCTGCATCAGGAGATGCAGTTTGTTCATGCCGTAAGTGACTGTGCCATACTTTGCCAGGTAGAATTCGAGCGGTTTAAGAAGGCGAACCAGGGCTATCCCGCATTCATGATTGATGCTCTCGCTCATTCACGATGAGATTTAGAAAGAGGCTGCAAAGGTAAGGAAATAATCAATAGTGAATCAATGCATACAAGTGAATGTAGAAAAGTAAATATCTTCTTTTAAAGATATTTTGGTAAATTTATCATTCAAATGATAAACCAAGTTACAGCCGACGAATTTCTTAATTTGTCACGCACGCTGCCTATAATAGATGTGCGCTCAGAGAAAGAATACATACAGGGACACATTCCAGGGGCCATTAATATGCCCCTTTTCAACGATGAGGAACGTGCCGTTGTGGGAACTCTTTATAAGAATTCAGGAAGAGAAGCCTCGGTGCTTAAAGGGCTGGAACTGACAGGTCCGAAACTGGCTGATTATGTGAAACAGTTGCATAAGATCACTGATCAGAAGAAGCTTCTGGTTCATTGCTGGAGGGGAGGGATGAGGAGTGAGAACATGGCCTGGCTATTTCATGTTGCCGGCTATGAGATATCTTTACTGAAAAACGGATATAAAGCGTATCGCCATTTTGTCAGGGAGAGCCTGTCAAATCTTACAAACATTGTCATTCTTGGTGGGCTGACAGGGAGCGGAAAGACAGAGATCCTTCACCAACTTGAAAAGATGGGGGAACAGGTCCTTGATCTTGAAAAGCTGGCATCTCACAAGGGTTCAGTCTTCGGAGGACTCGGGCTTCCTGATCAGCCGACCAATGAACAATTTGAAAATGACATCTTTGCTGTCTGGCGAACTTTCGATATTTCCAGACCTTTATGGATTGAAGATGAAAGCCGGATGATCGGGAATGTCAGCATCCCTGACCCATTATTTGACCAGATGCAACGCGCTGTGATGGTTAAAGCCGAGACCAGCAAAGAGCTTAGGATACACAGGCTTGTCGATGAATATTCAGGGGCAGGTAAGAAGGGTTTGGAGAAAGCAGTATTAAAGATCAGCGAAAAGCTAGGAGGAGCCAATACCAAGAGAGTGCTTGCTGCAATTGAAGCCGGTGATTTTGAAACTGTTGCTGACCTTGTGTTAAACTATTATGATAAAGGCTATGTTCATTCTGTTTTGAAAAGAGAAAATCAAACGATTTGTGCAGTGACTCTCGAAAGCCATGATCTGGTCAGGAATGCAGCACTCATCCTTGAAGCCGGGAGGTCGTTAAAATGAATTAATTATCGAATCATGGAAGGCATTTATCTCGATTATAATGCAACCACCCCTATTGTTCCGGTTGTAGCAGATGCCATGAAGCCCTTCATTGAAGAGTTTTTTGGGAATCCCTCAAGTATTCATGCAGAAGGTTTGATTGCAAAAGAAGCGGTTGAGAATGCAAGGAAACATGTTGCAGCGATGCTTAATTGCCATACCGACGAGATCATCTTTACCAGTGGCGGAACAGAATCGAACAATTTTGGTATCAAAGGAATTGCTTTTGCAAACAAAAACAAAGGAAATCATATTATCACATCTGCCATTGAGCATCCTTCGGTGATGGAAGTATGCCATTACCTCGAAAAACAGGGATTCGTCATCACTTATTTGCCTGTAGATGAATACGGTCAAGTAGATCCTTCAGATGTCAAAGGAAGCATCACGGCTTCCACGATCCTGATCACGATCATGCATGCCAATAATGAAACAGGAACGATACAGCCTGTTGAAGAGATCAGCAGGATTGCAAGGGCGCAGGGGATTCCATTTCACAGCGATGCGGCCCAGAGTGCGGGTAAGATAGGGGTGGATGTGGAAAAAATGGGAGTTGACATGCTCTCACTGGCAGGTCATAAGATCTATGCACCGAAAGGAGTCGGTGCTTTATACATCCGTCGAGGGGTTCACCTGGAAAAACTCATTCACGGAGCCGATCATGAACAAAATCTTCGTGCCGGCACGGAGAATGTAATGTCGATCGTGGGATTTGGAAGAGCCTGCAGGATCATTGCTGATAGTCCGTTTAGCGGGGGTGGGGACATCAAGAAACTCAGGGATTTTCTTTATCAGCAGATTAAAAAAGAGATCCCGGGGATCAAACTTAACGGACATCCTGAAGAAAGATTACCCAATACGCTGAACATCAGTTTCCCCGGTGTCGAGGCGGCTCTTTTGCTCGATAAAATGGCCCCGGTTGCTGCTTCTGCCGGTGCAGCTTGTCACTCAGGAAGTGAAGTGATCTCCCCGGTTCTTTCGGCGATGAAAGTCCCTGTCAATCTTGCCATGGGGTCGGTCCGCTTTTCATTGGGACGGATGACGAAACAAAGCGAGATCGAAGCTTCAATTCCACTTATCATCAATTCTTATCAATCACTTATTGGCCATCATCCGATATCAGGCATCAAGCCTTCAATATCCGTGGTTAAGCATCCAATAACCGGTATTCAGCATCCATCACCAGGCATTGATCATCTGGAACCCATCGTCAAGTATCCAAAACCAGGGATCAAGCTTACTCATTTCACTCATGGTTTAGGTTGTGCATGCAAGATACGTCCGCAATATCTTGAAATGATCCTGAAAGATTTACCTGTATCTGCCGATCCTAATATTCTTGTCGGTTTAAAAGCTCCCGATGATGCAGCAGTTTACAGGATCGATGAAAAAACTGCCATTGTCCAGACCGTCGACTTTTTCACACCTGTCGTGGATGATCCATATGATTTCGGTGCGATTGCTGCAGCCAATGCGTTAAGTGATATATATGCGATGGGAGGGAAACCCCTGTTTGCACTGAGCATTGTGGCTTTCCCTGAAAAAATCCTGCCTTCTGAAGTTTTGCAGCAGATCCTCCTGGGGGCGACGGATAAAGCTTCAGAGGCCGGGATCAGTATTATCGGGGGCCATACCATTGAAGATACGGAACCTAAATTCGGGCTTGTTGTGACTGGCAGAATTGACCCTGGAAAGATGCTTACTAAATCCTCTGCAAACCCGGGAGATGCGATCATCCTGACAAAACCTCTGGGCACGGGCATCCTTTCCACGGCAATCAAACGTGGTCTTGCAGACAGGGAGACAGAAAAACACTTGATAGCCGTGATGGCCCGGCTGAATAATAAAGCTGCCGAGATCATGGCGACCTTCCCGGTGAATTCATGCACGGACGTAACCGGCTTCGGATTACTGGGGCATCTGAAAGAGATGATTACCGGGAGTAACACAGGGGCAGAGATCGATCATAAAAAAGTACCGGTCCTCCCGATGACCTGGGAATTTGCGGCATCTGGCATGATCCCTGGAGGTACCCTTAATAACCTTAAATATATTGAAGATATTACAGATTGGGGTGAAAATGTTCCTGAGCTGGCCAGGGTAATACTGGCAGATGCCCAGACATCAGGGGGATTGCTGATCACCCTGCCTGCAGGCGAATCGGATAAATTTACAGAACAATGCAGGCTGAAAGGAATAACCGATGTTGTTGTGATAGGTAGTATTATTAAAGGTAAAAAGATAAGGGTCACGTAGGTTTATTGGGTGGCGCTCTTTGAATCAGGACCAGACAACATCAACACTGGATCAGAATTATCCGAATCCAGGCAAATCTTACACCTATATTGCATATAAGATCCACCGGCCTGCCACTATCATTCTTGAGGTTTTCGATCTTTTCGGGCGAAAGATCACAACGCTCGTAGATCATAAATTGACTACCCCGGGGCATTATGTAGAATATTTTGATATTACCCGGTATGGCCTTGAACCAGGTCTCTACTATTATTCTCTCATTGATAATGACTGATCTCTTAGGCGAAAAATGAACGTCGAATAGAGAACGGAAAAACTTTTTAACCTAATTTTGTTTCTCGGGAAATTTCTTTAATTTTGCTTCCCGGGAGAGCCTGTAAGACTTTTTAAGTACTTGTAATACTTTCTTTTACGATGATTTCATCACAGGAGTTTAATATTCATTTCAGGTATAATTCAAATCGATCTTCATGGATATTAATTTAACTGATGTTCTGGAAAGAGTAAGAGAACTTTTTTTTAAGTATGGGGTCAGGAGTGTCTCGATGGAGGATATATGCCGTGATCTTGGGATCTCAAAAAAAAAGTTGTACCAACTTTTTTCCAGTAAGAATGAGCTTGTTGAGAAGCTTCTCGAGCTGGAGCGGCAAAACTTCGAGATCATTTTTGATACTTACAACTTTGAAGGTGTTAATGCCATTGATATCCTTCTCACGGTAAGCAAAGAAGTAGGCGATCGTTTCAGGGATATAAGTCCTTCGATGACATTTGACCTGAATAAATATTATCCGGATATTTATCACAAGCACATAGATGACCGGATTGACTTTATTTTTAAGAAGATCCAGATCAATCTTGAGAAAGGGATCAACCAGGGTGTTTACAGGGATGACCTGAGCGTGGAACTGGTATCAAGATTGTATATCCGGCGACTCATAGACCTGCATAACCCGGAGTTCTTCCCTGCCGACAAGTTTTCTTTCCAGACCCTCTTTGAAGCGATGTTCGACAACTTTATCCGCGGGATCGCCAATGCCAAGGGAATAGATTATTATGAAAAACAAAAACGAAAAGTAAATTTTAACAAATTCAACAAATGAAACGGATTTTTTTCCTGATAGCTGTTGTTTCATTCATCTTTATCCACTCAACGACACAGGCACAACTTAAGCCGGCATTATCATTTTCACTGAAAGAAGCCCAGGATTATGCTTATGCCAATAACTATGACCTGAAGAATTCTGCATATGACGTGCAGATCGCGAATAAGATGGTCAAACAGAATACCGCCATAGGGCTCCCGCAGATCGATGGCGGCATCGACTATATTGATTACCTGGCAGTGCCTGTCATAGTTCTTCCTACCGAGTTAGCACAGATGTTCCACATGAATGCCATAAGTTTTACCGATGAATACAATGCCACTTTAAGGGCAAAACTTACTCAATTGATATACAGCGGCGAGTACCTTGTAGGATTGCAGACAGCAAAAGCTTATCTGGAGACTGCAAGGCAGAAGATGTTAAAAGACAAAATGGATGTGAGGGATCTCGTTTCAGAAGCTTACATCGGACTTCTAATCGTTGAAGAAAGCACCAAGATCCTTGATTCTACTTACAACACGGTAAACCAGTTGCTGCAAGACGGCAAAGCCACTTTAAAGCAAGGCCTCATCGAAGATGTTGATGTCGACCAGATGGAGCTGAACCGTTCAAATCTGGAAGCCACTTTGATCACTGCCAGAAGTCAACGTCTGATCGCCTATAATTATCTAAAATTTCTTCTCGGGATAAATGGTGACCCGGAAATACGACTGACTGACAACCTGAAATATTTTCTGGATAAAGTGAACGAAGACATGTTAGTCAACCAGCAATTTGATGTAAACCGGAATATCGAATACAGTATCCTCAAAAAACAGGAGTACCTGACCCTGATGCAGTATAAACTCTCCAAAACAGCATACCAGCCCACTCTTGCAGGCTTCTTTGGCATCCAGGGCAATGCCATGCGGACCCAATGGTCGTTCTTCAACGATAAATATCCCTGGTATGAAACATTAAACTGGGGTGTGACTCTTTCTATCCCGATCTGGAGCAGTGGCAGTCGTAAATATTCTGTTGACCAGGCCCGCCTGAATGTGGAGAAAATGAAAGTAATGGATGACAAAACTAAGGTTCAGTTACAGCTCCAGGTAGAGACCTCAAAAAAGGATTTTACCAATTCTTACCTGATCTTCCAGAATAAGAAAAAGGGCCTCGAGATCGCCGGCAGGATCTATGAAACTACATTTATTAAATACAGGCATGGCGTTTCTTCCAGTACGGACCTGAATCAAAAATACAGCCAGTTCCTTTTATCGGAGTCTGACTATATTCAATCCCTTAATGATCTTCTAAAGAACAAGATAAGCCTGGAAAAATTACTGGAGAAGATTTAGCGGACTTTCATTCTCTTCCTTAGCAACCTATGCATCCTGTTCCTTTTAATCTTCAGTTTCATTTCGAAGTCGATAACATAAAGTGCAGGAACAAAGATGAGAGTCAGGAAAGTTGCAAAGCTAAGCCCGAAGATGATGGTCCATGATAAGGGCCCCCAGAATGCCCTGTTGTCACCTCCAAAGTAAATATGAGGATTCAGTTGAGTGAAAAGGGTAATAAAATTAAGGTTAAGCCCAAACGCAAGTGGAATTAAACCAAGAATAGTTGCTGTAGCCGTCAGGATGACAGGTGTGATCCTGGTCATACCAGCCCTGATTGCGGCTTCCCTTGTTCTAAGCCCACGTTCTTTCAGGGTGTCACAAAACTCGACGATCAGGATACCGTTCCTTACCACGATACCACCAAGTGCCACTATACCAAGTCCTGTCATGATCACGCTGATGTTCATATGAAAAATGAAGATCCCGAAAAGGACGCCGATGATACTGAACACAACTTCGCTCAGGATGATCAGCGATTTGCTTACTGATCCGAACTGGGTGATAAGAATGAAGAAGATGAGCCCGATGGCAACCATCATGGCTTTCATAAGGAACATCATGGTTTCTGCCTGGTCTTCGCGCTCGCCCGTGAGGGTTATTGTAATCCCTTTGGGGATATTGAAACTTTCCAATGATTGATTGATCGCTGCAACGACTTCGTTAGGGGTATAGCCGGAGAGTACTTCAGAAGAAATAGTGATCACACGCTTGAGGTTCTTCCGGTTGATGCCGCCGTACGTATCCTTGTATCCCAGTTTGGCAACGGAAGAGATCGGGATTTGTCTTATCTGGCCTGAGTTCATATCCCTGTAAGTTATCCTGGCGTTGATGATCTCGTCGATATTTTTACGTTGTTGCTCTGAATACCTTACCTGGATGGGATATTCATCTTCATCTTCCTTGTATTTTGAGACTTCCTTGCCATAGATGGCAGTACGGAGCTCCATCCCGATTTGTCCAATAGTGAGGCCTTCACGGTTGGCCCTCACGCGGTCGATATCTATTGTGATCTCGGGTTTATTATTGTCGAAGTCTGATTTCAGTTTTTCGATACCCGGGATCCGAAGGGAATCAAGGTAATTCTGGAATTTATTGGCAGTAACAATGAGTTCATCCAGTTTTTCCCCGGTGACTTCTATGTTAACAGGCTTCCCTGTTGGCGGCCCCATACGGTTCTTTTCCACGCTGATCTGTACTCCCGGGATATCTTTTACTGAGTTGCGGAGCTGGTCAAGGAAGATGCTTGTATTGGCTCCATGACGGTAACGGCTTTCGACGAAATTGATGGTTACTTTTCCCTTATTGGAGACAGTTGTCCTGTCGAACATACCTTCGCCCGCTCCAAATCCTACATTTGAAACGATTGATTCCACGAGGGGATTATTATACCCAAAAACCTTATCCACTTTGTTTTCAACGAGTCTTGTTACGGAATCGGTCACCAGCTGGTCAGTCCCTTCAGGCATCTTGATAAATATATTGATCGTGTTTGGTTGGTTATCAGGAAAGAAGAAAACTTTAGGCTTTGTCGCCATAGTAATGAAAATGGAAAGGAAGAATAGAGCGATAATTCCATAGAAAAGATAGAAAGGATTCCTGCCCTTGAGGAAAAAACGCAGGTTCTTTTCGTAGAAAGCAACAATCTTTGGCCAGCCGATATTCTGAAACTTGATTGCGAGATCCTTGAAGAAAAGACGGTAAGCAGCATTCATGAGAAGGCAGAAGATCATCAGGTTGCCCATTCCAAAGACTCTGAATGCATAAAATATCAGGGCAAGTACAAGAAATATCCCACTGACTGCCAATAGGCGACGGATATCCGTTTTATGCTCTGTCTTTTCATATTCATCTCTCATGAAAGTGACTGCAAATACAGGGTTCATGATATAGGCCACGAACAGGGAAGCAAAGAGGGTGATGATCAGTGTAACAGGAAGGAAATACATGAACTTCCCGACAATCCCGGGCCAGAATGCCAGGGGGAAAAAGGGAGCCAGGGTTGTCAGTGTTCCTGAAAGGATGGGCAGAAATACTTCCCCGGCCGCATGTTTGGCGGCCGATACAATATCCGGCTCCGACCGATGTATCCGGTGGGTGTTTTCTATCACCACGATGGCATCATCCACGATGATCCCAAGTGCGAAGATGAATGAGAACATCACGATCATGTTCAGGGTGAACCCAATATTCGGCATGATAAGAAATGCCACGAACAGTGACAGGGGAACAGAAAGGCCAACAAAGAAAGCATTGTTGAATCCCATGAAGAACATCAGGATCAGGACAACAAGGATAAACCCGATAATTGCGGTGTTGTTCAGTTCTTCCAGTGTGCTCCTTGTGAAACGCGATTGTTCGCCTGTAAGGGTGACTAAAAGATCAGGAGGAAATGAATTGGCTTTCATATCAGCCAGGATCGCCTTGATCTCATCGGATGCATTAAGAAGGTTTTCACCGCTTTTCTTGATCACATTGAGGGTGATGACATTTTTACCATTGATCCTTGAAAAACTTTCCTGTTCTTTGAAAGAATCTTTGACATCGGCAATGTCCTTAATATAAACGATGGCGCCGCTTCCTGATTTGATCAAGATGTTCTTTATCTCGGCCGGGTTTTTAAACTGGCCTGCCACGCGAATCGTGCGTTTGGAACCGTAAGTCGAGATGTTCCCTGCCGAGATGGTAATATTTTCACTGGCGATGGCTTTTTCCAGGTCGCTGAATGTTACACTCGCGGCCTGCATTTTGTACATGTCGGCATCTACCTGTATCTCCCTGTCAAGAGCGCCGACAATGTCCACCCTTGTGATCTCCTTAAGGGTTTCGATGCGGTCCTTGGTATCATCGGCATATTTCTTCAACCGCTGAAGGTCATAGTCACCGGAAATATTGATATACATGATCGGGATCTCAGAGAGGTCGACCTGCATGATGTCAGGTTCTTTGGGGAGATCGCTAGGCAGGTTGGCCTTGGCCTTGTCCACTGCATCACGCACACGCTGCTTGGCTTCTGAGACCGCAATACCGGGATTGAATTCCACGACGATCGTTGAAAAATCCTGTATCGTTTTGCTGGTGATCTTCTTTACATCGGAGAGGGCTTTTGTTTCTTTCTCGATCGGTCTTGTGACCAGGTTTTCCATATCCTCGGGTGAGGTTCCTGGATAAGCCGTGTTCACAATGATCTGAGGGATTATAATTTCGGGAAATTGCTCCTTCGGGATGCTGATATATGAAATGACGCCCAGCATCGTGATGATAATGGTCAGAACATAAATGCTTGTACGGTTATCGATCGCCCAACTAGTAGCAAAGAATTCCTTGAGCTTCTTCTGAACTTCTTTCATATGTAACGCTTATTTGTAATCGATGACCTGTCCGTCGTATAAGTCCTTATACCCGGCTGTGATCAGTTTATCCCCTTCTTTCAATCCGCTAAGAATCTCTGTCAGCCCGTTATAGGTGACGCCGGTTTTGACGAATGTTTTACGGGCTATTTTTTTATTGTTTTCTTCTTTTGCAAGGAAAACATAATAACCTTCATCCTTGGAAGACTGGATGAAGTTCTGGGAGATGGCCATTGTGGAAGGATTGGAATAATCCTTGATCCTGATAACCGCGATCATATTGGCCCGATAGACCATGCTGGTGGACGGGGGCAGCTCAACCTCAACGGTAAATGTCCGGTTGGTGGGGTTGATAAATTTGCTGGCAAACGTGACATTTTGCTGAAGCTCAACGTTGAAATCAGGCAGGTATATCTTTACCTGGTCGCCGGTCTTTATCTTAGAGCTATAGGCTTCGCCCACATCTGCCACAGCCTTGACTTTGGCAAAATTGATCACGCGGAATGCGGGTATCCCTATTTGTGCAAGCTGGCCAACCTTTATTGGAATATCCTCAACCGTTCCGTCGATCGGTGATGTGATGCTGGACATGCTGATCTGGTCTTTCAGCGAGGCGATCTTGTTTTCAATGGATTCTTTGTTGTTTTTTGCCGTCAGGTACTGTACTTCCGAGCCGATTTTTTGATCCCATAGGGCTTTTTGCTTTTCATACAGGTCGGTCACATAGGAAAGCTGGCTTTGAAGGTCAGAGAGGTTGCGTTTCAGAACATCCGCATCCAATTCGGCGAGTTCCTGTCCTTTCTTCACTGTCTCACCTTCATTGACGATAACCTTCGTAACTACCCCGGCAGTGCGGGGGCTTACCCCGATATTTTCATTTCCGTCGATCCTGCCCTGGACCTCGATATAATGGTTAAATGGCTGATCCATCAGGGGTTCTACACTAACAATGGTGGCGGGTGTTTTATCAGCTGTGTTCAAATCCTTTTCAAGTGAAGAGATCTGCATTGTTATCTGGTCGTGCTCTTTCTTCAGCTTCTCAAGTTTTGCTTGTTTATCCGGGCTACTGCATCCTATAGCTATTATCACAAGGCAGGGAAACAGGAGTGATCTTTTCATGAATTCAAAGTTATTTAAGATGATAATACTCATGCGTGAAAAACAGGTGCAAAGATAGAGAAATTAGCATAAGGAAAAACTTTAGGCGCATAAAAGTTTCCGGGGGAAATCTTCAGGTAGCAGGGGTGCAATAGTTTCCCAATTCTATTTTAGTATATTTGTAGCATGGATGAGAAAACCCTTCATATTCTTGAACAGGTTAGGCGACTCTACTATCGATATGGCATTAAAAGCGTGACCATGGATGACGTGGCGAAGAACCTTACCATCTCAAAGAAAACGCTTTATCAGTATTTTGCCGATAAGGAAGACCTTGTCAGAAATATCGTGCAGCTGGAGTTCAATAATCGCAAGAAATGCTTCCAGGAGATAATAAAGCGAAAGGACCTGAATGCAATCGAGGAGCTCTTCGAAATATACAGGATGATCAATACGATGTTCCGCGATTATAATGCCTCTATGGAATATGATATCCACAAATATTACCCTGAACTGTTCAATAAGGTGAAGGAGGTACGCAGGAAAAGAATGTACGATACCATGTACAGCAACATGAACAGGGGCAAACGGGAGGGATTGTACCGGAAGGAGCTTAATTCGAAGATCATTGCACGGCTGCTTGTATTCAAGGTTGAAAATTTGTTCGACAACGATATTTTCTCAATGGAGGAACTTGCATCGGTGAAAGTGTTTAATGAGGTGTTCGTTTACCATTTGCAGGGTATCCTTAATTCAAGCGGACGGACATTTTTTGAAAAGAATTTCAAGCGGTTGAAAGCTGAATTTGTTTAATACCGGGTCCCGTTGAGGCCATAGAAGCTACTGTAAATCAATTCATTAAGTTGCTGTAAACCCGGTTTATATTCTCAGGCGGCTATAAAGTTTGTATCTTTGAGGTTGTTCAGGCAACTATTTTTATGCTTTTATGTCTACTAAACGGCAAAACCTCGGATGATTATTGATGAATCTATACTTGAAGGCTGTATTGCGGGGAACAGGGAAGCACAGTTTGAACTGTATAAGAAGTTTGCTTCCACCATGCTGGCCTTATGTTTCAGGTATGCAAGAAACCGGGATGAAGCCGAAGATCTCCTGCAGGAAGGATTTCTGAGAGTGTTTCAGAAAATCTCGACATTCCGCAGGGAAGGTTCTTTGGAAGGGTGGATAAAAAGGATCATGATCAACAATGCGTTGAACGAGATAAAGAGAAACAGGAAGATACCGTTCCTTGAAGATATTGATGTCATCAATGAAACACAGATTGTCGATTTGGATGAGCCTGAAGGACAGTATGATCCTGTACCGGCTGATGTTCTCCAGGAGATGATACAGTCGTTGCCCGAAGGCTACCGTATCGTTTTCACATTGTATGTACTGGAGGATTTCAGTCATAAGGAAATTGCACAGGAATTGAATATAGCTGAGAGTACTTCAAAGACACAATTACTTAAAGCAAGAAGATATCTGAAGAATATGCTAAATGAATATTATTCAAAGAAGAAATACACTTTAATAAATGAGCGAGGAAAATAAAACACTGGCTGGTGCTTCGGGCGGATTAGATGCTTTGTTCCGAAAAACGCTGGATAATTACCAGGTAGAGCCTTCAGAGGGTACCTGGAAAAGTATCAGCAGGAAATTACTTTGGAATGAGATCGCCCGTTTTAATTTCACCAATCTTCCAAAAGCCTTCTGGGCAGGGGCTGCAGGGGCTCTCCTCTTAGGGTTGGTCATTCTCTTTAACCAAATCCCTGATGGAAATATAACTGAAAATGATCACTCCACTGCCATCGCAAAGAATAACCCGGCAAGTGTATCGTCAACGGGCACATCAGACACCAGGTCCGCCAAAACCGGAAGAACAATTGACACTTTTGTTCCAGACCACCCTGCACAGGTTCTTTCAAAGAGTCTATCTGCTCATCCATCAAAACCAACCTCAGGATCACCAATGCTGGCAAGCAGAAATTCCTCAGGAATAGTAAATACAGGCAAGATAAACGGTACAACAACACTGCCCACAGGAACCGGATCATTTACCCGTTATAATAGTGAACAGCAATCCGATGAAAGCCCTCTTACAGCTTCAGAGGCCAGGAATACAAGCAGTTATAAATTGAATTTCCTACCATATCTGACGACTAACAGTCTTTTCCCTTTACCGGGTGAAGATACTTTGTTGCGGATAAAGAACCTCAATGGCAGCGTTCTGAATGTTCCGCTGGAAACAAAGATCAGGATACCGCAGTTCTTTACTTATAACGTTGGTGTTGCTCCTGAACTATCGGTATACAGGAACAATGGCCAGTACTCGGAATCCAATTTCTGGATGAATACAGGAGTGACTTATCATATTGGGAAATTCTCGGTACAGACAGGTGTCGGACTGGGTTATGTTTATGACCAGGCTGATTATCGTGTCAACTACAAGAGTAAAGACAGCATCGGGTATTTTACGAGCATTATCTCATTCGTCGTGACCCCTGGGAATAAGATTATTTTCACGACCAAGGACATAGCAGTTTACGACAGTGTGTACCACGTTGCTGACAACAGGGGCATCAGCCGTTATACTTATCTTCAAATCCCTCTTTTGGTCGGATACGAGGTTTTTGAGACCAACCGGTTAAGCATCGGGATAAAGGCAGGTCCTTCCATCTCCTTCCTGATTGGATCAAAAGAGGCCCAACCCTTCATAGATTATCCGAACGCGCAGCTTATCCGCATCGACAACAATACACTCGTACGCATCAAAACGAACTGGGAGATCCAGGCAGCCCTCGATATTGAATACAGGTTGTCTAAGAATTTCAGCGTATATGCTGATCCATCGTACAGGCATTATTTCAGTCCGTTTGAAATGCAGGAATCGTCATCATCTAAAGCGAAAGACCCATATTCTATTGGCATTGAAGTTGGTGTCAGGGTAAACTTTGGACAAATAAAGAAATGACAATGATCAAGGCACGTACACTCATTTTACTATTGCTGATCCTTTTAATTGCAGGCAGGGTTTCCGCGGTAACTGTTTACCTGCATGGCACAATTACAAATTTACAGGGTATTTCCAAAGTTCCGGATCATAAAGTATATATTAAAACCGATTTTTCTTCGCCTTTTCATTATTACAAAACGGTTTATACTGATGTCAATGGCTATTATGCAGATACTGTGGACAATGTTCCTGCTTACCCGATATTGTTTGAGATCTCGACTTATGATTGCGATAATGTTGAACAGTTAATTACCGGTTTAAGTACAAATTCCCCAATTGTTGCTAATTTCATGATCTGTGTACCACCTTATTATGGTTGCCAGGCCAATTTTACATACGACAGCATTGCAGGGTTGAATTACCAGTTTACAGATCAATCGGTGAGCAATTCAACTATATTATCCTGGAACTGGAATTTCGGAGATCCTGCTTCAGGGGCAAACAACACTTCATCTTTGAAGAATCCGCAGCATTTGTACACCGGTTCAGGCATATACAATGTTAAATTGTATATACACTCGGCGAGTGGATGTGAAGATTCTGTGATGAAGACGGTGTTTATCCGTATCCCCTCTGAGAGAGTCATTATCCGGGGACACGTATTGAATAACCTGAATAATCAACCGATCCCAGATAACCCCGTAGAGATCAATGCCACCCTTATTGAATATTCAAATGTGGTGTATAGTGATTCGACAGGAGCCTATGCAGATACCATTGCATCCATTTACGATGGGATCCCCATCAGTGTTGCTACCTATGACTGCAATAACGTCCTACATTCTAATACGGTTTACAGCACACCGACTCCAATTGAGGTTGATTTTTCTATTTGCGTTGATCTACAATGCAGGGCAGGTTTCTCGGCTGTACTGGATTCCAATAACAAGGCTCAGAATACTTTCCTGTTCAGGGATCTCTCATATGGTGATCCAAACAGGTGGTACTGGACCTTTGGAGATAGCTCATCAAGCAATGAGAAAGACCCTGTCCATCAGTACACTGCAGCAGGAAGTTATACTGTAAAACTTATCATTACCAAAGAAGACTCATCGGGGGCATGGACCTGTTTTGATTCTACAAGTAATTTAGTTAAAACATCTTCCTACTATGATATCGGGGGACTACTTTGGATCGGGCTGTTCCCGATCAATAATCAGAATAACCATAATACGGGGGATACAGGCATCGCATATCTTTATAGGGCCCACAACCAGTGGATCGTACCCATTGACACCAGCCGGTTTACCTACCTTGGATATTTTACATTTCTCCATGAACTGGAAGGGAACTACATAATAAAAGCCGGGCTGACTGAAGGCTCGGCTCATTTAAAGGAGTACCTGCCTTCATACAGCGGTGACCAGGTAAAATGGCAGATGGCAACTCCATTTTCCATCATCGGTCAAGATGTCTTTGACAGCGATATCCACATGGTTGCAGCTAATGACAGCCTTACCGGCAGGGCCACCCTGCTGGGATCGGTGATCCTTAATGAGGATACCTCGGAGCTTTCCAACGCAGAAGTTCTGCTTTTCACTAATGATATGACACCGATAAAAGCAACATATTCAGACCTTGCAGGTAATTTTGAATTTCCTTCGCTTCCATTCGGTACCTACGATCTTTACCCTGAGGTGACCGGTAATTATGCAAGACCCCTGCAGGTAACTGTTGATTCCCTGCATCCTGTTGCTGATGGATTGCAGCTGGTGGTTTTTGATCACGAGATGACAGGCATAGCGCCGGTCCAGGATAAGAGTGACATGACATTCGGTAAAATCTTCCCTAATCCGGTCACAGAAGATTTTCAATTCTGGGTGCAATCCCCAGCGACCCTGGCAATCAATATAGAAATACTCACTCTTACAGGGGAGAGGGTCCTGGTAAAGAATGCTGAGGTCCAGGGAAGAAACATAATAACGCTTCCTCTGCGGAACGTCACTTGCGGCATGTACTTCTTAGTAATCAAAACAGGGGATGGCCGTATCCTTAATACACAAAAGATCATAAAAAATTGATGTTTCAGGCAACCTTTATACAGGAAACGTCATCTATAGTATAAAATCATAAAGTTTTGTTCTTATATTAACTGATTCACCCAGGTTACAAAATTCAGGTATTATGAAAAAATTATTCTTTCTTCTCATCATTATCCTGTCTGCAGCATTTTCTATGCAGTCCCAGACAATTACGGTTCATTTATCAGGCACGGTTTTGCGTGATTCGACCCATGATCCTGTCGTCAATCATGAAATAGATATCCAGGCTGACAGCAACGCATATAATTTTACTTTTTTTACGGAACGATGGACCAATGCGAGTGGCTTTTATGATTGCACAATACAAAATGTCCCTTCCGGTGGTCCTATTACTTTCAGCGTGAAAACAAAGAACTGCGACAGCACATGGATAGTAAAGTACTTTGTGGGCACTGTCAACAATGATACAGTTAATTTCACCATCTGTAACGGTAACTCCGGAGGTTGCCAGGCTGCATTCATATATACGGCTGACACTACGTCGCCCAATGTCATGGTTTATTTTTATGATCAGAGTACCCCGGTGGGTTTAATAAGTTCCTGGTTATGGAATTTTGGTGACCCGGCATCTGGTTCGAACAACATATCAATGGTTCAGAACTCATCGCACGTTTATACAGCACCAGGTACTTACACGGTCTGCCTTACGATTATTACTGATTCAAATCTCTGTACCAGCACCGTTTGTCATGAGATCCATGTAGGTAATACGGATTGCCAGGCGCATTACACATATTCTGTTGACACCTCAAATGTACTGAGGCTGCACTTCGAGGATGCAAGCACTCCACAAAACACTATTAACTCCCGTTTGTGGAATTTCGGCGACCCGGAATCAGGAACGGCGGACACTTCCAGCCATTTCGACCCATGGCATACATTTACATCCCCCGGTATTTACGATGTCTGTCTCACGATCTGGACATCCACCAGCTGCTCATCAACTTATTGTGACAGCATCGCAGTCGGGACCACTCCCACAGGTTGTGAGAACTGGATCACTTATACATCCAGCGGACTTACAATTAACTTCGAAGGCCATACACACAGTCTCTATCCAACTACTTATCATTGGAGTTTCGGAGATCCCCAGTCAGGGGGCAATAATAGCTCAACACTTCAAAACCCGGTACACACTTTTACAGCTTCCGGAAGTTATACCATTGAACTGAATACGGTTGATTCAACCGGTTGTCCCTGGACACGTCACCAGACTATTTCAGTAAATGCCACCTGCTCACTTTATGGTTATGCTTATTTAGGAGATTCAGTCTATGTCGACCATGGACTTGCAGAATTGATCGAGATAGATGGAAATACTGACACTGTAGTGAACTCACAGCAATTTGGTGATTCTTTGGGAATGTATTGGTTCAACGGTGTTGATCCGGGTCACTATTACATCAGGGCATCGTTGCTTCCTTCCTCACAATATTATGGGCAATATGTACCTACTTATTATATCAGTGCTGTTAACTGGGGTGATGCCGTCCTGATAGAATTAGGCCAGCCGGTAAATCCTTATAACATTCATATGCATCATGCAAACGGCTGTTCAAGCGGGAATGGTAACATTAACGGGACTATCAATCAGAGCGGGAACTACAGTATGACAGGGACACCTGCTGCCAATGTGGAGGTGCTGCTTATGGATGCTTCCTCCAATATTCTGGCCTTTACAATGACCAATTCAAGTGGTGAATTCAGTTTCACGGATATTGCAATGGGAACCTATAAAATTTATCCTGAAATGGTACTTAAGACCACAACGCCCTCAACTGTTGTACTGAATGCCACCCATCCTGGTGCCAATGTGGTTTTCACAATATCGGGAGGTAATATTTCAGGTATTCATGATGAAGCAATTCAAGCTGATTTTACAGTTTCAGCCATTTATCCGAACCCGGTATCTGATGTGGCCAGCTTTAACATCCATACCCTGCGTCCCACGGGGATCACAGTTGCGATTTTTACAATTACCGGTGAATTTGTCAAAGAGAGCCAGCTTATCCTGCATACAGGGTCCAATAAATTGACCTTTACGGCATCAGATCTTGGGAAAGGTTTGTATTACATAAAGGTTGAAAGACAGGATGGAAGTGTTGTTGTGAAAAAGTTTGTTGTGGTAAGATAACCCCGGGTACAAAAATAAAAAAGGAGCAACCAGATTTAATGATTGCTCCTTTTTTACTGAAGACAGGATAGATTTATATTGTTATTGATTCACCGTGCTTTAACACCCTGACGTCAGCGATCCCTTCCAACTTTCTTGCAAATTCCTGCGGATCAACATTCAGCTCAATGCGGTAAGGCTCTTTCCCGGTATCAACTTCAACAATGCCATAATGCATAGGGATGACCATTTTCGGCCTGATCATCTTTACTGTTGTAACCGCTTCGTCAATATCCATTACATAATATCCGCTGATTGGGACCAGCATTATATCAATTGGCCCTATTTTGTCCATCTCGGGGATCAGTTCTGTGTCTCCAAGGAAATACAGCCTCTTATTCTCAGATTGTACGATCCATCCGACGCCAAATCCTTTTGGATGGAACGGGGTTCCCGGCTGTCTCATCCTGACGATGTTATAAGCATGACATGCAGTCACATGAATGGGATCCCCGGACCATGTTTCACCCGGGGAAAGCCCGATTCCCTTCACTGCCCCCTGATTCTCCTTTGATGTTAGCACTACTGTTCCGGGTTTCCGGATTGTAGAAAGAATTTTAGGGTGGCTATGGTCGGTGTGGCTGTGAGAGATAAGGACAAGGTCAGCGGGTTCATCGTAGTCCCCTGTAACAGGGTCAAAATAAATTGTTTTACCGGATGTTTTAATTCTAAAACTATCCCAGCCAAGCCATGTTATTTCCATTATATGAGATTTTTATTGATTATCATCTCCATACCATTCAGCAAAGGAATTTGCAGTTTCTCTAAGCAGGAGGGAAAACAATCTGACACCCTTGGGAAGAAGGGGGATGATCCTCCTGGAAAAGTCAACTAAAATATTTTCACTAGTTGGCTGATAGTCAACCCAAACTATATTGCAAAAAGCATCATTGATGTTCCGGACATCCTCCATGGGATAATCTTTACCCAGGATAAGAGAATGATCAAAAGGATCAATGACATTCTTTTTGATGATCTCTTTCAGGTCACCGAAATCCATTACCATGCCTTTTTTCGGCGATTTCTTATCCACAAGCGGGGTTCCTGAAATAGTGACAGCTAACTTGTAAGAATGCCCATGAATGCTTTTGCATGGGCCATCGTAACCATGCAATGCATGGGCAGCCTCGAAATGAAATTCTTTAGTGATACGGATAGTTGACATTGAGTGGAATCTAAGACAAAGATAATTAAAAAAAAGCCTTTACAGTCTCTTCTCACCATGCTAGCATTCCCAGGTGATTTAGAAGTATTTTTGTTCCTATCCCTATCAATACTACTCCCCCCAGTAACTCAGCCCACCTTGCGGGGATAAATGTTGATCTTGCTCCAACCCTTGAACCAACCAGTGATACAACAAAGGTCACCCCGGTTATGATTGAAGCTGCTTCCAGGATATTCACCTTGATGAAGCCAAAGCTGATACCGGTTGCAAGTGCGTCTATACTGGTAGCAAATGATAATGTCAGAAGAACAGAAGTTTTCCTGATGTCTGTGACTTTCCTTTTTGTTTCATGAATAAAAAACTGTCGGATCATCCTGATCCCGATGATAGCCAGGATCCCGAAAGCCACCCAATGATCCACAGCCTGGATCAATGATTGAAAGGAAGTACCGATGGCCCAGCCAATAACCGGCATTACCCCCTGGAAGATACCGAAAAAGGCAGCCATTTTCAGAACATCTTTCCATGCCAGCCTGCCGCAAGCCGAAAAGCTTAACGATACTGCAAAGCAATCCATCGAAAGGCCAAGTCCGATGAAAAATAATTCGAAAAATGACATCAGGTGCTTATTTTATTAATGAATGCAGGTTACAGCCTTCATCCGGGTTAAAGGAGCAAAGAGACAATCTTCCCGAGGTGATATGCATCAACCTGGTCAAATGCGTCTAGCGAGGCGCTGTCAACATCAAGAACTCCGATGATCCTGTTTTTATTATCCAAGAGTGGTATGACTATTTCTGATCTTGATCTTGAGTCACAAGCAATATGCCCGGGAAACCTGTGCACATCAGGAACGATGATTGTCTTCTTCTGGTTGATTCCAGCCCAGCAAACACCGGTATTTTTCTCCAGTACCTGGCATGCAACCGGTCCCTGGTAAGTTTTTACGATAAGGTCGCCATCTTTAAGGAGATAAAAGCCGGTCCAAAAGAATGTCTCCATTTTATGATGAAGAACAGCCACGATGGTTGCCATCTTTGCATCAAAGTCATCCGACTTCCTGAGGAGGTCTTGCAACTGATGATAGATCCTGAGGTAGCGGCCTTTTTTCTTAAGTGCTTCCATTTATGAAATTTCAGGCAAGATCCATTTCGACGGTAAAATGACGCATAATAGAAACTTCACGGATGATCTTCAATCCCCTGGTCACTTCATTTCTTCGGTCGAAAACATTTTTCAATGCTACTGCCACTACGTCCATATGGTTATTTGTGTACACTCTTCGCGGAATGGCAAGCCGGAGGAATTCAAGTTTGGGGAAGCGGTTCTCACGTGTTATGGGATCGCGGTCGGCCAGCAGGGCTCCGATCTCAACACCGCGGACACCTGCTTCAAGATATAACTGGACGGCAAGGGTCTGTGCCTGGAATTCTTCTTTCCTGATGTTCGGCAGGAACCGTTTGGCATCCACAAAAACGGCGTGGCCGCCAATGGGTTGCTGAATGGGGATCCCAAACTCCATTAACCGGCTACCCAGGTATTCCACCTGCTTCACCCGTGTGTTAAGATACTCAAATTCAGTTCCTTCATAAAGTCCCTGGGCGATTGCATTCATATCGCGCCCCGCAAGTCCGCCATATGTGATATAACCTTCAAACATTATGTTGAACACACTGCATTGCCTGAAAAGATTGCTATCCCTCATAGCTATGAATCCCCCGATGTTCACTATCGCATCTTTCTTGCTACTCATAGTGACGGCATCAGCGTAAGAGAACATCTCACGAACGATAGTCCTGATCGGGACATCCCTGTACTTTTCCTCACGCATCCTGATGAAATATGCATTTTCGGCAAACCTTGCCGAATCAAAGACAACAATTTTCCCATAACGGTCAGCGACCTGCCTGATCATCCTGAGGTTTTCCATGGAAACAGGCTGGCCCCCTGCTGAATTATTGGTCAGGGTAACAATGAAAAAAGGGACCTTGTCAGCTGATTTCTTTAGCACCTCTTCAAGTTTATCCTTATCGACATTTCCCTTGAACGGATGGTCGCAGGTAGTATCGAATGCTTCGTCGATCGTACAATCCACGGCAAATGCCTTGCGGTATTCAATATGTCCTTTTGTTGTGTCAAAATGTGAGTTTCCGGGAACCAGGTTCCCTTCCTTCACAAGAACTGAAAAAAGAACATTTTCAGCAGCCCTTCCCTGGTGGGTCGGAAGAAAAAGATCAAACCCCATGATATTTGAGATGGCTTCCTTCAGCTTATAATAAGAGGAAGCTCCGGCATAGCTTTCATCGCCCAGCATGATTTCCGACCATTGTTTGTCACTCATGGCTCCTGTGCCCGAATCGGTCAGAAGATCAATAAAAACATGTTCACTCTTAAGAAGAAAAAGGTTATACTTTGCATCCTTGATCCATTTCTGACGTTCTTCAAGTGTACTCTTCCGGATGGTCTCCACCATTTTGATCCGATAAGATTCCGCAAAAGGAAGTTCCATAAAAACTCTAAGTTATTGAGGCTTCAAAGGTAAAATAAATTTCTGAGTAAAGATTTTTACTGAAGAGTTTGTGTAATTTATGAAATTAATGTAGGTTTGCTAACAGAAAGAGAAACATTGAACTAAACCATATATTTTCATTTTTTAAGGAGGATTTAATACTATGATCACAGATGAACTTAAGAAGATCACGGGATTGACAAAACTATCCGATCTCACAGAACTCGCTAAAAAATCCGGTAAGAAAAAAGTTGCTGTCGCTGTCGCCCACGATGAACATTGCCTTGAAGCTGTGTGTGCCGTGATGAAGCAGGGAATTATCAGTGCCATCCTTATTGGCAACGAAAGAAAGATCAGGGAGATAGCTGCACAGCAAAAACTTAACCTTGAGAATGCGACTATTTTTAATGAGGAGAACGATGTACTCGCAGTAAGGCGTGCAGTAAAATTTGTCCGCGACAAGGAAGCTGATATTGTAATGAAAGGGAATGTCCAATCGGCGACATTCCTTAAGGGGGTTCTTGATAAAGAGCAAGGCTTGCGGAAATCGGAGGTGCTTTCACATTTTTCCCTCTTTGAAGTGCCAACATATCATAAACTCATTGGATTGACCGATGCGGCCATGGTGATTGCGCCAGACATGAAAACCAAGATCGCGATCATCAACAATGCGGTTGAATTCATGAACAAGCTAGGGTATCTGAAACCAAAGGTCGCCATGTTGTGTGCAGTAGAGATGGTGAATGAGCAGATGCCAGCAACCATGGAAGCTGCAATGATTGCCAAAATGAACCAGCGCGGACAAATTAAAAACTGCATTATCGATGGTCCACTGGCATACGACAATGCCGTCAGCCTTACAAGTGCAAGGTACAAAGGCATTGTTAGCGATGTGGCCGGGGATGCCGACTTACTGGTTGTTCCAGATATCGAAGCCGGAAATGTCCTGTACAAATGCTATGGATTTTCAGCCAATGCCAAACTGGCTGCCGTGATCCTTGGTGCCGCAGCGCCCGTCATTCTTACTTCACGTTCCGATACTGAAGAGTCAAAACAAGCCAGTATCATCATGGCTGCTGCAGTAAACTAATCTTCATTTCTTTTTTCTCAGCCAAAGGTCAGAGATACCAAACAAGAAACCAGCGCCTAACTCCAAATTGCTATGCCAAACCGTTTATTTTCCACAAAATCCATCAATGACTTGATGAGCCAGGCATCCGATTCTAAATCTGGTTTTAAACGGGCTTTGACAGCTACTAATCTGACAACACTTGGAATAGGAGCCATCATTGGAGCAGGAATATTTGTTTTGACAGGTCAGGCTGCAGCACAATATGCCGGGCCGGCGATTGTGATCTCTTTTATCATATCAGGGCTTGCATGCGCATTTGCGGGGCTGTGCTACGCTGAATTCGCTTCAATGATCCCTATTGCAGGAAGCGCTTATACTTATGCCTATGCAACATTGGGTGAATTCCTTGCCTGGATCATAGGATGGGACCTCATCCTGGAATATCTGTTTGCTGCCTCTACAGTGTCTGTCGGATGGGGAGGCTACGTCATTAGTTTTCTTCATGATTTCGGGATAAATATTCCGACAGCTTATACGGCCGCTACGGGAAGCGTCCTGGTAAATATCCCGGATATTGGATGGCAGCAGGTTACTTCAAATCTTATCACCAATCTGGCTCACCAGGGGATCAACATTAATGCTTTACCACATGTAACGGCAATCCTTAATTTGCCTGCCATGTTCATTATTGTTGTTCTTTCTTTGCTACTAGTTATCGGCATCAGGGAATCCGCAAATTTTAACAATGTAATGGTCTTCACAAAAGTGTCTGTGATCATTTTATTCATTTGCCTGGGAATTGCCTTTATCAAATCCGCAAATTGGCATCCTTTTATCCCGGCAAATACCGGAACATGGGGTCATTTTGGGTGGAGTGGCGTTTTAAGGGGAGCCGGCGTGATATTCTTTGCCTATATCGGTTTTGATGCTGTATCCACCGCTGCTCAGGAAGCGAAAAACCCACAAAAACATATGCCGATCGGGATCTTGGGATCCTTGAGCATCTCCACGGTTTTGTATATCCTGGTCGCCCTGGTCCTGACTGGAATTGTTAGCTATACAACCCTTAATGTCGCCGACCCTGTTGCTGTTGGGGTAAATGCTATGGGAAAAGGAATGTTCTGGCTAAGACCAATTGTCAAGATTGCAGCCATAGCAGGACTCAGCTCTGTGATCCTTGTCATGCTCCTGGGACAGCCAAGGATCTTTTTCTCCATGTCAAAAGACGGCCTTTTGCCACCTGTCTTCTCAAAAGTTCATCCCAGGTTCAAAACCCCTTATGTGAGCACTTTGCTCACGGGGTCGGTCGCTATGGTCCTTGCCGGCATACTCCCGATAAGTATTCTTGGAGAATTGGTTTCAATCGGTACTCTCCTTGCATTTGTAATTGTTTGTGTCAGCATACTTGTCCTGCGCAGGACAAGCCCCGGATTAAAACGGCCTTTCAGAACACCTTTTGTTCCCGTGGTCCCGATACTTGGCGCCCTGATCTGTTTTATTCAGATGGCATCGTTGCCTCTTGACACATGGCTTCGCCTGATTATTTGGATGGCCATTGGTTTTATTATCTATTTTACCTACGGGATACGGAAAAGTAAATTGAGAAATACCGAAATCCGGCAAGATTAATTTTATAAACTGCCATGAAAGAAGTCAGAATACTTGCTGTAAACCCGGGATCAACCTCCACTAAAATTGCTGTATACCAGGGTTCAGAGCCTATCTTTCTGAAGAATATACCTCACAGTCCGGAGGAACTTGCTAAGTTTCCAAAGATATCCGACCAGTTTCATTTCAGGAAAAATAACATTCTCCAGCAAATTAATGATGCTGATATTTCACTTGAAGAGGTCCATGCAGTCATGGGACGTGGGGGATTGCTGAAGCCAATCCCATCAGGCGTTTATGAAGTGAACGAAGCCATGATCCGTGACCTTGAGAACAGTCCGCTAGGCTTCCATGCCAGTAACCTTGGAGGGCTCATCGCTCATGAAATAGCCATTGATCTGCCAGATGCAAAAGCCTATATTGCCGATCCCATCGTGGTTGATGAGCTCGATGATATTGCAAGGATCTCGGGTCATCCCCTGTTTGAACGGATCTCGATCTTTCATGCCCTGAATCATAAAGCGATCGCAAGGGAATATGCCAAAGCCATTCAGAAACAATATGAAGACCTGAACCTGATCGTTGTCCATCTTGGTGGAGGTATTACCGTGGGAGCTCATAAAAAAGGACGTGTTGTGGATGTGAACCAGGGATTGGACGGAGAAGGCCCTTTTACTCCTGAGCGCAGCGGGACTCTTCCCGTGGGGTCACTCATAAGGCTTTGCTTCAGCGGTAAATACACCTTGGATGAAGTGTTAAAAATGAACAAAGGCAAAGGGGGCCTGATGTCCTACTTAGGAACCAACGATGCAAAAGAAGTGGAGAAAAGGATCGAAGCCGGCGACTTGAAGGCAAAGATGATCTATGATGCCATGGCTTACCAGGTTGCCAAATATATCGGCGAGATGTATGCCGTTCTGAAATGCGAGGTCGATGCGATACTTATCACCGGTGGCATTGCTTATGATAAGAAATTTGTCTCTTTTATACAGGAGCATGTACATAAGATCGCTCCGGTGCATGTTTTTCCTGGAGAAGACGAAATGCACGCACTCGCCATGAATGGTTTACTCCTGATAAAAGGAGAACTCCAGGCAAAAGTCTATAAATGAATCCCATTCTTCCGGCCGGCTTTTATTCAAGCAAAGTCTTACCGGGAGAGTCTGTCTGTCCGCTTACTTTATCTTTTTTTATTTACCTTTGCTGCAACTAAAGGAAAAGCATCAAACCTTTCTTAACGATGAAGAAAATCCAGATGGTTGACTTGCGCAGTCAGTACCTTCACATTAAATCAGAGATTGACAAAGGAATCCAGGATGTTATTGATTCCTGTGCATTTATTAATGGACCTGCAGTTAAAAATTTCCAGGAAGCACTTGAGAAATACCTGTGTATAAAGCATGTGATTCCCTGTGCAAACGGGACTGAAGCATTGCAGGTTTCAATGATGGCGCTTGGCCTACAGCCCGGTGATGAAGTCATCACCGCATCATTCACTTTCATTGCTACTGCTGAAGTCATTGCCCTCTTAAAGCTTACTCCTGTCCTGGTTGATGTTGATCCCGGCACCTTCAACATCGATCTGAAAGCCATTGAAAGGGCCATCACTCCTAAGACAAAAGCAATTGTTCCGGTGCACCTCTTCGGTCAATGCGCCCCCATGGAAGAAATCATGGAACTCGCCAGGAAGCACAATCTTTTTGTCATCGAAGACAATTGCCAGGCCATTGGCTCGGATTATATCTTTAAAGATGGGACTAAGAAAAAGAGCGGGACCATCGGGCATGTTGGATGTACATCCTTTTTCCCCTCGAAAAACCTGGGCTGTTATGGTGATGGAGGAGCCATTTTTACCAACGATGATGACCTTGCCAAAATGCTCAGTGTGATTGTGAACCATGGCATGGTTGTACGTTACTATCACGATTTTATTGGCGTGAATTCACGGCTTGACAGCATCCAGGCGGCGATTCTTCTTGTGAAGCTCGGCCATCTTGATGAATATGCGGCAAAACGCAGGGCAGCAGGCGATTTCTATGATAAAGCATTTGCCGGTAATCCCCATTTGACGACCCCAGTTAGGTTTGCACAATCCAGCCATGTCTTTCATCAATACACCCTTATCACGCATAATATTGATCGAAAGGGTCTTATTGATCATCTGGCAGCCAAAGGTATCCCGGCCATGATCTATTACCCGGTGCCCCTTCATTTGCAAAAGGCCTATATTGATCCACGATATAAACCAGGTGATTTCCCAGTGACAGAAGCCTTGTCGGAGTCGGTTGTCTCACTCCCTATGCATACTGAACTGGATGATGAACAATTGAACCATATTGTTAATTCAGTATTGGAATTTGTAAACCGTTAAATAATGGGAAAAGAATACTTCGCTCATGAAACAGCCGTTATTGATGAGGGTTGCAGCATCGGAAAAGGCTCGAGGATCTGGCATTTTTCACACATCATGAGCCATTGCATCATAGGGGAGAACTGCAACATAGGGCAGAATGTGGTAGTTTCACCGGATGTTGTCCTTGGAAGGAATGTTAAGGTTCAGAACAATGTTTCAATTTATACCGGTGTGACTTGTGAAGAGGATGTTTTTCTGGGGCCCTCAATGGTCTTTACAAACATTATCAATCCCCGTAGCCACATAATACGCAAAAACCAGTATGCCAAGACTGTTGTCAGGAAGGGCGCTTCAATAGGCGCTAATGCCACTATCGTTTGCGGAAATGAGATCGGGGAATATGCTTTTATTGGTGCCGGCGCTGTCGTGACGAAAAATGTAAAACCTTATGAGCTTGTTATAGGAAACCCGGGAAGGCATGTTGGCTGGATGAGTGAATATGGTCAAAGGCTTGATTTTGATGAAAATGGTGTGGCTGAATGTCCTGAGAGTCATGAAAAATATTTATTGAAAGAAGGGAAAGTCTCTAAACAACGATAGCACCAGATGGAAAAGAAAATAGATGGTTTCAATTTTGCCTTGATTGGTGCTGCGGGGTATGTCGCACCCAGGCACATGAAAGCGATCAAAGAAACAGGTAATAACCTGGTTGCTGCTCTTGATCCTTATGACGGGGTCGGGGTTATCGACAGTTATTTCCCTGATGCAAACTTTTTTATCGAACCTGAACGTTTCGACAGGCATCTTGATAAGTTGCACCGCCTTACAAAATCCAAGGAATCGGGGGAACACGTGAAAGTTGATTTTGTGAGTATCTGCTCTCCGAACTACATGCACGATTCGCATATCCGTCTTGCCTTGCGCAATGATGCAACAGCTATCTGTGAAAAACCGATCGTACTGAATCCATGGAATTTGGATGCCTTGCAGGAGATTGAAAAGGAAACCGGGAAGAAGGTCTACACCATTTTCCAGGTCAGGCTTCATCCTGTGATCAAAGCATTAAGGGAAAAGATCCTTAACAGTCCTGACGATAAAGTTTATGATGTGGATTTGACCTATATCACTTCCAGGGGGAAATGGTACTATCGGTCATGGAAGGGAAATATTGAAAAATCAGGGGGAATAGCAACAAACATAGGTATTCATTTTTTCGACCTTCTTACCTGGATTTTCGGGGAAGTAAAAGAGAATATTGTGAATGTTCTTCAACCTGAAAAAGCGGCAGGGATATTGCACCTTAGAAAAGCTCAAGTACGCTGGTTCCTGAGTCTTGATTACCAGGACGTTCCTGAAGCAATCAAGGAAAAAGGATTACGAACTTTCCGTTCACTTACAGTGGAGAAAGAAGAAATAGAATTCAGCGAAGGGTTTACCGATCTTCATACGGAAAGCTATCGACAGCTGCTTGCAGGCAATGGATTTGGAATGAAAGAAGCCCGGAGTAGTGTTGAAATAACGCATTCAATAAGAAATTCCACCCCTATAGGAATTAAAGGAGATTATCATCCATTATTGAAAAGAGTCCGGAAATAATCAGGGTATCATCCATAAAGCACAACATGAAAATTCTGGTCACAGGTGGAACAGGTTATATCGGGTCTCATACAGTTGTAGAACTGCAGAAAAAAGGATTTGAAGTAATCATCGCTGATAATTTATCCAATTCCTCGGCAGATGTTGTTGATAATATAGCTAAGATCACCGGGATCAGACCTCTTTTTGAGAAAGTTGACCTTGCAGACCAGGAAGCCACAAAGGATCTTTTCGACCGCAATCCCAACCTGGGTTCTGTTGTTCATTTTGCAGCTTACAAAGCTGTCGGTGAATCAGTTATGTATCCATTAAAATATTACAGGAACAACCTCATTTCATTGATCAACCTTCTTGAAGGAATGGAGACCCACGGGATCAGGGATATGGTCTTTTCTTCATCCTGTACGGTTTATGGTCAGCCTGAAAAACTTCCTGTCACCGAGGAAGCTCCTATAAAAGAAGCTGCATCGCCATATGGTAATACAAAACAGATTTCAGAAGAGATCATCGCTGATGTAAGTAAAGTCACTCCCCTTCAGGCAATCCTCCTTCGCTATTTTAATCCCATAGGGGCACATGAATCCGCCCTGATCGGTGAACTTCCATTAGGTGTTCCAAACAATTTGATGCCGTACATTACACAAACTGCCATCGGGAAAAGGGAATTCCTCAGGGTGTTCGGGATGGATTATAATACCCCGGACGGAACAGCTATCAGGGATTATATTCACGTAGTGGATCTGGCACAGGCACATGTTGTTGCAATTGAGCGCATGCTGGAGGGAAAGAATAAGCAAAAAGTCGAAGTCTTTAACCTGGGTACGGGTATTGGTTATTCCGTTTTGGATGTCATCAAATCATTCGAACGCTCGACAGGGGAGAAACTGAACTATAAGCTCATGGATCGCAGACCGGGTGATGTGCAGGAGGTGTGGGCTGATACTGAATTGGCTAATTGGGAGTTGGGGTGGAAGGCCCAAAGGGATCTTGATGAGATGACCTTATCGGCCTGGAACTGGGAGAAAAGACTTGCAGGAAGGTAGACTGACAGTAAAAGTCGATAATTTAATTAAGAAAAAAGAAAAGAAATGAATACAATCTTAATAACAGGAGGCGCGGGCTTTATCGGCTCTCATGTGGTCAGGAGGTTCGTAAAGAAATACCCACAATATAAGATCATCAATCTCGATAAACTGACCTATGCAGGGAATCTTGCGAATCTTAAGGATGTCGAGAATGAACCCAATTATGAGTTTTTAAAGGAGGACATTGTCGAGACTGATAGTATGATTGCCATCTTTCAGAAATATCATATCGACGGCGTGATACACCTGGCGGCTGAATCACATGTAGACCGTTCGATAAGCAGTCCGATGGAATTCATCTATACCAATATTGTCGGTACAGTTAACCTGTTAAATGCTGCCCGTCTTTCCTGGAAAGAACGACAGGAAGGGAAGCGGTTTTATCATATCTCGACAGATGAAGTATATGGCTCACTTGGGGAGACGGGTCATTTTCTTGAAACTACTGCTTATGATCCGAGGAGCCCATATTCTGCTTCCAAGGCCAGCTCCGATCACTTGGTGAGGGCTTATTTTCATACTTACAATATGCCGGTAGTGATCTCGAATTGCTCAAATAATTATGGTCCGTTCCAGTTTCCCGAAAAACTTATCCCTCTATCTATCAATAATATAAAGACTAATAAGCCGATCCCTATCTACGGAAAAGGCGAAAATATCCGTGATTGGCTTTATGTGGAAGATCATGCGAATGCCATCGACCTAATCTTTCACCGGGGAAAATCAGGGGAAACATACAATATCGGGGGTAATAACGAATGGACCAATATCAGCCTGATACATGAACTCTGCAAGATCATGGACCGGAAACTGAACCGGCCCAAAGGCTTATCAGAACAATTGATCACATTTGTAAAAGACCGAGCCGGTCACGACTTGCGATATGCCATTGATTCATCAAAACTGCAGCGTGAACTTGGGTGGAAACCTTCACTTCGGTTTGAGGAAGGACTGGAGAAAACAGTAGAATGGTATCTTGCAAATGAAGAATGGATGGATAACATTACTTCGGGTGATTACCAGAAATATTACGAGAGCCAATACGTAAAACGGTAGAGTTTACGTTCCCTCCACAGTTACATTCTGCCCTATCTTAGCAATCAGTCCCTGTAAAACATTCCCGGGCCCAACTTCAGTAAACAGCGTTGCACCATCGGAGATCATGTTCCATATAAGCTGCGTCCATAAAACCGGGGCTGTCAATTGAGCCACAAGGTTTTCTTTGATCTTTTCCGGTTCTGTGACACGCTGTGCAGTAACATTCTGATAGACCGGGCACACCGGGGTATTAAAAACTGTTGAATAGATAGCTTCTGCCAGTAAGATGCGGGCTGATTCCATCAGTGGTGAATGAAATGCACCACCAACTTTCAGTGGCAATGCCCGGCGTGCGCCTGCTGCTTTCATCTTCTCACAGGCAATTTCGATCCCTTTAATGCTTCCTGAAATGACGACTTGCCCAGGACTATTGTAATTTGCAGTCACTACCACGTCATCAACAGATCTGCAAATCTCCTCAACTTTTACATCGTCAAGGCCAAGAATAGCTGCCATGGTTGAGGGTGTCAATTCGCATGCTTTCTGCATAGCCATTGCACGTTTGGATACAAGGAGAAGGCCATCTTCAAATGTTAATGCTTTGTTTGCCACAAGAGCAGAAAATTCTCCTAAGGAATGGCCAGCTACCATATCCGGCTTGAATTTTTCACCCAGGGTAGCAACCAAAATGACAGAGTGAAGAAATATTGCAGGCTGGGTGACTTTCGTTTGCCTGAGATCTTCATCAGTACCTGAAAACATCAGGTCAGTGATCCTGAACCCCAGGATCTTGTTTGCTTTTTCAAATAACTCTTTTGCAATGGTAGAGTTTTCATACAGGTCTTTGCCCATACCGACAAATTGCGCACCCTGCCCGGGGAATACATATGCGTGTTTCATGTAGTTTTATTTCCGGTTACCTAAAAAACGAAGTAGGAAAAGAAATAAGTTAATAAAATCGAGGTATAAGGTCAACGCCCCCATGATGCTCATCTTCCTGACATTCGCATCCTGAACGCCGACGCCGACTCCTGCTCCGATCCTTTTCAGTTTTTGAACATCATAAGCTGTGAGCCCTGTAAATATCAGCACACCCAGCACACTAATGATATATTCCATCGTGCTGCTATGCATGAACATGTTGATGACCATGGCAATGATGATCCCGAACAGCGCCATCATAAGGATCGATCCGAATTTTGTCAAATCGGTCTTTGTCGTGTAACCGAGAACTGCCATAACCCCGAACATTGCAGAGGTGACGGCAAAGGTTTTAAAAATTGATGAGTCGGTATAAACCAGTAAAATAAAACTAAGGCTCATTCCCATCAGCACAGAGAAGGTGATGAACAGCAGGGTCATAATGGCAGGAGAAAGGCGCTGGAATCCCAAAGACATAAGAAGAACAAATCCGAGTGGAGCGAGTGTGACAATCCATCCCAGCATCGATAACCCGCTATATCTTCCATTTGTTACATTTATAAGACTCCCGATCAGATCAGGAGATGAGGCAAACCAGTAAGCTGTGACCGCAGTAACGGCAAGAGCTAACGTCATCCATAAAAAAACGTTTGCCATAAATGTCCTGGCAACAGGCAGGGCCTGTGTTGATTTGTATTCTTGTTCAATAATGTTGAATCCTCTATTGTTCTGATCCATTTTAGTATGATTTAATATTTAAGATTAATGTAATTTAGTTCCAATGAGATGCAAAAATTCAGCGCGGGTTTTGTCGCGTTCGAAAGCGCCAACGAAATCAGATGTTGTGGTGACAGAGTTCTGCTTCTGGATTCCGCGCATTGACATGCACAAATGTTGTGCCTCAATTACCACTGCGACGCCAAGAGGTTTCAGGGTACTGTTGATGGCATCCTTGATCTGAGATGTCAGGCGTTCCTGGACCTGTAACCGGCGGGCATAGATTTCAACAACCCTTGCAAGTTTGCTCAGCCCCGTGATGTACTTGTCAGGAATGTAAGCCACATGTGCTTTGCCGATAAACGGAATCAAGTGGTGCTCGCAAAGAGAATATATCTCAATGTCTTTTACGATCACCATTTCCCTGTAGTCTTCCCGGAACTTCGCAGACGACAGTATCTCAACAGGATCCAAGTCATAGCCTTGCGTGAGATACTGGATTGCTTTAGCAACCCGTAAAGGTGTTTTCTGAAGCCCTTCGCGATCAGGATTTTCGCCAATCAGGCGTAAAATTTCTTTGTAATGAAAGCTGAGCTGCTCTGTTCTTGCGGCATCGTACTCTTCAATTTTCTCATAGTTCATGATCTTGTCGTTCATAGTATACAAGGTTTTCTGAACAAATAAACGGATTACTCACCAAAATATTCTGCAATATTGTTCTCAGTTTCCTCAACCTTGATGCAATGCAGGGTAGCGCCTAAAGCTTCAATTTCAGTTTCCAGTTCCTGCCAAATAGAGATTGCCAGGTTTTCCGCAGAGGCCAGTTTCCCTTTCATAAAATCAACTTCAAGATTGATATTCCTGTGATCAAGTGGTAGTATGACTTTATCATTGATGATCCGGCTCACTTCCTTCAGATTGGCAACAAACCCTGTTTCCTCATTGACTTCCCCTTTCATGGTAACATACAGGGTGTAATTGTGCCCATGCCAGTTGGGATTAGAACATTTCCCAAAGACTTTCAGGTTTTGTTCATCTGAATATTCCTGCCTGAACAAGCGGTGAGCCGCATTGAACCTTTCTTTCCGTGTAATAAAAACCATGCTCATAAAGGAGTGCAAAGGTAGTAATAATTTGCATAATGCGTCAAATGGCAGCGGACTGCCATAATCCATGAAATAAAGTTTAAATAATGTTGTTATTATGAATTATCCAAACCATTTCTCTTTAATGACTAAGGGCCTGTTCAAGATTGTATTTATTTTCATGATATTTGTTACTGGCTCCGGTGCATCAGCACTAAATGTTCCTGATACAACTTCAATCTATAAACAAGATACTTGTTGTCCCCAGAAGGATATGGTGGACTTGTTTTTCAAAGGGCATAATCCATTCAGAACAAACAAACCTCATCGTTTCAGGGCTTTTGGTGTTCCAATTATTGCGTTTGACCCTGCGACAAGTCTACAGCTTGGAGTCGGAGGCTCTTTTTCGCTTCAATTGGGCAATCCTGCTGATACAAAAATCTCTGCCGGGATGACCTCGGTTCTGTACACACTTGATCATCAATTTTTTATCCAATATAAAAGTAATGTATTCTTTCCTCATAATTTCTGGCTTCTTCAGAGTGACTGGCGTTATTATCTTTTCAACTTACCAACATACTCACTCGGGACACAGGACCAAACAGAGATTCCTTCGCCCCCAGGATATAAAGCAGTCATTGTTGACCCTTCCCTGAAAGGGACCTATCTGATGGACTATGAATGGATTAGATTTCATAACATCCTTTCGCGCAAAATCACAAATAATATAAATTGCGGGGTTGGGTACCAATTCGATTATCATTTTGATATTGATGATTTTGGGATGCATGTTAAAAATGACACGCTGTATAATACGCCGAATTTTTCATATAGCAAGCTGCATGGATTCAACCCGGCACATTATATATCCTCGGGATTGAGTTTCAATTTTGTATTTGATACCAGGGATGACATGGTCAATGCCTATCGAGGGATTTATATCAATGTCAATTACCAGTATAACTTTACCTGGATCGGCAGCAGCAGGGATGGTTCTGAATTGTGGACAGAGTTCAGGACCTATATCCCACTTTCAAAACGTTGTCCGCGACATTTACTGGCATTCTGGTATTATGGAAGCTTTGTCACATCCGGCAGCATTCCATATCTTGACCTGATGAGTATCAGTTATGATCAGATGAACTCGTCCGGGCGGGGCTATGCGCAGGGAAGGTATCGTGGAGAGGATTATGTATATGGCGAGATGGAATACCGGTTTCCGATTTCACCGCATACGCATATCCTCGGAGGTGTTCTTTTTACGAATGTCAGCACAGTTTCAAACCGGGCTATGAACATTCCACTGTTCGGATATTTTCAGCCTGCTGCCGGAGCCGGGATCCGTATCATGGTCGGCAAGAACGACCGCACGAATATCGCGATCGATTTCGGTATCGGCCATATGTCAAATGGTTTGTATTTGCAAACGCAAGAGATCTTTTGATAAAGCCAACCCCTGCAATAAGATCCCCATTCTTTTTACGCCAAGCCTTTCACATTTTATTATTTTACCGTTGTGGTGGTTTAAAATAAGATACCAGGTTGACCACCTCAAAAATAATGTAGCAGAGATAAAGGATTAAAAAAGCAATAGCAAATGCTGCAGCATCCTGCCTATGATTCAATAAATAAAAGAAAATCACCCCAATGAAAAGGCACAATTTTACGACGGTGACAAGGATATAAGAATTAATAAAACGGATAAATTTTTTACCTGTCGAACGGAGAATAAAATAATAGCCAACGAGTGTCACAGCAATAAAAAATAAAAACATCCAAGGAAGGGTAGGTGTGATATATCGTGAAGGCACCAGGTAGTGAACGCCTGTTGCCGCCAACCCCAGGACAATTGAAAAGATCAGGAGGCGGCGAAGGAAAGAAATATAATCGGAAGAATTATTCCATTTCATAGCCTATAGAGTATTAATGAAGATAGGTGAAGAAATCGATAATGAACGGGTGGTTGCATATAGCTAGCGTTTTCTGAGAAAATTGCGTGTCGCCGAATAAATTGAGATTATCACTGAAAGAAGGGAGAAAATGATTATCAGGAAAGGCCCTGTTCGCAGCCATTCATCCAGCTTATAACCTCCAAAAACCCCGATCAGAATAATGACCAGCATCTGGAGCCCCATGCCGGAATAGTGGGCATAGGATTTAAGCTGCCGTTTCTTTTGGTCGAAGCTCATTTTGTTTCCCGGGAGGAGGAAGATTGACTTTTACCCCAGAACCCTCCATGATGCAATTGCCAGAGAATTTGGCCCCCGGTTCAATGGATAATTTGTTGGTTGTCATATCTCCGGTATACCTGGCAGTTTCTTTTAGTGTAAGAAGCTCGGAGACCTTAACGGTTGCTTTCACTTCTCCGGAGAAATCGGCATTCTGGCAGATGATCTCGCCTTCTATATTCCCGGTAGGGCCAACCACGACCTTCCCCTTACAATTTATCGTTCCCAGAAAGCAACCGTCAAGCCTGAAATCCCCGTTAACCTTTATTTCTCCCTTTACCACTGTACCTGCACTCAACAGGTTTATGGAAGGAACTTCTTCTTCTTTATTTTTTGCCATAATAATATTCTGTTACTGACACAAAACTAATTAATAGACAATCCAAAGGTACATGAAAAAACCTAACATTCATGAAAAACACTGACAAATAATAAATCACTCACTTTTTAACAATATAATACTTGTCAAAAAACCGCAGATATTGCTTGATGTCCTTGTTCCTGTAAAAGATCGGATAATTATCAGCTGAGATTACAAAATCATCATAGCCTCCCGAGTTTTCAAGCTTGGTGAAGATATATGGATTATTTTGTATGGAAAGATAATAATCCATAGCCTTTGCGTCATTGTCAAAATTGTTCACAGTGATCATTTCCTGCGCGCCATTGAGTAACAGGCTATTCACACGCAGGTTTTCAAGGCTATGGGATTTTGAATTGAAATCGGCTATCCTGATTTTCAAGGCATTGATATCTACCCTGTTATTATCAGCAATAAGAATAAAGAAATGGATAGAACTGGGGTTAAAGGTATACAGTTTAGTGATGAGCTCGGGCAATGCAGTAGAATCGGTAACAATGGGTTCTCCATTTGAATTTCGTTGGTTTTTCAGGTAAGCGAGAACTTTCTGTGCAAGTGCATGTACGGGGCTTTTCGGATACTTAATGATGATACGTTGCATACCAGCCACCAATGAATCAACGACTTCTATCTTTCCGATGGATAAAGCTTTCAGGTATGCAAACCTTGGTATCAAGGCAGTATCACCCGGATATTTTCCCATGGCAATATCTGCATTATTGATGACCATGTAATATTGCTGGTTGGTAAAAGCTTTATAAGTGACTTCGTACAGATTGCCCGCTTCTTTCTTTTTTGACTGCGCTTCTTTATAATAGTTTGGATTCACAAGGAGTTTAGCAAAATCAGTTTCCGGATAACGTGTCAGGATCACATTTTTAAATGTATCACTTTTCGGTTGATTATCCAAAGTTTTATAGAGCATATAAAGCTCGTAATAGGCAGGCACGGTGTATTTGTTATCCGGGAACCTGTTGTTCAATGTCTGGAATGCATTGATAGCATGTTCATAATCATTCAGACCTTCCACATAAATAAATCCCAGGTTATAATATGCCTGGATCATGGTGTCTTTGGATACCTTCAATTTTGCAGCAGTGAAAGGAATATCCTGGAGATAATATGCTCGTTCTTTGGGGTTCTTTGATTTAGGAAGAGTTTTTTTCCCCTTTGTTGTATCCTTTTCGGCTGTGACTTGGGAGGTTGTATCTTCCTGTGTTTCCGAAAGCTCAAGTGCAACATTCTTATTGGAAAGGAACCAGTTGTCTTCCAGTTTTCTATGACCCCATTTCTGGAGAAAAGTTGAAAAACCGCTGGAAGTGGCTGAAGGATTGTAAAAATACCAAGCTCCAGTCGTTGAAGAGGATGGACCTCCTCCCTGTGACTGACCTTTTTGTTGCCCGAACAATGCCAGATTTTCCTGCCTTTCCTGTTCTTCTTTTTGTTTTTTCATTTCTTCTGCAATCAACTTTGATATGATGCCATCGATGACTGCATTACGCTCACTTTCGGTCATGGCTGCAAGTTTCTGCAAGCTGTCCTCCCGATCGATCAGTTGTAAGTAATTCACAAGGTCAGTCAGGGTCGCAGTTTTCTTACTGATCTCTTTGTAATTCGGATATTCTTTTGGCAGAAACTGAAGTGTACTGTCGTAATAAGCTTGTGACAACCTGTATTTTTTGTGTGAAAATAGAATATCGGCGAGTTCCAGGGCTGAAATAGATTTCTGGTAATTGTTCAGTTTGCTTGCAGCGACTGATTTTGCCAGATAATCGATAGCAGATGTTGTGTCGGCATTTTTTAATGCAACACTGGCAAGGGCATAATAAACCTGGTCATGGAAATCTTTGTACTTTTCATCCTTGATCATTTTTTTCAGCTTCTTGACAATATAATTGCTGTTTCCAGATTTTGAGATATAGCAAATTGCAAGATTGATCTTTGCATTAAATTCCATTTCAAAGGATGCATTTCTTTTGATCACCATCTCGTAATAACGGGAAGCTTCGTCACACTGTCCGGTATTTTGATATATCTGGGCAAGAATGAAATAGCAACGGGTCTTCATTGATCTCTTTGGCCCGAGCTCAATAGCACGGTCGAGAAACTCGATCGCAGGTGCATAGTTTTTCTGCAGGATAAAGAAGTTTGCATTGCATAAAGCCAACATCAATTCATTTGACTCCGGAGCTTTGCCCTGGCGGATCATGTTCTGAACCATATCGAGCATGGGTTCGGCCCTGTTATAATCACCAAGTTCCATATTAGACAAGGCCTGCCACAACATTGCCTTGTACTTTATCGGGCTGTCGTTGTAAGTCTTTATTACAAATTCAAATGTACGGCGTGCCATCGGGTAATCCTGCTTATAGAAATAGGATTTGCCGATCAGCATATAAGCCTCCTTAATCCAGGGATTGAACTCCTTATTATTAAAGTACATCGAATGTTTCTGGATAGTTTTGGTGGCCTTCTTTATGCTGACATCAGCAGACTGACTGACCTTGCCAATGCCACTCTTATCACCTGTGTAGTATACCGGAAGGACATTTGCATAGTTATCTTTGGCAGTAGTTTCAAAATCCTTTAATCCTTGCCGCATGTTATCCATGCCATTCCAATACACATTATAATGTGCCGTGATATTATGATAGAGCCTTCGAGTAAATGTATTTTTCTTAGTAGAACAAGACGAGAAAAAAACAATTATCGCAAGAAAGAAGAAAAGTGCAAAGGAGATATATGTCCGGAGTTTACTCAAATATGCTGCTTTTTAGTAATCTATTAACTGAATTTTTGCAAAAATATTTTAATTTTTTTGAATTTACCGGGGTTTGCTGAGAAATTAATCATTCAATGGTCAACTACAAATCGTGCAAGCCGGGGAGTAAGGTGAATTATCAAAACATGCATAGTGCAAAGGGTCAAACACTGCGATTTCCGCAAACCTGTCCTGGCAGGTATACTTTACACTGAAAATAAACGTTTGTCTTTTTCTTCTCCCCGCATACAATTTTTTTCGAAATTTGCAGACCCTCAGGAAAAACAAGAATGGCCAGTGATAAAAAAGATAAGAATAAGAAATCGTTCCTGATCAAGCTGAAGAACAAGTACAGGCTTGTGATCATGAATGATGAGACCCTTGAAGAGCGGTTGACTTTCCGACTTTCAAGGCTAAATGTGTTTGTGGTTCTTGGCACCCTGACCATTATACTTATTATTCTTACAACCATCCTGATTGCATTTACCCCATTGCGTGAGTACATTCCGGGTTATACCAACGTAGGTTTACAAAAGAAGCTCTATGAACTCCAGATAAAAACCGATTCCATAGAAAAAGGGTTGGAAAAGAAAGATCTTTTCATCCAGAACATAAAAGATGTGATGAACGGGAAAGACCTCTCAACAGACGTTCCCATGGCAAAAGATTCTCTTCATAAGTATACGAATATCAAATTGAAAAAATCTCCAGAGGATTCCATGCTAAGGGCAGAAGTAGAAAATCAGGGGAAATACAACCTTTATCGGTTTGAAAACACTCAAAATGTCAAGCAAAAAAATCAGACGATAGGGAAGGTTTTGTTTTTTGTTCCATTGAAAGGTGTGATCACCAGTGAATTCAATTCTTTGCAGGATCACTATGGTATCGATATCGTTTCCAAGCAGAACGAAGCCATCAAATCAGTACTTGACGGAACAGTGATCTTCAGCAACTGGACACTAGAGACAGGTTATACCATTGCCATTCAGCACCAGGAGAACATTGTCTCGGTTTACAAACACAATTCGGCCTTGCTAAAGAAAGAAGGAGATTTTGTCAAAGCCGGGGATCCCATTGCAATTGTTGGCCAAAGCGGTGAGCTTGCCACTGGTCCGCATCTTCATTTCGAACTCTGGAGTGACGGCAACCCGGTCAACCCAAAAGATTATATTAACTTTTAAGCAGGCAGAAGGCAGGCAATGAAGAATATTACAATTCTGGGATCAACAGGATCCATCGGGACCCAGGCACTTGATGTCATTCGTCAGAATCCTGATATTTTCTCAGTCGAAGTGCTTACCTGCCAATCGAATGCTGATCTTCTCATCCGCCAGGCCATTGAATTTCTCCCCAATGCGGTTGTGATCGGCAATGAAGAATATTACAGCAAAGTCAAAGAAGCCCTTCATCCTTATCCGATAAAGGTATTTGCCGGAGAGGATTCTCTTTCGCAGATCGTGGAAATGGAAGAGGCTGACCTGGTGCTTAATGCGCTTGTTGGTTATTCAGGGTTGAAGCCGACCCTGCATGCCATCCAGGCTGAGAAACCTGTGGCGTTGGCAAATAAGGAGACCCTTGTTGTTGCAGGTGACCTGGTCATGAAAATGGCTGATGAAATGAAGGTTCCAATCCTCCCAGTCGATTCAGAACATTCTGCCATTTTCCAATGCCTTGCGGGAGAAGTAAAGAAAAATATTGAAAAGATCATCCTCACGGCATCGGGAGGCCCTTTCAGGGGTAAAACCCGCGAGCACCTGAAAAAAGCGACAAAGGAAGCGGCGCTGAATCATCCGAAGTGGAAGATGGGAAATAAGGTCACTATCGACTCCGCTTCACTTATGAACAAAGGCCTGGAAGTGATCGAAGCGAAATGGCTGTTTGATCTTGATCCGACCCAGATCGAAGTAATCGTTCATCCTCAATCGGTCATTCATTCCATTGTTCAGTTTGTCGACGGTTCGATGAAGGCCCAGCTGGGACTTCCCGACATGCGGAGTCCTATCCTTTATGCATTTTCTTTTCCCGGCAGAGTGATGACAGATTTTCCCCGGTTCGATTTTAATGCGTGTTCTCAGTTTACGTTCGAGCTTCCTGACCTAGATCTGTTCAGGAACCTGGAACTGGCATTTGAAGCCCTTAACAAAGGAGGCAATATGCCCTGTATCCTGAATGCTGCCAACGAGATAGCAGTACAAGCATTTCTTGAAGACCGGATTTCCTTTTTGGGGATGTCGCGTCTTATTGAAAGGTGCATGCATTCAGTTTCTTTTATTAAAGAACCAACTTACGAAGATTATGTAAAAACCAACACTGAGGCAAGGAATAAAGCCTTTGAGTTTATGTTGTTGGGTGCCGGATCCTGATAGTATTCATTATAAATTTATCGCTAATGGTTATTTTTATCAAAGTCGTACAATTGCTTTTAAGCCTGTCAATTCTTGTGTTATTTCATGAGCTGGGGCATTTTATTGCAGCAAGGATCTTTAAGACCAGGGTTGACAAATTCTATCTTTTTTTCGATCCCTGGTTTTCCCTTTTCAAGTTCAAAAAAGGAGAAACCGAATATGGTATAGGATGGCTGCCGCTTGGCGGTTATTGTAAGATCGCAGGGATGATAGATGAATCAATGGACAGGGAACAGATGAAACAACCTCCCCAGCCCTGGGAATTTCGTTCAAAACCAACATGGCAACGGCTCATCATCATGCTTGGAGGGGTGACTGTAAACATCATTCTGGCAATATGTATCTACATTGCCATTCTTTCCATTTGGGGGGAGCAGTATCTGCCGACATCAGAGGTCAAGTATGGCATCTCTGTAAATGCCATGGGAGCTGAAATGGGTCTCCGCAATGGCGACCGTATCCTTTCTGTCGACAACAAAGAAGTTGAAGAATTTTCAGCCATTCCAAAACAGATTGTCTTAGAGCAGGCAAAGACGATCCAGGTCATCCGTGACAATAAAAAAATGAATATTCAAATCCCTTCATGGTTTGTCAGCAAGCTGATACAATCGAGGTCGGCGGATTTCATTTCTTACAGGTTCCCGTTTGAAGCAAAAAAATTCGTATTAGGTTCTGCAGCAGAAAAAGCAGGGATGAAGATCAATGACAAGATCATTGGTATAAATGATTCCCTATTCCCTTATTTTGATGAATTCAGGGGGGCATTGCAACGATATAAAAATCAAAAGGTCAATATCCTTGTTGTCAGGGCGGGAGATACGGTGAAACTACCGCTCACGGTTCCTGCTGAAGGGAAAATCGGTGTCTATCCCAGGGATTTATCAGCTTTTTTCAAGCTAAAGGAGAGATCATACAATGTAGTAACTGCGATACCCACCGCCTTCAGCATGACTTTTGAAAAAACAGCGGATTACCTGAAATCGCTCAAGCTTTTGTTCAAGCAAGAGAAAGCGTACGAATCGGTGGGAGGGTTTATCTCAATAGGGAGCCTTTTCCCCGATGTATGGGACTGGCTTACCTTCTGGACGTGGACTGCATTTCTTTCGATCATGCTCGCTGTTGTCAACGTGTTACCAATTCCTGCACTGGACGGCGGGCATGTTATGTTTCTCCTCTATGAAATAATCTTCAGAAGAAAGCCAAGTGACAAGTTCATGGAGTATGCAACCATAACAGGCATCATCATCCTTTTAGGGATCCTTATTTTCGCAAACCTTAATGACGTTTTAAAGCTGTTCCGGTAGAATATCCATTGACTTACAGATGTGGACAAAGGGGCGAGGTGGTATTGCGTTTTGGGTATAAGGCATAAAATATTTGGGGTAAGTTTAAGTATAATTTAATCGAAGGTCAATCGAAGCTTAATCGAAGCTTGAACGAAGATCAATCGAAGGAGGGACGGAAGGACGTTATCCAACTAGTTGAAATTGAAGCTTGAAGCTAAATAAAAAGACTATAGCGGGAGTATATGGCAACTTTACAATTTCCGGATTGATTGTTTGTAAAATTAATAAATGTATTGTTTTTATTTACAGGCACTTAGTCAGATATTTTTTCCTTCAGAGATTTGAATCCTTCTCCAAGAATCTCAGTCGCGTCCAGTACTGTCAGAAAGGCCTTAGGGTCGATTTCATGGATATATTCTTCGAGCTGGAAAAGTTCCCGCCGGTTGACTACTGTAAAAATGATCTTACGATCGGCCATGTTGAACATTCCTTTTCCTTCAATGTAGGTCCCGCCACGGTTAAGGTTATTTATAATCTTATCGCGGATCTCCTCGTGGTTTTCAGAGATGATAAACATGCACTTGTCATAGCTCATGCCAGCCATGACTATATCGATCACCTTACCGGTAATAAAAATGACTATCCATGAATAGAGTGGAATTTTCCAGTCGCGAAATACTGCAAGCCCTATCAAAACGATCACGGAGTCCACATAAATCATCAGCATTCCCAACGGCAGCCTGGTATATTTGGCAATGATCATGGCTACGATATCCGATCCTCCCGAAGTTGCCTTTGAACGGAAGATCAAGCCCACCCCAAGTCCGATAAGTACACCGCCAAAAATTGATGACAACAAGGCATCACCCTGGACAAGAGGTTTAAATCCCCAGAAATAGGTCAGGGTATCAGTGAAGATTGCGGTCAGGGAGAAGCCAAGGACGGTCTTATAGCCAAACCGGGGACCCAGTATCCTGATCCCAATGATGGTCAAAGGAATATCGAAACACAGAGCAACCAAACCTACCGGTGTGCCAAGGAGGTAGTGTAAGATAATAGAGATCCCGTAGACTCCGCCAGGGACGATCTTATAGGGGGTGATAAACAGGACAAATCCCGAAGCAAGGATAAATGATCCGATAACGATCAGGCTGTGTGAGATAATCCACTTTCTTGAGAAAGGTTTTTCTTTTAGGAAAAAAGATGACATAGGTGTTGATTTAGACTTTTATACAATTAGAATGACTTTTATGCAAAGATAGTTGTTTCTCCAGACAGGACAGCCATTGGCAGGGAATCTGCACGGGTGAGAGGTGCAACTTTTTTTCCTCTAACCTGTATAAAGAAGTTAAATATGTTTATAATCAAGGATCATTCTTTAACGGAGAAGATTTTAATAAAAGAAAGTGTCACATTGTCAAAAGAAAAAATTATTGTACTTTTAACGCCCGGTTTGTGCAAACCATATCTAAAGAAATATTGATCTTTCATTTTACAAAATATTGTTTTCTTAACTGTTATCTCAGATTCAGGGGGATTTGTATTACCATTTTGTTTCTGGCAATCCTTCAATCTGTTATGGCACAACAAAGCAGCAACATCACACATTACATGTTCATGAACATGGCGTTTAACCCGGCCACAGCAGGCAGCAATGATGGCATAAGTGTTACCGGTCTCATCCGGCAACAATGGATTGGATACAAAGATGACCGGGGTGGAAATACAGCACCTCAGACTATATTTTTAACTATTGATTCACCGTTGAAATTTTTACATGGAGGAATTGGCGGAGCTGTAATCAGTGATATTATCGGGCCATTCAATAATACCCAGGTGACCCTATGCTATGCTTACCGGGCCGATGTAGGACCGGGAGTGCTATCAGCAGGGATCCAGGGTAATTTAATAAATTCAAAACTAAATGTTGATAAGCTTGAGCCATTGGTTCCTATTACCAACCTGGGAAAGAACGATTTTGTGGTGGATGCTTCATTAGGTATGCTTTACAAAGTGCCTGATAAATATTACGTAGGCTTGTCCTGTGACAATGTTGCCCAGACCCTGATGAAACAATTGGAAGTAAGGGACAAACGTGTTTTTGACCTGACCGGGGGTTACAATTGGGTGTTACCCGGACTTCCTGCCTATGAATTGCAACCTTCAGCACTGATCTCGACTGACATCGCTACCTATACATTCAGTATCAGTGCTATCCTGTTATATAATAAAAAATTCTGGGGAGGACTTGCGTACAGGTACCAGGATGCCGCTTCGATGCTGGTTGGGTTCAATATAAAAGCATTCAAAATCGGATTGTCATATGATGCCAGCGTCTCAAAAATGACAAGGTATGAAGATGGCAGCGTGGAGGTGATGCTGAATTATTGTTTTAAGATTCAAACTGAGAAATTTAGGAAAAGTTATAAAAATACGAGGTTCTTATAATATAAAAAGTTATTTTTGCCGTTGGAAATTCAATTTCTGAACGGAGAAGATAATAAACGCTGTATGATTGCGTTTCATTTTATCATCTAATCGGCCAAAAAATGAAAAAACTGCTCATTTATTTTGCTCTTCTCGTTTTCCTTTGGAGTTGTGGAAACTCAGGAAATGGAGAACTTACGGGAGTAAAAAACCGAAAGCGATATTATCAACCGGATCCTTACGGAATGCGGTATATACCGATGGGGAGCTTCACCATGGGTACTGGTGATGAAGATTTGCCTTATGCCCAGCTGAACACCCCTAAAACGGTCACGATCCAGGCTTTTTACATGGATCAGACAGAAATCACCAATAACAAATACAGACAATTTGTTTATTGGGTCAGGGATTCGATCGCACGCAGGTTGCTGGGCGAAGTAAAGCCAGACCAGTATCTTATTTCGGAAAATAAAAAAACCGGGGAGACTTTCGATCCTCCATTTTTAAATTGGGCTGCCAAACTAGATTGGAGTTCGGAGCAGCAGGACATCCGTGATGCACTGTCGCAGATGTACCTTCCTGAAAGCGAACGTTTTTTCCGGCGCAAGGAGATAGATACCCGTAAACTTTATTTTGAATATTATTTTGTTGACTTAAAAGCTGCAGCGAGGAAAGATTACAGCCAGTCCGGCGACATAAAGGAAGGGGCGTTGGCAAATCGTCCGCAGGGCCTGAAAGACCGGTCGGTTTATGTAAGAAAAGAAGTGATCAATGTTTACCCGGATACCCTTTGCTGGATCCATGACTATGTATATTCCTTCAATGATCCCCAGACTGAAAAATATTTCTGGCACCCTGCCTATGACAATTATCCTGTTGTTGGTGTTACCTGGAAACAGGCCAATGCTTTCTGTATCTGGAGGACACAATTAAAAAACAGTTACATGTACGGCAAAAAAGGCGAGTCTTCTGTCAGTGAATTCAGGTTACCGACTGAGGCTGAATGGGAATGGGCTGCAAGAGGCGGGTATGACAACAACCCTTATCCATGGGGAGGACCTTATACCAGGAATGACAAAGGATGTTTCCTTGCTAATTTTAAACCTTTACGTGGCAATTATATAGATGATGGCGGTGCTACTACAGTGATCTGTGCTCATTATCCTGCCAATGATTTCGGGTTGTATGACATGGCCGGTAATGTCGCTGAATGGACACGGTCAGCCTATTATCCTTCTTCATACAATTTCACATGGGATCTTAACCCGGATTATACTTACAATGCAAAGGATTCAGATCCTCCTGCAATGAAGCGCAAAGTCGTACGCGGCGGTTCCTGGAAAGATATTGCTTATTTCCTGCGTGTTTCGACCCGTTCGTTCGAATTCCAGGATACAGCCAAATGTTACATCGGATTCCGGACCATTCAGCCCTATCTTGGCAGACAAAAAGATGATAATCCTGCCCGGGCTTCTCACGTGTACAATTAATGAGATTAGAAAAAGCTATTAATAAAATCAATCGTAAACTTAAACTAAATCAATCACTATTATGGGAATATATGCTTTAGTCAGGACGCGACAGTATCGTAACTTTATGGCCAAACTTTACGGTTGGGGCGCTTCTGTTGTTATTCTTGGTGCGCTTTTCAAGATCAACCATTACATGGGAGCTGATTATATGCTTATAGCAGGTTTGTGCACAGAATCAATAATCTTCTTTTTCTCAGCGTTTGAGCCACCACACGTTGATCCTGACTGGAGTCTTGTTTACCCACAGTTAGCCGGCCTCGATCATAAAGGACCCGGGGAGCCCGGTTCTGAAGATACGGGAGTTCAGGAACTTGATAAAATGCTTGAAAAAGCTAAGATCGGACCAGAATTGATCGAAAGCCTTGGTGCGGGGTTGCGCAGTTTGACGGATACTACTTCCAAACTTTCAGATGTCAGCAATGCTGCTGTTGCCAATGATAAATTTATTTCCACGATGAAAACGGCAACCGATTCTGTTTCGGTCCTGAATGAATCCTATAAAAAGACAGTAAAAACGATGGATCAGAATTTTGTTGCATCAGAAGAACAGCTCCTCAACATTCAATCTGTCGCCAAGAGTGCTTCGAATCTTTCGCATGCATATATCCAGGCATCAGAATCAATCAAAGATGAAATTTCGCTGAACAAAGAATTCTCCAACAGCATCATCAATGCAACTACTTCCACCAATAAGTTTGTCGAGAAGTACAATGAATCTGCCGACTTGTTCTCGAAGACATCAGAAGCCCTACACGCTTCTGCCATGGAAGAGACCAACTATAACAAGCAACTGCAAAAAATATCAAACAACCTATCGGCACTTAATGCTTTATATGAACTTCACTTACAAGGTTCCAACGAACAACTAAGTTCAACGAATAAAGTCAGTGAAACTCTTAGTAAACTGACCACCCAGTTGAATGAATCCATAGAAAAGACATCTGAATTCAAGCAGGAAGTGGAAGCTTTCTCCAAGAATATTGCCGCTCTCAACAAAGTTTATGGGAATATGCTTTCTGCTATGAGCATTGGCAACCGATAATCCGGGGAATAAGTTGTAAATCCTAAAAAATACTAATAAATAAATAACAGACTAGATGGCTGGATATAAGGAGACCCCGAGGCAAAAGATGATCGCTATGATGTATCTCGTCCTCACGGCGTTGCTTGCTTTGAATGTCTCGAAACAAATTCTTGATGCTTTTATTGTGGTGAATGAAAGTATGGAAACTACGAATGCAATGTTCTCGAAGAAACTGGAATCCACAATCAGTAACTTTAAATTACAGTATGATCTTAATCCGAACAAGGTAGGTCCCTATTGGGAGAAAGCCAAAGATGCCCATCTGCTTTCGACAAATCTGGCATCATATATTGACAGCATAAAAACAGTACTCATTAAGATTACTGATGGTATTGATACTTATAAGGAAGCCAAAGGTATTAGCCTTAAGGATGTAAAGAGGAAAGATAATTTTGACCGCACCACCAATTATTTTATTGCAGGATCTCATGATGGTTCAGGGGGAGAGGCCCGGAGACTGAGAGACAGGTTGGTTGAATATAAGAAAAAGATGTTAGATCTAGTTGATCCAAAATACCGTAATGTTATTAAAATTGGCCTGGAAACCAAAGGACCATATTATGATCTTGATGGAAATTCGCAACCCTGGGAAATGCACAATTTTTACCATACTATTCTTGCTGCTGATGTGACCATTTTAAATAAAATCAAAGCAGAAGTCTATAATGCAGAATTCGATGTCACTAACTACCTTCTCTCTTCAATTTCTGCAAAAGACTTCAAATATGATAAAATCGATGCAAAAGTCATCCCTAAAAGCAGTTATGTGTTTCTGGGGGATGAGTACCAAGCAGAAATCGTCGTTGCGGCTTATGATACAAAAGCCAAACCGAACGTAAGATATTCTCTGGGAGTTGATTCTCTAACCGATGCGGGTTACCGGAATGCAACGCCGCTGGAGGGAGCCAATGGCACTGTAACCCTGAAACTCGCCGGAAGTGCTGAAGGATTAAAGAAATTTGCAGGCATCATTAAAATAGTTTCACCACTTGGCGATACAATGGCTTTCCATTTCCATGACGAATTCATTGTTGCAAGGCCCGGGATTACCATCTCTCCTTCGAAAATGAATGTATTTTATGTTGGTGTTGACAATCCGGTAGATATTTCGGTACCCGGTGGTCCTGAAAGGATCATCCCGTCTATTTCTGTAGGACAAATCAGGCCAGATGGCAAGCAATGGATCGTGTCGGGGCTTCCACTTCCGTCAATTGCAAAAGAGGCTGTTATATCTGTCAATGCCGTTTTTTCCGGAAAAACAAAATCGATGGGCTCCAGCACTTTCCGGTTAAAGAGGATACCTATATTCAATGCTTTAATCGACGGAAATCCTGAAGGAGGCCTCATTTCAAAATCCGATATTCCGGTGGGTTACATAGCCGCTCAAAAACCAGCTGGATTTGATTTCGACGTTACCTATAAAATAACAGATTTTGTTTTCGTAACCGATATCGATGGAAGTATCATCGAACGGCATGTGACTGGAAATAAGCTATCTGAAGACCTTCTTGCGAAGATCAAGAAAGCAAAAAGGAACAACCGTATCTGGATAGAAAATATTATGGCAGTAGGACCCGGAGGCGACCAGCAGATGAAGAATATAAGTTATAAATTCAAATAAATCCATATTAACTCAATATTTAATAAGGGAGGATTTATGAAAACTTTGTTAAAATGCCTGATCATTATTGCGTTTGCAATGATAGCGGCCAGAACTTACTCCCAAGTACTGGATACAGGACCCAGGGATGGAATCTATGATAAGACTGCCATCCTGCAGATGCCTCCGATCCCTTATGTACCTCTGCGTGAAGCAGATGTTGTATGGTCAAGAAGGATATGGCGGGAAATCGACATGAAAGAAAAGATGAACCAACCTTTTTATTACCCTGAGACCCCGCAGGGAACCTGGAAAAGTTTTATGATGGTTGTCTTGGATAATTTGAAGGAAGGAACGATCACCGCTTATCAGGATGACAAATTCATCCTGCCTATTACATATAATGAAATCATGAAACAATCGGAGAGGACGAAAAAGAAGACCTTACTGCGTGAGGGAACCGATGTTGAATACGATACAACTATTATAGAAACGTTCGAGGCAACGGATGTTAAAAAGCTTAAACTTAAGGAACAATGGGTGTTTGACCGCCAGCGTTCAGTGCTGGAAGGCCGTATCCTCGGGATTTGTCCGGTAAAAGAGAGCTATGATGATCAGGGTGTATACCGGGGGGACATGGATATGTTTTGGATCTATTACCCTGAGTGCCGCAATATCTTTGCAAAGACTGAACAATTCAATTTGAAAAACGGAGATGCAGGCAGGTTATCTTATGACGATGTCTTTATGAAACGGATGTTCAGCAGTTTTATTTACAAGGAAGAAAATGTATATGACCGGAAGATCTCTGATTATGCTACAGGAGTCGATGCACTTCTGGAAGCTGACAGGGCAAAGACCTCGTTATTTGAATTTGAGATGGATGCCTGGGAATATTAGTGAGACTTGCAATCAAGAATCAAAAGAGCCCTCCCCGAAAAGGAGGGTTTTTTTATGATTTCCACTTAAATCGATAACTTTGCCCTGATCAATGTACAGATTGAAAATGGGCACTTTTCTTGAAACTCCGATTGAATATCTGAAAGGTGTTGGTCCTGCCCGGGCCGATGTGCTTAAAAAGGAATTGCATATTTTCACCTTTGGGGAATTGCTTTCCTTCTTTCCATTCCGATATATCGACCGCAGCAAAATATTGCAGATCGCTGAGGTAAAGGATGATGTTGCCTATGTGCAGGTCAGGGGAAAGATCACGGATGTAGAAATAATCGGGAGCCAGCGTGTAAAAAGACTTATCGCTACTTTGACCGATGATTCGGGAGATCTTGAATTGATATGGTTCCAGGGTATTAAATGGATTGCGGATAAAGTGAAACCGGGAACTGAATACATCGCATTCGGGAAGCCTTCCTGGTTCAACGGTCATCTTACAATTGCACACCCGGACCTTGAATTGCCAAATGAATATATTTCCTCTGTCAGTAATAATTTCAGGCCTTTATACAGTTCAACTGAAAAACTGAAATCAAGAGGACTTGACAGCAGAGGGATTTCCCGGCTCATAAGAACACTTATCCAGAGTGACCGGTTTTACATTCCTGAAAACCTTAACACGGAAATCCTATCAAGCCTGAAACTGATTAATCGCCAGGAAGCATTTATCAATATTCATTTTCCTGCAAATCATGAAATATTGCGAAAGGCCCAGGCCAGATTGAAATTTGAGGAACTCTTTTATATACAGCTCCGGCTGTTGAAGCAGAAGTTTCAAAGGACCCGGAAACAGAGTGGTCATAAGTTTTCAGTTGTAGGTGCTTACCTGAATAATTTTTATTATCATTATTTAACCTTTGAACTGACCAATGCCCAGAAACGTGTAATCAAAGAAATCCGAGGAGACCTTGGTTCAGGGAAACAGATGAATCGATTATTGCAAGGCGATGTCGGCAGCGGAAAAACGCTGGTTGCCCTGATGACTATACTTATTGCATTGGATAACAACTTTCAGGCCTGTTTGATGGCCCCGACTGAGATACTAGCGCAACAGCATTACCAGAACATTTCGAAAATGTTATCTGAGTTAAATGTCCATGTTGAATTGCTCACGGGCTCGACGAAAGCCAAAAAAAGAAAAGAGATCACAGCCGGATTGACAGACGGCAGTTTACAGATCCTGATAGGCACTCATGCACTTCTCGAAGAAAATGTCCAGTTCAACAACCTTGGATTTGTCGTTATTGATGAACAACATAGATTTGGTGTTGCGCAACGGGCACGGTTATGGGAGAAAAATACTGTTGCACCCCATGTGCTTGTAATGACTGCTACTCCCATTCCCCGAACACTCGCTATGACATTATATGGTGACCTGGACATCTCTATCATTGACGAGATGCCTCCAGGCCGGAAGCCAGTGATTACCAAGCATGTCTATGAATCAAAACAAGAACAGGTATTTGATTTTATCAGGAAACAAATCGATAAAGGAACACAGGTCTATATTGTTTTTCCGTTGATCGAAGAATCTGAAACACTGGATTTGAAGAACCTAATGGAAGGTTATGAATCGATAAAAAGAATATTCCCGGACCCGAAATATGCAATAGGAATGGTACATGGGAAGATGAAGCAAAAGGAGAAGGATGATACAATGCAACGTTTTTTGAAAAAAGATATCCAGATCCTAGTTGCCACTACCGTTATTGAAGTCGGAGTAGATATTCCCAATGCTTCCCTGATGGTCATTGAAAATGCAGAGCGATTTGGTCTTTCGCAGCTTCACCAGCTGAGAGGAAGGGTCGGAAGGGGGGCGGATCAATCCTACTGTGTACTGGTTTCCGGGTTCAAGATGACCAGTGAGGCCAAAAAGCGGCTTCAAACTATGGTTGATACAAATGATGGTTTCATTATTGCAGAAACTGACCTTCGCTTGCGTGGACCGGGAGATATAGAAGGAACGCAGCAATCGGGGATCCTAAACCTTAAAATTGCGGATATTGTTCGCGATGAGAAAATCCTGAAATTTGCCCGAAACCTGGCCACTGATATCATCAGGGACGATCCAGACCTTGAGAAAGAGAACAACGCGGTACTGGCCCGGCACCTTGACATCATAAACAAATACAGGGAAAATTGGGGCCTGATCAGTTGAAATTCAGGAAATTCTCAATACTTTTACATTCCAAAAATTGTTGAAAGCATGAAGATCTCCTATAATTGGTTAAAGGAATATGTGTCAGAACTTCCGGAACAAGCGGAAGTAGCTGAGATACTTACCGGATGCGGACTGGAGGTTGAGAATATGGAGGTTTGGTTCCCGGTTAAGGGTGGTCTCAAGGGGGTTGTCATTGGTCGGGTTCTGACTTGCATAAAACACCCCGGATCAGATCATCTTAGTGTTACAACAGTTGATATTGGTGCCAGGGAGCCTTTAAAGATTGTTTGCGGGGCGTCTAATGTAGCAGCAGGACAAAAAGTCGCTGTGGCTACAGTAGGAACCACTCTCTTTTTTAATAATAAGGAGATCACAATCCAAAGGGCTAAGATTCGCGGAGAGATATCGGAAGGGATGATCTGTGCAGAAGATGAACTTGGCCTGGGGCAATCCCATGACGGGATCATGGTACTTGATCCCAAGGCAATTCAGGGGACCCCGGCAAAGGATTATTTTAAAGTTGACGAAGATATAATATTTGAAATCGGGCTGACGCCGAATCGTTCAGATGCAACATCTCACATTGGGGTTGCCAGGGACCTTGTGGCAGTGCTGAACAGCATGAGAGGAAATGATGAAACACGTTCTGCAACGTTGAGATATCCTGGTACGGGGGATTTCGATGATTCAAAACGAGGCAGGAAAATAGATGTGGTTATCGAAGATCCGGAAGCCTGCCCGAGATATTCCGGATTGACTTTTACAGGGATCACAATAAAAGAATCACCGTCCTGGTTGAAAAACAGGCTTAATGCAGTTGGTCTCAGACCGATCAACAACATTGTTGACATAACCAATTTCATCCTGCTGGAATTGGGCCAGCCTTTGCATGCATTCGATGCTGACAGGATCAAAGGGAATAAAGTCATCATTAAAAAGTTTCCTACGGAGAATAAATTTATCACACTTGACGGAGTGGAGCGGGAAATAACGAACCAGGACCTGATGATCTGCAATGCCGATGAACCTATGTGCATTGCCGGTGTTTTTGGCGGATTAGATTCGGGTGTAACTCCAAGTACCACATCGGTATTCCTTGAAAGCGCATGTTTCGATCCCCGCAGCATAAGAAAAACGGCAAGATATCATGGTTTGCAGACCGATGCTTCTTTCCGGTTTGAGCGCGGGGCAGATATCAACATTACAGTTTATGCCCTGAAGAGGGCTGCTTTATTGATCCAGGAGATTACCGGTGGCGAAATCGCATCAAGTATCGTGGATATTTATCCTATAGCTAAGAACAACACCCGGGTTCTTTTATCATTTACTCATCTTGACCGTCTGACCGGAAAGGTCATTGATAGAAAAACCGTCAAAAAGATCCTTACATCCCTTGGCATTAATATTCTTTCTGAATCCGATGAAGGGTTGAGCCTTGAAATCCCTTCTTATAAAGTGGATGTAACGCGAGAAGCTGATGTAATTGAGGAGGTCTTGCGAATTTATGGATATAACAACATTGAATTTTCTCCGAGTATCCATTCTTCAATCTCATTTTCTCCCAAACCAGACCCGGAGAAAATTAAAAACCGGGTCTCAGATTACCTCTGTGGAAATGGCTTCAATGAGATCATTAACAATTCACTGACGCGATCCTCTTATTACGAAAACAATCCGGATTACCCGGTTGAACATAACGTAAAGATACTTAATCCCCTTAGCAGAGATCTGGATGTATTGCGGCAAACGTTGCTTTATGGCGGACTTGAGACGCTTGTTTATAACCAAAACCGGAAAATTCCTGATTGTAAAGTTTTTGAATTCGGCAATTGTTATTTTCTCAATAATAAACCACAGGAAGATAAGTTCCCTCTTAACAAATTCGATGAACAACACCATCTTTCTATTTTTATGACAGGAAGAGTGCAGAAAGAAAACTGGAACATACCGGACAGAAAAGTTGAGATTTATGATCTGAAAGGGTTTGTTGATGCCATTCTTAACAATACCGGCATTTCAACTTCATCATTAGAACTGGTCTCAAGCAATTCAGAGATCTTTAGCCAGGGTATAGCATATAAGATAAAAGAGGGCACATTGGTCAACTTTGGCTCACTTTCACAGGCAGCATTAACAAAGTCAGATATCCGGCAGGATGTGTTTTATGCTGATTTCAACTGGACCCTTCTCATCAATAACATAACTGAGATAGATAAAGCCGTGGCCGAGTTGCCGAAATTCCCGGAAGTTCGCAGGGATCTTGCTTTACAGTTGGACAGGTCTGTATCATATGCAGAAATTGAAAGATTGGCTTATGAAACAGAACGTAAGCTACTAAAGGAAGTCGGCTTATTTGATGTTTACGAAGGTGAAAAGATTGAAGCCGGTAAAAAATCTTATGCTTTATATTTTATTTTACGGGATGATGAGAAAACACTCACAGATGAGGAAATCGATAAGACCATGAACCGATTAATCAAGACTTATGCTGAAAAGTTAAACGCGAGGGTCAGATAATACAGAAAATATAAACAGCCAAGCTAATTTGACAATATGAAAAAAGAGACGATACAAAATTCAGTTAGTCCTACAGGAGAGAAATATGCTGTTCCTCAGGAAAAGGATTATGAAGTTGAACTTAGAAGGATCAAAAATCTTGTGGACAAGGCAAGGAAAGAGAAAAAAGAGATTGTCGTTGTAATGGGGCTCGGGTTTGTTGGGGCGGTGATGGCTGCTATCGTAGCAGATACGAAAGACAAGGATGGAAAACATTCAAAATTTGTGATCGGATGCCAGCGGCCGAGTGTACGGAGCTATTGGAAGATCCCTATGATAAATAAAGGAATTAGTCCGGTCAAAGCAGAAGATCCTGAAGTTGATTTACTTATACAGAGGTGTGTAAAAAAATCGAAAACGTTGGTTGCAACCTTTAACAGCAATGTCCTTCAGTTTGCTGATTGTGTTGTTGTAGATGTACAATGTGATTTTTCAAAGAAAGAAATCGGGAATATGAGATCAGGGACCGCTGATATGGCTGCGCTGGAGGACACTATGCGCACGATCGGCGAAAAAATTCCGCCAAAGTGTCTGGTCCTGATTGAAACAACTGTTGCTCCGGGAACCACTGAGTTTGTTGCATGGCCGATCCTGAAGAAAGCATTTGTAAAAAGAGGTATTCGACAGATTCCGTTGCTGGCTCATAGTTTCGAGCGGGTAATGCCAGGAAAGCAATATGTTGCTTCCATCCGTGATTTCTGGCGAGTATGCTCAGGATGCGAGGAAGTTGCACGGAAGCGGGTCGAAAAGTTCCTTCATGAGGTCCTGAATACAAAAGATTTTCTTCTTACGGTGATGGATCGACCTATTGAATCGGAAACGACGAAGATCGTCGAAAATTCTTACCGTGCTACCATTCTCGCTTTTCTGAACGAATGGAGTCTATTTGCAGAACGGAATGGTGTAGACCTGATCAAAGTTATCAAAGCGATCAAGATGAGGCCCACACACAGCAATATCATCTTCCCGGGACCTGGAATAGGAGGATATTGTTTGCCTAAAGATGGCGGGTTGGGATATTGGGCATACAAGCATATCCTTGGATTTGAAGATGGGGATAAAGTGTTTCAGCTCACACCTGTTGCAATTGATATTAATGATACAAGGGCATTGCATGTCGCAGAGCTCACGCGTGATGCCTTGCGAAACATGGGCCGGTATATTGCAGGAGCGGAAGTATTGTTATGCGGTGCAAGTTACCGCCAGGATGTAGGTGATACCAGGTACAGCGGAAGTGAGATGGTTGCGCGTAAACTAACGGAGATGAATGCAGAGATCCGTGTCCATGATCCATATGTAGATCATTGGTATGAACTTGAGGATCAGGATGAATATCCTGCGCCAGGACATTCATGGAAGCGCTTTTTCAGGAACCAGGAACATCTCAAGAATATTGTTGTTCAAAAAGATCTGAAAAAAGCGATAAAGGGTGTTGAAGCTTTGATTTTAGCCGTTCCACATGCTCCCTACCTTAAACTGAAACCGGAGGATATCGTAAAATGGGCAGGAGGTCCGATTGCCATCATTGATGCTTTCGGTATCCTCAGCGATGATCAGATCCGGTCATATTACAGGCTTGGGTGTGAAGTCAAAGCACTTGGAAGAGGACACCTTGCAAGAATAAAGCGGGAAGTTCTGGATAAAAGAAGGTAAAACTTTCGTAATTTTACGTCAATAAAATTTATTATATGGATATTCTGTCAATAAAGCTGCGGTTTGGGATTATCGGTAATTCGGTATTACTTGATCGGGCCATTGACATTGCACGACAGGTAGCCACGACGGATATTACAGTATTGGTTTCCGGTGAGAGCGGAACAGGTAAAGAGTTCTTTCCAAAGATTATTCACCAGCTAAGTTCCAGGAAACATGGACCTTACATTGCAGTGAATTGCGGAGCAATTCCGGAGGGGACGATAGATTCGGAGCTTTTTGGACATGAGAAAGGGTCATTCACCGGGGCACATGAAGCGAGGAAAGGATATTTTGAGGTTGTCAACGGAGGGACTATCTTCCTGGATGAAGTGGCTGAACTTCCTCTATCTACGCAAGTTCGATTGCTCAGGGTATTAGAATCCGGAGAATTTATGCGGGTGGGCTCCTCTAAGGTGCTGAAAACCAATGTCAGGGTTGTAGGAGCTACAAATATCAACATCCCAGATGCCATTAATATGGGGAAATTCAGGCAGGATCTATATTACCGGTTAAGTACGGTCCCTATTTCTGTACCCGCACTCAGAGAGAGAAAAGAAGACATTTTCCTGCTCTTCCGGAAGTTTGCATCGGATGCTGCAGAAAAATACAGGATGCCAGGTATAACCCTGGATGAAGAAGGACAGCACATGCTTATAAATTATCGCTGGCCCGGTAACATCCGGCAGTTAAAGAATATCACCGAACAGATCTCGATTATAGAGAAGACCCGTAATATTTCTGCCGAGACCCTTGCCAAATATATACCTCATCCTCAGAATAATGACCTGCCTATGCTTTATAAGGGGGATAATTCAGGACATTTCTCAGAAAGGGAACTTCTATATAAGGTGTTGTTTGACATGAAGAAGGATGTAAATGACCTGAAACAACTGGTGATGAGTCTGATGAAAAATGAATCAGCAAATGAAGCATTGGGAGAAAATTCACATATCATTAAACGCCTTTATAAGGATTTTCAGGATGTTAACGACAAGCAAGAGCCCATTATCATGCATACACCTGATAAATCCATAGACGAACCAATCCAGGAGCCAGAAGAAGTCGAAGAATCACTCTCGCTCGCAAAGAAGGAGGCGGACATTATCCGGAAAGCCCTTCAGAAATATAAAGGGAAGAGAAAAAATGCAGCCAAGGAACTGGGCATCGCCGAACGAACACTTTACCGGAAGATCAGGGATTACAACATTGAATCATAACTGGTTCACCATGATTTTATACTCCAATTAACCAGAAAAAGACATTGATCCTTTATTCAGACAAGCTTGCCGGGAAAACTGCATATAAATTATGCTTCATCCTCTTTTTCGTTCTTTCGGTGGTCCAAGACTCCTGCCGTATGAGTTATTCGTTTACCGGAGCTTCAATATCTCCGAATGTAAAAACAATTTCCATTGGATATTTTGCAAATAATGCATCCCTTGTAGTGCCGACCCTCAGCAGGGTTTTAACAGATGGCCTTAAGGATTATTTTACTTCACAGACCAAGCTGATCCTTGTTGACCATAATGGTGATCTTGAGATAGAGGGAGCCATTACGAGTTATACCATTCAGCCAATTGCCATTCAGGGAAATGAAACGGCTGCTCAGAACCGACTCACCATTTCAGTGACCGTGAAATTCATTAACAGGAAGAATGAAAAACAGAATTTCGAAAATAAAACGTTCAGCCGTTACCAGGATTACTCAAGTACACAGAATCTATCAGCGTTACAGGATCAGTTAATCAAGCAAATTGACGATCAGCTCATCCAGGATATCTTTAACCAGTGTGTTGTCAATTGGTGATCCATGAACCGTCAGGATTTTACCGCTTTTATCCAGCATCCCCAGACCGTTGGCAGGTTAACGAAGGATGATCTGCGCGACCTTGTCGAACGATTTTCCTATTGTTCTTCTATCCAGATTTTATATACCTGTCTACTCAATGCAGCCAACGACCACGAAATTAATTTCCAATTAAAAAAGGCAGCAGCTTATGCATCCAGCCGGAAAAGACTTAAGGAACTTATTGGGAGTACAACCACTTTGGAATCTACCCCATTTATTGAACGACGCTTCCCTGAAAAATTACTTCCTCCCATCAGTAATGAACCTGAAATAATCGTTTCTCAGACAGAAAAGCTGAATGTTGAACCTGCAGAATCGGTCATCAGTCAGTCAGAATTTCCCTCACAAAGCATTGATCAGGCGAAAGCAACTTCAAAGGATCAATTGATTGAACTGGTGAGAAGAAGGCTGATTGAGATTGAATCAGAAAAGCATGTTGAGTTCAGGGAAGAAAGTTCAGAGAGCCGAATGATATTGGAGCAGAAAGAAGAGGTAAAGACTGATCTTTTATCAAAGGAAGAGATCATTGAAAAGTTCATTACCGAGGAACCCAAGATATCACAACCTAAAGCCTCTTTTTTCAAGCCTTCAGAGTTTGCGGAAAAAAGTAATATTGATGATAATGATATAGTTAGCGAAACACTCGCAACATTGTACCTGAAACAGGGTAACATCGCAAAGGCAAAGATGATTTATGAAAGATTAAGTTTGCTTTTTCCCGAAAAAAGCAGTTACTTTGCAGCCCAAATTGAAAAAATAAGCGAGTAATCCCTGTAATGAAATAAAGGCGACGCTTTTTATAATTAATAGATAAATTTTATGGGCATTTACATTTTAGTATCCGTTTTGATCCTCATCACCTGCGTTTTACTGGTTTTGATCGTATTGGTCCAAAATTCAAAAGGTGGGGGCCTTGCTTCCAACTTCCAATCCTCTAACCAATTTATGGGTGTCAGGAAAACTGCAGATTTTCTTGAAAAGACAACATGGACTTTAGCTATTATCCTGTTGGTTCTGAGTCTTTTCTCTATTTTGATCATCCCTAAAAACCAGGGAACTGTCAAAACACAAGAAAGCGAGATAAAGAAACAGATCGATAATACGAAGACGCAGCCAGTAAAAAATTTCCAGGTACCGCCCGCCAAGAAATAACCAATACAGGAACAAATGAGAATAAAAGGTGTCAGAATGTCATATCATTCTGACATTTTTATTTCCGTTCAATATTAAACTGAAATAATGTCTCATTTTAATCATGGGAATTCATTTGGCATAAAATATGACAGGTACTTGACAATATTTATCCGAATCTTTTTTAATGTTTAACTTAAAAATAATCGTTTATGGCAAAATTGAAGATTACACCTTTGGCTGATCGTGTGTTAATTGAACCAGATGCAGCTGAAGAAAAAACCGCAGCAGGTATTATTATCCCCGATACCGCAAAAGAAAAACCCCAGAAAGGTACAGTTATCGCAGTTGGATCTGGCAAAAAAGATGAGCCGATGACAGTGAAAATAGGAGATACGGTTCTGTATGGTAAATATGCCGGAACTGAGCTCACCTTAGGTGGGAAAAACTATCTGATCATGCGCGAATCCGATATCGTTGCAATCGTTTAATTTTTAAGAAATCATAGAAAATCACCTTAAAAAAAGCAAGAAATTATGGCAAAAGATATTATTTTCAATATTAAGGCAAGAGAAGCATTAAAGAAAGGCGTTGATGAGCTTTCAAATGCGGTTAAAGTAACACTGGGCCCCAGTGGAAGAAATGTGATCATAGACAAATCTTATGGGTCGCCGATGATTACAAAAGATGGTGTTACAGTGGCAAAGGAGATCGAGTTGAAAGACACGACCGAGAATATGGGTGCCCAGATGGTCAAGGAAGTAGCTTCCAAGACAAGTGAACTGGCTGGTGACGGGACCACAACCGCAACCGTTTTAGCACAAGCTATCTTCACAACCGGGCTGAAAAATGTAACTGCAGGTGCCAATCCAATGGACCTGAAAAGAGGCATTGATAAAGCTGTGGCAGAAGTCATAGCCTCCCTAAAAAAACAAACAAAACAGATAGGTGACAGCCTTGAGAAAATTGAACAGGTCGCTTCAGTTTCAGCAAACAACGATACTTTCATAGGGAAGATGATTGCTGAAGCAATGACAAAAGTGAAAAAAGAAGGCGTCATAACCATTGAAGAAGCAAAAGGTATTGAAACAACAGTAAAAGTTGTTGAAGGAATGCAATTCGATCGGGGTTACATCTCTCCTTATTTTATAACCGATACCGAAAAGATGGAAGCTGTTTATGAAAATCCATATATCCTGATCTATGATAAAAAGATCTCGATCATGAAAGATCTGCTTCCTTTACTGGAGAAAGTCGTTCAGACTGGCCGTCCATTGATTATCATTTCTGAAGATATTGAAGGGGAAGCATTGGCTACCCTGGTGGTAAATAAAATCCGTGGTTCACTTAAAGTTGCTGCTATAAAGGCGCCGGGATTTGGCGACCGGAGAAAAGAAATGCTGGAAGATATTGCAGTTCTTACCGGTGGCATTGTGATTTCCGAGGAAAAAGGATATAAGCTTGAAGATACTACCCTGCAGTATCTTGGCGAAGCAGAGAAAGTAACGATTGACAAAGACAATACCACCATTGTAAGCGGTAAAGGCAAGAAATCAGATATTGAAGCCAGAGTAAATCAGATCAAAGCTCAGATCGGTACCACAACATCGGATTATGATAAAGAAAAACTACAGGAACGTTTGGCCAAACTGTCAGGCGGGGTTGCCGTGATCTATGTGGGTGCTGCCAGCGAAGTCGAAATGAAAGAGAAGAAAGACCGTTTTGATGATGCATTGCATGCAACTCGTGCTGCTATTGAAGAAGGTATTATACCGGGCGGGGGTGTAGGATATATCCGTGCAATTCCTGCCGTAGAAAAATTGAAAGGTGATAATGACGATGAAACGACTGGTATTATGATAGTTAAGAGAGCCCTGGAAGAACCTTTACGCCAGATCGTCGAAAATGCAGGTCTTGATGGCTCTGTTGTTGCACAAAAGGTAAAAGAAGGGAAAGATGATTTCGGTTATAACGCACGTACAGAAAAGTATGAAAATCTGCTCAAATCCGGGGTGATCGATCCAACCAAAGTAGCACGCGTTGCTCTTGAAAATGCTGCATCAATTGCAGGAATGTTATTAACGACCGAATGTGTTGTAGCAACACATAAAGAAGAGAAAGAGCCCAAAATGCCGATGGGTCCCGGTGGCTACGGTGGAGGAATGGGTGATATGTACTAATCACTTTATTGCAATAAAAAAACCCCGAAGAAACGGGGTTTTTTTATGCCTGCAATTTTACAAACGGCAGCAAAAAGAATGGTAGATATAAGCCCTTACCGGTTAATAAGTTCCTGCAATAAAGATAAAGAAATATCGTAATTAATTATAATATTGTGAGGTCATTTTAAACAAATGAGATCTTATGAAGCGTATCTTCAGTTTTTTATTTTTCTCTATAATTTCAGGCATTTGTTTTTCACAGACAAATACACTTGCGCCTAATCTTCCGATCGATCCTGATTCGAAACTTATACTATACAGAGATGTCGTAAACCAGGAAGGAGTCAAAGATGTTTTATATGATCGTGGCGCAGAATGGATACGATCTTATTATTTGAATCCCGGAAGTGTCACGAAAGTCCAGGATAAGGTTAACGGGAAGATAGAAGGAACAGGAAGATTACGGCTTTATTTTTATGATCCTGATAATACACAGATAAACGCAGGAATGGTTTACTATGATTTCAGGCTTGAATTCAAAGACAATAAATACAGGTACACCATAACCAACTTTTCCCTGAAAGGGATTTCACGCATTCCACTCGAGAAATGGCTAAATAAAAATGATCCTTCTTATAACCCTCAGATGGAAAATTATCTTTACCAGGTTGACACCACTATGCAGCATCTTATTGTTAATTTGAAAGAAGGCATGAAACCAAAAGTGATAAAGAAGGATGAATGGTAGAGAAAAAAGATATACGTTATCTTTCCTTCATTGAAATTGAGGACTTCTTTCGAGGGAAAAACGAAAAACCTTTCCGGGCAAAACAAGTTTATGAATGGATCTGGAAAAAAGCCTGCCGTTCATTCAGTGAAATGACGAACCTTTCAAGGGAGGACCGTCAACTGCTTGAAGAAAATTTTCAATTCCGGGTTTTGCAGACAGAAAAAGAGCTTCATGACCCTGACGGTACAATTAGATCTACATTTAAAGTTGGTGACCAGGCGCTTGTAGAAAGTGTACTGATCGCTGATGAGAACCGAACTACAGCATGTGTTTCATCCCAGGCAGGCTGTGCTCTTGCCTGCCGGTTTTGTGCCACAGGCATGCTAGGATTCCGTCGCAACCTTATTTTTACTGAGATATTTGACCAGGTTGTGCTCTTGAACAATCAGTCGCAGAAGTACCATGGCCAGCCATTATCAAATATTGTATTCATGGGCATGGGGGAACCCCTGATGAACTATAATGAAGTAATCCGAGCCATTGAAAAAGTCACATCAAAAGAATCACTTGGAATGTCACCGCAAAGGATCACGGTTTCAAGCGTGGGAATTCCCGGAATGATAAAAAAAATGGCGGATGACAAATCCAGATTTCAATTTGCATTGTCGTTGCATGCAGCAACGGATGTAAAAAGAGACCAGATCATCCCAATAAATAAAAAGTATCCTTTACAGGAATTGACCAAAGCATTACAATATTATCATACAAAAACCGGCAAACGCTTCACGATCGAATATATCCTCTTCAAGGACTTTAATGACAGCCTCGAGGATGCAAAGGATTTGGCTGTTTTCTGTAAAAGTTTTCCGGTAAAGCTCAACCTCATTAGTTATAATGCTGTTGATAGAAGCAGTTTTTTACAAAGCACACCTGAAAAAACCCGGGCATTCAAAGAATTTCTTGAGAGCAAAAACCTGGTAGTAAATATTAGAAAAAGCCGGGGCAGAACCATCAATGCTGCCTGTGGCCAGCTGGCGTTTAATGACAGTAAAATAAACAGAAAATGAGAAAATAAGTTATAGAAATGAAAGATCTTGAGTTCAGAGGTAATATAGTGGATGTAGTAGGGGAGAGGATCTTTAAAGGTGTGATCATTGTCAGGAATTCGAGGATTGAAAAGATCCGCGAGGAATATACTGACGAGAATATTTACATCTTACCTGGATTGATCGATGCCCATATCCATATTGAAAGCTCCATGCTTGTTCCTTCCGAATTTGCCCGGCTGGCCGTGGTACACGGAACCGTTGGCACTGTGTCTGATCCTCATGAGATAGCAAATGTCTTGGGTTTAGAAGGTGTTCGCTTCATGATCGAAAACGGGAAAAAGGTACCTGTTAAGTTTTATTTTGGTGCCCCATCTTGTGTTCCTGCCACTGCCTTTGAGACAGCAGGTGGAAGCCTGGGTCTTGATGAACTTGATGAGTTGCTGCAGTCTGATGATATTCTTTATCTTTCAGAGATGATGAATTTTCCGGGCATCGTATCCGGGGATAAACTTGTTGCACAGAAACTTGCCCTGGCAAAGCAATATGGTAAGCCGGTAGACGGGCATGCACCGGGGCTCACCGGTGAGCAGGCCAGGAGATATATCCAGGCAGGGATCACTACAGACCATGAATGTTACACTCTTCAGGAAGCCCTTGAAAAAATTAAATATGGGATGAAGATCCTGATCAGGGAAGGGAGCGCTGCAAAAAATTTTGAGGCACTGGCCGAACTAATACCGGAACATCCTGAATGGGTGATGTTTTGTTCCGATGATAAACATCCAAACGACTTAGTTTCAGGCCATATCAATCAACTTGTGAAAAAAGCTTTTGCCCTTGGATATGATAAAATACAAGTACTTCGTTGTGCCACTTTAAATCCAGTAAAGCACTATCACCTTGACGTTGGTTTGCTTCAGCAAGGTGATCCTGCAGATTTCCTCCTGGTCGACAACCTTGAAAACTTCACAATCCTTGCAACTTATATCGATGGAAGGAAAGTTGCCGAGAAGGGAAAATCATTAATCCCAACTGTCGGTATATCATCTGTGAACCAGTTCCATGCAAGCCTGATAGAACAAAGAGATATTATGGTAAGGCCAAAAGGGAAAAGGATTAAAGTGATCAAAGCCATAGATGGACAACTAGTGACTGAAAAATTGAGCGTCGATGCCAGGATTGAGAATAATGAAGTCAAAACAGATCCGGAGAACGACATCCTTAAAATTGTTGTAGTGAACCGGTACTTTCAGGCACCGCCAGCCATCGGATTCATCCATGGTTTTGGTTTAAAATCGGGGGCTATCGCATCAAGCGTCGCTCATGACAGCCACAATCTTATAGCCGTGGGTACCGATGATGGATTCATCGTAGAAGCCACCAATGCAATCATACGGTCAAAGGGAGGTGTCTCCCTTGCCTGTAAGGATAAACTCTCTGTTCTTCCTCTACCAGTTGCCGGGATCATGTCGGTTGAAGATGGATATAAAGTCGCCCAACATTATCAAATCCTGGATGAATTTGTTAAAACAAAGATGAAAAGTTCACTGCAAGCACCTTTTATGACCTTATCGTTCATGGCCCTCCTTGTTATACCCACCCTAAAGATTAGTGACCGGGGATTGTTTGACGGAATGACATTTTCATTTACCGACCTTTTCGAAAAATAATTTTAATATATCTATATATTTATTTATGATTTATGTTTTTTATTATATTTGCATTTGCATTATTTCTCAATATAGCTATCTATCTATCAGACTTAATAACAACCAGACTTAATTTTATTTTTGATGAAAAAAGCAACATTAGACGTTGAAAAACTTGAAATGGCAGCGAGTAAATTAAGAGCAATTGCTCATCCAATGAGAATTGCCATCATTGATTTGCTCACGGTAAATTCAAAAATGACTGTTACTGAGATTTATGAGCATCTGAATCTTGAACAGGCTTCTGCATCTCATCATCTGAACATACTAAAAAACAAGGGATTGCTTGATTCCAAGCGCGATGGGAAGATGATCTTTTATTCATTAAAATTTGAACATCTGACAGCAGTCATTGACTGTATTAACCGTTGCGGGGTCAGCTAACAAAACCTATCAAAGATCCCAGGATTCATCAATATCCCAGTTTGCGCGGACCTCAATCGTTTTCTGGTAATATTGTACCTTTTCAGGCTGGAGTTTCCTGGAGAATTTTCCTGTGTCCCACCTGCCATTTCTATTACGGTCATAGATGCACTTTATCTTGAATTTTCCAGGAAAGAGGTAATCAAATTTCACTTTACCGGATGCATTAATGATCTGTTGCTCCAATATATTTTCTTTTTCATCCATGAGTTGAATAATGTAATTACCTGAAGGATTTTTGATGTTTATCGTCATCTGAATTGATCCAAAATCTCTTAGAGCGTGACTCCTGAAAGGAAAAACCAAAGAGTCATTTGAATTGCCATTAACAGACGTGAAGATCGAATCGGGGATGATCAGCAGGTAAGGATGGTCTTCTTTCCATTTATACAGAATCCGCAGTTTTCTTTTAATTGAATCAGAAAAAGTCACTTTTGGTTTAACTGTATCCTTACCATCCACCATTTTGATGCGGGAGAGATCATAGCCAGCCAGAGGATATGAAAAGATGACAATGGGATCATTTTTGTACTGATTTAGCCGGCCATCAGGCATATTGGTGGCCAGGACTAATTTAATCGCTTTGGCGGGTCCTTTATCATTTTTTTTCTTCTTAAGTGTTTTTTTTCTGAGGTCGATCCTGGCTGTGTCAATGGTCCTACCGTTGTCAATCAAACGAAGATAAAGAGAATCTTTTCCTGTATTCTTTAACCATAAAAAAACGGAATCCCTCCTTGAATTGAATTCCGGGATCATCCATCCCGAAGTATCAGAAATATTCAGTGGGATAAATTTTGGGTTTATGGCAGGAAACCGATAGGAAATACCAACCTGATTGTCACTAACCATATCGGCTTTAAGAATTTTTTGTGTAGAATCAATTTCTTCGAATAGCATCAGTGTGTAGCCAGGTATTAATGTTTTAGTGATACTACCAGTATCTTTTTTGGGGGTGAGTGTATCATGTTTTGCAGTTGAATCTTTTTTAAGGGTATCATGTGGCAACGGTTTGATATATATTCCTTTGACAAGGCTGTCACAGAATGCAATTTTTTCATTTGGCAGATCGAAAATATAATTATTGTTCATGTCCTTTAAGGCGAATAATAAGAAAGGCACATCTAACAAGTTCTTAAATGTAAATTCCCCATTTTCAGTCGTTTTCGTCCTATAGTATGGTTTGACATGAAATGGAAGAGAATCCAGGGGCAGGGTATCGTTATTATTGATATATATCATTGCAAACACATCTTTTTGCGGAACCTGGTCAAATGTATTGATTACCTTTCCTGACAGACTCAGCGAATCGATATATGAACCAGTTGAAAACACATAAGCATAATCATGGAGGATATTATTCTCTGTAATATCTTCAATTGCATCACCGAAGTTGATCGAATAGGTGGTGTTGGATTTCAATGTATCGGGTAGTTTGATAAAGATGGATTTGCCGTGAAGCCGTATGTCATTGTGAGGCAGCAATGGTGGATCAATATATACCTGGTTACTCTGATCCTTTAACTGAATGTACTTATTGAAAGTAATACGTATCTCTTTTTTACGAAAATTAGTGGAATAAGCAGGAGGATCGCAAGAGATCACCTTTGGAGGTTTGATATCTTTCTTGCCTCCTTCAGGTGCCATCGGATTGGCGCAGTGGCACAAAAGGATTGGTATCAGTAAAACAAAAAGAAAGAAACATTTAAACCGGATCACTTTAACATTATTTATTCCTTGGAGAATGTCCGCACCAAATTTACCAAGGGTTTTTGTATAAATAAGCCAATTTTTATTATTTTTACACAGAAAATTTGCAACAATCAATAGTTTACGGAATACCCACCAATCCCAAATTTTATGTCCGGGCATAATAAATGGTCAACAATTAAGCGAAAAAAAGGAGCTTTAGACGCAAAGCGTTCCAAGATTTTTTCCAAAATCATTAAGGACATCACAATCTCTGTGAAAGAAAGTGGTACTGACCCCGAACACAACCCCCGCCTGAGGCTTGCCATTGCAAATGCAAAAGGAGCCAGTATGCCCAAGGAAACGATCCAACGTGCAATCAATAAAGGAGCTGATAAGGATGCCGCTGCGCTGACAGAGACTACATATGAAGGGAAGGGTCCTCACGGGATTGCCATATTTGTGGATGCTACAACAGATAATATCCAGAGGACTGTCAGCAACATAAGAGCGTATTTTAACAAACACGGCGGCGAACTTGGTAAAAATGGTTCGCTCAACTATCTTTTTGACAGGAAAGGTATTTTTGTAATTCCCAAGGGGGAATTAAATCCTGAAGAATTTGAAATGGAAGTCATTGACGCCGGGGCCGAAGATATAACCCTTGAAGATGATTTCTTCACCATCACGACTGCTATGGAGGACTTCGGAAATATGGTGAAAAAGCTGGAACACCTGCACATTGAACCGGAAAGTGCATCCTTGCAACGCATTCCAAAAACCACGGAAACTCTTGATGCCGAATCAGCAAGAAAAGTGTTAAAACTGATCGACATTATCGAAGAAGATGAAGATGTACAGAATGTTTATCACAACCTTACATTAACAGATGAACTAATGAAAGAATTGTAACCTGTTTAAACAATAAAAAAAAAGGCTGAATCATGATGGTTCAGCCTTTTTTTTATTGAGTTATCTGAGATATTGTCAGACCAGGCAAATAAACTGGACAAGGTTGACATTCTTTGGAAGAGCCAATTTCTTTCTAAGGCGGATCCGGGAAATTTCTGTACTTGGAGCTGTGATTTTCAGGATTTGTGATATTTCTTTTGTGCTTAAATTCATTCGCAGGAGAGCACAGAGCTTATGATCGTTAGGTGTCAGTTGAGGAAATTTTTCACGCAACCGGTCAAAAAACCCGGGATGGATTTTTTCGAAATGAGCCTTGATCCGGTACCAATCGTTTTCAAATTTAACATTCTCATCTATGGTTTTCAGTATTTTCACAAAATCGCTTTTAGTTATAGACTTTCCTTTTCTGAGGTACCGGTTTACATCTTTCCTTATAAGCCCAATGATCTTGTTCTTTTGAGAAATAAAAATTGATGAAGTTGCAAGTTCACGGTTAATGAGGTCCATCTCTATCTGATGTTTTTGCCTGTGCAATTGATTGACCTTATGTTCAGCCTTAATCTTTTCCTGCAAGCGCATCTCTGTTTCTTTTTCTGCTTTCTTCCGTTGTTCAACTTCGTTTTTAAGATCCGCAATGGCTTTTTTCTGAGAGAGTTCAAGATTTCGCTGGTAGGCGGAAAGTTCAATTGACATTTTTAGCTGATCAATGTCAACTGGCTTGAAAACATAAGCATATGGCTTGATCCAAAAAGTCTTGTTAAATGCTTCTACTTTATCCATTGATGTCAGAAAAATAATTCCGCATTGGTGTTTTTCCGAAAGGATTTTTGCTGTTTCAATTCCATCCATTTTTCCAGCAAGAGTGATATCCATGATAACGATATCCGGTTGATTGCCGGCTATTGCAAGTTCATCGATTGATTCAATTGCTTTTTCCCCTTTACCATCAATTCCCACTACCTCATATCCGAATCCGGCAAGGCGATTTTTTAAATCATTGGCGATGATAATCTCATCCTCAACAATGTACAGCTTGATTGTTCCCATGGTTTCCTTTTTTTTGTGTTTAAGTATTCAATGAAGCTTTTTGAACAGAATATTTAGAACTTAAGCTCAGAATTTGTAACAATATTATATGTGTCTATGGCTATAACCAATTCTTCATTTGTGGGCATGACCATAACTACAACTTTTGATCCAGGGCGAGTGATAATGAGTTCTTTCCCTCTCGATGAAGAGTTTCGTTCATTATCATAGTCAACACCCATGAATTCAAGACCTTCCATGATTTTGCGACGGGATTCAACATCATTTTCACCGATACCACCCGTCAATACAATAAGATCAACACCACCCATAGCTGCAGCGTAAGATCCGATATACTTTTTAACATGGTATGCGAACATATCAAGAGCAAGACGGCAGCGGACATTTCCTTTTTCTGCAGCGGTTTCAACATCTCTCATATCATATGATATCCCCGAGATCCCAAGAACTCCGCTTTTTTTATTGAATAGGTCATTGGTCTGTTTCATGCTGAGGTTTTCTTTCTCAGCGAGATAGAGCATTACACCAAGGTCAACATCACCACTCCGGGTACCCATCATCAGTCCTTCCACTGTTGTAAATCCCATTGAAGTATCTATTACCTGCCCTTTCTTGATCGCAGCCATTGAAGATCCATTTCCCAGATGACAGGTAATGATGTTGATATTGTAAAAATCCCTTCCAAGGAAACGACATGCTTTCTGACTGACGAATTTGTGAGAAGTACCGTGAAATCCATACCTTCTGACTTTGTACTTTTCGTAAAGTTCATATGGAATTGGGTAAAGATATGCGTGTGGAGGCATGGTCTGGTGAAATGAAGTATCAAAAACGGCTACTTGTGCAACATGAGGCAGGATGGTCTCTATGGACAAAATTCCTTTAAGGTTGGCAGGATTATGTAATGGTGCCATTTCAATGCACTTTTCTATGTCCTTTTTAACAGTAGGGGTGATCTTTACGCTGGTTTTAAAATTCTCACCTCCATGAACAACCCGATGTCCCACGGCTGCAATTTCGCTGTCATCGGTGATTACACCAACCTCCGGATCTCTGAGCGTTCTAAGGATAAGGTTAATGCCCACCTGGTGATCAGGCACATATTGAGTAGTTTGATATTTGTCTCTTCCCGGAACCTGGTGTGTCAACAAACTACTTTCCAACCCTATCCGGTCCAGTAATCCTTTTGATAGCATTTCAGATTCTTTGCTCATGTCAATGAGTTGATACTTAATGGATGAGCTTCCACAATTTAATACTAAAATTTTCATAGATTCAGATCTCTCTGTCAGTTGTTATTATAAGTCAAGGAATTAGTTCTGTAGCTAGAATACCAAATGTTATGGCTTACAAATGTATAACAAAAGAATTCTGAATCCAAATACATTATAAAAATTATTTTAAATCAAGTCAGAATGATTATTAATCCGTCTCCGTCGAAGGGGGTTAATTCCCCGCCTCCTGAGGCGAAAACAGTTCAATTAATTATAATGTCTTGCTCTTTACGGGGAAGAGTTTTATAATTTTTCCGGTGGGGTGATTTTTAGGTCTTATGGTTAATTTCTCTGTTAGGGCATAAACCAAGATTCAATTTAGAATCAATTAAAATAAAATATTATTGATTCATGAGCCATCATATATTGTATTTTTGATTCCGGATAATCAATCTTATCATGGCACTGATTAATTCTGTTCTTTCCTGGCTAATGAAACAGAGAATTCATCAAATGGAGCTCTTCATGAAATATCCGCATGAAGTCCAGTCTGATTGGTTCACTCAGTTGCTGGATAAGGCAAAAGATACCGAATGGGGTCATTTTTACGATTATAAATCCATTACAAAACCGGAAGAATTTAAATCACGGGTACCTCTTAACGATTATGATACCATGAAACCTTATATTGAAAGGTTACGCAAGGGGGAACAAAATATCCTGTGGCCTTCGGAAATAAAATGGTTTGCAAAATCATCCGGGACTACCAGCGATAAAAGCAAATTTATCCCAGTCAGTGAAGAGGCACTTGAAGAATGTCACTTCAAAGGTGGTAAAGACCTTCTTTCCATCTATTGCAACAACCATCCTGACACCCTTCTTTTCGATGGAAAAGGAATTGCCATGGGAGGAAGCAGCCAGATGACAGAAATAAACAATGAATCATTTTATTATGAAGGAGATCTTTCTGCGATCATAATCCAGAATTTACCATTTTGGGTAGAATTTATGAGGACACCCACTCTTTCAATTGCCTTAATGGATGAATGGGAAAATAAAATTGAAAAAATGGCCTGTGCCACGATAAACCATGACGTCACAAGTGCATCCGGTGTTCCTTCGTGGACCCTGTTATTGTTCAGAAGAGTGCTTGAGATCACGGGGAAATCGAACCTTCTTGAAATCTGGCCACGATTTGAATTATTTATTCACGGGGGTGTCAATTTCATTCCTTACCGTGAACAGTACAATCAATTGCTGCCATCTCCTCAAGTGAATTACCTGGAGACATACAATGCATCCGAGGGTTTTTTTGGTATACAGGACCGTGATCATGCAGATGATATGTTGTTAATGCTCGATTATGGGATCTATTATGAATTTCTTCCAATTGAACTGCTTGGTACCGATAATCCTAAGACCCTGCTCCTAAATGAGGTCAAGACTGAGGTTAATTATGCCCTGGTGATCTCTACAAATGCAGGTTTATGGCGTTACCTGATAGGAGATACGATCACTTTCACCTCATTGAATCCATACAGGATCAAAATTTCGGGAAGAACGCGGAACTTTATAAACGCTTTTGGGGAGGAGCTGATCATGGATAATGCAGAAAAAGCGCTTGCCATTGCCTGTGAAAAATGCCAGGCGATTATTTCAGAGTATACGGCAGGGCCTGTTTATTTTAACCAGGAAAAAAGAGGTGCTCATGAATGGCTCATCGAATTTGAGCGTGACCCTGCTGATTTAGGATTTTTTATAAATACACTTGATAATGCTCTTAAATCCCTGAATTCGGATTATGAAGCCAAAAGATACCACGATATGATATTGGAGGAACCCATAATCCACATTATGCCTAAGAACACTTTCTATTCCTGGCTGAAGTCCAAAGGAAAATTAGGAGGCCAGCACAAAGTCCCGCGGTTATCAAACGACCGAAAATATCTTGAAGAGATTCTCGAGATGCAGAATATATTGTGAAAAAGTTCTTATTAACATTTATTTTGACTTACAACATTTTTCTTTATGTTTGAAATGTATTAGAAACAGAAATATGCATATTGCTATCGCAGGAAATATCGGATCAGGAAAAACGACTTTAACCGGGCTTCTGGCAAAACATTTTAGCTGGACGCCATATTATGAGGATCTGGATACAAACCCTTACCTGAACAGTTTTTATGAAGACATGCAACGTTGGTCGTTCAACCTGCAGATCTACTTTCTGAACGCCCGTTTCCGCCATGTTGTTGAAATTCGCAAGTCGACGGATACTATGGTACAGGATCGTACGATTTATGAGGATGCGTATATTTTTGCACCCAACCTGCATTCCATGAATCTGATGAGCACAAGGGATTTTGAAACTTATTCCTCTCTTTTCTCCCTTATGAGCTCATTAATTCAACCTCCCGACTTACTAATATACTTGAGGGCAAGTGTCCCCACACTTGTGAATCAAATCCAAAAGAGAGGACGTGAATATGAAAATGCCATCCGGTTAGATTACCTGAAAGGGTTAAATGAGCTGTATGAGAACTGGATCTCCGGGTATGATTTAGGAAAGTTGCTTATCGTTGATGTCGACAACATGAACATTGCTGAAAATCCTGACCATCTGGGCATTGTTATTGACCGCATCAATGCTGAACTGCATGGCCTTTTTTAATATATGAAGATAATTGGTGTCATACCAGCCCGTTATGGATCAACCCGTTTTCCCGGGAAACCATTGGCAAATATTATGGGGAAACCCATGATCCAGAGGGTATATGAGCAAGCCAAAAAGTGCCTTCTTCTTGATGAATTAATCGTTGCAACCGATGATGAAAGAATTGCAGATTGTATACGGTCTTTTCACGGAAACGTAGAGATGACTGCAGAAAAGCTGAACAGTGGAACCGAAAGATGCAATGATGCTATAAAAAAATTCCCGTCAGGAAACGAATTTGACGTTGTGATCAACATCCAGGGGGATGAACCTTTCATTGATCCACAGCAGATATCGCAACTTGCAGGGTGCTTTTTATCAGAAGAAGTATTAATCAGCACCCTTGTCAAAAAAATTACACAACCTGATGACCTGATAAACCCCAATGTGGTAAAAGTGGTTTTTACAAGAAACTACAAGGCGCTCTATTTCAGCAGGTACCCCATTCCTTACTTACGGGGAGGAGAACCTGCTACCTGGTTAACCGAAACAAATTATTACAAACATATTGGAATTTACGGATACCGGACAACGGTACTGAACATGATCACGCAATTACCGGTTTCAAGGCTTGAAAAAGCTGAGTCATTGGAGCAACTTCGCTGGCTAGAAAATGGATACCCCATACTTGTTAAGGAAACTGATTATGAGAGCGTTTCTATCGATACGCCGGGTGATTTATTAAAAATTACGAACATTCCCTGACAAGTTGTTCCTGTTTTTTATATCTTAGCCAATTCAGCTGAAGGTAGATAATCAATAATTCTATCATTATTAAAATGAAAATAATCATAGAAAAATACATTTCTGAACTTTTGTACCAGTATGATTGTGTTATCATCCCGGGATTCGGAGGATTTATTGGCAACTATTCCCCCGCCTTGATCGATCCTATATACCATACTTTTCATCCTCCTTATAAATCCCTGCTGTTCAATATTAATTTGAAACAGAATGATGGTTTACTGGCTTCCTGCATTACACAGGCAGAACATATTCCTTTTGAGCAGGCAATGGATATAATCCGGATGATGGTGATGGATTGGAACAGGAAGCTTGAAAACGGGCAGGAGCTGGTCATTGAAAAAGTAGGAAAAATTATAAAAGAGACCAATGGTATCTTACAGTTTGAGCAGGAGAATGCAGTCAACTACCTGCCAGAGGCTTTTGGCCTGACCACCTTGGTTTCTCCTGCAATCCGGCGCCCCGGAATGCAAAAGAAACTTGAGAAAAAACTGGAACATTTTATCAATACCCCTTCGAATAAACCAGGGAAATTGTCAAGAACGCTTAAGTGGGCAGCAATATTGGCGCTTCCAGTGGGACTCGCGGCCTTTCTCACTTTTTCAAATTTAGATCAGATCCGAAGTTTCCAGCAGAATTACACGGGGTTCCTTTTGCCTAATTCGGTCCCGGTCATTAAAAAAAGTGCTGAATTCCCAAAGAATCCTCTTCTTTCAAAAGACTCTATTCATACTTTTCAAAAGATTGCTGACAAAAAGCAGCCTATTACCCCTGCTGTAGTATCGCAAAGTGTTACCCCTCAGGTAAAGGCAACTTCATCTCCCGATCTTAATAAACAGTATGCCATTATTGTTGGCGCCTTCCGTTTTCGTGAAAACGCTGATAACCTTGTTGCAAAGCTGAAAGAGGAAGGGTATACTGCAGGGATCTATGATATGACCACAACAGGCTTGTTAAGGGTCAGTATCGGGAGTTACACCAGCAGGAACGAGGCAATAGAACAACTTGCAGTAGTCCGCATGAACAATTGTTCTTCGGCCTGGTTGTTGGCCAAATAAGACTTTCTGTGGGCAAGAAGAAGCTGATTCACTTCCAGGAAAATCTTACTTTTCCGCATCTTTTACAACCCCATTTTCATGAAATCGAAAAAAACTTCCGGTTCTATTCAAGCTGGAACAGGGAGTTTTTCTTCAATGAGAATCCAATCACTCTTGAATTAGGTTGCGGAAAGGGGGAATATACTGTAGGATTGGCTGAAAAATATCCAGACAGAAACTTTGTCGGGATCGACTTTAAAGGAGCCAGATTGTGGAGAGGTGCGAAAACAGTACAGGAAAAAGGGATGAAGAATGTCGCCTTTATAAGGACCCAGGTCGACCATGTGAACAAATTTTTTAGCCAAGATGAAATTTCAGAGATCTGGATCACCTTTCCTGATCCACAGGTCAGCAAGGAAAGGAAACGTCTCACTGCACCTGTTTTTCTTGAAAGGTACAAGATCCTTTTGTGCCCCAAAGGCATTCTACATTTAAAGACCGACGACCAGGATTTCTATAATTACACGCTGGAGATCATTGAGCAGTGCCGTCATACTCTTTTATATTCCACCAATGACCTTTATCATTCGGGTTTTACAGAAGATGTAATTTCCATCCAGACCTTCTATGAGAAAATGTGGTTGAATATCGGTAAGAAGATTTGTTATATCAAATTTCAACTGAATGATAATGAGAAAGATATTGGTTACATATAACATGAAGATAATACAATCTCCTGGTTACCGTCAGATCCTGTAAAGATTCAGCAGTGCTTTTTCAATGGTCGTGAAAGAGAATTCAAAACCATTTTTCAGCAGCTTTGCAGGGATCACATTTTGTCCTTCAATAAGGGTCGATGAAGCATCTCCATATATCATCCTCAAAGCCCAGGCAGGTATTTTAAAAATTGTCATCTGATTCAGAACCTTTCCAAATGTTTTTGTAAAATGATAATTTGTGGTTAGGTTCGGCGACACTGCATTTACCACACCGGAGAAACTATCATTATCGAGAATCGCTTTATAGATGCGCATCAGGTCGCGGATATGAATCCAGGAAAATACCTGTTCTCCACTTCCAATAATCCCTCCAAGTCCAAAACTAAAAGGACTATGAGCTGTTCTCAGGGCCCCACCCTTTGAACTTAGCACAACGCCTGTGCGAATCAGAACAACACGCGTAACTTCTGTCGCGGTCAGGGCTTCTGATTCCCAATCACGACAAAGTTTCCCTAAAAAATCATTGGCAAAACCTGAACTTTCTTCTGTATGAAGATCCCTGGTATTATAAATTCCTACTGCAGAATTTGAAATAAAAACTTTGGGCTTGACTTCTGCATGAATGACTGCATTAGCCAGTTTTCGTGTCGTTTCAATACGGCTATCGTAAATCTCCTTCCTGTAGCTTTTGGTCCATCGTTTTAAAATGGGAGCTCCTGCAAGATTGATAACAGCATCTACTCCCTCGATTTTTGTTTCAAGGAATTCCTGATCATTTAACTTAAAAGAGTCCCTGTTTATGATCCTGAAGGTCAGACCATTATTCGTATATGTCTCAATCAATTCGCGGCCAATCAATCCTGAGGCCCCACTAATACTTACAAGCATAAAACATCCTATTTCAACGTAAATATACGAACAAATGATTACTTTTGCTGTCCTTTTTCAATTTGAAATTCATTCTCCTACCGACCTGATTCATGGAAAAGAAAGATCAAGAAAAAAAACTGTTCTCAGAATTTCCACCCATTCCGACATCCAAATGGGAAGAAAAGATTATTGGCGATCTGAAAGGTGCTGATTATGAGAAGAAGTTGATCTGGAAGACGGATGAAGGAATCAATGTTAAACCTTATTACCGTGCAGAAGACCTTAATGGACTTGAATATCTTTCTGCGCTTCCTGATGAATGGCCCTTCACCAGGGGAATTAAAAAAAATAACAATGACTGGATCATTCGCCAGGATATCTATTCGGAAGACATTGCTGAAGCTAACCGCATTGCATTGGATGCCATTTCGAGGGGAGCGGATGCAATAGGATTAAATGCCAAAAGGATCACCTCACATACTCAAATGCAGACGATCCTGCGGGGAATTGATATCAGCAAAGTCGGTATTAACTTCATTTTTTCACGATCCTACCCGTTAACACTTGAACTATTCGTTTATGAGATCGTCCACCGTGGGCTTGAGGGGGCTAAGATCAAGGGTTCACTGAATTTTGATGCCATCAGCTACCTGCTTCTTCATGGAGCTTTCTATCAATCGAAGAAAGGCGACCTTGATGAGGCAGAATACCTGATCCAGACAATAAACAAAAAAATACCAGGTTTTCATGCCATCACCGTGAATGGCCATCTTTTTCATAATGCCGGAGCCACTTTAGTGCAGGAGCTTGCGTTCAGCCTGGCATCCGGTAATGATTATATGGCTTACCTGACCTCAAAAGGATTATTTGCCGGCAGCATTTCTGATTGTATTCAATTTTCTTTCGGCATCAGCTCAAACTATTTCATGGAGATCGCTAAACTGAGGGCAGCACGATTATTATGGTGTAAGATTCTTGAACAATACAACGTGAAAGATCCTGAGAATTCGAAAATGTTCATTCATTCTATAACATCTCTGTGGAATAAGACCGTTTATGATCCTTATGTGAACCTTCTCAGAACGACGACCGAAGGGATGTCGGCTGTCATAGGGAACGCAGACTCAATGTCAATCGTTCCATTTGATTTTATATATAAGGAAGATAATGAATTCTCCCGCAGGATTGCCCGAAACCAACATTTGATCCTTAAGAATGAAGCATATCTTGATAAGGTCATTGATCCGGCTGCCGGATCTTATTATATTGAAAATCTTACCCATTCAATTGCATTTCATGCCTGGGAACTATTTAAGGCAATTGAAGAAAAAGGCGGGATGATAGAATGCATCAAAGCAGGGTTTATACAGGATGAGATTGAAAAGACCCGCATAAAGAAAGGCAATGATATTGCGGAACGTAAGATCGTTATCCTAGGAACAAACCAATATACCAATCCCTTAGAATCCGTATCAGAAAGTATTGAAAAACTAACTGAAATCCAGAATGAATTTACTTCACCGTACAAGAAGCTGCGCATTTACAGGGGAGCTAATACCTTTGAGGAGATCCGCCTGGCTACCGAGAATGCTCTCTCCAGGGGCATTAAGAAACCATCTGTGTTCCTTCTGACTGTCGGAAATCCCGGAATGAGGAGGGCAAGAGCGACATTTGCCATGAATTTCTTCGGATGTGCAGGCTATGAGATCATAGACAACACGGGCTTTAAAACAATAAAAGAAGGGATAAAGGCAGCATTGGAATCAGAAGCAGGGATCATTGTCATCTGCAGTTCTGATGAGGAATATGCGACTATTGCACCATCAATTTGTAAGAATATCAAATCTCAAAAAAAAGATGTGTTGATCTTTGTGGCAGGTTATCCCAAGGAAATTGTTGAAAAACTGAGATCCGACGGTGTAGATGATTTCATTCATATAAGGACCAATGTTCCTGGATTCCTGAAGAACTTACAGAAAAAACTTGGAATTCAATAAAGTACCGAAATTGAACTCGATTCTTGAAATGCGAATAAGTTGCTATCTGTATGAGACCAAATTTTAAAAATGTAAATATTAAGGCCATATCAAAGGAGGGAACTTCTTTCCGGGAATGGGAAAAGGCATCAGGGATAACCAAAAACTGGATCACACCTGAACAGATCCTGGTCAAACCTGTATACGGGCCGGAGGATCTCGAGGGGATGGAGCACCTTAACTATGCAGCCGGACTTCCTCCTTTTCTTCGGGGGCCTTATTCCACAATGTATGTAATGAGTCCATGGACCATAAGGCAGTATGCCGGTTTTTCCACGGCTGAAGAGTCCAATGCATTTTATCGTCGCAACCTTGCTGCAGGACAGAAAGGTCTATCAGTAGCTTTTGACCTTGCCACACACCGTGGGTATGATTCTGATCATGAACGTGTCGAAGGAGATGTAGGTAAGGCAGGAGTTGCCATTGATTCCATCCTGGATATGAAAATTCTTTTTAATCATATTCCGCTTGATAAAATGTCGGTCTCAATGACCATGAATGGGGCTGTTCTACCTATACTGGCATTCTATATTGTAGCTGCCGAAGAGCAGGGTGTTCCTATGGAATGCCTTACAGGTACAATACAGAATGATATTCTGAAAGAATTCATGGTGCGGAATACCTATATCTATCCGCCCATTCCATCCATGAAAATCATTGCTGACATTTTTGAATTTACATCCAAGAGCATGCCTAAGTTCAATTCGATCAGTATCAGCGGGTATCATATGCAGGAAGCGGGAGCCACTTGCGATATTGAACTGGCTTATACGCTTGCTGATGGTCTTGAATACTTACGTGCAGGTATCAATGCCGGGATGGATATCGATTCTTTTGCCCCGCGGATATCATTCTTCTGGGCGGTAGGGATGAATCATTTTATGGAGATCGCAAAGCTTCGGGCAGCGCGGCTTCTCTGGGCCAGGATCGTGAAGCAATTCAATCCGAAAAATCCAAAATCAATGGCATTGCGTGCACACTGCCAGACCTCAGGATGGAGCCTTACTGAACAGGATCCTTTCAACAATGTCACTCGTACCTGCGTGGAAGCTTTGGCAGCTGCACTTGGACATACTCAATCGCTGCATACCAATTCACTGGATGAGGCCATTGCCCTGCCGACCGATTTCTCAGCACGGATCTCACGCAATACCCAACTTTACCTGCAGGAAGAAACGAATATCTGCAAATCAATAGACCCTTGGGCAGGTTCTTATTACCTTGAGTTCCTAACCGATGAGATCGCACACAAGGCGTGGGCACTGATCGAAGAAGTAGAAACTCTGGGAGGCATGGCCAAAGCGATCGAAACAGGGGTACCTAAGATGAGGATCGAAGAAGCATCAGCACGAAAGCAGGCAAGGATCGATTCAGGAAAAGATAAAATCATCGGTGTGAATGCTTACCGTCTAGACAAGGAAGACCCCATCGAGATCCTTGAAGTGGATAATTCCGCCGTAAGGGAATCGCAGATAAAACGTTTGCACAAACTGAAGAAAGAAAGAAACCAGGAAGAAGTAAAGAAAGCACTTGAAGCGTTAACAGAAGCTGCAAAAACAGGAAATGGAAACCTTTTGGCTTTGTCTATTGATGCTGCCAGAAAAAGGGCTACCCTGGGCGAAATTTCATTCGCCCTGGAAAAAATTTACGGGAGGTATAAAGCTGTGATACGATCAATTTCAGGAGTCTATTCCTCGGAATCCAGGGATAGTGATAATTTTAAAAAGGCCAGGGATCTGGCTGATAAATTTTCAGCACTGGAAGGTCGACGTCCCAGGATCATGATCGCAAAGATGGGCCAGGACGGGCATGATCGTGGAGCAAAGGTAGTGGCAACAGGATATGCTGATATCGGGTTTGATGTTGACATCGGTCCGTTATTCCAGACACCATCTGAAGCAGCGAAGCAGGCTGTCGAAAACGATGTCCATATTTTGGGCATTTCGAGCCTTGCCGGAGGACATAAGACATTGGTTCCCCAGGTCATCGAGGAATTGAAGAATCTCGGAAGAGAAGATATCCTTGTGATCGTTGGTGGCGTTATTCCGCCCCAGGATTATGAATTCCTGTATCACTCGGGAGCTGCAGCAATTTTCGGCCCCGGTACTGTGATCCCCGAGGCGGCCATCAGGCTGCTTGAGATACTCATCGATAGCAGGAAATAATACATGGAACTCCAGATTCGTACTTTATCAAATGGGATCCGGCTTGTTCATCAATTCGCGGCTTCCAAGGTTTCACATGTCGGTTTATTCATCAACGCCGGTACAAGGGATGAAAATGAGCAGGAACATGGCATTGCGCATTTTATTGAACATACTATTTTCAAGGGAACTGAAAAAAGAAATGTCTTCCAGGTGCTTAACCGCCTGGAAAATGTGGGCGCTGACCTGAATGCGTACACCTCTAAAGAAGAAACTTGCATCTATGCGACTTTTCTGAATGAATATTATGAACGGACCCTGGAACTTTTCCAGGATATTCTGTTTCATTCTACTTTTCCTTTAAAAGAACTTGATAAAGAAAAACAGGTGGTGATGGATGAGATCCGGTCATATCAGGATAATCCATCAGAACAGATCTTTGATGATTTTGAGGACCTTGTTTTTGCCGGCCATCCATTAGGAAAGAATGTCCTTGGAACTGTTAAAAGCCTGAAAAAACTAACGCGCGAAGATCTTCTCAATTTTATAAGAAGGAATTACCGTCCGGAGGAAATCGTACTTGTATCCGTCGGGAATATTAAATTTCAGCAACTTGTGAGGCTGGTTACAACATATTTCAGTCAAACCCCACAGCGAGTGAAACCCATCACCAGGTTGCCATTTCGGGAGTTCAAGATAGACGTCAAGACTCAAAAGAAGAAAACATTCATGGTTCATTGCATAATGGGGGGTGAAGGTTATGCATTCGGTGATGATCGGAGGATCCCCCTTGCATTACTGAACAATATGCTGGGGGGACCGATCATGAATTCAAGGCTATCCCTGGCATTGCGTGAAAGAAACGGGCTGACATACCATAACGAATCAAATTATACACCCTATTCTGATGCTGGAATAATCAGCATTTATTTCGGGACCGATCCTCTCCATTATGAAGAGGCTTTAAAAATAGTTCATAAGGAACTAGGCCGTTTAAGAAATCAAAAATTGACAAAACTGCAGTTACATATTATTCAAAAACAACTGATTGGCCAGTTGGCTATTGCGCAGGAATCAAACCTGGGGCAGATGTTATCTATAGGTAAAAGTTTCCTTCTCGAGAATAAATTTGATCCTATTGAAACGATCATCTCAAGAATAAACAGTACTACAGCTGAAGAGCTTCTCGACATTTCCAATGAAGTCTTTTATCCGGAAAAGCTCAGTATGCTTACCTTTATGGTGAAGTAGCGATCCCAGTTGTTATTATCAGTATAAATATGACCGCCATGATCTCCGACGAACTTTTTAATTATGCGGAAGAGCATTCCACACCAGAATACCCATACCTGGAGAGATTAAACCGTGAGACCAACCTCAAGCAAGTTTATCCGCACATGCTGGCAGGGCATATGCAGGGGATGTTGCTGCGGTTCATCAGCCAAATGATCAGGCCCAAGAGGATCCTTGAGATCGGGACCTTTACAGGGTATTCAGCGATCAACCTGGCCCTGGGGCTCCAATCCACGTTAGGGGAAAATGGTCTTCTCCACACCATTGAAGTGGAGGCTGAACAGGAGGTATATATACGAAAATATCTATCAGAAAGCGGTTTGGAAAACAAGGTTAGCCTGCATATTGGCAATGCGATGACGATCATACCTACACTAGATGAGACCTGGGATCTTGTGTATATCGATGCCGATAAACCCAATTATTTAAATTATTACAAACTTGTCTTTGACCGGGTGAGACCAGGGGGCTTTATTCTTGCCGATAATGCATTGTGGGACGGAAAAGTGCTGAATCCTCCTGCACACAGCAGGGATACAAAGGGGATCATTGATTTTAATGAGTTTGTTCTGAAAGACGAAAGGGTTGAGAACCTGCTTTTGCCTTTCAGGGATGGTCTGATGTTTGTTCGGAAAAATGTCTAACCGACTTTATATTCGTAGCTAACTTTCGCGAGTTCCTCATTTGCCTTTACCACCTTTGTTTTCAGATCTTCCTTAAAAGCCAGCATCTGTTTATGCAAGTCATTGTCTGAAACAGCCAATATCTCTGCTGCAAGAATCGCAGCATTCTGGGCGCCGTTGATAGAGACAGTTGCAACAGGGATCCCGGGGGGCATCTGGAGGATGGCCAGCATAGCGTCCAGTCCCTCCAATGAGGCTTTGATCGGAACGCCAATAACCGGCAAGACAGTCATAGCTGCGATGACTCCGGGGAGATGGGCAGCCATACCGGCCCCAGCAATGATTACGCGAATTCCCCGCTTATGAGCATTCCTTGCAAATTCCTCCACTTTTTCAGGTGTCCGGTGTGCCGAAAGGGCATTCATTTCAAACGGGATCTTCATCTCATTCAGGAATTTGGCAGCTACCTCCATTACCGGGAGGTCAGACGTACTGCCCATGATAATACTGACTTTTGGTTCCATTTGTGTATCTTTGCGCGTTCCTGACAAAAATAGTCATAATTTCGAATTTATCATGACTTCAATAAAAGTTAAAGACAAGGAATTTGAGAAAAGTATTGATGCATCTGTCATCGATTCAGCAGTGAAGAGAATTGCCTTTGAGATAAACAGGGATTATGATGTGAAAAATCCTTTATTCCTTTCCATTTTGAACGGATCTTTTGTATTTGCCGCCGATCTTCTCCGGAAGATCACTATTCCATGCCAGATCTCCTTTGTAAAGCTGGCTTCTTATTCAGGACCTGCTTCGACAGAGAAAGTCAAAGAACTAATAGGGCTTAATGAAGATATTAAGGAGAGACATGTGATCATTGTCGAAGATATCGTTGATACGGGGCTGACGTTGCAAATATTACTTAAGAAACTCGAAGAATATCACCCTGCAAGTATCAAACTGGCCTGTCTGACCTTTAAAAAAGAAGCATTCAAAAAAGATTTTAAAATTGATTACCTGGGAATTACCATACCCAATGAATTTGTAATCGGATATGGACTGGATTATGATGGTTATGGCAGGAACCTTCCCGACATTTACAAAATGTTAAAATGAGCAGATAATAAAGATTGAAAAACCAAATTAATAATCTCAATATGTTTAATCTTATTCTTTTTGGACCACCGGGAGCTGGCAAAGGGACACAAGCAATCAAGATCTCAGAAAAATATGGCTGGATCCATGTTTCCACCGGTGATATCCTTCGGGCAGAAGTGAACCAGGGAACGCCTCTGGGGAAGAAAGTAAAAGCAGTTATGGAAGCCGGCGCCCTGGTATCTGATGAATTGCTGATCGAGATCATGGAATCAGTATTCAGGAAAAACAGTACTGCCGGTGGCTTTGTGCTGGATGGGTTTCCACGGACCCTTAACCAGGCGAAGGAACTCGATAAAATGCTGATAAAACTGGGAACAAAGGTTTCTCTTGTTCTTTCACTGGATGTGGATGAGGAAGAACTGGTTAAACGCCTGCTTAAACGGGCACAGGAACAAGGCCGGAAAGATGACACTGAGGAGGTTATCAAAAACCGACTGATTCAATATCATCAGCATACAAAGCCTCTCATTGAATATTATAAGGGTATGGATCTCCTTAAGAATGTCACAGGAGTAGGTAGCATAGATGATATCTTTTCCGCATTATGCCGGTCAATATCTGATTAGGGGTAAAAAGGCAGAGTACTTTTATAGATAAGATGGCTGAATCAAATTTTGTTGATTATGTTAAGATCTTCTGTCATTCCGGTCATGGAGGCGCAGGTTCAGCACATTTCTTAAGGACCCGTGGAGTCCCGCATGGAGGCCCGGATGGAGGCGACGGTGGCAGGGGAGGCCATATTATTCTTAAAGGAAACAAACAGTTATGGACGCTGATCCACTTGAAATATACAAAGCACCTCAAGGCGGAAAACGGTGAAAATGGGGCAAAGCAGTTAAGGCATGGCGCAAATGGACATGATGTCGTAATTGAAGTTCCATTGGGAACTGTTGCAAAGGATGCAGAAACAGGAAAGTTTGAATGTGAGATCACAGCGCATGGGCAGTCAGAGATACTTGTCCCTGGCGGGAAAGGCGGACTCGGAAATGATCATTTTAAGTCCTCAACTTTCCAGGCGCCGAAATTCGCACAACCGGGTGAAGAGGGGTTCGAGGGCTGGAAGATCCTTGAATTAAAGCTTCTTGCAGATGTAGGGCTGGTTGGATTTCCCAATGCCGGGAAATCAACTTTACTCTCGGTCATATCGGCAGCTAAACCCCAGATCGCCGATTATCCCTTCACTACGCTGATCCCCAACCTTGGAATTGTACCCCTTGAAAGCAAAAGATCCTTTGTCATGGCAGATATCCCGGGGATCATTGAGGGCGCTCATGAAGGAAAGGGGATCGGGTTGCGGTTCCTGCGGCATATCGAACGTAATTCCATATTACTATTTATGGTACCGGTCGACAGCAGGGATATCAGGAAGGAATATGAGATCCTTTTGAATGAGCTCAGGCAATTTAACCCGGAACTGCTGGATAAAGAGAGGGTTCTTGCTGTGACCAAAACAGACCTTGCTGATGCAGAAATCATCAGCGAGTTGAAAAAAGAACTACCAGATATTCCCTTTGTCTTTATTTCTTCACATAAGAAACTGGGCCTGAACAAACTCAAAAATATGCTTTGGGAAGAACTCAACCGGATAAATACCGATTTCATTTGATTGAATTCCTGGATCATATTGACCGTGCCTTTTTTCTTTTCCTTAACGGGTTTCACAATCTTTTTTTTGACAGGCTTATGTTCGAAGCTACGAAAAGCTTATTCTGGATACCCCTCTACCTGTTCTTTCTTTTCTTTGTGATTCGTAAATACAAATGGAAATCCCTTGTGATCCTGTTGATTACAGCATTGATGATCCTGTGCAGCGACCAATTATCAGATCTTGTGAAAGAAACAGTACACAGGTTAAGGCCTTCGCAACAGCCAGGACTGATAGTTCACATCGTTGAGGCTTATAAAGGAGGGAACTATGGGTTCTATTCAGCACATGCTTCCAATACATTTTCGGTAGTTGTTTTTCTGATCATCCTCCTGGAGCGGAAATACCCGTACGTTTATATCCCCGCCATACTATGGTCACTGATAATGTCTTATACACGTGTCTACCTTGGAGTGCATTACCCGGGAGATATTATAGCAGGCTGGGTGGCTGGTGGCCTTCTGGGACTTTTCTTCGGAAAAGTTACAATCTTCATCTGCAAACTTCCAGTGCATTCCCGCATAAATATTGACAATAAGTCCTGATCCCAGATTAACTAAAATCTTCAAAAGTTTACCCAGAGTGACTTCACATAAATAAGTTACCCTCAGTGAATTAGTTTAAGGTCGGATAATGATTTCCTCTTTTATGCGTTTTCTGATGTCGAATGTGCGTACCTAACTCTAAAAAAAACTTGTTATGTCCCAAAAATTGACGAATTCAGAGGGAAAATTTCATATTTCATCAAAAAATGTAAAATACATATTTTATTTTGTAAATTATATAGTAACTTTGTACCGATATTAATACGGCGCATTATCACGTTTAAATTATCAGTCAGTTTATTTAAAGAACAACAAAATACCTTAATCTTTAAGGCTTTTTAATATTAAAAATCATGGCTACAAAAGAAAGAAAAAAGATGACCATCACCAATAAGATAGCTGAATCCCTGAAGCAGGATATAAATTATGGGAAAATTGGAGCAGGGGAAGCAATTATTGAGCGAAAAATTGCCGAGCGGTTTCACGCCAGCAATATCCCTGTTAGGGAAGCATTGAGGATCCTTGAAGGGGAAGGTTTTATCATTCACCGCAAGTTTTCAGGGTACAGTGTACGCCAGACCAACCCGGAAGAAATGGTTGAACTGTATGATATCATTAATTATCTTTCCATACAGCTTCTTTCTAAAGGCATTCCCCGATATACAGAGTTGACCTATCATCGGTTTAGGACCCTTATAGGTGAGATGGACGAATCAAAAGATACTGATAAAACAGTTTCTTTACTTATCGACTTTGCTGAAGCAGCTTATACTCCAGCCGGATTAAAATACTCATCAGAACTGGCAATGCAGATCCTGAACCGAAACATACCAATTATCCAGGGAATGGTTGAGAAGATCTATAAAGGAACAGTTCCAACAAAATTTCAACGCCATTTCATGGAACTTTGTCAGCAGAAGGAAACAAAAAAAGCCATCGCGCTTTGGGTTTCCGAATCTGAAAAACTGACAAAGGACTTTGTCGCAATAATTAGTTCTAATTAACCTAACAATGTAAACTTAACGAAAGCCGAAACATGAAAATTAAAATGAAAAAAGAATCAACGACATCGAACAAGATTGCAGATTCCCTTCGTGATGCTATCAACTATGGGACGCTGAAACCCAGTGATAAAATTATCGAACGGGAGATCGCAGAGAAGTACCAGGCAAGTCATATACCTGTGAGGGAAGCTTTAAGGATTCTCGAAGGAGAAGGTTTTGTGGTCCACAGAAAATTTGCCGGATACACTGTTCGTGAAGTCAACCCAGAGGAGATGATCGAGTTATACAACATCATGAGGTTCCTCGTGGTGCAGCTTCTCAACCGGGCTATTCCCAGGTACACCGAAATCACCTATTACCAGTTAAAGTCCATTGTATCGGAGATGGAGAAAACTAAGGATCCGGATAAGAACATAGGTCTGCTTATGCAATTTGCAGATGTGATCTTTTTCCCTGCAGGTCTGACGTTTACTAATAACCTGTCAAAACAGATCCTGAAAAGGAATATTCCAATCCTCCAAGGAGTTATCCATTCTGTATCCAAAGGAACAATACCGGTAGCTGCATTCAATCATTTTATTGATCTGTGCCAAAGACATGAAATAGAAAATGCAGTTAAATTCATATCCGAGCAACTGGATATCGTAACCAAGACTTTCGTTGCTTACATGAGTGATTTGAATTTAAAGAAACCTGTATAGAGAAACGGGCATTTAAGAAGGGGTCATCCTAGTAACCGTTGATCTTTCCTTCCAACTTTTCTATCTTTACGATCCAGCAGCAGACTTCAGTCATGGAGGGCATACTGTATTTGAATTCTTCCGAAGCATAATTCTTCATGACGATATCCATGATCCTGGTTTTTTGTTCAGGATCATCGATGAATTGGACTTTCCCATAGGCAAGGACACTGCGGTATTTCATTGAATAGCTGCACCCGACTTTTTCATTCTGGAAACGAAGGAGATAGTCAGTGCTGAATTCCACGCAGACATTCGGGTTATTTGCCAGGATATCTATCTTCTTTCCCAGTTTACCTGAATGAAAGTATATGGTGTTGTCTTCAAATCCAAAATTAAATGGAAGAACATAGGGCAAACCATCAGGATCGACCATAGCGATATGGCACACCTGGCATTTGCGGATAATCTCTTCCATTTCTGAACGATCGGTAAGCAAACGGTGTCTCATGATTAGCTAAAAAGATGAGAATAAAGGTCAGTTATCTTTCTTATCGGGATAATGCGGATAGAAAATCGTTTAGGGTCAATGCCTTTTTGATTATACTTTGATATATAGATCCTTTCAAACCCAAGTTTTTCTGCTTCTGTGATGCGCTGGTCAACGCGATTGATTGCCCGTATTTCACCTGAAAGGCCAACTTCTGCCGCGAAACAGGTCTTGGAAGTAACGGGGAGATCTTCATTTGATGAGAGGACCGCTGCCACAACGGCAAGGTCAATGGCAGGGTCATCCACTTTTATACCTCCTGCAATGTTGAGGAAAACGTCTTTAGATGCCAGGCGGAAGCCGCTTCTTTTTTCCAAGACCGCCAGCAGCATATTCAGTCGTTTGGTGTCAAATCCTGTGGAGGAACGTTGTGGTGTTCCATAGGCGGCAGAGCTCACCAGTGCCTGTGTTTCGATCAGCATGGGCCGCAATCCTTCGATGGTAGCTGCGATCGTAATCCCGCTAACCTCTTCATCACGCTGGGATATCAGGATCTCAGACGGGTTTGAGACTTCCCTCAGGCCACTGTCGAGCATTTCATAAATGCCCAGCTCAGAAGTTGATCCGAACCTGTTCTTTGCTGCTCTAAGGATGCGGTACCCATAATTGCGGTCGCCTTCAAAATTCAAAACGGTATCCACCATGTGCTCCAGTATCTTGGGGCCTGCAAGACTTCCATCTTTTGTTATATGGCCGATGAGGAATACAGGGGTGTTGGTGATCTTAGAATAACGCTGCAGCTCGGCTGCAGTTTCTTTTATCTGGGAAATACTACCTGAGGAAGAATCAATATTATCTGTATGAAGGGTCTGAATGGAATCGATTATCACCATGCCGGGGTGAAGTTCTTCCAGGTGCTGAAAGATAATCTGTGTTGAAGTCTCTGTAAGGACGTAACAATCAGTGTTTTTTATGCCAATCCGTTCTGCCCTCATCCTGATCTGTTGCTCGCTTTCCTCCCCGCTGATATAAATGACTTTCAGTCCTTTGCAATTCAATGCCACCTGCAGCATCAGGGTCGATTTACCGATCCCCGGTTCTCCGCCGATCAGGACAACGGATCCCGGCACCAGGCCCCCACCGAGAACACGATTAAGCTCTGCATTCCGGATATTGATTCGCTGATCGTTATCAAATGCGATTTCATTAATGGCCTGGGGCTTCCGTTCCCTTCCACCTGAACCCATTGATTGCCATTTATTTGCTTTCTCTTCACGCTGAACGACCTCTTCCACATAAGTGTTCCATTCACCACAGGAAGGGCATTTCCCAATCCATTTTGCAGACTGGGCGCCGCAATTCTGGCAGAAAAAAGTTGTCTTTGTTTTCGCCATGGTGGTAAATTAAAGTCCGGTTATTTATGAAGTCCCAGGATCTTTTCTTCAATCAGGGTTGTGCTGTAACCCTTTGTAAGTTCAATAGTTTCGACCTTCCCGCCTTTTGCCAGGACAATATCATGCCCAACAATCTCTTCAACCTTCCAGTCTTTACCTTTAACCAGTATATCAGGCTGAATATTTTTTATCAGTTCATAAGGTGTTTCTTCATCAAAAACAACAACGGCCGTGACAAACTCCAGTGAAGCGAGGATCATCGAGCGTGAATGTTCATCATTGATCGGCCGGGTCTTACCTTTGATCCGGCTGACGGACCGGTCAGAATTCAAGCCAACAACCAGTACATCGCCAAATGCTGAAGCTTTTGCAAGATATTCAATATGTCCCAGGTGCAGGATATCGAAACATCCATTAGTGAAGACTATTCTTAAATTCTTAAAATTCCATAGTACGCATGCCCGTTTCAACTCCTTCTGGTTAAGTATCTTGGAAGAAATGATTTCAAGCTTGTTCATCTGGATTTTTATTAAATGTCAAAAGGATCAGAGACAAACTCCCGACTATCAGGATCATGGCAGTTTGTGCGGACCAGGCAATCCATCCCAGCGCCAATCCGGTCACACGTGAAAGTCCGTAAAGCAACAGGGTCTCCTGGATAATCGCCGGGTAAAGCCCTATACCTCCAGGTGTTATCATGATACCTATGCTTCCCAGGACAAGAGCGGACAAACCGGCTCCGGGGCCGAGGGTACTTGTTGATGTGAAGCAGAAGAAACAGATATAGAGCATCATAAAATAGAGAAACCAGATAGCTAATGAATAAAAGATAAAGAGAACAGGTTTACGGATCTGGCCGAGTGATTTAAATCCAACCCAGAAACCAATCACAAGGTTCTGGATCTTATGATACAGTTTGCTGGTCATGATCTTCTTTCTAAATATAAAGAAAAGAAGGACTACCAGTATAAGAAAACCTGCAATAGCGCATAGGATCAAGGGATTTGACAGAGGATGGATGAATTTTCCCTGTAGCCCGGGATAAACATGTTTATCTAGATAATCATGCAATGTGCCGATCTGGGTAAAGATCATCAGAAGGAACAAAAGAAAAAAGATGATCATATCAAGTGCCCTCTCAGTGACGACTGTCCCGAATGATTTATTGAAGGGGATCTTTTCGTACCTGGCAAGGACCCCGCAACGCGTGACTTCGCCAAGCCGGGGAAATGCCATATTTGCAAAGTAGCCCACCATGACTGCAAAAAAAGTGTTTTTAAAGGAGGGATGATAACCCATGGGTTCAAAAAAGATCATCCATCGCAAAGAACGGAGGACATGGCTTATAATTCCCAGGATAATTGCAAGGAAAACCCAATTATAATTGGCAATCCTGAAGGAATGAATGATCTCGTCTTTTTCTGCACCTGTGAGGTTTCGCACTGACAGCCAGATAATCAGCAAACCTAATCCCAGGAAGAAAACGAACTTGATAAATGTGATGATCTTGCTCCTGAAAGAAGAGGATACCGCGTCAAAAACTGCCATTATTTGCCTTTTTTACCCCTGCTTATTTTGTTGTTCTTGTCAGGAAACACGAATGTGGGTCTGAATTCTTTCGCCTTTTCAAAATCCATCATGGCATAGGAGGCAATAATAATGATATCTCCAGCGATAAATTTCCTGGCAGCTGCGCCATTCATACAAATGATCCCGCTTCCCCTTTTCCCTTTGATCACATAGGTTTCTATCCGTTCCCCATTATTGATGTTCAGAACATGAACTTTTTCGAATTCAATAAGGTTGGCAGCATCTATAAGGTTCTCGTCGATAGTGATACTGCCGATATAGTTGATATCCGCCTGGGTCACTGTTGCCCTGTGGATCTTTGATTTCAATATTTCAATCTGCATCATGCTGCAAAATTATGAAAAAAGTTCCATATTATCGATGAGCCGCACATCTCCAAGAAAAACTGCGGTGAAAGCCATTGCATTTTCTTTTTCCTTCCAGTTTTCAAGGATATGGAGATCGTTTTTATCAACTATTTCGAAGTATTCCATCCTGAATGCAGGGTCCGAGTCGATCTTTTTTATGGCCCAGCTTTTCAGTTCTTTCACTGGCAAATGTCCGGCTTTTTCCTTTACACTGCAGAGGACCTGGTAGATATAGGGTGCTACCTGGCGTTCACCGATCGTAAGCCGTAAATTGCGGGAGCTCATTGCCAACCCATCTTTCTCACGGACGATGGGACAGGCTTTGATCTGTACCGGTAGCCGCAATGCAGAAACCAGGTGACGGATAACAAGCAATTGCTGGTAATCTTTTTTCCCAAAATAGGCATTATCAGGTGCAATGATCTCAAACAACCTTTTCACGATTATCGCTACTCCTTTAAAATGGCCAGGGCGAAATTTGGCTTCCAGCACTTTGTCAAGGGTTCCGAAATTTATATCAAGGTCAGGAGTTCCATCAGGGTAGATCTCGTCATTTCCGGGTACAAAAACATAATCACAGCCAGACGATTGAAGCAATTTAAGATCTCCATCCAGGTTCCGCGGATATTTTTCGAGATCCTGTTTATAGTTGAACTGGATAGGATTGACAAAAATGCTGCAAACAGTTATGTCATTGGCTTTCCTGGATTCTGCAACCAGTGAAAGATGCCCTTCATGCAAAGCACCCATGGTGGGGACAAACCCGATACAGCGACCCTTTTCATGTTCCTTCTTAATGGTCCTGGTCATTTCCCTGACCGATACAAGCTTTTTCATGGATGCTGTTACGAAATGTAGCTTTAACTGACAAAAGAGGGTCAAAATTATAACAATTTTAGGGAAAGAGGGTAATAAAAGTCGGGGAGGGGTGTACCAGTGAAGTAGGGGATTAGTGAAAAATGTACTAACTTTGGCTTTGGCTTTAGCGAGGCCAATGATCACAGGATTATAAACGCATTATATTCTGAAAGAGATGGCAAAAATCGGGATATTTTATGGGTCGACGACCGGTAATACTGAGCAGGTTGCAAACCTAATCCAGAAGGATTTTGGTATTGAAAATGCAGAGGTTTACAATGTAGATACCACCGAATTGGCAGATATCATGAAATACGACTACCTGATTTTCGGTGTATCCACATGGGGAGTGAGCGACCTGCAGGACGACTTCGAGGATTTCATGGAGATCCTTGAAAAGGTCGATTTCTCAGGCAAGAAAGTCGCACTTTTCGGGCTTGGGGATCAGAGTACTTATACTGATTCATTTGTGGATGCGATGGGCATTCTTTACGACCGCCTGAAGAAAAAAGGAGTGAAGATCGTCGGATTTGTTCCACGGTCAGGATATAATTTTAACTCCTCCATGGCCCTGGTGAAAGATAAGCTTGCAGGACTGGCCATTGATGAGGAATTTGAGAGCCATCTTACCAACCAGCGAGTATCCGACTGGGTAGAGATGCTGAAGAAAGAATTTATTTAAGAAACCATTAAGATAGATCCCATGAAACACTTTTTATTATCCTTGCTCGCTATAACCTGGTTTTTACAGGTCAGCGGGCAGGAAAAGACCGTAACTTATTATACTGATCCATCCGGTACCCCCGCTGATCTCATTATCACCCTGAAACACATCCGGGCAGATGTCAGCTTCAAACCTGAAGATAATCTTGTCATTGCAAAAACAGAATTCACTTTCATAACGAACCGATACAAGACAGATTCGATCATCTTTTATGCCCCTGAATTCAAGATCAACTCAATCCAGCTCAAGCGGGAGGACATTATTCTGGATCTGCAGCCTTCTCAATGGAAGATGATTGGTTCGAACCTGGTAATCTATCCTTTTCCTATTGTTCTTAAAAATCATACGGATTATAAACTGATCATTGACTATACTGCCCAGCCGAAATCAGGGGCGATCTACTTTACCGGGTGGACCCCGGAAGAAAAGGGCAAAAGGAAAGAGATCTGGGCACACCGCCCTCATGGATGGCTGCCCTACCTGGATGCCCGTATCACCATGGACATGTACTACACATTTGACAAGCATTTTAAAGTGTTTGCCAATGGAGAAAGGGTAGAGATCAAGGACAATTCAGACAGCACTAAAACGTGGCATTACAGGATGGCAAAGGATCATCCTTTTTTTTCAACGGCACTGGTCATCGGGGATTATGATTATCAAGCTTCAAGATCAGCGGGCGGTGTTCCTCTCGAATTCTGGTATTATCATGGACAGGAGGATAAAGTCAAGTCCACTTATCAGTACACAGAGGCGATGATGGATTTCCTTGAAAAGGAAACAGGGGTTAAATACCCATATCCCCTTTACAGGGAGGCCCCTGTGATCGATTACATGTATGGCGCCATGGAGACGACCACATCAACTATTTTCGGTGATTTCATCTTTATCGATCCGCATGCATACTGGCAGCGGAACTATATCAACACAAACGCGCATGAGATGGCACACCAATGGTTTGGCAACTGCATCGCACACCTGGTAAATAAGGATGTCTGGCTTACTGAAAGCTTTGCAACCTATTACGGGAAGATCTTCGAAAGGTCAATTTTCGGGAAGGATTATTACCAGAATGTCATGAATGACGAGCTGACGCTGGTCCTGAATGCAGGAAAGACAAACAGCTATCCTGTGGCAAGCTCGATGGGAGGAAATGCAAGGATCTACCAAAAAGGTTCACTGGTGCTGGGTATGCTAAGGAATGTAATGGGTGACCGTGAATTCAGGGATGCCATAAAGCTATACATCGAGCGGTACCGGTTTGGCTATGCGCAGACAAACGATTTTCTTCGCTGCACTTATGATGCAACCGGCACATCCTATAACTGGTTCTTTGAAGAATGGATCCTGCATGGCGGAGAGCCTGAGTACAAGGTAGCTTACGGTGTCCTTGATGACACGACCGGAAAACGCGCCACCCATATCACTGTCACACAGATGCAGGAGACCAGTAACCTGGTCGGCCTGTTCAAAATGCCCATCCGTTTTGAAGTCCATTATAAGGATTCGCATTATGATACGCTGGTTACCTGGATCGAGAATAAGACGCATGAGATCATCATTCCAAACCCGCAAAAGAGGACCATAGATTATGTTTTGTTTGATCCCGGAAGAAACATAGTAAAGAAAGTAAACTTTGAAAAGGGATTCGAGGAATTGTCGGCACAGGCCCTTAAAGCGCCTGAAATGATTGACAGGTATGATGCACTGGTGGCACTGCGCTCTTACCCAGTGGTGCAGAAGAGCACACTCCTGGTCAGCTGTTACAAAAAAGAAACGTTTCAGCTTACAAAATCAGAGATCATCGACCAGCTATCGGGAGACCGGACAGATAATTCCATTGAACTGTTCCGGCAGGCATTAAGTGATACCGATGCCAATGTGAGGAAAGCAATACTTAAAGATGTTTCCCCACTGCCTGTTTCGCTTCAGTCCGAAGCTGAAAAAGCATTACATGATTATTCTTACCTGAACCAGGAACTGGCCCTTCAGAATCTATGTCAATCTTTTCCTGAAAATACAGATAAATACCTGGAGATGACCAAAGACCTGGAAGGCTGGCGGGGATTGAACATCAGGATGAAATGGCTTGAGATAGCCATTGAAAAAGGCAAAACAGAATTCCTGCCCGAGTTGATCAACTATACGGAGCCCCGTTTTGAGTTTGAAACGCGGATCAATGCATTCACTGTCTTAAAGAGGCTGCGTTATGCAAATGAGGCGACCCTCACCAATGCAAAGGCAGCAAGCCAGCACTGGAACGGTAAGCTCAGGGATGCAGCAAAGGACTATCTGACTTATTTCGGGAAGTAAATCCTCTATGTAACCACCTAAGTACCATTTGGGTATTACACAGAGGTTCACAGAGAAGGCACAGAGGGTCACAGAGCAAATTTACAATTATGACCAGAACAAAGATCTTCACCCGCACGGTACTTATAGTTTCCTTTGTCAGCCTATTCACCGACATAGCGAGTGAAATGCTTTATCCGGTCATGCCGGTTTACCTGCGTTCCATAGGTTTTTCAGTACTCCTTATCGGGATCCTTGAAGGGGTTGCAGAAGCGACGGCAGGGTTATCCAAAGGATATTTCGGGAACCTGTCTGATGTGATCAGGAAACGTGTCCCGTTTGTCAAAGCAGGGTATACGCTCAGTGCCTTTTCAAAGCCCCTTCTGGCGGTCTTTACTTTTCCTTTTTGGGTGTTTTTTGCCCGTACGCTCGACCGTCTCGGGAAAGGAATACGTACAGGGGCACGTGATGCGATCCTGAGTGATGAGACCACACCTGAGCATAAAGGAAAGGTATTCGGGTTTCACCGTTCGATGGATACGGTTGGCGCTGCAATCGGCCCCATTTTCGCCCTGATATTCCTCTATTTATACCCGGGACATTATAAATGGTTGTTTTTCATTGCATTCTTCCCGGGACTCATAGCGATTTCACTTTCATTCCTGCTCAGGGAGAAAAACAAAGAGAGGATCAAGGGTGAGGGACCCTCAAAAATATCTTTCTTCAGTTACTTCAGTTACTGGAAAAAAGCTTCTCCGGGATACCGCAGAGTAACTGCAGGCTTACTGGCATTTGCCCTGTTCAACAGTTCAGATGTATTCCTGTTGCTGGCCATGAAAAACCAGGGGATGCCCGATACAAGGATGATCGGGTTTTATATTTATTATAACATTTTTTATGCACTGATGTCCTACCCGCTTGGTGCAATAGCCGACAGGATAGGATTGAAAACAATGCTGATTACAGGGCTTACCGTTTTTGCAGTGGTTTATTTTTTCTTTGGATTTGCAACTTCTTTACTGGCGTTCGGGATCCTGTTCTTCTTTTATGCTTTATACATGGCTTCTACCGAAGGGATCTCCAAGGCGCTGATCTCAAATCTTGCCAATAAATCAGACACGGCGACGGCCATTGGTTTTTACACCAGCTTTGCGAGCATTTTTACTTTACTTTCAAGTAGTATTTCTGGTCTGCTTTGGTTCATTATAGGGCCAAAGGCGATGTTCATGATCTCGGGGGGAGGGGTTTTGGTGGTGGTGGTTTATCTAGCGGGGCAGTTTGGGAGAAAAAATTTGAAGATTTGAAAATAATCAATTTGAAGATTTGAAGATTTGGAGATTTGGAAATTTGGAAACCTGAAAGGCTTCAATGTGAATAATCCCCGGTGAAACCAGGGGAAGCCTTGGGTGGTGTGCGCCAGCTGAGTCAGCTGAGAAATATTTTGCTCGTTAAAAACGAGCAGTGAGTCGGCACGCGTCACAGACGCGCGCCAGCTGAAATCAATTTGAAAATTTGGAGATTTGAAAATTTGGAGATTCGGGAATTGGTTATAAGAATTAGTCGAAAGTTTTTTACGAGTGGACGGATGTTAGGGTAGAAGCTTATAGAAAACGACCTTTTTTCAAAAATGTTATGTCAATAAATAAATCGGTGGGAATAGTTGTTTTTATTGGTATTTTCATCTATCTTTGTAGGATAAACCATTAAATTAAATGTTATGATTGTAGATGATAATGTACTATGGAAAAATCAACATGGAAGGTTCGATAAGTGGATCTTCCGGGTTGTCGGAGGTCATACTGTCAGGTCCAGGTATCCGGATTATTCGAATAAACAATGGACTCAAAAGCAGGTGGCCAGCCAGGTGAAGTTCAAGGATGCTACGGATTATGCGAAGATGGTCATGGCTAATCCTAAACTGAAGGCGAAATACCAAAAGAGGGTAACGGGTCTACAAAATGCCTGGAATCTTGCTATTGGTGATTTTATGCGGAGGTCAAAAAGGGAAGAAGTTGATACAAGCGGTTATGAAGTTCTGCGGAGAGATCTGTTCAAAAATGCTTCCAGGAAGCGTTCGAGGATCAGCGTTCGGGGTTCGGGGTTCGGGGTTCGGGGTTCGGGGTTCGGGGTTAAGGGTTAAGTGTTAAGTGTTAAATGTGAAGTGTAAAATCTGAACTGTAAAGTGCAAAATTTAAAGGATCTGTGTAGAGCAGGTGTGGGTGAATTGTACCCGCGCCTGTTTTTTTTTGTTTAAAATCGTCTTGAATCCATTATTTTTTGTTTTGAACAGGCTGAAAATCCGATTTTGGGTTAGGTTTTGGGGGATAAGGGAGGGGTAAAGGTTAATTAAGGGTCAAGTATAGTTTAATTATAGACTGGACGGAAGGACGATAGCTAACTGGTTGATTGATTTGAAGATTTGAAGATTTGAAAATTTGAAAATCCGGGAATGAGGAAGTATGCAGCGCTGGGTGCAGATGCGTTGTAGTGATGAGGCCCATCCGGCCTTAGTATCAGCTTCCGGTTTTTCCAATATTGAACCGCAGGAATCCAAAAGCCAGCGATGCCATGATATCGCGGTTCTTGAAAAAAACGGTAAGATCGCGGGTGGCGAGTCCCAGTTCCCAGGAAAACCCGGCATTCCTGATGGGATAAAAAGTAAGACTACCGGGAATGTTAACACCGACATCAGCTCCCGTCACCATTCCCAGTGAGATCCCGAACCATTTTATTGGCTCGATCTGGCCACCAAATCCAAAGATAGGATTGTCATAACTACCTGGGACTTTAGTGTTTAACGGCTGGATGAAATCAAATCCAACTTCAATTATCGGTATAGGAGTTATACTTCCACCGCAGCGCAATTCAGTAGGCAAGTTGACTTTTTTGCTGGGGAGGCCAGACCATAAATTCCCTTCGCCTGGAAGTCCATCAGTTTTTATAAGTTGTCCTGCATTGAATATATTGTAATTATCGATCCCGCCAGTCATAATCTTATAAATGCTCACGTTTTTGACCTGGTAAACATTGCCTTTCCAGGTAATTGAACCAATGTCGGTAACCGATACTCCAATCCTGATCATTTTAATGATCTTCAAAGAGATCCCCAGATCGACCCCAAAACCAGATCCAACACTTTTCAAATTGCTTCCTCCCATTGCAGAAGGAGTGGGAGCATTATAATTGATGTGGAATTCCGGTCAAAGGGAACTGAAAGCATCGACATTGCTATTTTCCTCCAGAAATTGAAATGCGCCATACCCGACAAGGTATTTCAAACCAATTCCCCCATACAGGGAAATTATATCATTATCGATGATCTTTCTCCCATAACCAAGATTGAATTCCCTATACCAGATAAATTGGAGTTTAGTGCCCTGGTAGATAGAAGAAGCAGATTTGGGTTTTTTAGAATAGCCCGTCGTATCTCCGTTTTGTGTAACAAGGCTGTCAAAATAGGGATCATGATAGCCCATAAAGAGAAATTGTGCCGCATTCGCGTTAAAGACAGTATTCCAGAAAACCCGGTCACGGACACTAAAGGCAATTCCACCTATCACAGAATTATTATATGAAACACCTAATTCTGTGACAGCAGCCTGCATCAAAAGTCTTGTGTTGGTGAACTCTGCAGCTGCCTGGTACTTTTGAGGCAAGGTGAGATGAACGCTGTTATTGAAAAGATCACTTGTGACCTGGTTCTTATTTAAAGCGTTCGTATAAATTGTAAACCCGGCATCCGCGATCCCAATACTAATGGAATGATTATCAAATGACCAGCCAAGGTTGGCAGGATTGATACCCAGGCATTGATAATCTGTCAGAACTGAGGTAGAGTAACCTCTACCGGCAGTATTGAAGGAATTTATGTCGGTCTGGGCAAATAAATTCATCAGACCGGGAAAGCACAATAATAAAATCACGAAGTAAAGCTTTTTCATATTTTTAAATTTTGGAGATCGTCAATCAAAACTAAATAAAAAAATATAATGATCTAAAAAAATAAGTAATTAAATAGCTTTTTTCTTTTATCCGGATCAGCATTTTTCCCTGGGAAAAGGAATTCCGGTTATCTTTGCACCTCTTTTTCAATATCAGCAAAGTTGGTCCGGATAAAGAAAAAAGTCATTGTCGGCCTGAGCGGAGGTGTTGACTCCTCGGTTGCAGCTTATCTTTTGAAGCAGAAGGGGTATGATGTGACCGGTGTGACCATGTCGCTCTGGGATGGCAAGCCAGGTGTGGTTCCTTCGGGTAAGCATGCCTGCTATGGCCCTGATGAGACAGAAGAGATTGAAGAAGCAAGGGAGCTGGCAGGTATCCTTGATATCCCTTTCAGGGTATTTGACTGTTCTCAACGGTATAAGACAGTAGTTCTTGATTATTTCCGTGAGGAATACCTTTCGGGGCGCACGCCGAATCCCTGTATTAAATGCAACCAGCTGATCAAATTCGGGATGCTTCCTGACCTGGCAAAAATGGAGGGGCTTGACTACGACTACTTTGCTACCGGTCATTATGCGATCGTTGATTGGGATGATCGGCGGAAAAGGCATTTACTGAAAAAGGGAACGGATCCAAGGAAAGATCAGACATATTTTATATACCGCCTTACCCAGGATCAGCTTTCAAAAGTCATCTTCCCGATTGGCAGGATGTCAAAGCAGGAGGTCAGGGAGATCGCAGCAAAGATCAATATCCCGTTGTCAGAAAAAGAAGAGAGCCAGGATTTCTACAGCGGTGATTATAAAGACTTGCTTGATGTAGAGGAGATGCCGGGTGATATCGTCGACAGGAATGGAAAAATACTGGGAAAGCATAAGGGATTCTGGAATTATACCATCGGACAGAGGAAAGGACTTGGGGTTGCTTATTCAGAACCTCTTTATGTGCTGAGCCTGAATAAGAAAGAGAACAGGGTGGTGGTTGGGACGAGGGAAGAGGTAATGAGCTCTTCATTCATTGTGAAATCCCTGAACTGGATCGCAGTGGAATCGTTGAATGAAAGGATGGAGGCAAGCGTAAAGATCAGGTCGGCCCAGAATGCACATGCTGCGCAGGTTGAACCAGTTACTGTTGATTCAGTGAAAGTTACATTTAATTTGCCGAATGACAGTATTACGCCGGGTCAATCCGCTGTTTTTTACCAGGATGATCTTGTTATCGGGGGAGGTGTTATAGAGTGGGTTATACAGAATACCTGATCAGATGGATCATGGATAAAAGAAAGACAGAAATTGATAATTAACTAAAAACCAAACCATAAAATAATCAACATGAAAAGAATCGTAGTATTTACTTTTCTAATCCTTTCATTCGCCGGGTATTCACAGCGTAAGCCTGAGATCACTGCCAAGGAACTAAAAGCAGATGTTTATTTTCTTGCATCAGATTCTTTGAAAGGACGAAAACCAGGAACGAGAGAAGCCGATATAGCAGCTAATTATATACGCAAGCAGTTTATCGCTTCGGGGTTGAAGCTAATCTGCGACAGCGGATTCCAGTATTTCGATATTGTCACCAATGTTACGGCAGGCAGTCTTAACAACCTGAAATTTGGTGATTTCCAGGGAACCTTCGGGCAGGATTTCATGCCTGTAGCCTATTCCTCAAACGGGACTGTCAGCGGTCAGGTGGTATTTACAGGATATGGTTTCGATATTGACCAGGATAGCCTGAAATGGAATGATTATGAAGGAGTTGATGTGAAAGGTAAATGGGTCATGTTTTTCAGGGGAGATCCGGAGCTTGATAACAATGAAAGCAAATTCATCCCTTATACGGAGATCAGGGGGAAGGTACTTGTTGCAAAAGATCATGGCGCTGCAGGTGTTTTGATAGTCACGCCGGTTGAAGTGGATAAGAATGACAGGCTGATCGGGCTTCACTCAGAAAATAATGACGTGACATCCGGGATACCTGTCATAAACATTAAGAGAGAGGTAGGGGATATGCTTTTAAAGGCATCAGGTTTCAAACTTGATTCACTGGAAAAGATACTGAATAAGACCAGAAAACCCAAGACCCTCGTGATCCCGACGATGGTTTCAGCATCAGCTGAGATCATCCAGGAGAAAGCAAGAACAGAGAATGTGGTTGGGATGATCGAAGGAACGGACCCGGTGCTAAAGAATGAATATATTGTAGTCGGGGGTCATTATGATCACCTGGGTTTTGGCGGTCCCGGTACAGGATCCAGGATGCCCGATACCGTCGCCATTCATAATGGTGCCGACGATAATGCATCGGGAACAGCGATGGTCATAGAGCTTGCGGGGAAACTGGCATCAGAAAATAACCGGCTAAAGAGAAGCATTATATTCATTTCATTCAGCGGGGAGGAGATGGGGCTACTCGGGTCAAAATATTTTACCGATCATTCGCCGGTGGATATGAAAAAGATCAAAGCCATGTTCAACTTCGATATGGTAGGCCGTTTCGATAAAGAGAAGAATGCCATCTCTATAAGCGGGACGGGGACTTCGCTTGAAGCCGACTCAATCATCAGGATCTATGAAAAAGGTCTTTCATTCGCTGTTACCCACTCGCCTGACGGTTACGGGCCATCAGATCATGCATCATTCTATGCTTCCAATATTCCTGTCTTCTTCTTCACAACAGGATCACACATGGATTATCATACTCCTTTTGACAAAGCCGATAAGCTGGATTATCAAAAGGAAAAAGAGATCGGGGACTTTGCCAATGACCTTATCGTGAATGTCGATAATATGCCAAGAGCACTGACATTTCATGAATCAGGAAAGAAAGAAGGTTATGGAAGGGGGGGGCGCCGGATGAAGGTTACACTGGGGATCATGCCGGATTTTGCAGGGACGGAGAAGAAAGGGCTGAGGGTGGATGGGGTCACCAAGGATGGGCCTGCATACAGGGGAGGGATGCTAAAAGGCGATATTATTACCGCCATTAACGGGTTATCGGTAGGGAACATTTATGAATATATGTCACGGCTGGGTAAGCTGAAACAAGGACAGACCATTAATGTTGAAGTTATAAGGAATGAGAAGAAAGAAATCCTGATCATTCAGTTATAATAAAGTCATTGAGATTTTATGGATCTAAGTAAAATTATTGACAAGGTTTTCCTTTTCAAATTTATCAAGTTCTGCCTCGTAGGATTTTCAGGGGTTTTTGTGGATTTCGGCACTACCTATTTCTTCAAGGAAGTAGTTAAGGTTCAGAAGTATATTGCAAATGCGATTGGGTTTACCCTGGCAGCCTCGAGTAATTATTTCCTGAACCGGATCTGGACGTTTAACAGTCATAATCCCCAGGTCGTTCTGGAGTTTTCAAGGTTTTTCATTATCGCCCTTATCGGGTTGGGGATAAACAGCTCTATTATCTGGCTGTTAAACGGAAAGTTCAAGATCAACTTCTATTTATCGAAGCTGGTTGCCACGGTGATCGTGATGCTTTGGAATTTCCTGATCAATGCATATTTCACCTTTGCCTGATCCCTGATATTAATCATCATCGTCATCATCGCCGTCGGATCCTTCATCAGGAGCAGCCTTTTTTACTGTGTCTGCCTTTTCGGGTTTCGGGGTGACAGGATTCATTGCAGGAGGTGGCATCATAGGTGCAGCGGAAGGTTCCTGGGTCTGGATCATATCAGCGGGAGTGCAGATAATGAAGTCGGCTTTCCCAAGGTTAGCTTTATCAAGTTCATCCAGGTTGTCCTGGTCGACTGAAGTTATTGTGACTATCTTAAGGTCGGTTGGATTTCTCTTATTATATTCCTTCAGGTACCACACAGCCCCTTCATGATTATCAGAGTGGTAACTCCCGTTAATATGTAAAAACACCCATCCCTCGTTCACATTCTTTAAAATAGACGCAGCCATTGTTGCGTCCTTGATCGCCTGTGCTTTCGGGATGTTATCACCCATATGCATCGGCGAACCTGCTAGCATATCCCCGATATTTTTATAACAGGGCAGGTCAGGATTGTATTTGAGGGGCAGGGGAGCGATCATTCCGCGTTCCAAAGCATTGATGCTGTCGAGTCCGGCAAAGCCTTTGAGGTTCACAATAGCTGCAAAACGTCTTGGAATGTTTGTGGCGATGAATTTTATTCCATTCTTTGCTGCGAAGTCAACGATAGGGGCATAATCAGTCTTATAATTTGGCCAAAGTTTTGCTTCCGCTTCAAAATCTTTTTTTCTTATCATCGAGGAGATGTACTCATTCAGAAGCAATTGGTTGTCTCTTTCAAACATCTCCGCACCAATGACCAGCTTTCCGTTCTTTTCTTTGTAAAGATCTTTTGCAAGCTGCAATTCCAGCCAATGGCATATAGGGTTGTTATGGCTTTCGCCAAAGAACACCACATCTGCATTTTTCGCTGTTTTAAGGATGTCCGCATAATCAGCGGAATGTCCTTTAATATTAAATATCCTGTAGGTTGGCTTATCGCTTTTGGCTGCAACCATTAACGCAATAATTGCCAGGATTCCCAGGTACATTTTAATTTTCATGGTGCTGATGTTAAATTATTAGAAAGTCATAACGGTTATTAATGCAATCCTGAATCATCCCCCTCATCTGAAGAATCATCATCCTCTACGGTTTTTTTATCATTGGTTTCCACCGGGGCTTTATAGGTTCCATTGAGAACAGATTTATATAAAGCCTGATCTGTGAGTACAGTAATAGCTTCTGCAATGTCCTGGTCGGTCTTGAGGGATGAAATTATCTTACCTTTCTGATAATAGTATCTTGAAATAATTTCCTGCTTAAGCAGTTCGCAGATCTGTGACCTGAATTTTGTCAGGTCGCTTTGTTTATCAGTTTGCATTTGTGTCTTCAGTGCGTCGTATTCAGATTTGATGGCGTTGAAATAGTTCTCTCTTTCAGCATTCTTGCGAAGGGCTTCCAGCGCTTCTTCACTTTTTGTCTTATAATCATATTTTTTATCAGCGATAAAGGACACGAATGAGTTGAAGATGGAATCAGTGATCACGAATTTATCTGCCGGGGGAATTGAAGAATTCTCTCTTCTGAATTTTGTTGCAAAATCGAAGATCAGGTATTTTGAATAGAGGGTCATGGCAATATTGCTGTAATCGACTCTATCTGTGTGGATATCGGGTTTGATCCCCCTGCCTTCATAGACGGTGCGTCCGTCTTTTGTTTTAAATGCAGTAATCAGGGAATCGGGGATCGTGCCAAATATGCCTTCTTTGTTCTTGTGTGAATAATCAATGGCCTGGATGCACCGGCCGCTGGGAATATAATATTTGGCCACTGTGACTTTCATCTGGGCGTTATAGCTCAGGGGTACCACGTTTTGAACCAGTCCTTTTCCGAAGGTCCTGCGCCCGATGATCACGCCGCGGTCAAGGTCCTGGACAGCGCCGGAAAGGATCTCACTGGCCGAAGCACTTTGTCCGTCGACCAGCACGGCTAAAGGAATATTATCATCGACTGCCCCATTTGTGGTCTTATAGGTATGGTTCTTATCGGGGAGCTTGCCTTTGGTGGTGACCACATCCTGTCCACGGTCAACAAAAATATTCACAATATCAACAGCTTCATTAAGCAATCCGCCGCCATTGCCTCGGATGTCAATGATGACGCCTTTCAGGTTGTCTTTTTCTTTAAGTTTCAGAAAGGCCTGTTTAACTTCTGATGAAGCGGTCTGAGTAAAACTGGTAAGCTTGATAAAGCCTATGTCATGGTCAAGCATTCCAGACCAGGGAATATTATCAATCTTTATGATCTCTCTTGTGAGGGTCTTTTCAATGGGTGTGTCTTCGCCAGGCCTTTGGATCTTCATTGTGATCGATGTTCCCGATTGACCTTTCAGAATAGCACTTACATCAGAATAGGACTTCCCTTTTGCCGATTGTCCGTTGATCTCCAGGATAATATCCCCAGCCCTGAGGTCGCTTTTCTGTGCAGGGGCTCCTTCATAAGGCTCAGAGATCACAACAAAATCTCCCTGCTGATGGATCAGTGCTCCGATCCCACCATATTCGCCGGTGGTGATGAATTTATAATCTTCGATCTCACTTTCCGTGATGAAATTGGTATATGGATCCAAGGATTCAAGCATGGCATCGATGGCCGTTTTTGTAAGTTCTCCCGGATTTATGTCATCCACATAATTTGTATTCAGTTCTTTTATGACATTTGAATAGATGTCAAGATTCTTCACGATCTCAAAGCCCTGTTCGTCAGGGGCCTGGGCAGGAGCAGGCTTCCACGCTCCCAGTAAAACCATGATCAATAAAATAATTCCTCCTCTGCGTATCATAATTCTATATTATTATCCATTATACAAAATTGTTAATTCACTACCGGCATTCAGGGAACCGGATCATAACCGCTTCCACCCCAGGGATGACATCGTGCCAGTCTTTTCAGGGTAAGCCAACTGCCTTTAAAAGGTCCGTGTTTCCTGATCGCCTCTATCCCATAAGCCGAGCAGGACGGGGTAAACCTGCATGACGAAACAAGGTAAGGTGAGAGTATGCCCTGGTATAACCGGATCAAAAGGATGAAGAAATTACCCACTAACTTTCTCATGTCCCTTCGTTAAACGTTGTAAAAGCAAAATTATTTTTTCCCTTATCAGGCTAAACGGAAGTATCTCCTTCGACGTATACATTATGCAAACTGCCATCTGTTGCTGTCTTTCTGTAAGATCTTCATATAAAATTCCCTTGTTGGTCCGCCAGGCTTCACGGATCCTGCGTTTTATCGTGTTGCGGTGGACTGCTTTTCTAATATTTTGTTTTGGAACAGAGATGAGTACCTGGACAGGAAAATTGACAGGGATGGTTGTTTCCATGAATATTATGCGAAACGGATGAATATAAAAAGAATGACCTTCCCGGAAGAGTTTGGTGATCAGAATTTTCTTGCACAACCTTTCATCCTTTGTGAAAGTTTGATCCATGTTATTTTTTCTTCAGCTCTTTCTGCAGATATTCTTCAATGGCCATGGTCATGGAGGGTGCTGTTTTCGAGGGTGCTGCAATATTCAGCTTAAGTCCTGCATCTGTTACCGCTCTGGCAGTGCTTGGCCCGAAGGCACCTATCATTGTGTTATTTTGTTTGTATTTGGGGAAATTCTTGAGTAAGGATTTTATCCCTGAAGGGCTGAAGAAGAGCAGCATATCATAATCTTCAATCTTAAGGTCGGACAGATCACTGGCCAGTGTCCTGTAAATTACTGCTTTTTTGTGTTGTATTTTATTCTCTTCCAGCATATTGGAGATCTCCTGCTTATGGATATCCGAGCAGGGCAGCAGGAATTTTTCGGTTTTATGCTTTTTGATCAGTTCCACCAGGTTTGCGAAATTCTCCTTGCTGTGAAAGACTTTTCTTTTCCTGTACTGAACATATTTCTGAAGATAGTAAGCGGTAGATTCAGAGATACTAAAATATTTCATAGTATCGGGCACCTCGATACGCATTTCCTTACAGATCCTGAAGAAATGATCCACTGCATGGCGTGATGTGAAAATGACTGCCGTATAATCAAGAATATTGATCCGGTCTTTACGGAACTCTTTGGCAGTTATACCCTCAAGCTTAATAAACGGACGGAAATCAATACTGATATTGAACTTTTTTGCCAGGTCAGAGTACGGTGATTTTTCGACATCTGATGGCTTGGGTTGAGATACAAGGATAGATTTTATTTTCAATGAAGTTCTTTTTTATCGTTGCACACTCAAACTGACTGTCAGGATCGCCTATAAATAAAAGATTAAGACAACTTTTATCAAGACGATCAGTGGTAATATTTCGAGGCTGCAAAGATACACAAATAAAAACACGTACGAAAATTTCGTAATGGAGATTCCTATCAGAAACCCTCTTATCAGACGGAAGAGGAAGAATAAGATAAGAATTACCGAACAAATCCATAGAAAAACAGCGCATTTCAAATACACTGCAAAAACAAGGAGAGGCAATAAGCAGATGCCTGTTGATATATTGAAAATCAGGATATTCAGAAGATATTCACGGGAAGTCTGTGAAGTCCTGAAAATAAATGCCAAAAACCGGATCAACGCGACTTTAAAGATCCAGAGGCCAATTAAACACAAGCAGATTAAAAGAAAGAACCCGACCCCCCGGATATACCCAGGTGGTTCTTTTTGAAGCACGAGTTCATTGAACTGGTAAAGGAATAAAGAAGTCGTTATAAAATAAATAAAACCTGTAGCCAGTGCAATCCGTTCAGAAAAAAGGTCACCATCCCTTACCAGCTGGCTCAGGAATCTCTTCGAGAACGGTGCCACCAGTATCTGCCTGAGCCTCCTGTAATAAAATACCTGTACCCACGCAAGCACAATAAAGCATAAAAGAAGAAGACCCAGGATCCAGTCGGGTTGAAATTTTACAAAAGGAAGAGTCCTTATATCCTGTGTTTTTAACTCATGGGATGTGAAAAATGAATGTGCAGAAGCCGGTGAGTGTGACAGAAGACTCTGAAAATCCGCAGTTGAATCCGTACTTACCTTATGGGAGATCAGCTTCAGATCCTGTGAAGGTATTGTATCAGATTGCAGGATTGGGGTTCCACTGTTCATTTTGGGATAATTGCAATTGTTTTTCAGGCCCTTGTGTTGAGTTGTGAAAGGAATGACGCCCATAATTTGTTGTCCGGCGGATCAGCGACAACGTGTATTTCTTCTTTGCTTACCGGATGTATGAAACAGATCTCCCTGGCATGCAGGCAAATCGAACCATCGGGATTAGAGCGGTCAAAACCATATTTCAGGTCGCCTTTGATCGGGCAGCCGATCTTAGAAAGCTGGCTGCGGATCTGATGATGACGTCCTGTCAGCAGGTTCACTTCCAGGAGAAAATAATTCTGACTATGGCCTATCAGGCGATATATAAGTTCAGCTTTCCTGGAACCCGCTACTTCCTTCTCGTGGGCAAAAGATTTATTTATTTCTTCGTTCTTTTTGAGGTAATGAGTAAGATGACCGGTTACTTCGGGTGGTTGATTTTTGACAACTGCCCAATAGGTTTTCCGGATCTGGCCGGTTTTGATCATTTCGCCAAGCCGGCTGAGTGCTTTGCTGGTTTTTGCAAAGACGACCACTCCGCTGACAGGTCTGTCGATACGGTGAACGACCCCAAGGAATACATTGCCGGGCTTATGGTCGCGTACTTTAATAAATTCTTTGATCAGGTTGCTGAGAGGGGTATCGCCGGTTTTATCTCCCTGCACGATCTGGGAAGGCTGTTTGTTAAAGATGATGAGATGGTTGTCTTCGAAAAGGATGTTGTTACCTATTGAGTTACTGTTCATCAGTATTGTTCCCGTTCGTTTGGGAAGTCAAGGGATTTGACATCATTAATATAGGCGTTCACGGAACCCTGGATCTCTTCTGCAAGGTTGTTGTACCTGCGGAGAAAACGAGGGGAGAAGTCCATTGTTATTCCCAGCATATCGTGTAACACCAGGACCTGGCCATCCACATACCGACCGGCTCCGATGCCGATGATGGGGATCCTGACCTCGCTTGCCACCTGAGCTCCAAGTTTAGCCGGGATCTTTTCGAGGACGATAGAAAAGCAACCGGCCTTACTGAGCAGATGGGCATCTTCCAGCAGTTTCGATGCTTCCTCTTCCGTAGTTGCCCTCACGACAAAGGTCCCGAATTTATGAATAGATTGCGGTGTAAGGCCAAGATGACCCATCACAGGAATGCCTGCCGACAGGATCCGGTCAACCGATTCAAGGACTTCTCTACCACCTTCAAGCTTAACAGCATCCGCACCGCTTTCCTTCATGATGCGGATGGCAGAAAACAAAGCTTCTTTTGAATTACCCTGGTATGTGCCAAAAGGCATATCGACCACCACAAGCGCTCTTTTAACAGCCCTCACGACAGAAGAAGCATGATAGATCATCTCGTTCAGTGTAATGGGAAGCGTTGAAGTGTGTCCTGCCATTACATTAGAAGCGGAATCCCCTACGAGAACGATATCAATGCCGGTTCCGTCAAGGATCCGGGCAAATGAATAATCATAGGCGGTAAGCATGGCGATTTTCTCCCCTTCCAGTTTCATTTCCTGGAGCACGTGTGTCGTGACTTTCGTAACGTTACGATAAGATGGTGTCATTCTTTCGCTATTTAACAGCAAAACTACAACAAATAATTAAAATTTAGTTACTTTTGTCAACCTTTTCCAGATAGAATCAGCTATGCGGTACTTCAGAATTATTCTTATCGTCCTTGTGTTTATCCCGGGTCTTTACTCATGCAATGATAAACTGCAGGTGAATGCAAATTGGAAAGACATTACCGTTGTTTATGGGCTCCTGAGCCAGAACGACGATACCGCTTATCTCAAGATCACAAAGGCATTTCTTGGTAACGGCAATGCCTTGCAATTTGCAAAGGTTCCTGATTCAAGCACTTATCCTGGAAATCTTAGTGTAAAAGTAGAAGCCTGGTCGGGCAATAACCTTATTAATACTTATACCTTTGATACAATATCTATTCATAACAAAGACTCGGGCATCTTCTACTTCCCTACGCAAATGGTTTATTTCTGCAAGACCGGTCATCTTGATCAAAACAATACGTACCGGCTGATAATTACTCATACGAAGACCGGAGCTGTGGATTCTGCTTATACAACGCTGGTTCACAGCTTCAATGTCGACACTCCGGATCCTTACATCAAGCAGATCGACTATACACCTGGAACCTATAGTGATGTTAAATTTTACCAGGCATTCGGGGGGAAGCGTTATCAGCTGGTAGTGCGTTTTCACTACCTGGAAACGACCACAAGCGGTTCAAAGATGAAATCATTTGACTGGGTGGTATTCAATGACTATGAAGTGGACAATCCTTATGATGAAACATCTCCGGAGATAGAACAGGATTTTTCATCAGATCTGTTCTTTTCCGCGGTGAAGACAAACGTAAAGCCCTTAAAAGATGATCCTACTGTCCTTTCCAGGGCACAGCGGGGTGTGGATTATATCTTTACCGTTGCTTCCGATGCGCTTAATACATACATGAATGCAACTCAGCCATCCTCATCAATTGTCCAGGAACGGCCATCATTTTCCAACATTACCAATGGCATCGGTCTCTTTTCGAGCAGATATATCAATGAAATCGATTCGATCCAGCTTGGTCAGGGTGCCATTAATGAATTCACGACTGATACGGCTTTCATCAACCGGGGATTCTGACGCTTCAGCAATTTCCTTTTCCTGTCTTTTTGTCACTATCTGACAGCCAAATTGATTTTGGCATAATGATTGACGGATGAAGATCAAACTCCAAAAATATTATTAACGATAAATTTAGTCAAAATGGGAAAAATTATTGGTATCGATCTTGGAACCACGAACTCTTGTGTAGCTGTCATGGAAGGGAACGAACCGGTTGTCATTGCCAACAGTGAGGGAAGGAGAACGACTCCCTCTATCGTCGCCTTTACTGAGAATGGCGAACGAAAAGTCGGTGATCCGGCCAAGCGCCAGGCAATCACCAATCCTCATAACACGGTTTTTTCAATAAAACGGTTCATGGGGGAAACCTATCAGCAGGTAGATAAAGAAATCAAGCGTGTACCTTACCATGTCGATCATGGCGAGAATGATACTCCGCGTGTGAACATCAACGGCAAATTATACTCACCGCAGGAAATTTCTGCCATGATACTTCAGAAGATGAGAAAAACGGCAGAAGATTACCTGGGGATGGACATTAAGGAGGCAGTTATAACGGTACCCGCATATTTCAGCGATTCACAACGCCAGGCTACCAAGGAAGCGGGTGAAATTGCAGGACTGGATGTGAAGCGAATCATCAATGAACCTACTGCAGCCGCTTTAGCTTATGGCCTGGATAAAAAGAATAAAGACATGAAGGTTGCGGTCTTCGATCTTGGAGGCGGAACATTCGATATTTCCATACTTGAATTGGGAGAAGGTGTGTTTGAGGTCAAGTCAACCAACGGGAATACACATCTTGGGGGAGATGATTTTGATCATCTCATTATTGACTGGCTTGCAGATGAATTCATGAAAGATGAACGGATTGATCTTAGAAAAGACCCGATGGCATTGCAGCGGTTGAAAGAGGCTGCTGAAAAAGCAAAGATCGAATTATCCAGTTCTACAGAGACAGAGATCAACCTGCCATATATAATGCCTGTTGACGGCATTCCAAAGCACCTTGTAAAAAAGCTATCGCGTGCCAAATTTGAACAACTGATCGATCCCCTGATGCGGTCGACCATACCGCCGTGTGAACAGGCCATGAAGGATGCAGGGCTGAAGACATCTGACATTGATGAAGTGATCCTTGTTGGCGGTTCCACGAGAATTCCGGCAGTACAAAAGCTGGTTAAGGATTTCTTTGGGAAAGAGCCTTCAAAAGGAGTGAACCCGGATGAAGTAGTAGCTGTTGGTGCAGCGATACAGGGAGGTGTTCTCACAGGAGAGGTGAAAGATGTTCTTTTGCTGGATATCACCCCGTTGTCATTGGGTATCGAAACCCTTGGCGGAGTGATGACCCGGCTGATCGAATCAAATACGACCATCCCAACAAAGAAATCTGAGATCTTTTCGACTGCAGCCGATAATCAGACTTCGGTAGAGATCCATGTACTGCAGGGTGAAAGGCCCATGGCAAATCAGAACAAGAGCATCGGCCGTTTCCATCTCGATGGAATTCCACCTTCAGCACGTGGCATCCCTCAGATCGAAGTGACCTTTGATATCGATGCAAATGGTATCTTAAATGTGACTGCAAGGGATAAGGCAACAGGAAAATCGCAACAGATCCGTATAGAAGCTTCATCGGGTTTATCAGAGGCAGATATCAGGAAGATGAAGGAAGAAGCCCAGATGAATGCAAATGCTGATAAACGTATCAAAGAAGAGATCGACAAACTAAACACTGCGGATTCCCTTATCTTCCAGACAGAAAAACAACTGAAAGAGTTTGGTGATAAGATACCGGGCAACAAGAAAGAGGCGATCATGAAATCGCTGGAAGAATTAAAGACCGCCCATAAGAATAAAGATCTTCCCGGAATAGACAGGGCGATGGCTGCACTAAATACGATGTGGCAGAGTGCAAGTGAGGATATGTATAAAAATGCACAGGGACAGCAGCAGCCAAATGAAGGTCCTCAGCCTGGTCCCGAGTCCGGTCCCGAACAAAAGCAGCCAGGCAGTAATGATGAAGTTACCGATGTTGATTTCGAAGAAGTAAAAGATAAATAACCTTATTCCGGCAAGCTAAAGGACGGGTAGTCCCCAGCATATTTGAATGAATGAGCTGTTTAACCGATAAAATACCGGTGAGCAGCTCATTTTTTTTCATGATACCAGATGTTTCAGTCTAAGACTATGTTGCTTTCGGCGAGGAGTTTCATCCGGAACCTAATCAAAGTTCAATCGAAGCTCAATCAAAGTTCAATCGAAGCTCAATCGAAGCTCAATCGAAAGTCAATCGAAGCTTAATCGAAGGATGGTCGAAGGATGGTCGAAGGGAGGAAGCAGGCAGTGCCAAACTTTTCGGGACTACTCTGTAAATGGATGATAATGAACGGGGGAAAGGTCACAAGGTGATGTGATGAGGTGAGAGGAGGGATGTCAGAAAGAGGAAAAGAAAAAAAATCAATTAAGCGTATTACTTTTTAATGTCAAGGCTGATTAATGGCAAAAATGTCATATGAAAAAGGCTCTTTTATTCTATACACTGTTGTTCATACTCTTCATTTGCCAGAAAGTCAACTGCCAGGGGTTAGAAAATTTCAATAATTATCAAGGCAGTAGCGGACATTATCATAATGGTTCCTTCATCGGGCAGGATGGGTCGCTATGGACTTATAAGCAATGCCGCAGTGATCGGCCGATCGTTTCACCAAGCCCTTGTCTCGGGAAGGCGCGCGATACTCTTGCAAGGGTTTGTTCAGGAACTCTTCTGAACGGTTGCGGATCATTAAGCTTTGATTATAAACAGGCCTATACAACTGCTGTTAACCTGGATGTGTATGTAAACAATGTCAAGTTTTGCAATGTGACCAGTCCGGGGGGGAGCAGTGACACGAGCAACGTACACAACTCAGGTTCAATTCCGGTGAATATACCCGGCAATTTTTTTATCGAGTTCGTTCAGGCTGATAGTACGAAATCCGGCCAGGTGACCATTGATAATGTAGAATGGACCTGTGATACTGTTTTACCTGAGCCTTCGAATTATCCGACAAATCTTACAGCGACGTCCGGCTATTATAAAGTCACACTTAACTGGACAGATGCAACGGGAGGCCAGGTACCAACATCTTACCTTGTTGAAGCAAGCGATAAGGATGACATCCAGGCGCCTGTGGATGGCAACCCTGTGTCTGATGCTCCAAACCTGGGTGACGGGTGGGCTGCACTGAATATCCTGCCAGGGGTTCAAACCTGCTTATTCACAGGTTTATTGAGTAACGCGACCTATTATGTTGCCATCTATCCCTATACTAATACGGGAGCAAATATTGATTATAAAACAGATGGAACTCCTCCTTCAGCAAAAGCCACCACCTCAGACGGAACGATCATTTTTTATCATAATCTGAATGACTTCACCCTTTCACCGATGATTTCACAAAATATCCAGGGGCCGGGCCAGGCATGGATGATAGATTCGACCCATGGAACATCTTCTTCAGCATGTGTAAAAATAAGTGGCTGCGATGGCGGCAGGTTGTTTGTGAACGAAGACTGGCTGATCACACCTTCAATGAATTTCGATCGTTATTCCAATGAGACACTTTCCTTTATGAGCGCGTCCAATTATAAGGGAGATCCCCTGGCAGTAAGAATCTCCAATGACTATGACGGTTCAGGAGATCCAAATGACTTCAACTGGACAGATCTTCAAGCAGCATGGTCACCGAGTGACTGGACCTGGACTTATTCAGGAGATATCGATGTCTCAGCCACTAATGGCGACAATGTTTATATCGGATTCATATATACATCAGATACCACAAATGCTTCGACATGGGGACTGGATGACATCCTTGTAACCGGTACGTTAAATGTCGGTATAGGTGAGGAAAGCCATCCTGACAACTTTACAATTTATCCGAACCCGACCCATGGGATGGTCAGAATTTCTTTTGATCACGGCAGAGAAAAGAAAATAAGGATCATGAATATTACAGGAGGATATATTTACCAGGAGTCGACCAACCTTGAGATCCTGGATATGGATCTCACGCATTCTTCAGCGGGGGTATACTTTATCGAGGTCATTGATACGTTGACTTCAAAAATATCAGTAAAGAAGATCATCTTATTATAGGTTTCCCAGAAAATTCCTAAGGAATTTTTCCTAAATTTGTGCAGTCAATTCAAAAAACATGCAGAGGAAAAGCATTTTCTGTGCCTTTCTGATCTTATCATTTTTTTATGGCCCCCTGATCTGCAGCCATGGGCAACAGGCTTCATCATACATTGACAAGCCTGAGAGGGTGGAGATTCCGGCAAAATCCACTGACGAAACCTATCATGTCATCCCAGTCGGCTCGACGGGTGTTCTGCTATATTTCAAAAGTGTTGAGACGGTAAATGATTCACTCACGAAATGGTACCTTTCACTTTACGACAAGGATCTTCATCCCCTTTGGGCAAAAAGTATTCCTTTAAAGACCGGCTTAGAAGCCAAAGACTTTTCACTTGAGAAAGACACGCTTACTTTATTATTTCTTGCAAGTGAGAAGACAAAAGGAACAACGGGGGTTGAGTTAATGGTCAGGGTTGAATATAAATCAGGAAAGATCACCGGAACCCGTTATGCAATAACCGGGAATGCAATTCCGATAAAATTTCTGACATGCCAGGGTCATGCCTATATAGGGTATGATCTAAAAAATGAACCCGCACATATACAAGTCACAGACCTGGGATTGGGGAAAGTGGCTGATTGTCAGTTGACGACCCAGGGTACAATATCGACCTTAACAGGTTTTATCATTGATACTTTGAGTAATACAATATATGCAACTATCAGGAAAACACTATCGAAGAATAACGTCATCAGTGATCTTCTGAAGATCAATTTTTCAGGAACCATAGTTTCAGAAACCGAGATCAGCACCATTTCCCCATTGTGGGAAATCAAAAATCCGCAGATGATCCTTGTTAATCCTGATGATCTGCTGGTGATAGCGACCTATTCAAGCTCAGGTAGAGCAGGAAAAAACGAGATGCAAAAAGGCTCTTCAGGTTTTTATTCCTGCAGGATCAAGAGCGGGGTACAGACGGATATCCAGTTCAAAAATTTCCTTGAACTCAAGAATTCCCAGAATATAGTCGGCGAAAGAGACATGGATGCGATCAAGAAAAAAGTGGTTAAGAAAAAACAATCGATAAATGACTATGCGACGGAGCTGAATTTATTGGTTCATCCCTTAATTATACATAATGACCAAGTTATTTTTATGGGAGAAAGTTATATCCCGGAGTATCATTCAGAGAATTTTACAGAATTTGACTTTTACGGCCGTCCTTATATCAATACCTATAATGTATTTGATGGGTATCGATATACCAATGCCATCATTGCCGGGTTTGATAAATCAGGGAACCTGAAATGGGATAATTCAATGGAAATCAGGAACCTGATCTCTCCCGACCTGAACCCCAGGGTGGATATATTTTGTTCGTCTTCAGATACCATGGTTCTATGTTATTCAAGTGAAGCAAGGATCGCATCAAAGATCATTTGGAAAGATGATGTAGTAGAAAAGCTTGATTTTTCTGCTATTGACCAATTAAATCCGGAAGATAAGATGCTAACGGAAAGTAAAAATTACATGATTCCCTGGTATGGACCCTTTTTCCTGTGCTATGGATACCAGGAAATAAAGAACATTAATTCTGCAGAAAATAAAAAGAGGCTGGTTTATTACTTTACAAAAGTAAAATTTGATTAAAAAGGAGGGGAAGAACAGTGATCTTGCAGCTATTATTGAATTATTAACAGCTTTTTATCACAGGAGAGGATGGTCAATGAGGTGTCTCTGTCAATGCCGGTTGCCGAAATATTAATAGAATAAGTTGCATCGCCAGCGAGTGTACTGCAGTGCATATAGTTTTTCGAGATAGAGAACTGGTCATGAGTGTTTTTGAAAGTGACAACAATAGTAGAATCCAATTTGTTTTCAATGCACAGGGTTCCCTCACTGTTACAAGGCGTTGGTTCATTTTTATTCGAACATCCTGAACTTAAAATGAAATAGCCGAGGATCAATAGGAAAAGAAAAGGAAGAGTTTTTTTCATAAGGATCAGGTTATTGAATACAGCAATGCAAAAATAATATGATAAATCGAATAACAAAATTTATTTTTGAATTATTCTTCAGGCAACCAAAATAATTCATGAATGTCTACAAGATATATTTGGATATAAATAATTTTTTTCTACTTTTGTTCAATAATGAAAAATAGTAGCGTTTTTTTCCTTTATAAGAGTGTAATATGTAACTTTTTCGTATCTTTATAGTATAAAATAACTGCATGGAAATCAAACATTCTAATAACAGCAATATGTTTCAGAGATTTTTACGCGCTCTCGCCTGTTCTGCCCTGTTCCTTGGTGTGACTTCTTTACCGATGCCTGCCTATCCATGTGCAGATACGCAGCCCACCATTTCAGGTGCGCAGATAGTGAGTAACAACCAGACCGGTGTTATTTACTCAACCCCGAATATACCGGGACATACCTATTCCTGGGCCATCGCAGGTGGTGTCATAACTTCGGGAGGAAATACCAACCAGATCAGCGTGAACTGGGGCGTGGTTGGTGTGGGTTCGGTAAGCGTTACAGAGACGAACCCTGCAATTCCATGTAATGCGACTGTGATGCTGCCGGTAAAGATCCAGCCGTTGCTGGTTTCCTACTTTTATTATACAAACACATCCTGTTACGGAAACGTGCTTTCTTTCTGGGATGCTTCTGTTGCCGACATCACAAAGCCTATCGTGAATTATTATATTGATTTTGGAGATGGTACGCCTGTTTATAATTCACCTGTCCAGCCTAACCCGGTCCTGCACACTTACAATCCTCCATGGAATGTTACATACACTATCACTTATATTGTGACTAATAATCAAGCTGCCACTGATACAATCTATGATGCAGTTTATGTTAACCCCAACCAATTTATTCCTACTGCGCTGTTTAATACTAATGTCCCCAACTGTTCCTATTCACCGGTTAGTTTTGACGGAACAATTTCGACGACACCCCCATTGACAACACCCATCATCGAGTATACGTGGTATTTTGGGGATCCCGGTTCAGGTGTATCCAACACTGACAGCTGTTCGACCTGTGGAACCCCAACACATGTATTCAGTGGTCCGGGCACATATACTGTGGAACTAAAAATTACAAATAACAAATATTGTGTTGATTCCATCACAAAACAAGTTATTGTCGCCCAGTCTGTTCCAACTTCCAGGTTTTCATTCTCTTCGCCTACTTGCGAGAATGACCCTGTAAGTTTTACAAACAGCTCGACATTTCCGTTAACAGACAGTATTGTTACCTGGCAATGGAATTTCGGAGATGGAACAGCACCGGTAATTATAAACAAGCCAAACAACCCGGATGTCAGCCACATATTCCCTGCTCTCGGTCCTTATACTGTTAAGCTGATCGTGACCAATAATCTAGGCTGTAATGACACTGCTGCCCATAGTGTCACACTGACACCATCGCCAATTGCTAATTTTACATCCAGCATAGCCTGTGCCGGAGATACGACGACATTCCAGAATCATTCAGTTGTAAATAACGGCCCTCCAATTGCTTCTTATTACTGGAATTATGGCGATCCGGCTTCAGGTAACAATTTTTCCAATTTAGTGAACGGTGCTCATGTTTTCTCCGATTCCGGTACATTCATCGTCACGCTCGCTGTCACAAACACTTCGGGATGTCCCGATACTATAAGGAAGTCGGTCTCTGTATTCGCAAAACCTGCTGTTGAATTTACATGGAACACAGGTTCTCAGAACAATCAAATTGATTTCCATATTGATTCTCTTATAACGAATCTTGGAATGATAGGACCTATGTGCCATTGGAATTTCGGAGATGGTACCTTTGGAACAGGACATAACCCGGTTCATACATACCTTGGCGCCAATAACTGGACTGTGACTCTCACAGTTACAGATACCCTAGGCTGCTCGAATTCAGTAAGCCATACAGTTAATGTGCCGGAGATCCCGATGGCATTCTTCTCGAGTAATTCGCCAGTTTGCTTTAATAGTTCAATGTGTTTCAATGACCTGTCTTCTGTTCCTTCACCTCCGTTCGGGTTTATTTCACGGTGGGTATGGAATTTTGGTGATGGAACTGCAAATGATACCATAGTATTTCCCAATAACCCGAATGTCTGCCATCTTTATTCCGCACCGGGGACGTATACGGTAACAGAGACTGTTACCGATAATTCAGGGTTTACAGACAGCTATAGTCATGACGAAGTGGTATTACCGCTTCCAATTGCTAACTTCTTCTATTCGACCGGTTGTGCAGGGAGCCTGGTTCAGTTTACTGATGCCTCTTTCCCGAATGGAGGTGGAAATATCATTTCATGGAACTGGAATTTCGGGGATCCTCTTTCGGGAATCAACAATCTGTCTAATTTGCAGAATCCTTCCCATAGTTTCAGTGTCGGTGGCTTACCGGATTATAATGTCAGGCTGATCGTCCAGAATTTTAACGGTTGTGTGGATACCATCATAAAACAGGTTTATATATTCCCCAACCCGCCTGTTGCCTTCACCCATGATACTGCCTGCCTTACCTTTTTAACACATTTCGTTGCTGATTCTACCATTATGCAACTGGATTCGATCGTGACATGGCAATGGAATTTTGGTGATGGGTCACCATTCAGCACAGACCCTGTAAGTACGTCACATTTGTATACAACAGCCGGCACGTATCTTGTTACCTTAACGGTGATTGATCATCATGGTTGTATAAATTCTATTTCGCACCAGGTAAAGGTCAATCCACTTCCCATTCCGCAGTTCAGCTGGTCATCACCTGCCTGCGTTGGCAGCGCAATACAATATACAGATCTATCTACAGTCCCTTCCGGGTATACAGGATATATCGCCAGATGGTTATGGGATTTCGGAGACGGAACAACACAAAATATCATCCTCCCGACCTCACCGAATGTCAGCCATATATTTTTGACCGGAAGCGTTTCACATGTCGTGACCCTGACCGTATGGACAAGCGACAGCTGTTCAGCGTTTATATCACATACCGTTACCAGTATTCCTAAACCGATCGCTAATTTCAGTGCCTCACCCACCTCCTGCCAGGGACAGCCGGTGCAGTTCACCGACCTGTCACAGGCCAACGGTGGTGGAAGCATTACTCTATGGAACTGGAATTTCGGTGATCCAGCTTCCGGGTTGAACAACGTTTCGACTGTTCAGAATCCGGCACACACCTATTCAACTGCAGGTACTTATACCGTTACTCTCATCGTTCAGAACTCTACAGGGTGTTTGGATACCTCCGTGCAATCCGTTACAGTGAATTTATTGCCTGTGGCAAATTTCAGTGCAGATACGGTATGCCTTAATAATCCTACACAATTCACTGACCTATCGATTGCCAATGCCTTAACTATTGTAACCTATTCCTGGAATTTTGGCGATGGATCGCCACTGAGCTCACAGCAGAACCCTGCGCATACATATGTTACCTATGGGACGTTCAATGTTACTGAAACGATTGTCAATTCAAACGGGTGTACAAAAGACACCACAATGCAGGTCCTGGTAAATCCTTTGCCAATTCCTGCATTCTCATTCTCAACACCCAATTGTTTCGGAGCGGTGGTCAATTATACTGATCTTTCAAGTACAGTGCCGGGATATCTTGGCTATATTGCCACATGGGTCTGGGATTTTGGTGATGGAACCAACGTGACCATCAATTACCCGGGCAATCCGAATGTCAGCCATACCTTCGTGGGTGTTGTTCTTTCACATACAGTACGGTTGACTGTGACGACCAGCAGTGGTTGTACCGCATTTGTCACGCATGTTGTCAACAGTATTCCGGCGCCCATTGCAAATTTTGGATTTTCCAGCACCAATTGCCTGGGCCAGACGGTTCAGTTCAGTGATCTTTCCCAAACCAACGGCGGTGGTTCCCTCATCTCCTGGGCCTGGAATTTCGGCGATCCTGCATCGGGGGTAAATAATCTTTCATCAGCGCAGAACCCGATACATACTTTTACAGATACACTGACCTATAATGTTACTCTTATTGTAACAAACACAAGTGGTTGCACGGATACTATAGTGAAATCGATTAAAATTAACGCTTTACCACTTGCCAGGTTCACTGCAGATACTGCTTGCATGGGTTCCCCGACCACATTTACAAACATCTCTACACCTCCTGCTCCTGCAGCCATAATCAGCTATTTATGGGATTTTGGGGATAGCTCGCCAACATCGACCTTGCAGAATCCGACCCATACCTATGCCAGCTATGGGATATTCAATGTTACATTGACAATTGTCAATTCCAATGGCTGTACTAAAGATACCACTGAGCAGATACTGGTTCACCCATTACCTATCCCTGCATTCTCCTTTACGACGCCTAACTGTTTAGGAGCACCGGTACAGTATACAAATCAATCGACAACAGTACCCGGGTACCTGGGATCAATCGTCAGGTGGATCTGGAATTTCGGTGATGGCAGTTCTCTTGTCAACATCAACTTCCCGAATAATCCAAGCGTATCGCATATATTTGTCGGTTTTGCCACATCGCACAATGTGACCCTAACCGTTGTCACTTCTGACAGTTGTCAAGCATCAATTGTCCATACGGTCAACAGCATACCTTCACCCATTGCAAGCTTCAGTTTCCCTACCAGCAACTGTGCAAACCAATCAGTGCAATTTACAGATAACTCACAGGCAAACGGCGGTGGCAATATTACACAATGGCATTGGGATTTCGGGGATCCTGTAACAGGGTTGCAAAATTTTTCCTCATTACAGAATCCTACTCATGCGTTCTCAGCTCCCGGCGTCTTTACTGTGATTGAAACTGTTTACAATGCATCGAACTGCTCAAGTGCCGATACCCAGTCTGTCACTATTATTTCTCTCCCGGTAGCAAAAATGTGGTATGATACGGTTTGCTTAGGATCACCTACTAACTTCAGGGATACATCCACTACTGCTGCAGGTACTATTACGCAACGTTACTGGCAATTCGGGGATGGACAGGTTTCATATGCAAAGGACCCAATACATACGTACGGATCTTCCGGTATTTTTACAGTAACGCTGACCGTTACTACAGCTGAAGGATGTATCAAGGATACTACAAGACCTGTTCCTGTCTGGCCTGCACCTGTTGCTTCATTTACTACCAGTGCCCCTACTTGTGCGGGAGACTCAACACAGTTTACTGATCTATCATCGACTCCTCATGGAATCATAGATAAGTGGGTCTGGAATTTCGGGGACGGCAGCGGTACCGTAACAATTAATTTCCCAGCAAATCCAAGTGTCAATCACTTATATACCAATTCAGGAACATACACGGTTACACTTACGGTCACCACTTCAGATCTTTGTACAAATACGAAGTCTCAGTCGGTTGTAGTAGAACCAAGGCCTGCAGCCAACTTTATTTATGGCACCACACGCTGTACCGGTATGCCGGTCCAGTTCACTGATAATTCGCAGTTAAATGGAGGACCTCCAATAAACCAATGGTTATGGAATTTTGATGACCCGGCATCCGGTTCTGCGAATACATCCACACTTCAGAATCCCACTCACGGTTTCACACATAACGGATCATTCAATGTCAACCTGATGGTAACAAATGCCACCGGATGTTTTGATTCGATCGTCAAAGCGGTAACCATCAATTCAGGACCTGTTGCCAAATTTGTTGCAGACACAGCTTGTGTCTTAAGTCCGACCATATTCACGGATTCATCAATTGCAAATGCACCCAGTATGATTGCGTGGCTTTGGAACTTCGGAGATCCTTCTTCAGGATCCAACAATACTTCTACTTTAAAGGATCCGACGCATATTTATAATTCCCCTGGAATTTACACGGTTACTGAAACGGTGACAAACTCAAACAATTGTACCCATGATACCACGCAACAGATAACGGTTAATCCAAAGCCCCAGGCGATGTTTAGTGCATCTGTGGCCTGTGTGGATGATTCGACTTCATTCACCGACCTGTCTATTGCGCCGGGAAGCACTATCACTGCCTGGTTCTGGGAGTTCGGGGATGGTGGTACATCCACAATCCAGAATCCGAAACATAAATATACTGCATCGGGTATATACAATGTGACAGAGACGGTCACCAACCTATCACACTGTAAAGATTCAATAACCCTGCCAATCACTGTTCGTCCGACACCTATTGCAGCATTCACATACACAAGCTTCTTCTGTCCGGCAGGTCAGGTGGCTTTCCAGAATCAGTCACAGGGTGTAGGTTCAGTTATTGTATCGAATGAATGGATTTTCCAACCAGGAGCCACATCGTCACAGATCAATCCTGTCTATACCTTCCCGATTACTGACACCACTTACGCGGTGACCCTGATCGTGACAGACAGCTATGGCTGCATGGATACGACCATTGACAGTGTTCACGTAAAACCCGGGTTTGCCTTTACATTCAGTAACGATACGGTTTGTTATAAAGATCCGACGCATTTCAGAGCTCATGATCTTGCACAGGGCGACAGTCTCTATAATGTCACATGGAACTTTGGCGATCCGACATCAGGACCGAATAATATTTCTTATCTGTTCAATCCCACACATATATTCTCTCAGCCAGGGATCTATGCAGTTGAATTGAAAACCACAGACTCCGATAACTGTACTGACAGCATATACAAAAATGTAACGGTGCATGCGTTGCCAGTACCTTTATTTACGGTCCTTTCCGCGCCATGCGATAGTGTAATCCATTTCGTTTCAGATTCATCTACTGCTGGCAGCGGCACTATTGCTTCCTGGAAGTGGAACTTCGGAGATGGTTCACCAACGCTCATCATACCCGGGGCTGTAGGGTCCGGTGATACATCTCATATTTACCCGGCAGAGGATATCTATCCGGTCGTACTTACCGTAACAAACAGTTTCGGGTGTTCTGATACACTCCATAAGAGTGCTGAATTGTTCCCATGTATCCTGGCATCATTTTTCCACAGTGATACATTAATGTGCGCAAGATACAGCATCTCCTTCTCGGATAGTTCATTACCTATTAACATCATTAATCAATGGCACTGGTTCTTTGGGGACGGCCTCGATACGATCTATACGCATCATGTTGGTGTGATCCACCATACCTATGCAAACGGAGGAGTATACCAGGTAAAGCTGCTGATACATGCCACTGTTCCGGCATCCGGCCGCGTGTTCAACGATTCAACGACGCAATCCCTGGTGATTCATCCGACGCCATTCGCTTACTTCTCTAATTCATCGGTGTGCAGAATGCAGGTCACGCATTTCCTGGATACTTCAAATGTATTTGGTGCTCCTACAGCAACCTGGAAATGGACCTTCGGGGAATTCTCTTCCGGATCGAAGGATTCATCAATCCTGAAAAACCCGACGCATAAATATGATACTGCCGGTACCTATACTGTAAAGATGGTCGTCATGAACAGTTTCGGTTGCAAGGATTCGATTACCAAACCGACAACAGTATTCCAGATCCCAACGGCAATATTTAACCATAGTATTGCCTGCAGCGGTAAGCCGACATTCTTTACCGATTCATCGCAGATGGCTGATACGGCCCATATTATAAACTGGTGGTGGAACTTTGGAGAAATGACCTCGGGGACGACAGACACCTCTCATCTCAAAGATCCTTCACATCAGTACAAAAAGGAGGGGAATTACGTTGTAAGCATGATCATCAGGGATCAGCACGGATGTTTTGATACTGTGGATTCGACCGTGACAGTTCATATAACTCCTGTGAGTTCGTTTGTGTACGCAGACAATGTCAATAATATGACTGGAAAATTGCAGTTCACCAACGAGTCATCTCCACCTGACAGCCTTACTTACTTGTGGGACTTTGGCAATGGCCAGACCTCAACAGAAGAGAATCCAGTTGTTACTTATGCTAACGATGGATCCTTCCTTATCAAACTGATCTCGACCAACATTTATAATTGTTCGGATACCACTTTCTATACCTATGAATTCATTTTTAAAGGTCTCTATATTCCGAATGCATTTTCACCGACAAGCTTAGGTACGGGAGCCGACCTCTTCACTCCGGTGGGGGTCAACCTGAAGCAATTCCAGATCCAGGTATTCGATTCCTGGGGAAATTTGCTTTGGACCTCAATTGCACTTGATGCCCAGGGCAGACCAACAGAATCATGGGATGGAAAAGATACGAATGGTGTATTGATGCCAGCGGGGACTTACATGTGGAGGGCTAAAGCAACTTTCATTGACAACACTGAATGGGAAGGTTCGGATATAGGAAAGGGGTCGTATAAAACAATGGGAGCCGTATCATTAATTCGCTAAACCTAATCATTTCTAAAGATGAAAAAACATTTAGTCTTTCCGATCTTAATTATTGGATGCCTGTCCCTCTTATCCACCGTAAGGGGACAGGATCCGAACTATTCACAGTTTTTCAGTACTCCTCTATATTATAATCCTGCATATACGGGGATCAATACTGGATTGAGGGCCAGGTTCTCCTTCCGCGATCAGTGGCCCAATCTGCCTGTGGATTTTCGTTCGTACTACTTTTCCGGCGATCTTGGTGACAGGAATTTACCGGGTTCCGGCGGCCTAGGCCTGATCGTCAATTCCAATAATGAAGGTATCGGTTTTATTAATGATCTTTCGGTAGGTCTTTCTATTGCCGTAAGGATCCCCATCAGTGCATCGGTGGTAAGCCAGGTCGGTATTAAAGCATGTGTTGTGCAGAAGAGCATTAACTGGAGTGACTTTGTTTTCAGCGATCAGTTGAGTGAAAAATATGGGAATATCTACCAAAGTTCCTTTATTCCTCCAAGTGCGAATAAAAAAGTTTTCCCTGATTTTGGTGCAGGAGGTTTAATACAATTCGCCAATCCTGAAGGGAATGTGACCGGGGTTGCAGGATTTGCCGTAGATCATATTTTTAAACCGGATGAATCATTTCTATCTACTGCAACCGCACCTTTGCCAAGGAAGTATGTTGCCCACCTTGATATTATAATTTCTTCAGGCGGCGGCGGATCTTCATCTTCCATGTATGCAAACGGTGGAACCAACGATCCGCTGAAGATCAATCCAGGGATCATTTACCAGAACCAGAATGGCATGAGTACGCTTGAAGGCGGCTTTAATTTGCTCAAATACAACATTTATCTTGGTGGATGGTACAAAGGCAGCTGGGGAGGCATAAATGGAGGCAGTGCTGTTGCACTTGTTGTTGGCTACCGTTACACATTCGCAGAAGACATGAGTATAAAATTCATGTACAGCTATGACCTGGCCACTACCGGGAACTTGCAGGGACTGGGTGGCGCTCATGAAATAAGCCTGGTGCTGGATTTCGATAAGCTGACGATCTTTGGCGGTGGCGGCGGTGGAAATGCGCCCGGCCATTCAATGCGGAATGGTGGTGCACTGGAATGCCCGAGTTTCTACTAACAGTTGGCTGATCTTTTCTTTGATTTTACTCTATCCCTATAGAACAGGGTACATTTTTATCATGGACCTGCTGACAAGATGTCCTGCAATTTTTCTTGGCATCACCCGGGTCAGGAGGTAATAAAATAGCCTGTTCTTCCAGCCTGGTATACAGAACGATCTTTTCCCGAGCATTATTAGGGCGTAACCAGCGACCTCAGATGGTTGCATCACGCCAATGAGCTTGCCCTGCTTTCCCGGGTTACTGCTCCAGTAGGTCGGAGTTGATGTGGGGCCAGCACAGCAGGCCAGAATATCAACCTTGTCATTTTTAAGTTCATAAAATAAAGATTCTGACAGGATTAGGTTAAAGGCCTTTGTAGCTGCATAAGGTGCGGCCAGGGCCGGACCCAGCAAACCGGCGAGAGAAGACATCAGGATGATCCCATATTGTTCTCCTCTATGCCGGTTTTTTAATAAGGAATGGATCATATGAACGGGAGTCTTGGCATTAAGCGAAATGAACTGGTCAATATCCCCGGAAGAGTACTCTGTAAACTTTCTTACAGGGCTGAATGCCGGGATATAGACCATTAACCTGAAATCAATAGACTTAGCTTTTTCGAAGCAATCCTGACTTGCATTTTCTTCTGAAAGATCCTGAAAAATTCGAACCGTCTTGATCCCGTATATACTTTCGAGGTGATCTGCCAGTAAATTCATTGAAGAGAGATTTTTATCTGCCAGAATGAGATTCATTCCCTGCTCTGCAAGAGCGTCTGAAAAAGCAGCGCCTATGCCCTCGGCGGCACCAGCAATAAATGCCCATTCACCATATTTAAGAACCAGTTCATTCATGAAAATTTCTACCTTTGCGTTTAATCCGCCTCAGGCTAACAAGGGTCAATTCCCCGCCTCCTGAGGCGAAAACAATTCAATTTATTTTGATACCTTGTTGCTTGCGGCGAGGAGTTTCATTGACTGTGAGCTGCAATAATAGTTATTTCTTTTCATTATGAGGAATTTGTTGTTTTTATTTTTAAAAGTACTGAAGTTCTTCCGGCTGTTATTTTTGAAGATCAGGGGAATGACAGAGAAAGATCTATCTGCTCAAAGGGTGGTCACCGGGAGATCATGGGAAGATTTTTGCGATCAACTGAAAGCTGCCGGTGGAGCCCTGATGTACCCGGGAACCCCTGTCGATCCTTTTCAGCAGGCGGAAGGGTTGCGTTACCTGGCAAGGCTGACCCGGGCAGGCCTTGAAGCATACGTTGAATATGGAGATCCTGCTTTCCCGGTTTTACGGAGGATGGTGCATGAAACCGTGAAAATAGGGGCTGACAACCCTGATAATCATTACTTAAATGCCCAGATCAGTGGCGAATATGAATACCGTATCATAGGGAAGAGAAATACAGTGCATTACCTTGGCTTTTTTACGCAGAATGGCAATTATGGCACCACAGGTAAGCTTGAACCCTGCGGCAAACTGGAACATACTGAACTGGAACTTGAGCCCGATGGAAGTTTCGAAATAATTCTGAGTAAGACGCCAAAAGGAAAGAACTGGCTGAAGATAGAAGATGACACCAGTCTCGTGATGGTCAGACAGACCTTCTCAGACCGTTTCATTGAAGAACCGTCAGAACTCCACATTGAAAACCTGGATGGAAGAAAGGCTCCTGATCCGGTTACCCCTGTCCTGATCGATGAGGGGTTGAAAGCAGCTTCGTTATTTGTTGCCGGGGCGCCACTTCTGTTCGCACGGTGGGCAAAGGGATTTCAGAACCATACCAACCAGCTTCCCCTATTCGATCCGGATGTCTCCAATGAAGCAGGGGGCGACCCGGGTATCATCTATTATCACAGTCACTGGAAACTGGCGCCGGATGAGGCACTGGTGATCGATGTAAAGCCGCCTGCCTGTGACTCATGGAATTTCCAGCTTGACAACTATTGGATGGAATCACTTGATTACCGTTATTTTCATGTATGTGTAAATAAAGCTACTGCCGTCACAAATAAAGATGGAAGCGTAACCGTGGTCATAACCCACAAGGACCCCGGGGTCCCCAATTGGATTGAGACTGCAGGCCATAATGAGGGGACCATGTGCTGGCGATGGTATCGTCTTGATCCCGGGGAAAAGCCTGTGACCCCCTCATGCAGAGTGATAAGATCCGGTGATATGTCCTCTTTACGGAATCCTTTAAAATAAAAGAAGATCAACTGTCAAATATGAATTCTGAATACATTACCAGTTCAGGGAACTTTAAAAAACGGCCTCTCTGGGTTTCGATGCTGAATGGCACCTGGAAAGCTACCTATTTCCTAGGTACGAAGATAAAACTTGATAAAGATGAACTGATCAAAACTGCGAAGAAGGTCACAGGTCTTGATGACCTGGGAAAGGATTTTTCAGATGAACCGTTGGAAAAGCTTCTATGGTCAGTAAATGAAGAAGCAAACCTGCACCCGGTCGGGAGGTTCATTACCCGCCAGAGGTTTGTCAGTCTCCTGAGCATCCGTCTCAGGGCAGAATACTTTTTTAAGCGATACCCTGAGATCCTGGATCAACCCTTGTACCCTGCCTGGATCATCATCGGGCTTCAGCGCACAGGTACCACGAAATTACATCGCCTGTTGGCTGAGGATCCCAGTCACCGGGTAATCCCCAGTTGGGAGATCATCAATCCAGTCCCCCTCACCCTGGATGAAAAAGCAAGGGATAAGCGAATAGCAGTTGCAAAGACATCGGTTAAGGCTGTAAAGCTGATGTCGCCGGGTTTTTTTGCCATCCATCCGATTGACGTCTACGAGCCGGAAGAAGATATCCTGCTCCTTGACGTCAGTTTTTTAAGTACCACACCCGAAGCCATGATGAATGTACCTTCCTATGCAGCATGGCTTGAGACGGTTGACCAGTCATCTGCCTATGCCTATAGCGTGAAGCTCCTGAAATTCATGCAGTGGAAAAAGCCAGCCAGGCGCTGGGTCTTGAAAACACCCCATCATCTTGAATTCCCGGAACTCATTGAAAAACACTTTGGGGAGGTTCATTTTCTCTGGCCGCACCGACGGGTTTATGAATCGGTCCCCTCTTTCCTCAGCATGGTGACCTATAATCATATGATCTTCAGTGATAAAGTCGATCGACAGAGAATTGCATCACATTGGGTCAGAAAAACAGGTTATATGCTTGATAAAGCCCTGGATTACCGTTCGAAGAATCATAATGACTCTAAGTTTACGGACATCTGGTATGACGATCTTATACGGAATTCGGTCAAAGAGCTTTCAAAGATCTATGTCCTGGATGGAGGACTGAAGCCGGAATTGATCAGGTCCTTTGAAATGCATGAAAAGGAACACCCTCACAGGAAATACGGTTCACACCATTATTCACTGTCTGATTTTGGCTTAACAGAAAATGATATTGACCAACACACCAAGCACTATCAGCAATTTCTATCAGAACATTATGTCAGGTAAAAAACAAGATAAATATGGGAATCCGTTCACTGCAACGTTGACGGGGATCACAGATCTTTTCAGGAATCACGAACCGGCAGGTCAGTTGAAGCCGATAGACCGCTTCGATGGAAAGACTGTCATGGTCGACGGGGCAAGCTCAGGACTGGGCTTTGCGGTGGCGGTTGAAGTGGCCCGCAGGGGTGCAAAAGTGATAATGGCCTGCCGCAGCGGGATCCCCGAGAAAGGAGAGGAAGTAAAAAAGCTTACCGGGTCAAACGATGTCCATATGTTACCTGTTGATTATTCAGACCTTTCATCCATCAACCGGCTGATAGCAGCTGTGCGCGATCAATTCGGGAAGATCGATATTCTCATCTGCAATGCAGGAATTGTTCCGAAAAAAAGTCGTAAAACGTCGCAGGGACTGGAAGAGATGTTCATGGTGAATTACCTGTCAAAATTTATTTTTGTGAACATGTTGTTGAAGGAAAACTGTTTCAGGTATACAGGTCCCTGCCATCCAAGGATCATTTTCGTAGCATCCGAGACGCACCGTAACCCGAAAACATTTGACTGGGCTTCCTTCGGGGTTTACAGGGAGTACACCATCAGCAAGAGCATTGAGCTTTACGGATACTACAAGCTGCTCCTCACCACTTTTGCTGTTGAATTATCACGACGCCTGAATACCGGTAAATTGACCTGTTCGGTTTTCGCTCTTTGTCCCGGCCCGGTCAACTCCAATATTGGCAGGGAAGCCCCCAGGATATTCCAGCCGCTGATGAAACTTATCTTTGCAATCTTCTTCAGGTCACCTGCCAGGGCGGCAATACCGGTTGTTTACCTGGCTGCTTCCCCTGACCTTGAAAATGAACCTTTCGATTACCTGTTCCTGATGAGCCGCAAGGAGGCAGATGAAAAGGCCCTTGATCCCGGGAACGGAGAAAAACTATGGCAACTGTCAGAACTGTTAGTAACTTCTATTAAGGATTAGCCTTCACGCGGGGCAGAATTCGATTCTTATCGTACTTTTACTGCCCGAAGATCTTGATATCAGAAAGGTGGCACAACTCCTGCTTAATGATGGAACACGCGTAACGGGAAAACCTTTCGGGGCATTGCGTTCCGTTTCAGGAGAGGTAGTTTTCAACACTGCCATGACAGGCTATCCCGAAAGCCTTACTGATCCTTCCTACAAAGGCCAGATTCTTGTACTGACCTATCCGCTGATCGGGAATTATGGGGTACCGGGTAAAGCCATAAAGGAAAATCTTTCAACTTCTTTCGAGTCAGACAGGATCCATGTGTCAGGACTTGTCATATCAAGCTACACCGCGGAATACAGCCACTGGAATGCATTGGAGAACCTTTCAGACTGGCTCCTTGAGCATGACGTCCCTGGGATCAGCGGGATCGACACACGCGCCATTGTCAAGCTGCTCCGGGAAGAGGGAACCATGCTCGGGAAGCTATATCAGAAAGATGAAAGAGAGGTGGAATTCTACGACCCGAATACAGATAACCTTGTCGCACAGGTCACCGTTAGAGAAAAAATTATTTACCCCGGCAATGAATTACAGATCATTCTTGTGGATTGCGGGGTAAAGAACAACATCATCCGTTGCCTGATGAATACGGGGGCAACCGTGATCAGGGTGCCATGGGATTATGATTTTACAAAGGATGAATATGACGGGCTGGTAGTCTCCAATGGACCCGGCGATCCCCAGGTTTGCAGGGAAACGATCAGGAACCTGAAAAATGCCATCACCCTGGGCAGGCCCATTTTCGGTATATGCCTTGGGAACCAGCTCCTTTCCATTGCTGCCGGAGCTGCCACCTATAAGCTGAAATATGGACACAGGGGGTATAACCAACCTGTCCTGTTATGCGGAACGATGAAAACTTATATAACCAGTCAGAACCATGGATTTGCAGTTGATCCCGCCCATCTTGGAAAGGACTGGGAGCCGTTCTTCATTAACCTGAACGATGGCAGCAATGAAGGAATAAGACATAAGAAGAATCCTTTTTTCTCAACGCAGTTCCACCCGGAAGCCTCAGGCGGGCCTACCGATACCAGGTTCCTGTTTGATGATTTCATGGATATGGTCAGATCTTATAAAAACAGAAAGAAATGACAGAAGTGATCCATAGGGTGCTCATCCTGGGCTCGGGGGCTCTCAAGATCGGTGAAGCAGGAGAGTTCGACTATTCAGGTTCCCAGGCCTTGAAAGCCCTGCGGGAAGAAGGGATAGAAACGATACTTATCAACCCGAACATCGCAACTATCCAAACCTCTGAAAAGATAGCTGACAGGGTTTATTTTCTGCCTGTGACACCCTATTTTACTGAAGAAGTGATAAAAAAAGAAAACCCCGACGGGATCCTGCTGGCCTTCGGAGGCCAGACGGCGCTCAATTGCGGGGTTTCTTTATACAGGGCTGGGGTCTTCGAAAAGTATGGGGTACGGGTGCTTGGGACCCCTGTCGAGACCATCATCAGCACAGAGGACAGGGAACTGTTCTGCGAGAAGCTGGATGAGATGCAGGTGCGGACACCCAGGAGCGTTGCAGTCACCGATGCAGAGCATGCCAGAAAAGCAGCCCAGCAGATCGGTTATCCGCTGATCGTAAGGGCTGCTTTTGCATTAGGAGGACAGGGAAGCGGGTTCTGTTCCAATGAGAAAGATCTCGACTTGCTCGTCGCCAAGGCATTTTCTTATTCCAACCAGATCCTGGTCGAAGAATCACTGAAAGGCTGGAAAGAAATAGAATATGAGGTCGTACGTGACTGCCACGACAACTGCATTACAGTATGCAACATGGAGAACTTTGATCCGCTTGGCATTCATACTGGTGAAAGCATCGTTGTAGCTCCTTCACAAACCCTTTCCAACCTTGAATATTACAAGCTGCGTGAGTTGTCTATCCGCGTGATCCGCCACCTGGGCGTCATCGGGGAGTGCAATATCCAGTATGCCCTTGACCCAGAGTCGGAAGATTACCGTGTTATAGAAGTGAATGCACGACTGTCCAGATCTTCAGCGCTTGCCTCAAAGGCCACTGGATATCCCCTGGCTTTCGTTGCTGCCAAACTGGCGCTGGGATATGGGCTGCATGAACTGAAGAATTCCGTGACAAGGACTACCACAGCTTGCTTTGAACCGGCCCTGGATTATATTGTCTGCAAGATCCCTCGCTGGGACCTTGGCAAGTTTGTCGGTGTGTCGAAAGAGCTCGGTTCGAGTATGAAGAGTGTGGGCGAGATCATGGCCATCGGCCGCACCTTTGAGGAAGCCATTCAAAAAGGGCTAAGGATGATAGGGCAGGGGATGCATGGATTTATCGGTAACAAGGAACTCCATGTCAGCGATCTTGAAAACGGACTTTCACATCCAACTGACAGGAGGATATTTCTCATTGCCCAGGCATTTGCGGAAGGATATACGGTGGACAGGATCTGGGAACTCACACGCATTGATAAATGGTTCCTCTACCGACTGAAATACATCTTTGATACAGGGCAAAACCTTGATAGATATCACGATATCCGTGAAGTTCCTGATGATTTGATCCTGGATGCCAAACGTTCAGGTTTTTCCGATTTCCAGCTGGCCCGGCTGGTATTCAAATCTGAGATAAAGAATCCGGAACCAGATATGCTAAAGATCAGGGAATACCGGAAAGAAAGAAATATCATTCCCTATGTGAGGCAAATAGATACCCTGGCTGCAGAATATCCTGCACAGACGAACTATCTATACCTGACATACAGCGGCAGTGAACATGACGTTGATTTCCCTGATGATAAAGGCTCTGTGATCGTCCTGGGCAGTGGTGCCTATCGCATCGGGAGCTCGGTAGAATTCGACTGGTGCAGCGTAAATACGCTGAATGCGGTAAAGAATGCAGGTTACAGATCCATCATGATCAATTATAATCCCGAGACCGTCAGCACCGATTATGACATTTGTGACCGCCTATATTTTGATGAGCTTTCATTCGAGAGGGTTATGGACATCATCGACCTGGAAAATCCGAAGGGAATAATTCTCTCGATGGGCGGCCAGATCCCAAACAACCTTGCCATGCGCCTGCACAAGCAGGATGTACCTGTGCTGGGGACTTCCCCTGTTTCTGTGGACAATGCAGAAGACCGCCACAAATTCTCTTCCATGTTAGACCGCCTGGAAATAGACCAACCCCGCTGGAAAGAGCTTTCAACCCTGGAGGATATCTTTGCTTTCACTGAACATGTAGGTTTTCCTGTGCTGATACGTCCCTCTTATGTCCTTTCGGGTGCTGCCATGAATGTAGTCTCGAATAAAAGCGAGATGGAGCATTTCCTCACTTTGGCGGCCAATGTATCCAAAGAACACCCAGTTGTCGTGTCGGAGTTTATCCAGGAAGCCAAGGAGATCGAGATCGATGCAGTGGCCAAGGAAGGCGAGATCGTGGCTTACGCCATTTCCGAGCACATTGAGTTTGCCGGTGTTCATTCGGGAGATGCTACGATCATTTTCCCTCCGCAGAAGATCTATATTGAGACTGTCCGCCGCATCAAGCGCATCAGCCGTGATATCGCACATTCTTTAAATATATCTGGCCCTTTCAACATACAGTTCCTTGCCAAAGACAATGATATCAAGGTGATTGAATGCAACCTCAGGGCTTCCCGAAGCTTTCCGTTCGTTTCCAAGGTCCTGAAGATAAATTTTATTGATATCGCAACGAAGGTCATGCTCGGGATCCCGTTTGATAAGCCTGACAAATCCTTCTTCGATATTGATTATATCGGCGTGAAGGCACCCCAGTTCTCCTTTTCACGGCTTCAGAAGGCCGATCCGATGCTGGGGGTTGACATGGCCTCTACAGGCGAGGTGGGTTGCATAGGAGATACCGTATATGAAGCTGTACTGAAGTCAATGCTTTCTGTAGGCTACCGCATCCCTGAAAAGAGCATCCTGATCTCGTCGGGACCAGTGAAATCAAAGACAGTACTACTGGAAGGATGCCGGATGCTGGCTGCAAAGAAATACCAAATTTTCGCTACCAAAGGAACGGCAGAGTTCCTTAGCGAGAATGGCATCGATTCGGTCATCCTTCACTGGCCCGACGAGGAGGCTACTCCCAATGTGATGGAATACCTTAAGGATCACCGGGTCGACCTTGTGATCAATATCCCTAAGAACCTTTCAAAGGACGAGCTTTATAATGATTATACCATCCGCCGTGCGGCCATCGACTTCAACATCCCGCTGATAACCAATGCCAACCTTGCCAATGTTTTTGTGCTGGCATTCTGCAAGTTAAAGCCTGAGGATCTTGAGATCAAGGCATGGCAGGAATACTAAGCTACTCCTTCCCCATTTGTCTTTTTTTGTGGAGATTCGCCCTGGATCCTGAGGCTCTCGAGTTTCTTTTTCCCATAAGAAAGCCGGATGATAAGGATAAAGAGTACCGGGATAATGAATACCCCGAGGGCAGTAGCTGCAAGCATACCACCGAGAACTGACCATCCTATGGTTTGCCGGGCAACGGCACCGGCGCCGCTGGCAAATACCAGAGGAGATACTCCAAAGATGAAGGCAAATGAGGTCATTAAAATTGGACGTAGTCTTAAACGGACAGCTTCTATTGTGGCTTCAACAATCTCCATACCCCTGTCAACACGTTCTTTGGCAAATTCAACAATCAGGATCGAGTTCTTTGCCGCAAGGCCGATCAGGGTAATAAGACCGATCTGGGCATAGACATTGTTCGACAGGCTTGGTACCAGCGTCAGTGCCAGTATGGCTCCGAAGGCAGCAAGCGGAACTCCGAGCAGGATGGTGAAGGGAACCGTCCAGCTTTCATATAATGCGGAAAGGAAAAGAAAGACAAATAGTATGGATAGTATGAATACATACATCGAAGCGTTCCCTGCTTTTGTCTCTTCACGGCTCAGGCCTGAAAACTCAAACCCATAACCGGCAGGAAGCACCTGTTTAGCAGTCTCCTGTAATGCCTGGAGCGCCTGCCCGGAACTGTAACCGGGTTTTGCATCGCCCACAAATTCAGCCATCCGGTAAAGGTTATAATGGGAAAGCATGGAGGCACTTTCGCTGACCTTATAGCTCATCACCGAGCTTAAGGGCAACATCGTGCCCTGCTGGTTGCGGACATAATATTTATCCATATCCACAATGTCATTCCTATACATGGTATCTGCCTGGGCAATTACGCGGAAATTCCTGTTATATATCGTGAAGTCATTAATATAGGCGCTACCCAGATAGGTCTGGATGGTATTGAAGACATCGGCAAGGTTGACTCCCATCTTCTTGCATTTATCACGGTCGACAACAAGCTGGTAATTGGGTGTGCGTGTATTGAAAAAAGTGACGGCCCGCGCAATTTCAGGACGTTTGTTGATTGCAGCCGTGAAGGTGCGGACATTCCGTTCAAAAGTCTTTACGTCGTCATTGCTTTCACGCTGCTGCAGCTCAAAAGTAAACCCGCCTGTAGCCCCGAGTCCCGGGATGGCAGGCGGTGGAATTACAAGTATATTGGCATTCCTGAGGGAGGCGAACCTTGCCTGCATCTGTGCCATTAAAGCATGGATCTGTTCAGACTTGCTCTTGCGCTCATCCCACGGGATCAACTGACAGAAGACCGAACCACTGTTTGGCTTGAGCGCCCCGGTCACCACATTAAGCCCTCCCACGGCAGAACAATGCCTTACGCCCTTGATATTCAGAAGAATATCCATCATTTTCTTCATCACATCTATCTGACGCGAAGTAGAAGAACCTTCAGGCAGTTCGAATGTAATGTACAATCGTCCTTCATCTTCTATCGGGATGAAACCGGTAGGTTTTTTAACGAGCATGACATAGGCGCCAAAGACCACCATGACCAGCAGGATGACAATATAGCGGGAATGCCTTATTGCCAGCCTGACATTTTTGGTATATCCCTCCGTTCGCCTCGTGAACCATTCATCAAAATGGTAGAAGAGGAAGTTAAGTCCTTTTGAAGATTTGGTGATATGGTGGGGTTTCAGGAACAAAGAACATAAAGCAGGAGTCAGAGAGAGGGCAACAAAAGCTGAAATAAGTACCGAGATGGCTATCGTTATGGCAAATTGCTGGTATAGCTTACCTACAATGCCGGGTAAAAAGCCGGCCGGGACAAACACGGCTGCAAGAACGAGTGCAATAGCGACCACCGGTCCCGATATATCTGCCATGGCTTTGTAGGCAGCTTCCTTCGGGGTGAGGTGTTTCTCTTCAATGTAACGCTGCACCGCTTCAACCACAATGATGGCATCATCCACAACGATACCGATCGCAAGGACAAATCCAAAGAGGGTAAGCTTATTAATGGTAAACCCCAGGGGTATGAAGAAAATGAAGGTGGCTACTATTGAAACAGGGATTGCAAGAACAGGGATGATCGTAGAACGCCAGTCCTGCAGGAAAATAAATACCACCAGCACCACGAGCGCCAATGCCTCAAGCAGTGTCGTCACTACTTCGCTTATTGATGCTTTTATGATTGAAACCGATTCAAAAGGCACCATGTAAGCAACATCTTTCGGAAAAGATTTACTGAGCTGTGTCATCGTCTTGTAAACACCATTTGCAACATCAAGGGCATTACTGCCGGGCGTCTGGAATATGATCATGTAAGAGGCAGGCTTTTTGTCAACAAAAGCTGTGCCTGAATAATTGAATTTACCTAACTCTACGCGTGCCACATCCTTTAAATAAACAATTGAACCGTCGGCAGGATTGGACCGGACGACAATCTTATTAAAATCATCCACGGTACTTAGTCTTCCATTGACAATTACCGTGTACTCAAAAGGCTGACTGGAAGGTTGCGGAGGCGTGCCGATCGAGCCGGCAGCAACCTGCACATTCTGTTCCTGGACGGCATTAAGAATGTCATTGGCTGTCAGTCCAAGACTTGCCATCTTATCAGGCTTCAGCCAGATACGCATGCTGAAATCATCTGTCCTTGTGAAGATATCTCCTACACCCTTCACCCTCATCAGGGCATCCCTCACAAATATATTCGTGTAATTATCAAGAAACCGTATATTATGCGTGGCATTAGGAGAGTAGATAGCTACATTCATGATCCCGCTCGGGTTACGCTTTCGCACTGTGACTCCCAGTCTTTTCACCAGGTCAGGCAGGATGGGGGTTGCGATATTTACCCTGTTCTGCACATCGGTTGTGGCCACATCAATATTGGTGCCGATATCAAAATAAACATTTATTGACGAGCTTCCGTCATTTGTGCTGGTGCTTTGAATATAATTCATGCCGGAAGCTCCGTTCACCTGCAATTCTATGGGTGTGGTGACGGTTTGTTCAACAGTTGTCGCATCGGCCCCTATATATTGACTCGATACCCTCACTACCGGCGGAGAAATATCAGGATACTGGCTTACTGGCAGGTTAATTATCGCCAGGAAGCCAACGATGACTAACACCAGGGATATTACGATGGCGGTGATGGGGCGCTTTATGAAGGTATCGGCGATCATTTTTAATTACGAATTACGAATTACGATTACATTTTTCATTTGATCATCGTGCAAGTCTTATTTATTCGTTTGCTTTGGTTGTACGATTTTGACCTCTGAACCGTCATGCAGTTTCTGGGTTCCTTCTACTACTATTGTTTCACCGGGGGTAAGGCCCTTCAGGACAATGAAATTGGCATTGACCCTGGGGCCTACTAATATCTTTGTCTGGTCAACAACATTATCTTTTTCTTTATAGACAAAATATTCACCCAACTGCTCTATAACTGCCGCTGACGGGATCAGTATTTGCTGGCCTGAGTTGATATTCAGCACTAAAACCTTGCAGCTCATGCCTGGCCTGAGAATGCCTTCCTGGTTGGGAACGGTTATCCTTACCCTGACCGATCCTGTCTGCGGGTCAACAGCCCTATCTATAACGCTGATCTTTCCTGGATGGGGATAGATTGTATTATCGGGTAGCATGATCCTGAATGTTGTATCTTTATCTGAAGTCACTGCATTATCGAGATCCTGGAAAAGCCGGATGTCCGTTTCGCTGATTTCAAAATCGGCTCCCATGATATCATCTGACGACAGCGTATTAAGGAGTGTCTGTCCCGGAGTTACGAGAGCTCCCAGCTTGACCATTGAAAAACCGATGGTACCATCAAAGGGCGCACAGATCAGAGAATATTCATAATCGGTCCTGGCCTTTACCAGTTCTGAATTCGCAGCATCCACCTGCTGTTTGGCGGTCTTGAGATCGGTCATCGCATTGTCGTAAAGCTGCTTTGCAACGGCATCCTGTTTCGAAAGATCGGTATAACGGTCGGCATCGCGCTGAACTTTCTCCAGGTTATCTTCTGCAATCCTGACATTTGACTGGGCTTCCTTATATGCTGCCTCATATTTCCGGCGATCGATCTCATAGAGTTTTTCTCCTGCATGGACCTTTTTCCCTTCGCTGAAATATATTCCCGTAATATATCCGCTTACCTGCCCGCGCAGTTCGACTTCTTTTAGTGCCGTTATGTTTGCCGGATAGGAATTGTAAAATATGGCTTTTGATAAACTTACACTGGCAACCGTCACGGGTATGGCATCCACCTCAGTCTTTTTATTTGCTGAATTCTGAGTGCATGACAGCAATCCTGCCAGTGAAACAAATATCAGTAGTCGAAATATTTTATTCATAGTGCTACAAATTTAAAGCCGGTCAGCTATCAGGAAAAAATGTTCATGGTCAATTGATCTTTATATCCCCCAAAGCTCTCTCCAGGTCCATCTTGCTTGAAAGGACCCGGAAGAGCAGATCTAAATAATTGAGCTCGGCAGTCCGCAGATCCGTTTCAGAAACGATGACTTCGAGGTATGCCTTGATCCCTTTATCATACTGGAACTTCACCGTGTTAAAGATATCCTTTGCAACGGTTATATTTCTTTTTGCGATCCTTAGTTCATTCAGGTTACTCACATATGCCGCGAGAGCCTGGGTATATTCACTGCTGATCCCGCTTTTCAGGTATTCCATGCCAAGCTGGAGACGTTTGTACTGGATCTTTGCCTTGCTCAGGTTCTCCAGCCTGTTCAATCCCTGGAAGATCGGGATCGTTAATTTCAACCCGATCACCTGGGTTGGATAGTTCTTATTATACAGATCAGCAAACTGGTCATTCTGGAACAGCGGTTCATAGTTATAATAAGCAGATAAGGTAGGAAGGAATGACCACCGGTAATAGCTAACCTCGGTGTTCTGGAGGGTAAGGGAAGTCTGCATTTGCTTATATTCAATGCGCTTGCTGTAATCCAGGTTTTTTGCCGTATCGTATAATATCTCACTTTCATACCTGGATGAATCATAGGAAACCGTGAGTTTCTTTTCAGGAACCACACCCATCAGATGTTTCAATACAGAATACTTGGCTTTCAACGCTTCCTGTGCCGATCTTTTTTCTGCCTGTGCATTGCTGAGCGATATTTCAGTACGCTGGTAGTCAATCTTGTCGGTCAGGCCATCCCTGTATAGATTGAAGGCATCCTGGTAATTCCGCTGCAGGCGGACGATATCCTCATCCAGCACGTTAAGCTGCTCATCTGTCAGCAATACATCGTAAAAAGCCTTGGTAACATCAACAGTAGTGTTGATCTTGGAATTTTCCGTGTTCTCTGACGCCTGGTTCTTTAGTTGTTTAGCAGTCCGGGCAGCAAAGAGCAGATTGTTACTGTATAGTGTCTGGTTGGCAGAAAATATGCCCGGGGATACATAATTCGATGTTGAGGGATAAGTCAAAGGAGAAGCAGGATTCAGCACATTCGGATAAGAGGCTAACGGCGCCTCCAGATAATCCTGCAGATCGGCATCAAATTCCAGTTGAGGATACCAGCCGGACAAGGCAATTCTTATGTTCCTTTTGGTAATGTCTTCATCGAGTTGTGATTGTTGAACCAAAGCCTGGTGAGCCAGGGCATAGGTGATGCATTGTGATAAGGTAACTTTGGAAGGAAGCGTATCATGAGGTGTCTGTCCTGCCAGCGAAATTGAAATTACAAGAAATAATAAAACAACCCCGGCCTTCCTGAATTCCTGAAGGTCATTTAGTTTTTCAGATATGTTTTGAGTGAAATATCTCATTCAGGGCTTCTTCTTAAGATGGCGATGTATATTGGATTTGTTATAAATACGCAAAACCGGGTGCAAAGGTAATAAGCAAACGATAACGTCCATGAAAATTTAAGGTTTTTTCGACGAAAAGGCTTGTAATATCGACATATAGGGAGGGTCATGATGCGAGAATCCTCATCGGAACGTTTTAAACCTTCTTATTTATAACCGGGAGTGATCCCCATATTATAGAACATGAACGCCCATTTGTCGGTTTCGGCTTCAATGATCCTGGCAAGGGAAGCACCAATAAAAAGATAAGTGGTTTGCTTGTTGTTCTCATAGGGTTAAAAATTAGGCTGATAAAAGTACAATAAATTGGCAAATCCTTATATGATGTCACTTTCTCTCTATGTTTCCCTGTGAAATGATTTTTTACAGGTGGTTTTTTATGTGGCAATTCATTGATTGCAGACCTTAGTAAAAAATGGAATTACACATTAGTAATAATAGGAATGACACATTAGTAATAATAGGAATTACGCATTAGTAATAATAGGAATTACACAGAGGGTCACAAAGAATAAATAGAGTTACACAGAGGTCAGAAGCGGCCAGCTTTACTCTTCGGTACATAAAATATCCTGGTTATTCTTTTTATCCGGTCTAAATAATGTTATATTTGTATTTGAAAAGGAGACGGACGGTTTGTAGTCGTGTAATACTTCTTTTAAATAATCAAATAAGTATTCATAAAAATCAGATACTATGGCAACAATTGTTATAAGCCACAAAGTTGGCAATTTCGATACCTGGCTGAAAGGACACCAGGACAGGCTCAATATATTTTCAAAAATGGTCAGTAATTTCGAAACTTTCAGGGATCCCAATGATCCGAACTCTGTAGCCATGACCATGGAGGTCAATGATATGGAGAAACTGAATGAGGTGATGAATGATCCTGCGGTACAGCCATTCAAGGAGAAGCATACAGTAATTGATCCCATTTCTGTATTCGTGAAAGTACCCGTATGATGCCAATTGAGCATCATGACGCCCCCGGTATGTTTATTACATGCATCTCCGGGGGGTTGTTGTTTTATTCGTAAACATCCCGAATATTCGGGACACTTCGTTCTGAAAATTGAATCTACAAGATAACTCACTTTATAACCTGGGTGGTATTGTTTTATATCTCGTTGATATACGCAGTAATTCATTGATTGCAGACATTAGTAAAAAATGGAATTACACAGAGGGTCACAGAGATTAAATAGAGTTACACAGAGGGGATGAGGCGGCCTGGTTTACTCCCAGGGGAATAAAATATCCTGGTATTTCTACTCATTGGTATAAATTTTGCTACTATTAACATGAGTATATATTGTTGATGATGTGTTAGTTCACCAAGATTTTAACCCCATGTTCGGTCACTGGTATCTAATGCATTTCATGCCGACAAACGATCATACCAACGACTATTACCGCAACTTCAACCAGATCGCGGTGGTTTACTGGAACGATTATTACCTTCGGGGAAAGTTCCGGAATGTGATCAATTGTGAAATAGATTACCAGTCCGGTATCGATTATGGGATCGACGTAAACTGTGAGCTCTACTATTATTTTACCTACATCCAGGATACCTATCGCATCCCCCTCTATTCAACGGAATGCCTCTGGGAAATATAAGAATTCATTTTGCACTTCACTCCCTCGCAGCGAATCGAACTCAGTGCTTAAAACTTTAAATTTTGCACTCAGCTCTGACTTCAAGTTTCGTTGATCGATTTTTCGGGTATTCAATTGTCAATTATCCCTAAGCATCTATGCTTCAGATTCCGTATATTTGCTTATCTCAAAATGAATTGTCATGGAACCTCCAATCAAAAACCCCTCCCTGATCTCCTACCTTACCCTTCGCAAAGTGCTGGGAGTATTGGGAATAACCTTACCTGCCATCCTCATTGCCGGCTCCCTCATCATCGGCAGATGTGACCGCATCCAGCAATCCATATCCGACTACTACTTTACCGATATGGGAAGCGTTTTCGTGGGAATGCTTTGTGCCATCGGCCTCTTCCTCATCACCTATAAAGGATATGATCCCCTCGATCATCTCTTTTCCAGTCTTGCCGGGCTCTTTGCCCTGGTTGTAGCCTTCTTCCCCACCTCCAACAACCCCGATGTAAAGTGTGCCATCCTTTGCCTGGGAGTCTGCAAAGCACGTGTGATAACTCACTTTACAGCAGCAGCCCTGTTTTTTATCATGCTTTCGCTCATCTCGATCTTCCTTTTCACAAAAAGTGCAGGTAAAAAGACCAGAAGAAAGATCACCAGGAACAGGATTTACAGGACATGCGGCATCATCATCCTGGTTTGCATTCTTGCCATCTTCCTTGTAACCCGGATCAATTGGCTCGATCATCACCTTGCAGGCTACAACTCCATCCTCTGGTTCGAATGGATCGCATTATTTTCCTTTGGTACTTCGTGGCTTATCAAGGGTGAGTTCTTATTAAGAGATAATTAATATTATAGATCTTATGAAACGACAACTTATCCTTTTGCTTTCAGTTTTGAATTTCTTTTCCCTGGGCGCCCAGGATCTTCATCTCGTTACAGGTCCTTCATTTTCATTGCTTAATTATACAACTTCTCCATCGGAAGGCACAGCGGGTACTAAAACTCTTACCGGGTTCAATGCCCAGGTCGGAGTTGATTATCTTAAGCTTAAGTATTTTAACCTGAGTTCTGAGCTTGGCTTCATTCAGAAAGGCGGTAAATTTTATATTATGGAAGTCACTCCTGAAGGAGAAATTTTATCTGAGGCATGGTTTACCGACAGGTTGCATTTCCTTACCATAAATACAACAGCTAACTTCAAGATCCCGGTCAAAGATTTCATAATTCCCTATATCTTTTTAGGCCCGCGCCTTGATTATTTAGGATGGTATCATGAAACAGCGGAATTTATCAAAGTATTTGATGATGCTAAAAAATTGAACAGATTTATTTATGGTTTATCCACAGGTGCGGGGATTAAATTTAAAGTAAAGAAATTTTTATTGGGCGTCGTTTTCGATTACTACCTCAATTTTAATGATCTTGTTCACTCCGTTTCTTCTACTGAGGATGTTAAACTGATCGACAGGACATTTACTGCAAATGTTCTCATCGGGTATATTTTGAGGTGACTTTAGAAAATATTTTCCCACCCCTGGATTTCTGATATAACTTTGTGTCTGTATTTTAAATAGGATCAGGCGATGAAAAAAGGAGGGGGATCCTGTATGTTTCCTGTATATATTTAAAATAACAGAAAAGCTTCCGGTTCAAATCGATACCATAATCGATATTGGGCTGGTAATAAATATAGCAATCGATAACAGGGCTGTATCGTCCTGTGTTGTAAAGATCATTCCAGCTTGTTACAGCAAAATTGTCCTTACTCCGGTAATAATCATTTGCATGATCATATGCGGCGGAATAATTGAGACGGTACCATTGATCAAAATGGATGTCATCGATAACGAGGTCATATTTTGTGCTGTCCTGATTATTTTGAACCAGGGAGGCTGAGGCTTTTGAGGTCCCTTTGGCTGTGGAACAGGCCCAAACCAGCAAGGCCATTATCCCGATAAAGAAATATCTTTTCATAGTGATATTTTTTAATGATATGACAGATCATGACTGATCTAAACACTTGGATTGCAGCAAAATCTGTACCATGAATCTGATAACCTGGATTTTTTGCGGAGATTATTCTAAAAAACCCATTTGGAAAAGTCGATTATATTGATCTACTCCAGCCGGTCAATTTTGACCATTTTTCCGGCAGTAAGAAGGAATTTGTGTAAAATGTGTCGTCCTGAAATAGATTTATAATATATTACTATAAACATATTACAGAACTATATACAAATATCCCGGCAGGTTGGATATAGGTTGGATATACCTTGAGTATAGTTTAATTAAACCTTAATTATAGAACGCTTATAGAACGCTTATAGAACGCTTATAGAACACTTATAACCCGTTTATACAACTATCACTGGATAAGAGGGTTAAGTCTAGTATAGGGCTATTACCCTAAGTGGTCCCATAGTTCAGCCACTCGCGCATACTAGGAAAATGAAAGTGAAGGGGGTGTTCAGGTGCAACTTTTTAGTGGTAAGCTACTGATTATCAATAAAGGGTTAAGACACATTCTGAATAACGACCTGTAAGGCAACATGGTTAATTTACACTGCGAAGACAGGGAATTCAAGAATAATATTCATTTCATAATTTTTTTTTAAGGCGATAGGATGGTCTGAGTATTTTGTAACTTTGTAGAAACCTTATCACCGGCATTATGAAACAGTATTATTTTTTCTTCCTGGTCTCTTTTATCACGGCCTTTGCGTACACGCCCCCGGTTACCGGGCAAAATTTTAAAGATCTTCCAAATAAGGAACTGAAGCTTGCAAGGGTAAGGGACGAGTTCACAAAGGGCAGTAACGCCCAGGCCCTGCAACATGTTAATTTACTGATAAATGAGTATCCCGGATATTTGGATGCTTATGTTTTAAGAGGTGATATAAACGCTAACCCCCGGACATATAAAGTCGCTCTTGATGATTATAATTTTGTTCTGAATAATCATCCGGCAACCGCGCAAAAGTGCAACTGTTATTGGGCAATGGCTTCTGTATATGATAACTATTTCCACGATAAGCCCCATGCGATCAGTTTGTATACAACCTATATTGATACTGAATTGAAAGATGGTAATAAGGACAAAGCAGGGGCAGGGTATTTCTTCAGGGGAAGCTTGAAGAATGAATCGGGAGATAAGGCGGGTTATAAAGAAGACCTGAAAAAAGGTGCAGCGCTGGGGGATGACGAGTGTAAGAATGTGCTTGAAATGAAATAAATAAGCGGGGAATAAAATTCCAGTCATTTTACAAACAAGTTTGCAACTTCCCTGAAATAAAAAAAACCGGCAAGAATGCCGGTTTTTAATTGGTCGGGGCGAGAAGACTCGAACTTCCGACCCTCCCGACACTCCGTGTCGGGAAACGCTAGCCAATTGAATGATTTTGTCTGATAATCCATGATTTCACCCGCATTGGATTTTTCCAGGATTTTAGTTTCTTCTCCAAAGTCAAAGCCTCATTTCTTGTTGCAAATTTGAATAATCCAATACATTTCCAAGGACTTCCATTTTTCGTATAAGTACTTGCACCCCTATTGTGGTCAGCTAATCTCTTTTCAGGGTCAGTGGTCTGTCCAATATATAATTTTCCAGTTGATTCAGATTCAAGTATATACACGAAATATTCAAGATCATTCATGGTCTGTTATAATGTTAGTTCAGTAAAAGTAAAGAATTTACTTAAATCGGACTATCCGCCACCATAGGAGGTGGTTTTTCGCCGATTTGTGGCTTCGCCACCGCAAACTTTGCTTGTGATAAACCATCCATTATCAGAAAAAATGTTATAAATTTGCAGATATCGGGGCGTGGCGCAGTTGGCTAGCGTACTTGCATGGGGTGCAAGGGGTCGGAAGTTCGAGTCTTCTCGCCCCGACAAAAAGCAGTGATAAACTGCTTTTTTTAATATGTATACAACTTATTTTCTATTTAGCCATTCAACAAAACGCTTTTATTCAGGACAATGTGAAGATCTTGATATTCGTCTAGCTCAACATAATTCCGGAAGAAATAAATCGATAAGGTTTTGAATTCATTGGATTCCAGTATATTCATAAAATCATCAACCACGTTCTGACGCCGTTTTACTTGTGAATGCCATTAAGAAACGAGGGGCAAAACGATTTCTCTTTGATCACAATATTCAAATTGGCTAGCGTTTCCCGACACGGAGTGTCGGGAGGGTCGGAAGTTCGAGTCTTCTCGCCCCGACAAAAAGCAGTGATAAGCTGTTTTTTTTTAATATGTATACAACTTATATTCTATATAGCTATTCAACGAAGCGCTTTTATTGAGGACAATGTGAAGATCTTGATATTCGTCTAGTTCAACATAATTCCGGAAGAAATAAATCGACAGGGGTTTGGAATTCCTTGGATTCCAGTATATTCAGAAAATCATCAAACACATTCTAACGCCGTTTTACTTGTGAATGGCATTAAGAAACGAGGGGCAAAACGATTTCTCTTTGATCACAATATTCAAATTGGCTAGCGTATCCCGACACGGAGTGTCGGGAGGGTCGGAAGTTCGAGTCTTCTCGCCCCGACAAAAAGCAGTGATAAACTGCTTTTTTTAATATGTATACAACTTATTTTCTATTTAGCCATTCAACAAAACGCTTTTATTCAGGACAATGTGAAGATCTTGATATTCGTCTAGTTCAACATAATTCCGGAAGAAATAAATCGACAGGGGTTTGGAATTCCTTGGATTCCAGTATATTCAGAAAATCATCAAACACATTCTAACGCCGTTTTACTTGTGAATGGCATTAAGAAACGAGGGGCAAAACGATTTCTCTTTGATCACAATATTCAAATAGGCTAGCGTATCCCGACACGGAGTGTCGGGAGGGTCGGAAGTTCGAGTCTTCTCGCCCCGACAAAAAGAGGCTTTCTCAAAGATCTGAGTCAGTCTCTTTTTTTAGAACAATAATTTGTTCATTCTTCAAAACCCTGCCTTAAAATGTTATCAGCTTATCGCACCACCGGATGATGTCATACAGGTCGCTCAGGGAGGATACAGGACAGGCCTTCGATCCCTGTAAGTTCCTGCTGGCCATGCAGGTACCACAGGCAAAGATCCGACCTCCATTATCCAGGAAATCCTTTAACCTGTCGCCTACATCATAGTCCTTTGTCGATAGGCTCCTGATCTCGACCCCCTTACCCATCAGGAAAACCGAAACCGAATCTTTCTCTGAAAGGGAATAGTTGGCAATCCGAAGGGCATTCCAGACGGTCTCCGGATCGTTGGAGTAAATGACGATGCCAAGCCTGACCGGCTTCTTTGCTTCATTTGCTTTTGTACCTCCGCAACCTGACGGGGTCTGGGATTGGACAAAGGGCGATAATAGCCCGAAAAAGAGGATAAAAATGAGGAACCTTTTCATTTGACTTTTTTTAAGACGTTATTCTTATTCAAATATGCAGATGGATTTTAATGTAAAGTTATTAAGATATTACTTGCATTTACTTTAAAAACATTTATCTTTGAAAGGCCATTCTTAACCACTGCAATGAGCATCAGCAAAGAGTACCTTAAGGATACAGGACACTGCCGGGTCAAATTTATTCTGCCGGCATGGATCTTCGGCTGCAGGAAAAAAGCATGTGTTGTCGGTGATTTTAACAACTGGGAAAAGGACAGGACCATTCTGAGGCTGCAGAAGAACGGCACCTGGGCTGCATCCGTCGACCTTCAGATCGGGAAAGAATACCAGTTCCGCTACTTTATAGATGACAAGCGATGGGAAAATGACGATGAGGCAGACAGCCAGATAGCTTCGCCTTTTCCGGGAACAAAAAACTCGGTCATCATATTATAATTGATCAATAAAAAAATCACAGAAAAATCACAGAAAAAGATCAGAATTACTACAGAATAAATTTTTACTTTTGTGTTCAATCTTTAATCAGTAAACAACTTAATCAGCAAACAAAATGAAAAAACTTGCATTGATCGTTACAGCCGCAATGTTGATCGTTGCCGGTTGCGGGCCAAGCGCCAAAGAAAAAGAAGCTAAAAGAATTGCCGACTCTACAAGGGTTGCAGATTCAATAGCAATGGTAATGGCTAAACAGAAAAGAATGGCCGACTCTATTGCCAATGTAGCTGCACAGAAGAAGATCGCCGATTCAATCGCACACCAGGATTCCATCAAGAAACACCTGATCAAGAAAGCAAAAGCTCCGGCAAAGCCGAAACCTGCTCCCGCTCACAAAGCTCACAAAAAATAAGCCTTCTTAAATGATCAGTTTAATAAAAAACCCCGCTGAAATGCGGGGTTTTTTTTGCTATGCATAAAACAATACAACAGATCACCTCATTTGTCCTCCCTGTCACGGTGCTGATCATCATTCCCCTCTGCATCGAAAAGAATATATCTGTAAAACATGTTTCAGCACTGGTGGCAGGGATCATTATCATGATCATGGGACTTGCCCTTATGACTGTGACCATCATGAGCTTCATAAAGATCGGAAGAGGCACCCTGGCCCCCTGGAGCCCCACGAAAAAACTGGTCACGACAGGGATCTATGCATATGTCAGGAACCCGATGATCCTGGGAGTCCTTATTGTTCTTATAGGAGAAGCAGTCGCCATATCATCGCGGAATATCCTGGTACTAGCAGTGATCTTCTTCATTGTCAATAATATATGGTTCCTGTTATATGAAGAGCATGTCCTCAGCAGAAGGTTCGGGGATGAGTATAAGGAATACAGGAAGAACGTCCCCATGTGGATGCCAAGGCCGACACCATATAAACCCGACCGGCGACCTGGTCCTGAACTGCAAAAAAACAAATGACACCCTATGAAGCCAACAGGGAAAAAAGCAATAGAACAGGAGGAGAAGAGGAATAAAAGGACCAGGCGTCTCTATGCCGGTCTCCTCGGAGGGATCATCATCCTTGCATTCCTTCTTTACCGCAATTCATTGTCCAACGAGGTGCTTCATTTCGACGACATGGAATACTTCGCCGCCCATCCGGACGTCACCCACCTCTCCTGGCAAAGTATCCGTGAATTCTTTTCATCTTATTACCTCCTGATGTACCAGCCCCTGCCGGTACTGACCCTTTCGATCAACTATTCTGTCTCGGGCATGAACCCTCTCCCCATGCACCTTTTCAACCTCCTCTTCCACCTCATCAATATATTCCTTGTCTTCAGGTTTACCAGGATCCTCACAGACAACCGGCCGGTTGCCCTGGCAGTTGCCTTCCTCTTCGCCATCCACCCGATGAATGTGGAAGCCGTCTCATGGATATCGGCCCGCAGCAGCGGGATGTACACCTGCTTCTATCTGCTGGCGCTGATCTTTTACCTCCGGTATGTCCGTAAAGATTTTAAGGTCAAACTCTTTCTTATCACCCTCCTGTTCTTCATCCTGTCACTATTTTCAAAATCGCAGGCGGTGACGCTGCCCCTTGTGCTTATCCTTATCGACTGGCTTTCAGGGCGGAAACTGCTTTCCCGCAGGGTGATCATTGAAAAAGTCCCCTTCCTGGCCCTAAGTCTCCTGTTTGCGTGGATCACGATCCATAATCCTGAGGAGAGCAATATCGCCATGAGGGGGATGCTCGCAAACTATTCCCCGCTGGATGATCTTTTCATGGTCTGCTGGTCATTCAGCTTCTACATCGTGAAGTTCTTTGTCCCCGTGGGCCTCTGCGGGGCCTATGTCTTCCCACCCAAAGCGGGATCCATGCTGCCGCCTGAGTATTATCTATCACCCATTTTGCTTGTTGCAGTCGGGCTGTTCCTTTACAGGTTCCGCAGGAACAGGATGCTGATCGCAGGGTTCCTCCTGTTCATCGCCACCATCTTTATCAACATCCAGGTGATCCCTTCACGGCTGGTCATCGTAGCCGATCGCTACGGCTATTTCCCATACCTGGGACTGATGATCATGATGGCGGCATATATCCGCAGCCTCGCTGAAAAATACCCCGGCACGTTCCACAAATACAGGACAGCAGGACTGGTTTTCCTTATATGCTATGGGATATTCTTCTCAGCAACACTTTATGCGAGGAATGAAGACTGGAAGAATGATTATGTATTTATGTCTGACCTGATCGCCAAAAATCCCGCTGTCCCTTACCTCTACCGTATCTATGGTACCCGGGGCAACTGGCTCAAGAGGCAGGGCCGTTTTGAAGAAGCGTACAGTGATTACACCATGGCCATCAGTCTCAGGCCCGACAATGCCCTTCCCTGGATCAACAGGGCCTCGCTGAGCCTGCAACGAAAGGCTTTCAGCGATGTCATCCCCGATATCGATATGGCGATAAAGCTTAATTACCGTACAGCCCCGGTATACCAGATCAGGGCTGCGGCAAGGTATTTTGAAGCCGATTACAAAGGGGCACTTAATGACTGTACTCAAAGCCTGAAGCTCGACTCAACCAATGCCAAAACACTCGAACTGAAAAATGCGATCCTGGATTCCCTGAAGATGAATAAATAAACAAGCTATGAAGAGACTATTACTCCTGGTTTTCGCTTACTTTGCTATTTCGGGCGTCTACGCCCAGAAGTGGCAATGCTGGGGTCTACTTTGCGAAGATGATTGGCATTGCCGGAATATATGATGGGAAGTTTGTCAAGGAATAGATGATTAAAGAAAGGGCGACCCTTACGGTCGCCCTTCATCAATAATTATACTGTAAACCTAACACCCAATACTTTAAGCCCGGTTCCGTAAACCCAGAACCCAATAATTTGTTTATGTCAATCAACCACAATCTTCTTTACCAACTGGCTTTTCGTCCCCTGGAATATCATATTATAAACTCCCGGAGAGATCGGCCTCAGATCGATCAGTTTCTGCAGGGTACCATTGACATCGACTTTTGTTTCTTCATAGACCTTCCATCCCAGTTCATCAAAAACACTGATCCTGAATGACTCTGGTGAGGATGAGCTGATGGAGACATTGAACATCCCAATCCGGGATTTGGATAAATATTGATCTCGGCTGATGTACGGGGATCAATACCAGTGACCACGATCAGCACATGGTTCGAGGGTTCGGATGAACAATCGTTGAGGGTAACAACATCCCAGTAATAGCCATTCAGGGTGGCGGTATAGGTCTGTGCGGTGGCCCCGGGGATGAGTATTCCTTCAAAATACCATTGGTTCCCAGTGGTTGCACTGCTCTCAAGGAGAGTTCCTGTATTGGTGACCACGGGAGCATCAGGAATGGGATTCACGGCTACGGAAAAAGCGGGTGAGGGGTTCCCGTCGCCGCAGGAATTCGTGCCATAGACGAATATATCCCCCCAGGATGCATTGGTTCCAAAATCCACTGTAATTGAGTTCGTTCCTGCGCGGATGCGATGGTCACATCAGGCGGTAATGCCCAGGCATAGCTGGTGGCATTGGCAATGGAGGCTACAGAATAGGCTACACCGCTGGCGCCTTCGCACACAGCAGCACTACCGGTGATCGTCCCTGCAGGGGTGGGTGCAGTTCCTTCAGTTACCGTTACACTGCCGTTCATGGTATTCGTGAGATAAGTGGCGCTCCTGTATGCTGTCGATGTATAAACACCCGCTGACTGGCCGCCAAATGAGATGGCCCCATCTGTCCCCGGGATCAGGACCGGTAGACAATCCGTTTTCCTGCAACTGGTAAAGAACCCCGTCCTGTGACCCGCTTAACCCAACCTCAGCCCCTTGTAAACCCTGGCAGTCTGTGCCGCCCCCGGTTATATTATAAGCTGTTACAGGGAGATTCAGAATGGGATCGGTGAATAGCAGAAATAGAATGCCATATCGGTTATGGCTTGGTTGTTCCTGAAGCTGCCGGTGGTACTACTGCCATGATGATCGTTGCGGCAGGTATGGCATTGTACCAGCACATGTTCATATTTGACTGGCCGAAGGGCACTGAATTAATAATCTGGAATGAATGCGCAGGCCTGAGACGGGGATGAGCGTTCCGCTGGTGTTGGCTGCAACCCCGTCGAGGCGGACCTGCATCTGGCCCCCTGTAGCAAAAATGTTCACCCCGCCAAGTGTCCATGGAGCTGGCAGATCACTTGACCCGGGAACATAGGAGCCGGTCAGTGTCCCCCCTTTTAGGATTGCGGCGCTGTTATTTATCTGGAAGGACAACTGGATTTATTTCATAAAGATCTGTTGCCCCTGTCCTGTAAATATAAACATCGAACTGGTAAACCGTCTGGCTCTGCAGCGTGTCGTTCTTCGCAATGCACGCATAGGTGGGAGCCTGCGCCTGCAGGTCAAATCCTGTCAAAAGGATGACCACTAAGAACAGCAGGTGAACAGACTTTTGAAAAGCTTTCATCGGGTTTGTCTCTGTTATATGGGTAATATCAGTCTTTATACAGGATTATCCCGTTAAATGTTACAAAATTACAAAAAAAGCCCTGCCATACCTGGCAGGGCTTTTTTAATTCGCAATTTGCAATTCACCTATTACAT
>CAVYJI010000004.1:0-264505 GCA_963768805.1 uncultured Bacteroidales bacterium | reverse complement strand
TGCGCCCGTCTACCAATGGAAAGTAAATGGAGTCAATGCCGGTACAAACTCATCCACATTCACCTATAACCCTGCCAATAATGACAGCGTGCGTTGTGTCATGACTTCTAACTTGAGTTGCGTTACCGGCAATCCTGCAAGCTCTCCTGAGATCAACATGAGCGGAACACTGGCCCCTTTTGTGACATTTACCCCCTGCAATGATACCATCACCACACTAATCGCCCAGCCAATAAAACTAAAGGGAGGAATACCACTTGGAGGAACCTATTCAGGGCCGGGAGTCAATCCACTGACAGGCATCTTTACCCCATCAGTTGCAGGAATTGGAACAAAAACCATCACCTATACTTATACAAACTCAATGATGTGCAGTGCCAGCAAGACATTACACATCATTGTTGACCCTGTGCCGGCATTCTCATGTGGAAACAACCTGACAGATATCCGCGATAATAAAGTCTACCCGACAGTTCACATAGGTTCGCAGTGTTGGATGGCATCTAATCTAAACTTCGGGACAGTATTAGTATCTACCCAGGATCAGAGAGATAACTGTATCTGGGAAAAATACTGTTACAGTGATAACCCTGTCAACTGCACAAATTTTGGCGGTCTTTATCAATGGGATGAGATCATGCAATATGACGAGACTCCTGCCGACCAGGGGTTCTGTCCACCCGGCTGGCATATCCCGACAGAGAATGACTGGAATACGTTATTTGCTGTTTATACCAATAACGGTTTTGCAGGAAGTCCGTTGAAGTTCTCAGGATTTTCGGGATTCAATGCTTTATTAGCCGGTGCGAATTACTACAACACAAGCTGGGATTTCAAAGGCTTTGCCACTTTCTTCTGGTCATCAACATTACACAGTCCCACGAAAGCATGGGCACATGGCATGAATGATCCTGATCCGAGTGTTTCGGCCTATCCGGCTACGAGGGTAAGTGCGTTTTCGGTGAGATGTTTGCAGGATTGATAAGCGATCGTAACAATCGTATACTCGATCAACGAAGTCAGATCTGATCCGGAACTGCAATGGTGGAGAAGTGAGAGGTGAATTAAAAACCCTTAAGTTTGCAGAATAATAGATTATTTTATGAAGATTCCTGTTTTTCAATTGATCAATTTTGTGATCATCCTGGTAGTCCTTGTTTTCCTGGTATGGTATGTATGGGATCTGTTTTTCGGGACGGGCTATTCACCTGTTGAATGGGAACATGCGCAGGAAACAGGGAAAGATCGGCAAAAAATTGTTACAGCTTGAAAAGAACTACAAGGACAAGATCAGGTTTTTCAACTGGTGGCTGCAGGTTGAAAGGTTGAAGAAGGAAAATGTACCCGGTGATTTTGCAGAAGTAGGTGTATATCAGGGAGAAAGTGCTGATATACTTCATCATATGGATCCCGGCAGGAGATTTCACCTGTTTGATACCTTCACCGGCATGCCTGCCCGCGACCTGGCACATGAGACGGGTGAAGCTGCAACTTATACTCCCGACAGGTTTGCTGATACCCATGTTAACGAGGTTCTTTTAAAGATATCGGGAAATAACAATATCCTGATCCATCCCGGTTATTTTCCCGAAACTGCTGACCAGGTCAGCAATGAAACCTTCTCACTGGTAAACCTGGATGCCGACTTGTATCAGCCAACCAGGGCAGCAATTGAGTTTTTCTATCCCCGGCTTTCACCAGGCGGTGTCATCTTCATCCACGATTATAATTACAAATGGGAAGGAATTAAAAAAGCTGTTGACGAATTTGCTGTTAAAATCCCTGAGAGCCTTGTATTTATGCCTGATATTGAGGGCACCTGTGTAGTCATTAAAAATAAACAAGGTCAGAAGCAAAAATAATCGGGATTTCATTTGGTGGTTTAAAAATAAATTGTACTTTTGCACCCTCAAAAGGCGATAGCGTTCTTTTGAAGGGATTATAAAGGAAATACTAGGGAACCTGATAAATTAAGACACTTATAGGTTTCGACCGGGCTGCGCCAAAAATGTCCGGATACCCATTCTGGCGGTTTGTCTTAGGATATTTATCCTTCCTTGAATTTCTTTGCATTGTCCCCGATAGATCAGTAACAACGTGAATTTGAAATATATTTCAACAAATATCTTTCAGGTTCAATTAATTTATACCTTTGCACTCCCCAAAAAAACGGGAGTTTTGTTAAATATAAATAAGAAAATATGCCTACAATTCAACAATTGGTTCGTAAAGGACGAAGCAAACTGACGGATAAAAGTAAATCGCCGGCCTTGGATTCCTGTCCGCAACGCAGGGGTGTTTGCGTGAGGGTTTACACTACCACTCCCAAAAAGCCGAATTCTGCCATGCGGAAAGTTGCCAGGGTCCGTCTGACCAATGGAAAGGAAGTCAATGCCTATATTCCAGGCGAAGGACATAATCTGCAGGAACACTCGATCGTAATGATCCGTGGCGGCAGGGTGAAGGACCTTCCCGGCGTTCGTTACCATATCATCCGCGGGGCACTCGATACTTCAGGAGTAGAAGGCAGAAAGCAAAGACGTTCAAAATACGGAGCCAAAAGGCCGAAGACAAAGAAAGCTTAATTGAATTTACAGGGGTTATCGGTGAGACAACCCTTCAGCATTAAAAGGATCAGAATACAATAATTATGAGAAAAGCAAAGCCTAAGAAAAGAGCGATACTTCCGGATCCAAAATACGGAGATACTCTGGTCACAAAGTTTGTGAACAATCTTATGGAACAGGGAAAGAAAAACATTGCATACGACGTTTTCTACGAGGCGATCGATACTGTTTCAGAGAAGACAAAAGAAAACGGACTCGACGTCTTCAAGAAGGCACTGGCAAATGTCACTCCTTCAGTGGAAGTCAGAAGCCGCCGTATCGGCGGAGCTACCTTTCAGATCCCTTCAGAGATCAGGCCCAGCAGGAAGATCTCAATCGGGATGAAAGCGCTTGTTTCGTTTTCCAGGAAGAGGCATGAAAAGAGCATGGGACAGAAGCTTGCAGCAGAGATCATGGCTGCGTACAAGGAAGAAGGAGCCGCATTCAAACGGAAAGAAGATACACACAGGATGGCCGAAGCAAATAAGGCCTTTTCTCATTTCAGATTTTAACAACAACAAGCGTGAACGGGATACAAGAAAAGTAATGTCAGAGAATCTGCTAAATATTCGCAACATCGGCATTATGGCGCATATCGACGCGGGCAAGACCACTGCGACAGAGCGTATATTGTATTATACCGGCATCAATTATAAACTGGGAGAAGTCCACGACGGTACAGCCACCATGGACTGGATGGTCCAGGAGCAGGAGCGGGGCATTACCATCACCTCTGCTGCCACTACTGTTTACTGGGACTACCGTGACCAGAAATACCGCATTAACATCATCGATACCCCCGGGCATGTCGATTTTACCATAGAAGTAGAGCGCTCGCTGAGGGTCCTCGATGGTGCCATCGCTATTTTCTCTGCAGTAGAAGGCGTTGAGCCTCAGAGTGAAACAGTCTGGAAACAGGCAAATAAATATAACGTCCCCCGTATCAGCTTCATTAATAAAATGGACCGTACGGGGGCTGATTTTTTTAAGGTAGTCACCCAGATCAAAGAAAAACTGGGGGCAAACCCGATACCGGTGCAGATCCCGATAGGGGCTGAAGAGGGATTTACAGGTGTTGTGGACCTGGTTTCAAACAAAGCATTCGTCTGGGAAGATGAAACGCTGGGGAAGCATTACCACGAAGTCCCCATACCTGATGATCTTAAGGAAGTTGTCAAAGAATACCGCACAAAACTGATCGAGGGGACTGCAGAAGAAAGCGACCATTTACTTGATAAGTATCTGAATCATCCTGATTCAATCAGTGAAGATGATATTATCGCTACTCTCCGCAAGGCAACCCTCGAAAACAGGATATCGCCGGTGATCTGCGGTGCGGCCTTTAAGAACAAAGGAATACAGCTGCTGATCGATGCGATCATCAAATATCTTCCTTCTCCCCTCGACAGACCTGCTGTTGTTGGCATCAACCCTTTCACGGAAAAAGAAGAATCCCGCAAGCCCGATCCAAACGAACCATTTACTGCCATTGCATTTAAAATTGCCACTGATTCCTTTATGGGCAGGATCGCCTATTTCAGGGTTTATTCCGGATCCCTTGATGCCGGCTCCACGATCCTGAATGCCAGCACCAATAAGAAGGAAAGGATCATGCGGCTGATGCTGATGCATGCCAATAAGCAAAATCCCATCAAACGGATCGAAGCAGGAGAGATTGGTGCCGCAGTCGGACTTAAAAATATTCATACCGGTGACACTTTGTGCGATGTGAAGCATCCTATTATCCTGGAAGCGATGGTTTTTCCTGAGCCCGTTATTAATATGGCTGTAGAGCCGAAGGTACAGGATGATGTGGATAAGATGATGGCAGCATTGGCAAAGCTGGAAGAAGAAGATCCTACGTTCAGGGTAAAGGTCGACAATGAAACAGGGCAGACCCTGATCAGCGGGATGGGTGAGCTTCACCTCGATATAATTGCCGACCGCCTGAAACGCGAATTCAACATTGAATGTAACAGGGGGAATCCCCAGGTTGCATATAAAGAAGCCATCCTCAACACCGTTATTCATCATGAAGTCTACAAGAAACAGACAGGCGGCAGGGGAAAGTTCGCTGATCTTGTTATTGAGGTCTCTCCGGCCGACAGAAAGGTGAAAGGGCTTGAATTTATCAATGAGATCAGGGGTGGAAATATCCCGAAGGAATTCATCCCGTCGATTGAGAAAGGGATAAGGTCAGCAATGATGAATGGGCCCATCATCGGCTACCCGATGGAAAGTATCAAGGTACGCCTGATAGATGGTTCCTTCCACAGTGTCGATTCAGATGCGCTGGCATTCCAGATCGCTGCCGGGATCGCCTTCAGGGAAGCCTGTAAAAAGGCCAAAGCGACTTTACTGGAGCCGATCATGCGCTTCGAGATCGTTACGCCGAACCTATATATAGGTGATGTGACTGCGGACCTCAACAAAAGACGTGGCCAGGTTGAAGAAGTACAGTCGCGCATCACCGACCAGGTGATCCTCGGCAAAGTGCCGCTTTCAGAAATGTTCGGGTATGTTACAACACTCCGCAGCGTTTCTTCAGGGCGGGCGACCTGCATGCTGGAGTTTTCCCACTTCGGCGCAATCCCGCAGGAGATCATGAATGATGTTTTATATAAAATAAGGGGATACGTTCCTGCATATTAATAATATTAAAATAATCCTTGTAAAAGCACCGACGGGCGTTTAAACAAAAACAAAAAAAAGTGAGCCAGAGAATCAGAATAAAATTGAAGTCGTACGATTACAGCCTGGTTGATAAATCAGCCGAAAAGATCGTGAAGACTGTAAAAGCTACAGGCGCTGTTGTGAGCGGACCTATTCCATTGCCGACCGATAAAAAGATCTTTACTGTTCTGCGGTCGACTTTCGTGAACAAGAAATCAAGGGAACAGTTCCAGCTTTGTTCTTATAAGCGGCTGCTGGATATTTACAGCACCACCTCAAAGACCATTGATGCCTTGATGAAGCTTGAGCTTCCGAGTGGAGTTGAAGTTGAGATCAAGGTTTGACAGTTATAACTCATTGAATTGAAAAAAAATAAAACATGTCTGGATTAATTGGAAAAAAAGTCGGGATGACCAGTATTTATGATGCGAATGGAAAGAATGTTCCATGTACCATCATAGAAGCCGGGCCTTGTGTTGTAACACAGCTCCGATCAAAGGAGAAAGAAGGTTACGATTCCATTCAGCTTGCTTTTGAAGACAGGAAGGAAAAGCATACTACCAGTGCGCTGAAGGGCCATTTTAAGAAAGCCGGGATCACTCCGAAAAAGATTTTGGCTGAGTTTACGCGTTTTGAACCTGACCACCAGAAAACATTCGGTGATATCATTAAGGTGGATATTTTCATGGAAGGAGAATACATCGATGTGGTGGGCATTTCAAAAGGTAAAGGATTTCAGGGCGTGGTGAAACGGCATCATTTTCATGGGGTAGGTGGAGCCACGCATGGCCAGCACAATCGTTTGAGGGCACCCGGTTCAGTGGGCGCCTCCTCATGGCCCTCGAGGGTTTTCCCCGGATTACGGATGGCAGGAAGAATGGGGGGCGACCGCGTGAAAGTGATCAACCTTCAGATACTGAAGATCATATTGGATAAAAATTTGGTTCTGGTCAAAGGCGCAGTGCCTGGGGCCAATGGTTCATATGTAATTATTGAGAGATGGAAGTAGCAGTATATAATCTATCAGGTGCACTGACTGACCGCAAGATCACACTGGATGATGCCATATTCGGCATTGAACCGAATGATCATGCCATATACCTCGATGTTAAGCAGTTTATGGCTAACAGGCGGCAGGGAACCCACAGCTCCAAAGAGAAATCCCAGCTGACGGGAAGCACAAGGAAGTTGAAGAAACAAAAAGGGACAGGCGGAGCCCGTTCCGGAAGTATAAAAAGCCCCTTATTTAAAGGTGGTGCAAGGGTGTTTGGACCCCATCCCAGGGATTACGACTTCAAGCTTAACAAGAAGCTGAAAAAACTGGCAAGGAAATCTGCACTGAGCTATAAGGCAAAAGATGAAAGCATAATGGTGGTGGAAGATTTTACATTCGAAACCCCCAAGACCAAAAATTTCGCCGGCCTGATTAAGAATTTCAAGACTGAAGGCAAGAAATTATTGCTGGTTACCACTAATATCGACATGAATGTCCTTCTTTCTTCCCGTAACCTGCAAAGGGTAAAGGTGATCCAGGCTTCTGACCTGAACACCTATGAGATCCTGGATGCCGGCCGTCTCATGCTTACTGAAAGCTCGGTCAAAGAAATTGAACGGATCCATGCGAATTAATTAAGAAAGAGCACAAATAAAAAAGCATACGAAATGAATGTCATATTAAAGCCGATCATTACCGAGAAGATGACCCAGATGGGCGAGAAGCTCAACCGTTATGGGTTCAAGGTAGATAAGCGGGCAAACAAGCTTGAGATCAAGAAGGCTATCAAGGAAATATACGGAGTGGAAGTTGCCGAGATCAATACCATGGTTTACCGTGGTAAGGCAAAGACCCGGTATACAAAAGCAGGGTTTATCAACGGCAAATCCAACAATTATAAGAAAGCCATTGTTACATTGGCAAAAGGTGAAAAAATTGATTTTTACAGCAATATTTAAATAAATGGCGCTAAAGAAATTTAACCCAACAACCCCCGGTCAGCGCTTTAAACTGATCAGCGCGTTCGACGAAATCACGACTTCGACGCCTGAAAAGGGCTTACTGCTTCCTCACAGGAAGAGCGGTGGTAGAAACAACGAAGGTAAAATGACCATGCGGTATGTAGGTGGTGGTCATAAACAGATGTACAGGATCATCGACTTCAAACGTGATAAGGAAGCCATTCCCGGGATCGTGAAAACGATAGAATATGACCCGGGAAGAACAGCCAGGATCGCCCTGGTATGTTACAATGATGGTGAGAAGCGGTATATCATTGCACCTCACGGACTTAAAGTTGGCCAGACAGTGGTTTCCGGCAAAGGAAGCTCGCCTGAGATCGGGAATACACTTTACCTGAGTGAGATCCCCTTCGGTACCATCATCCACAATGTGGAGCTTCGTCCCGGACAGGGTGCCAAGCTGGTCAGAAGTGCAGGCTCTTATGCCCAGCTGATGTCAAGGGATGGTAAGTTTGCCATCATTAAGATGCCATCCGGTGAAACCCGTATGATCCTGCAGGCCTGTAAGGCTACGATCGGGATGGTTTCAAACCAGGACCACCAGCTCGAATCTTCAGGAAAGGCAGGGAGAAGCAGGTGGCTTGGCAGAAGACCCCGCACCCGCGGTGTTGCCATGAACCCTGTTGACCACCCTATGGGCGGTGGTGAAGGAAAAGCTTCAGGCGGACATCCCAGGTCAAGGAAAGGCATTCCTGCAAAGGGCTATAAGACCCGCAGCAAAAAGAAGAATTCAAACAAGTACATTGTCGAAAAAAGGAAAAAATAATTATAACAACAACTGGATATGAGCCGATCGCTTAAAAAAGGTCCTTACATCAATTACAAACTGGAAAAGAAAGTTTTGGATGCCAGTGATTCCAAGAAAAAAAGTGTCATTAAGACCTGGTCAAGGGGTTCAATGATCTCTCCGGATTTTGTAGGGCAGACCATCGCAGTATACAACGGAAATAAATTCATCCCGGTCTACATCACGGAAAACATGGTTGGCCACAAACTGGGAGAGTTCGCCCCAACCCGCATTTTCAGGGGACATGCCGGCAATAAGGATAAAGGTAAAAAATAAGAATAATTTCATGATCTCATGGGAGTAAAAAGTAAAAACAAAGCCGAGAAGCGTAAAGAAGAACAGAAGTATCTTTATTATGCAAAGTTGAATAACTGTCCTACCTCGCCGCGCAAGATGAGGCTGGTTGCAGATATGATCAGGGGAAAGAAAGTCGAACAGGCATTGGTGATGCTGAAGAATTCACCCCAGGTCTCGAGCGGACGGATATATACCCTGTTGAAGTCGGCAATTGCTAACTGGCAGGCCAAGAACGAAGGTGCAAGACTCGAAGAAAGCGACCTTTATGTAAGAGAGATCTCCGTGGACAGCGGCAGGGTGCTGAAACGCATCCGCACTGCCCCCCAGGGACGTGCTCACCGGATCAAGAAGCGTTCAAATCATGTGACACTAGTGGTCGACAGCCACATCCAGAATGCTCCTGAGGTTGAAGAAGAAACAGCAGTAGAAACAGAAACTGAAACAAAAGAATAGCATCGAAATAATTAAATGTTTTGTTAATGGGACAAAAAACAAATCCAATTGCAAACAGGCTGGGGATCATCCGTGGATGGGATTCTAACTGGTATGGCGGAAGAAACTTCGCTACCAAGCTTGTCGAGGATGACAAGATCCGTAAATACCTGAATGCCCGTCTGTCAAAAGCGGGAATTGCCAAGATCGTTATTGAAAGGACCTTAAAGCTCGTTACCGTGACGATACATACTGCCCGGCCCGGAATCATCATCGGAAAAGGCGGACAGGAGGTGGATAAGCTGAAGGAAGAATTGAAGAAGATCACAAAGAAAGAGATCCAGATCAATATATCTGAAATAAAGCGCCCTGAACTGGATGCAGTTATTGTTGCGAGTACAGTTACAAGCCAGATTGAAGGACGTATCTCTTACCGCCGTGCCATCAAGACTTCCATCGCATCGGCAATGCGAATCGGCGCTGAAGGTATCAAGATCCAGATCTCAGGAAGGTTAGGTGGTGCTGAAATGGCCCGCAGGGAGCAGTATAAAGATGGAAGGATCCCTCTTCATACTTTTCGCGCAGATATTGACTATGCGACGAGTGAGGCCCATACAACTTATGGAAGGATCGGCATAAAAGTCTGGATTTGTAAAGGAGAGATCTATGGACGTCCCGACCTTACGCCGGCAGCTGCCAGCACAAAATTGAAACCCTCTTCCGAACATCAGCATAAAGGCGGTGGCGACAGGGATAGAGACAGGGATGGCGATAGAAGAGGCAAATCAAGATCAAGGAAATAAACGAATACCATATAACTTAATAACTCTGAGATAATGTTACAGCCTAAGAAGACCAAATACAGAAAGCAGCAGAAAGGAAAGATGAAAGGCAACGCAAAGCGCGGACACCAGCTTGCATTTGGATCATTTGGGATCAAGACGCTGGAGGAAGCCTGGATAACTGGCCGGCAGATTGAATCTGCACGCCAGGCAATCACCCGTTGCATGAAACGTGAAGGCCAGCTCTGGATCAGGATATTCCCGGATAAACCGGTGACAAAAAAGCCTGCTGAAGTGCGTATGGGTAAAGGAAAAGGAGCACCTGAATATTTTGTGGCCAGGGTCACCCCGGGCAGGATATTGTTTGAAGTGGAAGGTGTTACCCTTGCAGTTGCCAAAGAAGCCCTTCGTTTGGGAGCACAGAAACTGCCTGTAGATACGAAAATGGTTACACGGAAGGATTACTCTGAAGAAGCACTTTAAAACTAAACAGGACAGACAAAGTATAAATTTTCTTTTCAAAATAAAATGGAACAAAAAGTAATCAGAGAACTGACAACCGGTGAGATCATCGAGCGTCTGGATGAGGAAAAGAAACAACTGACTAAACTTAAGTTGAACCACGCTGTTTCTCCTCTTGAAAACCCGAATAAAATAAAAATCTATCGTAAGACCATTGCCCGCCTGGAGACAGAACTGAGGAGAAGGGTCTTGAGTGGTGAGAAAATGACTAAACAGATCATATAATTCACTTTTGAAGAGAGGGAAGAAGACCGTCTCTGACAAGAAGAAGAAAAATGGAAAACAGAAAACTGAGAAAAGAAAAATCCGGCATCGTCGTAAGCAATAAAATGGACAAATCCATTATTGTTGAAGTCGAGCGGAAAGTAAAGCATCCGAAATATGGAAAATTCGTGAAGAAAAGTTCACGTTTCGTTGCCCACGATGAGGCGAACGAATGCAGTGAAGGCGATTTGGTCCGGATTGCAGAAACCCGCCCGCTAAGTAAGAATAAATGTTGGAGACTTGTCGAAATTATAGAAAAGGTTAAATAGCCATGATACAACAAGAATCAAGACTGACGGTTGCAGACAACAGTGGCGCAAAGGAAGTCCTTTGCATCAGGGTCCTTGGAGGGACGGGAAAACGTTATGCAACCATCGGCGATAAGATCGTCGTGACAGTAAAAAATGCCCTTCCATCAGGGAATATAAAAAAAGGAACGGTATCGAAGGCAGTTGTTGTCAGGACCAAGAAAGAGATCCGCAGAAATGACGGTTCTTACATCAGGTTCGACGACAATGCAGTGGTACTTCTTAATGCCGCAGGCGAAATGATCGGTACCCGCATCTTTGGACCGGTAGCCAGGGAATTAAGAGAAAAGCAATTCATGAAGATTATTTCATTGGCACCTGAAGTGCTATAAATATATTTTATCGATCATGCAAACGAAGCTACATATAAAGAAAGGCGATACGGTAATGGTTATTGCCGGGAATTCAAAAGGGCAACAAGGGAAGGTGCTGAAGGTAGATACTGAAAAAAGCAAAGCCATCGTCGAAGGGATTAACATGGTTTCCAAACATACCAAGCCCAACGCCAAGTCACCTCAGGGCGGGATCATAAAAAAAGAGGCCCTGGTTCATATTTCCAATCTGATGGTTATCGACTCCACCGGCAAACCAACAAGGACGGGCAGAAGAGTAGACACAAAGAAAAACATGTCAGTACGTTATTCTAAAAAATCAGGGGAGGTTATAAAATAATGGCTTATACACCGAGATTAAGAGACAAGTACAACAAAGAGGTCGTTCCTGCATTAATGACCCAGTTCAATTATAAAAGCGCGATGCAGGTACCACGGATCGTCAAGATCTGTATTAACCAGGGATTGGGCATTGCAATTACCGACAAGAAATATATTGATACCGGCATCAACGAAATGACCATGATCTCAGGTCAGAAAGCAGTGGCTACAAAATCAAAGAAAGACATTTCCAATTTCAAGCTTAGAAAAGGAATGCCGATAGGGGTGAGGGTCACATTGCGCGGTAACAGGATGTATGAATTCCTCGACCGCCTGATATCTGTTTCCATACCCCGTATCCGCGACTTCCGCGGGATCGGTGACAAAGGCTTTGACGGAAGGGGCAATTACACACTCGGTATCCCCGAGCAGATCATTTTTCCTGAGATCGATATCGACAAAGTGGCCAAGATCAATGGATTGGATGTCACATTTGTCACCAGTGCCAGGACAGACATCGAAGCACATGCCTTATTAAAAGAATTCGGATTACCTTTTAAAACAAAATAAAATTATGGCAAAAGAATCAATTAAAGCCAGGGAAAGAAAAAGAGAACAACTGGTTGAGAAATTTGCAGAGAAAAGGAAGACTTTGAAAGCAGCTGGCGATTATATCGCCCTGCAGAAGCTCCCGAAAAATGCATCGCCGGTAAGGCTGCACAACCGCTGCAAACTGACCGGACGCCCCAAAGGCTATATGCGTATTTTCGGGGTTTCCCGTATTAATTTCAGGGAAATGGCAGTCAAAGGACTTATCCCCGGTGTTAAGAAAGCAAGCTGGTAGGTCTAATCAGTATATCATATAAAATGAAATCACAAACAAACAGATAAGACAGATCATGGTTACGGATCCAATTGCAGATTATTTAACAAGAATCAGGAATGCCGTGATGGCAAACCACCGGATCGTTGAGGTCCCTTCTTCAAGGCTGAAGAAAGAGATCACAAAGATCCTGTTCGAAAAAGGATATATCCTGAATTACAAATTTGAAGATGACCCCAAGCCGGGAATAATAAAGATTGCCCTCAAGTACCACCCGGTCTCGAAGCTATCGGCAATCAATTCACTGACAAGGGTCAGCAAGCCCGGCCTCAGGAAGTATGTGGATGCAGACCACCTGCCCCGCGTACTGAACGGACTTGGGATTGCTATCATATCTACTTCACAGGGTATGATGACCGATAAAGAAGCCAAAACGAAAAAAATTGGCGGTGAAGTTTTATGTTTTATCAGTTAATTGAAGAGGAGACGTAAAGAATGTCAAGAATAGGAAAATTACCAATCCCGATACCTGCGGGAGTTACAGTTTCTGTTTCTCCTGAGAATCTGGTTACGGTAAAAGGAAAACTTGGTGAGCTTCATCAGCAGGTTGATCCCAGGATTACTGTCAAAGTTGAGGGAACTGATATTATTGTCCAGAGAAATTCTGATGAAAGGGAAGACCGTTCCAAACACGGGCTTTATCGTTCACTTCTTAACAACATGGTGAAAGGCGTGAACGAAGGTTATACCATTGTTCAGGAACTTATTGGCGTGGGTTACAAGGCAACAGCCAAGGACCAGTTGCTTGACCTTTCACTGGGGTATTCGCATAATATCGTGATGGAGCTTCCGAAAGAGGTTAAGGTTGAGACCACTGCCGAAAGAGGAAAGAACAACACCATCATCCTTAAATCAATTGATAAACAGCTTATCGGACAGGTTGCCGCCAAGATACGGTCGTTGCGCAAGCCCGAACCATACAAAGGCAAAGGTATCCGGTTCCTTGGTGAAGAGATCAAGAAAAAGGCAGGTAAATCGGCTGCCAGCCAGTAAAACTTTGGAATCATTAGCTAAAACTATTATAGAATGGCAATTAAAAGTAATAAAGAATTCAGAAGGTTCAGGATCAAGAAACGCGTTCGCAAGATCATTGAAGGGACTTCTGACAGGCCCCGGATGAGTGTTTTCAGAAGCAATAAGGAAATCTATGTCCAGCTGATCGACGATCTGAGCGGTAAAACGCTGGTTGCTGCTTCTTCTATGTCGAAAGATATTGAAGAAAAAAAGCTCTCGCATCTGGAAAAAGCAAAGATCGTTGGTAAACTTATCGCTGAAAAAGCCAAACAAGCCGGTATCAGCACAGTAGTTTTTGATCGGAATGGATATTTGTATCATGGAAGGGTCAAGTTACTGGCAGAAGCTGCCAGGGAAGCAGGCCTGAAATTCTAACAACAATATGAGCAACGTTAACATAAAAAGAGTCAAATCAAGCGAAATCGAATTCAAGGATCGTCTTGTAAGCATTCAAAGGGTGACCAAGGTCACCAAAGGGGGCAGGACCTTCAGCTTTTCAGCCATCGTAGTGGTTGGGAATGAAAATGGGGTAGTCGGCTATGGACTTGGCAAGGCCAAGGAAGTCACGGCTGCCATCGCTAAAGGAATTGATGACGCCAAGAAGAACCTTATCAAGGTGCCGATCCTGAAAGGGACGATTCCGCATGACCAGTTAGGTAAATACAGTGGTGCACTTGTTTATCTTAAGCCGGCTGCACCGGGAACCGGTGTAATTGCAGGTGGTGCTATGCGTGCCGTCCTGGAGAGTGTCGGGGTTAAGGATGTGCTGGCAAAATCCAAAGGATCTTCCAACCCGCACAGTGTAGTCAAGGCCACAATCAATGCCCTGGTAAAGATGCGCGATCCTCATACTGTTGCCCAACTCAGGGGAATAGAACTCAGCAAAGTATTCAACGGCTAATGCAGTTGACAAATAATAATCCTGGTAAAAAATGAAAAAGATCAGAATAACTCAAGTCAGAAGTGGAATAGGAAGGCCTCTGAGGCAGAAAAGGACCTTACAGGCCCTTGGGATCCGCAGGATGCATCATACTGTTGAAAAAGAAGCTACCCCTCAGATCCTCGGGATGGTTGCAAAGATAAACCATCTTGTTAGAGTGGAAGAAGTAGAATAGAAGTATTGGATTATCAATAAGATAAAAGCAAAAAAAAATGGATTTAAGTAATCTGAAACCAGCTAAAGGTTCGACAAAGAAACCAAAAAGAATCGGGAGGGGACAGGGTTCCGGTAGGGGAGGTACATCGACGCGCGGACATAAAGGTGCCCAGTCACGTTCAGGGTATTCCAGGAAGATTGGTTATGAAGGCGGCCAGATGCCATTGGCAAGAAGGCTTCCTAAATACGGTTTTAAGAACTTCAGCCGGGTTGAGTATAAAGGAATTAACCTGGATGTACTGCAGTCAATTGCTGAAAAACAGAACCTGACCGTTATTGATCAGGAAGTCCTGGTGAAAAGTGGTTATGTCTCAAAAAGAGACAGGATCAAGATATTGGGACGTGGAGAATTAAAAGCCAAACTCGAGGTTACCGTACATTCATTTTCTGCTTCAGCAAAGAAAGCGATTGAAGAAACCGGTGGTATTGCGAACATACTTTAATCAGTTCTGAATGAAAAAGCTAATTCAAACTCTGCGAAATATATACAAGATTGAGGATCTTAGGAGAAGGATCATATATACTCTTGGTATCATTCTCGTATATCGTTTTGGTGTCAATGTAGTCCTGCCGGGTGTCGACCCCAGCATGCTTTCAGTCCTTCAAAATCAAACCAAGAGCGGTTTGCTTGGGCTGCTGAACATGTTTTCTGGAGGGGCCTTCTCGAATGCCTCTGTCTTCGCACTGGGTATCATGCCTTACATCTCTGCATCCATCGTTGTGCAGTTACTCGGAATGGCAATCCCCTATTTTCAGAAACTTCAGAAGGAAGGTGAAAGCGGCAGGAAGAAGATCAACCAGATCACACGTTATCTTACAGTGTTCATCCTTATCTTCCAGTCACCCGCATACATTGCAAACCTCGTTTCACAGCTTCCTTCTGAAGCCATCTATCCTTTCAACGCAGTGCAGTTGCATCATTCTGTTTTTTCCTATTTCGGGGTATCCTCCATTATCCTCCTGACGGCAGGTTCCATGTTTATCATGTGGCTTGGCGAGAGGATAACGGATAAAGGGATCGGAAACGGGATCTCGCTCATCATTATGATCGGTATCATGGCCAGGTTGCCGTTTGCATTGTTCGGTGAATTGGTTTCAAGGATGGAACAGAAAGGTGGTGGGATGGTGCTGTTCGTCGTTGAAATAGCTTTTCTTGTCTTTGTTATCCTCGTTACCATCTTACTGGTACAGGGTACGCGTAAGATACCTGTTCAGTATGCCAAGAGGATTGTAGGGAATAAGCAATATGGCGGTGTCAGGCAGTATATTCCTTTAAAGGTGAATGCTGCAGGCGTAATGCCCATCATCTTTGCACAGGCCATCATGTTTCTCCCGCTCACATTGGCAGGCTTTGCCAATTCGGAAGCATTATCAGGCTTTGCAAGGGTATTCACTGATTTCAACAGTCTGGCGTACAATCTCACATTTTTCCTTCTTATCATTGTCTTTACATACTTCTATACCGCCATTACGGTGAATCCGAATCAGATGGCAGAGGATATGAAGAAGAACGGCGGATTTATTCCCGGGGTAAAACCGGGTAAAAGAACAGCTGAGTTCATTGACAATGTGATGTCGAGAATTACTCTCCCCGGATCCATTTTCCTTGGCTTTGTCGCCATCATGCCGGCATTTGTCAGGTTAGTGGGTGTAAACACACAGTTTGCACAGTTTTATGGAGGTACTTCACTGCTTATTCTGGTTGGTGTTGTACTTGACACTCTACAGCAGATCGAAAGCCACCTGCTCATGCGTCATTACGACGGACTGACCAAATCAGGCAGGATCAAAGGACGTTCTTCATTTAGCATGACAGCGTAGAACGTCAGAATAAACGGGATGTTGAATGGAAATTAAAACAGAGGAAGAAATAGAATATATGAGGGAAAATGCTCTTATCGTGAGCAGGACCCTTGCGGAAGTTGGGAAAAATATAAAACCCGGAGTCACAACCCTGATGCTGGATAGAATTGCAGAAGATTATCTGAGGTCAGAAGGGGCGGAACCTGGGTTTAAAGGATATAACGGGTATCCGGCGACCTTATGTACATCATTGAATGATGAGGTTGTACATGGGATCCCGGGAGACAGAGTTCTTAAAAATGGTGATATAATTTCGGTTGACTGCGGGAGCATCAAGAACGGTTTTTATGGCGACTCTGCATATACATTCGCAGTAGGAGAAGTAAAACCTGAGATCCTCAGCCTCTTGAAAAGGACACGGGAATCCTTGTTCCTTGCAATCGATCATGCAATTGCAGGCAAAAGGATAGGCGATATAGGTTCATCGGTTCAGGAACATGTGGAACCTTTCGGCTATTCGGTGGTAAGGGAACTGGTTGGTCATGGGATCGGGAGGAAGTTGCATGAAAAGCCGGATGTTCCGAATTACGGAAAACGGGGAACAGGAGTTAAGTTGCAGGAAGGGTTGGTGATCTGCATTGAACCCATGATCAATATGGGGTCAAAGAATATCGTGCAGGGGAGGGATGGATGGACAATTCGCACGGTTGACGGATATCCATCAGCACACTTTGAACTGACAGTAGTGGTGAAGAAAGAAGAGCCGGATGTTCTTTCAACCTTCCGGTACGTTGAAGAAGCACTTGGAATAGTATAAAGATAAACGGTTTCAATGGCAAAGCAAACTTCAATTCAGCAGGATGGCACTGTAATCGAGTCCCTCGGCAATGCGATGTTTCGTGTGGAACTTGAAAACGGTCATGTGATAACAGCTCATATCTCAGGAAAGATGAGAATGCATTATATCAAGATCCTTCCTGGCGACAGGGTGAAAATCGAAATGTCACCTTATGATCTGACAAAAGGAAGAATAACATTCAGGTACCAATAGAAAAACATAAATACAATGAAAGTAAGAACCTCAATCAAAAAACGTTCAGCCGATTGCAAAATCGTGCGTAGAAAGGGAAAACTTTACATTATTAACAAAAAGAACCCTAAATTCAAGCAAAGACAAGGATAATCGTTATAATCACAAAATAAAGGATAGATATGGCCAGAATTGCAGGTATTGATTTACCTAAAAATAAAAGAGGCGAGATCGGGTTGACTTACATTTATGGAATTGGCCGCAGTAACGCCCGAAAGATCCTGGCAAAGGCAGGGATCGACATGGATAAAAAAGTCCAGGATTGGAACGACGAGGAGCAAAATGCCATCCGTTCCATCATCAATGAAACCTTCAAGGTGGAAGGTGCACTTCGTTCCGAGGTCCAGATGAACATCAAGCGGTTGATGGATATTGGCTGTTATCGTGGCATCCGTCACCGTATCGGCTTACCTACCCGAGGACAGAGTACCAAGAACAACGCCCGTACCCGTAAGGGAAGGAAAAAGACTGTTGCAAATAAGAAGAAGGCCACAAAAGGCTAATTTGCGGTAGCGTCCTTATAAGGTGCAATTGTTAATTTAGAAAGTGTAAAAAAGTAATATGGCAAAGACTGAAAAAAGTTCAAAGAAAAGAGTTGTCAAGGTAGATGCAATCGGAAAGGCTTTTGTAAATGCATCTTTCAATAACATCATCATAACCCTTACCAATAATGCAGGTCAGGTTATTTCATGGGCCTCAGCCGGTAAAATGGGATTCAGGGGGTCAAAGAAAAATACTCCTTATGCAGCACAGATGGCAGCCCAGGATGCTGCAAAAGTAGCATATGATCAGGGCTTGCGGAAAGTAAAGGTGTTTATCAAAGGGCCCGGCGCCGGAAGGGAATCGGCTATCCGGACTATTCATACGGCAGGTATCGAAGTGATGGAGATCACGGATATCACTCCACTACCGCACAACGGTTGCAGACCACCCAAAAGAAGAAGGGTGTAATTTCAGATTAATCAGTAAAATAATATAAACAAAGAATATGGCAAGGTACATAGGTCCTAAGTCAAGAATAGCAAGAAAGTTCAGAGATCCCATTTTCGGACCCGATAAACATTACGATAAAAAGAGCTACCCTCCAGGGATGCATGGCCAGACAAAGAGGCGGGCTAAGCAATCTGAGTATGGCAGCCAGTTAATGGAAAAGCAGAAAGCCAAATATACTTATGGGATCCTGGAGCGGCAGTTTAAAAATACTTTTTACAAAGCTTCAAGGAAAAAAGGAATTACAGGTGAAGTACTTCTCCAGTTGATCGAATCACGTCTTGATAATGTGGTTTTTCGCCTTGGGATTGGTCCTACGCGCAGTGCTGCCCGCCAGCTTATCGGCCACCGGCATATCGTGGTCAATGGCAAAGTGGTTAATGTGCCTTCATTTGAGGTTAAACCGGGTGATATCATCGGCGTTCGCGAACGTTCCAAATCACTTGAATCTATCACTGAGTCTCTCTCTTCCCGCTCAAATGCATATCCCTGGCTGGAATGGGATGGAAACGAGATGGCCGGCAAATTTATGAATTACCCTGAGAGGGCTGAAATACCTGAGAATATCAGGGAACAGCTCATCGTCGAGTTGTATTCAAAATAAAACGTTATAAGTTGTTATTGACTGCTTCAGCAGAAATAACCAAGGAAGATATTATTATTCATTTAAACGATATATCATGGCAATACTACCTTTCCAGAAACCCGATAAGGTGATCATGGTTGAAGCCGATGAAACCAGAGGAATTTTTGAATTCAGACCTTTGGAACCCGGTTTCGGTATCACCATTGGTAATGCACTTAGAAGGATATTGCTGTCCTCCCTCGAAGGATATGCGATCACTTCTGTCAAGATTGAAGGAGTTGACCAGGAATTCTCAACAATTAAAGGGATTATCGAAGATGTTACTGAGATACTCCTTAACCTCAAGCAGATCAGGTTCAAACGACAAATAGAATCCGAGATGTCTGAGAAGGTGAATGTCGTCATTGGCCAGCAGAATGTGTTTAAGGCCGGTGATATTAACAAGTTCCTTTCGGTGTTCCAGGTCCTGAATCCCGATGTCGTGATCTGCCACATGGAACCCAATGTCAAGCTGAACCTTGAGTTATCTATTGACCGCGGCCGGGGTTACATACCCGCTGAAGAAAATAAGATGCTGGGCTCTGCTCTTGGAAAAATAGCCATCGATTCGATTCATACGCCAATCCGGAATGTGAAGTTTCATATCGAGAATTACCGTGTTGAGCAAAAGACCGACTACGAAAAGCTGATCATAGAGATGGACACTGATGGTTCAATCCATCCGAAGACAGCTTTGAAAGAAGCTGCAAAGATCCTGATCCAGCATTTTATGTTGTTCTCAGACGAAAAGATCACGCTGGATATAGCAGAAAAAGCGGTTGCCGAAGAATTCGACGAGACCTCCCTCCATATTCGCCAGCTTCTGAAGACAAAACTGGTCGATATGGATCTGTCCGTCAGGGCACTGAATTGCTTAAAAGCTGCTGATGTGGAAACCCTGGGCGACCTGGTTGCATTTAACAAAAATGACTTGCTGAAATTCAGGAATTTCGGTAAAAAATCACTGACCGAACTTGAAGAGCTCGTGAAATCAAAAGGATTGGAGTTCGGCATGAATACTGCAAAATATAAATTAGATAAGGAATAATTAAAATGAGACACGGTAAGAAAATCAATCACCTGGGAAGAACAAGTGCGCACCGTAAGGCCATGTTATCCAATATGGCTACTTCACTGATCCTGCATAAACGGATCTCCACCACCCTTGCCAAAGCCAAGGCGCTGAGAACATATGTCGAGCCCCTGATAACACGTTCAAAAGAAGATTCGACCCATTCAAGAAGGGTTGTATTCAGCTATCTTCAAAGTAAGGAAGCTGTTTCAGAGCTGTTCAGGGAGATATCGCAAAAGGTTGCAGAACGCCCCGGGGGGTACACAAGGATCCTGAAAACGGTGAACCGTCTTGGAGATAATGCTGACATGTGTATTGTCGAGCTGGTAGATTACAATGAAACCATGCTTGCTTCCAAAGAACCTGCGAAGGCAAAAACAACCCGTCGCCGCCGCACACCGAAAAAAGCTGCCGAAGTAATAAGCCCGGCAGTGGAACTTTCCCAGGAAGTTGCTGAAGAGGTGAAAGTACCAGTAAAGAAACCCAGGAGATCGGCAAAAAAAGGACCGGTTGCTGAAGAATCACCGGAACTTCCGCTGAAGGAAGAACCGGAGGAACCAAAAGAATAACCTGGATATCTGACGCAGATAAAAATTAAGGATGAACGAATGTAAATTGGTTTGTCCTTTTTTATTTTAATAAAATCAAAAAACAATGGTATGAGTACGATTCTTTCTATACAGGCAAGACAGATCCTTGATTCAAGAGGTAACCCGACAATCGAAGTGGATGTGATTACAAGCAACGGGGTCCTTGGAAGGGCTGCGGTTCCTTCAGGAGCATCCACCGGGATCCATGAAGCAGTCGAGCTGCGTGATGGAGATAAGAAATACTATCTGGGTAAAGGCGTCCTTAATGCTGTCCGGAATGTCAACAAGGTCATTGCAGAAGAATTGAATGGAATGTTTGTCACTGACCAGAATGATATCGACCAGAAAATGATCGATCTTGATGGTACCACCAATAAAAGTAAGCTTGGGGCCAATGCCGTACTTGGCGTTTCACTTGCAGTAGCCCAGGCAGGCGCCCAGGAAACAAACCAGCATCTGTACCGCTATATTGGTGGCGTGTCGGCAAATACGCTCCCCATTCCAATGATGAACATTCTTAATGGAGGGTCTCATGCCGATAATTCCATAGACTTCCAGGAGTTTATGATCATGCCTGTTGGCGCTGACTCTTTCAGCGAGGCTATTAGGATGGGAGTGGAAGTTTTTCATCACCTTAAGGATGTGCTTAAGAAAGGGAAATACTCTACGAATGTCGGTGATGAAGGTGGGTTTGCACCCAACCTGAAATCAAATGAAGAAGCCATAAAAGTGATTCTTCATGCCATCGAAGCAGCGGGTTATGAACCGGGAAAAGAAATCTTCATCGCACTTGATCCCGCATCATCAGAATTTTACCTCCCTAAAGAAAACGTTTACCACCTTCACAAATCAACAGGTGATAAACTTACTCCAAAGGAGATGGTCGGCTTCTGGAAAGGTTGGGTAAAAAAATATCCCATTATCTCCCTCGAGGACGGTATGGCCGAAGATGATTGGGATGGATGGCAACTCCTTACAAAGGAGTTGGGTAACAAGATCCAGCTTGTTGGTGATGATCTTTTTGTGACAAATGTTGAAAGATTACAACGTGGCATTGATCTTGGTGTAGCTAATTCGATCCTAATCAAGGTAAACCAGATCGGGACCTTGACCGAAACGATCAATGCTGTAAATATGGCCTATCGTAATGCATATACTGCGGTGATCAGTCACCGGTCTGGTGAAACCGAAGATACAACCATTGCTGATCTTTCTGTTGCGCTTAACACAGGGCTCATAAAAACCGGGTCAGCTTGCCGCTCTGAACGCATTGCAAAATACAATCAGCTTCTGCGAATTGAAGAAGAATTGGGCACTTCTGCAAAATACCTGGGAAAGAGCTTTAAATATGCAAAGTGAAAATGTTGAAAAGGTACGGTACAGCTAAATTGACAGAATGACCTTCTCAAGCAGGTGTGTGACATTTCTGACATTTTCTTCGAAGACCCTGAAAACATCTTCCCATGTAACCGGGTCTTCATCATGCTTCCATGAATCATAATCAGTTGAAAGAGCGACGGCTGCATAGCTGAGTCCCGCTTCATTAGCCAGGGCTGCTTCTGGAGCAATACTCATGTTTATTATGTCAGCTCCCAGGTTTCGGAACATGATCGATTCTGCCCTTGTGGAGAAACGGGGACCCTCAATCGTGACAATAGTACCGGTCGGATGAAAGTATAATCCCAGGTCTATTGCGGCTGCAATAAGCATTTCACGCAAGGGCTTTGAAAAAGGATCTGCAATGGCCATATGAGCAGGGTTCCCCGGTTCAAATACTTCATAAAACGTGTTTTTCCTGAACCGGGTGAAATCAAGAAACTGATCAGGGATCACGATATGTCCCCGTTCGATCTTTTCCCTCAGGCTTCCGCAGGCGGTTGTCGCGATCACATGATCACAGCCCAATTCTTTCAATGCATGTATGTTAGCGCGGTTATTAACATGTGTAGGAGTAATAGTATGATCCCTGCCATGGCGCGAGAGAATAAATACAGTGCTGTTGCCTGCTTCACCTTTCAGGAATGTTGAGCTGGGGTCTCCATAAGGAGTTTTCAACCTGATCTCTTCAGGATTTTTGAATAAAGTGAATTTCTCGAGCCCTGAGCCGCCAATCAATCCGATTGTTGCCATGAAGATAATTTTTGGCGAAAATAATGAGAATTTTCTTCATGAAAATGGAAAATGTACCTTTGCGGTCAATTCAGAAATCGACATATGAATATTCATTATATTGGAGAACATCTGTTACCGGGGATGATAGGGAAAATCTTTATCTGGATAAGTCTTACGGCAGCCATCCTTGCTGCCGTTCTTTATTTCCTGAACGCCCGGAAGAAAGAGGAGTCGCTTAAAGAGATACGGTCATTTGCCCGTGGGTTCTTCATTTTACACGTTTTTTCTTTGGTTTCTGTTGTTATAATTCTTTACTACCTTATTTTTCGGCATTATTTTGAATATTCATATGTATGGGAGTATTCTGATATTTCGATGCCGGTCAAACACATTTTTGGTTTAGCTGTTCCAATATTTCGTATTTCCTGTTTCTGGGCAGGGCAGGAGGGAAGTTTTCTTCTGTGGGCTTTGTTTCAGGCAGTGATTGGGTTGATATTGATATTTATATCACGCAAATGGGAGGATCATGTGCTTTCAATAGTGTCATTGTCACAGGTATTCGTGACCTCAATGATGCTGGGTGTGCACTTCCTCTCATTTAAAATAGGAGGGAGCCCTTTTTCACTTTTAAGGGAAGTCTATGGGAATGTAAATGATTCGATCTTCTCTCAACCTGACTATCTTTCAATGGTTAAAGATGGGAATGGGTTAAATCCACTACTTGAAAATGTATGGATGACCATTCACCCGCCGATCCTTTTCCTGGGATATGCGCTGTCACTGGTTCCCTTCGCCTACGCAGTTTCCGGATTGATTCGCAAAGAATATTTTTCCTGGCTGAAAATTGCACTGCCGTGGACAATCCTTTCACTCGCTATCCTGGGGGCAGGTATCCTGCTGGGTGGAGCATGGGCATATGTATCATTGACATTCGGAGGATTCTGGTCCTGGGATCCGGTTGAAAATTCATCGCTGGTTCCCTGGATGACACTCGTTGCAGGATTGCATTTCCTGCTCATAGCAAAGAAACAGCGGTATGCCCTGCTGTCTGCCTTTTTGTTCATCACTCTTTCCTATATTCTCGTATTGTATGCAAGTTTCCTTACCCGGAGCGGTGTTTTAGCCAATTCTTCAGCCCATTCCTTCACCGATAACGGAATGACTGCCCAGTTGCTTGTATTCCTGCTGGTGTTCCTGGTTCTTGCCATTGTACTTATCATTCTAAGGGCGAAGAAGTTCTCTGAGAAAAAGACTGAAATTCTTTTATCGCGTGAATTCTGGATGTTCGTTGGCGCGGTTATTATTATCCTGGCTGCATTCCAGATCATTTTCACTACTTCGCTACCGGTATTCAACAGTATATTCAAAACCAACATCGCTCCCCCCACTGATCGCGTTGGATTCTATAACCGCTGGCAAACCCCATATGTGTTGCTGATCGCTGCGTTTATTGCATTTACTCAATTCCTTCACTATAATGTCAATTCGGGACGTATCTTTCTAAAAAGAATGTCAGTGCCTGTTATAGTAAGCATCGTGGTCCTTGTTCTTTTATTAATGAATGAGATCGTTACAAAGATGAGCCTGGCTCTCGCGGTTTTCTTCATTCTTTTTGCTATCCTGTCATCCATCTATAATCTTATCTTCCAATCATCACGCCCAAGGAACATCGCAGCAATATTGACTCATACGGGGTTTCTGTTCTTTGTTCTTGGAACCATCGTGACCTTCTCGAATTCAAGGATCATTTCTACTAATACTTCCCAATTTGACCTGGGCGATATGAAGACCAATGCAGAGAATTTGCTGCTGGTAAAAGGAGACACACTTTACATGAGCGGATTCTACGTAGTTTACAATCATAAGAAACTTGCAGGAAATACCACTACGTACGCAGTTGACTTCCTGAAGACGAAGAAAGGTAAATATGTGAGGGAGTTTACTTTGTATCCCTCCGTGAACAGAAACCCGCGAATGGGCGATGTCTACAACCCTGATACAAGGCATTTCCTCTGGACAGATTACTATACCTATGTGTCATCAGTCGGCAGCAATCCTGATTACATTGTTGTCAAAACGATTGAAAATCCTTTTATCAATATTTTATGGGCAGGTGCAATCCTGATGATTGGAGGGCTTTTCTATGCTTTTATACGCCGGATGAGGAAGCTGCGGATCAATAATGCCTGATGTCCTTATTATCATCTTCTATGGCTGGCAGATTCACTTTCCGGATCTCTTTCAGTATCTGAAATTGCTGTTTTTAATTCTAACTATCTTTCGCTTTATTCTCCAGTAAGGGAACAAACCTGAATTTGCCATGTTCGCATTTCTTGAATTCTTTTTCTGAGGTTCGGGTTATTGTCACCATATCCTGAACGTCACCGGTTCCCACAGGGATCACAAGAATTCCACCAGGCTTCAACTGATCAATAAGGGCATCGGGAATATACGGCGCTCCTGCAGTGACGATGATCTTATCAAAAGGAGAATAGGCAGGAAGTCCTTTGTATCCATCCCCATAAAAAAGTTTGATGCGATACCCGAGGGTTGGAAGGAACTTTATCGCTTTATCGTAAAGGGCTTTTTGCCGTTCAATGCTGAAAACCTTTGCTCCGATCTCTGCAAGAATGCATGCCTGGTACCCTGACCCTGTGCCGATCTCAAGTACTTTTTGCCCCCTGGTAAGCTTCAATAATTGTGTCTGAAATGCGACAGTGTATGGCTGTGAGATGGTCTGGCCTGAACCTATTGGAAATGCATTGTCTTCATAGGCGAATTTCAGGAAAGAAGAATCAAAGAAGTAATGTCGTGGAACCTTGCCTATTGCGTCAAGTACATTCTGGTCAGTGATCCCTTTTTCATGGATTGTCTCAACGAGCTGCTTTCTCAATCCCTGGTGTTTGTACGAGTCGATCATGCTACATTACACCTACTTAAATTTTTCACGAAAATAATCATTTCGATCGCACCAAAAACGCTACATTTGTAAAAAAGCGTATAAAACAATAAGCTTTAAAGTCAATAAATTGAATAATAGTTTTTACAGCCTTAGCGTCTTGAACCAATTAGGTGAAAAATGTAAGTAATAATGTAACACTCATTTACAAATGCTAAAAATCGGAGTAATAGGTGTCGGGCACCTGGGAAAGATCCACATTAAGTGTATCAAGGAAATCAAGGATTATCAACTGGTCGGGTTCTATGATACGGATGACGGAAATTCTGTAAAAGTTGAAAAAGAATTTGGCATCACTCGTTTTCATTCTCCTGATGAATTAATCGACGTAGTGGATGTCGTGGACATTGTCACTCCTACGATCTCTCACTTTGAATGTGCATCCATGGCACTGAGGAAGTTTCGTCATGTATTTATTGAAAAACCGCTTGTTACCACACTGGTAGAAGCAAAAGAAATAATGAAGATTGCGGGGGAAGCCAATATGAAAGTTCAGGTCGGCCATGTTGAGCGGTTTAACCCTGCCTTTCTTGTTGCTGCCCCTCATTTAAACAAACCTATGTTCATCGAGACTCACCGCCTTGCACAATTCAATCCCCGCGGTACTGACGTTCCGGTAATTCTCGATCTGATGATCCATGATATTGATATTATCCTGAGCGTAGTGAAAAGTAATGTACGAAAAGTCATTGCCAGTGGCGTTGCAGTGGTAAGCGACACTCCCGATATTGCCAATGCACGGATTGAATTTGACAATGGCTGCGTTGCCAATCTTACGGCCAGCAGGATCTCCATTAAGAATATGCGCAAGTCACGTTTTTTTCAGAGGGATGCTTATATTTCTATCGATTTCCTCAACAAGGAAGTTGAGGTCGTGCGTATCAAAGATCCTGATAAATCGGGGCCCGTTCCTGCAGGATTTATGCTTGATCTTGGTCCGGGTAAAGGAAGCAAGCAGATCTTCTTTACCAAACCGCCAGTTAAGCCGTTAAACTCTATTCGTGCTGAACTGGAAAGTTTTTATAATGCCATAACGACCGATACCAGACCAGCAGTCACAATTGACGATGGGTACAGCGCTCTCGAAGTAGCCTATAAAGTGATCGAAAAGATTGACCAGTCAGCGAACAACCTTTGATCTGTTGTTCAAAAACTGGACGGGCGAGGTTCAAATCTTTTCAAAAAAGTTTAACAATATTCAAATCAATAAGGCGTTATTTTTTCTGGATTTCCGAGATTCCGGTCTATGATGCTGCGAAAATATTTACACATTCTTTTCTTTTCATTCTTTCTTATCCTGCTTCTTGCTCAGACCTCATGTGAAAAATTTTCCGGTAGCCAGACAATTCCGGCTTACGTAAAGATCGATTCCATTAGCCTGACCACGGATTATTCTTTACAGGGAACAGCCATGCATGCTATCACTGACGCCTGGGTATACATTGATGGCCAGTTAATCGGTGTATTTCAGCTCCCTGCCACTTTCCCGGTTCTTCAGCAAGGAACCCATACCCTCCTGGTACAGCCTGGAGTGATGAAAGATGGCATTGCTGAGACACGCATCGCATATCCCTTCTTCCAAAGCATCACCAGGACCATAGACCTTGTTCCTGAAAAAACCTTGAATGAGGGTATCCTTAATACAACCTACCTCTCAAAAACAATATTCATATGGAAAGAGGATTTCGACAATGCTGCAATTACCCTGGATACAACAGCTGCAGCCACAACAAAGATTAATCAGACACCTCCTGGTGACACACTGACCCTGCAAGGAATCCATTCTGGAATTATTACTCTTGATACAGTTGGTGCTACGCTTGCATGTGCATCGCATTCCATGTTTCCAATTCCATCAAGTTCAGGTGCATTCCTGGAATTGAATTTCAATTTAAACTGCAATCTGACCGTGGGAGTCAATCTTTATGATGAGAACTCAACATTAATTACTAATGCTCCCATTATGACACTGAATCCGACAACTAATCAGCAGCCTAACCGAAAGTCATGGAAGAAAATATATATCGACCTTAGTACAGCATTATCCTCATATTCAGGGGAAAAGTACTTTAAGGTGTATTATTACTTTGAGAACACTACCGGGGATCATTATCAGATAGTTCTGGATAATATTAAAGTCTTATCTTTTTAAAAAGCAAGGCGGGCAATAAACAATTATATCTCATGAATAAAAAACTCCAGGTTTTAAAATACATAATCGCAGATTTATTATCGGCGGCATTGGCCTGGGCATGTTTCTTTATTTTTCGAAAATATGTCGTAGATCATCATGTTTTCAGCCATTCGGAAGTCATATTCATGGATCCTAAACTTTATCTCGGGGTTCTTGTGATTCCTGTTTTCTGGCTGATCCTCTATATCCTTATTGGCACATATCGCAAAATATACCGTAAAGGAAGACTCAGGGAATTTGGTCAAACAGTGCTCATTTCAATAATAGGAGTGACCATTCTGTTTTTTACCCTGATCCTTGATGATATCATTATCAACAATAAAACGTATATTGAGTTTTTCTTTGCCCTTCTGGGATTCCACCTTTTCTTTACAGCTTCGTTCCGTGTCATCCTCACTTCAAGTACTGCTTACAAGATCCATAATAAGATCATGGGTTTCAACACTATCATTGTTGGAAGCAATGGCAATGCAGTCGCAATTTATCATGAAATAGAGAATCAGGAAAAATCTTCAGGAAATCGCTTTGTGGGATTTGTCAATGTCGAGGGATATCAGAATTATAAGCTTGCCGAATTCCTCCCCCGGCTTGGCGAGTTGAAGGATCTGAACCGGCTTGTGAAAGAATACAGCATCGAGGAAGTGATCATAGCAATTGAAAATTCAGAGAACCATACCATCGAAAATATTATTACACAGCTCGAAGATACTGATGTTGTGATCAAGATCATTCCTGTAATTCAGGATATTCTCGTCGGATCGGTGAAAACAACATCCATATTCCAGGCTCCGCTGATCCAGATCTTCCCCGATCTTATGCCAGACTGGCAAATGTCATTGAAAAGAATCTTAGATATCGGTATCTCTATTATCTGCCTGATCATATTATTCCCTGTCTTCTTATTCACTGCCATCGGGGTAAAACTTACTTCCAGGGGGCCTGTTTTCTTTTCACAGGAACGTGTCGGACTGAAAAGCAAGCCTTTTATCATGCATAAATTCAGGACGATGTTAAAAGATGCCGAAAAGAATGGCCCCATGTTGTCTTCAAAGGACGACCCCCGGATCACCCCTTTCGGAAAGTTTCTGAGAAAGGTCCGGGTCGATGAGATACCTCAGTTTTTCACAGTTCTGAAAGGTGATATGAGCCTCGTAGGACCACGTCCTGAACGGAAATATTATATCGAACAGATAGTTGCCCGTGCTCCTCACTATCGTTTACTGCACAAGGTCAAGCCTGGGATCACTTCATGGGGACAGGTAAAATACGGGTATGCAGAAAATGTCGATCAAATGATCGAACGCTTGAAATTCGACCTTCTCTATATTGAGAACATGTCACTTGCCATGGACTTCAAAATCCTGATCTATACGATCCTGATCATTATACAGGGCAGGGGAAAATAATGCATCTGCAAGTAATCCCATCATTTCTGTTGCTTTACCTTGTAAGAAAATATCAGTCACGGCTGAAGTATAGTTCGATTCATGAGGATTTACCTCTATGATCGTTGCTCCATTTTCTTTGGCAATGAACGGGAACTGGTTAGCCGGCATTACTTCACCTGTCGTTCCAATGATCAGGAAAACATCCGAAATGCTTGATGCTTCATAGGCAGCTGCCAGCGGGATCTGGGGGATGGCTTCACCAAAAAAAACGAAATCAGGTTTCAACAGTCCTCCGCACTGACGGCATGTGGGCGGCAGATGGTCCAGGTTGACTTCACTGACCGGGTAATAGGCATTGCAGGAAAGACAAATCAGACGTTTGGAGTTCCCGTGAAAGTCAAACACATGCTTGCATCCGGCTTCCTGGTGAAGATTATCAATATTCTGCGTTATTGTTCGTTTCAGCAAGCTTCTTTTCTCCATATCAGCCAGTACCAGGTGGGCCTTGTTCGGCTTTGCTTTTCCAAAGAAATTGTAGAATATCTCATTTATGACATTCCATGCTTTCAGGGGATCCTGCATGAAATGATCTATATCAAGCAGGTTGGGGTCATATTTGGTCCACAAGCCACCCTCACCACGAAAAGGAGGGATCCCGCTTTCGACTGAAATCCCTGCCCCTGTATAGGCGGTAGTAAATTTTGATGTCAGAATTACTTCAGCAGCCTTACTTATATTGTCTTTACTGTTTTCCATTTTATTTTAACCACTTATCCAGCCATGCATAAAAAGTTCTTTGCCAGAGAATGCCGTTCTGGGGTTTCAGTACCCAATGGTTTTCGTCAGGGAAATAAAGGAACTCTGCCGGCACCTTTCGCAATATAGCAGCATTGAAAGCTTCCATTCCCTGTGTCACCGGGATCCTGTAATCCAGTTCACTGTGAACCACAAGAATAGGAGTATCCCAGTTTTGAATGAACCGGGATGGGGAATTGGCAAAAGAACGTTGTGCAATCTTATTGTTCTTATCCCAGAATGGTCCCCCCAGGTCCCAATTGGCAAACCACATCTCTTCAGTTTCGAGGTACTGGGCCTCAAAGTCAAACATGCCATCATGGGCAATAAATGCCTTAAAACGCTTGTGGTGGTTACCGGCTAACCAGTAAACTGAAAATCCTCCATAACTGGCCCCGATGCAACCAAGTTTGTCTTTATTGACAAAGGGCTCTTTTGACATTGCGTCAATAGCGCTCAGATAGTCTTTCATATTCTGACCGCCATAATCACCGCTGATCTCTTCATTCCATTTTTGTCCGAAACCGGGTAATCCACGGCGATTGGGAGCTACAATGATGTAGCCATTGGCAGCCATCATCTGGAAGTTCCAACGGAAGGACCAGAATTGGCTTACAGTGCTTTGAGGCCCGCCTTCGCAGTAAAGGAGAGTTGGATATTTCTTCGTTCTGTCGAAGTTCGGCGGATAAATGATCCAGGTCAGCTCTTCCTTGTTATCGGATGTCTTGATCCAGCGCTTTTCAATGGTAGCAAACTTAAGCTGGTCCAGAAGATCTTTATTGGTGAAGGTTATTTGTGTGTCTTTCCCTGTGATTGGATCAACAGAATAGATCTCAACCGGCATCGACATCGACATACGTGTCGCAATAAGCTGCTTGCCTGCAGGGATGACTCCTGTATAATCATGTATGCCGTCAGTAATTCGCGTGATTTTGCCATCCGCAACATCCAGCCGGTAAATCTCATCGGTCGCCTGGATATCAGAAATAAAATAAATTGATTTACTGTCATCTGTCCATGCCAGTCCTTCTGCATTCTGATCAAAACCTTTTGTATAATCGGTTTTGACCTTTGTATCAATATCATAGATGAAAAGACGGTTTTTATCTGATTCATAACCGTCACGCTCCATACTCTGCCATGCAATCTTCTTACCATCCGGAGAATAAACAGGAGCAACATCATATCCCATCATGCCTTCTGTGAGGTTCGTGGTTTTCTTGCTGCCAATGTCATACAGGTAGATATCGGAATTAGTAGACAAGGCATAGTCTATTCCTTTTTTCTTCCTGCAGGTGTAAGCGACCACTTTACTGTCCGGACTCCATGTGATCTGTTCCATCCCCCCGAAAGGCTTGAGCGGCGATTCATATGGCTCGTCCTTCATGATGTCAACATCATTGGATAGCTTGCTGCCATCATGGTCAGCAATAAAAATATGACTGTACGAATCAACCCAGGTATCCCAGTGGCGATACATCAGGTCTGTTATTACTCTTCCTGAAGAAAGCGGCAGGTCAGGATAGATATCCTTAACAGTCTTATCAATGGATATCTCTTTGGTGTAGAGTACCTTTTTCCCATCCGGGGAATAAGCAAACCCTGTTATTCCTGACTCTTCATCCGATATCTTTACACGGTTTGTACCATCTGGATCCATCTCCCAGAGCTGCATGCTCCCCGATTCCGTGCTCATGAAACCGATCTTTTTCCCGTCCGGGGTCCAGAGGGCCTGATATTCACTGAATTTTGTCCTGGTGATCTGCTTCAGGTTCTTTCCATCCACCCCGATCGTGTAAAGTTCACGATTACCCTTATTTTGAGGAATGTCATAATAGGTCACACCGTAGAGAATGGTCGACTTATCAGGCGATAATACAGGTTCGCTGACACGTCCAAATGACCAGAGAACTTCCGGCGTCATGATGGGGCTTGAAAGTTTCAGCTCCTTTTTTTCTATCAGGGGAGCTTCCGCCTTCTTTTCTTTTTTTTCTTTCGGGCAACAACCAAAAAATCCTGTAATTACCAGTGCTGTGATAATGATGGTTACTTTTTTCATGAGTTTGATTTGTTTTTATACACAAAAATACAACAGTAATCTGATCAAAGGGATTAAAAGTTTTCTTTACTTATTTTTGTTTTGTAAGTAAAGATGACAAGGGGTTCATGATGCCACGCATATCCATTATATAAGCTTTTACAGACCCCACAAGGATTTTTGCTTCAATTAAAATAGGGATCCTGTTATCATCATCAGTTATCCATACGACTACATCTTCATCTCCGCGAAAAATAGTTCCTTTTACCATTTTTGCTGCGAACTTAATGCACCTGTACTTTTTTCCATCATGGTTCTCGACCACTTCTTTCCCCATATAACGAATATAGATCTCATAGGTGCTGTCATCGATCAGGACTGTGACAGGGATCCGGGCATCATGTTTAAGGTTGGAAATATCGAGGGTACGTGCCACATAAACTGCTGAAAGCGGGTTGTAAACACAAGGCCCCGGTTTCAGGGTATCAAACCTTACCGGGTTATTATTGGTTTTTGTAGAGGAATATACAGTTTCTCCATCCCCATCGTAACGCAACGTGTTAAGAAGCTGGTATCCTCCTTCGTAGACTGACCGTCTGAACTCAAAAGGATGAAAGCTTTTCGGATCGATCCATGCATCGTAATAATCGACCACCTTGAAAAAAAAATCATAGGATTTGAGTGTTCTTCCTGAGCTTTTCAGGTGCCATGAAGGTTTTCCATTATAGGTTTCAGGATTGATGGCAAAGGTCACTGATCCGGCATCTACCGAGATCGGGCCCAGGTTATAAGCTACCTCATAGCTGAGAAATTCTCCTTCCCTGAATACATGATTCTCTTTAAAGCACTGAGCATGGATCCCTGAAAAAGAGATGCCTGAAAGAAAGAGAATAAGAAAGGACCGGGATCTTAACAAGCTCACAGGATTACAACGCTAATTGGAAGGATTTCTTTTATGCCAGAGAAAATATACAGGGATCCCCAGCAATACAATGATCAGCCCCGGCCAGGTATAATCCTGCTTATAAACCAACAGGATCCCCATGATGAACGTTGCCAGAAGAATGTAAACTACCGGGATCACCGGAAACCCGAAGGCTCTATATGGCCTTTCCAGATCAGGCTTTTTCTTTCGAAGGATAAAAATCCCGGCAATGGTCAGGACATAAAAAATAAGCACAGCAAACACCACATAATCAAGTAACTGTCCGTAAGTTCCCGATAGGCAAAGCAGGCATGCCCATATGCATTGTATCACAAGCCCCGTTGCAGGTACTCCCTTCGCATTCAGACGGTTTATCTTTTTAAAGAACAGGCCGTCTTCTGCCATCGCATAATATACTCTTGCACCGGATAAAATGAGCCCATTGTTACACCCGAATGTGGATATCACAATGAACCCTGCCATAATGAGGGATGCATATGCCCCGAAGAGGCCTGATATTGTAGCTGTCCCCAGCCTGTCTGAAACGGCAAATTGCATACCATGCTCAAAAACACTTGTTCCGCTTTCACTGCCGCGCAATGGCATTGCTGTGAGATAGGCGATATTTGCAAGGAGATAAAGGATCGTAACGATGGATGTCCCGAGAAAAAGGCTCATCGGAATATTCTTTTTCGGATTGATGACTTCTCCGGCAGTGAAGGTTATGTTGTTCCATGCATCTGAAGAGAACAAGGAACCGACCATCGCCACCCCCATGGCGGCAATGATTGCAAACCCGGCCAGGGGAACCGGGGCCGAATTTTTCAGGTGTTTCTGTGGCTCCCATAAGATCCGGAGATTCTCGTGAATAGCATGTGAATTGGACGCAAAGATCAGGGCTATAATGATAAATAACAGCAACAAAAGGAATTTCCCGCTGGTAAATGCATTCTGGATCCGCTTTCCTTCCTTTATACCGCGTGTGTTTATCCAGGTCAGCAGTACGATCGAAAGGATGGCAATGATCTGCACCGGCCCGAATTTTACAAACCTGAACTGAAACCAGATCACCGATTCCGACACCCAGGGAAAGATGACTCCCAGGAACTTGGCAAACGCCATTCCTACCGCTGCAATTGTCCCGGTCTGGATCACAAGAAAAAGTGTCCACCCATAAAGGAACCCGACCAAAGGATTGTAGGATTCCTTAAGGTAAACATATTGACCACCGGCTTTTGGGAACATCCCGGCGAGTTCACCATAACTTAAGGCGGCACAAACTGTGAGAAAGCCCGTGATCAGCCAGACAGCCATAAGAAACCCGGGCGATCCCACCTGCCTCGAAATATCGGCACTTACAATGAAAATCCCGGATCCGATCATCGATCCGACAACAATCGCAGTAGAATCAAATAAATTCAGGCTTTTTCTGAAGGAATGGTCGTTCGTCATAAATGATAATTAAAACTTTGATTATTTATATTTGGATCACGCGATAAGCGTTACGAAATTACATTTTTTAACGTGATTCTTTATACGGTTGTTAATGAATTGTAAAAACTGCGTTTTTTAAGATGCAGGATGAAATAATGCTTTAAATTTGAACTTTAATCTTAAACTTGAAGTTATGGATATCAAAATGACAACTACTGCCTTTGAACTTCCCGGGTATAAAATAACTGGGAATAAAGGCGTCGTAAGAGGAGTTCTTGTGCGCTCACGTTCAATTTTTGGTAACATTGGCGCTGCTTTTCAAACACTGGCAGGTGGAAATATAACCCTCTACACTGAGCTTTGCGAAAAGACAAGAAGGGATGCCTACGAACTGATGATCTCCCACGCTGAAATAGTTGGAGGTAATGCGGTGATCGGCATAAGGTATGATACAACTGAAGTAATGAATGGGGTTACCGAGGTGATCTGTTACGGCACGTCTGTAATAGTGGAATAATTTGCGCTACATGTTCCAAAACATTCCAATCTGCCTGATCTACAAATGGAATTAGTCCTGAACTATCTTTTATAAAAGAGAATAACCAGAGTACGTGATAACACCCCTCTGGTTATTCTATGGCTATTGTAAATGATAATGTGAAACAAAGATATGGCGCTTTTTATCCCAAGTCAAGAATTGTTAATAAAATTTTAATCCTTGACCCCGTGACTCAGCTGGCGCGCGTCTGTGACCTTGTGACCTTGTGACCCTGTGACCCTGTGACCTTGTGACCTTGTGACCCTGTGACCTTGTGACCCTGTGACCCTGTGACCTTGTGACCCTGTGACCTAGTGATCCTGTGACCCTGTGACCTTGTGACCTAGTGACCCTGTGACCCTGTGACCTTGTGACCCTGTGACCTTGTGACCTAACTACTTAACAATTAACATTTTCCCACATCACACATCTCGCAATCCACTGTTCACGAATTACTTAGCACTCTTCTCCTATACTGTTTGTATACGCGTTCTATAAGCGTTGTATAAGCGTTCTATAAGCGTTCTATAAGCGTTCTATAAGCGTTCTATATCTTAACTATAATTAAGGTATATCTAAACTATACGCGAAGTATACCCGGCCTGACAAAATGGCAGCCCATCAGGGCTTGCCCTGGGGTTCATACCCGTGATTTTTAATTCTCCTTCATTCGCCTGTCCGCTTGACCAACCTGTCGGACTATAACTTTGTCACTCTGTCACTTTTTCGTGAACTTTACAATGACTCTTTCCTGATTCTTAATATCTGTAAAGAGAATTAAATAAAGCCCCGGGTAAAAGTCATCAATTGAAACTGTGGCTTCTTTCAGGATTTGCCCACTATTCATAAGTTGTCCCAAAGAATTGAATATAAAAAAGTTTTCAACGGACGAATTATCTGATTTAATGTTTAAGACATTTTCAGCAGGGTTTGGAAAGATATGGAAATCGGTATTTTTTTTCTTCTCCTCAATGCTCGTTGTAATATAGCAATTTACCGGAGGAGGAAATGAGTAACCCGGGGCAGGAATTAGAAACGAACCGAAATATTGGACAGAGCAATCTGAATTGACCTGGAATTTGTAAGTTCGAGATCCTGTGCAGCCGGATGGACAGTCACCATAGCCGATTACAAAATTTAAAAACCGGTTTGTGCCTGTTTTATTATAATTTATTTCATCTCCAAACCCGGCCCTGGATATTGGTTCTGCATAAACGACCCCACTGAAAGTCTCGATACTATCACATAGAGGCCTTACATTGATATTTTGGCTTGTCGTTAATATTGCTACATCAAAATAGGACCAAAAACCAGTAACAATAAATCCATACTTGGATAAAAGCGAATCAAGAGCCGGAACTCCGGTTTCTATTATTAAATTCTGCCAATTTTGTAACCATGGGCATGAAGGAGTAATTTGAACGTAAATACTGTCAAAAATATAAGAACTTGAATATTGATGGATGCAGTAAATATCAAAAACAGTATCTCTTGGTGGAAAATCTGTCAGATTGAAAATAGCTGCCATGGCTTGCCAAACCGTATCCTGGTAATTTTGTGGAATGTTAATTGAATCCATTGCAGGTGAATTCTGATCAAAGATCCTTGTAAGCGCCAGGTGTTTAACATCACGGTCATAATAATGTTGAAGAACAGGACCTACATTGCAACTGGACGGCATCTGGGCATTTAATGTTTGAACACTTACCCATACGAAAAATAATAAAATAAATGTCTTCATTTTTCTACTTCTTTCGCAAAATATTAATAACCCCTAACGCCCCGCAGGCAGCCTCAGGCTTGGTTCACTTGACTTTATGTCTGCGATTCGTTCTCATGTTTAGTGACCGGGATCCCTTTCTTTACCTACTGCCAGGCTTGTAGTTGCTGGGTTGTTGCATGCTAAAAAATCTTTCTTTTAAAAGGCAATAACAACGAGTCATTGTAATAATAACCGTGAAATTTACCCCATATTGTTTCATTAATCTTTATAGTAGCAGAACTATCCAGCATTAAGCAACGGTTCGATAACTCATAAACAAGAGTGGGATTGTATAATGCCGTGTCCCCTTTGGCAATTGTTTCACCATTGGTTAAAACACCCATGACCTCTAACTTTCCATTGTGATCAATATCTCTTGGGTTCCAGTTAAATATTGGAACCTCATTATGTTGAATTTGGCCATTCTTAGAGATTGAAAAAAGCTGTAATTCATTTTGATTAGGGCGTTCATCAACTTCAATCAGTAGTTGGAAACTACCATCCACGCATTCTAATAATCGGGGATATTGATTTGATTCTAATCCAGAAAGCCAGTATTCTTTTTTAGTGTCACGAAAGATTTGATTTTCATCAAGGAATATTTCTATAGGATTAAAACTTGTCCATCCAAATTCTTTCGACCGATGGCCAACAACCCTAATATGTTTGGAGAAATAAATGATGGTGTCTTTTTTAGCCAAAACATTATTAGAACCTGAACTTGAAAAACAAAAAAAACCAAGTAATATGTTACCAAATATAATTATGACAATTATGAATCTCTTCCAACTGCCATTTTTAGTGTGTCTCCAACGATTGTGTAAACTCATAGGGAAATTTTATTTTTGAATTGGTTTCAATAGAAAGTTTAAGTTATCCAACAAGGAGTATGTCGATAAACTCATGTTGGGAGTTGATATTATACGGATAAGAATTGTGTACTTCAGTACTGTTAATTTCATCAACAAATTGAAAGTCATACAAATACTACATACTTATTATTATCTTCCGCTTTAAGGAAGATGCTTCAAATATATTTTAGTAATCCGCATGCTTTCGTATGCATGAAAAATTTCAGAATGCAATTTACGGAGAAATCAATTTATAGGAAAGATCTTCCCGCGTCATGGATCAAAAAAAAAATGCAAAGTCTAGATTACCAGACTTTGCATTTTGCACTTTACACTTTACACTTGAACTCGTAGCGAGGACGAGAATTGAACTCGTGACCTCCGGGTTATGAATCCGACGCTCTAACCAACTGAGCTACCTCGCCATCTAAGAGGCTACAAAGATAGAAAAATCTTAAAATTTTCAGTCAAAATCAACCTGATTGAAAATTTGACCCACGTCTCCCAGGCTAAATCTTTTTTTGAAGTAAGGTTTACCGACCCCCTCTCTCTTGGGGGAGGGGAAAAGGGTGGAATTCTCCGCCTCACGCGTCACGATTTCTCACTCTGACTCTGTGTTCTGATTTCAGATCTGACTTCAAAAATCGTTGATCGATTATTCGATTGTTCAAGACTGCCTCTCGATCCGCCGTAACAGCCTGCCTGCCTTGTATGCAGGAAACCAGTATCTTCCCCTCCCTCTTGGGGTCATTCACCCAATCCAGACTGTCTTTATATTCACGAATTCCCTGATACCCGCTTCACCAAGCTCCCTTCCATAACCTGATTTCTTGATGCCGCCAAAAGGCAGCCGGGGATCGGATTTAGGCAACCCGTTGACAAAAACAGCCCCGGTCTCTATTTTCCTTGCAACCTCTTCTCCATGCTTCAGGTTTATGGTCCAGACACTTCCTCCCAGCCCGAAATCAGAATCATTGGCCACTTCAATGGCTTCTTCTTCATTTTTGACCGGGATGACCGAAAAGACAGGACCGAATGTTTCTTCAGAATAAACACTCATTCCTTTTTTTACATCTGCAAGAAGTGTGGGTTGATAATAACAACCAGGACGGTTTGCCGGCTTCCCGCCGAGTATGAGATGTGCACCGTCATCTATTGATTTGTGGACCTGTCTGTCAATCTCATCGACTATATCTTTCCGGGCAAGAGGCCCTATATCCGTGTGCATGTCCATCGGATCGCCCATCCTGAGTGATTCAAGTGCAATCTTCACCAGCTTCTCAAATTCTGCAACACGGCTTTCAACGACTATAAACCGCTTGGCTGCAATGCAACTCTGTCCCTGGTTGATCATCCGGGCAGTGATGGCAGTTTTAACGGCTGCTTCCATATCCGCATCCTCAAGGATGATGAAGGGATCTGACCCTCCCAGCTCGAGAACGGTTTTCTTAATATGCTTACCGGCAGATGAGGCTACCTGGCTGCCGGCAAGTTCACTGCCGGTAAGGGTCACAGCGGTAATCAGCTTGTTGGTTATCACGGGTTCAACTGCTGATGATGGGATCATCAGTGCCCTGAAAAGATTTTTCGGGAACCCTGCCTCATAAAAGATCTCTTCAATTGCAAGGGCACACCCCGGGACATTGGAAGCGTGTTTCAGGACAGCAGCATTTCCTGCTATTAAAGAGGGTACGGCGAAGCGAAATACCTGCCAGAATGGGAAATTCCATGGCATTACGGCAAGGATCACTCCTAAAGGTTGAAAGGTCACGAAACTCCTCGTCGCATCTGAAGTAACAACCTGGTCTTCTAATAATTCAGCAGCATGATCAGCATAATAATTGCATCCATTCGCACATTTCTCTATTTCGGCTAAAGATTCCCTGATGATCTTGCCCATCTCTTCTGTGATGAGGCGGGCATAGGTTTCTTTTTTCTTAAACAGGAGGGATGCAGCAGTCCTGAACAATTTTGCACGGGTTTCCAGGGAAGTTTCTCTCCATTGCAGCCATTCTTTATGTACATCATTGATGATATTATTTACTTCGGATGGAGTGTGTTCAGGATATTCCCTTATGACCTCTGTCGTATATGGATTAATACTTTTCATTTTTCAGTTATCATTTTTTAGTGAGCACTTAAAAGTTTCCTTCACCGCAAAGCCGCGAAAAGGCTATGAAGAATATGTGGAAACTGAACTCATCTTAAATTTTTAATTCTTAATTTTTAATTTTTTCTTTCAGATATTCCCCGGTATATGACCCATCAAATGCAGCCAGCTGTTCAGGTGTTCCTGTAAACACTACATTTCCCCCCTCTTCTCCTCCTTCCTTTCCCAGGTCGATCACCCAATCGGCAGATTTGATGACCTCAAGATTATGTTCGATGACAAGAACGGTATGTCCATTGCTGATTAATGATTCAAAGGAGATCAAAAGCTTGTGGATATCATGGAAATGCAGACCTGTAGTCGGCTCATCGAAAATAAACAGGGTGGGCTTCTCATTCGTCCCTTTGGCAAGAAAAAATGCCAGCTTGATTCGCTGAGCCTCTCCACCGCTGAGCGTACTCGACGATTGCCCCAGCCGCAGGTACCCAAGTCCGACATCCTGCAAAGGTTTTAGTCTTGCCAGGATCCTTTTTTCTTGTGCCGAAGGTTTTTTATTGTTAAAGAAATCCATTGCTTCATCGATCGTCATGTCAAGCACATCAACGATGGTCTTTTCATTGTATTTAACATCAAGGACTTCTTCTTTGTATCTTTTGCCTTTACAACTATCACAGGTTAAATAAATATCAGCCATGAACTGCATTTCAATTTTGACTACCCCTTCACCTTCGCATTCCTCACAACGTCCCCCCTGGATATTGAATGAAAAATACCCTGGTTTATATCCCCGCACATGTGAAAGCTGCTGGTCGGCGAAAAGGTTCCTTATCTCATCGAAGGCTTTGATATAAGTTGCCGGATTTGACCGTGAGGATCTTCCTATAGGGTTTTGATCGACAAGCTCGACCGCTCCGATACGATTGATATCTCCAGCCAACCGGTCAACTTTTCCTGTCCTTTCAGAATACCCGTCAAACATTTTTTTCAGGGAAGGATAAAGGATCTTTTTGACCAGTGAGGTTTTTCCTGACCCGCTTACACCGGTAATGGCAGTAAAAACATTCAGAGGGATCCTGACATTGAAATTTTTCAGGTTGTTCTCCCTTGCGCCTTTGACTTCGATGAATTCTTTCCATTTTCTCCTTCGTCCTGGTGTGGGAATGGTTAAACGGTGATCAAGGTATTGGCCGGTAAGGCTTTTTTTATCTTTCAACATCTCATCAAATGTCCCCTGGAAAACGATCTCTCCGCCATAATGACCGGCAAACGGACCGATATCAACAACCTGGTCAGCTGCACGGATGATCTCTTCATCATGTTCAACGACAATGACGGTATTTCCAAGGTCTCTCAGGCCCAATAAGACTTTTATAAGCCGTTGTGTATCGCGGGGGTGAAGTCCGATGCTGGGTTCATCAAGAATATACATCGACCCGGTAAGATTACTACCCAGTGCCGTTGAAAGATTGATGCGTTGCGATTCCCCTCCCGATAATGTCGAGGAAAGACGGTTGAGCATCAGGTAGCCAAGACCTACATCCGTTAGTACTTCAAGCCTTTTGTTGATCTCATTCAGCAGCCGTCTTGAAACAGTCTTCTCAAATTCTGATAGCTTCAGCGAACAGAAAAAATCCTTCAGATCGCTGATAGGCATCAGCACAAGCTCATTGATCGATTTTCCTCCGATCTTTACATAACCTGCATCTTTCCTCAGCCGTGTCCCTTTGCATTCAGGACAAAGGGTCTTCCCCCTGTATCGTGACATCATTACCCGGTACTGTATCTTGTAATTCTGGCTTTCAACGTACTCGAAAAAGTCATTCAGTCCATGAAAATATTTATTTCCGGTCCACAGTAGTTCACGCTGTGCGGCCGTCAGTTCATAAACGGGTTTATGTATCGGGAAATCAAACTTGTAGGCATTCAATACCAGTTCATTCTTCCACTCGCTCATTTTCTCGCCGCGCCAGCAGGCAATGGCTTCGTCGAAAATGGATAAGGTTTTATTTGGGATCACAAGGTCCTCATCAATGCCAATTACAGTTCCAAAGCCCTCACATGTTTTGCAGGCCCCAAAAGGATTATTAAATGTGAACAGGTTGACAGAAGGTTCCTCAAAATCGATCCCATCGGCTTCAAAGCGGTTCGAAAAAGATTTTCGCACAGGCTTTTCACCTGCGATCTCCACCATGCAATACCCATGGCTCTCATAATATGCTGTCTGCACAGAATCGGCGATCCTTCCTGCCAGGTCATTGTCTGCTTTTTGTACCTGAAAACGGTCTACTAACAGAAAGATCTCTTTCCCTTTACATTTTATTTTCGGGTCAACTTCATCTATACGGTATATTTCATTATTCACCATTATCCTTGTAAACCCTTGCTGAAGTAATATCTTGCATTTTGCGTTCAGGTCGCCATTATGATCGGTTAAGGGAATTGGAGAGAAAATAATGACCCTTGATTCATCAGGTAAAGACAGGATATGGTCAACAACATCACTGACCGTATCACGCTTCACCAGCTTCCCCGAGACTGGAGAATAAGTCTTCCCGATACGTGCAAACAGCAGTTTCAGGTACTCATAGACTTCAGTAGAAGTTCCGACGGTAGACCGGGGATTCGAGGTATTGACTTTTTGTTCAATGGCAACGGCAGGGGAGATGCCCTTGATATAATCAACATCTGGTTTGCTCATTCTCCCCAGGAACTGGCGTGCATAGGCTGAAAGGCTTTCAACATACCGTCGCTGGCCATCAGCAAACAGGGTGTCAAAAGCAAGAGAGGACTTCCCTGATCCTGATAAACCTGTGAAAACAACAAATTTATTGCGGGGAATGGCAAGCTGAATATTCTTTAGATTATTTACTCTTGCACCTTTAATAAGAATAAAATCCCTGGGGTCGAGCAGATCAATATTTGTAGTCATTTCAGATATTCATAGAAAGAAAGTTTGTAAAATTAGCCAGAAAATTTGCTTTTGGATTTTTTTTGTTTACTTTTGCGAAGTATAAAAGTATCAAAACCTGCGAAATGTTGTAATTTCGCATTCTAAAACAAAGGAGACCGGCTATCGAGAAAAATCTACCCTTTTTTGACTAAAAAAAGGAGGCACCATGAACGCCCAAGCAGTAACCGACCAGGAACTGATTGGTAGATATTTAGCCGGAAACCAATCCAGCCTTGAAAAGTTGATCCGTCGCCATAAGAACCGCATCTTTGCGTATATTCTTATGATCGTCAAAGAAAAAGAACTTGCAGAAGATCTTTTTCAGGATACCTTTATTAAGGTGATCAATACCATTCGTTCCGGTTCCTATAAAGAGGAGGGTAAATTTATCCAGTGGGCGATGCGTATTGCTCATAACCTCATCATCGATCATTTCAGGAAATCAAAACGGATCCCAACCATAGAGAACCGTGATGATTTTGACATCTTTGAGAAGGTAAGGATCCCCGTCGAATCTGTTGAGGAAAGGATCATTACCGAGCAAATCCATAAAGATGTTAAGAAACTCATCGATTACCTCCCTAAAGAGCAGCGCGATGTTCTGATCATGCGGCATTACGGGGATATGAGTTTCAAGGACATTGCAGAAGTGACGAACGTAAGTATAAACACAGCCCTTGGCCGCATGCGTTATGCGCTGATCAACTTACGGAAGCTTGTGGATGAAAAAAACATCATCCTCTCGGTTTAACACTTCCGTTTTTTGTTCATAAAGTCTGTATTATCAGACGTTGGATCAGCAATCTGGTTTTTCTTCCCTTTTCCCGCAGTTTGCGGTTTTCCTCTCTTAAAATATTTTTTTTTAAAGGTAAAATATGCATGTTTTTTATCCGTTATTGATATAACGAAATGATAAAAACTAATGTTTGCCTATGAAGAAAACCCTAACCCTCTATCCAATCCCGCCGTATTCTTCCAGCCTTAAATCCGGAGTGAGAACCCGGAAACATCTTCTGCGGAAAAAAATGGAAAGAAGCGGCGTCTCCCCAAGCGAAAAGGTAATAAGAAATATCCTGAGCTATTCGAGTGCACTTGCTGTTCTTAAGACAAGGGGAACAGGTTTTATAAACCTGGTGATGAATTAAAAAAAAAAGCCCGCTTTATGCGGGCTTTTTTTTTATACTCTTTCTTCCCTGATACGGGCCTTTTTCCCACGCAAACCACGCAGATAAAATATCCTGGCCCTTCTCACAACGCCTTTCTTATTTACTTCAATCTTCTCTATAAAAGGAGATGAGATGGGAAATATCCTTTCAACACCAACATTGCCTGATATTTTCCGTACTGTGAAGGTCTCATTGGCACCTTTTCCTGAGCGCTGCAATACAACACCCTGGAAATTCTGGATACGTTCCTTGTTCCCTTCCTTGATCTTATATTGAACGGTGACGGTATCACCGGCTTTGAAAACAGGGTTTTCTTTCTTCGGAATAAACGATTCTTCTACAAACTTAATGGTCTCTGCGCGATTCATGACTTCAACAATTATTTAGGGGATTCTCACTAAAAAGAGTGCAAATATAGTAAAATTATCAATCCGCCAATACCTTACCTGAAAAAGTTTCACAGGAAAGCCGTTCCTGCAGGATAGCAGGTCATCATGATCCTTTAAAAGATCCGGGATCTCTCATAATTCGTCATCATTCAGCAGACCTGGCCTGCGCTGGCGGGTACGTTCAATGGACTGCTCATGTTTCCACTTCGCAATCTCTTTATCATTACCGGAAAGTAGGATATCGGGGACCTTCCATCCCCTGAAGTCGGAAGGCCTTGTATAAACAGGTGGAGAGATGAGGTCGTCCTGGAACGAATCGGATAATGCCGAGGTCTCATCATTCAATACGCCGGGCATTAACCTTATGACCGCATCGGTAAGTACAGCCGCCGCCAGCTCTCCTCCTGAAATGACATAATTGCCGACTGATATCTCATGAGTAATGAAATGTTCCCTTATCCGTTCATCAATACCTTTATAATGACCGCAAAGAATAATGATGTTTTTCATGCATGAAAGCCGGTTTGCAACTTTCTGGTTGAGCAGCTCTCCATCAGGGCACAAATAAATTATCTCATCATAAGTCGTCTTTTCCTTCAGGCTTTCTATACACCGTGCAACAGGCTCGATCATCATGACCATGCCTGCGCCGCCTCCGAAAGGATAATCATCAACGGATTTATGCTTATTGGTGGAATAATCCCGGATGTCATGAAGGAAGATCTTGACCAGGCCTTTCTCTTTTGCACGTTTCATGATGGATTGGCTGAACGGGCCATCAAACATGCCGGGAAACAATGTAAGGATGTCGATTTGCATGGTTCAGATGATTACAGTCAGGCCATTATTAAACAATCCTGGTACTTAAAAGATCAGCTCTTCTACCTGTTCCCTGTCGATTTGTAGCTGTCTCTGGAGATCAAGAGGGGTGTCAAATGGTTTTTCTTCCCTTATAAACTTATGGAAATAAACTATTGCAGAGGAGCCGGAGAGCTTCTCCGGTGTATCGAATAAATAAAAGTCGACCTTGGCATCGATTGACGATTCTCCTTGCTTCCTGATAAAACACATTCCCCGGAAAGTCCTTGCTTCATCTTTCACACTGACGGCATAAACTCCGTTTGGCGGAAGCAATTTGCTTTCTTCTTCGATCTTTACACTGAAGCTGGGAAAGCCGATTGCCTGTAAGTTTGGGTTGACCTCACGGATCAGCCCCATGATCATATAATAGTGGTCAAGATAGGCATTGGCTTTTTGAATATTACCCTCCAGCAAAGCTTTCCTGATGTTGGACGAACTTACCGTCTCATTATGGATATCCTGTTCAGGTATTTCCTCTACATCAAATCCATATTCCAATCCCAGCTTGCGAAGTGCTTCATAGTCACCTTCCCGGTTATGGCCAAAATGGTGGTTGAACCCGATGACGATCTTACGGGCATGGATTTTGTTCAGTAGGATGTTTTTAACAAACTCGACAGAGGTGATCTTTGAAAATTCGATGGTAAAGTCAACTACGATAAGGTTATCAAGCCCTGCTTCTCTCAGCAGTTCGATCTTTTCCCGATGGGAATTGATCAGGTACAGGCCTTTCCCTGCTGTATCAGGATAAAGCACCTTCCTTGGGTGAGGGCGAAAAGTGATCAGCACGGTTTCACCACCAGACTCTTCTGCAAGCTTTTTTAAACGCTGCATGATCACTTTGTGGCCTATGTGGACTCCATCAAAAGATCCCGTAGTGACGACTGCATTATGAATGCCATCGACATTATCAAAATTTGTGAAGATTTTCAATTTTCCCCTGCTATTTAAATCGTTCGTCGTTCTTCTTGGCAAAAAAAGCCACTTTCTCAAGAGAGGTGATCATGTCATATTCTTCAAGGTAGACATATGGCGAAACATTCAATGGTTTCGGCGAATAATTCAGGATACCTTTAACACCGGCATGGACAAGAGTTTCTGCTATTGCAGGCGCCTGGTCGGCAGGCACTGTGATGATCCCTATTGTCACAAGTTCCTTCTTCATGATATCAGGGAGCCGGCTGATGTGATAACAGGGCACCCCGTCATAGATCCTGTCGACTTTATCCGGGTTTATATCGAATGCCGCTACAATGGTCAATTTTGTCCGTTTACCTTTGAAGTAGCTTATAATCGCTTTTCCCAGGTTCCCAAGCCCGATCATCACCACTTTTTGTCCTTTCTCAGTGTCGATAATATTGCCAATCATATCGATCAGCTCTTTAATATCATATCCTTTTCTAAGATTGCCTGAATAGCCTATCAGCATCAGATCACGCCTTACCTGTACCGGCGTAATATGAAGCGTCTGGGCGATCTCATGAGAAAATACATGCGTCTTTTCCTTTGACAGAATAAGCAACAATGCCCTTCTGTATTGACTCAACCGTTCAACGGTTTTGTGAGGTAGATGTTTTATGAACATGAGTTTTCTTTTGGAAATGAAATAATAAAGGAACTGCCCTTGTCGGGATTACTGGTTACTTCAATTGCTCCTCCGTAGGCTTCTACCAGCTTTTTGACAATTGATAACCCAAGCCCGCTTCCGGTTATATTTTTTGTTTTTTCATTTTTTATTCTGACGAAATCCCCGAATAGTCTGGCCATTTCACCATCGGTCATGCCAATCCCGGTATCCATGACCTGTACCCGTATCGCCCCGTCAGCCTGCTCAGCGAAAATATCTACTGAACCCCCGGTTTTATTATATTTGATGGCATTGGAGATCAGGTTGTTGAAGATAATATCCATCTCATTGACATCTGCTTTCATCATTAGCCGGGATGGCCCATGCAGATCAATACTGACTTCACGCTGTATTGAATATGGTTGAATGGCATCGACAGCATTCCTGATGACCTGTATAAGATCAGTATCAACAATATTCCTCTGGGATTTACCGCTTTCGACCCTGGTGATGTCGAGCAGGTCGAGGATCAGTGTGCGCATTCCATGAATACGGTCAATTGAACGGTCGAAGATCGCATAATAATCTTCTATTTTATCACCAAGCTGATGTTCCCTTGCAATTTTCAGATACCCTTCAATAGCGTTCAGGGGGGCTTTTAGCTCATGCGACAATACCGACAGGAACTGGAACCGGATATGTTTATCTGTATCTTTCAGGTTAGCAGTCATCTTCTTCAGGAAGATCTTTTTCGTGATATTCTCAATGGATGATCTTAACTCCTGTGGCGTGAAGGGTTTTGGAATGAAATCAGAAGCCCCGTCGCTGGTGGCTTTTACAGCTAACTCCAGTGATGCATAGGAAGTGATCATCACAACAGTGATATCATACTGCTTTTTGCGGACGTATTCCAATACCTCTATCCCCTGGATCCCCGGTAATTTGTTGTCAAGCAAAAGTATGTCAGGACGGTTACTTTCGATGATCCCGATTCCTGATTCACCGGTCGGTGCTTCAAAAACCGCGAAATCAAAGGCTTCTTCCATGAAAGGATAATCTACCCGGAAATTACGCAGAATACGACTGATACCGCTGCGAATCCCGGGTTCATCATCTATGACGAGTATTTTAAGTGTTGACATAGTAGAATTTCAGTTCAAAAGTAATAGAAAATCGAATCCTATATAGTGATGGTTAGTTTTTCTGCAATAATCTTTCAATCTCAGCTTCAAGGACATCAGGCTGGATACCCTTGTCCAGGAACACATCGGCCTTGATCCACTTGCGGTTATTCTCATCCTGGATGTCAAAGGAGTAACCCGTCTCTGCTGCCACTGAAGTCAGGATTATTACCGGGACATCCGGGTATTTCTTCTTGATCTTGTAGCTGAGGATAAATCCGCTGTCCTCATTCTCCATCATCAGGTCCACGATGGCAAGATCGGGCCTGGTTTTTTCCATGATCATCTCCGCTTCCCTCTGGCTTTCGGCAGTGACCGTCATATATCCAAGCTGCTCCAGTTTCATCTTTGCCTGCCAAAGATAATCCATGTCATCATCTACGATCAGAATGGTAATATTTCCTGGTTTCATCTTATGTGAGGATTGATAATTAATAATATTTTCATTCCATATTCCTTGGTATGGATATCCTGAAAGTTGTCCCTGTTTCCCCTTTCAGCGGGTCTGTATTTGATGTAAAATCAATCTTTCCCTTGTGCATCTTCACGATGCCATAGATCAGTGCCAGCCCGAGCCCCGTTCCTTTGCCCAATTCTTTTGTGGTGAAAAAAGGAGTAAAGATCTTATTCATATTCTCTTTTGAAATCCCGGTCCCATTATCAGAAATGATAAATATGATCTCATCTTTACTGTCTTCGAGGCCAACACGCATTTCCCCACCACGGGGCATCGCCTCAATGGCATTCTTCTCCAGGTTTGTCAGAACCTGCATCATCTGGTCAATATCGAGCCTGGCGATGGGATTGGCGACGTGGGGGCTGAATGTAGCCCTTACATTATCCGGCTTAATGATGGAGTTCAGGCTGTGCTGCATAAACTGAACCACATTGGTCTCAGAAAGATTAATCTGGTTCTTTCTTGCAAAATTCAGCAAGCCGCTTACGATCTTTTTGCAACGCTCGGCCTGTTCTATGATAAGATGAAGATCTTCACGGATTGATTCACCCTCGGGTGCTTCATCCATGAGTATGTTTGAATACATCGTGATGACACCCAGCGGATTGTTCAATTCATGTGCGATCCCTGCAGATAACTGGCCCATGTGAGCCAGCTTCTCCGATTGTTTCAGGGCGGCTTTTGCCTTTGCGAGCTTTTCATTCGAAATATTCAGGTTTTTTATGGACTCATGCAGCTTTTCAATGGAATAGGGGAGACACATCTCCGTCTCAGCAAGTCCCTTGACAATCGCAATGGCATGTTCCACGCAGGTATCATATCCACACGCGCCGCAATTCAGATGATCCTTTGCTATGAATTTGCCCATGGCCTCGAGCACATTCTGGATCTCGTCACCCGATGGGATCTCGAATCTCCTGTCATCAGGATCAAAATACTGGACAACCGGGATCTTTGAGAATTCCTCCACATTCTTTTGCCACTCTTCCAGGTCCAGTTTATCAAGCTTTTCCCTTACATATTCACCCACAGCAGCGCTTCTTGCATATTTCTTACCTCCCGGAGAAGTGCCGGGCCCCATAATACAACCTTCGCAACAGAGCAATTCAAGATGCTTATTGCGGATAAACCCTTCTTCAAATTCCCTGACTGCCTCCTTGAAATTCACCCGGCCATCGGCGATGACGGACCATTCTTCCGGGATGTCCTCCTTGCTGTTCGTGGTCAGAAAAAGCCCCCTTGTGATCGGGAAGATTGCTCCTTTTCCACCAACGGGCGGATCGAACACGCCTGGTTCACTATTTTCGGGGCGAATGCCTGATTGCTGCATCATCTCCCTCAACTCCAGGAAAGTGATCACTTCGTCAGTCTCACCAGATTCTGCCTTTTTTGCAAAACAGGGCCCTATAAATACGATCTTCACATCAGGGCCATACTTTTCGCGAACAATGCGTGCCATGGCCACCATAGGTGAAACGATCGGAGCCAGCGAGCTAACTATATCAGGATGATAATGACGAATATAATAAGTCACTGCAGGGCAATCAGAGGAAATATCGCCAGTATAATCTTCTGATTTGATCCGCTTTTCATATTCTTTTGCTACAACATCAGCGCCGAATGAAACTTCCGTGACATAGTCGAAACCCAGCTTGCGGATCATCCCGACCAGCACGCGGTAATCTTTGAATTCGCTGAACTCTGCCGGAAAACTGGGAGCTACACAGGCTGCCACCTTATGGCCTGAGCTCAGCAGTTTATAAACTTCATCCACAGACCGAAGGGAGACTTTCGCTCCCTGGCTGCAGACCTTCACACAATTTCCGCAACCAATACAGCGGTCGTTGATCACCTCAGCCTGCCCGTTGATAATCCTGATGGCTTTGACGGGACATTCACGTACACAGGTATAGCAAACACGGCACCGGTCCTTGATGGTAAATACAAGCTGCGTTCTGAATGACTGGCTCATGCTTCTTTTTCCTTCGTCTATCTTATGACTTACTCTCTGTTATATGAATTAGCTTGATTCCTGGGTACTTTTGCTGAATTCATTGATAGATGAATTCCTGTGCGCTGACTTGATCATCTCTTCTTCATCGGCATCATACAGTGCTTTCATCCTTGATTTCAAAGCTTTCTCATCTGTACCCAGACGCTGACCTCCGCCATTGATGCATCCAAAAGGACAAGCCATTACCTCCACCATATTAAATTCATTCTTTCCATTCTCGATCTCCCCAAGCAGCTGGATTGCAGCCGAAAGCCCGCTGACCGCTGCAAAGCCCAGGGTCGCCCTTCCTATTTTGATCTTTGCTTCCTTCCGGTTTTTTAGCCCTCTCAGCTCATTGATCTTTATTGGAGAGATCTCCTGTCCTGTCATCTGGTAATAGAAAGACCTGATAACAGCTTCGGTTTCTCCCCCCGCGATGCCAGATAATCTTCCTGCAGTTCCTCTGGCTCCAAGGCCAGGTTCTTTATTTCCTGGTTCCAGGGTGCTAAAATCGATCCCGTACATGCGGATCATCCTGATCAGTTCACGTGTAGTTAACACGGCATCGATCAACGGATGATCCTTATCATCAAGGGTGGCTTCATGTTTCTTCGAGGTACAGGGCATTATGGCAACTGAAAAGATCCTCCTTGCAGGTACATTTACCTGTTCTGCATATTGGTTCTTGATCCATGACCCCATGATCATCATCGGGCTTTTGCTCATGACCATATGCTTTTTCAATTCAGGCCTGTATTCTTCTATGTATCTTACCCAGGAAGGACAGCAACTTGAAAATAGAGGCATTTTCTCCTTGTCTTTGATCCGTTGCGCCAATTGCCTAGAAATTTCCAGGATCATCATATCGGCGCTCGCCGAGGTATCAAAAACCTGCCGGAAACCCATCATCCTCAGGGCCGTGCCAATGAGGTTCTGCATGTCTTTTCCTCCCTTGATCCCGAGGTCTTCTGCTATCGATCCCTGCACTCCCGGGGAGATCTGTACCACTACGTGAAGATCTTTATTATTCAGGGCGTCGACTACTGAGGGGTAACCTCTCTTTTCTTTCAGAGCAGCAGTAGGGCAAACCATGATGCACTGACCACACTTTATACAGGCCTGGATGTTTAATCCCTTGTTGAGGCTGGTTCCGATAGAACTTTTACTTCCCCTTCCGACGATCTCAATGGCATTCATCCCTATGATCTCGTCACAAACCCTTATACATCGTCCACAGAGTATACATTTGGCAGGATCCCTTTCGATTGAATTGCAATTACGGTCGATCCTGATGGAATGCTTTCCTGCACGGTAGTGACGTTCTTTAACATTTAATTCAGATGCCAGGATCTGGAGTTCACATTCACCAGAACGATCGCAATAAAGGCAGTCGTCCGGATGGCTGGCAAGGAGAAGTTCGACGATTGTCTTCCTGGCTTTCAAGACGCGTGGCGAATGGGTGTGGATCTTCATCCACTCTTCCGCCGGGTGGGAGCAGGAGGTGACAAGTCCGGGCATTCCTTCGACCTCAACGACACACATCCGGCAGGCCCCGGTAGGAGTAAAGCCCGCAAGGTGGCATAAAGTGGGAACCTTGATCCCTGACCGGTTCAGAACGGAAAGAATGGTTTCATCCCTCCGGGCTGTGACGGTCTGACCGTTTATTTCTATGGTAAAGATCATGTGCCGGGTTATTTTATGATGATTGCATTAAACTTGCATACTTCGAAACAGATACCACATCCGTTACATTTATTCTCAACAATGAAATGAGGTAACTTAGGAATGCCAATGATCGCATTTTCAGGGCATTTTTTCTGACAGACGTTGCAGCCATTACAGGTGTCAACATCGATGTAAAACGTCCGCAGGTCACGGCAAACCGCTGCTGAACATCGACGATCGAAAATATGTTCTTCAAATTCTTCCCTGAACCATCTTAGGGCGCTGAGTAAGGGATTAGCGGCATTCTGACCCAATCCGCACAGGGAGGTGTCACGAAGAACTTCCGCCAGGCTTTCGAGTTGAACAACACCTTTGAACCTTTCCAGCGTTTCATGGGTGGATTCTTCCCTGGGCCTCCTGGTTATCCCTTCGAGTATTTCAAGCATCCTTCTCGTGCCTTCCCTGCAGGGTATGCATTTCCCGCAGCTTTCTTTCTGAATGAATTCCATGAAATACCTTGAAAGGTCTACCATGCACACACTTTCATCAAGGACGGATAAGCCACCTGAGCCGATAAGCGCACCGGCTTCTTCCAGCGACTCATATCCGATCTCCACATCCAGGTCCGAGGCGGGGATACATACCCCCGAGGGTCCTCCAATCTGGACAGCTTTGAGCTTTTTACCGTTCCTTACGCCCCCCCCTATATGATGGATGATGTCAGCCAGGTTTATCCCCATGGGGACCTCGATGCATCCTGCATTCTGAATATTTCCCGTAATGGAGAACAGTTTGGTCCCCCTGCTTGTTTTTGTGCCTGTCTTCCTGAACCATGCGGGTCCGTGTTCAAGGATGGCTGGAATGTTTGCAAGGGTCTCCACATTATTGACGACGGTGGGCCGGTTAAATAATCCAATTTCGGCAGGGTAGGGAGGCTTTGACCATGGAGTGCCTCTTTTTCCTTCCAGGCTCCGGATGAGTGCGGTTTCTTCACCGCAGACGAAAGCTCCTGCACTCTGGCGGATGGAAATATTAAGGTTATAGCCACTTTCGAAAATATCCTGACCCAGGAACTCATATTCTTTTGCCTGCCGGATGGCTTCTTCGAGTATCGTCACGGCGCGGGGGTAATCCGACCGGATATAAATAAAGGCATAACTTGCTCCAATGGCATAGGATGCAATAGCGATGCCTTCGAGTAAACAATGAGGGTCGCCTTCAATGATTGCCCGGTCCATAAATGCCCCGGGATCACTTTCTTCAGCGTTGCAGATCAGGTATTTCTGTTCTCCTGCGGTATTCAATGCAACCTTCCATTTCTTTCCTGTGGAATAACCGCCGCCACCCCGGCCTCTTAACTCGCTGAGTTCGACAATATCACAGACCTTACCTGGTGTATAATTAAGGATCGTTTTGTAGAAAGACCTATAGCCGCCTCTTGCTATGGAATCATCGATCGATAAGGGGGAAACAAACCCTGAGTTCTTTAAGACCAGTTTCTGCTGCAGGGCAAAAAAAGGAAGCTGGTCGATAAAAGGAACATTAGCCCAGGATTCAGAAGAAATACTCTTATACTGGCCAAGAACATGGTCTTCATTCACGTTCCTGTTGAATATTGCTGATAAGACAGCCTCGACTTTATCATCAGTGACTTTCCTGAAAGAGATCCTTGCCTTGCCGGGAAGATGTATATCGACGATGGGCTCTTCAGAACAATACCCGATGCATCCGCATTCCACGATCCTGGCCTGGATGTTGTTGTCTGCCAGGTATTTTCTTATTGCGGTCAGGGTTTCTCCTGCACCTGCCACAAGTCCGCAAGAACCGGTCCCGATATAGATAACTGGTGTGAGTATTTTGTCCCTCCTGATCAACCTGATCTTTTCCAGGTCTTCATCCAGGAACTCCCCTGTGAGATTTTTCAGGACCTTGTCCAAAAGAAAGGATCTGTCTTCTGTGTGAATGTCCATTTTCTTATTTGTTATTGACTGAAATGCCGGATAATATCTTTTGAAGGCGGTCAAGTGTCAGATTCCCATAAGGTTTTCCATTGATGGTCATAACAGGGTTGTTACTGCAGGCGCCCAGGCAGTTTACAACTTCCAGGCTGAATTTTCCATCTTTCGTGGTCTGACCCGCCCTGACCTGCAGTGCCTTTTCGATCCCGGCCTGTAGTGCAGAGGAACGATATAAGTGACAACCGGTTCCGCGACAGATCTGCAAGTGGTAGCGTCCTTTTTTCACGAATCTGAACTGATCATAAAATGTGGCTACGCCATATATTTTATTCAACGGAATGCTCAAATAGCGGCTGACTTCATTAAGAGTACTATCTGTCAGAAGGCCGGTTTCCTTCTGAATATCCTGTAATAAAGGGATCAGGTTGTCTTTCTTGCCCGCCTGGTACTTGTGTAATATCCCTTCTATAGATTCTTCCATGGTCAGGATTGGTTTAAGTCTGTTTGTTTTTGACAAAATTACTGAAAATATCTTTGTAATGAATATTTTATTTGTGAATAAATTAGCATTGTTAATAAATGAACAACTGATTATTTCTGTAACTTTGCAAATTGATCATTAACAGTGATGTCGAATTTATTTATTTTTGCCTGAGATGCATTGATTTCCAAAAGCCATTCAGCAAGGAACATGACAGAACCCCTTTTTAAAATAGACCAGGGAATTTGTATAAGCTGCTATGCCTGTGTACGTATTTGCCCTGTAAAAGCAATTAAAGTAGATGCTAATACAGGGTTGCCGTCGATCATTCCCCAACGCTGTATCGGATGCGGAAGCTGTTTCAGGACATGCTCCCCTGCTGCAATCACCTATCGCAGCTCAATAAAGGAGACAAAAGCCCTGCTGGCTTCTGGTAATAAAATAGCCGCAATCTGCGATCCTGCCATATCCGGTGAATTCAGTGATATTACTGATTACAGAAAGTTTGTCGAGATGATCCGGCAACTGGGTTTTACCTATGTCTGCGAAGTTTCTTTTGGCGTTGATCTTGTAGCTGACCAATATAAAAAACTGCTGGAGGACTTTCACGGGAAATATTTCATCATGGCCAACTGCCCTGCTGTTGTTTCTTTCATAGAAAAATTCTATCCCGGACTGATCAATAATCTCTCTCCCATTGTAAGCCCGATGATCGCGACAGCTAAAACTTTGAGGAATAAATATGGAAATGATGTGAAGGTGGTCTTTATCGGTCCCTGCATTGCAACAAAGGATGAAGCACTGCGGTACGGGGGGGATTCGAAAATTGATTCTGTCCTGACTTTCGTTGAATTACGGCGGCTGTTCAATGAGTTTAACATCCGCGAAAGCCAGCTTGAGTTTTCTGAGTTCGATCCTCCATTTGGAAATAAAGGATCTCTTTATCCTCTCAGCGACGGCATCATCCAGGCGGCAAACCTGAGCCAGGACCTGCTTACCGGAACGGTCCTCACCAGTGAAGGCAGGAATAACATGCTGGATGCTGTGAAAGAGTTCGATTCCCGCATAGAAATGATCAGACGGAATTTTAATATCTTTTATAATGAAGGCTGCCTGATGGGGCCTGGAACTTCCCAGGGCGGAGAGAAATTCCTGAGACGGACGCTGGTCACCGATTATGCCGGGAAACGTCTGAAGAATTTTGATTATGTTTCCTGGGAAAATGAGGTGAAGGTTTTTACTAAACTCGACCTTTCACGGCAATTCGCTGAAGATGACCAGCGCCTGCCTGAGCCTTCCGAAGAAATAGTGAAAGGGATATTGCAGACGATCGGGAAAGAAAGCGAGCTGGAGAATGAGATAGGATGTGAATCATGTGGTTATGCTTCCTGCCGTGAGTTCGCCGTAGCTGTTGCCCAGGGATTGGCAACGACCGACATGTGTCATATTTACAGTACACAAAACCGGCAGGAGTATATTAAATCCCTGCGTTCCGCAAATGAAAAGCTGGCGAAAACAAAGGCAGCCCTGAAAGAATCAGAGGAAAAAGCCAAACAGGAACAGGAAGGTGAAAAAGAAGCGAGCGAAACCATGTCAGCAACCCTGCAGAAACTGGTTTCCGGGGTTGTGATTGTCGATGAAAACCTGAAGATCCTGCAATCCAACAAAGCTTTTATACGCATACTCGGTGAAGATGCCTCCCTGGTTGATGAGGTCATACCCGGTCTTATAGGCGCCGACCTGAAGTCACTGCTTCCTGTGTATTTTTATAAATTATTCTCCTATGTCCTGAGTTCAGATGAAGAGATCGTAAACAAGGATATTCAATATGGCGATAACACTTTAAATGTTTCAATTTTCCCCATAAGAAAGAACAGGTTTGCAGGAGGGATCATACGTGACATGTACACTCCGGAGGTCAGGAAAGAACAGATATTGCAAAGACTTACGGAAGCCATTGATGAGAATTTCGATATGGTCCAGAAGATCGCCTACCTGTTGGGCGAAGGCGCAGCAAAGACTGAAAAGATACTCAAGACCGTGATCGAATCGCACCAGACCCCGCCAAAAAGATAATCCTGTATCCTGTGGATGATAAATTTTACATAGAGATCAATTGTCAGCAGAAGAATCATAGTGATGAAAGAGTTTGCGGCGATGTATTTCTGTCAAAAAAGATCAAAGAGGAAGGAAGGTTCATACTAGTTCTTTCAGATGGCCTTGGACATGGCATCAAAGCGAACCTCCTGGCCATCCTCACTTCAACACTGGCCGCTAATTTTACGGAAGAAAGAGAGAACATCACGAGGATCGCGGATGTCATCATGAACACGCTACCCGTTGACGAGGTAAAGCAGCTGAACTATTCGACATTTACTATCCTGGAGATCGATGAGGAAGGAGAGGTGAAGATCCTCGAATATGAGAATCCAAGAACCCTTATTTTCAGGGGAGGAAGGAATTTTGAGCCCAAATGGAACGGTATCATCCTGGAATCAGGAAAGAACCAGGGAAGAGAAGTCCTTACGACCAGTTTTACTCCTGAGAAAGAAGACCGGATCATATTCTGCACCGATGGCGTGGTGCAGTCAGGACTGGGGAGTGAATTCTTCCCCACAGGCTGGGGCCATGAAAATTTCGAAAGGTTTGTTTCCGAATCCATTAGTGAAGAGCATGAAATTTCTGCAGTTAAGCTTGCCGGGAGGGTGATCAATAAAGCCAACCTCAATGATGGGTTTTTTCCGAAGGATGACATGAGTTGTGCAGTAGTCTATTTTCGCGAACCGAGAAAGCTAATGATTTGCACCGGGCCACCGCAGGAAGAGAAAGACGACTGCGAATTTGCAGGGATCCTTGAGACATTCAGCGGTAAGAAGATCATCTGTGGCGCCACCACCTCTGATATCATTGCCAGGGAATGGAAAAAGGAGATCACGGACACCAATCTGATTACAGACCCCGGGTTACCGCCTGCCTCTCATATGGATGGAGTAGACCTTGTCACTGAAGGCATTTTGACGCTGAGCAAAGTCAATGAGATCCTGAAAGGATACAATCAATCAACCACACTTGGCAAGGGACCGGCAGATGAAATAGTCAGAATGATCCTTGATTCTGATGAGATCCAATTCATCGCAGGGACAAAGATCAATGTAGCCCACCAGGATCCCAGCCTGCCAATCGATCTTGAACTTCGCCGCACGGTGGTACATCGCATTACCCGTGTTCTTGAAGAAAAGTTCCTGAAGGAAGTATCCATGAGGTTTTATTGACCTGCAGTAAAAAAAAGCACCCGTGCAGTCGTTGACTACACGGGTGACTTAACCAGGTATTAACCAAAAAACACAACCTAGTTGCGGTACCCGGCAACTATATCTTTGACTCCATCAGGAGAAACACGTCCATATACTTTATTTCCTACTGTCACGACAGGCGCCAGTCCGCAGGCGCCCACACAGCGGAGGCAACTCAATGAAAATTTGCCATCAGCGCTGGTTTCCCCAACCTGGATATTCAATATGCGCTTGAATTCTTCAAGAACTTTATCGGCGCCTCTCACATAACAGGCAGTTCCAAGACAGATCGAGACAGGATGCTCGCCTTTTGGGGTCATAGTAAAGAACGAATAAAATGTAACGACACCGTATACATGTGCCACTGAGACATTAAGTTCTTTAGATATGACTTCCTGTACTTCGGCCGGCAGGTATCCGAATAGCCCCTGCGCTTTATGCAGTACATTGATCAATTCGCCTTTCTCATTGTTGAAGGATTTACAGATGTCCTTCAGCTCCTGCAGTTTTTTCTCCGGTAGTTTGATCCTGGCCATTATTTGCTCCTTTTACTAGATTGGTTACTTTGTTAAGTGACAAAGTCACAAATTAATTACGAATTACTAATTATTCTTCTACGAAAACACTTGCACTTTTATCAAAATATTTTGTGTGTAAAAGATGATGTGATTTTTCACCAAGCGGTTTCCCCAGGAAATCCTTATAGAGTTGGATGATGAATGGGTTCTCATGGGATTTCCTGATGGCTTTCCCTGCGTCTTCCCGGTATATTGCCGAAGCGCGTTTTTTCAGGATCTCTGAATCCCCATGATGATAAGGCTGTCCTCCACCGCCAATACAGCCGCCCGGGCAGGCCATGATCTCGATAGCATGGAACTGGCTCCGTCCTTCCCTGATCTCTTCAAGCAGCTTTCTTGCATTTCCAAGTCCATGGGCTATGCCGATCTTAATAGGTGTACCATCAAAATCAATGGTTGCATGGCGGATATTCTCAAAACCCCTCAGCTCTTTGAAATCGACTTTTTTCAGTGGTTTTCCTGTGTACAATTCATATGCGGTGCGGCAGGCAGCTTCGATCACTCCCCCGGTAGTGCCGAAGATAACCCCGGCCCCGGTAGATTCACCCAATGGGTTATTAAAATCCTCATCGGGCAGCATGTTAAAATCGATGTTCGCCGATTTGATAAGGTGAGCCAGCTCACGGGTGGAGAGTGAATAATTTACATCAGGATCGCCGTTGACCTTGAATTCCTCACGCTGACATTCATATTTCTTTGCCAGGCAGGGCATGATCGATACCACGATCATATTTTTCCGGTCGATCCCGAGCTTTTTTGAGAAGTATTCCTTGGCAATCGGCCCGAACATCTGCTGGGGCGATTTAGCCGTTGAAGGAATATCCCGCAGTTCGGGGAAATAGTGTTCAAAGAAATTGACCCACCCCGGGCAACAGGAAGTCAGGATAGGCAGTTTGACAGTTTCATCACCCCTGAGGTGACGGGAAAGACGATCGAGAAATTCACTTCCTTCTTCCATGATAGTCAAGTCGGCAGCAAAATCGGTGTCGAACACGTAGTCAAATCCGAGTCTTCTCAGTGCTGCAACCATCTTTCCCGTTACAAGGGTGCCTGGCGCGAGGCCAAATTCTTCTCCCAATGCAGCCCGGACGGCAGGGGCGGTTTGCACCACAACAGTTTTAGCCGGGTCAGCAAGTGCATTGATGACATTGCGCGAGTGGTCAACTTCGGTCAGGGCCCCAGTGGGGCAAACAGATACACATTGTCCACAGTAAGTACAGGTAGATTTCTCGAGATTCATTTCGAATGCCGGTGCCACTACTGCCATAAAACCTCTGTTGACGGCAGATAACGCTCCTACCGTCTGAACTTCATTACACATCATTTCACACCTGCGGCACATGATGCATTTATCAATGTCGCGGATGATCGCAGGTGATGTGTCCTTGCGATAAGTGGATTGTGCCCCTGTATAAGGGAGCTCACGGACGCCAAGCTGTTGTGCCATGCTCTGAAGCTCGCAATTCCCGTTCTTGGCACAGGTGAGACATTCGGCAGGGTGATCAGAAAGGATCAGCTCGAGGACGGTTCTTCTTGCGTTCAGGACCCTGATATTGTGGGTGCTTACCACCATTCCGTTTTCCACTTTTGTGGAACATGCCGGCGCCAGGTTCCGTCTTCCTTTAACTTCAACAACACAAATACGGCATCCTGCGGGCCTGTTCTCGATATTCATGTCCCTGAGTTCAAAATAGCACAAAGTGGGTATATCAATACCGACAGTTTTTGCTGCCTTAAGTATTGTCATATCTTTTACAACTTCTACCGGTTTATCGTCGATTGTCAGTTTTATCATTTCCATAGTATCCGTCCTCCTTAATTGATGAAGATTGCACCGAACTTACATTTCTCCATGCAGGCGCCACATTTGATACATTTTTCAGGATCGATGGTATGTGCCTGCTTGCGTTCACCGGTTATAGCGTTAACAGGACAGTTCCTGGCGCAGAGTGTACAACCGATGCATTTTTCGGCATCTATGGTGTACATCATCAGAGATTTACAAACACCTGAACGGCATTTCTTTGCGGTCACGTGTTCATAATATTCATCATAAAAATTTTCAATTGTCGAAAGCACAGGATTAGGGGAGGTCTGGCCCAGCCCGCAAAGGGATGTATCTTTAATCACCGTGCTGAGGTTCCTCAATTTGTCAATATCTTCAAGGGTTCCATCTCCTTTGGTGATCTTTTCAAGAAGTTCAGAAAGCCGTTTATTACCTATGCGACATGGTGAGCATTTCCCGCAGGACTCTTCTACAGTAAAGTCCAGGTAGAATTTTGCAATTGAGACCATGCAGTTGGAATCGTCCATTACGATCATTCCCCCAGAGCCCATCATTGAGCCGGCGGCAATAAGATTATCATAATCGATTGGGATATCAAGATGTTTTGTCATCAGGCAGCCCCCGGAGGGTCCTCCTGTCTGAACTGCCTTGAAAACAGCGCCTTCCTGCAGTCCACCACCGATCTCATAAATGACTTCCCTCAAGGTAGTTCCCATAGGAACTTCAATTAATCCCACATTCCTGATCTTACCTGCAAGCGCGAAGACTTTTGTCCCTTTTGATTTCCCTGTCCCTATTTTTGAAAACCATTCCCAGCCTTTGTTTATGATGACAGGCACATTGGCATAAGTCTCAACGTTGTTGACATTGGTAGGCTTTCCAAGATAACCCGATTCTGAGGGGAACGGGGGTTTGACGGTTGGTTCTCCGCGTAGTCCTTCCATGGAGTGGATCAGTGCAGTTTCTTCTCCGCATACAAAGGCGCCTGCGCCATACCGGATCTCAATACTGAACTTAAAACCAGTCCCTAAGATATTATCACCAAGAAATCCCCAACCGAGGGCTTGTTTCATGGCAATCTTCAATCGCTCGACGGCAAGGGGATATTCTGCACGAATGTAGATCAGCCCTTTATCGGCGCCAGTGCAATAGCCATTGATTGCCATTGCTTCGAGCACCGAATGAGGATCACCTTCCAATATTGAACGATCCATAAATGCGCCGGGGTCCCCTTCATCAGCATTACAGACAACATATTTCTGCGTTCCTTCCACCTTGCGTGTGATCTCCCATTTCAACCCGGTAGGAAATCCTCCGCCACCACGACCCCGCAATCCTGATTTTTTGATGATCTCGATGGTCGCTTCCGGGCTGAGTTCTGTCAGCACCTTTCCCAAGGCCATGTATCCGTCGCGTCCAATATAGTCCTCAATCCTTTCAGGGTCGATAACTCCGCAATTCCTTAGTGCTATTCTGATCTGTTTCTTTGCCATCTGATCATCCTCCGTTATTTACTGTCGATGGTTTCATAATCGGCAGGAATGATACCTTCGACCAATTCACCTTTCCGGATATATTTTTCTATGATCTCATCAGCCTTCTTTGTATTCACAAATCCAAACGTAACAGGCTCTTTTCCCGGGATTGTAACTTCAACTGTAGGTTCTGCATAGCAGTAGCACATGCAACCTGTCTGGGTAACTAGAGCAGGAATATTTCTTTTTTCCAGTTCTTCCGTAAGGTAATCCATCACGGGGCGGGCTCCTGATGCAATGCCACAGGTTGCCATCGCCACCCTGACCTGGATAATGCTGCCTGGGTTCGATTTATCCGAACGTGCAGACGATCTTTTCTTTAATTCATTCCGGAGATCCGTAAGCTCTTTCAGTGAGGTGATTCTGGTCATAATGCGTTGCTTCTCAATAATATCGTCAACTTCTTCTTCATTCTAATGAAACATCAACTTGAATTCGGGTGCAAAATTACGGGAGTCAAATGAATTAAACAAGGAAATGTTGTTAAATAATTCACATTGTTAATAAAATAACACATTGAATCATGTAAATAAATTAGAACATATTAATAATCAGTATAGTAGGCTTAATAAAGAGGATAATAAAAAAAGCTGTCCCAAGGGTGGACAGCTTTTTTTATTATAAAGAAGACTAATATTTATCTGCTTTTGGAGGCCAGTTCTTTTCTTTCTTTTTTCCTTCTCTGGTATGTGATCACGTCATATGCAATTGGCGTGGCATTAAAGACGGAAGAATATGTTCCCGAGACAACCCCGATCAGCAAGGCAAACATGAAGCCTCTCAAAACCTCACCTCCGAAAATAAAGATCACGATCAATGTTACCAGGGTAATCCCTGAGGTGTTGATGGTTCGTCCAAGGGTACTATTGATTGCAGCGTTGATATTGTTTGCAAGATCTCTCTTTGGGTAGAGCCGGTTATATTCTCGGATCCTGTCGAAGATGATAACCGTATCCATGATCGAATAACCAATAATGGTCAGAAGGGCAGCGATGAATGACTGGTCCACCTCCATGCTGAAAGGCATAATACCATGAAGCAGTGTGAATGCAGTAATAATAACGAGTGTGTCATGGAAAAGGGAGACCACGCCTCCAAGTCCATATTGCCAGTTCCTGAACCGTATCGCTATGTAAATGAAAATGATGATCAGTGCGAATATTACAGCAAATACTGCCTGCCAGATGAGGGCATAGGAGATGGTCGGGTCAACCCTCTGGTGACTAAGCTCCCCGATGACCTTTTTGGCATCATTAGACTTATAATCTGCGAACGATATCGGTTTTGCATAAGATCCTTTAACACCTGCGAAGATCCTTGCATCGACGATCGAATCAGATTTCTGGCTCCTTTCATTGATCATGAATTTGGTGGTGATCTTCACCTGGTTACTCGGTCCGAAGGTCTTCACTTCAGGCGGTTCGCCAAGGGTCTTACCAAGGGATGCCCTCAAATTGTTGGTAGAAACATTCTGGTCAAAACGAACAATGTAGCTTCTTCCACCCGTGAAATCCAGCCCGGGCTCTAATCCGCGAATGAAGATGCTGATGATGCCAGGGACTATGATACACAATGAAAGGATGTACATCTTGTTTCTCAACCCGATAAAATCTATGTGGGTGTGCTGGAAGGCATTGATCGTATATTTGTTCCCAACCGTGATATTCATGTTCCTGTCGAGCATGAACTCAAAGCATAGACGGGCGATGAAAATGGAGGAGAACAATGATAAGAGCAACCCAATGACAAGGGTTGTTGCAAATCCCTGGACTGCACCGGACCCAAAGATGTAAAGGACGATACCGGTAAGGATCGTGGTTACGTGACCGTCGATGATGGCGGACAGCGCATGGTGGAATCCATCCTTGACCACAAGACGTAGTCCTTTACCCGCCCGGATCTCTTCCCGCATTCGTTCATAGATGATCACGTTTGAGTCGACCGCCATAGCAAGTGTCAGTACGACACCGGCGATACCGGGCAGAGTCAGAACTGCGCCAATGGAAGCCAAAACTCCAAAAAGGAAAAATACGTTTGCAAAAAGAGCAATATCTGCAACATGTCCTGCACCGTTATAATAGAGGGACATATATAGCAGGACGCCGATGAAGGCAATGATGAAGGAGATAAGACCGGCATTGATGGATTCACGTCCAAGCGACGGACCTACTTCTTCTTCTGCCACGATCCTTGCCGGTGCAGGAAGCTTGCCGGCTTTCAGGATGTTGGCAAGGTCCTGTGCTTCTTCAACAGTCATGTTCCCCCCGCTTATTGAAGATGATCCATTTGGGATCTCACCTTTGACATTAGGATAAGAATAAACATACCCATCAAGGACGATCGCGATCTGTTTACCGATGTTATCGCCGGTCAGTCTTTTCCAGATCCTTGCCCCTTCACCGTTCATAGACATAGATACTTCAACCTGCCCGTTCTGATCATAATCCTGGCGGGCATTTGTGATTACATCGCCGCCCAATGCCGGTGTGCCATCGCGGGAAGTAACTTTTAATGCGACCAGTTCCAGGACTTCTTTTGCTTCATCCCTGGGTTTGTTGATCCAGGCAAATTTTACATTTCTGGGGAAGATGTTTTTCACGAGACGCATCATATTATTGACGCGGGCAGTATCCTTGATGAGTGCACGTCCCACCATGGCAGTCTGTCCCTGCTCATATTTACCTTCCTTATTCTGGAAGATGGGAGGGTTCAGGTAAGTGAACAATGGGTTTTTCTTAGCCGATTCTTCGAACGATTTATTACGCTTGGCTTCGAGATTCTTTGATGAAGTGTCCTTTCCAATTTGTTTCAATAAGGCATTTTCCTTCTTAGAAGTATCTTTTTTTACTGCTTCCGGTTTTGCAGGCAATTCTTTCTTTGCTTCTTTCTTCTCAGCCAGCAGCGTCTGTTTGCTTTTTATTTTGTTAATAATCGAAGTGTCTTTCTTCAGGGTGTCGGATTTAAGTGTATCGGCACCTGTATTGAGGATGGAAACAAGCTTTTTATCTGCTTCATTGAAGGCAGCGGACAGATCAGGGAACTGGTATGTTTCCCAGAATTCAAGCTGGGCAGTGCCCTGGAGAAGCTTCCTTACACGTTCCGGCTCTTTGATACCTGGAAGCTCGATCAGGATACGGCCGGCAGTCTGCAGTTTCTGGATGTTGGGCTGCGTAACCCCGAACCTGTCGATACGGGTGCGGAGGATGTTAAAGGTACGGTCAATGGCTGCATTTGTTTCGTCACGAATGATCTTGATCACTTCTTCATTCGTGGAGTTATAGTTGATCCTGTCCTTCAGTTCGACGGTATTGAAGATCGATGCAAGCTTGGCATTGGGATCTGTCTCTTTGAAAGCCTGTGCAAACAAGTCGACGAAATCGGCCGTACTGGTTCTCTCTTTCTCCAACGCTCTTTGCAGGGCTTTGACAAAGATGGGATTCTGGCTGTTACCTGATAAGGCCTTGATGATATCAGGTACCGAAACATCCATGGTCACGTTCATACCGCCTTTCAGGTCGAGTCCAAGGTTGATCTCCCTTTCACGAACATCTTTCAGTGTATATTTCTTGAGCAGAATATTAAAGACCGGGATGTTGGCCATAGAATCGTTAAAGTATTCAAGCCTTGATTTTACAATGGAATCATAGATGAATTCCTGTCGCAATGAACTTCCATTGGCCATTTTAATTGCCATTTGCCTCACGATCGGGGCTGTGGAATAACTATCGGCCTTGCTTTGGTAATGGTAACTGATGAAGGAAAATGAAAGCTGGAATAAACAAACCAATCCAAAAATGATAGCGAAAAACTGAACAACACCTTTATTCTGCATGAGACTCTGATTTTAAATAATTTAGATGCTTTGAGATTGACCTTCTTTTTAAGAGCCTGCAAAAATAGAATTTTCTTGTGAATTAAACAACCTCATTAGTCAGATTAACAAAAATGATTCATGGGAGAGTGACAGGGTGACAGGGCGAAAATCGTGACGTGTAACGCGTGACGCGTCACGCGGAAAAGGTGAGTAGTGAGTAGTGAGTAGTAAGTAGTGAGTTGTGAGTTGTGACGATTTACGAACTGGAGGTTTATTTTTTTGATTTCGTCATCGAATAGACGATCTGTCCTTTGGTATTGATAAAATAAAGGGTAAGTTCTTTACCATTTATTGAAATCAATGTAAATCCTGATTCTGACAAACTAAACAGCGAGTTTTCATCTTTACCGGTTTTTCTCGTTTCTCCTCCTGATCCCGTTACGATATAATCGACTTTACTACCTGCAGGTTTCAGGTGTTGCATATCATGGTCATGTCCGCAGAAATAAATATCAACATTGTATTTATCAAAGAGCGGCTTGAACTTTTTTATCAGCTCAGGTGTATTTCCGTGTTTCGGACTTGCCGAGAATACCGGGTGATGCCCCACCACAAAGATCCATTGTTCTTTGGCATTGGCCAAGACAGTCCGCAGCCAGGTCATTTCTTTTGCAGTGTCCTCAGTTACAACGGTCTTGGCATATTCATCCTCTTTATAATATTGGTTGACCATGGGCGATGTATCAGTAAAGATGAAACGGACAAAAATACTATCATTCACCTTCTTAACTATCGTGTAGTACCTTGCCGGCATTCGCCATCTCCTGCTGATCTCTGAATATTTAACTTCTGCATCCGGATTTCCCTTATAGTCATGGTTTCCAAGTACAGGGTACCAGTCGACAAGTAATCCGGGTGTCTTGTATATGTTTTCATAGCTGGTCATCCATAACGGATCATTCACGCTTTGAACACCATTAACCTGAAAATTATCCCCTACAGAAATAATGAATTCAGGGTCTGCCTGAATAGCGGTTTTAGCCATCTGGGTAGCGACATCTGTTTGGTTACCATACCCGTTCCAGCCCCAGTCGCCAATCAGGAAAAAGTTGAATGCTTTCTTTTTAAGGGTTAAGACTGTATCTGATTTTAAATCAGATACCTTTTGTCCTTGCTGGTGATTGTTCTGTGCAAGGCCTAACTGTACTGAAGATATCAGAAGGATGAGTACCAGCAGCTGGAAACATAAGCTTCTGAGAGTGGTTTTAATGCTTTGATTATGTGTTCTCATCTTGGAATGTTTAAAAACAACCCAATCCCAGGTATTCAGAGATTGGGTTGAAAAATGAATGATGTAATTAACTACCTCTGGTTACCGGTTCCATCAGACTGATAGCACCCGATATCCTTTCCAGGAAGCATCGTAGTGCCGAGGCCTGAAGTATACGGGGCAGAAGTATTTCCTTTACCAATTGCAGCTGATCCCGATTGTATGTGAGCATTATTATTATCAGTCAGTGCATTGATATCCTGATCCATGTCTGCAATCATTGGGTTCAGATTATTAAGCCCTGTTGACAGGAGGTCACCAGTTTGTGGTTGTCCCCAGTCACCTGCCGGGTAGTATCCTGCGCGTGTGGAATCAACAATTGAATAGAACAGGTTATAACCATAATTCCCTTTTATGTGGATCGTATCAGCTTCAGCAGTAATTCTTATTCCACGGACGCAATTGATAATAAGATTATTATAGATATTAGCCTGGGCAAATTGATCGATAAGAATACCTGCAGTTGGCTCGCCCTGTTTGCGCCAGCCACCGTCTATTAATGTATTATTGTAGATGTTGATCTTGGTTTGAGGATAAAGGACAGTACCGTTGGTAACTAATTTTATTGAATTATTGGCGGCACTCCAGATATAGTTATAAGCCACATCCCCGGTTACACCTTTTTTGATATTAATATTGTCGCCATCATCGCTACCTTCGTGGCGAATCACGTTCCCTTTTATACTTACTACGATTGGGCCTGTAAGGCGCAAGCAATCATCGATACCACTCAGGAATGAACAATTTTCGACTACGACATTTGTGGAACTCTGGAACGAACCACTGGAAACCCCCACTACAGAAAAGGCAAACTGTGCACCTCCTGAAACATCGGGACCACCGGTATAACTGAGATTGGTCCATACCATTTTTATGACTTTTGCTGATGAATCGCACTGGATGCCACCCCAATATCCTTTTGGCCATACCGGATTAGAAGCTGCCGGTTTGAAGGTGATCTGTGAGGTTTTTGTGCCAACACATAGTAAAGTCCCGGAAATATGAATTGCATAAGATACAGGGGGAGCTGCATCAGGATTTCCGAAAACAATGACTGTTACCCCTGACTGGACTGCCAGCGTATCTGTATTCTTTACCCAAATATCGCCATTGATATAATAGGTTTTATTAGAAAGAAGTGTCCCTTTTATGAAACCGCTAAGGGTATCCTTTTTAATCGGGTTGGATACCGGTAAAGTCGTAACGACATCACTGGACTTTTTACAGGAAAATTGTGTAATGCTTAATAACAGCATCACGATGATAAATGTCAGTCCACTGAATGCAGTGAACATCCTTGTTTTTAAGTAATTAACTTTCATGATTTTTGTTTTTAATGATTAATTAATGATTATGATCAATTATCCTCTTAATTTGAATTTTAAACCAAAAAGGTAGTTTTGTCCATAAGAGTATTTTTCAACGAAATAGCCACCCAGTGTTGTCATCTCATTCGGTGAGTTCAGCAGGTTGGTGAGTTTGATGAAGAATACCAGGTACTTTCCGATGGTCTTATCAACTGATAATGAGAGATCCAGTAAATTTTTCTGATAAATGTCCTGCTTATAGTAAAATGAGATATCGGATATCCTGTTTCCCTGGTAAAGAAATGAGAGCTGACAGTTTAAACCAGCTTTTACATTGCGATAAAGGAGGGAGACGTTACCAACATGTTTCGATTGTCCTTGCATCGGACGTTTTTCATTAATAAATGAAGTTGTATCGTTACCGGTAGCCAATGATTTGACATAATAGAGTTTCGGCGTGGAAATGCTTGAATTTATATAGGTATAATTCCCAGAAACGCCGAAACTTCTGAAGTACTTGATCAGCATCAGTTCAAATCCATAGTCAGAGGCATTCCCAAAATTCATGTATGTGATATCGGGCTGTCCGCCACTGTCAAGAAGGGTCTGTTCTATCGGGTCGATAATTTTCTTGTAAAAGACCCCGCCCATGATCACCTCTTCGGCATTTGGATAGAACTCATATCTAAGATCATAATTCCATGCTTTAGAATGTCTTAGCTTTGGATTCCCGGTTACATCGGTCTGGTCGCCAATTTGGGTATATGCCACCAGTTCATAGTAATTTGGCCTGGCAATAGCCTTATAAACAGATGCACGCAGTTTATGTTTTTCAGAGAAATTGTAAGAGAGGTGAAGGCTTGGCAGCCAATCTGTATAATAGTAGAAATGTTCCTGGAAACCGGGATAATCGACAGTAAGATTCTTGTTTGATTGTTCTGTTGATTCAACTCTTACTCCTCCAAATACCTGGAAGTTGCCAACCTGTGTCCTGGCCTCTATGTATCCTGCCGAAATATCTTCATTAGCTGTATAATTGCTGGTATTGTATTCAGGATTTCCAACAGGCTGGTAAGGGTAGACCTGGGCAGTCAGGATGCCCTGTGAAGGGCGGGTCCTGGTGCAGGGAATCAAGGATAGGTTTAAGTGTGTAATCATTCTGGTAATTTTTCCTGTCCTTATGCCTGTAAAGTCCGCCGAACTTGAAACTGAACGAATGGTTAAGGATCCTGGGAAGGTACTCAATATTTGCTGTAGCAGAGATATCCTGATCAGTGTTTTTTTGCCAGGTATGATCGACATATTTCAGATATTCAGCATCATTAAGCCATGTTCCATCCGGAAGGACTGTATGATATGTCTCGAGTGTAGCCATATCGGGAACCTGACCTACAGCCAAGGAATAAACAGCAGACCAGTCAGCCAGGACATTTTTAAACAATCTGTGATTTCCCGTCAGGGAGGCGCTTTCCACAGACTGTATTTTAAGCCGTGAACGCTGGTCGATACTCACATATCCTGTTCCCGGCCCGATCCTTCCATTGCCATTTACAATAGTATCATCCATCCACCGATATTGTTTTTCGGTGGTATTCAGATACATATTATAAAAGCTGATCTTGTGATTTCGATTTATTACATAATCAATTTTAGCATTAATCCCCAAACGATTGGTACTGGCATAGATATACCGGTTGATATAATCTGTGGTTTGCGGATTATTATAAGTATCGATATAGAATGAGTTGGTTTCTGATGACGAGCCGGAATGTGTATCCTGGTCTACGACTGATAACAATATTCCCAGCTTTTTATTGAAGAATCGATCGCCAAGTGTCAGACTCCCGGTGAGGTGAGGATAAGCTGTTTCGGAGGTGAGTACCAGGTTCTGACGGTTAAAATCATCTTGTGTTGATGCATAATAATGTCCGTGAAGCTGGTCAGGATCTTTAAAACTGATTGATTTACTGTCGAATGTGACAAACTTGTGATCGATCAAGAATTGACTGTACCCGGTTCCAACCTGTGCCTGGACAAGCAAGCCGTCAGGGGCATCTTTCATGATGGCATTTACACTACCACCGATTCCATCTCCTTCCATTTCGGGTGTCAAAGCTTTCGTGACCTGCATTTCCTGGAGTAGTTCTGCAGGTATGATATCAAGCGGAACAAATCTGTTCTTTGAATCAGGACTTGGGATCTTATACCCGTTTATCAGGGTATTATTATAGCGTTGTTCAATACCACGGATGATAGCGTACTGGTTCTTGCCATCACTGCTTCTGTCGAGAGTGACACCAGAGATCCTTTGTGCTATTTGGGCCACTGTGATATCAGGAGATAAATCTATGGTATGCTCTGAAACAACATTAATGACGTTTACGGCATTTTTTTCAGTCGCACGTGCATTCTGGTCGGTTCCTTTATTATAATTCCCGACAATACTGACCTCATTCAGGGTGGTGGTTTTTTGTGCCAGGAAGAAATTTTGCCTGATATTATCATCCCCTTTAGTGATTTCGATTTTCTTTTTGTAAGTCACATAACCAATGAAAGATACCACAATGGTATATTCTCCCAAGGTTATATTACTAATTTCGAACGTACCCCTCGAATCGGTGATACCTATGAAAGATGTGTTTTCCAAAACGACATTTGCTCCAACCAGTGGATCTTTTGACTCGCTTTCAAATACGGTTCCATGGATATTTGCCCCAAAGAGAGAAAACCGGACAACAAGCAATAATGCAAGAACCATAAAAAATTTCATGGAGTGCGGGTGAAAAATTTATCGTAGCAAAAGTGCCAGTAAATGCGTTTTCAAATGTTAAGGAATCAACAACAAAAGGTTAAGCCAGTAACAAGAAAATGTTAAGGAAATGGAAACAAATTGTTAACTCATTTTGGTGGGTTCTGAATTTCTTATTCAGAAGGATTGACAGAGGGTAATGATTATTTAATATTCAGGAAACGATAAAGATGAGGCATGTGACGAAAGGGACAACCATGGTTAAATATCAAAGGAAGACTACAGGTCAATCAAATGTCAAGCGAATTCCAGACGAAAGCATGTCGATAGCATCCCGAAGGCACCTCGAAGGCACTCCGGAAAAATTTCGATATTGGTATGATCATGGGTTACCAGAGATACTTTACGAAAGGATCACTTTATGAATCAATAGCAATTAAAATTAATACCAGGTTCTTCGGGATATAAGAGTTAAATTTTACCTTTACCCCTAAAAAAATCAATCCAATGATAACTGATACAATCCAAACTACCGTTACAACTCATAAGATCGACCCTGAACTATGCACAAATTGTGCTCTTTGTGTCGTTATTTGCCCTGCCGCAATTTTATCCAGGGATGAAAGCAAAAAGATATTTTTCCGGAGCGACAGGGTTGATATTTGCATTAAATGCGGCCATTGCATGGCTATGTGTGAATCATCAGCAATATCTATAGAAGGATTGTCTTATGAAACCAATTTCAAGCCTCTTCCGGAGTTTACCTGGAATGAGGCCGACTTCTACAATTTCCTTCTTGCAAGGCGTTCTGTCAGGGTTTTTAAGGATAAACCCGTCCCTGTTGAATTGCTGCAGAAGATTGTTGATGCCATTGCAACTGCTCCTTTTGGTGTACATCCCGACAATGTGGAAATTACTGTGGTCAGCGATAAAAAGTTGATTGAGAAAGCATGGCCGATGATGTCAGGATTTTATCTGCAAATGGCTAAAATATTGAAGCTTCCTTTTATTGGATGGTTCCTCCGCTGGTTTATACCGAAAGAGGCCAAGGATACGCTCATGAATTTTATTATTCCCCATATAGATAAAGGGTTATACGTTAGCTCAACCGGGATTGATGACATCACGCGCAATGCACCTGCAATGATCCTCTTTCATGGCAAGAAAGAAGCAGGTGAGCATACAGCAGATGCCCATATTTACGTCACTTATGCCATGCTTACAGCCCATTCCATGGGCCTTGGCGCTACAGCAATTGGATTGATAGGACCGCCCATCAATCAAATGAAAAAACTCCGGCAGATGTTCAAGATCCCGGAAGGGAATGAGGTCGCTGAATCAATGATTGTCGGATACCCAAAATATTCCTTTAAGAAAGCTATTGTCAGACCGCGGAAAAGAGTGACATTTATTTCCTGAATCAATGGAAATTCCCTGCCTACGGCAGGCAGGCCTACCTACGGCAGGCAGGCCTGCCTTGTGCAGGCGCATGACTACTAAAATCAAAATGATCATACCATGAAAACAGGAATTTTTATGATCCTTGCCCTGTTTGCAGGATTTACTGCCCCGGGGCAGAAGAATTTCAGCTATCAGCCTTCCCACCCAAAGCCAGGAGATGTCATCACCATAAATTATTCTCCTGCAGGAGACCTGATCAAGACCACAAAAAATGTTGAGGCTAAGTATTACTTATACAATGGCCTGGTTCACAAGGCCGATGATCTTCCCCTTAAATTCCCGGGAACAAATTATTCGGGCACCATCTCAACAGACACATCGGTGAACTTCATACAACTGGGGTTTTATGCCGGCGACATCTATGACGACAATTTCAATGAAGGGTATATCATCCCTTTGTGGAAAGGCGATACTATTTGCAAAGAAAGCTTTTTAAGCCTTGCGCAGTTTTACGAATCCAGATGTTCATGGACAGGAGTAAGAGCAAACCCAGAGAAAGCCCTGTCGGTACTGGAAAGGCAAAGAACTCTCTTTCCTGAGCAGAACAAGATCAATGAGTGGTACTATTATTCGCTTCTCACGATGCTGAGGCCAGATAAGGTTCAGGGAATCATACTGAAAGAAATTGAATCGGCCATTAAAACAGGTCTCAGAAATGATGAGGATTACTTCAGAGTGCATGACCTTTATTTTGCTGCCGGACTTCCTTACCAGGCCTCCTTTATTGATACACTGGAGAGACAAAAATTCCCCGACGGTAAATGGGTAGGCCGGGCAGCTTACCAGCAATTAGGGAGTGAAACGGATAAAGATAAAAGTCTCATGGAGATTAAAACAATACTGGATAAAATAGAAACCGAACCAGGATGGAAAGAACACAGACAACAATTCTTAATCCTTATCATTGAAAAATATGCCCGTTTCAAGCTATGGGACCAATTGAAGCTAATGGAAACTGTTGTTGATGGAAATCCTAAACTGGCATACACTTACAATAAACTAGCCTGGGAAATGCAGGAACACAATGAAGACCTGAAAAAAGCTGAAGAGATCTCAGCCTGGGCTGCAGAGACAACAAAGAAGGAAATTACTGAACCGGCTGTTTCAAAACCGGATCCTATCACCACAAAAGAATGGAAAAAACAACTTGAAGGTGCCTATGCTTCATATTCAGATACCCATGCAATGATTGAATATAAGCTGGGAAATTACAGTCAAGGCTTCCCATACGCCGATGAAGCTGCAATCACCATTAGCCATGGGCAGGACGCAGATCAGAATAATACATGGGCTTTACTCGCCGAAAAAGTACTTCCTGCAGATAAAGTCAAAATTCAATTGGAGAAGTTCGTCATTGATGGCAAAGCAACGGACTCGATAAGAACAATATTAAAAAGGAATTATATAATTGGAAAGAAATCCGATGCAGGATTTGATGAATACCTAACGGCTCTCAAAAAAGAGGAACAGATCAACCTCGAAGCTGAAATCAGGAAGAGTATGGTAAGCCAGCAAGCACCAATATTTACCCTGAAGAATATCCAGGGGGAAGACGTTGACCTTGCAAAACTCAGGGGAAAGGTCGTCGTGATCGATTTCTGGGCCACATGGTGCGGTCCCTGCAAAGCCTCATTTTCCGGGATGCAGAAAGAAGTGAATAAATACAAGGACAATCCGGATGTCCAGTTCCTTTTTGTTGATTCGAGGGAGCGTGGGGAACAGGCTGAAAAGCAGAAGAATACGTCAGGATTCATTAGCAAGAATAAATACACATTCAATGTGCTCATGGATAATGATAACAAAGTGATTGAGAAATATAAAGTTGAAGGGATTCCCACAAAATTCATCATCGACAAAAGCGGAATGATCCGGTTCAAAACTGTCGGATTTGATAATGAAGAGAAGATGCAGCAAGAAATCGATACGATGATCGGGATTTGTTTAAATCCTTAAGAATTTTATATACAAGCAGGAGGGAGACTTAAAATTCAAAATAGAAAACACTCGTTTTATCTGCCTGCATATCCGCGGGAAGTCACATTTAATTAACACTAAGATAATGATTTTTTAACGCTCAGCGGACTGGTTGGAAGTATCTTTGTTGGAAATCTAACCTGATGAGTATCAATTCCTGTCAATTCAACGACTCTTATTTTCCTATTATGGATGGGGTAGGGATGACTGCCCATAATTATGCCTATTGGATGAATCTGAAACACGGCCAGGCCAGCCTGGTTGCTCCAAACGTCAAAGATTATAAGGACAGGGTTGATTATAAGGTGTTACGGTTCAAATCGGTTTTACTGCCCGGAATGAATCCATACAGGGTCGGGCTTCCCATGATCGATTTTACATTCAAAAAGAAACTTTCAAAAAATACTTTTGATATCCTTCATGCCCACTGTCCTTTTATCAGTGGTCAGCTTGCCCAAAAGCTTTCCAAAAAGCTCGGTGTACCTCTTGTTGCGACCTTCCACACCAAATACCGGGAAGATTTCAAAAAGGCTTTGAATGGTGAGATATTTGTTGATTTCATGATGAACCTGACAATGGATTTCTATAACAATGCAGATGTGGTCTGGGTGCCGAACCGGGCGACAGGGGAAACTCTCAAAGATTATGGATTCATAGGTGAATGCGACGTGATGCCAAATGGAACCGATTTTGAAATTCCTGAGAAGGGAAAATATCTGAAATTCAGGCACAAAGGACTTGAATTGATCAACGCTGATAATGATGATTTTGTGTTGCTCTTTGTAGGTCAGCTAAGGTGGGAGAAAAATGTGAAGACAATTATTGAAGCCCTGGGCATCCTTAAAGAAAGGAATGAGCCATTTAAAATGGTTTTCGCAGGTGAGGGTTATGCTGCAAAAGAGATGAAGACTTTGATAAAACAGCTGGGACTCTCAGAAAAAGTAACATTTACGGGTGTTGTACTTGACAGGGTCATAATGAAACAGATTTACGCGTGTGCAGATCTGTTTATCTTTCCTTCTATATATGATAATGCTCCTCTTGTTATAAGGGAAGCTGCAGCTTTTGATGTTCCTTCGGTGGTCGTGAGGAATACATCATCATCAGAAGGTATTATGGATGATGTTAATGGATTCCTGGTCAATAATAGTCCTGCCGCCATAGCCGAAAAGGTCATTCAACTCAAACAACATCCTGAATTGATAAAACGGGCCGGTGAAGGTGCACGTAAAACAGTTTACAGGCACTGGGAGTCGATTGTAGACGAGGTCAACATCAAATACGAGGAGATCATCAGGTGGCACAAGTCACATAGTACAATCAGGACAATTATCCCTGTTCATGATAACAAGATTGCAGTATCCAGTTAATCTTCAATAATATTTTCCCGGATTAATTTCTTCAGGAGTTCAACTCAATCATAGTCGCTTCAAATGGATAGATCACTTCCTTTCTGATGCTTATTCTATTTCCCTCATTTCTGTGAGTGGATATAAGGATTGTACCTTCTTTGGTAGCAGGAATGATTATCCTTACCGGTCTTTTTCTGAAATTCAGAAGAATAAAAAGTTCCTTGCCACTGTACCTTCTGCTAAAAGCAAGAATACCTTTATTTCCTTTTATCACCGGAATAAAGTCACCCTTTTGCAGGACTTCAGAATTGTTGTGCAACAGGATCAGTTTTTTATAAAGTGATAGCACTGATCCGGGATCTTTCAATTCTGCTTCAACATTGATATGCTTATAATTCTGATTTACCGGTAACCATGGATTGGATTCTGAGAATCCCGCGTTTATTCTGTCATTCCATTGCATCGGGGTCCGGGCGCGATCCCTGCCTTTAAAGAATGGCCAGAATTTTTTCCCCAGTGGATCGACAACCTGGTTCCTTTTTATTTTCCCGTTCGTCATACCTATCTCTTCACCATAATAGATAAAAGGTGTTCCCCTGACAGTAATTAAGAACATAGCCATTATTTTTGATTTCGCAATATAGTTCCTGCTCCTGCCAAACCGGCTGTTACTACGGAAAAGATCGTGGTTGGAAAGGACATTGCAGGCCCATCCTTTTTCGGGGATCTGCCTGTACCAGTTCTCAAGACAATTGCTGAACTTTCGTGCATTCCATGGCTGGAAGATAAGTGAGAAATCAAATGCAAGATGAATTGAATCATCTCCTTTCCCGAGATAATCTGCTGCTAATGCAGGATCTCCGGGTGGCATGGCATATATCTCACCCACAGACATTCTGTCATTATATCCGTCCAGCAGGTTGCGAAGCTGGTGTGTGATCCTTTGCGACTTCCGGCGGTTCCGCGTATAAACATGCTTCTGTATCCATGGGATCCCAAAAAACAGGGGATTATTCCTGAACTTTTTGTCCTTGACGATCATGTTTATGACATCCAGCCTGAACCCGTCAACACCCATATCAAGCCAGAATCTCACCTCTTCAAAGAACGCTTTTTTTAATTTTTTGTTCCGCCAGTTCAGATCAGGCATTTCCTTAAAAAAAGAATGCAGATAATACTGGCCTGTCTGCGCATCATATTCCCAGGCCGATGTTCCGAAAGCGGAATGCCAGTTATTAGGTCTCCTGTTTTTTCTTCCATCCTGCCAGATGTACCAGTCACGTTTAGGGTTATCCTTTGACGACCTTGATTCAATAAACCAGGGGTGTAAACCGGAGGTATGATTCATAACCAGGTCCATCACGATCCTTATTCCCTGACGATGTGCTTCCTCTAAAAGGCGCCTGAAGTCATCCAGGCTGCCAAAGACAGGATCTATGTTCCTGTAATCCATGATATCATAGCCAAGATCTTTCATCGGGGACTTGCAAACAGGTGATATCCATATTGCAGTTATGCCCAGGCCGGACAGGTATTGCAGCTTGGCGGTTATACCATTGATATCGCCTATTCCGTCGTTATTGGAATCACAGAAACTCCGGGGATAGATGTGATAAAAGATGCCATGCTTCCACCAGGTCCATTTATCTTTTTGTGCATTCATAAAGTGGCAGGAGAACCATTGGCCAGTCCGACCTGTTGCAGGAAACTGTTGATGATATTTTCCTTATTGTATTCCCTGGCCCGGCTTAAAGCATTTGTCCTGAAAGCAATTTGCTGATCAATATCAGTGAAATACTCTATCAGCCTGTTGATAAGATCTGCATTTGAATTCACCAGATATCCGGTCGATCCGTCAACAATAATATCCTTAGGTCCTTTTGTTTTATAAGCAATCACAGGTAATCCACAGCTGAGTGATTCCAAGACTACGCAGCTGAATGTGTCAAACCTGGATGGAAGTATCAGGATATCAGCGGAAGAATAGATGCCCGGAAGATCATTGTGATTCACCCATCCCAGAAACACCGCCTCAGGGAGTAATTTCCGCAATTCATTCTCAGATGGGCCGGTACCTGCAATGACAAGCTTGATCCCGGGAACGGCTTTTTTAACTCCTTCATAGATCTCCGGAAGCTCTTTGACCCCCTTTTCCTGGCTTACACGCCCCGTAAATAAAATTACCTTATCATCTTCCATGATTCCTGGTATGTCCGCCCTGTTGTCTTTACCCGGAATGAATTTTGGTCCTGCCCAGTGTGCAGTCGGAAATACAGCCTCGGTCCTGAATCCCATCTCTCTGCCGGTCAACCATTTTTCCTGGTCTTTATTTAAGACGAACAAGCCATCAAAGTTCCTGTAGAATGCCCGCAAAAGTCGACGGAACCGATTGATATTGCTTTTCTCAATATCCAGGACTTTTTTCGCAAACATGATCCAGTCTGTATGCAAGTAAAAATAAGTGTTGACAGAATAAGCATGTTTTAAGTATAATCCTGCGATCCCCATAGGTCCTTCTGTTGAACAAATGACCCGGTCATACTCCCCGTCATGGAATTTATGATGTATCTCGAGGTAATTTGGGATCCTGATGGGTTGCTCACGGTAAAGAGGAACATTGTACTCACCGAGTGGTTTTAAAACTATCAGATGGTCATCCGGCATTATGTCATTGCTGCAGACCATTATATCAATCGGTAGACCTTTTGCTTTTATTTCTTCGTGAAATGACTTTAGAACCATTGAAACACCGTTATTGTCTCCAAATGTATCAGTTAACCAGAGCATCCTTTTGGGATGTTCAAGCTTTCCAATTCTTTCAGAAAAGGTTTGAAGTAAAGGTCTCGTGGTATAAAGGACACGGGTGCTCGTGAAATGGGCAGCAAGGATCAGGGCTGAAGCCAGGAATGGAAAAGACAAACCATCAAGTAACTCGGGGATATCCGGCATTTCCATCCTTTCACCCGGCATCGCCACTACCTTTCTCTTACTTTCAAGCAACGCCCTGAATTCACTGGGTATCTCAAAATGATCGATCAGGCTATTGAGGTTTATATTGCCTGATTTCCCATCTTTTCTCAGATTATCGACTTTTACTTTAAGCCTGTTGAAGAGGATACTATTCAGTTTCTGATTGATAGCAGCTATGTTTTCTTTGTAGCTTTCAACTAGTTTCTCATTCGGACCATTATACGTTGCAGCGATCTTAAGTGCATCATCAAATACAGGTTTATATACCCTGGGTACAAAGAATCTTTTTGTAAACGATGGTGATTTCCCAAGAAATGAATCATGGAACAATTCAATAAAATTCATTGTCACTTTATGACGTTGAAGCTCTGCAAACCCATTGGAAACAAGCAATGAGATGATTTTATCCTGGGTGGTGCCCTTATGAAGAAGTATCCTCAGCATTCCCGGGTCTCTGCGGTACAGGGCTATCTGGCAAACATAGTCAAGGAAAGCAATGGTCAGTTTTTCACTGTTCTGATGCGAACCGTAAGGTGCCATTCTGCCTTCCCTGATCGCTTCCAGTGCAAGTTCGGAACGGCTTGTGGTTTCCAGCCTGGTTTTCAGATCAGGCACATGGAGGCAGGTCCCTGTCATCCCTGAGAATATTCCCATATGACTGTCAGAACCTCCTGACATTATTTTTTTATAGGGATCCCTGCAATATTTTGAGGGATTAATATCAGCTTCCGAAGATGCACTGTCTATCATTTCAGGGGTAATACTGTCAAGCCACGACCTGACCAGCATATTCTGCCACGTATCCCTCTGTCCATTAAGCACTTCGAACCTTTCAAAGATCAGCATCATCTTTGTAAAAAAACTGAATGGGGGAGACCCGTTTTTACTGTAATGAAATAACGGATGAGCCCATGTAGTAGGTATATTATTTTCATTTGCAAACTCCTGGAATAAATAAACGTTCTTCCTGAGTTTCAGAAGCATCTTTTCCTGCTCCTGACTAAAACCATATGCCAGGACATGGATACCGATATTAAAATCGGGGACAGACACGCTGAATTCAGCGCCTACCAGAACGTCTGATCCTTTTTCCTTTAATTCATAACATGACCTGGCATTGTTGTGATTGGTCACTGTGAATGTGTCACACCCATTCTTTTTAAGTGTTGCAATCAATTGCTCAGTAGTTGTCCAGGTTTCGGGAAGATTCAGTATCCTGCCGAGAAGTTCATCAGGAATATCGCTGTTATGATCGTGGCAATGGAGGTCGATCTTTAATATTTCGTCTGGGGGATATTTGTTTCGTTGTGATATCAGAAAATCATCCAATTCGGCTAACAATTCATACTGAAAGGTATTTTGTTGTTTTTGAGTTATATTCATTATATTTTATTGAGGTTAATAAATATGCAAAATTCGTTTTGAAATGTTACATGAATATTAATAAATTAATAAGAAATTATGAATCAAAGAAACTAAGACCGCACAAAATTAATATGAGGAGGATCAATGACAGGATTTGTAAATAATAAACAAACCTATGATAATGAAGATAATTCCAACACCCCTGTTGATCCATGACAAGGCTTGCGAGGCCAATAATTTCTTTAACATATTTGATAAATAACACTTTAAAATATCTGATAAGAATGCAGTAATTAAAATTCCACTAAAGAAAACGAGAACTTTTTGACTCTGTAACCCCCAGTTCTTACCTGCAAACGCGACAATACCAATCCAAAAAATTAAACTGAAAGGATTTGCAATATTTATCAGGAAACCATGGCCGATGATCAATAATTTATTCTTACTTAATCCCGGATAGGTTTTCGTTTGCCAGGATCCAAGGCGTTCATTCATGAATGAAATTACTCCCATTATTATAAGGATTGATCCCGCGATGATGCCCAACAATTCAAAATGACCGACCGGAATGATCTTTAATGTTCCAAAGTAGCTGATAATAATCAGAATAAGATCACTGATCAACAATCCTACTGAAAAGATAAAACCAGCCATCAACCCCTTTTCCAAGGTAACCTTGAACAATGCTATTGCCCCGGGACCAAAAGAAATAGTGATAGTAAGGCCTAATATAATTCCTAACAGGAATGCATCCATTTTGTTCAGGTATTCGAGACAAATCTAAGAAATTAGCTAAAGTTCATATAGGTGTAAAACCAGGTAATTCATTGATTTAACGATTAATTAAAGCGAAGCATCCAGAAAGATCTATTTTTTACGGGAAAAATGATTTCGGAAACATTTGTTTAACGAAAATTTCTTTTTCTATTAATCTTTCTGTTTTTCCCCAAATCTAACTTTACAATTTCTAAATGTATCTGAATGAAAAGGAAAATTCTGTTTATCTGTGGGTCATTAAATCAAAGCACGATGATGCATCAGATTTCAAGATATTTTCCTGAATCTGATTGCTTTTTTACAGCTTTTTATGCTACCGGCTTCATTGATTTTCTGGTCAGGAATCATCTGTTGGATTTTACTATTATGGGAGGAAAATTCAGAGAGCAAACTGAAAAATATTTCCATGCCAATAATCTTAGAATTGATTATCGAGCTACAAGGAACGATTATGACCTTGTGTTTACATGCCAGGACATTCTTGTTCAGGGCAATATAAAAGATAAAAGACTTGTCCTTGTTCAGGAGGGGATGACAGAGCCGGAAAATATTCTTTATCACGTGGTCAGGTTGTTTTCCTTACCAAGGTGGATGGCTGGAACTTCTGCAACTGGTCTATCGCGTGCATACCATCTGTTTTTCGTTGCTTCAGAGGGATATCGTGAGCTATTTATTTCCAAAGGAATTGATCCTTCAAAAATAAAGGTTACAGGCATTCCTAATTTCGACAATATTGAGAGTTTCTTACAGAATGAGTTTCCATACAGGAATTTTGTATTGGTTGCAACTTCAGACAGGAGGGAAACGATGAATTCTGAGAATCGTAAACGATTTCTGATCAATGCAGTCAGGATTGCAAATGGAAGACAGATCATTTTCAAACTTCATCCAAATGAGAATTGGGAAAGAGCTAAAAAAGAAATTGATAAGTATGTTCCCGGCGCCATTGTTTATACTGATCAGGATATTAATCCTATGATAGCAAATTGTGATGTGTTAATCACTGCACGTTCGACAGTTGTATATATCGGGATGATTTTGGGAAAAGAGGTGCATTCAGAGTTCAGGTTAGATCTTCTTAAAAAGCTTGTACCAATACAAAACGGTGGAACCTCAGCGAAAGAAATTGCCAGGATATCTAAACAGGAACTTTATACCCCATACTATAATGATTGAAAGGTAATGATGACTAACTGTGGTTTAAAAAGTAAGTAAAGAGTCTTTATTGATGACAAAGTCAAGATGAATATTATAACTGCTGTACAGGCCAGAACTTCCTCGAGCCGCCTACCTTGTAAGGTGTTACTGCCATTATGCGGAGAACCGCTTCTGACAAGATTAACAGATAGGATCAAAAAAGCGAAATTATATGGTGAACTGGTAGTAGCAACCTCGATATCCCGTCAGGATGATCCGATTGAAAATCTTTGTATAAATAAAAATATCAACTGTTTCCGTGGTGACCTTTATGATCTGCTTGACCGCCATTATCAGCTTGCACTTGAATATCAAGCTGATGCATTGGTAAAAATTCCTTCTGATTGTCCATTGATCGATCCACAAATTATTGACCAGGCCATAGGATATTATTTAAAATGGTTCCCGGAATTTGATTTTGTCAGCAACCTGCACCCTGCTTCATTCCCAGACGGTAATGATGTGGAGATCATGTCTTTTGCTGCTCTTAAATCAGCATGGGAGAATGCAAACAGAAGATTGGAAAGGGAGCACACAACTCCTTTTATTTGGGAAAATCCGGAAAAGTTCAGAATCGGAAATGTAGGCTGGAATTCCGGGAAGGACCTCTCCACAGAATACCGGTGGACTATAGATTATGAAGAAGATTATCTCTTAATCTCGGAAGTTTATAACCGGCTGTTCCCCGTAAATCCTGATTTTAGTCTTGATGACATTTTATTGCTTCTTGATGAGCACCCGGATATTTCATTAATAAATGAGAAATATGTGGGTAAATACTGGTATGAGAACCATCTTGAAGAATTACATCATATTGAAGATTATAAAAACAAGTTAAAGAAGTATGAACATTGAAATTATTCCCGTATCAGAATTTCGCAGGATTCTAAGTCTGGAAAATGACTTTTATCAGGAGGTTGCAGTAATCTCGGATATGTGCAGGCTGAATGCGCTTTCGATGGTAAAAAATGCAGGATCGGGACATCTTGGATCCAGCTTCAGCTCAATGGATATAGTCACCTGGCTTTTTTACAGAGAGATGAATACAATCGATGTTGGCTTTGATCATGATGACAGGGATATCTATTTTTCGTCAAAAGGTCATGATGTGCCAGGACTTTATTCTGTGCTGTTTTCTTTAGATGTTATTTCAGAAGATCAGATATTGAAGTTACGTAAGATTAACGGATTGGATGGTCATCCTGATATTCATATCAAAGGAATTGAAGCGAATTCCGGTTCGCTGGGAATGGGAATTTCAAAAGGAAGGGGAATGGCGTGGGCTAAAAGATTTTTCAACTTCAAAGGGGATATTTATATCATGACCGGTGATGGTGAATTTCAGGAGGGACAGAATTTTGAAGCTTTACAATCATGTGCTCAGCAGAATCTTTCAAATATTATTGTTATCATGGATCACAATAAGATCCAGTCGGATCGTCCTGTGGAGGAGATCATTTCACTTGGTGACCTGGAAACAAAAATCAAAAGCTTTGGCTGGCATGTAAGGAGGGTAAATGGGCATGATTTCACAGAACTTGATCAGCTTTTCAGGGAGCTAAGAACCATAGAAACCGGGCCCAAATTTATCATTGCTGATACCATTAAAGGTAAAGGAGTGTCCTTTATGGAGCATCCTGCCGCACTTATAGAAAATAATGGATTTTACCCATGGCATGCAGGTGCTCCCGATGATGAATCATATGAGAAAGCATTGAATGAGATCAGGGACCGGATCAATAGCTATCTGGATAAGGTGGGATTTTCCAGACTTAGAACTACTGATACTGAAACTCTTAAAAAGTCTCATATTTCCTCCATGGAATATAATTCCATGGGTGAACCTGTTAGTTCTTCTGCCCCATTAAATGAAAGATTAAAACAAAGCCATGACTATGTTGTTGAAGCTTACGGGAAGGAGTTGCTGAAACAGGGTTCGATACACAAAAATCTTGTAGTCCTGGATGCTGATCTTTCCTCTGATTGCCGTCTACGTTATTTTGAGAAGGCTTTTCCTGAGCGGTTCATTGAAAATGGAATTGCAGAACAAGACATGGTTTCTATGGCAGGAGGCTTGGCTAAAATGGGATTTTTACCTGTTGTAAATTCTTTTGCAAGTTTCCTGGCTTCAAGGGCAAATGAACAGATATATAATAATTGTTCAGAGGCAAACAAGATCATTTATGCTTGTCATTATGCCGGATTGATCCCTGCAGGACCAGGTAAATCCCATCAAAGTATCCGTGATATCTCGTTACTTGGTGCACTTCCTGGTATTGAAGTCATTCAGCCCTGCAATCCGGTGGAAACAGAACAAATAGTACAGTACTGTATTCAGGCTTCTGTTAAAAGTTGTGTCATTCGTATGAATATTGGCCCATCTCCATGCGAGATTAAATTACCAAAATCATATCAATTTACAAGAGGCCAGGGTACGATTCTCAGGGAAGGAACAGATGCAGTGATCTTTGCATATGGACCTGTGATGTTGAGTGAATCCTTAACTGCTTATGAAATCCTTGCAGGGAAAGGTTTTAAACTTGAAGTGATCAACATGCCCTGGCTAAATGTTGTGGATATTTTCTGGCTGGAACAAATTATCATGGATCATGACCAGATTTTCGTGATTGAAGATCATGCACAGTATGGTGGACTGGGTGAATTCTTGATCACTGAATTGACCAAAGCTAACATGATGGAGCACAATAATTTCACAATATTTGCCATTGATGGCTTTCCTGCATGCGGAACCCCATCGGAAGCATTGCATTATCATGGACTTGATGGTGAATCATTATCAAACCGGATTTTAAATAATAAAAATGCCAAATAAAATTGATTTAAAGCAGGATTATCCTTTAATTGACAAGTCAAATGACTTGTACGAAAGAGCTAAAGGTCTTATTCCGTGTGTTACCCAAACCCTTGCAAAAGGACCTACACAGTATGTGAATGGTGTTGCTCCCAAATATCTTATAAGAGGAAAAGGAGCGCATGTCTGGGATGTAGACGGTAATGAATACATTGATTTTAACATGGGAATAGGCCCGTTATCATTAGGGTACTCGTACACCGTTGTTGATGAAGCTATTCGTAAACAATTAGACGACGGAATTACTTTTTCATTGATGCATCCGCTGGAGGTTGAAGTTGCAGAACTTCTAAGAGAGATTGTTCCTAATGCTGAATCTGTTCGCTACAGTAAAACCGGGGCTGATGTGACAAGTGCTGCCATCAGGATTTCCAGGGCATATACAGGCAGGAACAAGATTTTATGTTGCGGATATCATGGATGGCATGATTGGTATGTGAGTACAATTGCGCGGAATGCTGGTATTCCTGACTGCATCAAAGATCTGACTTTTACATTTTCTTATAATGATACAGACTCTCTTCTAAGATCTATTGATGAAGATGTCGCTGCTGTTATCCTTGAGCCTGTCGTGTTTGAGGAGCCTAAAGACAATTTTTTACATAAGCTGGCAGATATTTGTCGTCAGAATGGTATCATCCTGATCTTCGATGAAATGTGGACTGGCTTCCGGATGGCCTTGGGTGGGGCACAAGAATATTTTGGAATCATAGCAGACTTGGCAACTTTCTCCAAAGCTATTGCAAACGGAATGCCGGTTTCTGTTCTGTGCGGGAAGAGGGAAATAATGAATGTACTTGAAGATGAAGTATTTTTCTTCTCGACTTTTGGTGGTGAAGCACTTTCACTGGCAGCTATAAAGGCTACCGTCGAAGAAATGAGAGATAAAGAGGTCATTTCAGCAATCTCTTTGATGGGGGGATTTCTGAAAGAAGGATATAACAAAATCGCTGAAGATCTGGAAATGCCTTATACAAAAGCAATCGGATATAATTTCAGGACGATGGTGACTTTTGATGAGAAAGCAGGTGATCCATTAATATTGAAATCGTTCCTTCAGCAGGAGCTTTTAAAACGAGGGATCCTTTGGTCGGGAATGCATAATATTTCTTATTCACACACAATTCCTGACATAGAGTTTACCCTGTCTGCCTATGAGGAAGCATTAACACTGTTAAAGGAATCAATTCATCAGGGTAATCTTCTGTCACAGATCAGGGGGATACCGGTTCAACCGACATTCAGGAAAACATCAGGATTTAATACTAAACCCCGAAATAAATGACAAGTTCAAATCTGTTCTCATTAGAAGGCAAAACCGCTATTGTCACAGGTGCTCTGGGATTATTGGGCAGAAATCATTGTATTGCATTAAATGAGGCAGGAGCAAAGGTCATTGTTGCAGATCTTTATGAAGAACAATGTGAAGAGTTTGCACAAAAAAAACTTGTGGGTTCCAGGGGACACTATTTAGATGTAACCGATAAAACTTCAATAATTAGTTTGTTGAAAGATGTTGTTGCAGAATACAATAAGGTAGATATACTTGTAAACAATGCAGCCATAAACGATATGTTTGAGGATCCAAAAGCAGCCTCAGAACAATCCCGTTTCGAGAATTATCCTTTAGAACTATGGCAAAAATCACTGGACGTCAACCTGACCGGTGTGTTTTTATGTTCTCAGGTCATAGGTAGCCATATGGTTGAACAGGATGGCGGAAGAATCATCAATATCGGTTCAACATATGGCATTACGGCACCAGATCAGAATATCTATAAAACTTCACATGGGATTCAAACATTTTTTAAGCCTCCTGCCTATCCTGTGACTAAAGCCGGGATCATCATGTTGACAAAATATCTTGCTGCTTATTGGGGTCACAATGGGGTGCGGGTTAATACTCTGACACTTGGCGGGGTAAGAAACGGTCAGGATGATTTCTTTATAGAAAATTATTCAAAAAAGACACCTATTGGAAGAATGGCTGAACCAAACGATTACAAAGGTGCTCTTGTTTTTCTTGCCAGTGATGCTTCGCCTTATATGACAGGTTCAAATCTTATCGTGGATGGTGGCTGGACATGCTGGTAAAAGCCAAAATATGAAAAAGTACAGGAAAAGAATTATTAAAAAAATATTGAATATCAAACTCGTTTTGACAGACTGTGATGGCGTACTTACAGATGGAGGAGTTTATTATTCGGGAGCAGGAGAAGAAATGAAAAAGTTTTCTTTTCGCGACGGAATGGGGGTTGAAAGGCTCAGAAAGCTAATGAATATTGAAACAGGGATCATTACAGGTGAAAATTCAGAGATTGTCCGCAGCAGGGCTGCTAAGCTTGATATAAAGGAACTTCATTTGGGATGCACAAACAAATATTTGACATTAGAGGAGATCTTGAACAAAAGAAAGATCCGGGCTGAGGAAGTTGCATATATCGGTGATGACATCAATGATGCTGAGATCATGGAACTTGTTGGATTATCTGCCTGTCCTTCAGATGCATTACCATCTATAAAGAAAATATCACACTTCATCTTAAGTAATAAAGGAGGTCAAGGCGCCTTCAGGGAGTTCGCAGAGATTATTATTTTTTTTAAACAGAATCTACAATGAAAGCAAGAAGAAAAGTCAAAGTTGGTGATCGCTATATCGGCGAAGGTGAACCAGTTTATATTATTGCTGAAATCGGCATTAATCATAATGGGAGTCTCGAAATGGCAAAAAAGCTTATTGATGGAGCTGTTTTTGCTGGATGTGATGCCGTTAAATTTCAAAAAAGGACACCAGAATTGAGCACTCCAATGAGTCAATGGACCCTTGAAAGAGATACTCCCTGGGGCAGGATGACCTACATTGATTATAGGCGTAAGATTGAGTTCGGATATAATGAATATTCTGAAATAGACAGCTATTGTAAACACAAAGGCATTCATTGGTTTGCTTCAGCATGGGATGAATGTTCCGTTGAATTCCTTGAACAATTTAATCCGGTTGCTTACAAAGCTGCTTCTGCCACGATAACTGATCTTGAACTTCTTAGGAAAATGAACAGCCTTGGAAAACCATTATTTTTATCTACAGGAATGTCATCCATGGAACAAGTTGAAGCTGCAATATCACTTGTGGATCCCGACAGGTTACTTCTTGCACAATCAACCTCTGCATATCCGTGTAAAGTAAACGAACTGAACCTTCTCGTGATCAGGACGTTCATGCAAAAGTTTGAGGATTTTCCCATCGGATATTCAGGACATGAAACCGGGCTTGCACCTTCCTATGCCGCAGTCGCACTTGGAGCATCATTTATTGAGCGCCATATAACCCTGGACCGTACACTTTGGGGTACAGATCAGGCTGCCTCGGTCGAAATCAATGGAATGTTCAGGTTGGTCAAAGACATAAGGGATATTGAGAAGGCAATGGGTGATGGTCACAAAGTTGTCTATGAATGTGAAAAACCTGCACAACAAAAACTGAGAAAGATTATTGATCAAGTGGCATAATTGTCAACTCTCAAGTAGCATTATTTCTATGCGTTGTTTGCAAAAGGTATTTTGATTTGTTATTTTTGAAAAAAAAAACAAGAAAATGAACAAAAAACAAAAAATCATTATTCCGGATGTGCATGTCCGGGGTAATCTTCAGGATGCCAGGAATTTTATTTCATTTCTTGGGAAGAAAAAGTCGATGATCATATTGAAAGAAGAAGGAAACGAAACTTATTTTTCACAAAAGAAGCGTAAAATTAAACAGATTGGTCAGGAGGAAATCGATATTCTTCAAAAGGATCACAAACTGATTTTCGTCTCTTTTTTACCTGATCAAAAACCAGAAGAATCAATTGCAGCAGAGGTTAAAGAAGTCAGGGAAGAAGTTCTACCTGAGAATGAGGCTGAAATGCTGGAAATAGAAAGTAAAGACACTGAAAAAAAGAAAAATATCAAAAAAAGCCGTAAGACGAAAAAATCCAGGAAATCAATAAAAGGGAAGAAAAAAGCAAAGAAAAATAAATAATCAAAATAAACTGTACCCGAAAAGAGATTAATTGATGTTTCTGGAGAGAGACATATGATCTATCAGATCAACTACCTTATCGACTCCGGGTAATATCTTTTTCAATAGTGCATCAGCGTCCTTTATCATAGAATTCTTTAGATTTTCCAAGCTGGTACATTTTCCTTCTTTACATTTTTCATTTTTTTGAATAAATGAATCTATTGAATTATAAAGGACCACCTTATCATGCCAATCACCAATATACATTTCAGTATCATTGAGTGAAGTAATAAGGTTTTCAATAAATTCACCGGTTCGTGTTAATTTCAATAGACCTGCAACTTCAGATATCTTTTTCATCTCTTTCCTTATTTTATGGACATTCTCAATTATTGAAGTATCCAGGCGGTATTTTTTAATCTTTTTCGAATGGATCATAAAAAAATGATCACATTTACTGATAATCTTTTCCACATTTAATTCTTTGCAGCTTTTCCTGATGGTCCGACGGAGTTGATCAAATTTCTTTTCATCGAGTTTAATGATTGACTGGATGAACTTTTTGATTTTTGATTTTAAATTGCTTTTCAAGAATGTAGAGAAAAGTTGAAGGTCGGCATCAGGTCTTTGCAAACTTTCAAGATAGAGAAGATTCATCTGGATTTCACGAATCTCACCAGCGGCGTTATAGATGTTGTTAAAAAGTTTTCTGGGATCACTCGACTTTATCTTTTCAAAAGAAAGCACATCGAAAAACACGAAAAGGGCAAACAATTTTTTCAAATCCACCCTTGCTTTGTGGATATCATTCTCTGTTGCGGTTATTCCTGCTTTACAAATATTTAACCAAAAAGAAGCACTCCTTTTTTGGTAATAACGATATAAAAATGTACCAGCTTTATTTTCATGTAGTGGTTTCATCTGTTTCAGCCTGGTAAGAAAAATCTTTCACAAGATCCTTGGTCCATTCTTTTTTAAAATTCTTATAGGCATTATTCATTTCCTGGTAAAGAATAATTCCCTCTTCGGCCATTTTTTTTATCCTCCGAAAAGAAACATGAGTATCAATAAGATCTTTATAAATGCTGTTCCGATGATGAGCCCATGTCCTTAATTCATTGATCAACCTGAGTTCAAAATGTTTCTCAAGTAGCTGGCTGGAACCTTTATTTTGGAGATGCCTTATTTGTCTTAAACATTTCAATAATCCGAATCCCAATCCTGGATGCTCATTGTTCATTAGGGTAAGGATTCTTCTAAGCTTTGTTTCTATTATTGAAGACAGTATCCATGAAGCATCAAGATAAAATTCATTCTTAAGCGCCAATCCGGCTTTTGGAACAAGTTTTTTAACAACTCTTTTCTTTTTAATTTGTTCTTTTTTCTTTTTTGTCATGATCCATGAATGGTTGATTACAAGGTGTAAATATACGAAATATGATCATTGAAAAGAACATGGACCAACTGATATTTCAATTATACACTTTTATAGTTTTTGGAAGAATATATCCTTTAATGAGGGGGGATACTTATTAAATGAAAAATGGTGTGATGGAGCATTAAAAGAAAATAGTATATAACTATTTGTAATGCAGGATTATATTGTTTGTGGTTTCATAAACATGAGATCGGGTTTTAATAGTAAATAGTAATTTCGTTGTTGATCTTGAATATGTCGTCAATGACTTTATTTTTGGAATATGTGCCATTTTCTTATGAAATATTTAACAATTATTTAATTTTGGTGTAATATTGGGTCAACATTTCTGTCAATCAACTAGTCTACTTTTAATGTACCAATTTACTAACCTATGTTCGGACTCAGTACTGTTTACAGTATTTTTCTCCTTTTATGCCTACTTGCAGCCTGTTCATTTGAATTTATCAATGGATTTCACGATACGGCCAATGCGGTCGCGACGGTGATCTATACCCACACCTTAAAACCCACGGTTGCGGTCATATGGTCGGGATTATGGAATTTTATCGGTGTGAACGTTGGTGGGATCGTTGTGGCGATTGGCATCATTAATCTGCTTCCTTTGGACGTCATTATTGACCCGATACTTTCGCATAACGTTGCAATGGCTTTTTCACTGATCCTGACTGCCATCATATGGAACCTGGCCACCTGGTACATCGGAATACCCTGTTCAAGTTCGCATACCCTTATCGGCTCTATTTTCGGTGTTGGGGCTGCATTTATTCTTCTTCCCGGGAATCATGAGGTTGCTTTGAACTGGACCAAGGTAACAGAGGTTGGACTTTCTTTACTCATCTCGCCTGTCTTTGGATTTGGGTTGGCGTTTTTGTTTATGTTATTGCTAAAAAAACTCATCAGGAACGAGGAGATCTTTAAGGAACCCCAGGGTAAAAAGCCGCCACCCCTTTGGATCCGGACCATCCTGGTGCTCACCTGTACCAGTGTCAGTTATGCTCATGGCTCGAATGACGGGCAAAAAGGAGTTGGCCTGATCATGCTTATCCTGATCGCATTTGCCCCGGCTTTTTTTGCCCTTGACCGGAGCCAGCCTGCTCAAAAACTCTTTATGGATGTCAAAAGGGTCGAATGGACAATGAAGAAAATGGATACACTTACGCTGACTGAAAAAGGACGGACAGGTTATCGTGTTGTTCTGTTCAATTTACAGAACATTAACAGGCAGCTTTTTGGAAAAAACTCTGTGGCCCAGGTAAATAAAAATGCAAACTTCAATATCCGCAAATCTATATTTCTGATCTCAAAGAATATTGACCTGGTGCTGAAAAGTTTTTACAATAAAGCAAAAGCACCTTTGAAACCTGCTGATATATCCGTATTGAGATCAAATATGAAAAAATTAAAGACTCATACTGAATATGCACCCCGTTGGGTAATCCTGCTGGTATCGTTATCTCTTGGGTTTGGGACAATGATCGGATGGAAAAGGATCGTGGTGACGATCGGCGAAAAGATCGGGAAAACACATCTTACATACGCACAGGGAGCAAGTGCGGAACTAATAGCAGCCAGTACTATTGGTGTATCCACCTGGCTTGGGCTGCCTGTGAGCACTACACATGTGCTTTCTTCCGGTGTAGCAGGGGCTATGGTAGCAGGAGAAGGGCGGCAGAACCTCCGGATGGCCACTATAAAAAATATTCTTGTTGCCTGGGTTTTCACCCTACCTGTGACCATTCTGGTTGCAGGTGGTCTCTTTTTATTATTCCGCCTGGTGTTGTGATAAAATCACGGACTTCGAAATGAGTTATTGTTATTTACTGAAGTTGAGAAAAAACAGAAGTTAATAGTAACGGGCTCTCATTTCCTTTTTACATCTACTTCACCCGCATCCAGCATCCAGCACCTGTTTTCAGCCATTCCTTTACAATTTGTTAACACAAAGGTAACGTAGCGTTAACATGGTACTTTGCTAACCGGCATATTTTTGCCACAAACTTAATCAATCAACTATGAAAAGAACAGTTACAAAAAGGATTACGCAAATGGCGTTAACATTGGGATTAATCATTCCGATGATGCTGACAAAGCCAGTCATGGCTCAAAGGATATCAGAAGACACGCTGCCACAGACAGTTACAACCCTGAGAGACCGTCTTAACGGCTTCGAGGACAGGATCGCAACCGCTGAAGGTGATCTTACCAGCCTGACGAAAATCAAATTATCGGGCTATGTCCAGGCTCAATGGTTTAATTATGAACAATCCTCGAATTACCCTTATAATAATTTTATGGTCCGCCGTGCAAGGGTAAAGGTTACCTATGAACCTGCAACAGGAGTCGCTTTTGTACTTGAGCCTGATTTCGCACCTGGGAATTTATCCATTAAAAATGCTTATGCGAGGATAAATGAACCCTGGTTAAAGACCTTTTCATTGTGGGCCGGTAAATTTGACCGCCCCAATTATGAAGTTGAATATTCATCATCCGACCTGGAGTGCCTTGAACGTTCGCGAGTCATTACCACCTTATACCCTGATGAAAAAGCCATCGGTTTTAAACTCGAAGTAATGCCGCGCAAAACCCACCTCAAGATACAACTCGCCGTGTTAAACGGGAACGAAGGGTATACATACACGGATGCCAATGGAAATACGATCAATGCAGCCCAGAACAACCTCGACTTTGATAATATCAAAGATTTGATGCTACGTGCAACCTATGGTTTCAAATTGGGCAGAATAGGTGGCCTTAGCATAGGCGCTCACGGCTACTACGGTGGTGTCAAAGCAAACTCCAGTGACCTTTTGAGTTCCGACTATACATTCAACAAATCGGAAACCAACCAGGGGAGTTCAGTCCCACGGCATTGGGCAGGTGTTGAAGCACAGCTCTACCTCGATGTTCTTGGAGGTCTTGCACTTAAAGGAGAATATATTATGGGTATCAACGGCGCACCCGGTTCATATGTCAAGAATGCAGTTGTGAATTCAACATCTTACAGCATGAAACATGATACACTGGCACAAACAAACACAGCTACTACAACTACCGCCATAATTCCTGCCATTGAACGCAATTTCACGGGATATTACGTATACCTTATCAAAAATATAGGGAAAAGGAACCAGATTGCTGTTCGTTACGACTACTACAACCCAAATACTAAAATAAAAGTGGATTCGATTTCGACAAAATATGGGTACAATCAAACGACTACTAAAACAACCACCGGTGCACCAGTTTATTCTTCGGCAAACAATATGTACACCATCGCAAAAACTGTCACGACAACTACCGAAAAACTGATGAGCGGATTAAATGATATCGCTTATGGGACCTGGACAATTGCCTATACCTATTTCTTTAGTGATAATATTAAACTGCAACTGGCTTATTCTATTCCTTTGAATGAAAAAGTACTGTCAGGGAAGGTAGTACAGAATTATACGGTGAATAATGTTCCGGGCTCTTATGATTATAGTAATACGGTCAAGCAGAATTTTATAACACTCAGAATTCAGGCCAGATTTTAAGAAGTCAATTGTAAAAGATTAATTATTTAAAAAGAAAACCTTCATGAAAAAATCAAATATTATAAAGACGATAACCGCTGTTATCCTTCTTGCTGTCATAGCCTTTGCATTCATGCCGGCGCCCAAGAAGATCACGGTAAAAGGATCAGACACGCTGGTAATCCTGGCCCAGAGGTGGGCTGAGGTCTATATGAAATCGCATCCGGAAGTTGCGATACAGGTTACAGGTGGTGGATCGGGCACGGGAATCTCCGCCTTGATCAATGGTTCAACTGATATTTGCGATGCCAGTCGTCCAATGAAGCAGAGCGAGATCGATAAGCTGAAGGAACGTTATGGTTCTTTGGGCGTTGAGATCCGTTGTGCCAAAGACGGTATTACGGTTTATTTAAACGAAGCAAATCCGGTTAATGAACTCAGCCTTAAACAATTGAGTGGAATTTATACAGGTAAGATCAAGAATTGGAAAGAAGTCGGTGGTGCCGATGCAGACATCAAGCTGTATGGCCGTGAAAACAGCTCGGGAACTTATGTTTTCTTCCAGGAAAATGTGGTAAAAGGAGACTATGCTGCAAGTTGCCAGACACTTCCAGGAACTGCAGCCGTTGTCAATGCTGTAAAGAATGATAAATATGGCATCGGGTACGGCGGAGCAGCCTATTCTAAAGGAATAAAGCAATGCCTGGTGAAGAAAGATGATAAATCGCCGGCATTTACCCCATCTGCTGAGACAATTAAAAATGGAACGTATCCTATCAGCAGATACCTCTATATGTATCTGAGGAACAGGCCAACAGGCGAAATAAAGAACTACATCGACTGGATCCTCGGACCTGAGGGTCAAAAACTCGTGGTCGAGGAAGGTTATTTCCCGGTTAAGTAGTGGTTAGTAAATGGTTCAAAAGCAGCGCTAAATGCGCTGCTTTTGGATTTTTTTAAGACGGAATAATGAATACTGAAGATACTCGTCCATCAGAAGAAAACACCAGGCAGACGATTAAACAGGAAGATCTTTCAAAACATCAATCTCACAAGTTCGTTTTCAGCAAGGATAGTCTGAAAAAACAGATGAGGCCTTCTGAATTCTTTGCAGAGAAGATCATTACAGGCGTTGCATTCCTTTCCATCGCCATTATTATACTGATTTTTCTGTTCGTCTTCCGGGAAACGCTGCCTATCTTCTCTGGCAAAGCAGTAAAAAAGACTGAAATATCTGCTGCTAAACAGGAAACCTACAGATCTGCAGGAGAGAATCAGAATGATAATAAACAAGAGGTTTACGGTGGCAATGATACAACCGCCCCTGCTGAAAAGCAGGAAGTGTATGGTGCAACCAGCGATTCAACATCTGATACTACCGTTACCGGGGAAGCCGGTGGCCTTTCCTATAAAGAAGATGATTCAGGCGAAGGGAACTCCGTGACCCTGAAAGGTCTTGCAGGGAAGATCTGGATGCCGGTGTCTGATCGCCCGCGATATGGATTGCTGCCATTAATCGTAGGTACATTTAAAATAACCATCATCGCAATACTTTTTGCTGCGCCATTAGCCATTCTTGCAGCCTTGTTCTCGGCTGCATTTGCACCCAGGTGGATGCGTGAAGTCATAAAGCCTGCCATTGAAATTCTTGCAGGATTCCCTTCCGTGGTCATCGGTTTCTTTGCACTCATCGTCATGGCAACTTTCTTCCAGCATCTTTTTGGTTATGAAACCAGGCTTAACGCCTTCGTCGGCGGAGTTGCCATGGCACTGGCCGCCATACCGATCATTTTTACGGTGACTGAAGATGTCATGACCGCTGTTCCTGCAACCTACAAGGAAGCCAGCCTGGCCCTCGGTGCATCAAGATGGCAGACAGCTTTTTTTGTAACCTTACCGGCTGCAGCTCCGGGAATCTTCGCAGCTGTTTTACTAGGTATCGGAAGAATATTCGGGGAAACCATGATCGTGTTGATGGCAACAGGTAATGCCGCATTAATGACCCTGAACCCCTTCGATTCGGTGAGGACATTATCAGCGACCATCGGGGCGGAAATGGCGGAGGTTGTTTTCGGTGACACACATTACAACGTACTTTTCCTGATTGGCACGCTGTTGTTTGTTTTTACTTTTACTCTGAATGCTACTGCTGAATTTTATGTCAAAGGAAGATTAATGACACGCTTACAGGGGAAGAAATGAAAAAGTCAGATAAAATAACGGGTGGGATTATGATGGGAGCAACGGGCGTATCCGTGATCCTGATCATTGCTGTCATAGTTATAATGCTGGTCCTCATAATTATCGGGGGCAAGGACGATATATCCTGGAAGTTCCTTACTACATTTCCACAGGAAGGAATGACTAAAGGTGGTATATTCCCTGCCTTGTATGGCACAGCCCTCATGGTGATCATCATGTCAGTGGCTGCGGTCCCGTTCGGCGCTATTACCGCTATTTATCTTACCGAGTATGCCCGGGAGTCATCGTGGATAGCAAAAGCCGTACAGTTTGCCGTAAGAACACTTTCTATGGTGCCCTCTATCATTTTCGGACTATTTGGCCTTGGATTCTTCATCAAGTTTGTTGGAGGGGGAATAGATAAAGCTTTTTTCGGAGGACAACTTATCTGGGCGCAACCCAATATTCTATGGGCCAGCCTGACAATGGCATTGTTGACATTACCTGTCGTTATCGTCTCCGTGGAGGAGTCAATTCATTCAGTTCCCAGGGATCTAAGGGAGGCAAGCCTGGCTCTGGGTGCAACAAAATGGCAAACCATCAGGAAAGTTGTTCTGCCGGGAGCAAGATCAGGGATACTGACAGGTACTATTTTAGCCATATCGAGGGGGGCAGGAGAGGTGGCGCCGATCCTTTTCACAGGGGCTGCATATTATCTTGCAACTTTGCCGCATTCTCTCAGTGACCAGTTCATGTCGCTGGGGTATCATATTTATATTATGTCAACCCAATCGGTCAATGTCGATCAGACTTTACCGATACAATATGCCACCACACTTGTATTGCTCCTTCTGACCTTTACCCTGAATTTTGTTGCCATTATTATCAGGTCAAGGCTGAGAAGATCTCATTAGATTATTGAAAAGGTCGTAATAGAACCATGAAAGAAACAAAAATAAGATCGAAAAACCTGACGCTTCACTATGGAACCAAGATGGCGCTCAACAGCATCTCGTTGGACGTTCCTGAAAAACAGGTGACTGCGCTGATCGGACCATCAGGCTGTGGAAAATCTACTTACCTCAGAACGCTTAACCGCATGAATGACCTCATCCCGGGAGTAAAGATCACAGGTGAAGTGTTGGTGGATGAGTTCAATATTTATGATAAAAATGTAGATTCCGTCAACCTTCGGAAAAGGATCGGAATGGTATTTCAGAAATCAAACCCCTTTGCAAAATCCATCTTTGAAAATGTGGCGTACGGCCCAAAGATCAATGGGATGCATGATCATAAGAAATTAAAAGAGATCGTCGAAGTTTCCCTGCAACGGGCAGCTATCTGGGATGAAGTAAAAGACCGGTTGCACGACTCCGCATTGGGATTATCCGGCGGCCAGCAGCAACGTCTTTGCATCGCACGTACCCTTGCTGTCGACCCTGAGATCATCCTGATGGATGAACCTGCCAGTGCACTCGACCCGATCTCCACATCAAAGATTGAAGAGCTGATCTTCCAACTGAAAGAGAATTACACAATAATTATTGTTACACACAATATGCAGCAGGCAGCACGTGTTAGTGACAATACAGCATTCTTTTATATCGGAGAACTGATCGAGTACGGGAAGACTAAGAAGATCTTTACCGGGCCGGATAAGAAACAAACTGAAGACTATATTACAGGGAGGTTTGGATAAAAGGAGAGTAAAGGGAAGAAATTAATAATTAATGAATTAACAATAATCTGAATATGGAACGACATTTCGAACTTGAACTCGAAAAGTTAAAAAAAAGGATCCTGAAGATGGGGAACCTCGTAGCTGCTCAAATTCATCAGACGATGATTGCACTTATCAATTGCGACATTGAGGCAGCTGAAGAAATTATAGAAACAGAACATGCGATCGATAAGCTGGATACCAAAATAGACAAGCTTTGCCAGCGTATCTTTGCACTTACACAGCCGGTGGCAACAGATCTGCGCTTTATCATGGCATCGCTGAAGATGAACAATGACCTGGAACGCATGGGTGACCACGCGGTAAGCATTGCCAGGCGAATTGAAGGCCTGAGTGACTATAAGGATATTGTGACTGAATTAAAGATCGATGATCTTGCAGGATCAGCTGATGTTATTGTAAGAGATGTGGTGACCATCCTGAATTCGAGGAATACTATCTTCGTAAAGGATATTTTTCGCGATGCAAATGTTATCAAGGAAAAAGTTCAGGCCATATCTGAACAGATCATTGAGCAGATGGAACAAAAATCTGATGTGGTAATTGTCGCGACAAACCTGATGATGATCATCTCTGAGATTGAAAGTATTGCCCGGTATTCACGTAATATTGCAGAATCCATCTACTTCCTCGTGGAAGGGAAACTGGTAAAGCATTCAAAACGTTTCTGGGAAGAGGAACCTACAAGTGAACAGAATTTGCCTTCTGAAGGGTGAATGCGAATGTAGTCCCTACGCCGATCGTACTTCTGACATTAATTGTTTGCTGATGGGCTTCGATGATATGTTTTACAATGGCAAGCCCCAGTCCTGATCCACCCTGTTCACGCGATCTGCTCTTATCAACTCTGAAAAACCGTTCAAATAACCTTGGTACATTTTTCGAATCAACCCCAATTCCATTATCAGTGACTTCGATCAGTATGTTCTCGTCCATATCAAAAAAACTGACCTTTGTCTTCCCGTTATCAGTCCCGTATTTGATACTGTTGTCCAACAGGTTGATCAGCACCTGCCGTATACGTTCCTTATCTGCCTTTACAAATAATGGTTTTTCTAATTCCCTGGCAACACTCATATGGATATTCTTCTTCTTCGCTTTTACTTCCAGGAGTTCTATGACATCTGACGCAAGCGCGACAATATCGAAATTGAGGATGTCGAGTTTCAATTCTCCCGTTTCAAACCTGGAGATCACTTCAAGGTCTTCTACGATAGAGATCATCCGCTCGATATTTTTTCCTGTACGTTCGAGGTACTCTTTATTGATAGTAGGGTCATCAAGGCCTCCGTCAAGAAGGGTGAGTATATACCCCTGGATATTGAAAAGCGGTGTCTTCAGTTCGTGTGAAACATTCCCCAGAAACTCCCTCCGGTAGGCCTCCAACTTTCTCAGTTCTTCGATCTCTTCCCTGCGATCCTTTGCCCATTCGGTCACTTCTTCATTGACTTTGCTGATAATGTCACTGTTGAGGCTGAGATCCATCTCTTTAAATGAGATCTTTGATTTAAGCGTGTGGATCGTCTTATAGATCAGCTTTATTTTATCGTAAATGAATCTTTCAAGGATATAACGATAGATGAAATAGGAGAGAAGGAATACCCCGGAATCGGCAATGAGCAATGGTACCCAAAGGACATTTGCCTGCATGACGAGGGCCGATCCAATATAGAGAACGGAGAGTATAATAACGATGGCAGCCGAATTGATCACCATCCATGTATTGGGACTGATGTTCCTGTCAGGCTTCATATTTGTAACCAACCCCTTTGATAGTTTTAATGTTATCGGAGTCAAGTTTTTCGCGGATCCGGCGGATGTGAACATCGATGGTGCGGTCGCCTACAATGACATCATTGCCCCATACTTCTTCGAAGATCTGTTCACGCGTAAATACTTTATCCGGTTTGGATGCCAGCAGTTCAAGAAGTTCAAATTCTTTTCTTGGAAGGTTGATCTCTTTCCCCTTTTTAAGGACGATGTATTTTTCGCGATCGATCGTGATATCGCCAACATGGATCTGAGTTTCCTGGTCTGTCGTTTCAGGCGACCTTCTCAGTAACGCATTGATCCTGCTCATAAGCACCCGCGGCTTTATCGGCTTGGAGATATAATCGTCACCACCGGCATCCAGTCCTGCTATCTGCGAAAAATCTTCATTCCGGGCCGTCAGGAAGGCAATCAGTGTTGATTTCAATGTCTCTATCTTGCGCATTTCAATGCAGGTCTCGATGCCATCGATACCCGGCATCATAATGTCGAGGATGACCAGGTGGGGGATTACATTCTTTGCGATCTGGATCGCCTCTTTGCCGTTGGAACAGGTAAAAAGTGTATAACCTTCTTTACGGATGTTATATCCTACAAATTCGAGGATGTCAGGTTCGTCGTCGACTAAAAGGATCTTATATTCAGATTTTTCCATAAAATTCTATCTTCCCCAAAGGTAAAGAGCATTTATGAATTCCTGGTTAAGAAATCATTAAGAAAAGTCAACCTGTTCCTTAAAGACAGTTCTATTAAGCGATCATTGCGATAAGATCGGCCAGGCGGCAGGAATATCCCCATTCGTTATCGTACCATGCGATGATCTTCAGGAGGTTCCCATCGATCAATTTGGTCATCAGGGAGTCATAAATTGAAGAATGGGGGTTCCCGATGATATCGCAACTTACCAGCGGTTCATCAAGATATTCGAGTATCCCTTTCATTGGCCCGTTCGCAGCTTCTTTCATGGCTGCATTCACTTCATCTTTGGTAACGCTACGTAAAAGTTCACAGGTAAGGTCGACAAGCGATCCGTCAGGGGTAGGGACACGCACTGCAAAACCATCCATCTTTCCATCCAGCTCAGGGATCACCAGCCCGATGGCTTTGGCGGCCCCGGTCTTGGTAGGGATAATGGAAACAGCGGCAGCTCTGGCCCTGCGAAGATCCTTATGCGGGGCGTCAAGGATGATCTGGTCATTGGTATATGAGTGAATGGTGTTCATCAAACCCTTTTTTATCCCGAATTTATCGTTCAACACCTTTGCGACCGGCGCCAGGCAGTTGGTCGTACAGGATGCATTTGAGATCAGCTTCATATCTTTCGTCAGTTTGTTGTCATTCACTCCGATGACAACAGTCAGATCAACATCCTCCTTATTATCCGATGGAACGGACAGAACTACCTTCTTAGCGCCTGCTGTAATGTGTTTCGACATTTTTTCCCTTGTCCTGAAGATACCTGTGCATTCGGCTACGATCTCTACGCCCAGGTCTTTCCAGGGTAAGTTTGCCGGATCTTTTTCAGCATACACACGAATCTTTTTATCGTTTATAACAAGTGAATCTCCATCAACAGCAATATCGCCATTGAACTTTCCATGAACCGAATCATATTTAAACAGGTGTGCAAGTGTCTTTGCATCGGTAAGGTCGTTGAATGCAACCACTTCAATGTTCGTTTTATTCAGTAATGCCCTGAATGTCAAGCGGCCTATCCGGCCAAATCCATTAATTCCAACTTTTGTCGTTCCCATAGGTCATTTAAATTTTGATTTGATTTTAGTCTTTCTATAAAAGTGCTGCAAAATTACATATTATGAAGGTAACGTAGAAAAGCGGGTAAAATTTTTTTACCTGACCTTTAAATAAGAACGGTTGTAACTATCTTTGTAAATAAACAAGAGCGCTTTATTTGCTTATCAACAATGTTACCTGTAAATGGATAAGATATTTGTTATCTCGGATGGGAGGGGGCGTACAGCCGAACAGGCGGTGATGGCTGCACTCACCCAATTCCCCAATGCAAGGGTGGAAATTATCGTTAAGCCTGAGATCCGTTCGGAGCAGCAGATCATGGAGATCATGCCTGAAATAGTTGCCTCTAAAGCCATTATCGTACATACCCTGGTTTCTGAGCAACTTCGCTCTGTCATCATTAAAATGAGCAGGGACCATAATATTGATGCCATCGACATCATGGGACCATTGCTGTCACGCCTTTCACAATATCTTGAAAATTTGCCATCTGAAGAACCAGGTTTGTTATTCTATCTTAATAAGGAATACTTTAAGCGAATTGATTCCATGCAGTTTGCCTTTACACATGATGACGGGCAACGGTATTATGAATATGAGAAGGCAGAGATCGTACTGGTCGGTGTTTCCCGGACATTTAAAACACCATTAAGCATCTTCCTTGCTTTCAAGGGTTGGTTTGTGGCAAATTACCAGATCGTTCTCGGGGTTGATCCGCCGGATATACTGGAGAAACTTCCGCCGGGGCATGTTTTTGGACTGACCACTCACCCAAATGATCTGTCGAGGCTCAGAACTGTCCGCCAGGAATATCTTGGCGGTAATACGGGAGACTATTCTTCCCTCGAGCATGTAAAAAGGGAACTGAATTATTCACAAAGCATATTCCAGAAATACAACTGGCCCGTGATCACGGTTACAAACAAGCCGATCGAGGAGATCTCTTCCGAGATCCTCGCGATCAAGCGCAGGATAAACCCACCTGAATATATCAGGAAAAAATGTGAATAGAATTCACCGCTTAATGCTTTCTTTTCCTGATTTAAAACAGTAATTTTGCTGTTTTCTATACAGTTCAACCATAAATTGTGATGTCTAAAACAAAGTACATTTTCGTGACCGGAGGGGTTTCATCCTCGCTGGGTAAAGGAATTATTTCAGCTTCTATCTCCAAGTTACTGAAGGCGAGAGGGTTCAATGTGACAACACAGAAACTGGATCCCTACATCAACATCGACCCTGGCACCCTGAATCCCTATGAACACGGCGAATGTTTCGTAACGGAAGACGGCGCCGAAACAGATCTCGACCTTGGCCATTACGAACGTTTTTCGAATGTGCCCACTTCACAGGACAACAATATCACGACCGGGATCATCTATCAATCGGTTATCACAAAGGAACGGCAGGGTGAATATCTTGGTGAAACTGTCCAGGTTATCCCCCACATCACTGATGAGATAAAATACCGGATCATGCTGCTGGCAAACAGGGGTAACTACGATTTTGTGATCACAGAGATCGGTGGAACAGTGGGTGACATTGAATCACTTCCCTATATCGAAGCTGTCCGGCAGATGCGCTGGGAATTAGGCAAAAATTGCGTTGTGATCCACCTCACTTTGGTGCCTTACCTTGCTGCCGCCGGAGAACTGAAAACAAAGCCAACCCAGCATTCGGTAAAAACTCTGCTCGAATCGGGAGTCCAGCCGGATATCATCGTTTGCCGCACTGAGAAGCACCTTTCCGATAACCTGAAAAAGAAGATCGCGCTCTTTTGTAACGTAGCACCAAGTTCGGTCCTCGAATGCATCGATGCTGAATCTATCTATGAAGTTCCTGTGCTTATGCACAAAGAGAATCTTGATGTTGAGATCCTTAAGAAGGTGAAAGTGAAATGTGCCCAGGAACCTGATCTCGTAGACTGGGAGAAATTTCTTTTTAAGCTGAAGAATCCAAAGAAAGAGGTGACTATTGGGCTTGTCGGGAAATATGTGGAGTTGAAAGATGCTTACAAATCCATTAATGAATCCTTCATTCATGCAGGAGCTGCCAATGAGTGCAGAGTAAATGTACGAACTATTCATTCAGAAACAATAAACGATTCAAATGTTGGAGAGAAGCTGGCCGGTTTGAACGGCGTTTTGGTCGCTCCCGGCTTTGGTCACCGGGGAATAGAAGGGAAGATCACTGCCATCCGTTATGTCAGGGAACATGATATCCCGTTCCTGGGCATCTGCCTTGGCATGCAATGCGCCGTAGTTGAATTTGGAAGGAACGTGCTCGGGATGGCTGGAGCAAACTCTACTGAATTTGATAAAAGTACTCCCTTCCCTGTCATAGATATGATGGAGATGCAGAAAAAGATCTCGGGGCTGGGAGGCACCATGCGATTGGGGGCTTATCCATGCAGACTAAAGAAAGGATCAAAAATTCATGATGTCTACAAAATGGAGGACATCTTCGAGCGGCATCGCCACAGGTATGAATTCAATAATGCCTACCTTGACAGGTACCTGAAGGCAGGCATGATGCCAGTTGGGATCAACGAGAAAGATAATCTTGTAGAGATCGTCGAGTTAAAAGGACATCCATGGTTTATCGGCGTTCAGTTTCATCCCGAATTCAAAAGCACAGTAGCGAATCCTCATCCTGTATTCAAGGCATTTGTCAAGGCAGCCATAGATTATAGTGCAAGACAGAAAAAAGACAAAAAAGCCGTCTGAGTAAATGGGTTCCGCTGGCATCTTTTCGTATTCACTTTTCAAGTATCTTTGCGCTCCCAATCACTACGGTAATAACCTGTTTTCTCATAGTACTAAATGATTTTTTAATTCATGAACAACAAGAACACGATCATAGGCCTGCTTTTGATTTTCGGGATCTTCGTCGTATACAGTCTGCTGATGACCCCTTCCAAGAAAGAGATGGAAGCCCAGAGACGAAAGTCCGATTCCATCGCTTATGTGCAAAATCAGAAACGGGAAGCAATTATCACTGCACAGGCACGCCGGCAGGCCATTGAACAGGCAGGTCAAAAGCTGAAGGCCCTGTCAGGAAATCCAAATGACAGCGTAAAAGCGGTACGCGAGGTACTGAAAGAACAGATGAGCGTTTTTGCAGGCTCAGCTTCGGGAACAAAGGAATCTTATACCGTCGAAAGCGATGTTTTAAAGCTCAGGATCTCTACAAAAGGAGGGAAGATCGATTATGCTGAATTGAAAAAGTACAGGTCGTGGGACGGCAAACCGCTGATCCTTCTGGACGATGACTCCCTGCATTTCGGTTTTCATTTCTTTGTGAACAACAGGGATATCTATACTGACAGGTTATATTTTAAACCTGTTCTCACAGGTAAAAACAATCAGACATCTTTTTCTGTCCACGGGAAAGATTCATTACAGTTTGCAATGAGGCTCTATGTGGACGCATCTGATACCTCGCTGAACCCTTCAAAATATATAGAATTCGTTTATACCCTCAAGGGTGATCAATATATGATGGGCTTTCAGGTGAACCTTAATGGAATGAAGGATGTGTTTGATCCCGGGACTCAGTTCCTTGTACTGAACTGGGAGGATAACCTTAACCGCCAGGAAAAAAGCCTCAAGATGGAGCGGATGAATTCTACGATATATTACAAGTTCTTTGAAGATAAGGTAGACTATCTCACCGAAACCAAGGACCAGACAAAGGACATGAAGAACGAAAGGGTCAAATGGATATCGTTCAAGCAGCAGTTTTTCTCATCGACTATAATTGCAGGTGGTTTCTTCACGGATGCGAGGATAAAAACCACTACTTTGCCAAGGGATGACAGGTATCTGAGGTCAATGTCGGCAGAAGCAGGGATCTCTTTTTCACCTGCCGAGACCAATTCCATTCCTTTCTCGATGTATTTTGGCCCTAACAAGTTCTATACATTAAAATCATTTGACCAGGGACTGGAGCGGCAGATCCCCCTGGGGTGGAGCTTTGCCCCCATGGCATGGATCAATATCTGGGCCGTGATCCCTGTATTTTCATTTTTTGGAAGCCTAGGATGGAACTATGGGATCATCATCCTTATTCTTACCATCCTTCTGAAGATCATCCTGTTCCCGATTGCATTCAAGACTTATAAATCTTCAGCCAAGATGAGGGCATTGAAGCCTGACATCGATGAGCTTACTAAGAAGTTTCCAAAGAAAGAAGATGCAATGAAGAAACAACAGGCCACGATGGAACTTTACAAGCGTGCAGGGGTGAACCCGATGGCAGGTTGTATCCCGTTGTTGTTGCAGATGCCTATACTGATTGCGATGTTCCGGTTTTTTCCAAGCTCCATTGAACTTCGCCAGCAGGCGTTTCTCTGGGCAAAAGACCTTTCCTCCTACGATTCCATCTATACGTTCCCGGGTGGATTTTCATTGCCATGGTACGGCAATCATATCAGTCTCTTTGCCTTACTGATGACAATTTCCAGCGTGATCTACACCAGGATCAACGATCAGATGATGGGATCTACCCAGACCCAGATGCCAGGCATGAAAACCATGATGTACCTTATGCCACTCATGTTCCTGTTCTGGTTCAACGATTATTCCTCCGGATTAAGTTACTATTACCTGCTGGCTAACCTCCTGACTTTTGCACAGATCTATATCATCCGGGCAACTATCGATGAAAAGAAACTTCATGCCCAGATCCAGGCAAATAAAAAGAAACCCATAAAAAAATCAGGATTCCAGAAAAGGTTGGAAGACATGGCTAAGCAGAGGGGATACCCCGTTAGAAAGTAATTATTTTATCGTTTGTCTGATATAATTAAGGAATAGATTCATTCCTTCCTTCTTTTTTTCATCAAAAGAAAATGAAATATTCCTTTCAAGGTAATGCTGGCAATCTTCATTGGCAGGCAACCTCTCCCTGAAGTAATTCAGGGTTTCTTTTATATGCCTTACACCATAACCCAGGGCATCGTTTAACTCTTTTTTCCGGGACCCCGGAAGTTTTTTGGTGGTCACCCATGCAGCAAAAACAAATGGAAGTGCAGTAAACATTATCCATTCCTCGGCAAGATCATAGCAATAAGGGTACTTCTTTACCAGCTCAAATGTCTTGTCCCCGATCGCCACAATAGCGTCAAATCTGTGATCCTTTGATACCTGTCCCGGCATCAGTTCCTTCCATGAAGGGCTGATATTCCAGTAATGTTTTGCAAGCACCTTGACAAGTTGAACTGAAGTCCTTGAATCATAATCCAGACCGATCTCAGTGATCCTGTCCAGTGGCTTATTGCTGAGTAAAAGAACTGTTTTTACCGTACTTATTGCACCAATGCAATAATCAGCCACAAAGTCATAGGGACCAAGGTCATTGAGTGCGCCCACCGGGATCAAGGCCACATCAGCCTCTCCTTTTTTAAGTTTCTCGGCACATAGAGAAGGGACATCAAGATCCAGCCTGTAGTCTTTAAGGAAACCTGATTCACGTATCCCGTAAACGAAAGGAAAAGTGTTGAGATAAGATACTGCAGAGATTTTAAGAGGTTCCATAGTCATCAACTTAGTGCACTGATCTCTTTTAATTTTTCATGTATTGAAATAACCTGGGGAATTACCATTTCATTTCCATCGTTAAGGATTACAAAATCAGAAAGGCGGGCTTTTTCATCATCCTCCATCTGAAAGCGCATCCGCTGTAATACAAGATTGCCATCGATGCCGTCTCTTTTTACGACGCGTTCGATGGCAATTTTTTTTGGACAGGATACATGGATGATCTTGTCAAACAAGCCTTTAACCCCGCTTTCATAAATAATGGCGGCTTCCTGTATAACATAGGGATGATCCGTGAATAATTTGCACCATTGTAAAAAATCATTGATTACCATTGGGTGAAGAATGGAATCGAGCTTCATCAGCTTATTTTTATCCGAAAAGACAATGGTTGCAAGAGAACGCCTGTCAATTTCCCCTCCTGAAGTAAGGATCTTTTCTCCAAATAATTCCAGGATCTTCTCTTTTGCCGGAAGATCATTCAGGAACTTCCTGGCTTCCTGATCGGCATGGTAGACCGGAACTCCAAAAATTGAAAACATCTTCGAGATGATGCTTTTTCCGCTACCGATATTTCCTGTCAGGCCAACCTTCAGCATCACTTATTTTTTATTTGTTGATTTTTCCCTTTCGTGATCAGCGCTCTTCCGCGGATGCTGTCAGGAGGATGTGTAACGGAATCTGCCGGTTTGATCCGGGACTGGGTTGTTGCCGTTTCTGTATATGCCCGCCTTAATGCTCTCTTATCAAAGGTGAAGAAGATTGTATCAGGAGTAGTGGAAATGATCTCGAGAGGGTAGGAGGTCTGTTCAGCGATGTTCCTTGCAATACCACGGGTAAGCAGATAGCCGTATACCTGGTCTTCACCGATCTTCAGCTTCATCCCCCTGAGACTTACATCGCAATCCCTCGTTTTTCTCCTGAAAAACTGCTCTGAAAAAAATTCATAACCCTGTAAGCGTATGGTGAGCTGCAACAGGCTGTCCGAACAACTCAACATTTTCATGTTCCAGGGGACCTGGGTATAATTCAAGCGATATTCGGCAGTGTAGAAGTATTCTCTGGAAAGATGAACCAGTATCCACAAAAAAATGGAAAGGATCAGGCAGATCAGGAAAACAGAAAGCTGTTTACGAAACCTCTCAACTTTTCTTTTCCTGGCATTCCGGATAAGTTCAATGAATTCAGGTTCCAATTTTTTCGGATTGTGATTGCCTGAGTTTATTTATTCTCAATGGTTTGCGTGTTATCGATGGCAATGGCGGATTTTTCAACGCGCAACCGCACCTGGCCTTCGACTTCAATCGTCACAGTCGTCTCCTGTATTTCTACGATACGGCCATGGATCCCGCCAACAGTTATGACCTTCTGTCCTTTTTCTAGAGACTCCCTGAATTTTTTCTGATCTTTGGACCGTTTCATTTGTGGACGAATAAAGAACAGATAGAAAACCACGACAATCAATATCAAAGGAAGAAAGGAATACCATGTGCTTGAGCTGCCTGATGCGGCTCCTGACTGTGGCGCCATTAAAATAATGCTTGATAAATTCATCTTGAAAAGGTTTAAAATGTTAAAACTTACTGTTTACTTATTGATTAAGAAATATTTACTGGTTTTTGACTTCTTCGGCTGCTAACTTTTATACCTGTTATTATTTCGGGCTGGTAGCCATCGTAACTTCAGCTTTTATCCTGAGGACAAATGTATTGGGCTGTGTATTTGCAACAATGACAATGCTTTTATTCTGATAACCATGTTTCCCGGCACTGTTGAAAGAAACCCTGATGACCCCCTCCTTGCCCGGATGGATAGGTTCTTTATTATATGAGGTAACCGTACATCCGCAGGAAGTGCTTACATCTGCAATGATCAGGTCAGATTTCCCCGTGTTCTTGAATTTGAAGGGGTATGACACAGTCTCGCCCATAATGATCTTCCCGAAATCATGGATCTCTGACTCAAAGGAGAAAGCAGGCAGCTGTGACATATCCGCTTTTCCACTTGCAGTATTTGGATTTTGAATGACATCAGAAGTGATCCTGTTATTATGGCAGGAGATAAGTGAAATGGTAAAAATTGCAGTAAAAATGAGTGCGGTTTCTAAAAGTTTCTTCTTCATAACTGAACTTCCTGAATCTTGTGCAAAAGTAAGAAAAATAAGGGAATATCACTTATTCACTTAAAGCTGAAAATTGGTTGCCTGTCAAGAAGAAATTTAGCTTAATGATTGGCAACCATTATTTTAATTTGATATCTTTGTTATAGACAGATAAAATGTTTAGTTCTTAATTAGGGGACAGTATTGGTATCAACACAGGATCAGAGAGATAACTGTATCTGGGAACAATATTGTTACAACGATAACCCTGCTAATTGCACAAATTTTGGAGGACTTTATCAATGGGATGAGATCATGCAATATGACGAAACCCCTGCCGACCAGGGGTTCTGTCCTCCCGGCTGGCATATCCCGACCGAGAATGACTGGAATACCTTGTTTTCTGTTTATACTAACAATGGCGTTGCAACCTACTTCTGGTCATCAACATTACACAGTCCCGCCAAAGCATGGGCACACGGGATGAATGATCCCGATCCGAGTGTTTCGGCTTACCCTGCAACGAGGGTAAGTGCATTTTCGGTGAGGTGTGTATAGGATTGACCCCACCCCGGCCCCTTGCCTACCGGCAAGCAGGCTCCCCCAAGAGGGAGGGGAGTTTCGTGACGCAGAACGCCAATAGTGAGAGGTGAGAGGTGATTCGCTGCGGCGGATCACTTTTCACTTTTTTGGCGGACGTGTTTAGGTAAAAAACCAAAGAAAAGAGTTTAAAAATTTGATTCGAATCCATTAAGATTCAAAAATCCGTCAAAATTACTGGCTTCCGCCACCCAAATGCCACCAATTGGGTGGCGGAGTGATTTTGTTATCTACTTATCATTGAACATTATAAATAAATTTATCTATCAAAAAACGTGGACATTTGTCCAATTTTCGTGGACAAAATAGATCTTGCAAAAACAGTTGTCTGCTTTATTTTTACAATTGAAAATTATTATTAAATTAAAACCTTGTGCCATGAATAAATCAACGATTCTTCTTTTTATGTTCATCGCATTGTTTGGCATTGAAGCCAAACCACAGAACATACCTCTTTATCCAATTCCTTCCTATAATGTTGATGTCAATGGTTTCGCCAATTTCCAAGAAAATACGCAATCCCAGGCCATTGTTCAACCAGCCGATAAAAGAGTGTTAGACGTACAGGTAAAATCTGTTTCCGGATCCAACGATTGTCAAGCTACAATTTGGGTTTATACTCTTGATAATTCGATATTACTAGGGCCATATACGGTGTATTGCAATCAACCTTATCAAGTTGCTATTGATCCATCAGAGTTGTGGGGGGTTCTGGTTGATATGGATGAGGATCTTCTTGTTAGTGTTTGGATTGACTGATATGAATCAATGATACTTCAACTCATATATCACGAAAAAAATAGTAACAATGCATAAGAATAAAGAAATACTTGTAAGAATAAGATTTCTATTCTTGTTAATTCTTTGAAAAAGTTCCTGTTTCATTTTAATGAAATAAAAATCTCAATCTTTGTTTCACCATTTCGGTTATCTGACCCTGATATTTTATTGCAAGTCCTGAGAAAATCTCCGGTGGAAATGACGATTCAGAGATTGGGGAAAAACAACAAGGAACTTTTTCCTCTTTACAGTTTCCTATTGGCTGTGAAGATGGAGTGAAAATAAATAGGAATTTCAACCATGTTGGTTTTGCATGGATAGAAAATTAACAGGATAAAACCATCTTTGTCAGTTATTCACTACCTTTATATCGAAATATCATGAAAAAGTTAATATTAGGTTTAGTACTGTTAGCATTTATAATGCTTGGTACTATTTCAGTCGCTAAAGCTACGACAGTAACATTTTATGTTCAGATAACCCTTTCTGATACCTGTTCTCCAAGTCCATATCATGGTTATTATTATGTTAAGTTGGATCTTGAATATAACAGCAATGTACTCTGTACTTCACAAAATTGTGCTGTAATCCAGGGGACTTATTGTTATGCGTTTACTTGTGATGTTGATGCTCTTGCGTCTGATTCCTTTTATGGGGTCAAATTTCTAGGTGCAGCTAGATATCCCAGTGGTGATTGTCCGACAACAAGTGGGAATAATAGCGGTGATATATTTTCTTGGCCTGAAATGACTCATAGTACATGTGGGTATGCTTGGATTTCTGTAACATTATAGAAAGGTGAATGGAATAACTGGATCTTCGGCCAACATGCAGGAATAACGTTTAATTCCGGTTCACCGGTTCCGATAACAAACGTTTCACCTCTTTATGATGCCCGGTGTTCGAATGTGACCGTATCTGATTCCTCAGGAAATCTTCTTTTTTATGGAGAAAATGATCTTTATATGTCTGAATACATTTATAACAGGAATAATGTTCGATTACCAAATGGAAACCTCTATAATGGAAACTACCAGAATATCCCACAACCCCTTTTTTCAGTTCAAGATCTGACAGATGACAGCACTTATTATCTTTTTTCAATGATTAATCCATTCCCAGATACAAGCGCTGGAGGATTATTCTATTCAATCTTAGACATGAGACTGGACGGAGGCCTTGGGGATATAGTACCGGGACAAAAGTCTATACCTATCTATAGCGGAAGGCATACAGCCTCTGTATTGACAGGTACAAGGAACCATAATAATAAAGACGCATGGATCATTGTGCGCAACCACAACAACAGTAGCACCTATCTTTCTTACCTGGTTAATTCATCCGGCATTGACACCACTCCCGTTGTCAGTCCGAGTTTATTCCCGGTGGATTCAAGTAATGAGGATTATTTAAATACTTTAAAAGTTTCTCCGGATGGTACGAAACTGATTTGCCTTGCTGATACCAATGCAGAATATTGCAGTTTTAACTCTATAACTGGAGTAATTACACATTTATTTAAAATAAAATGTATTCAAAATCAAACGTTCTCGCAATTTGATGATGCTGAATTTTCAATAGATAACAAATTTCTGTATATTACTGAGGGCGGAGGTGGATCTCCATTTGGTTCAAAATTGTATCAGTTTGATGCTACAAAAACCGATTCAATCGAATTTAAACAAAGTCAGATCTTAATAAGTTCAGAACCAATTCTGTGGGATCAATATTTCGCAGGTTTGCAGAGAGGACCCGACTTCAAGATTTACTGTTCAGCTATGAATAATATAGACTCCATCAGTGTTATAAACAGTCCTTCCTTACAAGGAGTAGCATGTAATTTTAAAAAAAATGCTCTTTGTTTATTACCTAATAATTTAGCACTGTATGGTTTCCCTCAATTCTTACAAAGATATTATGTCTATATTCATCATTCACCATTACTCTGTTCGCAGGATTCCGTATCCTTCACTTCTTCCATCTGGCCTCCTGCCGATAGTATTGAATGGAACTTTGGCGATCCTGCTTCGGGATCATCAAATTTCTCAACCCTGGCTAACCCCCAACACGTATTTTCGAATGCTGGAACATACACAATAGAATTATATGTAAGACATAATGACCTTAGAACCGATACTTCCTGGCAAACTATAACAATTTTATCAAGTCCCAATATCAACCTTGGTCCAAACAGGACAATATGTATTGGCGATTCAACCACATTTGATGCAGGCGCTTGCAATGGCTGTACCTACCAGTGGAAAAACCTCGGCACCGGTTTAGTTGTCGGAACAAGCCAGACTTATAAAACAGGCCTGGCTGATTCTTACAGTGTTATTGTCACAAATTCCAACAATTGTACCGGTACAGATACAGTTCAGTTGTTTACAACCCCCGTTCCTTCGGTTACAAATAACCCCCTTTCTGAATCCATCTGTTCCGGTGATTCTACCTATATTGTTCTGACGTCTTCAGTTCCCGGAACCATGTTTCACTGGACTGCCACTCTTACTTCAGGGAACATTACGGGGTTCAGTGCCGATTCAGGTCTTATCCTTAATCAGATACTTATTGATAACCTCCCTACCAACGGTGTTGTTACTTATCACATCACCCCTAAGGTTGGCAGCTGTGCAGGGACAACTGTTGCTTACCCGGTTACCGTTACTCCCGGAGTACTGGTCAGCATTAGTATTTCAGCTTCCCAGAACACTGTTTGTGCAGGAACATCCGTGACTTTTACAGCCACACCCACAAATGGAGGTCCAACTCCTGCATACCAATGGAAAGTTAACGGGACCAACTCGGGAATCAATTCAAGCACTTTCACATATACCCCTGTAAATAATGATATTGTAACCTGTGTTCTTACTTCATCATTTACATCCTGCATTTCAAACAATCCGGCTACCTCAAATGCAGTAACCATGACGGTGAATCCAAATCAGCCGGTAAGTGTCACGATAACACCATCACAGAATCCGGTTTGTGTGGGAACAACAGTCACATTTACGGCAAGTCCAAACAATGGAGGAGCTAATCCCTCTTATCAATGGAAAGTCAACAGCATCAATGTTGGAGCAAATAACCCCGTATATTCTTATATCCCGAGCAATGGGGATATTGTAACCTGTATCCTGACATCAAATGCAACCTGTCCTACCGGTAATCCTGCTACCAGCAATGCCATCACAATGAATGTTAATCCCAACCTTCCTGTCGGTATATCAATTACCGCATCCTCAAATCCTTTCTGCCAGGGCTCTTCCATAACATTCACTGCTACTCCTGCCAATGGAGGCGCCACACCTGCTTACCAATGGCAGGTGAATAGTGTAAACGTTGGAAGCGGAGCCTCAACCTATACCTATAATCCTGCGGGAGGAGATATTGTGACCTGTATCCTTACCTCATCCCTGAGCTGTACTACAGGAAATCCTGCAACATCGAATTCCATCACTATGGTCGTGAATTCTAACCTTCCGGCCGGAGTTACTGTTACTGCATCATCCAATCCTTTCTGTCCTGGATCATCAGTTACTTTCAGTGCCACACCCTCCAATGGGGGATCTACGCCCGTCTACCAATGGAAAGTAAATGGAGTCAATGCAGGTACAAACTCACCCACATTCACCTATAACCCAGCCAATAATGACAGCGTTCGCTGTGTAATGACCTCGAACCTGGGATGTGTAATTAACAACCCTGCCAGCTCTTCTGATATCATCATGAGTGGGACCCTTGCCTCCGTAGTCACCTTCACCCCGTGTTTTGATACCATCACAGCAGTCAATGCCAAGCCGATAAAACTAAAAGGCGGGATCCCGTTAGGCGGAACCTATTCAGGACCTGGCGTTAATCCGTTAACCGGCTTTTTTGACCCTGCCACTGCAGGTACAGGCACAAAGACAATCACTTACACCTATACCAACGCAGCCATGTGCAGTGCCTCCGCCCACACCCACATTATCAATTATCCATTATCAATTGTCAATTGCGGAAGCCCAATCACAGATATCCGCGATAATAAAGTCTACCTAACAGTTCAAATAGGTTCACAGTGCTGGATGGCCTCAAATCTTAATTTCGGTACAGTGCTCGTATCGACACAAGATCAGAGAGACAATTGCGTATGGGAAAAATACTGTTATAATGATAACCCCACTAATTGCACTTCACTTGGTGGACTTTACCAGTGGGACGAATTAATGCAATATGATGAAACTCCCGGAGATCAGGGTTTTTGTCCACCCGGATGGCATATCCCGACAGAGAACGATTGGAATACTTTGTTTTCTGTTTACACAAATAGTGGTTTTGCTGGTAGTCCGTTGAAATTCTCCGGTTTTTCAGGATTCAATGCACTGTTATCCGGGGCGAACTACTACAACACAAGCTGGGATTTCAAAGGGTTTGCAACTTTCTTCTGGTCATCAACATTACACAGTCCCACCAAAGCATGGGCACACGGCATGAATGATCCTGATCCGAGTGTTTCGGTTTACCCTGCAACGAGGGTGAGTGCGTTTTCGGTGAGATGTACAAAAGACTGAATAGTCAGTCGACGGGGACGATTTTCTTAAAAATCTTTTAAAAAAGATCAAAACACGACTATCATAAATCGATTCCGGTTTTCTCCTTAAAGAGTCCTCAAAAGACCAAATCGAATCCACTTACCTACCTTTTTTTTCTGATCTGATAACACCCCTGACGAAGTCCATCTTACGATACTACTATAAGTGGAAAAAACCATCTTTCCTTTCCATGGGTATTGAGAGTAATTTACCCCCCTTTTAGCGCACCCGGAAGATAGCCCGAAGAGGGGGGACGCAAAAAGAAAAAGTGCTAGATTAAATATTTATCAAAAAAAACCGGCTATTGGCCGGCTTTTCATTTGGTTCTGTGATGTCCTGTTCTGGGTACTATGAATTGACGAAAACCCCTGTAAACACAATAGTTTGCCGGGGTTTGTCTTTTTACAGTTACAGGTAGGTTTACATGTTGCAAGCCAAGTCATCACAATAAATGTTCACACAATAATGACATCCGATCCTGGTGACTGGTAGGTTTCAAAAAATTATTTATTATATTGCAAAAAAATTGGCATCGAAATTATTTTTAATAGAGGTGCCTTGAAAATTATCATTTTTCTTAACATTAAAAACGTTAAACCATGAAAAAGATTTTTTTCCCCTTTTTGATGACATTCATTGTCATTGGAATGGTAATCCCGGCATTAGCTGGTTCTCCAAATGGAGGTAAAACAACAACGGGTAATCTAAAACAATTACCGCCTTCGTCGTGGAATCTTAACATCCTGGTCACGGATCCGAATGATTCCTGCTATGCTATTACGAATTGCAATGTAGGCTTTTTAATATCATGGGCATTTAGCAATTGTGCGGCCATATCCTCAATCTATAACTACACTTACCCATTTACTTTCGGTCAAGCTAGGTATTCTATAGCAATACCAGATACTATTTCGTGTGTTCTGGTAAGTATTAATCCTGGATCATGTTCTCCCTCTGATGTTAACTCTAATACTTGTTGTGAATGTAAGTCTAATAATCAAGTATGCAAGCTTAGAATATGTCCTTAAAAGATTTATTTATGCGATATCCCTCAAGTAAGTGTACTCTCTCACATAAAATTCATATATTTGAGTGAATTTTAATTGTGAAGGCAGAAATGGTATTGTGCCTTATGGAGGAAATAAAAGAATTATACGAGGATTCTTATTATTCTCTTTCTCACATTCTTTCAATTTTTTCAGAATCAAGACCCATACAAATAGAACACCCTCTAATTTGATATGACTATATACTATTTTCTTTTTCGTCTGCTTGTCAATCTTTTATACAACTATTTGAAAAATATACTGTCTTTAATGTGTTTGATTTCTATATTTGAATCCTTAATACTCAAATGAGAAGCATTTACTGCTCATGTATTTTTCTTTTTATTCTTTCAGCCCTTGTCGCAGCTCCATTGATTCTTATTGCAGCATCCAAAACAATGCATTCCGATGGTAATGGGATTCAAAATAATGGATTTATTGAAAATAAAGGCCAGATCATCGACCAAAACAATAATCCTAATTCTGCTGTACTTTATTTGCTGAATACGCCGGGATTGAATGTACAGTTGAGAAAAGACGGGTTTAGTTATGATCTCTACAGCCCCACCCCTAACTCCTCCCCTAAGAAGGATGGGAACAGGTCACGCTTCATGCGGCACGATTCCATTGCCAATTATCAATTATCAATTATCAATTACCACCGTATTGACCTTACCCTTGAAGGTGCCAATCCTGATTGCCAGATAATAACATCTGACCCGTTAACAGAGTACTTCAATTATTTCACACCATTTGCACCTCCTGAAGGGATTAAGAATGTAAGGCAATACTGCAAGATCAAGTACAAAGATATTTATCCGGATATTGATCTTGATTTTTTTACAACTGGAGAACAGGGATACGAATACAATTTTGTGATCCGTCCGGGAGGCAATATAAACGATATACGGTTAACGATCGCAGGACCAGATCTAATTTCGTTAATCCGGGATACCCTGAAATTCGGGACAAGATTTGGCGATGTAGAAGAATTGATACCTAAAAGCTATTACCTCGGTAATGATTCGATAGTTAATGTCCAGGCACGGTTTACAAGAATAAGTAATGAAGTTTATGGATTTTCGGTTGACAAACCTGTACCTGAAAATTCAATTTTGGTAATAGATCCCACGGCAAAAAGACTTTGGGGAACCTATTATGGAGGTGCGAATTACGAGGATCAAGGAGAATGTTCTGCAGATAAAGCAGGAAATGTTTTTCTTGCAGGACAAACTTATTCAACCAATAATATTGCCTCAAGCGGATCATACCAGGATACATTGGCCGGTAGTTATGATGGCTTCTTGACAAAGTTTAATTCAGCCGGGCAGCGATTGTGGGGAACATACTTTGGCGGGGGTAGTGAAGAAGTGATGTCATGCATTGTCGATACAAGCGGAAATATTTATGTTTCTGGTGATACACATTCAACTTTCGGAATTGCCTCTCCAGGGGCACATCAGACGACATATGGCGGAGGTATTCAGGATTGTTATATTGAAAAGTTCAATACGGCAGGGAACAGGCTATGGGGAACTTATTATGGTGGAGCACAAACTGATAATTTTGGAACTGTTACTACCGATAAAAATGGGAATATTTTTCTCACGGGACAAACCGCTTCAGATACAGGTATTTCTACACCTGGATCTTATCAACCAAACAGATATAACGCCAGCACAGATGCATTTCTAGCAAAATTTGACAGCAATGGCGTCAGGCTTTGGGGCACCTATTATGGTGGAGAATTGTCTGACGTAGGTGAAACCTGTTCGACTGATGGTTTAGGAAATGTGTACTTTGGCGGAATAACTTCATCGAACACTAACATTGCAAGTCCGGGAGCATACCAGCCAACATATGGAGGAGGTGCCCAAGATGCTTTTTTAGTAAAATTCACTACCGGTGGCCAAAGAATATGGGCAACATATTATGGAGGTTCACTTGATGATAAGGGGTTCGGATGTACTACTGACAGTTCAGGAAATATATGTTTGGCTGGTACAACGAATTCGACAAACAATATATCAAGCCCCGGATGTTTTCAACCTATCCTTGGAGGAAATTACGACGCATTTCTCGTAAAATTCGATAGTTCGGGTCAAAGGCTATGGGGTACTTACTATGGTGGTACTAATTTTGACCAGGCTTATAGTTGTGCAATCGGAGTTAATAATGAAATATTTATGACAGGTCTTACTTCCTCAACCAACAATATTTCGACTTTTGATTCTTATCAACCTGTATACGGAGGAGGAAGTTATGATGCATTTCTTGTAAAATTCGATAGTTCGGGTCAAAGGTTATGGGGTACCTACTATGGAGGCAGTGGCGAGGACTATTCTTTTAAATGCAGTTATGTCACGGATGATACTCTCTATATGTCTGGAATTACAGCGTCGACAAATAACATAGCGAGCTATGGGGCATGGCAGGATACTTTAGGGGGTGATTGGGATGATATATTGATAAAGTTTCTTGATTGCTGGCCGATCGACACTGCAGGCCCCATTAATGGCCCCGTTAATGTTTGTAAACCTTCAACAGGTTTGACTTATTCAATACCACCATTAGCACACACTGTGACCTATATCTGGACACTTCCACCCGGCATGACAATTATAAGTGGGGCAGGAACCGACTATATAACAGTAAATGTCAGTAATGCGGCCAATTCAGGGTTTATCTTTGTAAATGGTGAGAATAAATGCGGCGATTTTGGAGTTGCTGCCTCTCTGTATGTGACGGTTAACCAGGCACCTGTTCCTGTAATTTCAGGGCCTGATAATATCTGTGCCAGCCCGGGAAATGTTTATTCAACAGCATCAGGAAAATCAAATTACCAATGGAGCACTTCAGCGGGGGGAATAATCACTTCGGGTGGCACAGGCACAGATAATACTGTAACTATCACATGGAATGCTGCTGGGAATATGCATGTGTACGTCAATTATACCGATGTGGATGGGTGTGCTTCGCAAACTCCTACGGATTATCTTGTAAATGTAACAGTAAGCCCTGCTGTGAATGTTACCATCAGCGCCTCTTCAAATAATGTATGCTCGGGAACGCTGGTAACCTTCATAGCAGTGCCGTCAAACGGTGGTGCGAATCCTGCTTTTCAATGGCAGGTAAATGGAGTCAATACAGGTCCAAATGCCACCACGTTTTCATTTACCCCATTGAACAATGATATTGTGACCTGCATACTGACATCTTCTATAATAGGGTGCATCATGAATAACCCGGATACTTCCAATGCAGTCACCATGATTGTAAATCCAATACTACCCGTAAGCATTTCCATAAGTGCCTCAAACAATCCTTTCTGCCAGGGATCGATGGTCACTTTAACTGCATCGCCTGTAAATGGGGGGACAACCCCTGCTTATCAATGGAAAGTAAATGGTACTAATGTTGGAACAAATAACCCTGTGTATGCTTATATTCCTGCAAACGGAGATAATGTTTCCTGTGTATTGAATTCAAGTGTTCCCTGTCCGACAGGTAATCCTGCAACATCAAACACCATCATTTTGACCGAGGACAACAATGTGGTTGTAAGTGTTTCTATAGTGGCTTCTGCAACTACTGTCTGTGCAGGAACAACTGTCAATTACACGGCAACACCGGTCAATGGTGGTACTGCACCGGTTTATCAATGGAAAGTCAATGGGATCAATGCCGGGATGAATAATCCTGTTTATACTTATGTTCCTTCAAACGGGGATGTTGTCACCTGTATTCTTACATCCAATGCGCCCTGTGCCAGTGGAAACCCGGCCACATCCAATATTGTTACCATGACAGTTAATCCCAACCTGCCAGTCAGTGTAACTGTCGCTGCTTCAGGAGACCCTGTCTGTGCCGGAACAACAGTCACATTTACGGCAAGTCCAACCAATGGAGGAGCTAATCCCTCTTATCAATGGAAAGTCAACAGTGTCAATGTCGGGACAAATAACCCGGTATATTCATATATCCCAAACAATGGAGATATTGTTACCTGTATCCTGACCTCCAATGCAACCTGTCCTACAGGAAATCCTGCAACCAGCAATGCAATAACCATGACTGTCAATCCCAACCTTCCTGTCAGTATATCAATCACCGCATCCTCAAATCCTTTCTGCCAGGGCTCTTCCATAACATTCACTGCTACTCCAACCAATGGAGGCGCCACACCTGCTTACCAGTGGCAGGTAAATGGTGTAAATGCAGGAACCGGGGCTTCAACTTATACTTATAATCCAGCGGGAGGAGATATTGTAACCTGTATCCTTACCTCATCACTAAGCTGTACTACAGGAAACCCTGCAACATCGAATTCCATCACCATGGTCGTGAATTCTAACCTTCCGGCTGGAGTTTCTGTTGTTGCATCATCCAATCCTTTCTGTCCCGGATCATCAGTTACTTTCACTGCCACACCAACCAATGGTGGATCAGCACCTGTCTACCAATGGAAAGTAAATGGAGTCAATGCAGGTACAAACTCATCCACATTCACCTATAACCCTGTCAATAATGATAGCGTGCGCTGTGTGATGACCTCAAACCTGAGTTGTGTTACCGGAAATCCCGCAAGCTCTTCTGAGATCATCATGAGTGGGACCCTTGCCTCCGTAGTCACCTTCACCCCGTGTTTTGATACTATCACAGCAGTCAATGCCAAGCCGATAAAACTAAAAGGCGGGATCCCGTTAGGCGGAACCTATTCAGGACCTGGCGTTAATCCGTTAACCGGCTTTTTTGACCCTGCCACTGCAGGTACAGGCACGAAGACAATCACTTACACTTACACCAACGCAGCCATATGCAGCGCCTCCGCCCACACCCACATTATCAATTATCCATTATCAATTGTCAATTGCGGAAGCCCAATCACAGATATCCGCGATAATAAAGTATATCAGACAGTTCAGATAGGTTCCCAGTGCTGGATGGCATCCAATCTCAATTATGGGACAATACTGGTATCAACACAGGATCAGAGAGATAACTGTATCTGGGAAAAATATTGCTACAACGATAACCCTGCTAATTGCACTAATCTCGGAGGACTTTATCAATGGGATGAAATTATGCAATATGACGAAACCCCTGCCGACCAGGGATTTTGTCCACCCGGCTGGCACATCCCGACAGAGAATGACTGGAACACCTTGTTTGCTGTTTATACCAACAACGGTTTTGCAGGAAGTCCGTTGAAGTTCTCCGGCTTTTCAGGATTCAATGCTTTGTTAGCAGGCGCGAACTACTACAACACAAGCTGGGATTTCAAAGGGTTTGCAACTTTCTTCTGGTCCTCAACCCTCCACAGTCCCACCAAAGCATGGGCCCATGGCATGAATGATCCTGATCCGAGTGTTTCGGCTTACCCGGCGACGAGGGCGAGTGCTTTCTCGGTGAGATGCGTGGCGGATTAAAGAAATAGCACAAACTCATAATCAAACTACCTATTTCTTGTGTTTTTACCATACGATTCAATGGATACATAACAATTTATAATCATGATATTTATCTCAAAGAAATTTTGATTGCGAATTGTGATTTTTAGTTGTCTGTTTATGACCTCCATAACAAAATTCCGATAAAATAAAAAATGTCCAATTGTCCACTTTTACGAATATAAAATAATTCTTGCTTTTTGTTTTTATTTTGTTTATATTTCAATACTCCGGTAAATTTTTATAATGAATTTAACAATGACATGTTCGTAAAAAACAATATGACAGGCTAAAGGCAAAAGAGAAAAGCATCTGCTTTGTTGTTGACCAAAACCACAAAACAAGATGCTTCTCAATAAAGCCGAAAGCCTTATCAGTGCAATAATAGCAAAGATTGGCAAAACTACCAAACCGACACAGAAATTTATCAATCACATTTTGATCCTTTTCATGGGACTTCGCGGTAAATACAACTTTATTAACATGGCCAGGTATGGATCGTATACTGAACAAACATACCGGAACCAAATGAGTAAGCCATTTAACTGGGCAGGGTTCAATAAGAATTTGATCCAACAAAACTGTTCTGATGAACTTATACTGGCCTTTGATCCTTCCTATTTGCCCAAGAGTGGAAAAAAGACAGCGCATGTTGGTCGTTTTTGGAGCGGGAAAGATCAAGCAGTTAAACCCGGAATTGAAATCGGATCGATTGCTGTTGTTGACGTTCAAAATGGCACAGCACTCTCTTTGGAGGCTGTTCAGACGCCCAAAATTACTAAAAACGAAACCGGTGAGAGTATGGTTGATCATTATGCCAGCGTGATTCTCGATAAGCTTCCTGAAATACAGGCATTACATATTAAATATATGGCTGTGGATGCTTTCTTTTCGAAGAAACGATTTATCGATGCTATCACAGGCCAATCAAAACTTGAAATTGTCGGCAGGTTACGTAATGATGCTAACCTCAGATACCGGTTTACTGGCAAACAAAATACTGGCAGAGGCCGTAAAAGGAAATATGGTAATAAGGTCGATGTTGAATATATTGACTGGAGAAAAATCCGTTTCTGTTTTGAAGAAGCTGAAGACGTACAGGTTTTTTCAGGCATTGTTTATAGTATTAGCTTTCAACGATTAATCCGGATTGTTTACGTACAAAACTATGACCAACATGGATATGCAACATCTCATGCAATCTTTTTCTCCACGGATTTGAACCTGAGTCCGGAAAAGATCCTGCAATACTATCGTCAGCGATATCAGATTGAATTCCTTTTCCGCGATGCAAAAAACTTTGCCGGACTTGAAGATTGTCAGGCACGAAGCGAAAGTAAACTTCATTTTCATGTAAATGCATCCCTGACAAGCGTGTCTCTGGCGAAGGCTTTACACTACCTGAATGTTCCAAAGGAAGAAAGGGATTCATTTTCTATGACTGATGTTAAGGTTATGTATTTCAATCAGTTTATAACAGATTTTATTTTTTCAAAGTTAGCCCTCGATATGAGTTGCGAAAAATACAAAAGCCTCTATAAGGAGTGCCTGAATATCGGGAGGTTAGCTGCATAAGTTTTTAACGGAGTATTGATATTTGCTAAATTATCAAAATTAATATAACATATCTATTACATAATGACAACCATATTATTCCCATCTTTCTGGTCAGATTTTTTTATACCTGCTAAATAACTCTTAATAAAATATTCGAGATCACATACCTTTTAATAACAAACAATTGAGATTAATGTCATGGAAGTTTATTAGAACTAAACTGGAATAGATATGAAAATACTTCAAAGCGGTATTTACCGGTATAAAGTTCTAACCAATCGCGAAAAGCTTCTATAAAAAACCCCCTTATAATTGAATGCAAAAAATGAATACCAAATAACCATTAATCACAAACAAAAGAAGGAGGTAACGGCAAAAATACAAAAAAATATCAAATTCTATCTTCGATGACTAAGTCAAAGGAAAGAACGTTTAGTTGGGTTTTCCCTTTTCTTACGAAAAAGAAATTGAGACATTATAAGTATTTAATAAATGGTTATCTCATTCTTTCCATTTTTAATGAAACGACAACAGAATGAGAAATATAAAAATCAGACCCATGAAAACAAAATTCGTCTTTATTCAAATCTTGGTTGTAGCTGCTCTATCAATCCACGGATTTGCCGGATCCCCGGATAAAAATAATGGAGATAAAACAAATTTTTCATCATTACCATCACCTCCTTCGCCATGGACTCTCACCATCGATGTTACAGATCCTTGTGATACATGCACTGCTTATCCTTATTGTAATTTGAGCTTTATGTTGGAGGCAGCAACTGCTAACTGCAAGGTTTTAATTTCAAGACTTAATTGGACAATTCCAATTGTTCATTGTCAATCCACTTATACACAACAAATTCCAGATACTGTTGTTTGTGTGTATATAAATATTATTGATTTATCTGGTGCAGGTTGTACTGGATTTAACAGTAATTATTGCTGTGCATGTCAGAATTCTAGTCCATGCAAGCTTAGAATCTGTCCATAAAAGAAATTCTTTTATGAGTTCACTGAAATTAAGTTACAATTTTCGCAAAAATTACTTATATTTGATTTGTCTTTCAGAAATGAAATAAGCGATAATGAGACAACTTAATATGGAAATAAGAGTCTTATGATTAATAAAATTATGATACTCTTATTTCCATTTTTTCAATTATTCTTATATAAGTAACGTCCATGAGATGATTTATCGGATCTTCACGTTATTATTTTCATTCTCAGTTGAACTACTCTGTCAACCCATATGTGCGGATAACCCTTCATTGAAGACTCATTCTACGAAAGCCTTCGTTGAAAACAAAGGCCAGATCATTGATCAAAACAACAATCCCAATCCTGATGTTCTTTTTTTGCTGAGTACACCCGGGATGAATTTACAATTGCGGAAAGGTGGGTTTAGTTATGATTTGTATGGCCCAATCTTACAGGGCAACAGAACATCTATTGATGCAATGCCTTCTGTTGAAAAATTTTTATTTCACCGAATTGATATTGACCTTATAGAATTTAACCCTGATTACACTATAGAAACCTTTGGGCCTGCTACAGATTACATGAACTACTTTACATCAGGAACCCCTGCAAAAGGTATTACTAATGTCAGGAGCTATAAAGCAGTGACTTACAAGAATATCTATCCAGGAATTGATCTTGAGTTTATGATTAATCCTGAGCATGGGTTTAAATATAATTTTATGGTTCATCCATATGCCAATATCAATGAAATACGATTAAATATCGCCGGGCCCGACTTTATTTCATTAATCCGGGACACTCTGAGATTCGGTACAATATTAGGTGATGTTGCGGAGGTAATCCCTGAAAGTTATTACATAGATAATGGTTTGAAAGCGGATATCTATGTGCGGTTTAAAAATCTAAATGATGAAGTTTATGGATTTTCGGTTGACAAACCTGTACCTGAAAATTCAATTCTGGTAATAGATCCCCCAGCAATAAGGCTTTGGGGGACATACTATGGTGGCTCGGGGCAGGATGATGAAGGAATTTGCTCAACAGATATAGCCGGGAATGTCTTTCTTGCAGGACAGACTAATTCAACAAATAATATTGCTAGTGCCGGAGCATACCAGGATACGATAACCGGTAATTATGATGTGTTTCTTGCCAAGTTTGATGCATCAGGACAACGTCAGTGGGGAACTTATTTTGGAGGGCCAGATTATGACGAGGTTCTGGCATGCATCGTTGATAAAAGTGGAACAATATATATTTCGGGAGATACTAAATCAACTTCCGGAATTGCCTCTCCCGGGGCACATCAGACCGTGTATGGCGGAGGTCAATATGATTGTTATATAGAGAAGTTCAGTACCAATGGTGACAGGCTCTGGGGAACTTATTATGGTGGAGCGTCAGGGGATTGTTGCGGATTTGTTACTGTCGATAATAACGGGAACGTTTTTTTGACGGGTCAATCTTCTTCAGATACTGGTATCTCTACTCCCGGGTCCTATCAGCCAAATAGAAACACCACTTCTGGAGATGCGTTTTTGGCAAAATTTGATAGCAACGGCGTCAGGCAATGGGGAACCTATTATGGTGGGGAATTGGGAGCCCTTGGTAGAGCCTGTTCAACCGACAGTTCAGGAAATGTGTACTTCGCCGGTCTGACTTCATCGCATACCAATATCGCAAGCCCCGGAGCATTTCAGACAACATATGGAGGAGACCCTTGGGATGCTTTTTTAGCAAAATTTACAACTGGGGGCCAGAGGATATGGGCAACATATTACGGAGGTTCAAATCAAGATCAAGCTTCAATTTGTGCAACAGACAAAACAGGGAATGTATGTTTGGTTGGTGAAACCTGGTCTCTCAATGGAATAGCAAGTCCCGGATGTTTCCAACCTGTCTTTGGAGGAGATAATGATGCATTTATTGCAAAATTCGATAGTTCGGGTCAAAGATTATGGGGTACCTACTATGGAGGTACCAGTTGGGACTGGGGTTATGGTTGTGCAATCGGCTGGAATGGTGAAATATTCCTGGCAGGCAATACTGAATCAACTAACAATATTTCAACCCCGAATTCTTTTCAACCGGCTTTGGCAGGAACAGATAATGGATTCCTTGTAAAATTCAATGCTGCCGGACAACGTCTGTGGGGGACCTACTACGGAGGTAGTAGTAGTGATGGATTCAATAACTGCAGTTATGTTAAGGATGATACGATCTACGCGGCGGGAAACGCATCATCGTTAAATAATATAGCGAGCACTGGAGCGTGGCAGGAAAATTATGGAGGAGGAACCTTGGATTGCATGCTGATTAAATTTCTTGATTGCTGGCCGATCGACACTGCAGGCCCCATTAATGGCCCCGTTAATGTTTGTAAACCTTCAACAGGTGTGACTTATTCAATTCCACCATTGGCACACACTGTGACCTATATCTGGACACTTCCCCCTGGCATGACAATTATAAGTGGGGCAGGAACCGACTATATAACAGTAAATGTCAGTAATGCAGCCAATTCAGGGTTTATCTTTGTAAATGGTGAGAATAAATGCGGCGATTTTGGAGTTGCAGCTTCTTTGTATGTGACGGTTAACCAGGCACCTGTTCCTGTAATTTCAGGGCCTGATAATATCTGTGCCAGCCCGGGAAATGTTTATTCAACAGCATCAGGAAAATCAAATTACCAATGGAGCACTTCAGCGGGGGGAATAATCACTTCAGGTGGCACAGGCACAGATAATACTGTAACTATCACATGGAATACTTCTGGGAATATGCATGTGTACGTCAATTATACCGATGTGGACGGGTGTGCTTCGCAAACTCCTACTGATTATCTTGTAAATGTAACAGTAAGCCCTGCTGTGAATGTTACCATCAGCGCCTCTTCAAATAATGTATGCTCGGGAACGCTGGTAACCTTCATAGCAGTGCCGTCAAACGGTGGTGCGAATCCTGCTTTTCAATGGCAGGTAAATGGAGTCAATACAGGTCCAAATGCCACCACGTTTTCATTTACCCCATTGAACAATGATATTGTGACCTGCATACTGACATCTTCTATAATAGGGTGCATCATGAATAACCCGGATACTTCCAATGCAATCACCATGATTGTAAATCCAATACTACCCGTAAGCATTTCCATAAGTGCCTCAAACAATCCTTTCTGCCAGGGATCGATGGTCACTTTAACTGCATCGCCTGTAAATGGGGGGACAACCCCTGCTTATCAATGGAAAGTAAATGGTACTAATGTTGGAACAAATAACCCTGTGTATGCTTATATTCCTGCAAACGGAGATAATGTTTCCTGTGTATTGAATTCAAGTGTTCCCTGTCCGACAGGTAATCCTGCAACATCAAACACCATCATTTTGACCGAGGATAATAATGTGGTTGTAAGTGTTTCTATAGTGGCTTCTTCAACTACTGTCTGTGCAGGAACATCAGTAACTTTTACTGCTGTGCCAACAAATGGAGGTCCAACTCCTGCATACCAATGGAAAGTGAACGGTGTCAATTCAGGAACTAATTCAAGCACTTTCACCTACACTCCATCAAATAATGATGTTGTAACCTGTGTTCTTACTTCTTCAATTACAGTATGCATATCAAACAATCCGGCTACCTCAAATGCAGTAACCATGACGGTGAATCCAAATCAGCCGGTAAGTGTCACGATAACACCATCACAGAATCCGGTTTGTGTGGGAACAACAGTCACATTTACGGCAAGTCCAAACAATGGAGGAGCTAATCCCTCTTATCAATGGAAAGTCAACAGTGTAATTGTCGGGACAAATAACCCGATATATTCATATATCCCAAACAATGGAGATGTAATAACCTGTATCCTGACCTCAAATGCAACCTGTCCTACCGGCAATCCTGCTACCAGCAATGCCATCACGATGACCGTTAATCCCAACCTTCCTGTCGGTATATCAATTACCGCATCTTCAAATCCTTTCTGCCAGGGCTCTTCCATTACTTTCACTGGTACTCCAACCAATGGAGGCGCCACACCTGCTTACCAGTGGCAGGTAAATGGTGTAAATGTCGGAAGCGGGGCTTCAACCTATACTTACAATCCTTCGGGAGGAGATATTGTAACCTGTATCCTGACCTCATCGCTGAGCTGTACTACAGGAAATCACGCAACATCGAATTCAATCACCATGGTCGTCAATTCCAATCTTCCTGCAGGAGTGACAATTGCTGCATCATCAAATCCTTTCTGTCCCGGATCATCAGTTACCTTCACTGCCACACCAACCAATGGGGGATCTGCACCCGTCTACCAATGGAAAGTAAATGGAGTTAATGCAGGTACAAACTCACCCACATTCACCTATAACCCTGCCAATAATGACAGTGTCCGCTGTGTTATGACCTCAAACCTGAGTTGTGTTACTGGCAACCCTGCCAGCTCTTCTGAGATCATCATGAGTGGAACCCTGGCCTCTGTAGTCACCCTCACCCCGTGCTTTGATACTATCACGGCAGTCAATGCCAAGCCGATAAAACTAAAAGGTGGCATCCCATTGGGCGGAACCTATTCAGGACCTGGCGTTAATCCGTTAACCGGCTTCTTTGACCCTGCCACTGCAGGTACAGGCACGAAGACAATCACTTACACATACACCAATGCAGCCATGTGCAGTGCCTCCGCCCACACCCACATTATCAATTATCCATTATCAATTGTCAATTGCGGAAGCCCAATCACAGATATCCGCGATAATAAAGTCTACCCGACAGTTCACCTAGGTTCACAGTGCTGGATGGCGTCAAATCTAAATTTCGGGACAATATTAGTATCAACCCAGGATCAGAGAGATAACTGTATCTGGGAAAAATATTGTTACAACGATAACCCTGCTAATTGCACTAATCTCGGAGGACTTTATCAATGGGATGAGATCATGCAATATGATGATACTCCTGCCGACCAGGGATTTTGTCCACCCGGCTGGCATATCCCGACCGAGAATGACTGGAATACGTTATTTGCTGTTTATACCAACAACGGTTTTGCAGGAAGTCCTTTAAAATACTCAGGATTCTCAGGATTCAATGCACTCTTGTCCGGTGCAAATTATTACAACGCAACATGGGATTTCAAAGGCTTTGCTACCTTCTTCTGGTCATCAACATTACACAGTCCCACCAAAGCCTGGGCACACGGGATGAATGATCCCGATCCGAGTGTTTCGGCTTATCCGGCGACGAGGGCGAGTGCTTTCTCGGTGAGATGTGTGGAGGATTAAAGAAATAGCACAAACTCATAATCAAACTACCTATTTCTTGTGTTTTTACCATACGATTCAATGGATACATAACAATTTATAATCATGATATTTATCTCAAAGAAATTTTGATTGCGAATTGTGATTTTTAGTTGTCTGTTTATGACCTCCATAACAAAATTCCGATAAAATAAAAAATGTCCAATTGTCCACTTTTACGAATATAAAATAATTCTTGCTTTTTGTTTTTATTTTGTTTATATTTGCTAAATTATCAAAATTAATATAACATATCTATTACATAATGACAACCATATTATTCCCATCTTTCTGGTCAGATTTTTTTATACCTGCTAAATAACTCTTAATAAAATATTCGAGATCACATACCTTTTAATAACAAACAATTGAGATTAATGTCATGGAAGTTTATTAGAACTAAACTGGAATAGATATGAAAATACTTCAAAGCGGTATTTACCGGTATAAAGTTCTGACCAATCGCGAAAAGCTTCTATAAAAAACCCCCTTACAATTGAATGCAAAAAATGAATACCAAATAACCATTAATCACAAACAAAAGAAGGAGGTAACGGCAAAAATACAAAAAAATATCAAATTCTATCTTCAATGACTAAGTCAAAGGAAAGAACGTTCAGTTGGGGTTTCCCTTTTCTTACGAAAAAGAAATTGAGACATTATAAGTATTTAATAAATGGTTATCTCATTCTTTTCATTTTTAATGAAACGACAACAGAATGAGAAATATAAAAAATCAGACCTATGAAAACAAAATTCGTCTTTATTCAAATCTTTGTTGTAGCTGCTCTATCAATCCACGCGGTTGCCGGATCTCCGTATAACAATGAAAAGGGAACCAACACAAAGATTGACTGTGTTGATCCTTCACCTACACCTCCATCTCCCTGGTATATTACTATCGATGTTATGGACACTTCCTGCATTCATGGCTGTTCTGCCATTACCAATCCCACTAGTTGTGGGACAGAATTCGTTTTTGAAATTGCTTCACCGACTACTTGCCAGGCTATAGCACCACCAACCTATACAATTCCATTTGTATACTGTACTATGCAATATACCCAAGCAATACCGGATACTGTCAAATGCGTGTTAGTTTTTGTTAATTCTACGAATGGTTGTTCTGTTAATTCTAATACTTGCTGTAAAAACAGGGGAGATACTACACCTTGCAAACTTAAGATCTGTCCGTAATGATATGGTCTCTTCTTTATTACATCTGATAAAGTTTAAATAAATTCATTTGAACCTATCGATGTTATAAAGGATAATATTTTGGCTCTTTATAATTTCGAGTGGGTAACGTAATATGGATTTATTTTACTAAAGTCGAGTTTACCAGTAAGCAGATAAATGATTGCTTTAATAGTATCAGTTCTTTTATAGCCTCTTGCTTTAGCTTTCGCAGCTTGAAAAATAGAATTAAATCCCTCCAAAATACCGTTACTGATTTTATAAAAGATCCAGTTAACGACACCCTGCCAGTGCCTTTGAATAGTGTATGCAGCTTCTTTTATTGGTCCTATACGACTGTGAGTTGCCCAGAAGTACCACTTTCGGAGAAGTTTGACAAAGATATCAGTGGTTGGAGCTTCATAGATTTGCTGAAAGGCCTCCCTGATCATCAATGCTTTCATGGTTTTCAGGTTAAGTCCACTAAGTTGAATTTCTTCAAGACGTTGAGTTTGCCATTCATTAAGGTTACATCTGTTTTTAAGAAAGAGGTACTTAGAGTTTTTAAGAATCGGATTTTTAGCTACTTCTGCCTTACGAACTTTGTCAACAGCATCGTTGAGGACTTTGGTGACATGGAATCGGTCAAAGACTATATCGGCATTCGGCAAGTTTTTTTCGATACCAAGTATAAATGCAGGGGACATATCACAGGATATCTGGCTGATTTGCTCCGCAGTTCCATTATGGTCAATGAGATCGTTTACAAAATCAACTACCACCTCATGGTCCCGTCCTTCAGTTACAAACAAGGTTCTTTTTTCTTCCAGATCAACAAATAACGTAACGTAGTCATGGCCTTTACGAGCAGATGTTTCATCAACTCCAACTACCTCGACAGAAGAAAAGTCTTCACATACACGACCAGTTTCAGTATAGGCCTTTATCATCTTCCAAAGTTTTTGGTCATAAACACCCAACAATTGACAAACCTGATGAACTGGCATCACTTTTACCAACTGAAGTATCAATGCTTCAAAAAGCAGTGTAAAGCCTGCAGCATGACCTTCCCACGGTGCCTGAACCTGTCTTATTTTACCATCGCCCATATCTACCCTGGGAATCCATGCATGAAGATAGCATTGATATTGAAAAAAATTAAGATGCCTCCATGTCTTTTGGGTGGTATCGTACGCTTTGAAATGACCTTCAATTCCTGACTCTTTATCCTTATAAAAGAATGTCGAGCCTCGTTCAAAATCAATCCAAATCTCAAGTTTACCAGCCGCCTGGTCAAATTGAATCTTATCAACAAACCATGGTTTCTCTACCATCAGTGCCTTGGCAAATAAATCTTCTTGTGACAACATATATTTTACTTGACTTTTTATTTTTTTTCCGTAAATTTACCCACTTACTTTTACAAAGAACCAATATTTTTAACCGAAGGAGAATTATGATCAGATTGGTCATAATTCTCTTTATTTGACTCTTTTTCTTTATGGGATCGATGATAAATGAAAAACGAAATTGTTGGTTTTTTGTTTATTACAGGCAACATATTAGTTTAATTATTGTCTCAAAAAACAGATGGTGTGTGAATATCGTGAAAAACAAAAGTATTTCTAGAATGATCATTTAAACCGTGTTAAATTTGTAGTTTATTGAACCATGTGACATGGATAGAGTTCTATTCTCGATTCTGCAGGTTTTTCTATTCGTTCCTTTATTGAATGGTTCTTTATATTGTTATGCGTCAGGTAAGACGGGTAGGGTGTCTCAAATTCAAAATTCTACTTCGGGTTTTATCGAGAACAAAGGCCAGATCATCGACCAGCATAATAACCTGAACTCTAAAGTGCTTTATTTATTGAACACAAATGGTATGAATATCCAGCTCAGAAGAGGTGGTTTTAGCTACGATCTTTACAGGTACTCCGATATTGACCAGGGGAAATCAGATGGTATACAACAAAGTGTTCATTTAAAATTTCCTGCATCAGGGATTCCAAAACAGGTGCAATCAATTTTATTTCATCGTATCGATATCGATTTATTAAATTTTAATCCGGAATATAGCATTGAAACCTCAGGACCTTCTTCTGATTATCTGAATTATTTTACCACGGGAACCCCGGTCAATGGTGTCACCAACGTAAGGCATTTTAAGACAGTCACATATAAGAATATCTATCCGGGTATTGATATTGAATTTAATATTGACAGGGAAAGGGGGTATAAATATAACTTTATCATTCATCCGGGAGCAGATGTTGATGATATCAGGCTTTCATTTAAGGGAATGAATTCTGTTTCACTCATGAATGAACATCTTGTATTTGGAACCAGATTCGGGAATGTTGAAGAATTAATTCCTGAGAGTTATTACTTGGCTGATGGTTCAAGAGTTGATGCTGATGTTGAATTCAAAAAAGTCAGTGATGAAATTTATAATTTTTCAGTTAATAAATCAATTCCCGAAAATGAGATGCTGATTATTGATCCGACCCAAATTAGATTATGGGCAACTTATTATGGAGGAACAAGCGGTGAATATGGAGGATTTCCTGTTACAGACAAAACCGGTAATGTTTTTCTGGCAGGATGTACCACCTCAACAAATAATATTGCATCAGCAGGATCTTTTCAGGATACCCTTGCAGGTAACGCAGATTTTTTTTTAGTAAAGTTTGATGCGGGAGGAGAACGAATTTGGGGGTCATATTTTGGAGGACCGGGAGAAGAGGAAAATGGTTCCCAACAAATATCAATTGATAAAACCGGAAATATTTACATTGCTGGACAAACAAATTCGACTACAGGAATTGCAACGTCCGGTGCACATCAGACGGTTTTTGGAGGGGGTATAGATGACTGCTGTCTTGCAAAGTTCAATTCTTTAGGAAACAGGATCTGGGCAACCTATTATGGCGGGGCACAATCTGATGACATACCAGGAGTAACCACCGATAAAAACGGATATGTCTACCTCTGTGGACGAACTTCTTCAGACACAGGTATTTCTACCCCTGGATCATATCAACCTAATATTTACAATAATACATATTCGGATGCATTTATTGCAAAATTTGACAGTAATGGTGTCAGGCAATGGGGAACATATTATGGAGGTCCAGAAACAGATGGAGGAGCTGGTTGTGTAACAGATACCTTAGGAAATGTTTATTTAGCCGGTCAAACTTCATCTCAATCAAATATTGCCAGTCCCGGAGCCTGGCAAACTACGTACGGAGGAGATCCCAAAGATGCATTCCTTGTAAAATTTACACCCGGTGGTCAAAGGATTTGGGCTACTTATTACGGAGGTAATAATGATGATGAGGCGTATGATTGTGATGTTGATAGTACGGGAAATGTATGTATTGTCGGTTTAACTTTATCGACTAATAATATTTCCAGTCCGGGTAGTTTTCAGCAAACTTATGGTGGAGGGGATGATGGATTTTTAGTAAAATTCGATAGTTCCGGTCAAAGATTATGGGGAACATATTATGGAGGAAGTAATGCGGATGAAATTACCGGTTGTTCAATCGGGTGGAATGATGAGATTTTTATTACAGGTTGGACATATTCGACTAACCATATATCTACACCAAATTCTTATCAAACAGGATTAGCGGGTACCCATGACGGTTTTCTTGTTAAATTCACTCCTACTGGCCAAAGACTTTGGGGGACATATTATGGAGATAATTTGACAACATCCTGGTGTTGCTATTATGTCAGGGATGACACAATTTATATGGGAGGAAATACGGATTCATGGGATAGTATTGCAACACAGGGGTCATGGCAACCAACATATGGTGGTGGAATTTGGGACTGCTTTCTGGTTAAGTTTCTTGATTGCTGGCCGATCGACACTGCAGGCCCCATTAATGGCCCCGTTAATGTTTGTAAACCTTCAACAGGTGTGACTTATTCAATACCACCATTGGCACACACTGTGACCTATATCTGGACACTTCCACCCGGCATGACAATTATAAGTGGGGCAGGAACCGACTATATAACAGTAAATGTCAGTAATGCGGCCAATTCAGGGTTTATCTTTGTAAATGGTGAGAATAAATGCGGCGATTTTGGAGTTGCAGCTTCTTTGTATGTGACGGTTAACCAGGCACCTGTTCCTGTAATTTCAGGGCCTGATAATATCTGTGCCAGCCCGGGAAATGTTTATTCAACAGCATCAGGAAAATCAAATTACCAATGGAGCACTTCAGCGGGGGGAATAATCACTTCAGGTGGCACAGGCACAGATAATACTGTAACTATCACCTGGAATGCTGCTGGGAATATGCATGTGTACGTCAATTATACCGATGTGGACGGGTGTGCTTCGCAAACTCCTACTGATTATCTTGTAAATGTAACAGTAAGCCCTGCTGTGAATGTTACCATCAGCGCCTCTTCAAATAATGTATGCTCGGGAACGCTGGTAACCTTCATAGCAGTGCCGTCAAACGGTGGTGCGAATCCTGCTTTTCAATGGCAGGTAAATGGAGTCAATACAGGTCCAAATGCCACCACGTTTTCATTTACCCCATTGAACAATGATATTGTGACCTGCATACTGACATCTTCTATAATAGGGTGCATCATGAATAACCCGGATACTTCCAATGCAATCACCATGATTGTAAATCCAATACTACCCGTAAGCATTTCCATAAGTGCCTCAAACAATCCTTTCTGCCAGGGATCGATGGTCACTTTAACTGCATCGCCTGTAAATGGGGGGACAACCCCTGCTTATCAATGGAAAGTAAATGGTACTAATGTTGGAACAAATAACCCTGTGTATGCTTATATTCCTGCAAACGGAGATAATGTTTCCTGTGTATTGAATTCAAGTGTTCCCTGTCCGACAGGTAATCCTGCAACATCAAACACCATCATTTTGACCGAGGATAATAATGTGGTTGTAAGTGTTTCTATAGTGGCTTCTGCAACTACTGTCTGTGCAGGAACATCAGTAACTTTTACTGCTGTGCCAACAAATGGAGGTCCAACTCCTGCATACCAATGGAAAGTTAACGGGATCAACTCGGGAACCAATTCCAATACTTTCACATATACTCCTGTAAATAATGATATTGTAACCTGTGTTTTGACTTCATCCATAATGGCGTGCATTTCAAATAACCCTGCTACCTCAAATGCAGTAACCATGACGGTGAATCCAAATCAGCCGGTAAGTGTCACGGTAACACCATCACAGAATCCGGTTTGTGTGGGAACAACAGTCACATTTACGGCAACCCCCACCAATGGAGGAGCTAATCCCTCTTATCAATGGAAAGTCAACAGTGTAATTGTCGGGACAAATAACCCGGTATATTCATATATCCCAAACAATGGAGATGTAATAACCTGTATCCTGACCTCAAATGCAACCTGTCCTACCGGCAATCCTGCTACCAGCAATGCCATCACGATGACCGTTAATCCCAACCTTCCTGTCGGTATATCAATTACCGCATCTTCAAATCCTTTCTGCCAGGGCTCTTCCATTACTTTCACTGGTACTCCAACCAATGGAGGCGCCACACCTGCTTACCAGTGGCAGGTAAATGGTGTAAATGTCGGAAGCGGGGCTTCAACCTATACTTACAATCCTTCGGGAGGAGATATTGTAACCTGTATCCTGACCTCATCGCTGAGCTGTACTACAGGAAATCACGCAACATCGAATTCAATCACCATGGTCGTCAATTCCAATCTTCCTGCAGGAGTGACAATTGCTGCATCATCAAATCCTTTCTGTCCCGGATCATCAGTTACCTTCACTGCCACACCAACCAATGGGGGATCTGCACCCGTCTACCAATGGAAAGTAAATGGAGTTAATGCAGGTACAAACTCACCCACATTCACCTATAACCCTGCCAATAATGACAGTGTCCGCTGTGTTATGACCTCAAACCTGAGTTGTGTTACTGGCAACCCTGCCAGCTCTTCTGAGATCATCATGAGTGGAACCCTGGCCTCTGTAGTCACCCTCACCCCGTGCTTTGATACTATCACGGCAGTCAATGCCAAGCCGATAAAACTAAAAGGTGGCATCCCATTGGGCGGAACCTATTCAGGACCTGGCGTTAATCCGTTAACCGGCTTTTTTGACCCTGCCACTGCAGGTACAGGCACGAAGACAATCACTTACACTTACACCAACGCAGCCATGTGCAGCGCCTCCGCCCACACCCACATTATCAATTATCCATTATCAATTGTCAATTGCGGAAGCCCAATCACAGATATCCGCGATAATAAAGTCTACCCGACAGTTCAGATAGGTTCCCAGTGCTGGATGGCGGCAAATCTCAATTACGGAACAATATTAGTATCAACTCAGGATCAGAGAGATAACTGTACCTGGGAAAAATATTGTTACAGTGATAATCCTGTCAACTGCACTATTCTCGGAGGACTTTATCAATGGGATGAGATCATGCAATATGATGAAACCCCTGCCGACCAGGGCTTTTGTCCCCCCGGATGGCATATCCCGACCGAGAATGACTGGAATGCCTTATTTGCTGTTTACACAAATAATGGTTTTGCGGGAAGCCCATTGAAGTTCTCAGGCTTTTCAGGATTTAATGCCTTGTTGGTCGGCGCAAACTATTACAACACAAGCTGGGATTTCAAAGGCTTTGCCACTTTCTTCTGGTCATCAACATTACACAGTCCCACCAAAGCTTGGGCACACGGGATGAATGATCCTGATCCGAGTGTGTCGGCTTATCCGGCGACGAGGGTGAGTGCGTTTTCGGTGAAATGCGTACTGGATTGACCCCACCCCCTGTAGGCAGGTAAATCGAAAATTATCTCTTTGCTCAAGCACATCAAAAAATGATATAGCCGCTTTCAAAATGTCAAAAATATTCATGACATAAGTATTACCTTTTACCAACAAAACGGATGAATGGGAAAAATTGCTTTGAATTCAAGATATCGTTATCGATTTTAATAAAAGTTTACCATGAAAAAGCAATATTTACCCACCCTCCCGGACGAAGCAATAATCAATAAAATTTATCTGATCAGAGATCAAAAGGTAATGATTGACCGCGATCTTGCAATTCTATATGGGGTAGAGACAAAACGATTAAAAGAAGCTGTAAGGCGAAATATTCAACGTTTTCAGGTGATTTTATGTTTGAATTGACAAATGATGAGTTTCGATATTGGAGGACGCAATTTGCGACCTCCAGATCTGACATGATTGGATTAAGGTATACGCCTTTTTGTTTTACTGAGCAAGGCGTAACAATGCTTTCATGTGTTTTAAACAGCCAAAGAGCAATCGACACAAATATTCGTATAATCCGGGTATTCACAAAGATGAGGGAAATGGTAATGGCTCATAAAGATATTCTCTTAAAGTTGGAACAGTTTGAAAAACAGGTAGTGAAAAACAGTGATGATATCCAGTTGATTTTCGAAACCCTAAAACAGCTATTGACCCGACCACAGGAACCCAGAAGACAAATTGGTTTTAAAAGAAGTAATGATAATAACCTGTAGGATTAATAAATATAAGATTGCCTATTAGTTACTGCCTACTGCCTACTGCCTATTGCCTTCTTCTCATCAGGCAACTACAAGTCTAATTTCTTGTCTTTGATAATAACGAATAATTCTTTACATTTGTGTTGGCTAAAATACACACAATGAAGGGAGTTCGCCTCTCTTGGGCTTTTCTTTTTCTGATTACAATTTTTTTATGCGACCAGGGTGATATATTTGCCTCAAATAAACCGGGAAACCTTATTAAACAACAGGATGAAAGACCTGGCTTCATAGAAAACAAAGGCCAGATCATTGACCAGAATAACAAGCCAAATCCAGGGATTTTGTATTTGCTGAATACGCCGGGGATGAATGTACAGTTGAGGAAGGGTGGGTTTAGCTACGATCTTTACAGGTACTCCGATATTGGCCAGGGAAAATCAGAGGGTGTACAACACAGTGTTCATTTAAAATTTCCTGCATCAGGGATTCCAAAACAGGTGCAATCAATTTTATTTCATCGTATCGATATCGATTTATTAAATTTTAATCAGGAATATAGCATTGAAACCTCAGGACCTTCTTCTGATTACCTGAATTATTTTACCACGGGAACCCCGGTCAATGGTGTCACCAACGTAAGGCATTTTAAGACAGTCACATATAAGAATATCTATCCGGGTATTGATATTGAATTTAATATTGACAGGGAAAGGGGGTATAAATATAACTTTATCATTCATCCGGGAGCAGATGTTGATGACATCAGGCTTTCATTTAAGGGAATGAATTCTGTTTCACTCATGAATGAACATCTTGTATTTGGAACCAGATTCGGGAATGTTGAAGAATTAATTCCTGAGAGTCAATATGTGATGATCACTGAATTGGTTTAATTTCAGCTTTTTTGATAAATAAAATATTATAGACAATATATTTGCTTTTGTTAAATAATTATCCTATATTTGCCTTAATGAATATAAATAAAAGAATACGTATAAAGATCAGTCTTAATATTTCATTTTGCTGCAAGAATAATAATTGGACTGCGTATTTTTTGAAACATTACCAATAAGAACCTCAGGACAATTACAGAACCAGAATTACTCTTCGAAGCCTTTGAGTTATATACCACTTTTCTTGATGCAATTTCCTGACTTGCTGTTTTTAATACAATTCATTTTTCAATATTGAGAATCACAAATAAAAACCTCCCCCTTTAATGAAAGTTCTACTGTTCTTAATAAATAAAAACACATTCAAAAAAGAAGGAGGTATGCTTATGATCTAAGATCTATTAATATTCTGAAAGAAATTAAATTTCAAATAAGAAATGTGGTTTGTAGCCTGCCACATTAATAAAGGCAAAAATAAACAAATTTCAATTTTCTTTAATAATTTTACATCGAAAACCATGAAAAAACTTCTCATCACCCTAGGATTATTAGCATTAATAATGCTGGGAACCAGGTCAGTTGCAACAGCTACTCCAATAACATGGTGTGTCAATATAAGCATTACCGATACATGTATGGGAGGTAACTATTCCGGTGATTACTGTGTTGAACTTGAGCTTCATTATGGCACCAGTACAGTTATTTGTACAGCAACAAATTGTGTAATAACAGGAAGTGGTTGCGCGTCATTCACCTGTAATATTTCTTCTACTAACACAGATAAAGGCTATTGGGTTAAAGTCGTACATGCCGCCAGATATCCTAGTGGAGATTGCGCCACTTCTGGCCAATCATCAATTGGTTATAATTATTGGTCTGATATGATTGATTGTATTAATTGTCCATGTAATCTGAAAATAATATTTTAGAAAAGTTAATTATTAATTTTTTCCAATTTGAATTAATAAAATCAGGGAGTAACCGGCAAACCAATATGAAGTCGTTATTTGTTATCAATTTTCTTTGTTATTGTTTGTTATTCCCTGATTTTATATTCTCCCAGGGCGAATGGAACAACTGGTGTTTTGGCCAGCATGCAGGATTAAACTTTAATTCCGGTTCACCTGTTCCATTGACTACTGTTTCACCTTTACTTAATTCTGAATTTTCTACTATAACAGTTTCGGATTCTTTGGGAAATCTTCTTTTCTATGCGGAAAATAATGCTTGGTATCAGGGTGAATATGTTTATAACAGGAATAATAATTGGACACCCAATGGGAACCTTTGTAATAACAACTACCATGATAACCCTCAACCCCTTTTTGCAGTTCAAAGCCTGACGGATGACAGCACATATTATATTTTCTCAGTGATTGACGCTTATCCTCCCACAACGAGTCCTAAGGGATTGGTCTATTCAATTTTTAACTTGAGACTGGACGGGGGACTTGGAGACATTGTCCCAGGACAAAAATCTGTTCCAATCAATAGCGGGATTCATGTTCGTTCTGTATTAAATGGTACCAGGCACCATAATAATAAAGACGCCTGGATCATTGTACATAACCTCACACATAGTAACAGTTATCTTTCTTACCTGGTTAATTCATTCGGTATTGATACCATTCCGGTTGTGAGTCCAAGTTTAATAAGCTTGATGGATTCAATTAATGAAATTTTGAATACTATTAAAATTTCTCCTGATGGTACGAAACTGATTTGTCTTGGTGATACTGATGCGGAATTCTGTAACTTTAATTCAAGTACCGGAGTCATAACGCACTTATTTAAACTAAAGTGTCCTGACCCTAAAGGAGATTGGTACGAAGAAGAGGATGCTGAGTTTTCTATTGATAACAAATATCTGTACATTACTGAAGGTGCAAACAATGGTGATTCATCAATGTTATATCAGTTTGACGCTACAAAAACCGATTCACTCGGTTTTGATCAAAGTAAGATTCTAATAAAAACAGAATATTCGTCATATGGTCACCATTTTTCACGTTTGCAAAGAGGACCAGACAATAAAATTTATTGTTCAACTGAGGTTCAGATAGATTCAATAAGTGTTATAAATAATCCCAGTTTACATGGCCTTGCTTGTAATTTTCAAAGAAACGCTTTCTGTTTATTACCAGGGAACCTTGCATGGATGGGTTTCCCACAATTCCTTCAGAGATATTATGTTTACATTCATCATAGCGATACATTATGTGCAGGCAGGTCAATAGGGTTTAGTTCATCCATCTGGCCTCCTGCCGATAGTATTAAATGGAACTTTGGCGATCTTGCTTCGGGATCATCAAATTTCTCAACCCTGGCTAACCCCCAACATGTATTTTCGAATGCTGGAACATACACAATAGAATTATATGTAAGACATAATGACCTTAGAACCGATACTTCCTGGCAAACTATAACCATTTTATCAAGTCCCAATGTCAACCTTGGTCCAAACCGGATAATATGTATCGGTGATTCAACAACCTTTGATGCCGGGTTCTGTAACGGTTGTACTTATCAATGGAAGAACCTGGGCACAGGATTAATCGTAGGAACAAACCAGACATATAAGACAGGTTTGGCTGATAATTATAGTGTCGCTGTTACAAATACTAATAATTGCAACGGATCAGATACTGTTCAGTTATTTACCACACCTGTGCCAGCCGTTACCAACAACCCGCTTGCTGAATCAATATGTTCAGGGGATTCGACCTACATTGTTCTGACTTCCTCAGTACCCGGAACTATGTTTCACTGGACTGCCAATCTTACCTCCGGGAACATCTCGGGGTTTAGTGCTGATTCAGGACTTATCCTTAATCAGACCCTTATTGATAACCTTCCTACCAACGGGGTTATTACTTATCACATTACCCCTAAAGTTGGCAGTTGTGTTGGTACAACAGTTGATTACCAGGTCACAGTTACTCCCGGAGTACCGGTCAGTGTTAGCATCTCAGCTTCCCAGAACAATGTTTGTGCAGGAACATCAGTAATTTTTACTGCTGTGCCAACAAACGGGGGATTAAGTCCTTCATATCAATGGAAAGTGAACGGGATCAACTCAGGCCCCAATTCAAGTACATTCACCTACACTCCATCGAATAATGATGTTGTAACCTGTGTTCTTACTTCATCATTTACATCCTGCATTTCAAACAACCCTGCTACTTCAAATGCTATAATCATGACGGTTAATCCAGCACAACCGGTAAGTGTTACAGTATCACCATCCCAGAATCCGGTTTGTGTGGGAACAACAGTCACATTTACGGCAAGTCCAACCAATGGAGGAGCTAATCCCTCTTATCAATGGAAAGTAAACAGTGTCAATGTCGGGACAAATAGCCCGGTTTATTCTTACATCCCAACCAATGGAGATATCATAACCTGTATCCTGACCTCAAATGCAACCTGTCCTACCGGCAATCCTGCTACCAGTAATGCCATCACAATGACGGTCAATCCCAATCTTCCTGTCAGTATATCAATTACCGCATCCTCAAATCCTTTCTGCCAGGGCTCTTCCATCACATATACTGCTACTCCAACCAATGGTGGCGCCACACCTGCTTACCAGTGGCAGGTAAATGCTGTAAATGTTGGAAGCGGCACTTCAACCTATACATATAATCCAGCGGGAGGAGATATCGTAACCTGTATCCTTACCTCATCCCTGAGTTGTACTACAGGAAACCCTGCAACATCGAATTCCATCACCATGGTCGTGAATTCAAACCTTCCGGCAGGAGTAACAATTGCTGCCTCATCAAATCCTTTTTGTCCCGGATCATCAGTTACTTTTACTGCTACACCAACCAATGGGGGACCAGCGCCTGTCTACCAATGGAAAGTAAATGGAGTCAATGCCGGTACAAACTCACCCACATTCACCTATAACCCTGTCAATAATGATAGCGTGCGCTGTGTGATGACCTCAAACCTGAGTTGTGTTACCGGAAATCCCGCAAGCTCTTCTGAGATCATCATGAGTGGGACCCTTGCCTCCGTAGTCACCTTCACCCCGTGTTTTGATACTATCACAGCAGTCAATGCCAAGCCGATAAAACTAAAAGGCGGGATCCCGTTAGGCGGAACCTATTCAGGACCTGGCGTTAATCCGTTAACCGGCTTTTTTGACCCTGCCACTGCAGGTACAGGCACGAAGACAATCACTTACACTTACACCAACGCAGCCATATGCAGCGCCTCCGCCCACACCCACATTATCAATTATCCATTATCAATTGTCAATTGCGGAAGCCCAATCACAGATATCCGCGATAATAAAGTATATCAGACAGTTCAGATAGGTTCCCAGTGCTGGATGGCATCCAATCTCAATTATGGGACAATACTGGTATCAACACAGGATCAGAGAGATAACTGTATCTGGGAAAAATATTGCTACAACGATAACCCTGCTAATTGCACTAATCTCGGAGGACTTTATCAATGGGATGAAATTATGCAATATGACGAAACCCCTGCCGACCAGGGATTTTGTCCACCCGGCTGGCACATCCCGACAGAGAATGACTGGAACACCTTGTTTGCTGTTTACACCAACAATGGCTTTGCTGGCAGTCCATTGAAATTCTCCGGTTTCTCGGGATTCAATGCCCTCTTATCTGGGGCAAATTACTACAACACAAGCTGGGATTTCAAAGGCTTTGCAACCTTCTTCTGGTCATCAACATTACACAGTCCCACCAAAGCCTGGGCCCATGGCATGAATGATCCCGATCCGAGTGTGTCAGCCTATCCGGCTACGAGGGTGAGTGCGTTTTCGGTGAGGTGCATTGAAGATTGATAATTCGCGACAATTCCTGGATAAGATTTTGAAAATGATTATGAAACCCTTCCGGTGACTTTATGCCATCTTAAGAAAATAATGTTATTTTAAATTTTTTTTATATTTGCCGTACGTTAAACATTAAAACCAACACATGAAAAAGATCTCCGTTTTATTTACGCTCGCCTGCTGCCTGACCAGCTTAACTTTAATGTCCCAGAAACAATTATACCTTGGTGTAGGTGGTACAGGCATAAGCACCTGGATAACAAACCAGAACAATTACGGCCAACCTGCGCTGGATGAAAAGATGACATTCGCAATGGCCGGAAATCTGAACATTGGATACGATTTTACCAAAAATATCGGGTTGAAGATGGAGATCGGGATCTCAAGATTAGGCCAGAATTATTCGAAAACCAGAAACGATACTACCTATACAAGAAATGTAAAGCTAAACTATCTTCTGATACCACTTTTATTCAAATATAAGACAGGCGGCAGCGTGGCAAGATTTTATTTTCTGATCGGACCGCAATTCGCACTCTTACTGAATGCCAAACAAAGCTATTTAAAGGATGGCGATCCTGATGACCTGACGATCAGGGATCTCGGGAACAATATGCACAGGATCTCTGAAGAGACGATCACCAGCCGCTTCACTTCCTACGATATCTTCGCAAGGCTGGACCTCGGGGTCGATATTTCACTCTTGAAGTTCCTGGTGCTGAATGCAGGACTGAATTTAAATTACGGACTGACAGATATCAACGCAACCGACTGGAGGATCAAAGACAGCTCAGGAAATTACAATGCATCCCACAACATTTTCGGTGGATTTAATGTGGGACTGTGCTATGTGTTCGATTTCAATAAGAATAGCAAATAAAGACCGCTCCATTAAATCACCCAACCTATACTCTCCTTCCGACCATCCTTTGATTAAGCTTCGATTAAGCTTCGATTGAGCTTCGATTGAGCTTCGATTAAAGTTTACTCAGAATTTTAGATTATCAGGCATGATATCAGCTGATTACATATTCGATCGTTCTTGTATTGATGAAGGCTCATCAAGCCTCAGGATAAAACGGTATAATTGAAGGCGCTCAATCATGATAAAAGCTTAATTTTGACCGTCTGAAATAAAAGGGGAGTTTCTGCAAAGATCACATATAAGACTTTTTCTTAATTTATCCGCAATGAGGATCTATCTGATGGGTTATATGGCATCAGGAAAATCAAAACTGGGAAAGGAATTGTCTGGCCTGACCGGTCTTTCATATTATGATCTTGATGAAGTTTTCGAGGAAAGGTACCGTATCGGCATTGTTGATTTCTTTGACAAATATGGTGATGCCGCTTTCAGGCAGATCGAGCACCAATTGTTGCTGGAAACAGAAAACCTTGACAATGCGATTATTGCCACCGGCGGAGGAACCCCATGTTCTGAAGAAAATATAGGGTTTATAAAATCACACGGTGTCAGTATTTATATCCGGATGACGGTAAAGGATCTTTTCAATCGGTTGAAAAGCATTAAAAAGAAGAGGCCGTTACTGAAGGATCTACCCATTGAAAGACTCGAACAGTTTATCAGTGAGCAGCTTGAAGAGCGGGCGCCCTGGTATCTTCAGGCTGATTATATAATCGACGGACCTGTGAACGATCCGGCTAATCTGGCTGATCTGGCTGATCTGATCAAAGAGGTAATTGATTAGGCGGCATTTTTTTGCTGAGCAAAGCAATATTCTCTACATGCTGGGTATGCGGGAACATGTCAACAGGTTGGCATTCAACCATTTCGTACTGATGTTTCATCAGTGCAAGATCCCTTGCCTGGGTAGCCGGATTACAACTTACATAGACAATTTTTTGCGGGGCTGCTTCAAGAATGGCTTTTACTGCTTTTTCATGCATTCCTGCCCGTGGAGGATCGGTGATGATAATATCAGGTTTTCCATGCTGCCCGAAAAACCCGGCAGTCAAAATCTTTTCGGCTTCGCCTGCAAAGAATGATGTGTTGGTGATACCGTTCCTTTGCGCATTTTCCCTCGCATCGTCCACTGCAGAAGGCACCGATTCAATCCCGATGACCTTTTTTACCGAACCGGCTATAATACTGGAGATGGTGCCTATCCCGCAATAAAGGTCATACACAGTCTCAGATCCTGTAAAACCTGCAAATTCTCCTGCCTTACGGTACAAAATAAATGCCTGTTTTGTATTGGTCTGAAAGAAAGATGCGGGCCCTATATGAAATTCAACCTCCTTCTCTTTGCTGAAAGTCATCATCTTTTCTGTGATGAAAAGATTCCCTTTGTAATGATGAAAGGCAAGATCAGTGATAACATCATTCTTTTTATCATTGATGACATAATACATTGAAGTGATCTCAGGGAACTTACCAAGCATATGGTCCAGCATGCGTTCAATCTCTTCTATATCCTCACTCCTGAATACAAAGATGACCATCACCTCTCCGCTTACCGAAGTCCTTATCAGGAGATTCCGCAGGAAACCTTTCCATTCCCTCACATCATAAAAAGACAGGTTTCTTTCCAGTGCATATTTCCTGGCTTCAAGACGGATGTCATTTGACGGATCAGCCTGCAGATAGCAATTCTTGATATCCAATACCTTATCAAAACGAAATGGAATATGATAACCGAGAGCATTCATCTCATCCTCATCAACCCTTGATCCTTCTCTCTTATCACTGTCATCCAGCCACCGGTGGTTAGAAAATGAATATTCCAGCTTATTGCGATAATATTTGTTCTCCCGGGAAGGCAGGATAGGGTGGATGCTCGCGTTTTCTATTTTTCCGATGCGCTGTATAGCGTCCTTTACCTGTTTTTGCTTATAGTAAAGCTGCTCGTCATACTTCATGTTCTGCCACCTGCACCCCCCGCAGGTCCCGAAATGCTCACAGAATGTCTCCTGCCGTTTCTCAGAATACTTGTGAAACCATATGGCCCTGCCTTGCATGAACGATTTTTTCTTCCTGACCAGCTTGATATCTGCAATATCCCCCGGAACGACAAATGGAACAAAGATCACGAGGTCGCCGATCCTGGCAATTGCCTGCCCTTCCGCCCCTGCATCAAGGATCTCAATATTTTCAAATATTTGTTCCGTCATTTCCTATAAACTCTGATCATTATCATAATTCCCACATTCCCTTATTCGCATATTCCCATATTCCCATATTCCCATATTCCCATATTCCCATATTCGCATATTCGCATATTCGCATATTCGCATATTCGCATATTCGCATATTCGCATATTCGCATATTCCCCTATTCGCATATTCCCCTATTCCCATATTCCCGCATTCGCACTGTCGCGATCTCGCCAATTATCAGATTTTTCTCTTGGCAAAATGTCGCGAATCACCCCACTCTCCATAACCAATTTCATCACCGGCGAGGGCTATGCGGGCCTCGAGGCAGCTCTGGCATTCCTCAGCTTCCTCATCGACACAGGGTTTATTCTGGTACAGGAGGTAACTCTGACGGTATTTTACCGGGGTCAGGTTGGGCATGATCACATTGGCTCCAACCAGTAAGGCTTTTTCACGTCCCTGGAGGTCAATGGTCTGCATGGCAGTGGTGGCTGCTATGTTGATGTCTTTCATCATGATCCTCAGTAGGGCTACCATCTTGAGGGAAAGGAGGAATCGTTCCCGCAGGGGGCGCAATTCGTTCCTGAACCGGTAGAGCGGGGTGTCTTCATGTTCGATGTAAGGTCCCATTCCTGCCATATCAATATCAAAATCGCGGAAGAAGATCAGGTCATCGGCAAGATCGGACAGGGTCTGAAAAGGCAGTCCGATCATGACTCCCGTACCGACCTGGTAACCGGTTTTCCTGAGTCTTCTTAGTGCATCAAGTCTGGTATAATAATCATGATGCTTATCGTTGGGATGGAGCTTTCGGTAAAGATCAGGATTTGATACCTCGATGCGCAGAAGGTAACGGTGAGCGCCTGCATCACACCATTTTTGATAGGTTTCTTCCGTCTGCTCACCAAGAGAGAGTGTAACATGAAGTTTGCCATCCGTCATCCTGTGGATCTCTTTCAGCAGACGTTCGATCGAACTGATAAATTTCCTGTCATTCCGCTCTCCCGACTGGATGACGATAGAACCAAAATTATTCTCATAAGCATATTTTGTAGACTCCAGCACCTCTTCATCAGGCATTTCGTAGCGTTTGTACCTGCTGTTCCCTGCACGGATACCGCAATAAAGACAATTTTTGGTGCAGTAATTGGAATATTCGATCAATCCTCTGAAATAAACTTTCCTCCCGACATATTCCTCCTTAACGGCCTTTGACCTTTCAAAGATCAGCCTGCGCTCCTCCTCATCCGCCCCCAACAACGTGACCAGATCTTCTTTCGAAAACGATTCCTTTTTTAATATCTCTTCTATCTCGCTCACCATCTTTTTTAACTTGTTCTGGCATATGAATCACAGATCTCTTAGAAATTCTTCATCACCCTGTACCTTTGTGACTTTGTGACTTTGTGACTCTGTTACTTTTTCAAATTTCCAAATTTTCAAATCACCTGCTGGCGCGCGTCTGTGACGCGTGCCGACTCACTGCTCGTTTTTAACGAGCAAAATATTTTTCATCATTAACATTTCCCCTAATCTCCAAATTTCCAAATCTTCAAATTTTCAAATTGATCATCTCCAAATTCAACCCCTACGGGGTTGTGTATGGAGGAGGGCGCCTTCCCTCCCCGGGTTTCACCCGGGGTTATTCACATTGAAGCCTTTCAGGCTTCCCAATTTCCAAATTTTCAAATTGATCATCTTCAAATCTCCAAATTTCCAAATTTTCAAATCTCCAAATCTTCAGATTGATCATTTTCAAATTTTCAAATTTTTTGTGATTTTTTAAACGTTGAACCTTATATGCATAATATCCCCGTCATCAACAACATAATTTTTTCCTTCGATCAGGAGTTTCCCGGCTTCACGACAGGCATGTTCTGTCTTCAGCCTTATAAAATCCTCATATTTCATCACTTCTGCCCTTATAAATCCCCGCTCCAGGTCACTGTGGATCACTCCGGCAGCTTCCGGTGCCGTCATTCCTTTTCTAATGGTCCATGCCCTGACTTCCTTCGGCCCTGCAGTAAAAAAATTCTGCAGATCGAGCAGGTTAAAAGCTGAACGCACCAGCCGGCTCACTCCCGGTTCGCTCAACCCGGCATCTTTAAGAAATAACTCCCTGTCCTCTGCAGTTTCAAGTTCGGCAATCTCGGCCTCAAGCTTGCCTGCAATGACCAGTACTTCTGCATCTTCATTTTTTACTGATTCTATGAATCTTTGCGAGAATGCATTTCCTGAGATTGCAGAATGTTCGTCTACATTGCATACATACATCACAGGTTTATCGGACAAAAGGAAAAGATCTTCAATAAACCTTTTATCTTCTTCAGCGACCGGGGCTGATCTGGCAGACTGAAAGGACTCGAGGTGATCCTTGTATACAGTAAGGACTCTCAAAGCATGATGGGCCTCTTTATCCCCCGCCTTTATCATCTTCTCGACCTTGGCGATCTTCTTATCTACTGATTCAAGGTCCCGCACCTGGAGCTCAAGATCGACTATTTCTTTATCCCTGACGGCATCGACCGATCCTTCAATGTGAGGTATCATCGGGTCGTCGAAACAGCGGATCACATGGATCAGGGCATCTACATTGCGGATATCGGCAAGGAATTTATTGCCCTCGTTCTGGTTTCCTCCTTTTGTAAGGCCGGGGATATCTACCATCTCAATTGTAGCATGAACGATCTTTGCAGAATGGATCAGCTTGTCGATCTCATATAAGCGCTGATCCGGGACATTCATGATCCCGAGATTGGATTTTATACCGGCAAAGGAAGCCTTGTGCACATCTGCACGGGTATTAGAGATGCAGTTGAACAAAGTCGTTTTTCCTGCACCTGCAAGTCCTGTGATTCCACACCGTAATGGCATATGTATTAGGTTTAATATTGCAAAGGTACAGAATTATGTTGCACGATTAAAGATTGTCACAGCTGGCGCCTGATTCGTGGTGATTGACAGGAATGCTTTTTCATGTTCCATCGGGATTGGGTTTTTACAAATTTTATTTTTAAATTTGCACCCCAATTCTCATCTGGAAAAATAAGTCCCGTCATTTTCTTGATATTGTGACTTTTAGGATGAGAAGAGTAATTCACATAGTACTAACCCGGTAGTTGCGGAAGCACTGCCACAAAGCAAAAGTAAATGACTGAAGAATTAGATGTTAACAACGAACTGGAACAGGATCATCAGGATGAAGTAAACCCGGAAGTTCACAGTGAAGTTGTTGAAGAAACCAAAGAAATTACAGCCGATGAAGAAACTGCAAAACCCATTGAAGAAACTGTAAAGGAACTTTCAGAAGAACCTGGAGAAAAGGTTACAGACGAACCTGCAAAACCCGTTAAAGTCAAGCCTGCCATCTCGGCCTACGAATCCATGAAAGATTTTGACTGGGATTCGATCGGAAAGAAACATGAGATCTACGATGAAAAAGAGAAGACACGGCTGGAACAGGAATATGACAGAACCCTGAGCTCTATCACTGAACATGAAGTCATTGATGGAACCATTGTTGCAATGAATAACCGCGAAGTTGTCATCAATATTGGGTTTAAATCTGATGGCGTTCTTCCGTTAAATGAATTCCGCTACAATCCCGACCTGAAGGTAGGTGATAAGGTGGAAGTTTATGTCGAGAACCAGGAAGATCCCAGCGGCCAGCTCTTACTTTCCCATAAGAAAGCAAGGATCCTGAAATCATGGGAACGGATCAATTCCGCATTTGAAACACAGGAGATCATCAAAGGTTATGTAAAATCACGCACCAAAGGTGGTTTGATCGTCGACATTTTTGGAATTGAGGCTTTCCTGCCCGGCTCCCAGATCGACGTGAAGCCTATCCGCGATTACGACGTCTTTGTTGATAAAGTTATGGAATTCAAGGTTGTGAAGATCAACCACGAATATAAAAATGTTGTGGTTTCCCACAAAGCCCTTATCGAAGATGAACTCGAAGCACAGAAAGCCGAGATCATTAAAAAACTGGAAAAAGGACAGATTCTTGAAGGAACTGTTAAAAATATTACATCTTATGGCGTATTCATCGACCTTGGCGGTGTTGATGGACTCGTTCACATAACCGATCTCAGCTGGGGACGTATCAGCCATCCGGAAGAGATTGTAAAACTGGATCAGAAGATCAAGGTCGTTATTCTTGATTTCGATGAGAATAAAAAACGTATAGCCCTCGGCCTGAAGCAGCTTACACCTCATCCGTGGGATTCACTCGATCCGAACATGAAGATTGGCGACAAGATCAAGGGGAAAGTCGTTGTTATTGCTGATTATGGGGCATTTGTTGAGATCGCACCCGGCGTCGAAGGATTGATCCACGTTTCTGAAATGTCATGGTCACAGCACCTGCGTACCGCACAGGATTTCCTCAAGGTCGGGCAGGAAGTTGAAGCAGTTATCCTTACCCTCGACCGCGAAGAACGGAAGATGTCAATGGGAATAAAACAACTTATCCCTGACCCATGGGCGAACATCAAGGAAAAATATCCTTTGAAATCGAAACATACCGCTACCGTTCGCAACTTTACCAACTTCGGTATTTTTGTCGAACTTGAAGAAGGCGTCGACGGCCTGATCCACATTTCTGACCTTTCCTGGTCAAAGAAGATCAAACATCCGGCTGAATTCACAAAGACCGGTGAAAAGATCGATGTAATGGTTCTCGATATCGATGTTGACAACCGCAGGCTGAGCCTCGGCCATAAACAACTCGAAGAGAATCCCTGGGATGTGTTTGAAACCGTATTCTCAGTCGGTTCAGTGCATGGTGGTACCATCGTAAATATGAACGACAAAGGCGCTATCGTTGCACTTCCATATGGAGTTGAAGGTTTTGCACCACTTCGTCACCTGACCAAGGAAGATGGAAGTCATGCCAAAGAGGAGGAGGTTCTCGATTTTAAAGTGATCGAATTCTCCAAGGAGAACAAGAAGATCATTCTTTCCCATACCAAAGCTTACAAGGATGTGACGGTTGGTGAAAAAAGACCTGAATCCGATGAAAAGAAGAAAGTAAAGGATACGCCAAGGAAGACCGTCAAGAAGATCAAGGATAACCTGGAAAAAACAACCCTCGGAGACATCCAGTCACTGGCTAACCTGAAATCGGATATGGTCAAGGCCGAAGAAAAGGAAAAACGTGCCAGGAAAGCCCCGAAGGAAGCGGGACATAAAGCAGAAGCGACTAAAACGGAAGAGCCTGTAGCTGAAGGACCCAAACCTGAGGAACCTGAAGCTAAAGTGCCTGAATCTGAAGAGCCTCAAGCAGAATAGTCAGCAATGACCTTCTCATTGACAATTCTTGGAAGCAATTCCGCTATTCCTTCCCTTACTAGAAACCCAAGCGCTCATTTACTCAATGTGAATGAGCGCTTTTTTTTAATAGATTGTGCCGAAGGAACACAGCTTCAGATCCGCAAATTCCATGTCCATTTTCAGCGGATAGAGCGGATCTTTATCAGCCATCTTCACGGCGACCATTTTTTCGGGCTCATCGGCTTGCTGAATTCCCTTCACCTTTTAGGCAGGAAAGAAGAATTGCATTTGTACGGGCCTCCCTTGTTGAAGGATATCCTCGATCTTCAGCTTGAAGCTTCAAAAACAACACTGAACTATCCTTTATTCTTTCAGGCACTTTCATTACCGGGATACGGGTTGATCTATGAAAACGAAAAAGTCTCCGTTTTTTCCTTTCCGCTTAAACATAGTATTCCAACTTGGGGATTCATTTTCCGTGAGAAAGAACAGCTTAGGAAAATCCGCAAGGAAATGGTGGAGAAAATAAAAATCCCCTTCCCTTTTATGGCTGATCTTAAAAGGGGAGGGGATTATACCGATCCGTCAGGCAATGTCTATAAGAATAAACTGCTTACTGCTGATCCTCCTGCACCAAGATCATACGCATACTGTTCTGACACACTGTATGACGAAAAGATCATTCCTTACATTCAGGGCTGCAATCTTCTTTATCACGAAGCCACATTCACGCAGGATTTGCAGCAAAGTGCAAAGGAGAAGATGCATTCAACAGCAATGGAAGCCGCAATGATCGCAAAGAAAGCAAGCGTGAAAAAACTTTTAATTGGCCATTTTTCGGCCCGTTATGAAGATCTTCAACCACTACTGGATGAGGCGAGGTCTGTCTTCCCTCAAACAATCCTTGCTGAAGATGGGATGACAATCAGCATTTGACAAGTTATTATCGTAGGTTGCTTAAAGTAAAGCATTGTAAAGCACTTCGATAGGGTGTAAGGCAATACGTCCGGTCCCGTCTTTTATCTGGTGGCGGCAGGAGGTGCCGGGCGCAGAAATGATCGTATCTTCAGCAGATCTCCTTACTTCAGGGAAAAGACCCAGTTCTCCTGCCTTCATCGATACCTCATAATGCTCTTTCTCATACCCGAATGATCCGGCCATGCCACAGCACCCTGATTTGATCATATCCACCCTGAAATTTTCCGGTATACTCAGCATTTTTATGGTCGGCTCCATTGATGCCAGCGCTTTCTGGTGGCAATGTCCATGAAGTTTTATAGTTTTCGGCTCACTTATGAACATCTTTTTAAATGCGTTATCAACCTGTTCAGGAATGTTCACAAAGAATTCATCAAACAACAGGGCATTTTTTGCCAGGCTTAGGGCATCCTGTTTCAACGGGGGATCAGCAAGGTCAGGGTACTCATCCCTGAAAGTCAGGATGGCAGAAGGCTCAATACCAATTAATGGGGTTTTATCGGTGATCAGATCTTTCAGCAGGGAGATGTTTTTATTGGCGATCTTTTTTGCTTTGCGGATCAGCCCTTTTGAAAGAAAGGTCCTGCCACTCTCCATTGCTTCAGGTATCTCAACTTCAAAACCAGCTTTATTCAGGAGTTTAACTGCTTTGATGCCAATCCCGACATCATTGAAATTACTGAATTCATCGGCATAAAGAAAAACTTTACCTCTCTTCTTGTCGATAACCTGGATGTATTTCTTTATCCAGACAGATAAGGTGGTTTTGTATAATAAAGGCACATTGCGCTTCGGCGCAAAACCCAGGAGGTTTTTAATGAACCCTGAAAGAAGTCGATTGGTCTGAAAGAAATTGAAGATCCCGGGAAAAAGGCTTCCTAACCTGTTAATTGAAGTGATGTTGGCAATCATCCAGGATCGAAGGGGAATGCCGTTGGCATCATAATAATGTTGCAGGAATTCGGCCTTCAGCTTTGTGATATCCACATTCGACGGACATTCAGACTTGCACGCTTTGCATGAAAGACAGAGGTCCATGACATCATAGATCTCTTTATGATCGAAAGGGTTGGTTTTTCGGGATCGTGTCAGGAATTCTCTTAAAACATTTGCCCTTGCCCTTGTAGTTGCATTTTCGTCTTTAACAGCCTGGTAAGAGGGGCACATGCCTGCTCCCGTAATGAAAGTATTCCTGCAATCGCCCGAACCATTGCATTGTTCTGCCGCCCTGAGGATCCCATGGCTGGAAGAAAAATCAAATACCGTCTGCATCTCCATGACTTTCTGTCCCGGTTCGAACCGAAGACTGGCATTCATTTTTGGGGTATCGACGATCTTGCCTGGATTCAGTATGCCCTCAGGATCAAAAGCATGCTTGACTTTTTTAACAAGCAGGAAATTTTTCTCTCCGATCATCAAAGGGATGAATTCCCCTCGTAAACGGCCATCGCCATGCTCGCCGCTCAGTGAGCCACGATACTTCTTCACCAGTTTTGCCGTTTCCAGTGCGACCGTGTGGAACATTTCGACATCACCAGGATCCTTCAGGTTCAGCACTGGCCGCAAATGCAGCTCTCCTGACCCTGCATGAGCATAGTATACGCATTCCAGGTGAAGCCTTCCCAGAAGAGCCTTGAATTCATTGATATAACCTGGAAGGTCTTCAGGGCTCACTGCCGTGTCTTCTGTAACAGGGACCGGCTTCCTGTCACCGGGATAATTGGAAAGTACGCCTAAGCCTGCCTTCCTTAAATCCCAGACTCTTTTCAGGTCAGGTGGGAAAATGACAGGGAAGTGGTACCCGTAGCCTCTCTTACACATCTCGCTCTCAAGGTCGCTGGCGATTTTAAGGATTTCTTCCTTTGTATCACGCTCAAATTCAATGATCAGGATAGCCCCCGGGTCTCCTTCAATGAAGAACCGGTTTCTGCGCTGGGTGATATTGTCTTTAGTGCAATCCATGATGGCTTTGTCCATCAGTTCTACTGCCCCGGGCCGGAAAGTCAGGGCAACCAGGTTGCCTTCCAGTGCTTCACCAACAGAGTGGCAATGGACACAGATCAGTGCCTTTTGTTTTGGGGGAAGAGGAACAAGGTTAAGCTTGATCTCTGTCGAGAAGGCCAGTGTGCCTTCAGATCCTGCAAGGACTTTTGAAAGGTTGAAATTAATTCCGTTACCGGTAAACGGTTCAGTTTCAAGCAGGATGTCGATTGCGTAGCCGGTATTTCTGCGGTGGATGGAAGGCTTTGGGAACTCTCTCCTGATCTCCTCCTGGTTTAAAGGATCAGAAAATATTTCGTAAAAAGTACGGTATATTTGACTTTCCAGGTCCCGGCCTTTTATTTTTTTATTCAGTTCTTCAGGTGAGATTGCCTTGAATTCAACTTCGGACCCATCCAGAAGGATCGTTTTTACCGAGATCACATGATCACGCGTACTCCCATAAAGTATTGAATGTGCCCCGCAGGAGTTGTTGCCTACCATGCCCCCGATCATGCAGCGGCTTGAAGTGGATGTCTCCGGTCCGAAGAATAATCCATAAGGCTCAATAGCTTTATTGAGTTCATCAAGAATGACGCCCGGCTGCACCCGAACCCAATGTTCCTCCTGGTTGACCTCAAGGATCTTAGTCATGTACCGTGAGACATCTATGATCAGTCCGTTACCAACTACCTGCCCGGCGAGAGAAGTTCCTGCAGTCCGGGGGATCAAAGGGATTGAATATTTTCTGCAAAAGGAGATAAGGACCTTAATGTCTTCTGTATTACGCGGACGGGCAACTCCCAGGGGCATTTCACGGTATGCAGAGGCGTCAGTGGCATACATGATGCGCCACAGGTCATTCGTATACAGATCACCATTAAAAGTGCCGCGAAGGGCTTCTAACGCCTTTCGTATTTTTTTGATTTCCATTTACTTTCCCTTGTCTGCTTTGGTGCTGGCGGCATTGACCGGATCAACTATTTCGTAGATGTCCATTGCATGTTTTGCAGCTGAGGTGTCATTTGATGATAAAACCCGGTTATAGCTCATATAGGAAAGAAGGCTGAGATAGCTCTTCAGCCGCTTGTACATCCTGACTTCAGAGGAATCTTTTCCCTGTTTGATCTGCTGGTCGTAGTTCGAGATCTTTCTTTTCCACCATCCGATATCTTTCGAAAAGAAATCATCATTCAAGGTTTGCTGCTCTTTCATCTCTTTCCCCATGAGTTGCTGAGCCTGTTTCTGTTGAAACTTATAAGCAGATGAATTTGCAACTTCATCAAGCGATTTTTTTAAGTCTTCAGTGGGGGCAAGTCCACTGACAAACCGGACCAGGTTGAGAAGATGATTATATGCTGCCAGGGCGTCTCCTGTTTCTTTTTCATTGCTGATGATCTTTTCCTGGGAATGGATAAAATTGCTGATCATGGAATCATTCTTAAGGATAAGCCCTTTACGCATTGAACAGAATTCAGTCCAGATGAAAGCATATTCCATTATCCCGGCAGGAGGCCATTCATGCTTGCCGTTGAATTGGATCGAAGCATGGGTGTAATTTGCCTTGTCCATTTGGTCATCAAGGGCGATCAGCTCATTCATATTAAAATCGGCATTCCCGGCGATTGAAATATAATCGGGTTTGAACCTTACCGGCTGTGTTGTGGATGCCAATCCTGCTCCACAGCCTATAACGCCTGCCACCCCTCCCTGGTAAAATCCAATGATAGAGGCAACACGGGCTCCGCCTGAAAAACCCATCACATAGATCCTGTCTGTATCTATGGAATACCTGCCTGTCGTTTCACTGAAGAGTGCCCCGATGATATCGCCGGTGGTATTCATATCCTGCCCGTTCTTAGAATCGTTCGACCCCATCAGGATATAGCCATATTTGTCGGAAAGGTCTTTATATTTCTCGAGGGGCAGACTTCCACTGCCATGAGGGTCAAATGCTAAGATCACCGGGAATTTACGGGCCGGGGTATATTCTTTTGGTAGGTAAAGTGCATAGCTTATGGACTCATTTCTCTGGCATGTCACTTTTGGAATGATCTTTCCCTTCTCGACAGGTGCATTATGTGCCGAGCTGCCGCTCGCCTTATTCTTACCGGGTCCGCATCCGGGAAAAGAAGTTAAAATAAGGATACAGGCAAGATAATGCAGGAGGTTTTTCATCTCTTATAATAATTGGTGGACTCAAAGATCTTATCAGCCGATTTGGCTACGAACCCGCTGTAAAGCTTTCCATTGGTTTCAGGATAACGGAGAGCAAACTCATAATAACAGCTCGGGATATCAAAATCCCCGTCAGTGAAAGGAAATCGAATGATGCCTGCTTTTATGCTTGATTGCTCTAAAAGATCTGCCTGTGTTCCCTGGATCTCCCCGTCAGAATCATTCAGCTGGAATCCATTGGATTTCAAAAATGTATTGACTTTTTCAAGAGTATCATATTCTCTCAGGGCATTAACGCTCACTGTAAAATGATTTGCACGAAAACCATTCACATAGAGCCATGCCGCATATTCTGATTCAAACCTGAGCTTTTCATAAGTCTTATAGCATGGAGTTCCCGATACATTCCCGGCAAAGATCAAATCATTCGACTCCAGTATCTCTATAGGGATATTCGCTACCCATTCATTCACAACCTGCTTCATATGGTCGCTGAATTTATCTACCAGCAGCTCGCTGATAAATATCCGGGGGGCTTTCGGGTCGCTTTTATGCTCAAAATGTCTGGCATAAAGCTTTTTCTTCTCAAAATGATATTCCCGCTTATATCTATAGCCGCTCTTGATAAATATTTTGGCAATAGCGTCTATCCCGACAAGGGGATGATTGAATGTACGGAATGCAATATGATCATTGACGACGGTCTCTCCTTCCCTGATAAGAAGGTCATAAACTCTTTTTGATGCAGGATTTTGAGCTATATAATCCTGCCACAATCGCTCGAAGATAGCCTGGTATTTCATAGTTATAAACGTGTATTATTATTTCATTGACAATTAAACAACTTCAAAAATAATGCTCATTCCTAATTTTTCTTCTTACCTTCCCCTTACCATCAACCCTCTGAAATCACTCCCTCCGGTAATACTCCCTGACTTAACAGACTTAGAACATCCCCTCTAAGAATTCCTCTAAAGTCAGATTATTAAAGTAGTCACTAATGTTATAAGTGGCCAGTGCTTCCCTGATCTTTACCACTGAATGCGGAACATATCGCAGCGCATTCTCGATCTCTTCGGTGTCGTACCTATTGAAATAATCTCCGTATATCCTCATATCCTGTATGATACCGTCGGTAACGTCGATATTGAACTCAATGGTTCCGCTGTTGGTGGTTCGAAGTTCCTTCCTGAAGTTGTAGTGTGGCGAATAACCGAAATTCCATTCCCAGGTACCGTACTTTGTTTCGACCATTTTGCGGATCCTTTCATGATCTTCTTCAGAAAGTTCATAGAGAATAGCATCAGGGTACTTCTCCATGATATGTTGCTCGATAAGTGAGGAGAATTCCATCACATCCATCGGGGATCTCAGGTGTTCGCTAATATTGGTGACCCTGCTTCTTACCGATTTTACAGCTTTGTCTTTAAACTTTAACGGATCGGTGGTCAGGGCCTTGCTGAGGTCAGGCATATGTGAAGAGAACAGCAGGGTGCCATGGGAGAGAACCTTATTCTTCCAGATATGCATTGCATTTCCTGAGAACTTCTTCCCTTCAATGGTAAGATCATTTCTGCCTTCGAATCGTGCGTCTATACCCAGATTTACCAGAACCTCAAGGATCGGTTCTGTGTATTTTCTGAAGTCGATCAGGTTATTTTCCTCTTGCATGGTAAACGTGAAATTCAGGTTACCAAGATCATGAAAAACTGCGCCCCCTCCTGATAGCCTGCGTACAACCTTGATGTCATTCTCCTTCACATAATCAATGTTGATCTCTGCGAGGGTGTTCTGGTGTTTCCCGACAATGATAGAAGGTTGATTTCGCCAAAGCATAAACGAATCATCCTTAATCTCCTTAAATACATATTCTTCTGTAGCGAGGTTGAAATAAGGATCTGTATTATGCCTGCGGATGATAAGCATGGTTATCCATCTTTGGTGACAAAGTTAGACTTTTTCCTGAATCAGAGAACCAATTACCGTTAACCCTTGCCTATTCATTCCTCACCGGTTTTATGTTTCTATTTTTATTAATTTAGCATCATAATCAACATCATGAAAGTTCTGACTTATCTTCTTTTCAGATTTATTGTCTTTCTTTTCAGCGGCCTTCCATTTCGGGTCTTATATGTGATCTCAGATGGAGTTTATTTCCTGATCTATTACCTTGCCGGGTACAGGAAGAAAGTTGTTTTCAGCAATCTCAGGAATTCTATTCCTGAGAAATCAGAGAAAGAGATTGAAATTATAGCTCATAAATTTTATCATTATCTCTGCGATATCCTTGTAGAAAGCTTAAAGGCCTTTTCCATGAGTGAAACAAATGTGGTTAAAAGGTACAGTTATGAGAACACTGAGTTCCTCGATGATCTTTGCAGGCAGGGTAAATCAGTGGTCTGTGTTGGAGGTCACTACAACAACTGGGAATGGTCGGGCATAGCATCAGGGATGCAGCTGAAGCACCTTCCGGTAGGGTTCTACAAGCCTCTTACTAATAAACTGGTCGATGCATTTGTCCGGAAAACAAGGGTGCAGGGAAGATCCTTACTGGTCTCTATATCTGATACTGCTGCAGTCTTCGCCAGGGACTATGGTGAACCTGCTATCTTCTATCTGGTTGCAGATCAGAGTCCTTCCAATGCCCGGTTGGCATACTGGGTGCGATTCATGAACCGGGATACTGCAACCTTGCATGGACCTGAAAAATATGCCAGGCTCTACAACCTACCTGTTGTCTTTGCTAATCCTCAGAGGGTCAAAAGGGGGTATTATAAGCTAAAATTCATAATGCTTGTGGAAGATCCCTCAAAAACTAAAACCGGAGAGATCACTCAGATCTACATGACTGCCCTTGAAAGGGTCATAAGGGAAAAACCTGAGTTCTATCTCTGGTCCCACCGCAGATGGAAACATACACGACAGCAATAGATTATTGTGATTTTGTCACACCGTGGCCTTAAAGTAACCCCCCGTTTGTATAGATCTTGAGCTGTGCATCATAGAACCTGTTAACAGTAGTAGTCTTCTGATTCTCGAGGTTCGTCAGCTCACCCGAAATAAAATCAACCCTGATATGATCGCCATTCTTCAAGTTGGCCTCCCGGAGCCTGGCGGGATCATAAGTCAGCACAGGCATAGCCGCATTGATGGCATTTCGCTCATAGATGGCTCCATAGGATTCTGCCAGTATACAACTTATCCCCAGTGAAAGGAAACAATCCACAGCCTGTTGACGCGAGCTTCCTGCGCCAAAATTCTTGTTCGTGATTATAATATCGCCGGGCTTCGCCTTCTTCGAAAAATCCTCAAACCCTTTCAGATTATCTAATGCATATTGTCCCATCTCCCTGATGTCGGTGATGGTCAGGTAACGGTTATGAAAGATCATATCCGTGTCGATATCATCTTTGGGAATAAGCCAGACATTACCTTCCACGACAGTTGGCTTCTTAGCTTTTGCTTTCTTTTCTTTTCCGGTGGCACTTGCAGATTGTCCTGAGGCTGTAAAAACTGCAGGTTTTGCAGGGATCTTGTCGGGTGTGGTAATGAATCCTGCTATAGCTGATGCTGCAACGACTTCAGGCGAAGCCAGGTAAACAAATCCTTTTCCTTGTTTTCCTTCGAAATTACGGTTCCCTGTGCTGATGGTCACCTCACCGGGGCCATTTTGCCCTACCTGTCCTGCTGCGCATCCTGCACAACCTGCATTGGAAACCATGGCGCCGGCATCTTTAAAGATCCGAATAATCCCTTCATTCAGGGCCTGGTTCCATATTGCGTCAGTCGCCGGAACGATCTTCAGGACAACGCCGGGGGCAACTTTTCTCCCTTTCAGGACAGCAGCTGCTGTCCGCAGATCTTCAATACGGCCATTTGTGCAACTGCCGATAAATCCTGAATCTATCTTGATTATCCCTGCATCCTTAACGGCAATGTCATCATGAGGATGACCGGGCTTCGCGACCATCGGGACAAACCTGTCTATATTGATATCAAAGGTCTTTTCATAAACAGCATCCTGATCGGCTGACACCGAATTGTATTCTTTCCCGGTAAGTTCGCGCAGTTCAGACAACACTGAGGGGGTAGGGGGGAAGAGCAGTATGATGGCCCCCATCTCGGTTGCCATCGAAGAGATGGTCATACGTTCTGAAAGCGAGAGCTTGTCTACTGCTTCACCGTATATTTCCACAGAGAATCCCAGGAGCTTATTAGCTCCGAAAATCGATAACAGGTTCAGAACAATATCTTTGGCCGAAACATCAGCAGGTTTTATTCCATTGAGATTCAGCCGGATGGAAGTTGGAACCTTGAACCATACAAAACCCTTTGCCCATGCTGCCGCTATGTCCTGGTCGCCCATTCCCTGTCCGAACGATCCAATGGAACCCAGGATGTTGGCATGGGAGTCGGTCGAAACAAAGGTGCTGCCCGGCCATGCAAGTCCGTTATCGATGGCAAGATGAGTGCCGATGCCCAGATCAACATCATAGACCCTGATATTATTTTCGCGGGCATATTGTCTGCAGAAATGCTGGTTCTGGGCATATTTCTGGTCAGATCCACCGGGGTTGCAATCAAAGGTAAAGATGGTCCTTGACGGATCATCGACGGTGAGGCCATTATCCAGCAGATTTTTTACCACATTGGCCCCGCCAAAATCACGTGCAGCACGTGTGTCAATCCGGACATCCACAATATCCCCTGGCTTAACCCTTTGTTGATTTGAATGCAGTGCAATGATCTTTTCGATAATAGTCATCTCAATTTCTAATATTTGAATCAGGAGTATTAATATTTCTTACCATCAAATCCTTATCTCAGGTGTAACTATTTTTAGGATATGATTTCTTATTTCAATCGTTCCTTAAAAGGCTCAAAACTCATAAAATCGGCATGATGCACGATATATGCTTCAACCGTACGCTTTAGCATATTGCCTTCACCGGCATGGGTTGCAATGATGTGGCAAACAGCCGGAGGCACGCCGCATTGTTCTGCAAGCGAAACCCCGGAGAATGGATGCCTGAGGTACTGACCATACTTTCCCTGGATTGATCTGCCCTCTTTGTCGAGTTCATATTCAAGTAATTTCCCAACATCTGCAAGGATTGCACCTGAAATAAGAACGTCCATATCCACAGGCATGTCATCTTTAAAGAATTCATTCATTGTGTTTCCGGAATCTCTTGCAATATGTACCACGCATCGTTTGTGGGTCATAAAGGAAACCTTCATTTCGGGCCCGGCCAGCAGAGTGAATGGGATCTTTTGAAGATCATCCGGGGTCAGGACACTTTTCTGCAGTGCAAGTTCCCATGTTTGTGCTGTCTTTTCCCTCAGATCCTGATCTTTTATCCACATCAGTTCCGGCCAGAGATTTAACACTCGATCCGTCATATCTTTAATCTTTAGTTTAATTTCGCTATGATTGCATCCGTCATCTGCTCTGTTGTGGCAGCTCCTTTGCTGAACACTTCCTGGCTTCCCGGTAGTTTCATCATATCATAGGTCTTGACTTTTCCCTCCGATACGACTGCGGCAACAGCTTCATAGATCCTTGTTGCTTTTTCATTCTCGCCCAGGTGTTCAAGCATCATGCAGGCAGAGAGTATCATTGCGACCGGGTTTACTATGGAAGGATTGAATTCCGCATACTTCGGGGCGGATCCATGAGTAGGTTCAAATACAGCCACTCCAGGACCAATGTTGGCACTGCAGGCAAAGCCCAGCCCTCCAACCAATCCTGCAAAGCCATCAGAAACGATATCTCCAAACATATTACCGGCAATGATCACGGGATAAGTTTCAGGGTTTTTGGTAAGCCACATCATCTGAGCATCGATGTTGGTATCCTGAACCTTAATGCCGGGATATTCATTTTTTGACATCTCCTGGGCGATCTTCAGCATCATGCCCGAGGTTTCACGGATGACATTTGGCTTCTCACACACCGTGACAGTCTTGAATCCCTTTTCCCTGGCATATTCGAAAGCGGCCTTCACGATCCTGGTGGTGTATTTTTTTGTGAAGATTCGAGTGGACACAGCCAGCTCAGGGCGCGGGCACCAGGCGAAATTTTCCCGGAATTTCTTGTGGGTCATAAGGGCATCATATACCTGGTCGGGAGGATTGGTCCATTCCACGCCGCCATAGAGTCCTTCGGTATTCTGGCGGAAGATCATGGTGTTGATGACAGGCTCTTCAATGGTGTTGTCCGGTCCGCGGCGGATGAAATTAAGTGGATTTCCCTTAAATGTCTTGCAGGGGCGCATGCAAATGTCGAGATCAAATTTCTGACGCATGGCAACGATCGGGCTGTAATAAACATATCCTTTCCCCTTTAACCCCGGTGCAAGTTCGGCTTCGGCTTTATCTTTTGGCTTGGATGTAATGGCGCCGAAGAGACCTATTTTGTGATCTTCGAGAAGTTTCAGCGTGCGGTCGGGCAAGGGATTTCCTTCTCTGCACCAGAATTCCCAGCCAATATCTCCATGAACATAATCTGCATCAAACCCGATTGCATCCAGTACCCTGATTGATTCCTTCAATACATTCTTCCCGATGCCGTCGCCGGGCATCACAACGATAGTCCTTTTTGCCATATGAGTGAAATTTAAGAATGATTAATAATCGCTTGAAACGGACGTCAAAATTACAAAACACACCTGAACCGTCAAACAGGATTCAATTTTTTATGGAACTACAGCCTGATTCACTAATTTTGTAAAAAACTTACTCTTCACGCATTCAACATTCGCTGGTTCATCATGAAGTCATGCCTTAAGAATCCCATATTTAAGCTTGTTTCCCGCATCGCGGAGGAAACAGACGTTTCGGCCTTCGTGATTGGAGGGTTCGTAAGGGATTGCATGATGGGCAGGGAAGCTAAAAAGGACATTGATATTGTGGTTACCGGCAGCGGAATAGAGTTCGCAAGGAAAGTGGCAGATGAGTTAGGGAGTGATGTTCCGGTCAAGTACTTTAAGAATTTCGGGACTGCCATGTTAAAATCGGGGGATTATAAGGTTGAGTTTGTCGGAGCCCGAAAAGAATCTTATCAAAGTGATTCAAGGAAGCCCCTGGTTGAAGGGGGTACCCTCGAAGAAGATCAGAACCGGCGCGATTTCACTATAAATGCCATGGCTTTTGACCTGGGAAAGAAAAATTTCGGGAAGCTTGTGGATCCTTTTGACGGGATCTCGGATCTTAAGAGAAAGATCATCCGTACCCCACTTGATCCGGATATAACCTTTTCGGATGACCCGTTGCGTATGATGCGTGCTATCAGGTTCGCCTGCCAGCTCGCTTTTACGATCAGTGATGATTGTTATGAAGCCATTAAGCGCAATGCGGAGCGGATAACGATTGTATCAGCAGAGAGGGTTACTGATGAACTGAACCTGATATTGGAGACCGGCGTTCCTTCTGCAGGATTGCAAATGCTTGAACAAACAGACCTGTTAAACATCATCCTGCCTGAACTCATCGCATTGAAAGGAATAGAAAGTATTGACGGGAAAGGTCATAAGGATAATTTCTATCATACGCTTGAAGTGCTCGATAATGTCTCTTCAAGGACAGAAAACCTTTGGCTGAGATGGGCTGCCATTCTTCACGATATAGCAAAGCCATCTACGAAAAAATTTGTACCTGGCACCGGGTGGACCTTTCATGCGCATGATTATAAGGGGGCGAAAATGATCCCTGCCATATTCAGGAAGCTCCGCCTGCCCTTGAATGAGAAGATGAAATATGTGGAAAAGCTTGTATTGCTCCATTTACGCCCCATCGCAATTACAGGTCAGGTCACCGATTCTGCGGTAAGAAGGCTCCTTTTCGAGGCAGGTAATGATATAGACGATCTCATGATTCTTTGTGAAGCCGATATCACTTCAAAGAACCCGCTTAAGGTCAGGCAGTTCCTTGAAAATTTCGAAGAGGTCAGGCGAAAGCTGAAAGAGATAGAAGAAAAAGACCGTCTTCGCAACTGGCAACCTCCGGTTTCAGGAGATATCATCATGCAGACTTTCGGAATTTCACCCTCAAAAGAAGTTGGCTTCATTAAAGATGCGATCACAGAAGCTATCCTTGAAGGTGAGATACCCAACGAATTTGCTGCTGCATTTCAGTTCATGCTTAAGGAAGGAGAAAAGCTGGGACTCATCCCTAAAATTCATTAGATCTTTTTCTTCTTTTTAACAATTCATCTTTAGATTTTGTGTAATTTTATACTTTTGGCACCAAAAAAGGAGAAGAGTTATGATAATTTACAGGTTCAGGCTGACAAGTGAAGATCATGAAGACTTTTTAAGGGAGATTGAGATCCAGCCCACGCAAACCTTTCTTGATTTCCATCAGGCGATATTGAAATGTGCGAACCTTGACAATTGTGAGAATGCCTTATTCTATACAACGGATAATAAATTCAAGAAGGAAAAGGAGTTCTCATTTAAGTATCAGAAAAAACAGGTCAGAAAATACGATGACGATCTGGACCAGGTTGTTACCGAAACCTATGTTCCTCACCTGATGAAAGCATCGGTATTGAAGAATTTTATCGATGATCCTCATCAGCGGCTTATTTATGAGTTTACGGGGAAAGATTATTATGTTCTGTTCATTGAGTTATTCAAGATCATCAAAACCGAAGAGTGTGTTTCCCTGCCGCGGTGTGTGAATCAAAAAGGAGTGCTTCCCAAGAAACCTGATCTGCCGGCAGCTGCCGGTGCTGAAAAACAGGAAACTATTCAACCGGCTCAGGCTCCTCCACTACCTGTTTCTGTTCCGAACGAGAAGAGCATATTTTCCGAAATGCTGGAGGATGATTCAGAAATTGCTGAAATTGAGAGCCAGCTTGACGTTATCCTGGAAGAGGAAACATTGATAATGCCGGAGGAGAAGGTGTCTTCTTCGGGGTTTAAAGAGGAGGATCCTTTCGGAGAAGAGGAAGATACCGAGGAAAAAATGGAGAGCCTCGACGAATATGATGATATCGAAGACCTTGAGATCAAGCACGGACACATCGACAACGAATCTGATGATTATTGATCCGAAACGATATCTTCTCTTAATTACCGGCCCCACAGCAGTCGGGAAAACCAACCTGACAATTCAACTGGCCCAATCCCTGAAAACCGAGATCCTGTCTGCCGACTCCCGGCAGTTCTACAGGGAGATGCGAATAGGAACCGCACGTCCCGGGGAAAAGGAGCTTAGCCTGGTCCCCCATCATTTTACAGGTCATATCTCAATCCATAATGAATACAATGCTTCACGCTTTGAATCGGATGCACTGGCTTTACTGGGGCAACTTTTTATGAACCACCAGGTTGTGATCATGACAGGAGGCTCAGGGCTTTACATCAATGCCGTCTGTCATGGGATCGACGACCTTCCCGACCCCGATAATACGCTGCGTGAAGAGTTGAAGTCAGTCTATTTTTCTGAAGGGATTGAATCCCTGCGGTCAAAGCTCAGGTTACTGGATCCGCAATATTATAATGAGGTCGATATTGCCAACCCAAAACGCTTACTTCGTGCATTGGAGGTCTGCATCAGCACAGGTATGCCATATTCCTTGCTTCGTAAGAAGAAACCCAGGACCCGTGATTTTGAGATTATCAGGATCGGGCTGGCACGTGAGAAAGAAGATTTGAACCGGCGTATCAATGACCGCGTGGATCGTATGATGGAAGACGGCCTCCCGGAAGAGGTCAAGAGCCTGATCCCGTTTCGTAATCTCAATGCATTGAATACCGTTGGGTACAAGGAACTGTTTTCTTTCTTTGATGGCAGTGTGTCATTGAGAGATGCTGTTGAAAATATAAAGACCCATTCGCGGCGATATGCGAAAAGACAGATGACCTGGTTCAGGAAAGACAAGGCCATTACCTGGTTCCATCCCGATGACAATACTGAGATAATGGCTTTTATAAACCAAAGCACTAATGGTTCACAATTTTAACTTTTTAGCCTGATCCTTATGATCCTGATCGCTGATTCCGGCTCAACCAAAACCAACTGGACCTTAATGGAAGACCAAAGGATAGTTACGACGGTCCAGACTCCGGGCATGAACCCATATTTTATCACCTCTGAAACAGTAGAAGCTATTCTCAAGGCCGACCTTGTACCGAATATACCCGCCGATTTTGTCAGGGAGATCTGGTTCTATGGTTCAGGCTGCTCGACAGAAAACAATAACAATATGCTTCGGGATGCAATGATGATCTATTTCAGGAAGGCTTCGATATTGGTTTATCATGATATCCTTGGTGCAGCGCGGGCGTTGCTGGGGAAGGAGAAGGGGATTGCCTGTATCCTGGGAACAGGCTGTAATGCATGTTATTACGATGGGGAAGAAGTATTCGGCATTGTTCCTTCACTGGGATATCTTGTTCGGGGATGAAGGTGCCGGTTCAAACATTGGTAAAATATTTATGGAGAATTACCTGAAGGATAAACTTCCACAGGAGATCAAGGCAGAGTTTGAACAAGTGTACGCTTTATCACTGGAGGACATCCTCAATGCCCTATATAACAGACCATTTCCAAACAGGTTCCTTGCCTCCTTCAGCGAATTCATCGGACCCCGCAAGAAACATCCATTCCTTCACGACCTGGTATTAAAGTCTTTTCAGAATTTTATTGATGAGCAGATAAAGAAATACGATGATTATAAACGCATAACCATCAGCTTTGTGGGTTCGATAGCCTGGCACTATCGCGATATTCTCCTTGAAGCGTCAGTTGAAAATAACCTTCATGTTGGCACTATCCTCAAATCACCGATGGAAGGGCTTATCACATTTCATTCTTCACCTGCCGCGAGTCACGGTCATTAAATCATCTCTCGACAAGGACCTTATGCACTATCATTCCTTTGGAGGATTGGATCCTTAAAAGATAATTGCCTGAAGGCAGCTCTGTGACAGGAACTGATAGATGAGTCGTTTCAGAAAATGAGTGAGAATACACCTTTACTCCAAGAAAATCCAGGATCTCAATGCTGGTAAATGGAATATCAGATTCGATATAAATCACCTCTGCAACAGGATTCGGATAGATCCTGATCAGTGATCCATTCTTCTCCTGGATCCCTGCGGTGTAATGAGCACAAAGAGTATCACTCCCGGACTCACAGAAAATCAAACCTGGATTGCTAGTATCCTGGTAAACTGCTGAAACATAATAACAGTAGGTTCCACTGGTTAAAGGAAGATTGTCATTGTAAGTAGTTTCCGGGATGGGTGTCTGGGTCAGTTTAGAATAAGGGGGCAGGCTATCACCATTAGTCCGGTAAACATTATAGCCCACTAATGTTGAATTTACGAACCGGGGTGTTTTAAGCTTTTTTTCTGTACATGCTTGACCCCATGAAAGGGTAACCACGTTTCCTGCGTTGTTCAGGTTAAAATCGGGAGGCTTGAAGCAAACCGCGTAAACATGGATATTATCAATGTCCCATTCACCTAAATCTGCAGAATTCTTTCCTATTGCCAGAAATCCCACCCTTAAATCATTGCCGCTTACCTCACTAATGTCAATAATGTGATGAGTCCATCCTGAAGAAGTTCTATTCACCAGGCTATCTTTCTTATGACAAATATTATCGTATTTAATTTCAATGATAAGCTTCTCCTGGGATGTCGGATTGTTGACTGTGATCCTGGAATCGAATTCAAGATAAATATTTGCACATAGCCATGGAATACCATACAGAGAGGTACTCTGGAGTTCGTAACTATAATTTGATAGGACCGGAGTCCCCGTGAATGAGACGGCTGGAATAGGATCCCCCTCAGCAGTATTAAGCATCCAGTTACCCTGGGAGGGCGAGAACCCCCATTCCTGATATATAAAAGAATCCTTATCCCATGGTTCGAAAAATGGCACACCTGAGCTGCAATCCCATGAATAACTTGCAGAGATTGCAGCCGACTCTGCAAACTGACCGGGGTAGCCAAAGACAGTCAGATCATAATAGGCGGTCAGGCTATCAAGATAGCTTCCGTAAATATCATTCTGATCAAGATAATTGAGTGAATCAGGATCTGACACGTAATGTATGAAGAGCCCATTGCAATAGATTCTATAGCCGATCAGACCCAATGGTTTAACACCACCGTAATTCTTTGGCTGATCCCATGCCAGATAAGCGCCCTGACATAATTCCATGTTCACCACGGTCAGATTAGTAGCCGGAAAGATCTGAAATAACGGACTGTGCGGAGAGGGCAGGGAAGGGGTGCTGGCGTTGACATTCAGATCCTGAAATCCGATCAGCAATATCATTGTTACCGTGAAAAGCTTGTAAATGTTTTTCATAATGTAGGAATTAGATGAAATGGTTCAAAAAAGAAAGGAGTAATATGCAGAAAAGCAAATATACAACATCTGACGCTTATCAATAACATGTCTTTACAAGATTTTCAGATCATGTGTCAACAAGGATCTTAGATGATCTCAGGTTGGATAAAGATATTGTAACAGATAAAAAAAGGTTTAGAAGTCAGCAGATAATTTGGATTTATTACCTTTGCAGTGTTACACTCATTAAGCGGTAGTAGCTCAGATGGTAGAGCATCAGCTTCCCAAGCTGAGGGTCGTGGGTTCGATCCCCATTTACCGCTCAAATAAAATAAAGGCTTTCAGAATCTCTGATAGTCTTTTTTTTTGTCATGTGCCTAAATGAATTTGATTATGGCTTGAAATGGAAGAACCAGAGCCTCTGCCCACCTTCTGCCGATTTTGATTTACCACCCTGCTTTCTTAAATATCAATCGGATCAGGTGGTCAGGTTGCACCGGCGAAGACGGGTTAAAACGAGCGTTTTTTCCAATTGAGCCCTTAAAGCGATATTTTATTAAAGTCGTCTCCCGCAGAACCTGATTCAGACCGGAATTATCTTATCAGAATGACCGTTCCACGTTTATTTATTGTGGAAGCACTTGTGTTTGAAGGAGAAGATAGATGGTAGGTTATTATCCAGACATAGGTACCTGCAGGTGCCATTTGGTTTCGTAATTGTCCGTCCCAACCCCTGTTAATGTCTGTTGATTCGAAAATAAGTTCGCCCCAACGGTCAAAGATCCGCATAGAAAAGCTGGTAATATTATCCCCTGAACTTACGACTCTGAAAACATCATTTAACCCGTCACCATTGGGAGTAAATGCATCAGGAACAAATAGTGTAGAATCACAGTTTTTTAGTTGCACCGAATCACTCCCTTTGCATCCGTGAGAATCGGTTACAGTCACCATGTATGTCCCTATATTGGTTGCAGTATAATACTGGCCGGTGCTGCCATCCTGCCACAGGTAAGAAGCATAGCCGGGTCCGGCATCCAATTGAATGGGTTCCCCGGCACAGAGAAAAGGTTTATCTGTGAGGTCAACAATAGGAGGAGCATAGATTGAAAGTGTAAGTGGTGAAGATTCAGCCGGGTTTGGAACTGGGCATACTAGTGAAGAGGTCAACCGGCATTGAATAATATCCCCGACTGTGAGAGTATTTGTACTATACAATGGTGAACTTCCCGACTGTACAGTGTTTCCGTTGACAGTCCAGGTATAAACGGGTGCATTTCCTTCATTGATGGGAGATGCCGTAAACTTTACAAGCGTCCCCGGGCAGATAAAGGTATGATCGGCCGTAATGGTCAAACTTACCGGTATGACAGGAATTACTATTACAGTTACGCTGGCACAGGAAGAGACACCGCAGTTATTTTCCCAGTCGGCATAATAGGTGGTGGTTGTTGTGGGTGACGGGATCGTTATGCTGTTAGTTGGTCCGGTACCGGTTCCAACCAGGGTTCCTCCACAGCTTGTTGCATACCAGTTTAAGGTTGCCCCCGAACCTCCTGATGCCGAAAGCGTAATGTTCCCATTATCGTTGGAACAAACAGTATCATGGTTGCTGGTTGCAGATAAAGGTGCTACTGGTAAAACGCCCAAGACATGGGCAGTGGCAAAGGATGTCTCGTTATATGCCGCACCCCGGGCCGGGTTATACTTACTTCCGGGAATAAGATCAGCGCCGTACCGGAAAGCAAAAATATCATAGTAAATGCCTGAGCCGCAGGAAACCTGCACCGTATCGACATAGGTGACATCTTTGGACAAACCAAAATTACTGGCTACCACGGTCGCCCCACCGATATTGTCTCCCCTGTTGTAAGAAACCCCATCGAGAGGCACACCAAAAACATTGGAGGTATTCCGGAGAATAATATAATGTTCGATGCCATCATCCGGATAAGGATCCACACAAGGATTCCAGTTCAGGGTCACCAGGGTATTGCTTGCGTTGCACAGGCCCGTAAGGGCCGGGTTGATCCAGTCGGGCTGCCTTAAACTTCGCAGATAATCGGTATTTGCGGTTGCCGATGCCGAACATTTATTGGGTAGTCCGAAAGTCACATACGTACCGGTACCCGCGGCAGCCCAGGTGGAACCATCCTGGGGAGCCAGGTTGCCGTATTCAGAAAGGTTCGCGCCTGGACACACACACCTCTACGCCCGTGTCTATGCTATTATTATAATTAAGTTTAGGCAAGGGAAGCTCATTGAATAAAGGTCCCGGCGTTGCCCCGTGTCCCAACGCATGAACAAAATTTCCCAACGAGTCCTCGAGAACAAGAAGATCGCTGCGTGAATCGATATTCAGGGTCGGTCCATCGTAAAGCGGGAAAGTACCAAAAGATCCACCGCTGAAATATGGGAATTCTGTATGGTCATCGGCTGCCAGCTCTAAATATCCTGCCACCGGGGTAAGGGCTTCCCCATATCCTCCCTCCTTGCGGTGATGGATGGTAATGATCGTTCCGGCACGCATATGATTCCAATTAAAAGGTTCGCTGAAGATGATAGCAGGCTGCCACGCCGTCTGTGTTGAATCGCAATCCTGCAGCTTCCAGTAATGCATGTTGGTGTTATCCTTAATGACAACCAATTCCGTCCACTCATCCAAGGGCGACGCTGCATTATAATAGCTGCTTATCACAACGGCAGGCGTTTGGGAAAATGAGGGTACTATCCCGAAGAGGAAAAAAAGTGCACAGAAGAGAACAGAATTTTTCACTTTTATCCGGTATTTAAATGCCATTAATTTCTTTAGCTGGAAAAACCGGAGCCTCTGACCACCTTCTGCCGATTTTGATTGACCACCCTGCTTTCTTAAATCTCAATCGGATTTGGTGGTCAGGTTGCACCGGCGAAGACGGGTTAAAACGAGCGTTATTTCCAATTGAGATCCTGGCATGCTTTGCCAGGCTGCGGAGTTGGGGTGAGATTATTCTATAGTCAGTTCAGATGTAATTGTCTGACCGTTCGTTTCAATCGATTGTAAATATAAAAATAATATACAGAGGATCAATCAAAAATATGAAAATATTCATTCACAATGTCAATAATAAATAGCAATACACATGTAAAATTCGTATATTTGACAGATTCATATAGTTCATTAACAAAAAATGGCACCAGAACCTGGCAAAAAAGGTTTATCTATCGCAATGGTTATCGACACTTATGATGATTGTAAGAATGGTGCTGTGATCTCAACAAAACGATTTGTCGAACTATTGCGCCCCAATCATACAGTTTCCATTATCACAACCGGGAATCCCGCTCCCGGAAAGATCCTCCTTCACAAGTTTTATCCATTTGGTGTGAGGCGGATCATGAAAAAGATGAACACACCGCTTGCAGTTCCATCCAACAGGGTATTGCGCAGATCTTTAAGGGGGAATGATATTGTGCATGTACAATTCCCTTTTTTCCTCGGACTGGATGCGGTAAGGATCGCCCGCCGATTAAAAATCCCAGTGGTCACAACTTTTCATATCCAGGCTGAGCACCTGGCATTAAACGCGGGGATCCATTCGGGCAATTTCATAAAATATTGTTATAAATTCTGGATGAAATATTATTTTAACAGGTCTGACCTTGTCATATGTCCAAGCAGGTTTGCGGAGAATGAATTAAGATCCTATGGATTAAAGGCTCCAAGTGTCATCATATCGAATGGGATAGCACCTATATTCAGGCAGATAGTGGTTGAAAGGCCGCCCGGATACAACAATAAATTTATTGTTATATCAGTCGGGCGTTTTGCGCCAGAAAAGCGACAGGAGACTATTATACAGGCTATTGCAGGATCGAAATACCGGGAAGTTATCCAACTGATCCTGATAGGGGAAGGGCCGGACAGAAAAAAGCTTGGAGAATCAGGGACATCTTTGCCAAATCCTCCTTTATTCCTGGCATTATCTCAAGAAGAACTGGTCAGATATTATAACTTCTCCGATCTTTACATCCATGCCGCCACTATTGAAGTCGAATGCATGTCGGTGATGGAAGCGATGGCATGCGGGTTACCGGTCCTGATCGCTCAAAGTCCCAAGAGCGCTACCCAGCAATTTGCACTTGACGAAAGGTCATTGTACCCCATGGATAATGTTGGTGAGCTTACAAAAAAACTGGATTATTGGATTGAACACCCCACGGAACTGGCAAACGCAAAGCAACGATATTCTGAAAGTTCGCGTCATTACCGGCTCGAGTCATCCTTTGAGAAGCTTTTAGCGTGCTATCATCATCTCGTCCTAGGGTAAGGAATAAGTCATCACATTAGTATCTTAAAGAAAGACCTTGTTATAATCGAAGGTCGAGGATAGTTTAATCGAAGCTTAATCGAAGCTCAATCGAAGCTCAATCGAAGCTCAATCGAAGGTCAAGTGAATAACAGTCTGATAACGAGTATAAATGAATTATCTTTTTCGGGCTAAAGCCCGTAATTATCAGGTTTTCAATACCCCCCAGGCTAAAGCCTGGGGTAATTTATGTGTTTCATTTAAGGTACCCATTATTGCGAAGAACCTCATTTAATTTCAATAACTCGTTGTTTGCGACGAGAATTTTCATTGGTAATTCGTATTTTTGCCCATCTTTTCAATTAATAAAATATAACTATGAAAAAACAATTCCTTCAGCTGTCCTTTCTTGTGTTAGCCGCGATCCTTTTTTCCTGCACTAACAACACCAAAAGAGAACAAGTTATTGACCCATTGGTCTCTCACATCGATTCAACTGTTAAGCCGGGTGATGATTTTTTCCTCTTTGCCAATGGGAAATGGTTTAAAGAGCACCCAATTCCTCCCAGTGAACCGAATAACGGCCTGTGGCAACTGATCCAGGACACCATCAATGCCCAGGTCAGGAATATCTGTGAATCGAGTGCAGCAATGAAAGATGTCCCAAAGGGAAGCGCCAAACAAAAGATCGGCGATTTTTTCTATACCGGGATGGACAGCATTTCTTTGAATCGCAAAGGGATCACAGATCTGAAAGAAGATCTTGACAGGATCGATGGAATAAAGGATATCAAAGGAATCATGGAAGCTGCAGCCTATATTCATATGGTTGCGGGCTGGCCATTGTTTGATTTCTGGGTAACGCAGGACGACAGGATCAGCAGTAAGAACGCTATTTTCTTCTCACAAGGGGGATTAAGTCTTCCTGACAGGACATATTACGTTGACATGGATCCAAGGACTGTAATGGTTCGTAAAAAGTTTGTTGAACACGCTGATAACATGTTCAGGATCATGGGGCAGGATGAAGCTACAGCAAAAAAATCGGCAGAGCGGCTGATGAAGCTTGAAACTGACCTGGCAAAAGCAGCACGGAAGCGTGAGGATACACGTGATCCGCTGAAGAACTATAACAAACTGGATGTTAAACAATTTGCTTCAGCCACGCCAAACCTGGACTGGCAAGTGTTTTTCCAGGGAGTCGGGTTGCATAATGTTGATACCGTTATTGTTGGCCAGCCGGAATACCTGAAAGCGCTAAACGGTTTCATGAAATCTTATTCGCTTAATGATTGGAAGAACTATTTGAAATTTCACCTTATTACAGGATTGTCTTCTTACCTGGATGACAAGACCTATAATGAAGAATTCAGTTTTTATTCTACTATTCTTCGTGGTGTAAAAGAGCCCAAACCCCGGTGGAAAAGAGTGGTGATGCAAACGGATAGATCTTTAGGTGAGTTGATCGGCCAGGTTTATGTGAACGAATATCTCCCGAAAGGCACCAAGGAAAAACTGCTTGAGATCGGGAATGCGATCAAAGCTGAATATGCAGAGCGGATGAAAAACCTTGACTGGATGAGTGAAGCCACCAAGAAAAAGGCGATCGAAAAGCTAAATGCCGTGATCATGAAAGTTGGTTATCCCGATAAATGGAAAGACCTCAGCAGCATGCAGATAGACCGTTCTTCCTTTGTACAGAATGTCAAGAATGCAAACAAGTGGGAATTCAACTATATGATCAACAAATATGGCAAGCCGGTAGACCGTACTGAATGGAATATGGAACCACAAACTTACAATGCCTATTATAATCCCTCGAACAATGAGATCGTGGTACCTGGTTGTAATATCATTGTCCCCGGTTACGAAAGGAAACTTGCCGATGATGCATTGTTGTATTCAGTAATTGGCGGCTCGACATTCGGGCATGAGATCACTCACGGTTTTGATGACCAGGGGAGTAAATATGACAAGGATGGAAACCTTCACAACTGGTGGACACCTGACGACAGTGCAAGGTTTTATAAGAAGACGGGAATGATAGTCAAGCAATTCAACGGTTATATTGCTGTTGACACGCTGCACATCAATGGCTCACTGACCCAGGGCGAAAATATAGCCGACCTTGGAGGTATCGTGATGGGGTATGAAGCCTTTAAAAAGACCTGCCAGTATAAGAATAAAGAGATCATTGCGGGCCTGGATCCGGATCAGCGCTTTTTCCTTGGATACGCACTTGCCTGGATGGTTAATGAACGTCCTGAAGCAGTTGCCAACCAGGTAAAGAGTAATGAACATTCACCGGCAAAATTCAGGGTACTTGGGCCATTGACCAATATGCCTGAATTCTACCAGACATTCGGCATTAAAAAGGGAGACCCGATATGGAGGCCTGACAGTCTCAGGGTGAAGATCTGGTAGTTTTTTCTTTTGGACAATAAAGATTATTTTTTATCAGTGAGCGTTATTGCTTTATAATTATCGGAGATATGAAAAAGATCATTCTGTCTGTTATACTTATTGTATGCATGACCGGGACCCAGGCGAAGATCCTGATGGCTCCTTATCTACAGGCGGTCACAACAAACTCAGTCTTTGTTCTTGTTGAAAGCGACAGCCAGGACACGGTCTGGGTTGATTATGGCAGGACAATGGCATATGGCCGTATTGCGATGGATTCGATCGTTTTACCAACCGATGCAAAGATACCGACCTATGTCCATAAGATAATGCTGAAGGGCCTTAAGCCAAACAATACCTACTATTACCAGGTACGGCAGGGAACTTCCCACAGTCCCGGATATAATTTCCATACTGCTGTTGAGCCCGGGACCGCTTATCGTCTCCTCTGGATGGCAGATTTTCGAACCAATATAGGGGTACATGATAAGATCGCGAAGCTGGCTGCAGGGACTTACCCCAGGGTTTCTATCTATGGAGGGGACCTCTGTACCAACCCCGATTATACTTCATGGAAGAAGGAATTTTTCAGGTCAGACGAACTGGCACTAATATCAATGGTCCCCTTTTTCAATGCCGTTGGAAATCATGAAGGAAATGGTCCTAACACTGAAGCATTTCTTCAAAATCCCGCATCTGCCTCAAAATCACAGCAGTATTACTCGTTCGAATATGGTGACCTGCATGTGCTGGTGCTTAATACAGAGCTTGATATCAGTCCTGGCAGCCCTCAATATGATTTTGCCAAAGAGGATCTTGCAGCAGCGGCGACGTCATGGAAGATCGTGGTATCGCATAAGCCTGCATACTGTGCAGGCGGTCACGGGGAAGATACCGCCATGATCAGGATGACCAAAGAAATATTCGAGCCAAATCACGTTGACATGGTGATCTCCGGGCATTCACACTTTTACCAGCATAATGTTGTGAACGGGATCCATCACCTGATCATTGGTTCGGCCGGAGCCCCCCTGTATGACCCTGAGAAGGCCAGCTATACCCTGGTTTCTGTGAAAGATTATAACTGGGCGATCATGGATGTAAAGTACAGCAGGCTGACCCTGACAGTTTACAATGCAAAGAATGAAAAGCTGGATGCTGTCGACCTGAAGAAATGACCCATGGAATAAATTAGTGGTCAGTCTTTAAGCAATTCCTTGTAGATCTCATAATTCTCAGTGTCGAAACAGACGAAGATCACCTTTTCGGGTATTGAGTAGTTTTTGAGGAATCCTGAAACTTCACGGATGGCAATTTCAGCTGCAGCTCTCTTCGGGAAATGATAGATCCCTGTGCTAATATTTGGAAAAGCAACTGTTTTACAGAGATTTGCGGTGGCAAGTTTCAGGCTCTCCCTGTAGCAGTTTAATCCTATTTTTTATGTTATTACTAACAAAAGTCATTCGATAATTATGCTTTAAAAAACGTTAAACTCTGCAAACTTTACGGACTTCACAGACTTTAAGAGCTCTTAAACTGCTTCCTGAAAACATCCATAAACTCCTTAGTTATCTTTGAGTTAGTAGCGATCAATTCCCTGCCAAAGATATAGTTGTCCCCTGAATTAAAGTCTGTTACGATTCCTCCTGCATTCTTCACCAGGATCGTTCCTGCGGCTACATCCCAAGGGCTAAGTCCATATTCATAAAACCCTTCGAACCGTCCGCAGGCCATATATGCCATATCTGCTGCAGCAGAACCGAGCCTTCTGAGGCCATGGCAATGTTGCATTAGATACCGGAAAAGGTTCATATACGGATCAAGCAGTCCATAATCATAATAGGGGAACCCGGTTGCCAGAAGGCTGTCGGCCAGCCTGGCCGTTTCAGAGACATGGATCTGATTGCCATTCATCCATGAGGGCGATCCTTTCCAGGTATAAAAGCATTCATTTTGGTTTATTTCAAGGACGACTCCCAGGATGACCTCTTGATTATCCATCAGGGCAATACTGATCGAATAGACTGGCAGGCCATGGATGAAATTCGTAGTACCGTCGAGGGGGTCAACCACCCAGTTCAGTTCTTTTATTTCCATACCGGGGTTCTCTTCAGCAATAAATCCCGTTCCCGGGAGGATCTGTGAGAGTCCTTTCACCAATAATTTTTCAGAAGTCTTATCAACATAGGTCACATAATTATGGATACCCTTGCTTTCAATATCGGATGTCGCCAGCTTATCTACTTCAGCGTGAATGAATTCAGCAGCTTGTTTAGCCAGCTCACAAACCTGTTCAGTTAACTTCTTTAGATCCATAGAGTTATATTATGATTTAACCTGACCTTTAAGTTTTTCATTTTTCATCCTGAAGTACCAGAACCCAAAGATGCCCGTAAGTACCAGTAGCACAGCAATTATCTCTGCCTGTGTAAGAGACATCCCAAAAACATCATAGACCTTGTTGATCCTTATCCTTTCAATGAAGAACCTCTCAATTCCATTCAATACCAGGTAAATACAAAAAAGGTACCCTGGTATTTTAAGCTTCTTTCGCAATCCCCAGAGAATCCCGAAAATGATCAATCCCAGAATAGTCTCATAGAAAGGGGCAGGGAAGACCGGCATTCCCAGGATATGGCAATGGGGGCCGGTGCAATTTGTGATCAGGTTCCCTTCATCGATAACATTGTTCGGATAGCGGAACGACCACATCCAGTCAGGCAGGAATCCCATCCAACCGGGTTTTGGCGATGTATTTATAATGCCCCAGCATCCGTCGCCTGAAAGCTGGCATCCGATCCGGCCTATCGCATAAGCCAGGATCAATCCCGGCGCTGCGGTATCCAGCATAAAAGGAACCTTGATCTTGTGCCTGTTTGCATACCACAGGACAGCAAAAGCTGCAACGATAAGTCCGCCATAAAAGGTCAGACCGCTGAAAGACAGTAAGGTAGAGACGGGATCGCGGATAAGATCATCCAGATGTTCCATCGTATCGAATATCTTGGCTCCTAGGATCCCGAAGAAAGCAGCTACCATGATGATCATTGGTGTAAGTTCATAAGGATGAACTGTTTCTACTTTCCAGTAAGGTTCTTTCAACTGCTGCTTTTTCATCTTCAGCCAGGTGTATCCTCCAAGTAAAACAGCAAGGAGCAGAGCTCCGCCGATACTACCCTTTGCTGAAAGAATATAATCTTCGGGCATCCTTGAGAATTCATTATAATCGAGGATAAGTCCGATCAATTTCCAGCCGATGATGAATCCGAATAACAGGGCGAGTAACAAGTCCGGGATAGAAGGAGGGCCCCCTTTCAGTACCTTTTTTTGTTGTGGGTGTATTTCACCGATTCGTTCCTTCCTCCTAAGTTCCATCCAGATTATTGTTCCTCCTGCGAGGAATGCGATGGCCATCATGAACCCATAACTATTGACAGGCAGGTCAATGTGTGTGCCGAAAAGATAATTGATAAGATCAGAAATCCGGGGAAACATATTACTGGTTTATAAAGTTTATAAAAATCATAATATTTGTTTATTACATATGGTTACTTCATCTTTTACTTTATATAATTATTAATCATATTAAACTTTTACTTTAAGTGAATTATAGGCTTACATGTCTTCCACCATCAGATTTCATAACACAATTCTTCTCCTAATTTATCAAGAATGACTGGTTTGATCTGGTTGATAAGGGTAGGGTCAAACTTTGTCTTCACTTTGATATAATTCTCCGTAAATCCATGCATGAATCCACCCGTATTGTCTGATTCGAAGAGGACGTTTGCTGACTGTCCTTTATGCTTCAAATAAAAAGCTTTCTTTTTAGATTCCGATAATCGATGAAGCAAGTCACTCCGCTGCTTTTTAATTTTATCCGGTACCTGTTCAGACATATTGGCTGCAAGGGTGTTAGCTCTTCCTGAATAAGAAAAGACATGAAGATAAGAAAGCTCAAGTCCTTCAATAAAATCAAATGATTTCCTGAAATCATCCTCCGATTCTCCGGGAAACCCGACGATCACATCGGAGGCGATGCAGGCATGTGGTTGCAGACTCCTGATCTTCAGGATCCTGGATGCAAAATGTTCGCTCTGGTACTTCCTTTTCATCAATTTCAGGATCCTGTCAGCGCCTGATTGCAATGGGATGTGAAAATGAGGCATGAATTTGCCCGACGAAGCGATGAGTTCTATGATTTCGTTATTCAAAAGATCTGGTTCAAGGGAAGATACGCGGATCCTGGGGGCCTCACTGGCGACTTCAAGTTTACGAAGCAGGTCAAGGAAGGTTTCTTCATTGTTTCTTCCAAAATCGCCGATATTTACTCCCGTCAGAACTATTTCTTTTGCCCCTGAGCTGACCGCCTCCTGCACATTATGCAGCACATTATCGATCGTGTCGCTCCGGCTATGCCCGCGGGCGAGGGGGATCGTGCAATATGAACAATAATAATCACATCCATCCTGAATCTTGACGAATGAACGGGTGCGGTCACCAAAAGACCATGAAGGAATAAAATCAGCAGGGGATGCAGCAGCCGGTTTCCCATTGCCAGGACGGTGGAATAAGCGTTCGACCTCTTCAAGCAGGGTAAATTTAGCAGAATGACCCAGCACAAGACTGACCCCTTCCATGTTTTCGAGCTCACGCGGCATAAGTTCAGGAAAGCAGCCGATCACCGCGATTTTAGCTTCCGGGTTCAGATGATGTGCCTGCCTGATCGCTGCCCTGCATTTTTTCTCAGCCACAGCTGTTACCACACAGGTGCTGATCACATATACATCGGCCATTTCCCTGAAATCCTTTAACAAAAATCCTTTGTCTTTGAATTGGCGGGAGAGTGATGAAGCCTCGGCAAAGTTCACCTTGCAGCCAAAATGATGAAATGCGATGCTCCTGGGTTCCATGCTGCAAAGATAAGGATTTGGTGGTTGCCCGTTCCTGAGATTGTCCTGTATTCCTATCAGAGGATCAGGACTTGAGGTACTGCTGGATTATGATACCTCCGACGATAAAGACTAAGCCGATGACTGTGGAAAGCAGGATGACTTCTCCTACAAAGAAATGAATAAGGATAAGCGATACAAAGGGAGACAGGTAGATCAGGTTAGAGACTTTTGCTGTGGTGGAGGAAAGCTTCAATGCCATCAGCCAGAGAATAAAAGTGATCCCCATCTCGAAGATCCCAAGATAAACGGACCCGGCGATACCCTGCCAGGGCAGGATCGGGTAGCGGTTCCATTTCACGCCCAGAATACGCAGGATGATGATTGTCAGAAAGATATAGAAGAAACCGAAACAAAAGTTCAGAAAGAGTTTAGAGACTTCTTCCCTGCGGTCTTTCATGTTAAAGATCCAGTATAATGCCCAGAAAACTGCGCTTCCCAAAGCCAGAAGTACTCCAAGAGGACTTGAGAACGTGAATGACAGGATATGGCCATGTGTCGAGATAAGGATGATCCCGAAGAAACTCACCAGGATAGCCAGTATGCTCCAGGGGGTAATCTTCTGCTTCAGCATAGGGATCGATAAGAGAACCAGTACCAGGGGCCATATATAGTTCAATGTGCCGGCTTCCTGTGCGGGAAGCAGCTCATATGCCTTTAAAAGCACGACATAATAGAGAAAGGGGTTCAGTAATCCCAGGAAAGCTGAATTTACCACTTCTGGTTTTTTGATCTTTTTCAGCAGGTCTGTTTTACCCTGGACAGACAAGATGATAAACAATACTATCACCGCCACGAAGGAAGAAAACAGCAATAATGTCAGAAAATCCAGGTAACGCAGGGAAATCTTGAAGGCTGAACCGATGGTCGACCAGCAGAGAACTGCCAGCAGGGCGTATGTATAAGCCTGGCGTTGTTGTTTCATACAGCAAAATTGAATGTTTTTTTCTAAATTTGCATCAATATTCATGATGATTACGTAAAAGGATGTGAATCCTTTTTTTTATCGCGTCAAAAAAGCAGACTATGAAAAAACTTGCAGTTGTTGCCCTGGGTGGAAATGCGTTACTGCAGAGTGATCAGAAGGGTACCATTGATGAGCAGGAGAGTAATTCGCTGGCTACGGCAAAGAGCCTGGTAAAATTATTGGACAGAGATTATAATATCGTGGTCACTCACGGGAATGGTCCTCAGGTGGGGAATATTATGCTTGCCAATTCGGCCGGTTATAAGATGTATGGCATACCTGAGATGCCGCTGGACATCTGTGTTGCTTATTCACAGGGGTTTATCGGTTATATTATTGAGCAGCAGCTCAAAAACGTCCTACAGTCATTGGATATGGAGCGTGATATCATCACTATAACTACGCAAGTACTTGTGAATAAGCTGGATCCAGCCTTCAGAAATCCTACTAAACCGATTGGCCCTTTCTATACAAAAGAAGAAGCCGAAAAGTTTATGGCGGAGACAGGTGCAGTATTTAAGAAAGATGCAGGGGGGAAAGGATGGCGAAAAGTGGTCGCTTCGCCTAAGCCATTGGTAATCATTAATAAAAAGACCATTGAGAAGATTGCCAGGGAAGGAAATATTGTAATTGCGGTAGGCGGGGGAGGGATCCCTGTATTTTATGTCGAAACTGACAGACTACAGGGTATAGATGCTGTTATTGATAAAGACCTTGCGTCGGCATTGCTTGCTTCACAGATCAATGCAGATAAATTCTTCATCCTGACGGATGTCCCAAAGGTCTGTCTGAATTACAATACACCCCAGGAAAGTCACATTGACAGGATGACCATTGCTGAAGCTCAGCAATATCTGGATGAAGGACAGTTCCCCGAGGGAAGCATGGGTCCAAAGATACGGGCGGCTATACGCTTTGTTGAGAATTCAGGGAAAGACACCATCATCACGAAAACTACAATGTTGGGAATTGATAATGGAGGCACCAGGATCACCCTAGTTTAAGCGAGCCTTGACCGAACCTTAACTGAAGGAGGGACGGAAGGAGACATGGTAAGTAATTGATATTGATGCCGGATGCCGGATTCTGGAATATGGGAATTCGGGAATTCGGGAATATGGGAATTCGGGAATATGGAAGTTATAGGGGGTGACGAGAAGATTGTTCTAAATTATTGTTAATCAGTGGTTGTTATTCTTTGAATACCATTTTCTTCACTTCCAGGCCTTCGATATTTAACAGTTCATTCTCAAGTTTGGTAAACTCGTTGGGGTCGCCGGTCAGTTCAAGAAGGATCATACCGTTAGGGGAGCAAAAGTCATCAGTGACATCATGTAAGCCGAGTCGTGTGCCGATTGAGCATCCGAATTTTGTAAGTATGGGTTGGATAAGTCCGACTTTTTTGACGCGGTCGGAAATGTGGATACCAAGGATCCAGCGTTCTTTATTTGCCATTATTGAAAGGATTAGGTTATTAATACTGAAAAGTCATTTTCTGAATTTCGATGCCCCCGATCTCCCGTAGTTCATTTTCCAGCTTATCACAATCTTCCGTTTTACCTCTCAGCTGAAGCAGCATCACGCCGACACGGCTGCAAATATTATCGCTTACTTCATGAAATCCCAGGCGGGATTTAATAACGTGAGCATGCTGTGTCAGTACATGCTGTGTCATTCCGGCTTCTTTTATACGGTCAGTGATAAGAAGACCGATTATCCTAAGTTCCTGCATTGACTTTATAAACTTTAAAAAATTATAAACTTTATGAATTTAGAAATACAGATCGCGTTTTCCTTCTTTAACCAGTTTGAGTTTTTCAACCAGTTTTCCCTTAAAGCCATCCTCCTCCATTTCTGAAAGCTTTTCTTCCAGTAACTTTTCCCCTTTTATCCTTGTTTCAGGAGGCGCATAATCTTCAAGATATTCAGCAAGGGTCAGCATTGCATTTGGTTGGCAGAAGCGTTTTATGAATCCGGGAACAGAGAATTCCATAAAGTGTTCGCCGGTCCTGCCTGCCCGGTAGCAGGAAGTGCAGAAGGAGGGGATGTATTTATGATCGATCAGTTCATCCATGATCTCGTTGAGGGGACGACTATCATTGATCTGGAACTGCTCAAAATCTATATCCTGGTCTACGTTCTGTTTTTCATTTTGTTGTTGCTTGGCATAACCGCCCATCTCGAGGTTAGTTCCACCATCGATCTGTGATACACCGTATTGAAGTATCTCATTACGAATTATTGCAGGCTCTCGTGCAGTCAGGATTAGTCCTGTATATGGAACTGCAAGCCGCAGAATTGCGATCAGACGGGTAAAGTCGTAATCGCTGACCATATGGTCTTTTTCAATGTTCAGTGAAGAAGCATACTGGATCCGAGGGAAGGAAATGGTATGCGGCCCGACATTGTAACATGCTTCAAAATGGTTTGTGTGACGAATCAGGCCCAAGACTTCAAATCTCCAGTCATATAATCCGAACAATGCGCCGATCCCGACATCATCTATCCCTGCTTCCTGTGCGCGGTCGAGGGAAGTAAGACGCCATTCAAAGTTGCGTTTTATCCCACCCTGGTGAACCTTATAGTAGGTCTCTTCATGGTAAGTTTCCTGGAAGATCTGGTAAGTGCCTATTTTGGCATCTTTAATGATCCTGAATCCGTCAATATCGAGGGGGGCGGCGTTGATATTTACCCTGCGGATCTCCCCGGGACCGCTTCTAACACTGTAGACTGTCCTGACAGTATCTGCAATAAAATTTGCATTATATTTCGGATGTTCGCCAAAAACGAGGATTAGTCTTTTCTGGCCGGTATCCTCCAGTGCCTTGACCTGGTTTACGAGGTCGTCGCTGGTCAGGGTAATGCGCTTCATGGCCTTGTTCGAAGCCTTGTATCCGCAGTATGCACAATTATTGATGCAGAGATTTCCAACATAGAGCGGGGCAAACAGAACGATCCTCTGACCATAGACCTTCTCCTTTAGTGTTTTTGCGCCTTGTTTAATCTCTTCGATCAATTCAGGATCATTTGCATTAATCAGAACGGCAGTTTCTTCTAAAGTAAGGCGGTTCTTATCCAGCGACTTAGTGATGATCTCTCTTACACGACTTTTATTTGCAGGTGATTTATCGAGATATTCCTGGATCTCTTCAGCGTCGATAAATGGTTTCATCCGCTGGTCTGGTACTCTTAATTTTTCAGGATTGAATTTCATCAAATAATTAGTTCAAAAATCGAATGCAAAGGTACGAATAATCAACAAAGGATAATTGGGGAAGCAAGAGTTTTTAGGCCTTACCTGGTTTTGCGCCTGTTTAACTCCGAGATGTATACTCCAATGATTACCAGGAACATACCCAGCAGTTTCTGCATGGTAAAATGCTCTGCAAGAATGAAAAAAGAGAAGAGTGCAGTGAATACCGGGATCAGGTTTGAATAGATGTTAGCTTTGCTGATGCCGAGCACTTTAATCGCTTTAGTATAAAAGACGAAAGAAAGCGAAGATGCCAGGATGGAAAGGAATAAAAAAGAAGAGATGATCTCAGTGTTAGGTCTTACAAGTAATGCCGAGTGATAATCATAAATAAGAAATATTGGCAGGAAGAGGAAGATCCCGATCAGGTTCTGGTATTTTATGATTGTAAGGGGCTGATAACGAAAGGTGAGTTTTCTTGCCAGCACAGAATAGACAAGGGCAGCCATTACGGCCACTAACAGAAACAGGATCCCTTTTTTATCTATACTTATGGAGAAATTCCTGGTAATCAACATAATTGCGACACCTCCGAAAGAAAGAAATAATCCTGAAATATTTAAAAGGGTCAATCTCTCACGAAAAACAATAAAGGCGATGACAGGCGAGAATACCGGAATGGTGGCAATGATCACTGAGGCAATGGTTGATGAAGAATATTTCAATCCATAATTCTCTCCCAGGAAGTAGAGAAAAGGGTTGAATAAGGCTGAAAGGAAGAATAGCAGGAAATCTGAGCGCTGAATTTTTTCCCATTTATTGAAAATGAAAGATATAGAGAAGAGGAAGCAGGAAGAGATGATGAGACGGATGAAGATAATGGTTACCGGATTGAAGTATTTTAGAAGGATAGATGTCCACACGAATGACATGCCCCAGAAGAGCATGGCAGCAAGCGGATAGAAGGAGACCGGTAATCTTATTTTTTTCAATGGGCGTGCAAAATTACTTTTTATTAATTAATTTTCGTAAAGTTGTAACTTTTGAAATTCTTACGAGTCTTTTGATAAAATCCGGATTTTGGAGAGCTCATACATTAATATTCACCAGGAGATCATCGATGCCTGCAAGGTTGGTGACCGTGATGCGCAGTTCAGTATCTATAAATTATATTATAAAGCCATGTACAATACAAGCCTGAGAATAGTGAACGACACGATGGAAGCGGAAGACATCATGCAGGATTCCTTCCTGCAGGCTTTCCAGCGCATCCATACCTACACGGGTCAGGGTAGTTTTGGATCATGGCTGAAACGGATCGTGGTGAACAAATCCCTCGATGCCCTCAGGAAAAGAAAAGAAATGCTTTCTATTGAAGAGAAATATCTGGAGTTTCCCGATATCACGGAAGAGAACAGGGAGGAAGAGATACAATTGCAGGTGGCTGAAGTCAAAGAAGCGATCAATGAACTTCCTGACGAATACCGGTTGATCATTAACCTTTACCTTCTCGAACAGTACAGTCACGAAGAGATCAGCGAAATGCTTAACATCTCAAATAACCTTTCACGGACACGCCTGGTCAGGGCAAAACAAAAGGTATTGAAGATCATAAAAGAGAAGAAATTAAAATCATCATTTAACTACAACTGAAATGGATAAGCTGGAAAATTTTATATCGGAGAACCGTGAACTTTTCGATGATGCTGAACCCCTCGGAGGGCATTTCAGCAGGTTTGAAGATAAGCTGGACAAGCAGAATGAACAACCCGGGGGTTCCTTTGATAAATATTTTCTCCTCAAGATTGCAGCAGGCTTGCTCATTCTGCTGACTGTTTCTGTCTATATCTTTGACTTTGCGGCAAACCGGTTCTCCAAAAGCCTGACAGGAAAATCTAAAACAGCCATAGTACCTGCTGAAATGCAGGATGCGATCAACTATTATGATGATGCTGCTTCCAGCAAACTGGGCCAGATCAATAAGCTGGCTTGCTGTGGCCAGGATACCCGGAAGATCTATTCCATGGCCAGCGCTGAGCTAAGATCATTGAATGAGAATTCGGAAGAGCTTAAAAAGACTTTATCGGAGAATCCCGATGAACGTATACAGGCAGCCATCATCCGTAACTATCAGATGAAAGAAAAAGTGATGAACGAAGTGATCGACCAAATGAAAAAACGATAATTAATTGATAAGCGGTACTCATATTTCAGGATCCGAAACTTAACACATAAAACTTAACATAAGAGTTTATACACTATGAAAACGATTTTAAAAATCATCCCGGTCTTAGTGCTGATCTTCATCCTTGAACCGGTATATGCCAGGGCACATGATGATTACACAAAAGTGATCAATAAGGAATACACCGTGAACCCGGATGCACAGGTCATTCTTGATAATAAATTTGGTCAGATCCATTGTAATAATTGGGATAAAAACCTTGTCACAGTTGAAGTAAGGATAACCGTAACTGCTTCCAGTCAGGAATCTGCAAACAAGTTGCTTGATCTTGTAGAGATCACCTGCAATGGGAGTCTATCACAGGTTGAAGTAAGAACAGTGTTTGGCAAGGAGGGTTTCTCAGGAAATAATAAGATAAATGTTGATTATGTGGTGAACATGCCTGCAACAGTCAACTTAAACGTTACTAACAAATTTGGAGATGTTTTTCTGAATGAACTTTCCGGAAAGGGTAATCTGGCAGTTGCATATGGCAATATAGAAGCCAACAAGCTGCTTAATACTGATAATGTGATCGATATCAGGTTTGGAAAAGGATCATTTCAGTATATAACCGGCGCCGTGGTATCAATGAAATATTCGGAAATGAAAGTCGTATATGCCGGCAGCCTTTTTATTGATTCGAAATTCTCTGACCTGAAGGGAGATAAGATTGTATCCCTTGCTATCGGCTTTGAAGGTGGGAAAATGGACATCGGGAATTCTTCATCAATAACCGGTAAATCAAAATTTTCCGACCTCAGTATCAGTCATCTTGATAAGAAAATAGACCTTGATATTCAGTATGGAAACTGTGACGTGAATGAGATTGCATCCGAATTTACCCTTATCAGCATCAGGAATAAATATGCAGATGTGAAAATTGACATTCCATCAGAAGCCAGTTACATGCTTGATGCAGAACTGAAATTCTGTGACCTTGATCTCCCTGAAGACCGGGTTGATTTTACTCAGAAAATAACCACAAGTACCTCAAAATCATTCAGAGCAACGGTTGGGAAAAAACCTAATCCTGAATCGACCGTAACTGTCAGAAGTGAATTCGGGAATGTGTCCTTAAAGTAATAATTCACAATAGCAACGGCAAAGGAAACAAATATAAAAACAGCGACCACCCTCAATAACTTATACAAATTATAAAATACTAAAAACATGAAAACAAATCAGCTCAGTACCACAGGAATTATTTCAGCAGCATTGATAACATTGTTAATTATCGTCAGCTGCAATGTAATCGGCGAAATTGGAAGCGGCAATGTCATTCGCGAAGAGCGTAAAGTTTCATCCTTTAATGGGATTGAAGTCTCGGGAGCCTATGATATCAAGCTAATACAGGGGACAGCGAATTCGGTTGTCATAGAAGCAGATGATAACCTGATGGACCTTATCCGCACAGAAGTCAGGGGGAGCACCCTTGTGATCGATAATAAGAAACCTATCGCACACTCAAAGAGTCTTAAGGTTTATATCACTTTTACGGAATTAAAATCCATCGATGTGAGTGGTGCAGTCAACATAGAATCACAGGGGAAACTCACCTTGTCAGAAATGGCTATAAGTGGCAGTGGTGCATGTGACGGGAAATTAGAGATGGATGTTCAGAAGTTGAAAATCGACTGTAGCGGAGGGAGTAAACTGAAACTTGAAGGTTCGGCAAAAGATGTGGATGTTGATGCTTCAGGTGCTGTGGACCTTTTTGCCTTCGATTTCCCTGCAGAGACCTATAAGCTGGATATCAGCGGTGCCGGTAAAGCAGAGATCAATGTCAGCAAAGACCTGAATGTGGATATTTCAGGAGCTGCAAGTGTCCGGTATAAGGGTAATCCTGTAAAAAATATTCAGGATATTTCAGGGGCAGGATCTGTGAAGAAGGTGGATTAACCCGATTGTTTAATGATAGCAGGCTGATTTCCTTGTTCAATTGCCTGTTATCAGAAGTTTAAAGTCGGTCTCTGAAATAACAGGAATATTCAGTGATTTAGCCTTCTTTAACTTTTCAGGTCCGATATTTTCACCGCCCACAAGATAAGAAGTCTTTGAAGAGATCGATCCGGCGTTCTTTCCACCATGAGCCTCGATCTCTTTTTTTATTTCATCACGTGAAAACCCTTCAAATGTTCCGCTGACAACAAATGTCATCCCCTTTAACTTTTCACTCTTCAGATTTTTGTCTTCTTCATGAATATCAAAATGCAACCCTTTTTCTCTTAATCTGCGGATAATCTCCTGATTTTTAGGTTCTTTGAAGAAATCAAGAATACTTGTGGCTATTTTTTCTCCGATCTCTTCTGCTTCTTTAAGTTCCTCAAAGGTCGCTTTCATAATGGAATCAATCGATTCGAAATGAGCAGACAGTTTTTTTGCAACTGTCTCACCCACATACCTGATCCCTATAGCATACAAAACCCGCTCAAACCCGGCTTCTTTCGATTTTTCGATCCCATTTAAGATATTCTCGACCGTCTTCTCCCTGAAACTGATCTTCTTTTCTTTTTTGTTTTCCCCGGCCTCATAAACTTTTTCAAGCCCAAGAAGCTGTTCTTTACTGAGGTCATAGAGATCTGCGATATTGGACACCAGCTTGTGATCATAAAGGATTTCGATCTTTCCTTCGCCAAGAGTGTCAATGTTCATCGCCTTGCGACTGATGAAATGTTCAAGTTTTCCTTTGATCTGGGGTGGACAACCTGACTCATTCGGACAATAATGAGCAGCTTCACCTTCATTTCGCACCAGTGGGGTGTTGCATTCGGGGCAGCTTTTTGCGAATGTGACCGGTTCAAATGAAGACAGGCGTTGACTGAAATCAACGCCTGTGATCTTTGGGATGATCTCACCACCTTTTTCAACATAGACCATATCTCCAATCCTGACATCAAGTGAAGCTATGATATCTGCATTGTGCAATGACGCCCTTTTTACGACAGTACCGGCAAGCAGGACAGGCTGAAGATTGGCAACAGGTGTGACGGCTCCGGTTCTGCCGACCTGGTAATCAATCGATAATAATTTTGTAAGAACACGTTCAGCTTTAAATTTATATGCAATGGCCCAGCGAGGTGATTTAGCTGTACTACCGAGATTCTTCTGTTGCTGAAGGGAGTTGACCTTTATTACGATGCCATCTATGTCGAAGGGTAGCTCATGACGGGATTCATTCATTGTTATGATAAAATTGAATATATCATCGATACTGCTGCACTTGACCATGTATTTCGAAACATTGAATCCCCAATTTTTTGCAGCCATCAGGCATTCATAGTGGGTGGCAAAGGGAGGATCACCCGGAAGGTAATAGAGGTAACAATCGAGATGACGGCGTGCGACCTCTCTTGAATCCTGCATTTTCAGGCTACCGGATGCTGCATTACGGGGGTTTGCAAAAGGCTCTTCCTCTTCCTCTATACGTTTCCTGTTAATATTCTCAAAGCTTTTTCTTGGCAGGATGATCTCTCCCCGGATTTCGAACAATGAAGGATAATTATCGCCTTTTAGCCTTAGAGGAATGCTGTGGATAGTCCGCACATTGGGAGTTACGTCATCACCCTGAACACCATCGCCACGTGTGACCGCTTGTATTAATACTCCGTCACGATATGTCAATCCGATAGCGACGCCATCAAATTTGAGTTCACACACATATTCAATTTCCTCGCCCAGAAGCTTATGAATACGTTCTTCAAAATCCCTGACCTCTTCTTCAGAATAAGTATTGCCCAGCGAAAGCATAGGATAGTTATGCCTGACCTGATGGAACTCCTTTGTGATCCCTCCTCCGACTCGCTGGGACGGAGAGGCAGGATCAGCGAATTCAGGATATTCTTTTTCCAGCAATATCAACTCATCCAGAAGATTGTCAAACTCATAATCTGTGATGGTTGGCCTCGACAGATCGTAATAATTATGATTATGGACAACGATCTCCGCAGTCAGCTGTTTGATGCGTTCTCTCGCTTCCTCTCTGTTCATAACCATTCTCTTTTTTCAGGATATCTTAATCAATAAATAATCCAAACAGTCGCTTTCAGGGAGCTTTTTCAGGGATCAGAGCTTTATTCCTGTATATGAATACATACCTGCTCACATTTATCGGGTTGAGCCAATGCATCACCTCATCTATGAACCCCGGTTCAATAGTTGTTTCATAAACCAGGAACGGAAAACTTTTTCGTGCTTGTATGATGGTCTCCGGTTTTAATTTACTTCCGGTGAAGAGGATGAAACAAGGCTGTTTATTAGCAGGCTCTTTCGTTGCAACCCGCCTGATCATGTCCATCGTATTCTCATGATCAAGAAAGAAGTCATAAATAACCGGCCATTGACCAAGATAAAAACGCGGGAAAAGTTCGGGGTTGTCGTGGGCATCTGCCACCAGGATGTATTTTATATCTTTATATTTTGAAAGATAAACCATCGATTCAACCCGTGCTCTTTTGGAATAAACCATACTGACAGGGATCATAAATGCGATATTTATTACCCAGAAGAAGATCCAGAGACCATGGAGCAGTTTTGCATGTTCCATCCAGAACCTGGAACGGTCAATGAAATCATTCCAACCCATCACACCGGTGATGATGATGAAAGGAAGGATCGGAAGAATGAACCTTTCCTGCTTGTTTGGAAAATAAGAATGGAAAATGAAAAAAATGGCCACCGGGATAAAAATAAGAAGGTACTTCTTCCAGGTCCTGAGGAAACCGAAAAAAAGCATAAAGCTGACCGGAGGAACCAGGATCCCGAATATGACCAGGAAATAATTATACCAGGGTAATGTGATGTAATCCTTTGCAGAAAGGATATTGCCTTTTACATAACCAATCAATTCGACAAATGGCTTACCCCAGATAAAAAAATCTACGGTTCCCTGAACCAATACAACCGGAATCAGTGCTCCAAGGACAAGGGTTATTGTCTCTTTCCATTTCCTTTCATACAAAATCACCAGGACCAGACCGAAACTGAAAAAAATAGTCTGAGGCCTGAGATCGAAAGAAAGGCCAAGAAATAAACCTGACAGAAAATAGGCAGATGTTTGTCCCGGTTGATCTCCCCGGCTTATAAGAAACCAGACAGCCAGGATGAGTAACGGTACACAGCTCATCTCTACAAGGTCACGAACGCTGACCCATGGCATAAACCATAAGAGGGCCAGCAGCAACCCAACTAATCTTGCAGACCTTTTATCACTCAGTCGTTCGGTGATTTTATAGCCAAAATAAATGGTGATAAGTGACCAGGATGCATTGATGATCCGAACGAAGAACATCTTCATCTGGGGACTGGTGAGATGAATGAACTTGAAGAACGTAAAGAGAAGAAAATGCAGGCCGGGATAGAAGAAATTATGACCTGTTGGTCCGACATTACCGGGACTTCCCGGAAGCCAGCTATTGTAATCGTACCCATCCACCCATGATTGAGCCGATTCTACAGCCAGGAAATGGTCATCGATCATTCCCCATCCCCGGGCAAACACAGCAGCCAGGAGGCGAAATATGATGCCAAGCACCATAATGAGCATCAAAGGCTGGTCATTCCAATATTTTTTTATGAATGCGACCATGGGACGCAGGATATTGATGATCAGATATGTTTTAATTGCCGGATGATTCCTGCAGGATCAGGAGATGAAAATATTGTATTTCCGGCGACCAGGACATCGGTTCCGGCATCCAGCAACCAGCGTGCGTTTTCAAGGTCCACACCACCGTCAACTTCAATCAGGGCTTCTGAGCTCGTATTGTTGATCATCGCTTTGAGCTGTTTGATCTTGCGAATGCTGTGTTCAATGAACTTTTGTCCTCCGAATCCTGGATTTACCGACATGATTAGGATCAAATCAACGTCACAGATGATATTTTCGAGAACGTTAACCGGCGTGTGAGGGTTCAGCACAACTCCGGCTTTGCAGCCAAGGTTGCGTACTGCATGAACTGTACGGTGGAGATGATTGCAGGCTTCGTAGTGAACGCTGATTAAATAGGCGCCTGCTTCTTTGAATCGTTCGATGTAACGATCAGGGTCAACGATCATCAGGTGTATATCGAGGGGCTTCCTTGCAACTTTTGCGATCTTTTCGATCACCGGGAACCCGAAAGAGATGTTGGGAACAAACATACCGTCCATAATATCAAGATGAAACCAATCGGCTTCGCTTGCATTGACCATTTCAATATCCTTCTCCAGGTTCAGAAAGTCTGCCGATAGCAAGGAGGGGGCGACCAGGTGGTTCATGCCTTGATGATTATCCCAGGTATGTTTTGAGGATTTTGCTCCGGGAAGTATGTTTGAGTCTGCGGATTGCTTTTTCTTTTATTTGCCTTACCCTTTCACGTGTGAGATCGAATTTTTCCCCGATCTCTTCCAATGTCATAGGGTGGCTTCCATTGAGTCCGAAATAAAGGCGGATAACATCAGCTTCACGCTGTGTGAGCGTGGAAACTGCCCTTTCAATTTCTTTTCGCAGCGATTCATAAAGAAGACCGGTGTCAGGCGTAGTGTTTTCTTCGCTCTTAAGGACATCATACATTGTATTATCTTCATCCTGTACCAGCGGGGCATCCATGGAGACATGACGTCCGGAATTTTTGAGCGACTCTTTTACTTCATTTTCTGAGATTTCAAGGAGTGCAGCAATCTCATCTGCATTGGGTTCACGTTCAAATTGCTGTTCCAGCTGGGCATATGCCTTGTTGATTTTGTTTATTGACCCAATTTTATTCAGGGGTAAACGAACGATGCGAGATTGTTCGGCAAGGGCCTGAAGGATCGACTGACGGATCCACCATACTGCATATGAGATGAATTTGAATCCACGCGTTTCATCAAATCGTTGTGCAGCCTTGATCAGTCCAAGATTCCCTTCATTAATAAGGTCAGGGAGGCTCAGACCCTGGTTTTGGTACTGTTTTGAAACGGAAACTACGAACCTGAGATTTGCTTTAGTCAGCTTTTCCAAGGCGGCCTGGTCTCCTTGTTTGATCCTTTGCGCCAGGGAAACCTCTTCGTCGGCAGTGATTAATTCGACTTTTCCTATCTCCTGAAGGTACTTATCAAGAGAGGCGGTTTCACGATTGGTTACTTGCTTGGTAATTTTTAATTGCCTCATGCGGAATATTTTGTTTAACCTGTGTAGCTAAGAATATTTATACGAAAATGATTCGACAGTAGTTACAAAAATCTACTCTTTTTTATTCTTTCTTTCAGGCTGTGGCAATAATACTTTCCTTGACAATTTTATCTTTCCGTTTTTCGGGTCGACGCCGATAAGTTTAACTTCAATGATATCACCAACTTTCAACGCATCTTCAACTTTTTCCAGCCGTGTCCAGTCAATTTCCGAAATATGGAGCAACCCATCCTGCCCCGGAAGAATCTCGACAAATGCGCCAAAAGGCATGATATTTTTAACTTTTCCTTTATAGATCTCCCCAACTTCAGGGACTGCGATAATTCCTTTTATCTTGGCGACAACAGCATCTTTTGCCTCCACATTGTCAGCAATGATATCCACAATGCCGAATTCTCCGATTTCCTGGATAACTATGGTGGTTCCTGTTTCCCGTTGCATTTCCTGTATGACTTTGCCGCCTGGCCCAATGATAGCGCCTATGAATTCTTTTGGAACTTTCATCTGGAAAATACGCGGTACGAAGGGCTTGTAATCGGGACGCGGAACTGATATTGTCTTTTCAATTTCCCCGAGGATATGAATACGTCCTTTCTTTGCCTGTAAGAGTGCTTCCATGAGAATATCAAAGGATAATCCTTCAACCTTGATGTCCATCTGGCAGGCAGTAATTCCATCACGTGTTCCGCAGACTTTGAAATCCATATCGCCAAGATGATCCTCATCACCAAGAATATCCGAAAGAACAGCATATTTTCCGGTAGTCTTATCGGTGATCAATCCCATGGCAATTCCTGAAACCGGTTTCCTGATCTTCACGCCTGCATCCATCAGTGCCATAGTGCCTGCACAGACCGTAGCCATGGAAGATGACCCGTTCGATTCCAGGATATCAGACACGATACGGATGGTATAAAGGTTTTCTTCTGCCGAAGGTAAAATGCTTTTCAATGCACGGAGTGCAAGGTTCCCATGACCAATCTCACGGCGGCTTGTGCTGCGTATCGGTTTTACTTCGCCAGTGGCAAAAGAAGGGAAATTATAATGGAGGATAAAGTTTACCTTATCTTCTATCACTGCACCGTCAATCACCTGTTCATCAAGTTTTGAACCGAGGGTTACCGTGGTCAGGGATTGAGTTTCCCCACGGGTGAAAATTGCTGAACCATGAGCAGCAGGCAGATAATCGACTTCACACCAGATAGGTCGGATCTCATCGAGCTTACGACCGTCCAGGCGGATCTTGTTGTCAAGGGTCGAGTTGCGGATAGCTTCTTTTTCCACTGAATGAAAATACCGTTCTATCATTGCACTCTTCTCTTCCTGTTCTTCTTCAGTAAGTGTACTTACAAATTCTTCCTTCACGGCCTCTAACAATTCCTTGCGGATCTTCTTGTTGGGATTGCCTTTTTTAGCTATATCATAAATCTTCTGATAGGTGGCCTTTTGAAGCGACTCCTTAAATTCAGCATCATTTGTCTCATGACAATATTCCCGAATGACTCTTGGTGGTTCCAACATCTGCACCAGCTCATTCTGGACGGTACACTGTTGTTTTATTGCTTCATGGGCAAACATAATTGCCTGGACCATATCTTCTTCCGAGATTTCTTTCATTTCGCCTTCAACCATTATAATGTTTTCATAGGAAGCGGCAACCATGATATCAATATCGGAAGTTGCGATGTCCGCAATTGAAGGGTTCAGTACAAACTGGCCATTGATCCTTCCCACGCGGACTTCCGAGATCGGGCCGTTAAATGGAATATCGCTGATCATCAAAGCCGATGATGCAGCAAGACAGGCCAATGCATCCGGTAACATGTTCCGGTCGGAAGAGATCAGGGTTACGATCACCTGGACTTCTGCATGAAAGTCTTCCGGGAATAAAGGCCGGAGGGCACGGTCAACTAACCGGGCAATAAGCACTTCGTAATCTGAAGGGCGTGCTTCACGTTTGAAAAATCCGCCGGGAAAACGTCCGGCAGCTGCATATTTTTCACGGTATTCAACCGTTAATGGCATAAAATCAGCATCTTCTTTTGCCTCTTTTGATGCAACGACTGTTGCCAGTAACATGGTATCACCCATTTTTACAACAACAGAACCGTCGGCTTGTTTGGCAAGCTTGCCGGTTTCAATGGAGATCATTCTCCCATCGGAGAGCTTGAATTCTTTAACAATTTTACTCATCTTTTTTCTTTCAATTTGTCTTTATCAGTGGATACTAAAAGAGGCAATCGGTTGAATTGCCTCTTTTTTTTTCAGGAAAATAATGTCTTATTTACGGATCTTCAGTTTCTTGATGATCATCCTGTAACGTTCAATGTCTTTGGTTTTAAGGTAATCCAGCAGTTTCCTGCGCTTTCCAACCATCATGACGAGTGACCGTTCGGTTGCCAGGTCTTTCTTGAACTCTTTTAAATGCTCAGTGAGGTGTTGGATCTTTTTTGTAAACAATGCAACCTGCGCTTCTGTTGAACCTGAATCAAACTCTGATTTACCGTACTCTTTAAATGCTTTTTTCTTTTCTTCTTGTGCAATATTCATACTGAATTTTTGTAATTAATTTGCTTGTTTTCTTGTTAAAATAGATTAGTGTGCAAAAGTAATATTTTTTTCTGAAGAACAAAAATATATCTGAACAGAAATATCCTTGAATTTTGAGAACCTACTGCCTATTGCCAAACCCCAAACATGTCACGATTTTCAAAAACTGGCGACTGCCGACGGCAAACTGCCTACTGAGTGACCTCAGGTAAGGTCAATCCTCCATGCACCTCACTGAAAACGCACTTACCCTCGTTGCCGGGTAAGCCGAAACACTTGGATCGGGATCATTCATCCCGTGTGCCCAGACTTTGGTGGGACTGTGTAATGTCGATGACCAGAAGAAAGTTGCAGAGCTTTTAAAATCCCAGCTTGTGTTGTAGTAGTTCGCTCCGGCTAATGAAGCATTGAATCCCGAGAAACCGGAGTATTTTAAAGGGCTTCCGGCAAAGCCATTGTTTGTATAAACAGAAAATAAGGTGTTCCAATCGTTTTCTGTCGGGATATGCCAGCCGGGAGGACAAAAGCCCTGGTCGGCAGGAGTATCATCATATTGCATGATCTCATCCCATTGATAAAGACCTCCAAGATTTGTGCAGTTTACTGGGTTATCATTGTAACAGTATTTTTCCCAAATGCAGTTATCTCTTTGATCCTGTGTAGATACTAATACCGTACCGAAATTTAAATTGGATGCCATCCAGCACTGTGAACCTATGTGAACTGTCGGATAGACTTTATTATCGCGGATATCTGTCAGGTTGTTACCACAGGTAAATATCAGTGCAGCATCAACAATGATGTGTAATGTTTTGCTGGCACTGCACATCATTGAGTTGGTATAAGTATAGGTAATAGTCTTTGTTCCTGTTCCTGCAACTGATGGCGTAAATATACCTGTCATCGAGTTGACTCCAGTGCCCATGTAAGTTCCTCCCAGGGGTATTCCTCCTTTCAGCTTTATAGGTTTTGCAATCAGTGTTGTGATGGTGTCGAAACAGGCAGTGAAAGTCACAGAAGGCGCCAGTAATTCGTTCATGATGATCTCTGCTGAGTTGGTTGGGTTGTTGATGACGCAACTCAGGTTGGATGTCATCATACACCGGATACTATCACCATTATTCGGATGATAGGAATAGGTTGGGGAGTTTGTCCCGACATTTAACCCGTTCATTATCCATTGGTATGTAGGATTTGTTCCCCCGTTAACAGGTGTAGCTGTGAATGTAACGGGAATTCCTGGACAGAAAGGATTGGATGAAGCATCAATTGTGTCACCGGCAGAAAAATTGGAGTTGACAACCATGTTGATGGAATTGGATGTTGCAGGATTCCCGGTATTACAGCTCAGCGAGGAGGTCAGGATGCATGTTACAATATCTCCCCCCGAAGGAATATAAGTATAGGTTGGAATTCCGGATCCGGCATTCACTCCATTCACCTGCCACTGGTAAACAGGTGTCGCGCCTCCATTGACTGCGGTAGCAGTATATGTCACAGAGATTCCCTGGCAGGAAGGATTTTCTGATGCAACAATGGATAGGTTCACGGGCAGATTTGGATTGACAGTCATTGTGATGGCATTGCTGGTCGCCGGATTACCTGTCGGGCATATGGTATCTGAGGTCAGGATACAGGTGATTATATCTCCATTGTTTGGCAGATAAGTAAATGCCGGGTTATTTGTCCCGGCATTTACTCCATTTACTTTCCATTGATAAGAAGCATTGATCCCACCGTTGGTTGGTGTTGCAGTATAGGTCACAGAAGTACCACTACATACAGGATTTGAAGATTCATTGATGAGAATACTGACTGGTAAATTGTTATTCACGACCATCGTAATAGAATTACTGGTCGCCGGATTATTTGTAGCACAATTAGCGCTTGACGTCAGTATGCAAGTTATAATATCACCATTGATTGGGTTATATATATATGCTGAACTGTTTGGTCCAGTATTTATTCCATTCACCTGCCACTGATAAGATGGATTTGCTCCACCGTTGGCCGGTGTCGAAGTATATGTTACAGAATTGCCACTGCAGACAGGATTTACAGATGCGCTGATAGTAATACTGACAGCCAAATTGTTATTGACAACCATAGTGATTGAATTACTGGTTGCCGGGTTTCCTGTCGGACATGTTGCATTTGATGTCAGGACACAGGTTACGATATCACCATTGCTTGGAGTATAGGTGTAAATTGGATCATTTGTTCCTGCATTTATTCCATTGACTTGCCATTGATAAGATGGTGCTGTACCGCCGTTGGTCGTTGTCGCAGTGAATATAACTGAAGTGCCACTGCAAACAGGATTTGAAGATGGATTAATAGTTATACTGACAGGTGAGATATCATTGACAACCATGGTTATTGAATTACTGGTCGCAGGGTTGTTTGTCGTACAATTATCACTCGATATCAATATGCAAGTTACAATATCACCGTTTACCGGGACATAAGTATATGTTTGACTATCAGGACCAGAATTAATTCCATTGACCTGCCACTGGTAAAACGGAGATATCCCGCCATTGGTCGGTGTTGCCGTGAATGTCACGGAAGTACCACTGCAAACAGGATTTGAAGATGCATTAATTGATACATTTACCAGTAAATTGGGGTTAACAACCATTGTAATCGGATTGCTGATTGCCGGATTATTGAATGAACAAGCAAAACTTGATGTTAGTGTGCAGGTTACGATATTCCCGTTAACCGGCACATATGTAAATGTTGTACTATTCGTACCTGCATTTATCCCATTGACTTTCCACTGATAGAATGGTAAATTGCCCCCATTAACAGGATTGGCAGTGAAGGTAACTGAAGTCCCCTGGCATACTGAATTATTTGATACACTTATTGTCACACTGACAGTTACCGGTAAATTTGATATGGTTCCATTAAAATATGGATTGACAATATCTTCAAGTTGTGACCCCTCGGGTACTCCATCATAAGCAGAATTACCCTGGATATTATCATAATTCCCGTCAAATTTATAATATGCAAGTAGTCCATATTGACTCGTGGGATTGGGAAGATTGTACATATTATTTTGAATATCCGCTTGTGAACGTGCAATTTTCCATATACGTACTTCATCAAGATAACCAAAATATTGCTCATTAACAGCAGCGTCAGAAATATTACCAATTGCAGCAAGTAAACTATTTTGAACAAGAGTTCCTGTCCAATGAACTGAGGCAACTTTGATACCGTTGACATAATACTTCATACTATCACCATCATAGGTACCGGCAACATGATATATTGAATCTGCACAGAATTTTTTTGGGTTAAGTAATGCTTTATATCCGGAAGAAGTAGTCAGCTCGAATTTATAATGCCTTAATAGATAATTACAATCAGGAGGATCACTATGTTTTGAAACAATATCTTTTGGAGGTGTACTGCTTGTATCAATAAGATCAATCAGGGCTTCAACTGTAATAGAATCTCCGGTTACACTCAAATTACCTATGTTTAGCCAATTCTTTGGTATAGCGGAAGGAAAAAATAGCCACTCATCTTGTCCATAAGTTATGATGGATAAAAAAAACATGCAAACAGTCATCATACCCTTGATAAACCTTGATTTCATGACTGCTTATGATTTTGAGAAGTAAATAAAAACCTGACAAAGTATTATTCCCTCGCTTAGGTCGGGTTGATAATTCGCTGGCTAAATAAGCCCTCATCCTCTCATATAGGTAATTCCGCCAATAGTATGTAAATCTTATCCCCCTATGCAAATCTACAATTTTCTGATTTATTTATTCATGAACCTATTGAATCTTTTTCATAAAAGCTCACTGTTGTATAACATGACATATGTCCTTGAATTTTGCACTTTACACCTTGCACTTGACGTTGTGACGCTATAACCCTGTAACTTTTACCCCCACCACAATGGATCACTTGCTTCCCACTCGGGGGAGGAATTTTTTGCTTGACAAAAAGCCCGGGTCACTTTACCTTTGATCTGCCGTGAATACTTTAAGTGTAAAAGATACGGAACAAACAAATCGGTTAATATTCAGGCATATGGAAAACTTTAAAGAAGAATTCAAAGTAAAAAGTGAGGAAGTGATTGGAAAGGTCAAAGAACTGATGCATGAAGGTAATGTCAGGAGACTGATAATCAAGGATGAGGATGGGAAAGTGTATCTTGAGATTCCAGTCACACTTGGATTGATCGGGGCACTTCTTGCGCCGACACTTGCAGCGTTGGGTGCACTTGCCGCTATGGTAGCAAACCTGAAGATAGAGGTAATCAGAACTGAAGAACGGCAAGAGGCAAAACCTCCTGAAAATAAAGCATAGTTATATTTGCCTTTGTCTGATCCTGGTAAGGTCATTTCCGAGCATTCGACCTAAGTAGGATCGAAGAGGGTAGCCTGCCTGTCCGCTGTTGACCTGGCTGGTTATTCAAGCATAAATTTCTTGCAGTCATCCGGGAGGAAACGGAAAAAAGTATCTCCCCGAAGGCCGAGACGAAGTGTTTCAAGCGGAATAATCTCATTGGGAGGAATGTTTCCCAGGTTCACATTGGCACCGAAATGCTGAATGAACCAGGCCTGCTGTGATTTCAACGGTGCTTCCCAAAGGATCTTCTCGATGGGAATCCTGGAAAGGATCTTGTTGATCAGTACCGTATGGGCTTTCCCGCTGGGACGGTAAATACCCACAGTACCACTCTCACGTGCTTCGGCAATCACCATGAAGGCACCGGCTGACAATTCTGTCTCCATCATCTCGATCCACCGGGCCGGTGCTATCAGTATACCTTCTTCCTTCGCGCCGACTTCAGAGAGTACAGTATAATTCTTTGAGAAATTGTGGATAACCTCACATTTCTTCGCATGGTCAATGTACATCGAACCATCTGAGACCTCAATAGTATCAAGGCCAAGGTCGTCGATAAAACGCCTGTATTGATCTTCCATTTTTCTGATCAGGAAAGCTTCGAACAAAGTACCCCCTAAGTAAACTTTGATATCAGCATTCTGATACAGCTTGATCTTTTCTTTAACGTTAGGGGTTACTACCGATGTCCCGAACCCCAGTTTAACAAAATCAGTCAAATCGCCGGACACTGAAATGAAATCTTCGGCCTCCCGTATGCTGAGACCTTTGTCCATGACCATAGCGACTCCGCCCGTCCTGGGCTTTTTTGTTCTTTCCGGCATCAGGGGTAAGTGGATGTTCTCCATATAAGTAGATTTAGAAATAGATTCAATTTGTCAGGCAGATCAGTATCACCGGGAATTTATTGACTCTTGTCGCGGTATCCTTCAATAATATCGGTAATGGTCTGGTTTTCCCGGAGATCAGGAAAAGCCTTAAAAATCTTCCGGTGTCCGTCATAATTAAGAGTAAGTGCTTTTTCAAACACCTCACAAGCATGCCTGGTCTTTCCTGATTTCAAAAGGTAGATCGAACTTGCATAAAGAAAATCCGGATTCTGATTATGGTATTTCGAACCTTCTTGCAATGTCTCGAGAGCTCTTGCGAAATTTTTCTGTTCAGCATAGACCATGGAAAGTTCAAGCCAAATTTCCGGATCATCAGGTTCCAGCTCTATAACCTTTCGGTAAGATAATATGCCCTCTTCAATCTGTGCCATCTTCAACTGTATATCTCCTTTCAGGAACCAGTAATCAGCAACAGTGGGTGCAAGTTTAATTGCTTGTTCAATGTAAGTTAGTGCCACTTTAGGATTGTTCAGTGCATCGTATGCAACACCTGTACCCAGCCATGCATCCGCAAAATCGGGATCAAGGTCAATAGACTTGGTATAATATTGGATTGCTGATTCATATTTTTCCATCTTTTCATAGCACTCGGCAATGTAATAAAAGGTCAGCGGTTCCGGGTTCTCATGAAAACTGGTTTCAAGGTAAGTTTCAACGGCAGCCGGATAGTTGTTAAGGTTTGCATAGCAATTAGCCTTGTTAAAGTAAGCTGATGCAAATGACTCATCAATCGCAATGCAATAATCGTAAGCATCAATAGCCTTTTCATAAAGTTCAAGGTTACTGTATGCGGTGCCAAGATTGAACCATGCAGCCTTGGAGAAGGGGTGCTTTTCAATATATCCTTCAAGGAAAGATACTGCCTTCTCAGTCTGCTGTATAACCTCATAACAGAAAGAAAGTTCATAAAGGGAAGACTCATTGGCAGGATTCTGCTCTGTGACTCTTTTCAGAAACTCAATGGCTTTCTCGTAATTTCCCAGGTTTTCGTATTCATAAGCAATATTCGACAATATCTCATCCAGGTCGCCTGTTTCATTCAAGGCAAGAGTATATTCCTCGATGGCCTTTTCTGAACGGTCCAACTGGCTGTAAAGATTCCCCTTTGCGACGTGGATCTCATAATCTCCAAAATTACTTCCATCCAGATCCAAAAGTATCTTCAAAGCTTTCTTATTCTTGTTGGTTGAGATCAGGAACTGCGCTTTTTTTAGTAATAACCTGGTTTCTCCGGGATATTGTTCCAGGGCAATAGCAATACAGGATTCTGCTTGCAGGATTTCATTATTAAATAGATAATAATCAATAAGTTCTTCATATTCATCCAGATCGAAAAAATAATGCTCATTATCTTTAACCATTTGCTCGAATCTCCGGGCAAGTTCCAGCGTTTCAGGATCAGAAAAGGAATCGAAGGGCTCTTCCATTATGTCTTAGCCGGTAAGGCTTTTTAAATCCCGGCAAAATTACGAAAAATAAATTACGACGACTTGCAGCATGAACCACTTTTTATTTTTTTTCAACAATGTCATGCATGAACATTAATAAAACTATACTTTTGTTTCAAAACCAACAGATAATATGAGTTTGATAAAGTCCATATCCGGCATCCGGGGAACCATTGGAGGGAAACCCGGCGAAGGATTGACGCCTGATGATATTGTAAGATTTTCGGCTGCATTTGCTTCATTTCTTAAAAAGGAAAATAATAAAAGCCGGATCCGGATTGTCATTGGCAGGGATGCCCGGATCTCAGGCAACATGGTTACAAGGTTGATCTCGGGAACTCTTATTGCAATGGGGGCCGATGTGACCGATATCGGCCTCACTACAACACCCACTACAGAAATTGCTGTTCGCGAAACCGGCTCACACGGGGGTATCATCATCACCGCAAGCCATAATCCGAAAGAATGGAATGCATTGAAGCTGCTCAATAATATAGGGGAGTTTCTTTCTGAAGCAGATATGAAAGAGGTAATAAGATTATCGGATACTGGAGGATACTCTTTTGCTGAGGTTAACCGGTTGGGTAACTATTCTTGCGACGATTCATTTTTGAAGAAGCATATAGATAAGATCATTGCCCTTCCCCGGGTAGATATTGATGCAATAAAAAAAGCGAGGTTTAGCGTCGCTGTTGATGGCGTCAATTCGACTGGCGGGATTGCTGTTCCTATGTTGCTCAAGGCATTAGGGGTAACTAAGATCGACGCCATTAATTGTGACCCGGACGGTGAATTTGCTCATAATCCGGAACCTTTACCTGAAAACCTAGGTGTGATCTGCGAAAGGATTATCAAGACCCATGCCCATGTGGGATTCGTCGTTGATCCTGATGTGGACCGTCTGGCAATAATTAATGAAGTAGGCGAACCGTGGGGAGAAGAATATACACTCGTGGCAGTTGCTGATTATATCCTCAAAGACCACCCGGGGAATACCGTGTCAAATCTTTCCTCAACACAAGCCCTCAGGATCATTACAGAACAGTCAGGTGGAGAATATTTTGCTTCGGCTGTGGGGGAGGTAAATGTCGTTGAGATGATGAAAAAACATAATGCGGTCATCGGCGGAGAAGGAAATGGAGGTGTGATCTATCCTGACCTTCATTATGGAAGGGATGCTCTGGTTGGGATAGCACTTTTTCTTACATACCTTGCTAAATCAGGAAAAACCTGCTCAGAATTGCGTGATAGTTATCCTTCATTCTTCATCTCGAAGAATAAAATCGGATTTTCCCCGGAAATGGATATTGATGAGATCATGGGAAAGTTCATCAATAAATACAAATCGATGAAGATCAGTACTATTGATGGAATTAAAATTCAGTTTGATAATGAATGGGTCCATTTGCGAAAATCAAATACCGAGCCAATAGTCAGGATATACGCTGAAAGCGACATACTTGTCAAGGCCGAGAACCTGGCCAAAAAGATCATGAATGATTTTAAGGAAATTCTGAACGAGATAAACACACATGACTAAAAAGAAAACCCGGAAACCTGTTAGCTATAAGATTATAAAACTGAAGGTTACTAAACGTCAGAAAAAATCCCTCGAAAATTTTTGCAGGAGCCGGGGCACAACACCGATCAAGATCATAAAGAAATCAATCCAACCCCTTCTCAACAACTATGCTTCTGCATCCCCATGTCCGCCACAGGTTTCACATAAACAGCTGGATCTGTTTGGAACAGACTGAAGGTTAGTGATCGCTGATTGGTTAAACGCATCGGGACAAACAAACTCACAACTTCAACAGTCATTTTTTTTGGAAGATTCCTTCATAAGGCATCCGGTTCAGAATTGAACGGCCAAGTGTAACTTCATCAGTAAATTCGAGATCATCACCAATGGAAACACCGCGGGCCAGTGTCGTGACTGTTAGTTGGAATTCCTTAAGCTTGCGATAAAGATAGAAGTTGGTAGTATCACCTTCAATAGTAGTCGGAAGCGCCAGTACGATTTCATTTACATGTCCTTCTCTGACACGGCTGATCAGGTCCCCGATGGTCAGATCTTCCGGCCCGATTCCTTCCATAGGAGAAATGATCCCCCCTAGCACATGATAAACACCGCTCATCTGCCCGGTATTTTCTATGGCCATGACATCTCTCGTGGTCTCTACTACGCAAACGATCGATTTGTCCCTTTTAGGGCTGGCGCAAATTGCACAAAGGTCTTCATCGGCCATATTATGGCATTCCCTGCAATAGCAGATCTCTTTACGCATTTTTATCACCGCATTTCCTAAAGCCTCGACCTCTGGAATATCCTTACGTAGCAAATGCAGCGCTAAGCGTAATGCGCTCTTACGTCCGATGCCAGGAAGCTTTGAAAGTTCCAGGACCGCATTTTCAAGGAGTTTTGACGGAAAAGTATTCAAAGTCGATCCAAGTTTAAAAATAGTGTAATGAACAATAAAATCAACGTTTTAAGCGTTTATAATCAAATAGTCAACTCTGACTTTATCACCACAAAAGTACATCATTATACGAACCCTATGAAGCAATTTATTTTTCTTGTCCTCATCGTAATGGTTCCTTTTTACGGGTTTTCTCAGGAAACTCTCAATAAAAAAGATGCTGAGGGGAGGAGGCAGGGTCAATGGATAAAAAAAGATTCAGCTGGCAGGAAAATCTATGAGGGACAGTTTAAAGACAATATCCCGCAGGGAACTTTTAAATACTATTACCCCGGAGGTTCGTTAAAGGCTGTTTCCGTTTTTACAGAAGACGGCAAAACGTCAAACACGACGACCTATTCACCCAATGGAAAAAAGAATGCGGAAGGAAGTTATTTGAATCAGAAGCGGGAAGGATTATGGCGATTCTACAGCGATTTTGATGAAAGACTGATTTCTGAAGAAACATATACAGCAGGTAAGAAAAACGGTCCCTCCAAAACATATTTTGCCGGTAAGACTTTAGTAGAGGTAATTACCTGGAAAGATGGAATGAAAGAAGGATCATGGACTCAATATTTTGACGACGGTACGGTAAAACTCCAGGGGAGTTATAAAAATGATCTTAAAGATGGCCCAATTACCGTGTTCTATCCCACTGGTCAGAAATTTAACATCGGACAATACAAGAATGGCTATCCTGATGGAAAATGGCTGACCTATGATCTGGATGGAAAGCTTATATCAACCGATATTTATGATAACGGGGTGCTGATCAAAACTGATAAAAAGCCAAAACCGGCAGAAAAAGAAATAGAGGTCAAGATGGAATAATTCCTGACCTCTTCTTAAAAATAATTCCTGCCTAAATATAGAAACTATTGCAGGCAGCATCTGCTCGCCCTATAAAAAATGTTGATGACTGGTAATTGTCATTTAATAAAATAATCAATTAATGAGTTGAAAACGAATATGAAAAAGGTCTTAAAAAGAGTATTGATTGGGATCGGGATAATAATATTACTTCTGGTTCTGCTTTCCGTTGGTTTCTTTATCAAATTTAAGGCAGAAACAAAAGGGATGAATGTGATCGAAACCGGGAATATAGTCGATAATATCTTTGCAGTCAAAGATTCGTTCGTAAACATGTTCCTGATCAAAGACAATGATCATTATGTGGCTATTGATGCCGGAAATAGTTTAGATAATGTAGCTGGAGAATTAAAAAAACTGAACATCAACCCTGATCAGGTAGTTGCTGTCATGCTTACACATACTGACAGGGATCATGTTGCTGCCCTTAAATTATTCAAAAAAGCGAAGGTCTTTCTTTCAAGGCCGGAGGAAGATATGATAACCGGGAAAAAATCAAAATTTTTGTTTTTCGGGAACCATATCTATCCGAAAAAATACTCTCTTCTGGATGACCAACAAATTGTCGGGATTGGAAACATGAAAATCCAGGGAATACTGACTCCGGGTCATACAAGCGGTTCCATGTGTTACTTGCTGAATGGTAAATATATTTTTATTGGGGATGCATTGAAAATTGAATCAGGTAAGATTCATGAATTCAATCATTTTTTTAATATGGATTCAAAAGTTGCACGTCAGTCCATTGGAAAAATCGCCAATCTTCCCGGCACTGAGTATATCTTTACTGCCCATTATGGATATACTTCAGATTATAAGAATGCTGTTAAGGACTGGAAAAATTGAGATCTGCGTAAATCAGCGAGAACTATTTTTAAGTTATCTGTGTTGAAGTTCCTGTAAGAATCTTCATGAATTCCCCCAACACTTCCCCCTCCCTCTTGGGGGAGGGGGTCAGGGGGTAGGGTCACTACTCACTACTCACTACTCACTACTCACTACTCACTACTCACTACTCACTTGGGTGAGGGGTCAGGGGGTGGGGTAGTAGACTCATTTTTCATTCCTGAAAACCAGTTTGCCGTTCTTCTCGTCGACAATAATGGTACTGTCTTTATCTACTTTCCCTTCCAGGATCATTTTAGATAACTCATTCAGTAAATATTTCTGAATCACGCGTTTGATAGGACGGGCGCCAAATTGAGGGTCAAAGCCAAGAGTGGCGATCAGGTTTATTGTTTTTGGTGTCGGGGTAAGATGGATGCCGTTCTTTTCTAACATCTCCCTGATAATTCCAATCTGCAGCTCCACAACCTTTCTGATCTCTTTCTCTGTAAGAGGCTGGAACATGATGATTTCATCAATCCGGTTAAGGAATTCGGGACGGATGGTTTTTTTTAGCAATTCGAACACCTGTTCCCGTGTACGATTAAGAACTTCTTCCCGGTTCTTTCCAGTTACCTTTTCCAGGTTTTCCTGGATCAAATGGGAACCGATATTGGAAGTCATAATGATAATGGTATTCTTGTAAAATCAACGCCATCGTCCCTGGGCTCTCTCTCTCATAGCCCACATATCCCGGGGGTGCTCCAACCAGCCGGGAAACCGTATGCCGTTCCTGGTACTCTGACATATCGATCCTAACCATGCTGTTCTCATTATTGAACAGGAACTCAGCCAGGGCTTTCGCCAGTTCGGTTTTTCCTACGCCGGTCGTGCCAAGAAAGATAAATGATCCGATAGGTCTCTTCGTATCCTGCAATCCGGCACGGCTTCTGCGGATTGCATCAGCAACAGCTCCGATGGCTTCATCCTGACCAATAACACGCATGTGCAGTTCTGTTTCAAGATTAAGCAGTTTCTGTTTCTCGCTCTGAAGCATACGACTAACGGGAATGCCTGTCCAATGTGAAACTACATCAGCCACCGCCTCGGCGTCCACTTCCTCGGTGACCATGGCAGAATCTTTTTGAATAACAGTGAGTTTTTCTTTCAAACTGGCAATTTCCTTCTCGATTGCAGGGATATGCCCATATCTGATCTCTGCCACTTTTCCAAGATCCCCGCTCCGGTTGGCTCCATCAGCTTCAAATTTCAGGTTCTCGATCTCGTTCTTCTTTGCCTGGATCTGCTCTACTAAATCTTTTTCCGATTGCCATTTGGCCTTCAATCTGTTTCGTTCTTCCGTAAGATTCCCTATCTCTTCATTCAGGGATCTGAGCTTTTCCTCATCTTTCTCTCTTTTTATGGCTTCACGTTCAATTTCCAGTTGGCGGATCTTGCGTTCGATGATTTCAAGCTCTTCCGGTACCGAATTGATCTCCAGCCTGAGTTTTGAAGCAGCCTCGTCGATCAGGTCAATTGCTTTATCCGGCAGGAAACGGTCGGAGATGTATCTCTGTGAAAGTTCCACGGCAGCAATGATGGCTTCATCCTTGATCCTTACATGGTGGTGGGTCTCATATTTTTCCTTGATCCCGCGGAGGATGGAGATGGCATCCAGTGTTTCAGGCTCATTGACCATGACCGGCTGAAAACGCCGTTCAAGCGCCTTGTCTTTTTCAAAGTATTTCTGATATTCCTTGAGGGTAGTGGCCCCGATCACGTGAAGCTCTCCCCTTGAAAGTGCAGGTTTCAGGATATTGGCTGCATCCATGGCGCCTTCGCTGGCGCCTGCGCCAACAAGGGTATGGATCTCATCAATAAAAAGAATGATCTCACCATCTGCCGAAATGACTTCCTTGACCACACTCTTCAGTCTTTCCTCAAATTCCCCCTTGTATTTAGCGCCGGCTATAAGTGCTCCCATATCCAATGAATAGAGCTGCTTTGATTTCAGGTTCTCGGGCACGTCACCATCAATGATTCTGTGTGCGAGTCCTTCTGCAATAGCAGTTTTTCCTACACCGGGTTCTCCAATAAGGATTGGGTTATTTTTAGTCCTCCGCGACAAGATCTGCAGCACCCTGCGGATCTCTTCGTCACGGCCGATAACCGGATCGAGCTTGCCGGTACGGGCCAGCTCATTCAGGTTACGGGCATATTTGTTCAGTGAGTTATACGTATCTTCCGCTGTCTGGCTGTTGACAACCGAACCTTTCCTGAGCTGACGAATGGCAGCTTTAAGCTCCTTTTCGGTTACTCCATTATCTTTTAACAGCCTTGAAGTACTGTCATTGACTGAAAGAATTCCCAGCAGGAGGTGCTCGATGGAAACGAATTCATCTTTAAACTCCTGTGCCAAAGCTGAGGCCTTTTGCAACGCTTTGTTCGCATCGCCTGAAAGATATTGCTCTCCACCGGAAACCTTTGGATAAGAGTCAATAATACGATCAAGTGCCCTTGTGAAAATTTCTATGTTAACATTTAGTTTTTTGAGAAGATATGGAACAACATTCTCATCCACCATCAGCATTCCTTTTAGCAAATGTGAGGTTTCGATGGACTGGTTCTGTTTCGCTGTAGCAATTTCAGTTGCTTTCTGGACGGCTTCCTGCGATTTAATTGTAAAGTTGTTAAAATTCATATATCTGGATGTTAATTTTTTGATCTCCCTGTGTTTAATGAATGATCTGATTAATGATAAAGTTCAAAGTCCATTCTGTTTTTTTAATTTCAATTCTTCATATGTCAAAGAGTTTGCCATTCAATTTTCAAGGCACTTTCATGAATTTTTGTCACAAATATTTCGGGTTATCCGCCTTTTTGGCTGTATAAATTCATAAATTTACCGCCGAATTGATGAATCCCATGAAACGAATCTTTATTTTCCTGCTCTTTTTTTTAAGCATTCATTCTTATGGACAAGTCTTCCGTGTACTTGTCGATCCAATTGATGTCACCGTTTGTTATGGAGGAAAAGTTCAGTTTCATGCCACAGTGATCGATACTACCACTGGTGAATACAGTTTCAAATGGTTATTTGATAATGTTGCAATCGCAGATTCCGCTCGTCCTTACCTTATTGTGAAGAATATCACCAATTTAGACACCGGCTATTATAAATGTATCGTAATAGACACATTATCAAACAGGGTAGATACCAGTTCCCCTTCGCATCTCCATATTCGTGCCCAGTTGCATATCGATACACTGTACCGTTACAATGCACTGGGATGCCCTTATGACAGCAATGGCCAGATGAAGATCAGGGTCTCCGGAGGAGATCCTCCTTATACTTACAATTGGGGCGGTGGATCTTATCATCAGCTTGATACTCTGGGCGTTGGCTTTCCGAAAGGATCTTATATGGTTACAGTTACTGACCATGATACAACTCATTGTGTCTCAAGGGAATTTGATATTAAGACCCTCGTATTGCACAAGATCACTTTTCATTTGAACCCACCCGACACGATCTACATGAGTAATCCTGAAGTTACTGCAACTATCCCTGATACTGCAATTAAGCATCTTGATGACTGGAACTTTGATTTTGCCGACGGGACCAGCAAGGTTGTGAAATTGAATCCCTGCAGGCATAATTATTCCAAAATTGGCCTCTATTATATTGACCTGAATTTTACTGATAATGTCAATGGCCAGTTATGCGATTCTACTGTAGTTGATACCTTAACTGTCAAGACTTTAAGATTGTTTGTTCCCAATGCCATTACCCCGGGAACCGGAGACGATAATGGCTCGTTAAATATCCGGCAACTTGATCCTTCCACTAACAAACCCTATGGGACGAACCTTGACCTCACCAATATCTATCTTTCTACCGAGATGTATATTTATAACCGTCAGGGAAGAGTGGTGTTTCAGAAGACAAATTATAAAAGCGGTGACTGGGATGGAGGAAACCTTTCAGCCGGTGTATATTATTATCTCTTAAAATGTCACGGGGAAAATGGTGATGAGGTTTACAGAGGCGCTGTGACTATTATCAGAAAATAATCATCCCATCAAGAGTTTGATATAAAACACAGGATTCTTGAGTTGGTCGAACATGTCCTGACTGGTATACATCCTGGTAAACATCTCCCTCAGCTCTTTATTTTTGTTTGCTTTCTTCACGACCAGGTTAAATAATGCAGGATGAGCACAGAGTTCCTGTATTTTGTGGCTGGTTTTAAGTTCCCTCCCCAGTTTTTCGTGTATCCTTTCATCATATTGTTTCAGGAATCTCGCTGAGAAGTCGTTTACTGAAAATGCTTCAGTGATCATACCGGCTGCAATCTCCCCGCTGACCATGGCATTGCCGATGCCCTCGCCTGAGAAGGGATCCACTAAAGAAGCAGCATCTCCTGCAAGCAGAAATCCATCGCCTGAAATTGCTTTGGGATCAGGACCAAGAGGAAGTCCGTGTGCTTCGATCTTTCCTCTCATAACAGCTTTGGAAAACCTCCTTGAAATTAAAGGGTGGGTCGAGATAATCTCCTTCAGCATTGCAGGCAAGGATTCCGGGGTGGCTTTCATCTTCTCATATAACATCCCTAAACCAACATTTGCAAGGCCATCAGCCAATGGAAATATCCATAGATAACCCGGTAAAAGTTCTTCAAGGAAGTGTAATTCAATAAAGTGCTCCGGATGAAGATCTGTAACCCCTGAAAAATAAGTTCTTACCCCAAAACAATAGTGCTTATAATTAACCGGATGCTTTGCGAGTATCCGGCCTACAGTTGAAAGAGCTCCGTCTGCTCCCATGACTATCCTGCATTTCAGATCTCCTTTTTCACTCTTTATAATGAGAAACTCTTTTTCGCGGATGATCTGTTCGGCCTTGAAATTGTCAATCACCGGAAAATGGGTCAAATCCCTGACCTTTTGCTGAAGAAACCCATCAAATAGCTTTCTTTTGATGAGATATCCCGGTGGAGGGGTTTCAGGTTTCCTGTCAAGGATGAAAGGAACATCAAGAAACTCCCTGCTTGGGGCTGCAAAACGTATTCCCCAGGAAGGGTTTTTTGGTTCGAGCTTCAGAAATTCATCATAACAATCGGGAAGTCTCCTTAGGACTTGTAAAACAGTTCCGCTCAGTGCGTCTCCGCATGTTTTGTCTGCCGGCAGAACCGCTTTATCAATCAATGCAACCTTTATACCTGATCCTGCAAGTTTTAATGCAGTAGTGCACCCGGCAGGCCCCGCACCTACAATAACAAGATCGAAATCAGGTGTTTGCATTTATTATAAGGTCTTATAATTCGCTAACTGACATCAGATAAGCAAACGAGTCATTTTCCTTTATGAGATTTACTAAACAAACTTAATCAAAAACGGCTGAATAAAATGTTGAAGGTTAATTATATTTTGATGTTCCACCCCTTGTTACCTGACTGGTTTTTCCGTATCACGGTTTCCTTTTTATTCCCGGTTTCGCATATTCCTCGGTTAAGATGTCCAATCAGGTATCCATTATCAATATCAATTAGTTAACATATCTCCTTCCGTCCATCCTTTAATCAAGCTTCGATTGACCTTCGATTGACCTTCGATTGAGATTCGATTGAGATTCGATTGAGATTCGATTGAGATTCGATTAGTTTCTATCTGACACGCGTCACAGTAATACGCAGGTTATCACAAATTTCCCTACTTTTGTCTAAAAGATTCTTATGACCCGGAAAGAACGATTCACCTTTTTAATCGGCTATTTCCTTGAACACCGTCCAAAAGCTGAGACAGAACTGGTCTATACTGATCCCTATGAATTGATTGTTGCAGTGATCCTTTCTGCCCAGTGTACTGATAAGCGGGTAAACATGATAACACCTGCCTTTTTCAGGAGGTTCCCTGATGCCGGATCACTCTCATCTGCCCGTCAGGATGAGGTTTTTGAGCTGATTAAAAGCTGTTCTTATCCGAATAACAAAGCGAAAAACCTGATTGGCATGGCAAATTCGCTGGTCCATGATTTTGCAGGTGTATTGCCTTCTGATGTCGTTGAATTAATGACAATTCCCGGGGTAGGGCGTAAAACAGCCAATGTTCTGGCCTCGGTTATTTATAAAAAACCGGCCATGGCAGTCGATACCCATGTTTTCAGAGTCTCTGCAAGGATCGGACTGACCCTCGGTGCCAGGACTCCTTACCAAACTGAAATACAACTGGTAAAGTACATTCCTGACCGGCTCATTCCATTAGCCCACCATTGGCTCATCCTGCATGGCCGTTATGTATGCACTGCACGAAAACCAAAATGTTCCGCATGCGGACTGACCACGATATGCAAATATTACCAGGGACTCAGGAAGGAGTAATTTTGTTAATAACTACTACTCCGGAAAGCGCTCGTTTAGGATCAAAAATTTTACCTTTGAGATGATTTTCTGTATTAAATATTAACCAAGATGGCAATATTAAAGATTGGAGATGAAGCCCCGGCTTTTACAGCGATTGATCAGGATGGCAATCCCATCTCGTTGAATGAATTCAGAGGAAAAAAACTGATCCTCTATTTTTATCCTAAAGATGATACTCCCGGGTGCACTGCGGAAGCATGTAACCTGCGTGACAACTATAATTTGCTGCTGAAAAAAGGATACATGATCATCGGTGTCAGCGCAGATGATGACAGGTCACATAAAAAATTTATTGAAAAATATGAATTACCTTTTCCACTCATCCCCGATAAAGAGAAAAAGATCCTGAAGGCATATGGCGCATGGGGTAAAAAAAAGCTTTATGGCAGGGAATATGATGGAATCCTTCGAACGACCTATGTTATCTCAGAGAAAGGAGTTATTGAGAAGATCTTCACCAGGGTTGATACAAAGAATCATACAGAGCAGATATTGGAAAATGAAGAGTAAATCCCGGTCAGTTTTTCTCTTTCAGGAATTTAATTAACATCAAAAAAAATAATATGGCAAAAGAAGAAGACAATAGCAAGGAAAAAATGAAAGCGCTTCAGCTTACTCTGGACAAGCTGGAAAAGACATACGGCAAAGGCACGGTCATGAAACTGGGCGACCACGCCATTGAAGCAGTGGAGTTCATTCCGACTGGATCCATAGGATTGAATGCCGCACTGGGAATTGGCGGTTTGCCAAAAGGAAGGGTTATTGAGATTTATGGCCCGGAGTCCTCCGGAAAAACCACTCTTGCGCTTCATGCCATTGCTGAATCTCAGAAAACGGGAGGGATTGCTGCATTTATTGATGCTGAACATGCTTTCGACCGGTTTTATGCACAAAAATTGGGAGTGGATGTCGAGAACCTCCTGATCTCACAACCGGATAATGGTGAACAGGCACTGGAGATCGTCGAGAACCTTATTCGCTCAGGTGCCATTGATATCATCGTAATAGATTCAGTGGCGGCATTAACACCGAAAAGTGAAATTGAAGGGGAGATGGGTGATTCAAAGATGGGATTGCAGGCACGGTTAATGTCACAGGCATTGAGGAAACTGACTTCCACGATCTCAAAAACTGCAACATGTTGTATTTTTATCAACCAGTTAAGGGAAAAGATCGGGATCATGTTTGGCAACCCTGAAACCACTACTGGCGGGAATGCCCTGAAATTCTATGCTTCCGTACGTCTTGATATCCGCAAGGTGAACCAGTTGAAAGAAGGGGAGGAGATCATCGGGAACAGGGCAAAGGTGAAAGTTGTCAAGAATAAGCTTGCACCTCCTTTCCGTAAAGCTGAATTTGATATTATTTATGGAGAAGGGATCTCCAGGATACTTGAGATCATTGACCTCGCTGTCGAGTATAACATCATTAAGAAAAGCGGTTCATGGTTCTCTTATGGTGAAACCAAACTTGGACAGGGAAGGGATGCTGTGAAAAAGTTGCTTCAGGACAACCTTGAACTCGCAGACGAACTTGAAAAGAAGATCATGGAGGTGTTGCAAAATGTCAAATAGAACTGTCGGGTCACTCGTTTCAGGACTGTTCATCGCACTTCTATTGATCACATCCTGCAGAGGAAGGCATGAAGTAACCGAAAAACACATATCTGGCAAAGACACCCTCACTGTACTGATAAATGACCTGAGCAGGAAGATCGCAGATCATCCTAAAGATGCGGATCTTTTGCAACAAAGGACGAAATACTATCTGATGGATCACCAGGAAAAACTGGCTTTTGCAGATATCTCAAAAGCCATCTCCCTCTCTCCCGATAAAGCTTCATTGTATATTACGCTTTCCGACGTGTACCTGGGCATGGGAAAGCCTGACAATTGCAATGAGGCCCTGCAGAAAGCTTTATCCATCGATCCGAATAATAATTCTATCCTTACAAGACTTACCAAACTGAGTCTCATCATCAAGGATTATAAGGCTACATTCCAGTATGCCAGGAAAGCGCTGGATGTGGAACCCCGGAATCCACAGGTTTATTTTACACTGGCTTTGGCATTTCTGGAAAAAGGTGATACCATCACAGCTGTTGAGGACTTTAAGAAGACCATAGATCAGGATCAGACATTTTATGAAGCCTATGTGGAACTCGCGGAGTTGTACTCGATGAAAAAAGACCCGATTACAATCGATTATCTGAAGAATGCTGTCAAGCTCCGGCCGGATAGCAAAGAAGCCCTCTACATGCTTGGAATGTTTTATCAGGACAATGGAAGATACCAGGAAGCGCTTGAGACCTATGACAAATTAGGGAAAGTCGATACCACCTTCAAAGATGCCCCATACAATACCGGGTACATCTATCTTGTTTACCTTCACGATTTCAGGAAAGCGGCAGATTATTTTTCTGCTGCACTGAAACGTGATCCCGGCTACGTCGAGGCCTATTTCAACAGGGGATATTCCTATGAGTTGGCAGGAGAGTATTCAAAGGCATACCAGGATTATAAGCATGTGCTTCAATTAAGGACCAATTACCAGAAGGCCATAGACGGATTGAACCGGCTTGATAAGGCAAGGGAAAAATAATGAATATCCTAAAGATCTTCCAGTAAATCCTGGAATTCGCTTTTCTCGCCTTCCTTGTTGAGGAGATAATGAATTGCGGAGTGAGCCCTTACAAGCCTGAAACCGTACCGGGTCTCAAACTGCCTCTTGCAATCAAACACCGCATATTCCATAGAAGCTTTCAGGGGCTTTTGATAAAGGAGAACAAAATCTTTCAGATCCTGGTAGATATCAGTAAAATTTTCTGCAAGGCTTGCCTTTATAGGGTCGGTATTAATTCGGTCATGAGGATCTATAAAATAATAGATATCATCTTCACCGAATTTCAGACGGAGGCTATTGAATAGATCTTCCCACTGTTCTTCAGTCACAAAATGTTCGGCAGCATCTTCATCAGTCATTTCAATAACTGGCAAAAGTGAAGACTTGATGTAGATCAGCGGGCAGACCTTCTGGAGAAACAGCAGGATATCCTGCCGGTCATAATTCTCAGCTTTCTCAAGAAATAAACAATATTCATTTGCCACAGTAAGCAGTTCTAAAACGGTTCTTGAATAAACCGGATCAGAAGTAACATTAGTTTCTTTTTTTTCCATTATTGGTGCTAATTTTGAAGGGTTTCAACCTGGGGCATTGTAACATTATAGTCGGGGATTCTGAACCCTACTTCCTGGTTGAAGCCGAATTGCCACCAGGTCACGCCATGCGGTACAGAAGGGTAATAAAAGCAGGAGATCACTAACGGTGGGAAGATGAGATTGTCATTCCTTATCATGACTCCCAGCCCAACACCTGCATTAAAGGGTTGATGAAAAAGTGACTGGACATTTGTCGCTACAAATCCGCCTTTCAGTTGTATATCAAAGGCGAATTTGAAACCGTAAAGATACAGGGGTGAATACATGATTACTGCAAGAGTAGATGATAATGACTGTATTCCATGAAAAACCGTATCGTAATCAACCTGGTTTATAAGCAAGTCACTGTTGATATTCGTATAATCGGTATTGTTTTTCAGGAATTTGAACCCTAAACGATAATCAGCTGTAAGATAGCCTCGAAATCTGAATTTCTTGTCAGGGGTCACATAGAGCGGTGAAAGATACTTCATACTTATCTTGAGAACACAGTCTTCAGCAGATTTGTGATACAGGTATCCTCCCAACACACCCCTACCAGAAAGGTAACCAAACCCGTTAATAAAATTACCGGCTGAAAGGTCAATACTTCCATATAGCCTTGAATAAAAATCAGTAATTTCTGGACCCAGGGTTAATTTAAATGCCTCACCATAAGGTATGTTTTCGATCTTACCGAAATGAAAAATGTAATCACTGAGGTAATAACTGTTTGCCGAGAAAGCCAGCCCTGTCAGGAACCTGGTGGTGTTGTAATAGATCTTATTAGAATCTATCGTTATGACAGGACGTGAAGTGTAAGCCCTTTGATAGTACGATTCAGTCAAGACGAACCGTGATGGAATGGGTGCATTGTTGAGCCGGAAGGCACGCCCGCCCCAGAGACTCATATCGTTGTAATAACTGATCTGATTCATGATAACATTGTTTTCTTCACTGCTGGTCGATATCTGATCAACCATCTTCGTGTTCTGGAATCCACCACCAAAAGCCCATTTGGTGTTTATAGAATAGAAGTTCCTGTTAAATGTGATCCCTGTGATTTGGTTTCCAATGTCATCCTGGGCGTAGCTGACCTCCGTGTTTAAGAATGTACCTGCGATATTATTATAAGTGTATGAAGCACCATTGATAAAACAAAATGGCTGCTGTCTTGTCCTGAACGAAAAACCCAGTGCTACCCGGTCTGCCAGGCCCAGGAAGTTCCCATCATACACACGAAATGCTACCTTATTGGTTTCTGCAGATATGATGTCAAATCCAATCGACCACACATCATTGGTAACGATGGTGATATCCACCGAATCGCTGGCATTGTCTACGGGGATAACATAGGTTTTAACGCTATTGATGTATGACATATCACGGATATTCCGCTCATTATCTGCCAGCAGGAAAGGATCGACTTTCTGCCCTTCTTTGATGAAAAGGTTTTTTCTTATAACCCAGGGGTGGGTCTTTAGATGAGCTGCATTCAGAGCCCTACCAGCGCTGGTTCGTGCGGATGCGAGGGTATCAGTGATATTCGTTCCAAATGGGGCAAGGGTTTTAATCCAGATATGCCGGATTATCTTTCCTTTGTATTTTTCAAATGGGCTTTCGCTTTTAACTTGATCCGAATTGCCGGGAAGGGGTTGCGGTTTGGGCGGCACAAAAGCCAGATCATATAAAAATTGAGAGAACTTGCTTCGGGATAATTTTCTGTAAACAGAATCATAAAAAGTTTTTGACCGTTGTAGGTTCTTCGATTCTTTTGGATTGGCTTTAATGGATTGCTCTATGAAGATGGTGTCTTTCTTTACATTGTAATTCTTACCCTGAAAATGAAACCAGGTTCCTTTTTTTACATGGATAGTATCAAAGATCAATGTATCCTGAAGGCTTTTCTGGGTCTGCTGGCTCCGGGAAGTGAATGAAAAAAATAACAGGAATACGATAAAGAAAAAAAAACCAGCTGTCCTGGCTGACGGCAGGTAAACTAACCGGGTTATCTGATGATCCCTCATTTATTTCAGATTCATCGAGGCAATAATGTCATTAATCTTCTTTGTCAGGATATTATCTGTGTAGTCATATACTTTTTTGTCACTTAGCTGTTCTTTCACACTGAAATAAAATTTGATCTTGGGTTCGGTGCCTGAAGGCCTCACACTGATCCTCGATCCATCTTCCAGGAAGAACTGCAGAACATCTGATTCGGGAAGATCAATCGCTTTTTCCTTCCCGGTTATCAGATCCTTTTCAAGCAATGACAGATAATCTTTTACCATGATAACTTTCATTTTGTCGATGAGTGCCGGAGGATCCTTGCGGTAATTAACCATCATCTTTCTGATCTCTTCGGCACCGCTCTTTCCCTTCTTGGTTACAGAAAAAAGAGATTCTTTATAAAACCCAAATTCCTGGTAGATCTGCATAAGCAGGTCAAAAAGTGATTTCCCTCTGCTGGCAATCCAGGCCGCAGCTTCTGCAATGAGTGCACATGCACTGACAGCATCCTTGTCCCTGACAAAATCACCGGCCAGATAGCCGAAACTCTCTTCTCCCCCCACTATAAACTTCATTTTCCCTTCCTGCTCCCGGATCACAGCTGCAATAAATTTGAAACCGGTAAGACATTCGAAGTATCCGACCCTGAATTTTTCAGCAATTCTTTCCAGGAGCCCGGTAGTGACGATAGTCGATACTATGAACTCCTTTCCGGTCAGAAGGTTTTTCTCTTTCCAGCGATCAAGTATGTAGTAAAAAAGAAGGGCTGCCGTTTGGTTGCCGTTGAGAAGAATATATTCGTCTTTGGCGTTCTTCAAAGCAACACCCACTCGGTCAGCATCCGGATCTGTGGCCATAACCAGGTCAGCATTGATCCTGCGGGCTTGTTCGAGGGCAAGGGTCATGGCATCCTGCTCTTCAGGGTTCGGGGAACGTACCGTCGGAAAATTACCATCAGCGACCATCTGTTCCTTCACCGTCGTGACATTCTCAAACCCATATCTTCTAAGGATCTCCGGAACCATTTTCCGTCCGCAGCCATGAAGCGGCGTATAAACGATTCTCAGGTCTTTCTGCTGGCGGATTATGTCAGGTGATAAAGAAAGGCCCTGGATACAATCAAGATATGCTTCATCGATCTCTTTCCCTATTTCAATAATATTTTCATGATTTCCTGTCCACCTGACATCATCTATTGAAGTGATCTTCTGAACTTCCCCGATGACATTTACATCGTGCGGTGCGATCATCTGGGCACCATCATCCCAATAGGCTTTGTAGCCGTTATATTCCTTGGGATTGTGCGAAGCAGTTATCATTACCCCAGTCTGGCATTTAAGGTGACGGATGGCAAATGAAAGCTCCGGCGTTGGGCGGATGTCATCAAAAAGATAAACCCTGAAACCATTTGCTGCAAATACCTCTGCTGTTATCTTTGCGAATGACCTGCTATTGATGCGGCTGTCGAAAGATATAACGGCACTGATCGTGTGAACCTTGGGAAGCATCTTCAGAAGATAATTGGCGAGTCCCTGTGTAGCCATGCCAACGGTGTATTTATTCATCCGGTTTGTTCCTGCACCCATGATACCTCTCAGGCCACCGGTCCCGAATTCAAGGTCGCGGTAAAAGGCATCTGTCAGTTCTGTTGAATTCTTTTCCATCATCTCCCTGACCAGTATCCGGGTTTCATCGTCAAAATCTCCGCTAAGCCAGGCATTCGCGCGCTTCAATACATCAGGGTCAATTGCAGTATTCATAAATGATCGTTGGTTAGATTTTAATTCGCTTTAGTTGTTATATGAAATTTATTGAAGTTCCCTCATATTGCTGAGGCATTCTTTCAGGCTGTCCCTCCAGTATGGGATGGTAATTCCAAACCGTTCTTTAAACATGGCTTTGTTGAAAACGCTGTACGCCGGACGGGTTGCAGGAGTGGCAAATTCTTTTGATTCAATTGGTTCAACAAAACAATCTACTCCTGAAATTTCGATAATGGCATGTGCGAAATCATACCAGCTGATCGCACCTTCATCAGCATAATTGTAAATCTCAATGGAGCCCATTTCTGCAACCTCCGGCAAAATCTGAAGTATTGCCCTGGCGAGATCCCCTGCATAAGTAGGTCCGCCGATCTGGTCATAAACAACCCTCAGTTTCCCTAGTTCTTTCCCTTTCTTCAGGATCGTTTTTACAAAGTTCTGTCCATATTCCGAATAGAGCCATGAGGTACGGATGATAATGCCTTTGACATCCTCTGCAAGTACCCTTTTTTCACCTTCCAGCTTGCTTTTTGCATAAACCGAAACAGGATTTACTGTATCAGTCTCTTTATATGGGATGTAACTCTTTCCGTCAAAGACATAATCTGTTGAGATATGGATCAACCGGATCCCTGATTTTGCACAGATCTTTGCCATCTCTCCGGGAACTTCTCCGTTTACAGCCATTGCTGTATCAGGTTCAGATTCTGCCTTGTCCACTGCAGTATATGCAGCACAGTTGATCACGATACCGGGTTTATGTTTAGCAAAGAAGGCAGCCATTCCTTGGGAATCAGTGAGATCCAGGTCCTGCACATCAATAAACGCAAAGTCATGATCTTTATAATCAACTGCAAATTTTTTTAAGGCGGTTCCCAATTGTCCGTTCCCTCCTGTTACAAGAATCTTCATCCTCTTCTTTTTATTTGATCTATATTTCTAAGACTGTTCCATTTTTAATTACCCTGTCTTGTTGTCATTACCGGGTCCTTTTCAGGTCATTATTTATCCTTAGTAACGACTGAAATCAGTCGGATATTTTATAATTTATCACTGATAGCGAAAGGATTGACCTTTCGGCCCGGATGAAACCTTGCTTCGTTCAAACGACTGGTGCAATGACCTGCTCTCTGATCCTGAATTTTTATCGTTTGTGCCTGTACAGTATGCAAATGTAGTGAATAGCAGGAGAAGAACTAAATCCATTATTGAAAATCAAATGAGTATAATTTCACATAACTTCATTAATTAAATGATTTGCCAGGAGATCAGGAGATAAAGGGTTTTAAAGATTAAGCCTGGTTCTGATGGCTTTAACGTCGGTTGTCAGTTTTTTTACCGTCTGGGCAAGCTGGTAAGTCGTATTGGCATTGTTTTCAGGAATCTCCGGGCTGATATAATTGACAAACTGCCAGATTTCCCGGATATCGTTTGCCGGAATATCATAAGGCTCATAAGCCGGGTTCAGGGAGTGAAGGATGAGCTTCCCTTCGTCAAGGAGCCTGTTTTCAATTACTTTAAATACGATGCCTTCTTCTGATGTAAGGATAATACATGCATCACGGTTGCGAAGGGAACTCCAGTCCTGGATGAAGACTCCGGTTACCCAGGCTCCTTCAGGGATGGGCAGCATGGAATCGCCGCTAACCTGGAACGTACGGTATTTTTTTTGTTTTGAAAGAAACGGAAGCCTGAAAGTAGGGAGGATACTGATATATTCCGGATCAGCAAATCCACTCTTATATCCTGCTTTTGCTTTTTCAGTTACAAGCTCAATGTTCTCGACGTTATCCTGTCCAACAGTGGTCGCCAGCACCCTCATGCTGCTGCCTTTGATGAAAACATCGTAGCCATTTTCCAGCTGGCGGAGCTGGCTTTCAGGTAGCCTGGTGAGATCAACCTTGATCAGGGTGTCGATCGCTACCCTGAAATAATTTGAAAACCTGACCAGGGCCTCTATGCCGGGCTGGGCAATGGCATTCTCATATCCGCTCAGGGTTGAACGCTTCATTCCAAGGGCAGCTGCCACATCATCCTGTGTCCGCCCCATCCTCTTTCTGAAAAATTTTATGTTCGAATGAAAAAACATAGTTGCATTTGTTTTAAATTATGATTATATTGTAGTCGGAATAATGATTAAAATTTCGTCAAAGTTAATAAAATAAATAACGGAAAACGAGAAAAATGTTAAAAACAAACCGCGATATTGTTCACTTTGATCTCGACACCTTCTTTGTGTCGGTGGAACGCCTGCAGAATCCTGCGTTGCAGGGCAAGCCGGTGATCATTGGCGGGATGTCAGACAGGGGCGTTGTGTCAAGTTGCAGCTATGAGGCCCGTCGCTTCGGAGTCAACTCAGCCATGCCGATGAAAATGGCCCGGATGATGTGCCGGGATGCCATATTCATCCGTGGCGATATGGAACTTTATTCCCGCTATTCGCACATGGTCACAGACATCATTGCAGAAAAGGCGCCATTGTATGAGAAAGCTTCTGTTGATGAACATTATCTCGATGTGACCGGCATGGATCGTTTCTTTGGTCTGCTGAAATGGACCCATGAGCTTCGTACGGCGATCATAAAAAATACCGGACTGCCAATATCATTCGGCCTATCGGTAAACAAAACCGTTTCAAAGATTGCTACCGGCGAAGCCAAGCCGAATGGGGAACTGCAGGTGCCGGGAGATCATGTAAAGCCGTTCCTTGCCCCTTTGTCGATCAGGAAAATACCGGGAATAGGGGAGAAGACCTACCCTTTGCTCAGGTCTATGGGAGTTGCCACCATCGATACCCTGAGCCGCATTCCCATGGAAATGATGGAACGGGTCATGGGAAAGAACGGCATCATCCTTTGGGAGCGTGCCAATGGCATTGACACGACCCCGGTAAGGCAATATTCTGAGAGCAAATCGGTCAGCACGGAAACTACATTTGAACAGGATACGATTGATATTGTCAGGATGAAGGAGATCCTGGTGAAGATGGTGGAGAAGATCGCCTATGAGTTGCGTGAACAGCAAAAGCTTACTGCCTGTGTAACGGTCAAGATCCGGTATTCCAATTTCGATACCCATACCATCCAGCAAATGGTCCCTTACACAGCCTTCGACCATGTCCTCATCCCCATTGTAAAAGAACTGTTCGACAAACTCTATCAGCGCCGTATGCTGATCCGCCTGGTAGGGGTACGTTTCAGCAAGCTGGTTCCCGGCAGCCAGCAGATCGACATGTTCGAGGATTCGGTGGAGATGATCAACCTTTATCAGGCCGTGGACCGGATGAAACGGAGATATGGCCCAAAAGCGGTGAGGAGAGCGGTGTCAATAAACGACAGCGAAATGGTAAAATGGTGAAATAAAGAAATGTACCTCAACTGCCACTCATATTATTCCCTGCGCTATGGCACCCTTTCCATTGAAAAACTGGTGGAAACGGCAAAGGCATGCGGCGTCACGACACTTGCTTTAACAGATATCAACAATTCCACAGGTATGATGGATTTTGTAAAGACATGCCGTGAAAATGGGATCAGACCTGTTGCAGGGATTGAATTCCGCAGGGAGGAAAAGCTGCTCTATATCGGCCTTGCAAAAAATAATGAAGGCTTCCATGAGCTGAATGAATTCCTGTCATATCATACCATCAGTGGAGTTCCGTTGCCAGACCAGGTCCCTGAGTTTGAAAATGCAGTTGCAATCTATCCTTTTCCCGGTAGAGAAGCAGTAAAAAACAAGGATAACGGGAACCTGCCAGCTCGCCAGTTTCCAGGCATTCATCCCTCATTCATCAGGAAGCTGGCGACCGTCAATGACAAGAGTATCCTTGATCGCGCTGTCATCCTTTTCCCGGTTACATTCAGCAATGAAAAGGAATACGCCCTGCATTGCCACCTGCGGGCCATCGATAACAACATCCTCCTCAGCCGGCTTCAACCGGGGCAACTGGCTACTCCCGGCGAAATGATAATGCGGGAAGAAAAAGTAAGGGATCTTTACAAAGATTATCCACAACTGATAAGGAATACAGAACAACTGCTCGGGGAATGCTCAGTGGATTTTGATTTTGCCACTCTAAAGAACAGGAAGACCTTTACCGGCAATTCCTATGATGACAGGACCCTTCTTGAGAAACTCGCCGGCGACGGGCTGGTTTACCGTTACGGAAAGGCCAACAAGGAAGCAGCAAACCGGGTCAGGCATGAACTCGATATCATCGATAAGATGGGTTTTTCCCCCTATTTTCTCATCACATGGGACATCATCCGTTATTCCATGTCACGGGGATTCTACCATGTTGGCCGCGGCAGCGGCGCCAACAGCATCGTGGCCTATTGCCTGAAGATAACCGATGTGGATCCTATTGAGCTTGACCTTTACTTCGAACGCTTTATCAACCCCAAAAGGACCTCTCCTCCTGATTTTGATATCGACTATTCATGGAAAGAAAGAGATGAAGTGCTGGATTATATCTTCAAGCGTTATGGCCGTAAATATACCGCCCTGCTTGGCGCCATGTCAACGTTCAAAGGCAATTCGATCTACAGGGAACTTGGAAAGGTGCAGGGACTTCCTAAAGGGGAGATGGATGATCTGCTGAAATATCCTGAAAAAGAGATCCATAAGAATAAAATTACCCAAAAGATCGCAGAACTCGGGGCCATGATGGTTGATTTTCCGAACCTCCGCAGTATTCATGCAGGGGGAGTGCTGATCTCAGATGAACCTATCACCTGCTATACCGCCCTTGACATGCCTCCAAAAGGGTTTCCTACGACGCAATGGGATATGTATGTGGCTGAAGATATCGGCTTCGAAAAGCTGGATATCCTCAGCCAACGGGGTATCGGTCACATCAAGGAAACTGCTGAGATCATCCTTAAGAACCGGGCAGTGAATGTTGATGTTCACAAGGTTCAGGAATTTAAAAAAGACGAAAAGGTGAAAGATCTTCTTCGGAGGGGGGAGACCATTGGTTGCTTTTATGTGGAAAGTCCTGCCATGCGTGGATTATTGAAAAAACTGCAATGTGATAATTACCGCAGCCTGGTTGCAGCCAGTTCTATTATCCGCCCGGGCGTGGCCCGTTCGGGTATGATGCGCGAATACATTTACAGGTTTCATCACCCCGGGCAGTTCAAATACCTGCATCCTGTGATGGAAGAGCAGTTGAAAGAAACATACGGGGTCATGGTGTACCAGGAAGATGTCCTGAAAATATGCCACCATTTTGCCGGGCTCGACCTTGCTGATGCCGATGTGCTGCGCCGGGCCATGAGCGGAAAATACCGCTCGAAAAAAGAGCTGCAGAGGATTATCGATAAATTTTTTGAGAATTGCAGGGATTTTGGTTACCCTGAAGAAGTTTCGAAGGAGGTCTGGCGACAGATCGAATCCTTTGCCGGATATTCCTTCTCAAAGGCCCACTCGGCATCCTATGCCGTTGAAAGCTATCAGAGCCTCTACCTGAAAGCCCATTACCCTTTGGAATTCATGACCGGCGTGATAAACAACTTCGGCGGGTTTTACAGCTCATGGGTTTACTTCAATGAGGCCAGGAACTGCGGCGCCACCCTTAATCTTCCCTGTGTCAATCGGGGCGATTATAAAACGAGCATCACCGGAACCGATATTTATGTGGGGTTCGTTCATGTTGCGAACCTTGAGAGCTCAGTAGCGAAAAGGATCTCTGAAGAAAGAAAAGCAAATGGCGAATACACCGGCCTTGAAGACTTCATCATGAGAACGCAAATCCCGCTCGAACAACTTATACTCCTTGTCAGGATCGGGGCACTGCGCTTCACAGGAAAATCAAAGGCCCAGCTTCTCTGGGAATCGCATTTGCTTCTGGGGAAGAAGCCTTCTGTCAACGGACATGACGCGCTTTTCTATACTCCGCCAAAAGCATATGAACTGCCTTCCCTTGAGCAAAGTACCGTGGAAGACGTTTATGATGAAGTTGAACTGCTCGGGTTCCCAGTAAAACATACCTATTTCGATCTTCTCGAAACCTCTTTCCGGGGTGAGATCATGGCAAAGGACATGATTGGCGCCCTGGGCAGGAATGTAAGGATGCTGGGGCAGCTTGTGACAATTAAATATGTGAGGACTGTTAAGCAGGAATGGATGCATTTCGGGACATTTATCGACATCTCAGGTCAGTTCTTTGATACAGTTCATTTTCCTGATTCAGTGAAGAATTACCCCTTCCGTGGTGACGGTATCTATCTTGTTCTGGGAAAGATCGTGGAGGAATTCGGGTTCCCGAGCATGGAGGTAAAGAAAATGGCCAAGATGCCATTGAAGAAAGATCCAAGAGCATGATCGATGCCGTCCTGATGCCTTGTTTAGGGGATGGTCATTTTATCCCGATCATCATGTTTGATCCCTGTGGAGTATCTCTTCTCCTGATGTATCTGAACCCTGCCTTCTGCAACCAGGATTTGATCTCATTTTCCGTATAGGTATCGCCTTTTTCAGTTCCCACAAGCATATTCAGCGCAAAGAAAGCACCTGCAGCAGGTAACGTACGGTCTTCCGTCATGACGTGGTCAAGAATGACAAGCTGACCATCAGGGTTCAAAGCTTCTGTGCATTTATTTATAAGATCTTTGTTTTCTTCAGGTGAATTGATATGAATGACAGCAGAAAGCAGGATCAGATCAAAATTATGGCCGAATTTGTCTTTCAGGTAGTTACCTGAGATTGTCGAAACCTTACCATCAAATCCCTCCCTGGTAATGTATTGCTTTGTGAGTGGTATCACGTTGGGAAGATCGAAAATAATTCCTTTGATCGTGGGATTCTCACGGATGAATTCAAACGTGAATGCCCCGGAACCCCCGCCGATATCCAGCATGTTCTTTGTTTCCGTAAGATCAAGCACCGCTGCAATCTCTTTTGCCTGTTGAAGTGCTCTCGAATGCATAGCTGCAATAAAGGGTTCTAACCACGTATCATCCCGCTCGCCGATCGGCTGCTTAAAGGCTACCGACGTTCCGGCTTTTACTGCTTCTGTAAGTGTGCTCCATGTCCTCCAAAGCTGAACAAGATGGTCGATACCCCCCATGTATGAGGGCTGTCCTTTGATCATGAATCGGGTAGTAAAATCTGTATTGTAGAACTGGCTGCCTGATTTTTTCAGAAGCCCTATGGGGACAAGAGCATTCATTAGCCGGTCAGTAGCACGTTCATTGGTTCCTGCTGCCTTTGCCACATTCACAGAAGTGAGCGGGCCGTCTTTCAGCATTGAAAAAATGTTCAGTTCATGCGCTGAGAGAATGATCCTGCTGATGCGGAAGGCATTGACCATTTCCATAAATTCTCCGGGCGAATTGATCTCTTTCATTGACTGGTATTTGTTATTAATTGGTTAATCTTATAGAACATTTCATTTAAATTTAAAAAGCGAAATTAATAATTTATAGTATATTTGTCTATGAAGGAGACGAGGATTTCTCTTTAAACTGATGTAAAACAATTAAAACTTCTGTTATGAACATTTCCATTTCTGTAATTATTATCGGCATTCTGGTGCTGCTTTTCTTTTCAGGCATAAGGATCGTCCGTCCCACACATCGCGGATTAGTTGAAAGGCTGGGGAAATATAATCGTTTTTCAATGCCGGGGTTTCACTGGATCGTTCCCATCATTGAAAAGATGTACCAGGTCAATATTACTGAAAAAATGATCAATGCCGAACCCCAGGAGATCATTACAAATGATAACCTGAATGCCAAGGTCGATGCTCAGGTTTATTTCAAGATCAAATCGGATGAGGACAGCGTTAAATTTTCCCAGTACAATGTCAACAGCATAGAATACCAGATCGTTAACCTGGCACGCACGACGCTTCGTAATATCATCGGGACCCTGACCCTGAAATCAGCAAACAGTGAACGGGGCAGGATCAATAAAGATCTTCATACGACCCTCCTTGCAGAGACCAGCCATTGGGGTATCGAGATCATACGCACTGAATTAAAAGAAATTGAGCCTCCGAAGGATGTACAGGAAACAATGAACAAGATCGTGAAAGCAGAGAATGAGAAAATTGCTGCGATCGATTTTGCAACTGCTACAGAAACCAGGGCTGATGGCGAAAAAAGAGCCGAGATCAGGAAAGCAGAAGGGTTCAAACAGGCTGCCATACTGCGTGCAGAAGGAGAAGCCCTGGCTATCCAGCTTGTCAACGAAGCAGCGGAGAAATATTTTATAGGGAATGCTCAATTGTTAAGAAGGATCCAGGCACTGGAAACCTCCCTTAAGGAGAATTCAAAATTCATTGTTCCTACAGGCTCAGATCTGGTAAATGTACTCAGTGAAATGGGAGGGATCATCCCATTGAAGCCAAAAGAGACAACGGAACCCTGAAGCTGGTAAAGCGGATCAGATCATTTACAAAAGATAAAAAGTTCAAAGCTTTGCTTTGATCTCATCTACGATCTTTTGCAACGAAGGTAATTTTTTCAGATCCGATTCTATTTTCTCGTGAAAGTCCTTGTGCTCTTTCCGTTCAGTATTCAGCTTCGCTGTCAGTTCATCGAACTTTTCATTGACCTTTGGAACGTAATCAGCATGCTCTTTAGCAACTTTGCTTATGGATGCTTCCAGTTCTGCAGCAGAGGCTTTTTGTTTATCTTCACAATGCCCGACAGAGGCTGTTAATTTTGTTGAATATTCATGTAAAGATGAAGAAAGCGATTCTATTGATTTTTTCAGATCTGTCCTCATTGATGCAATCTCCTGCTTTACCGATTCATCCAACTTTTGATGTTCTTCAGTCAGCTCAGCTATCTTTTGATCAGTTTTACTTCTAAGGAAGAAGATCAAAGCCAGGATGAGAAGGAAGATTACAGCAATTATGATAGTTGCCAGCACAAGGTAATTCTGTGCATTATTACTGGACTTGGTTACCCTTATATCCAGATCATTGAAGCGTGCTGCCGTTTTCTGCAGTGAATCATTGGTCAGTTTAAGGTTTTTTTCATTAGCAGCCGTGATCTTCGCCAGGCTGTCAGCGGTAGTCATCTGCCTGGCTGCGATTTTTTTTGCATCATATCCTGCTTTCTTTGCAGCATCGATCCCTTCAGAGATCTTCTTCTTCTCCGTTTGAAAATCTTTTTTCAAAAGATAATCGGCATTCTGTGCCCAGGAGGCTACAGTAAACAGCATTACTGTAATCAGAGTAAAACATTTTTTCATAGGTTGTATTTTGGTTGATGAATAGCCATGAATTTCATTTGAAGCCTGTATATAAGAAATGGTAATGAAATCAATACCGGTTGATGGCATAAAGATAATACTTAAAAACCCTCAAGTCAATATCGGAATGAATTAATACCCAAAAAGGTCCTTAAGTGTCAGTTTTGTGACCGGTCCTATTTTTTCAAGCGCATCGAATGCGACATCAGATTCCTTTCCCAGAACCAGGTATGTTTTGGCTTTGTCTTTCAGGTTTTCCTGCTGAAAAGCGATCATGTCATTCATTGTCATTCCTGATACTTTTTCGAATATATCCTGACGGATATCCTTTTTCAGACAAAGCTTTTCTGCATTCAGAAAATTCCAGATGCAGTTCATCCTGCGGATCCTTTCAGTACTTATTTTATTTAACAGAGCGTACCTGGATCCATGGAAGGTAACTTCAGAAACGGGCAGGACATTATAAAGATCGTCGAAAGCAAGGAATGCTTCTATGATCTTGTCATTCTGTGTGGCAATATAACCCTTGCCGAGATATGATTTTTCGAGATCAGCCGGTTCCTGGAAGCGGGAGAAGGCGGTATAAGCCAAAGCTCTTTTTTCACGGAGTTCCTGGAAAACAATATCCCCGAAATAAAAGTTGAACAGGGCGATTACCGGAGCCAGCCGGCGGTCGTAACGGCCACCAACGATAAGTGTTTGCAGCTTTGCCTGGTTTGCATCATAGGGTGCAAATAAGATCCTGTTCTCTTTGGTCTCTTTTTCCTTGAATACCATCGGTGTGGGAACCGGCTTTAAGGAAGTTGATCCCTCGCGATATTTTACAATGATACCTGAAAGTTCAACCAGCGGGAGATTCCCATAATAGAGGATATCGTGCCGGATATTTTTCAGATCTTTAATTTTATCTGCAACCTGTTGAGGTGTTACTGACCGGAGTTCATTTTCGGTCAGTATGTTTTTATAAGGAGAAGAAGATCCATAAATGCCAAAGCTGACCAATGCAGAGAACATCTCATTCTGATCAGACTTCCGGTCTGACCGTGCTTTAAGTGTGTTTTCCACACGATTGACAAGCGTTTCTTCATCGGGAACCGGATCGTTCAGCAACTCCTCAACCAGTCTCAGCGCCCGTTCCATGTTTTTGCTTAACCCGTCGATAGAAAGTGTTGTCTCTTCATCCGTCACGTTCACCTGAAAAGAGCAAGCCAGTCGAAAAAAACCGAGGTTGATCTGCTCCACACTATGTTTTGAGGTTCCGAGGAAGGGCAGAAGCTCGATGGCAAAGGTCATTACCTTATCATGGTGTCTGCCCATTCTGTAATAAAACACGAGGTGAAAAGTTTCATTTTCCTCATTCTTCCTGTATAGGATGCGGGTGGAGTCAGGAAGGTGAAAGGTATCGATATCCCTTGAATAATCCAGGAACTCAGGATGCACAGCCGGGACCACTCTCGCTTTTACCTTTTTCAGGAAGTCTGATTCCTGGTGCCTGTTGATGTGTACCGGGGTGATCGGGGGCTTGCTGACCTTAATCACTTCTTCAGGCACTCCTTGTCTTTTGTATATGACAACCAGGTTATCCTCCAGGTGACCTTTTGCAAATGCAACGATATCCTTTTTACTGTATCGTTGCATTTTTTTTATATAGGAGGTGAAATCCCTGTAAGGAATATCGTAAAGATATGCATGTGAAATAGCCATTGCCCTACCCTGGTTCGACTCATATTGCTTCCCGGTTTCATATTGAGCATTGTTGGCAATTGCTTCAGGCAGCCAGCCGGGGAATTCGCCATTTTTAAGCAGCCGGACCTGGTGCATCAATAAGTCCCTGACTTCTTCCAGTGATTGACCCGTTTTCGGATTGCCATTCAGGATCATCATGCTGTAATCCGCAAGCTGGCCATGGTATGCAGACGCATTCAGTACTTTCTGCGGCTGGTTCAGGTTCAGATCGATCAGGCCTGTCTTGCCATTGAAAAGAACAGAAGCAGCCATGGTAAGCAGAACAGAGTCGTCATCGCTTGCTTTTATATTAAACCCATACCCGATCCTGATGTTCTCAGCTTCAAGCCCAAAAACTTCCTTAAAAACAGTCCCATCAGGATGTTTCCATGGCTCATGTCGCAATGGTGGAACAGGCTGGGGTTTCATCCTGTCGAAATAAAGGTCTATTATCTCAATGGTCTTGTCAGGATCAAGCTCGCCTGACATGCAAATGGCCATGTTGTTCGGGACATAATATTTCGCGAAGAACTCCCGGATATTCTTCATAGAAGGATTTTTCAGGTGTTCCGCTTCTCCAAGCGTTGTCTGGGTCCCATAAGGATGGTTGGGGAAAAGAACTTTCATCATGACCTCATTGACCTTGCGGGAATCACTGGTAAGTGACATGTTCTTTTCCTCGTAGACGGTCTCCAGCTCAGTATGGAATAACCGGAGAACGGGTCTTGAGAACCGTTCTGCCTGGATCTTAGCCCAATTCTCAAGCTGGTTGGAGGGTATATTCTCCATGAAGATGGTGTAATCATTGGATGTTCCGGCATTGGATCCCTGGGAACCGATAGCATCCATCAACTTGTCGTATTCGTTAGGAATGGCCAGCAATGAAGCCTCCAGGGAGAGGTTATCTATTTCACGGTAGAGCCGGGCACGGATGTCATCCCTTTTCTCCTTCCGGTACACTTCAAATAAGCCTTCAATTTGCTCAATCAACCTTGATTCCCTGATCCAGTCTGTGGTCCCGAACTTCTCTGTTCCCTTGAACATCATATGTTCAAAATAATGAGCCAGTCCTGTAGTCTCAGGTGGATCCATCTTGCTGCCCGTATGCACCGCGATATATATCTGTATTCTTGGTTCATCGTGGTAAACCGACAGGAAAACTTTCAGCCCGTTCTCTAGAACATAGATCCTCGTACCCAGGGGATCTCCATCAATGGTTTCGTATTTATAAGACTTCTTCAACTTTTTTCTTTGTTTCCAAAGGTAATCAATATCCGGCTTTAAAAAGTTTGCTAAATCCTGGTTTCATGAGTATATTTGATGTCAAAATTGTTTTAAATTAACCTTATCATGAAAAAAGTAAATTTACTTTTGACAATCTCAATGGTATTATTCATGGCCATTCAAATCAATGCTCAGCAGGTTATAAAGTCTTGTGAACAATGGCGCGCAGATGTAAAAATGCTGACAGATAAGGGTGGGGCTGAACTATTGAAAGCAACACCGCTGGTCATGGATTTCAACAGTTTCGTAGAGACAAAGGCACCCATGGTGCTTGATAAAAAGAGTATAAAAGATAAGACACAGGTAAGGCTTCCATCTGAAAAACAAGTCGTTGAGATAATTGCATATATAACAACCATCACCTTCACAGAAGACGGGCACAGTTTCAAAATGGTGTTAAGATACCCGGATTCTAATTCAACCATGATCGCTGTATTGCCAAACCCGGATTGTCCGGCACTTGATAAATTCCCGGATATAAGAGCACAATTCAAAGAAACATGGAAAACACTGGCCGGATTAATGAATAAAATAAGCCAGGAGAGTAATCCCGTTAAAGTCAAAATTACAGGTGTACGATTCTGGAATGCCCCGAGTGGCGAACGTGGATCCAGTGCCAATGGGATAGAGATCCACCCAGTCCTGAAAGTGACCGAAGTTCCTGTGAAATAGCAATAATGTTTTTCTAACAATAATCCAAGCCTGTGTTAAGAAAAATCCTGTCTTTTTTTGCTTATAGTAATGCCTTTGACATATCTTTACAAAATAAATTATTTTTTGAATAATTGACGTTTTAGTATTAACCAAAATCTTTTCTTATGGAAGAAAGTTTACACTCAGGCATGTCATGCTTTGGGGCTATGAGCTTAATGCCGCTGATCGTCGGCCTTATCTTTTTTGCTATGTATGTGATGATGATAAGGTGCGTCGCCCTCTGGTTTGTATTCCAGAAAGCCGGTGAACATGGATGGGCTTCTATCATCCCGGTCTATAACCTCCTGATCGCGATAAAAGTTGCGGGCAAACCATGGTGGTACATTCTCCTGTTACTTATTCCAATCGTCAATATCATTATAGGGATCATAATTCTCAACGGGATCTCGAAGAACTTCGGTAAAGGAGGATGGTTTACTGTCGGACTTATCTTTCTCAGGGTCATTTTCCTTGCCATCCTTGGGTTCGGGCCCGCCAGATATATCGGTAAAAAGGAAGAGGTACCCGGACAGGTACAGGCCTGACATTTCCTGGTTCAGGGATCTTATGATTTTTCCCGCAGGATAACATAAAATGTTATCTCCTGCGTTTTCTTCTAACCCAAAAAAGCAGGTTATGAGTGAACTTTTTTCTCCATTGAAGATCAGGGATATTGAATTGAAGAACCGGTTAGTTGTATCGCCGATGTGTCAATATTCCTCTAGAGACGGTTTTGCAAATGAATGGCACCTGGTACACCTGGGAAGCAGGGCAGTAGGGGGATTCTCACTGGTTATGTCAGAGGCAACCTCAGTTTCTCCTGAAGGCAGGATCTCCATTGACGATCTTGGCATCTGGAAAGATGACCATATAGAATACCTCAAAAAGATCACGGATTTCAATATTCACCAGAATTCAATACCCGGTATCCAGCTTGCACATGCAGGAAGAAAATCAAACCATTCTTCTCCCTGGAATGGAAACAGATTATTGTCTGTCTCTGAAGGGGGATGGAAAACAGTTGCCCCAAGTGCAATTCGATTTTCCGAAGAGTCTGCACTTCCTGCCGGGTTGACCATTGAAGGTATCGGAAAGGTGATCGATGATTTCCGTTCCGGAGCTATCCGGGCCTTAAAGGCAGGATTCAAAGTCATCGAGATCCATGCCGCACATGGTTACCTTATCCATGAATTTTTATCACCCCTCACCAACAAGCGTCAGGATGCTTATGGCGGATCATTCGAAAACCGCATCCGCATACTCCTGGAAATTGTCAGGGCGATCAGGAGCGTATGGCCTGATGGATATCCTCTCTTTACCAGGATTTCATCGGTTGATTGGAGAGATGATGGCTGGGTTATAGAAGATTCTGTCAAACTTGCCAGGCTTTTAAAGGATAATGGAGTTGACCTGGTAGATTGTTCCACAGCAGGCGCCGTTCCGGGTTTAAATATACCTGTTGGGCCTGGTTACCAGGTACCGTTTGCTGAGCATGTAAAAAAACAAGCGGGAATATTAACCGGTGCGGTGGGTATCATTACCGATCCTTTCCAGGCCAATGAGATCATCTCGAAGGGCCAGTCCGATATTGTTTTACTTGCCCGGGAATCACTCCGTGATCCCTATTTTCCTTTACGTGCAGCATGGGAACTTAAGACAGATATTCAATGGCCGGTACAATATGAGCGGGCCAAACGGAAGAAATGATTTCCCGGATCAAATAAGCCCCTGGTCTCCAGCCGAATTTTCTTGATTTTCCTAAGTGATTCTTTAATGGAAAAATAATTTTATAATTCCAGTTAACTTTCTACTATTTATTGTATATTTGTAGTATTATCAAGGCTTATGTTAACATCTTATATATGAAAAATCTTTACTCCGCAACCAGGTTTCTCCTGGTCATTTTTATCCAGTTGTTCTTTTTGAACAACATTCATTCCCAGGGTTTCTTTCTTGTAAATGACACTGTTCATTTGAATCAGGCGATCCCGAAGGCTGTCAATTTCCTGATGAAAGATCTTATCCCCTATGGGGATTCAATCCGTGTTGTCGGCGGGATGGGCAATGGATATGTAATGTGTACCGGTAAATCGGGTAATAATTATACTTATGTTGCCAATCAAAATGGGAACCAATGGGGTTATGGCCCTGAATCTATTATCACATACAGGGTTGTTGATTATACCCTTGATACTAATGCTACTGCCCAAATTGTATTCCTGATAAATGATAATAGCTATGATTCTATTTACATGAATAATATCAACGCACAGATAAATTCAACCGGAGACCAATTCACCAGACGACATGTAGGTGGACCCGGATTTGAGGTTCCGAAATTCAGTGGGAAGAATACCATTTTTATTTCAACACTATGGATCGGTGGTCTTGATGAGAAGGACAGTCTTCACCTTTCAGGAGCGCGTTATGGACAAGGTCCCGGGACCGGACCCGCAGGAACTTATCATGATTATTTTGCAGGACCGGTCATGGATTCTTCAGCTTATTCGATATACCAGGATACTTTATGGAATTATATCTGGAACCTGAAGAAGTCTGATATTGATTACCATATAGCACACTGGCAGGACCAGGGCTACAAGCCTATCCATGATATCCTTACCTGGCCCGGAAATGGCAACGTCAGCTTAGGGGAGGCAGCTAAATTAGCACCTTTTTATGACCGGAATAATGATGGGATCTATAATCCGATGGATGGAGATTATCCTTTGATCAGGGGAGACCAGGCCCTGTTCTTTATTTTGAATGATGACAGGAATGTTCATATGGAAACAGAGGGTGAAAAACTCAGAGTGGAGATCCATGGTATGGCATATGTTTTCAATATCCCTGAAGATTCGGCATTAATGAACACCGTCTTCATGAATTATAAAATTATCAACCGGTCGGCGAACACTTATCATAACACCTATATAGGGGTCTTTACCGATACAGATATAGGCTATCCCTTTGATGATTATATTGGATGTGATGTTGAAAGAAGCTATTATTATGGTTACAACGGGAACCCGGTTGATGGCACCGGGCAGCCGGGCTCATACGGGGCTAACCCGCCCGCACAGGCAGTAGCTTTCATCGGTGGGCCATACATGGATCCTGATGGTAAGGATAATCCAAAAGTTGACAGCCTGGGGCACCAATTATGTAATGCAAGTGTGAATGGCACTGGTTTTGGTGATGGTATTGTTGATAATGAAAGATACGGATTGACCGATTTTATGACATTTTATAATTATGGGGTACCGGATTACATGACTGATCCCCTATATTCACCACAATACTATAACTATCTTCAAAGCAAATTTAATGACAGCGTTCAATTAAAATATGGTGGTATGGGACATTACCCAAGTGCATATGGATCTCCTTGTAAATTTATGTTCCCGGGTACTTCAGATACATTATGCTGGGGAGTATGGTGTATCCCTCAAGTCCCTTTAAATTGGACAGAAACCACAGCTGGTGATGCACCATACGACAAAAGGGGTGTTGGTTCATCCGGTCCATTCACATTTAATCCAGGCCAGGAACAGGAACTCGATCTGGCCTATACCTTTGCCCGTGATTACAATAATGATAGTTCATTAAATAAACTAAGAACTTATATCGAGACCATTGAGGGATACTTTAACTCAAATGAACTTCCCGATGGAAGTTCATTTAATGGAATAGCAAGTCACCCGGGAAATTCATCAATAAAGATCCTGTTCTATCCAAATCCCGCTTCAACACAGGTCAATATCCTGTTTGACAGGATAATCAATACCCCTGTCAACATACGGGTATACAATGCCAACGGTGTTTTGGTCAGCTCAGAATCAGGTACTCCTTCAGGACGTTTGATCACGGTTGATATTTCAGGATTGCCCACGGGTTTGTATCTCTTCTCAACGGAATTTAATGGACAGGTAATTACTAAGAAAATATCTGTTGTCAGGTAATGATAACCCGAATTATAATATTTATTTCTATTAAAACAATTACCCGGTTTCTGATAGTATGGTGCTTATGTTCCCTGACCTCATACCCTGGCTTCGCACAGTCCTCTGGTTTTTCCAAAGTGATTTATGATCCTCAAGGTGCTGTACAGGTTTATTGTGTTGAAAAAATGATGAATCAAAGCTTGATAATAGCGGGAGAAAAAGACAACCTGGCATTTGTCTCAAAAATTGACTCTACGGGTTCAATATCATGGAGCAAGACCTATGGCAGCAACGGTGGCACCTTTTATTGTCTCACAGCTACAAGGGATTCATGTTTTGTGTTAGCCGGGTTTGCCTATAATCAGGGGGATTCTGCTTCCGATCTGTTATGTGTTAAAATAAATTCAGCAGGGGATACCTTGTGGACAAGAATGATTGATATGGGGTACCATGAGGAGGCGATATCAATTAGACAGACTCTGGATAATGGATTCATTCTCACCGGAGACGCCTCCTTGGAAAAGATTGTTGTTGTCAAACTGAATGAATCAGGAAATGTAGTCTGGGGAAAACTCATTTCTGTTGGCAATTATGAGAATTTTGGTTGCGGAGCGGATCAGACACCAGATACGGGGTATATTATTACCGGTTATAGAGAAAACACCAATTATCAAATGGTAATGTATCTGATGAAATTAACATCAACAGGGTCGGTTTCATGGACCAAATATCTAAATGTTTCCTCCTCGACTTATTCCAGGGGTTATGATGTACATGTCGTGCAGGGCGGGATAATGACCCTTTTTGATGCATCAAATGGCGGGTTTATCTTAATGAAAACAGACCTTTCAGGTGATGTTTTATGGAGTAAATCTTATTCTGGAAATTCCGGATATCAAACGGTCCCTGCCAGTTTCAGACTTCATCAGACTTCTGATAACGGGTATATTTTTGTTACCGGCACTCCATTCCAGGAAAATATGATGAAGGTTGATTCCATAGGTGATTTACTGTTTTCCGAGTCGCTGATACTTATCCCGTCAGATATCGTAGAATCATACACTGGAGTTTATTCAATGGTCGGTAATGGCCCAATATACGGTACAAAACGGGAGCAGCCTATCGTTCCGCAGGTAGGAGTTATAAAATCCGATTCTTCGGGAAACTGAACTGAATGCATACAACCGGGTTATGGTTCCTCATATGATTATTCTGCCAGCTTGGCTGATGTTGCCTGTACAACGCAATCCGCAGGAACGATGAAACATTTACCGGGTCCGGTTACCAATCTGACGATGACTGGTACCGAAGGATGTGTTGACAGGACGGGTGGCATTAATGAAATTACCCATCCGGTATCAATCAACGTTTACCCCAATCCAAATGACGGGATCTTCAATATTGCAACTGATGAGGCAATAAAAAATGAAATTCAACTTGTTGAAATATTTAATACGCTTGGAGAAAGGATTTACGCATCATCAGACCCATCAGTGCTATTATCGCCTATCAATATCGGACAGGTTCAGGATGGCGTGTATAGTGTAAAAGTATCGTGTAAAACGACGAGTTATTTTCAGAAAATCCTGGTTTGTCATTAGACCTTCTCCCCGCATTCCGGACAGAACTTGGCGCCGGGAGTCAGTTTTGCCCCGCAGTGGGCACATTTATCATCCTCATTAAGTTTCGCTCCGCAATTAGGACAGAATTTAGCATTCTCAGCCAGGGGGGCTTCGCATTTGGGACATGTGGCACGGATATTGGTTCTCCAGTATTCCGTGCCTAATTTTTTATCCTCTTCAGCCATCGCGGCATGTTCATGGATCTCTTCCACGGATTTTTCGGATTGTGCATAAGCCATTTCCACTCCAAGATCAGGAGCACAGCTTTTGCACAATCCTTTTTTTGTATTCCAGCATTGCTCCCGGCATACCCATGAATGGCAGTGCGGGCACTGGATAAAAACCGGTGCCATTTCAATGAGCGCTTCTTCAAAAGCTTTGTCATGCGCATCTTTCCATGAGGCATCCTTAACGGTCTGGCCTACCTGTGACAGTCCCCCCATAAAGCCACCGAAAAGTGAGCTGGCAGTGCCTAATATCTTTGAGGCCTTGCCGGCTGCATAGCCTTTGGCAGTTGAACGGTATCCTGTCCTGCAACAGTCGCAATAGAATTCATATTGAAATGCAACGTCAGTGCTTATATCGGAAAAATTATTTCCAAATTTCAGAATGTCGGTCATGGTCGTGAGTTTTATAGATCAAAAATACAAAAAACAGCGGAATCAACTCTAAATCTTTTTTTGACCCCACCCCCCTGAGCCTTTCCCCCAGAAGGGGGAGAAGTCAAATTGTTAAACGTGACACCCCAAAATTTCTAATCCAGGAAGAAAAGCAACCGAAGCTTGGTTGAATCCTGATCAAATCCTGACCGAATTTTAACCGAATTTTAATCGAATCTATGTTGTAGTGATGTTGAAGACACCCCGAAGGCACCTCGAAGGCACTTTGAATTTATTTTAAGGATGGCTTCATGACATCACCACCTAACCCCTCCCTTGTATACCATGTCCCTGGTCCCTTGTATACCCTGTCTATGGTCCGTAAACTTCTGGCGGGAATCCTGAACTTCAATCTGATTTCAAAAATTGTTTACCGATATTCGAGTACTCAACAAAAACATTTGAAATTCAAAAATTGTTGATCGATTATTCGATTATTCAATATTGTATTTTTATTTGAATAACTGAAAACCAGATCACCGCCAGCCTGCCGGTAGGCAGGGGAGGCAGGGTTGGGGTTTACCACCTCAAAAAAGATTTAGCCAAAATCACTGTTTTCTTTATTAATTTTGTCGTCATGTTGTGTTGTCAGCCAATGTTTAATTCATGGATCCATCAAAAAACACTCACCATTAATGAGGAGAAACTGGTGCTCTAAGCCGATATAATGAAAAAGTTCATTAATTATCCTATCCTGGTTTCTGTCATTTTAGTTTGTTTTCTGTTCCTGTTGCTATTTCCTGTGGTGATCCAGGCGCAGTTTGTGAAAGGTGCTGATGTCGGCTGGCTGCAGCAGATGGAAGCGACAGGCTATATATTCTATGACAGCACCGGGGTTCAGAAGGATTGTTTACAGATACTTAAAGATCATGGGATCAACACGATCAGGTTAAGGGTCTGGGTCAATCCCTCAAACGATAAGATAAACGGGCATTGCAGCAAGAAGGAAGTTGCCGGAATGGCGCTCCGGGCAAAGAATATGGGAATGAGAGTCCTTATCGATTTTCATTATAGTGACTCCTGGGCAGATCCGGGAAAACAGAATAAGCCTGCAGCATGGGTAAACGATTCATTCAGCCAACTGCTGACCGATCTTTATAATCACACGTATGAGGTCCTGGATACACTTAAAACCATCGGAGCCAAGCCGGATTGGGTACAGATCGGGAATGAAATCACAAATGGGATGCTGTGGCCCGACGGGAGTACTTCAAACTGGTCACAATTAGCACAGTTGCTTAATAAGGGATATGATGCCACTAAAGCCGTAGATAGTTCCATCAAGGTTATTATTCACCTTGACCAGGGAAATGATAACACAAGATTCAGGACCTTTTTTGATAATGCCACCACTTATGCCGTGAGATATGATATTATAGGAGCTTCCTATTATCCTTACTGGCTGGGAACCGATTATACGGTTACGATCAATGACCTGGGTAACAATCTGAATGATATGGTCTCCAGGTATGGGAAACAGGTCTTTGTGGTCGAAACCGGCGGGGATTATACCCAGGTTCAGAATACTTATGACATGCTTGTAGCCGTCATGAATAAGGTCAAGGCCGTTCCAAACAACCAGGGCATTGGGGTTATTTATTGGGAACCGGAAGGAGAGAAGTCATGGAGCGGATACCAGCTGAGCTGCTGGGGATCAGATGGAAAGCCAACAGCGGCACTGAATGCCTTTTTAGTCACCAACCTGGGAATAAATACCATCAGGAATAATGATCCGCATATCAGGATCTATTCCAATCCTTCTGAGGGAGGATTACTGAAGATTGAAATGACCGGGATCAATGGACAATCAGATCTCAGGATATTTGATAACACCGGCAGGCTGATGAAGGAAATGACCCTGATCGATCGGCCTAAGGCATTGCTGGATACGGGACTACGGCCTGGTTTGTATATTGTCAGTATTAACAATTCAGGAACAGATTTTGTTGAAAAGGTGTTAGTAAAGTAAACAATCACTTCACTGCTATCCCCGAGATCTCAAAATGTGCTTTACCAGGGATGGCAGCTACCTGGATGGTCTCCCGTACAGGAAAATTATCCTTGAAATATTCCCCATAAACTGAATTGATAGCATTGAAATTGTTGATATCCGTACAATATACCGTCGTCTTGACGAGATTTGTATAACCCATCCCTGCAGCATTCAACACTGCCCCAAGGTTTGCAAATATCCTGCGGAGCTCTGATACGATATTGAGGGTATCCATTCCCCCGGTTTCAGGGATCTTTGCGATCTGGCCGGCAAGATAGAGTGTATTTCCTGTTAATATCCCCTGGCTGTAAGGGCCGATAGGTTTCGGGGCTTTATCTGAATAGATAACTATTTTATCCTGCTGCTGTGCCAGGAGGGGATAAGTGCAGATGGTCAGAAGAATGAACAGAACAAATTTTCTCATGGTCAATTATTTTAGTGTGTTTAAGATTGATTTATCAGTTAAAGATGTAAAAAGTCTACCTGGGCATTTTTTCCAGGGCAAGGACAAGCTTATCAAGGTCCCTGAAAGTTGTGTAGACATTTGGCGTAACCCTGGTGCCTGAAATGTTTTCCCATTCAATACCGGTGGTATGGATTTTATACTTGTCAAACAGGTATCTTACAACCTCCCCAGGCTTTTTACCATCGACAGAGACCAGTCCGATCACGCAGGCAAACTTTGGTTTAAAAGAGGTCTTGATGTGGATACCCGGAAGATCTTTCACCCTGGTTGTCCAGTAATCCTTTAGTTCCCTCAATCTTTTTTCTTTTCTTTCGGAGCCGATCGCCAGGTGGAAATCAAGAGCGCTGCCGATGGCCATTTCGCTGGCAAAGTTACGGGTCCCCAATGTCTCGAATTTGGTGATCTTGTCTCCAAGTGGCTGGGCATCAGGGAACAGGGTCCAGATCTTGCTGATCTTGTCCTTCTTAACATAGAGCAATCCTGATCCAAAAGGTGCGCACATCCATTTATGCAGGCTTGTAGCAAAGTAATCACATTCAAGGTCAGGTATCTTGAAATCGAGGAGTGCAAAGGTATGGGCGCCATCGACCAGGACATCAATCCCTCTTGCATGGGCTTCCTTTGCAATCTTTTTCACGGGAATGATCTGCCCGATCCAGTTTATGATATGGGTGATATTAACGGCTTTGGTCTTATCAGTAAACTGTGAGACATAGGCGTTGACCAGCTCATCTTCATTCTCTGAAGGAAGTTCGAGGTTGATCCATTTCAACACGATCCCCTCCCGTTTTTCACGCAGCTTCCAGGTGTTTATGACATTAGGATAGTCCTGTTTGGTGAGTACCACCTCATCGCCAGCGACCAGGGGAAGGCCATAGATTATATCATTCATGGCCTCGGTAGTATTGCGGTCGATAGCGATCTCTTCCGCCGAGCATCCTGCGAAATCAGCAAGGTCGGCCCTGAGGGCCTCGCGGCCTTCATTCAGGATATTCCACATGTAATAGGATGGCGCCTCATTGCAAAGGCGGTTATATTTCTCAAAAGTCTGCTGCACCACAAGGGGTTGGGGACTTACTCCCCCGTTGTTAAGATTGATAATGTTGGGCGACACCGTATAAGATTCCTGCACCCATGCCCAGAAATCCTCGTCCTTCATGTCAGGAGAAGGAGGTCCCTCTTTTTCATCAAATAATGACTTTCCCGAAGCCAGCGATGACATCAGGATGTTACTGAGGGATACGGCACCAATTGTTGTTCCAAGCTTTTTCAGGAACATGCGGCGATTCAGAGTCATATTACCAGGGTTTTTGATTAATGTCCGAAAGGTAGTAAATTGTAAATTGATATTTACAACGAGTATCATTTTTTATAGCCCTGTTTTTTATTCAGGATTTTGGGAGATATCATTTTTTTTACTTTTTTCTTGACATTTGAAAATAGCGTATTATCTTTGCAGTGTATTAATGTACTAATACACTAAACTTATGATCACAATTAAAGATATAACATTCTGGTATTCAAATAGGAATATTGTATTTGAACACCTTTCCCTGCAACTGGGTGAAGGTCACATCTATGGTCTTCTCGGGAAAAACGGTGTTGGGAAAACCACCCTTTTAAAGCTAATCAGTGGACTTTCTTTTCCTAAGTCCGGTGAAGTCAATGTCGATGATGCCATTCCGGCAAATCGTCAACCGGTATTTTTATGCGGGCTCTTTTTCGTTCCGGAAGAGGTTTCACTGCCTTCTATGAATGCAGTTCAATTTGCCAGGACTTATGGCTGCTTTTATCCTTGTTTTGACGCTGTACAATACAGAGAGATCCTTGGGAAATTTGAAGTCGATCCTGGTCAGAAATTCTCAGGAATGTCACATGGCCAGAAGAAAAAAGCATTGATTTCCTTTGCCCTGGCAACAAATACCCGGTATTTATTTCTCGATGAACCGACAAACGTTCTGGATATCCCTTCAAAAGCTATTCTGAGAACACTCCTGGCATCCTCGTTTTCTGAAGATAAAACCATCATACTCTCCACTCACCAGGTAAGAGATCTTCAAAGCCTTATTGACAGTGTGATCATTCTTGAGAACCGTAAGATCATCCTGAACCAGTCACTGGACAGGGTTGCACAGAAATTTTCCTTCGGACATTCTTTATTGTCGCCGGTTCCCGGTGAAGTTATTTATTCCGTAAAGAGCGAAATGGGGCAAAGCCTGATGTCAATCAATAATTCAGGCATTGCAGGGATTGTCGATCTTGAAACACTTTTTAATGCCAGTATAAATATTCCGGACAAACTATCTGTAGTTCTAGACAATTAATACAAAGGATCATGAATAATTACTTCAATTTCAATAGGTTCTGGCTACTTGTCAGACGGCAATGGGCAGAGAATAAAATTCTTTACATTATAATCTGGGGAGTGATATCGTGTGGAATGGTTTTTTTTGGATTATTTCCTGATAAGATTAATAATGGAGGGTACCTATTAATATACGGTCTTACAGCAGCCGTAATAACTTTTATTACTTTTCCCCGCTGGTCAGATTTTGGCAGGTCAGCAGGTTACATGCTGATCCCGGCTTCTTTGGCAGAAAAGTTTCTATGTGGCCTGTTTTTTAGCATGATTTTATTTACGGGTGTTTACTGCCTGACTTATTTTATTATGAGATATATAGTTACATACCTTATTGTGTTTTTATTCTTCTCCAATAATCTTGTACCATTTCATGATTTCATGAAAGAAGCGATCAATGAGATTACATTATTTCCATTACGAACATATCTTGTTTTTTTCTTGATGTTTATGTTTATTCAGTCCATTTGCCTGATATGCGTTATCAGATTCAAAAAAAATCAGTTGCTGATTTTCTTTTTAATATTCTTTGCGGTCATTATTATTTATAACATAGGTATGACTAAATTAATGTCCGACCTGGTTCCTCACAAAGGTATTATCGTAAAAATACCAGGGGCGCTTTTTACTTTCCTTTCTCCCGATTTTGGTTATTATAAAAATGTAAATATTCAGAATATAACTGAGTACTTTTCATTCACCAAGCTGATAGGAAATTTAAACAGATGGATCTGGTTTGCTGTGTTCGCCATGTTGTATCTGTCAGCATGGTTCAGATTAAAGGAACGTGAATTATAAAATTGTCAAGATGAATTTTTCTGAGAATCAATCCATATACCTGCAGATCACAGAGTTTGTCAAAGAGCAGATATTGCTTGGTAACTGGAAGACAGAGGAGAAAATCCCATCTGTCCGCGACCTTGCTGCCGATCTCCAGGTAAACCCGAATACCGTTATGCGGGCTTATGATCTTCTTCAGCAGGAGGGAATTATTTATAACAAGAGAGGGTTGGGGAATTATGTCTCGCAGGATGCAGGAGAAAAGATCCTTACATCAAGGAGGGATAGGTTTCTGCAATCAGAACTCCCTGCATTGTTCAGAAACCTGTCCCTGTTGAATATCAGGTTTGATGAGATGGAACGGTTGTATAAAAAATTCACAGAAGAAAATCCAAAGCAATAAAAATTTCAGGGTATGAAAAAGAGCAATATTCTAATTATCGGTGCCACTTTAATTGCATTAACCTGGACGGTCATCATTGGCTGGCTTGCTGCTTCGACTATCAATAATTACCTGGAGAGGAGGAACTTACATTACGCAAGATCCTATACACAGATAATGGAAAGCCACAAGAAAACATTTCCTGCACCTGCCAGCGAATTGTTCCTTTCAGCTGAAGGGACTGCCTTTTTGAGCATCATGCCCGGGAAGGAATTGGCTGTTAAAACTGATAAACGGGTTTGGGATATCAGCTATACAGACCTGAAAAACGGGGAATCAATGATCCAGTTTAAAAAGCTAATATATTATGATTCTCCTATCATCCTGACTTTACCTGCAGTTTCTTTACTTTCTCTCTATAATTTCTCAGGAGTCAAATTATCGGGACTCAATCTTAAAGAAATTCATATTCAATGTAAAAGGATCTATTCATTTACAGCCGACAGTTGCAGGGCTGGAACCTTAACACTCGATTTCCCCGGAATTATTGATCAGCAGGACATCTATATAATGAAATCCAATAAGATAGATACCCTTATGGCTTCTGTTCAGGGTACGGGTAAGATCAGGCTTGAAACGGCAGGAGTGTTCAAGAATCAATTTTCATTGTCGGGCTCTATAAAACTGGAATCGACATCCGATCTCATGAAGAAAGTTTCAATACAGGATATTCCTGGTCCTGGCAGGAAATAAATGAGATTCCAATTAATCCAGAAAGCATTATTAAGACTGGTCTGAGATTAAAATCATGTTCCAGACTTCCATTATTTTAAGAATTATGATGTCGCTATATCCGGGAATACCAGGTTAGAAATAATTGATTTTACAGGGAAGATCATCTAAAAGCGGTGTCTATCTTGTTGAACTTTTATCCTTCGATAAAATTATTAGTCAGCGACGGATAGTTCAACATTAAAGCGGATAATAATTCAAATCTAAAATAGCTGTAAAAAAGAACCCGACCAATAATTTATTTGGATCCAGGCAACCCTGAATGGACTTTCATGTCTAAATATCACATTATAAATCAAATCCTATGAAAAAGATCTTTACATTTTTCCTGTTCATCACCTTATGCATGATGAATTACCAGATTTATGCCGAAACCGACAGCATCTCATGTACATTTTTTATGTATCCCAAGGCGCCGGTGGGCTGTTATACCTATGTGTCTTACCAGGGAAATGCCCCCGGTTCAGCAACTTTTAACTGGAATTTCGATGGTGGGGTCATTATCTCCGGTACCGGGCCGGGCCCGTATTATATTATATGGGATACCCTTGGTTATAAAACGGTAACCCTTAATGTCATTTACGGTGGACAATCCTGCAACAGCTCAGGCACTATTCATATTGTGGCGGACCCGACGGTTTATTCAGTTACAGGGGGTGGAAGTTATCCTTACGGGTACCCGGGTGTTCACATCGGGTTAAGCGGTTCGCAGACCACAATCAGTTATTACCTTTATTTAAACGGAGGTACCTCAAGTGTCACCAGTATGGAGGGGACAGGGAGTGCTCTTGATTTCGGACTATTTACCACGGCGGGAACATATACCTGTAAAGCAAAATACGACACCACCTCAGGCGCCTGCCTGACCAGTATGTACGATAGTGCCGTTGTAACCATCAGCGGTGCTCCTCCAACGACGCCAAACATCTGCATGGTTACGTATGACACCACAACGTCAAAGTACGAGGTCATCTGGGATAAGCCGACCGGAGTTTATAACCTGTCCCACTATAACATTTATAAACAAACCTACCAGTCGAATGTCTATGCCAAGATTGGACAGGTTCCTTTCTCAAGCATGAGCACCTATGTAGATACAACTTCTCATCCCTTGGTACACTGGGATCGTTACGAATTGTCTGTCACAGACACGAATGGAGTGGAATCTGCTTTAAGCCCCGATCATATGACCATCCACCTGGATGCCAGTTCCGGCTTCACAGGATTCAACCTTACCTGGAATTCCTATATCGGGTTTACATTCCAGACTTACCGCATCCATAGAAAACATGAATCCGGTCCTTGGATTGTGATCGATTCTGTGGCTGCTGACAGTTATACCCTGCTATATACTGACCCATATTTTGAGTCGGGAGTCACCAATTATTATATTGAAGTTGTCAAGCCATACCCTTGCTATCCCACGCTTAAGGATAATGTTTACCAGAGCGTTGTTTCAAATGTAGCGGTATCTGCCCCACTTGGCATCACGGAAAATAAACAGGGCGGTATAATGATCTATCCAAATCCAGCACAGGACAAGCTGTTTATTACAAACCAGACGACAGGGAAATTCGAAGCTGCTATTTTCACCATGGATGGACGTTTACTAAACAATTATTCACTTAGCGGAACTAAAGCCGTGCTTGATGTTGCAGATCTTACTGATGGTATGTATATCATTAAAATCCGCAACGACCAGGGAGTTTTTGTAGATAAGTTCCTGAAGGAATAGGTCTTCTTTTTCAATAATTATTGCTGTTAACTGAATGGTTCTGCAGCAAACCGGATTATCCACCCGGAGCGATCTCCATTTTTTGAATGGATTTACTCCGGGTGGATTATGATATACCAATCTGCATTTACCTTTTTAAATACATCGAGATAGATTTTGTTTAAGTATCGCTGCTTGCAACGGGGTAGTTCGTTTAAAAATAAACCTCTTGATGTCTTTTTCATTCAAAAATAATATTCCGGAATATTCTTTGTGCAATAATTTGGATTATATTTGGTGGATAACCGCAGGTTTCGGATGAAAACATGGTTACAATAGCATCAATAGTTGAGTTTACACAGTCGTTAGCTGTAAATAAATATAGGTAAAATGAAAAGATTTCTTAAATTATCCATCATTTTGATCTTCATCAGTTCTATATTACCATATTGCAAGAAAAGAAGCGATGTCCTTCCTGGTTTACCGGTTGGAGATGAAATCATATATACTGACATTTCTCCCGATACATCATTTACATCCGTACGTACCTGGAAGAATGAAATTGGACAAGATATACCAGTACCAGCTGATTCATCAGCTGGTATGTTATTAGATATTGACAAAGACAAAATAAGTGATATGGGAGTAGGTATTTCAACATCGTATAATTTCGTCAGTGCCAGTAATCCAGCGGCAAATTATAATTTTTATTCTGGAATATACATGATAAATAATTCAGCTGGTATAGCGTATTCGGGCACATCAGGTTCTTGCAAAGTCGCTCATTCATTCTCAAATGATTCGGTGATTTCAAATAAATCCACCTATACGAATAGTGTTGCAACATTTTGTCAGGGGGCGTCAATAGGTTGTGATTGTAATAGTTTTGCAGGTGACACTTATTTTGGATTCAGATTGTGGAATAACGGAGTTTACAATTACGGGTGGATTCTACTGCATTTTGACTATTCAATGACAATAACGGTAAAAGAATTCGCCATTAATAAAACCGTAAATAAATCAATTCGTGCTGGGCAAAAATATTGATATTTATTTACAGCTAAGGAGCGTGCAGCCTCAATGCGGGGTTTATCGGTAAGGAAAGTAGGTGTGGCTACTAAAATGGAAACAACAAGCAAAGATAAAATCTGCTAACATCCGCACTGCTGCTGCGGGTAGGGCGTTGTAGGTAATGCAATTCGTCAAGGTTTAACTATTTTTTTAACCGGGCCTTTATTAAAAAATAAAATAATCGGGTATGGCATCCAAAGGAGAAAAAGTAACTTTAACTTTATCTATTGTTTCAATAATCTCAACAGCAGTTTCTATACTTAGTACAATAGATCATAATATTTTTGGATTAATATCAAAATATGATTCAAATACATATACCTATTTTTTTGCTTCATTTCTTTTGATCAGTGTACTAACCGCCTTTATATCATTAATATGGATATTAAAGAAATGGAAAACCAGATCAAATAAGAAGATTAAATATATTTCAATAATTTTAATTCTGCCATCGTTAGTTTTATTTGTTTTATTAATTATTGTTGCATTTATAAATGAAGTATATTATTGAGAAATAATCAAATTGCATTGCCTACAACGAGCCGTAAATCGCAGGCCGGGGCAGTTGGTAAGGCAAAGGGATCCCTGTCCCAAACCGTGATTACGAATAGCAAATTAAAAGTCGGATAAAATTTTGCAAGCAGCTACCGGCATGTAAGAGTGCCTTGAATTGTTTCCATGAAGCCGAACGGAAATACAAGCCCCCCGATGGCAGAATCGCATAATTATTTCCATTCATGTACCACCTTTTGCTTTCTCAGCACATAAAGGTGAAAAACAACAGATGAAAGATTTTACACAATATCATCATCGTCGCAGTACACGGTTAAAAGGTTATGATTATTCGCAAGATGGGATATTTTTTATTACAATCTGTACCCATGAAAAACAAAGGATATTCAGATTCATTGACAATGCCATGATGTATTTGAATGAAACAGGGGTCATTGCCCAAAAATGTTGGATGGAAATCCCGATCCATTATCCAAATGTGGTTTTGCATGATTTCATTGTGATGCCGGATCATATTCATGGGATTATTGAATTGGTAAACAATCCGGAACATCGGGAAAATGCGGGGATCGATGGACATTCCGATGTGGGTAATGGGCAAAATGGGGCGATTGATGGATATACCGGTATCGTAGGGGTTCAAAATTTCGTAGGGGTTCAAAATTTTGAACCCCTACGACGACCATTAAAACGAAATGTTGTATCCATAAAACATCAACACCATGAATTCCAAAAAATAATCCCACGGTCGGTTGGGACTGTTATCCGTGGATATAAAACCGGGGTGACAAAATGGTTTCGTGAAAATCAAATGGGAACGCGACTCTGGCAACGGAACTATTATGAACATCTCATACGGAATGAAGCGTCTTACCGCCGGATTTCGGAATACATTAGCACTAATCCGGAAAAATGGATTGATTAACTATGAATCGCGAACCAGAAGGCGAGAAGTGTAAAATGCAATAGAAAAGTGCAGGGTGTATAAAAAAAAGTGCAAAATGCACGTAATTGCACCTTGCACTTTGCCATTTGGGCTGTGATCTGCCTGGGATTCAATAGTACCTTCTGAACGCCGCTAATGGCCTATGTTATAGCATTAGTCAATTTTCGTTAGGCAGGCCGTTAGGCAACAATTTTGAGCCTATAAAAGGGGTCCTGGGTTCGGATCGTAATGGGATTCGAACCTACTTTTTTTGGGTGATTTTAGTTTAAACTATCAACTAAATGGAAGCTGAGTTTTATTTAACCAAATATACTGCTAATTTGAAAATAAGCAGTGCTTTTAGTTAAACTCATCTGGGTAGGGAATCTGAAGTCAAATTCCCAGGTCTCTCCAAGACATAATTTGCACTTCTTTATAGGTAAAGGATTCATCACCCCCATAAATGATCGATTTATTTCCGTTTTGAGTTTCCGGATTTTTATCAAGGAAACGAAACGAGTTCAGAAAATCAGGCGAAAACGTTCGCGCAGATTTCATCTCGATCCACTGCAGTTGTTCCTTCTCAGCAACAACATCCACTTCATTGTGATTACTATCCCGGAGAAACCAGAGATCATGGGGAAGACCCTGATTTAATCGCTGCTTAAGCAATTCAAGAACGGCCAGGTTCTCAAACAGGGAACCCTTCAGGTAGTGAGTCCTCACTTGCTCAGCGCTTTTAATTCCCAGGAGAAAAGCAGCAAGCCCGGGATCTGTAAAATAAAGTTTCGGGGCCTTGATCATTCTTTTTCCGAAATTCTTATAATAAGGGTAAAGCTGGAAAACGATGAATCCTGCTTCCAGGATCGAAATCCAGCCCTTAATGGTTCCGACATTGACACCCGTATCTTTAGCGAGAGAAGAATAATCCATAAGCTGGCCAATACGTCCGGCACACAGTCTTACAAAATTGGTAAACGTGTTCAGATCCCTTACGTTCTGAATTTCTCTAACATCCCTTTGTACATAGGTTTCCAGGTAGAAAGGATAAAACTCCTCAGGGGAAATGTCCTGATCATATGTTCTGGGGTAAAATCCTTTAAAGATGAAGTCTTCGTATGAAAAATCCTTTACCTGCTTCAATTCGCTGATTTCAGACAGACTGAACGGGAGTAATTTCAGGATCGCCGTTCGGCCTGCCAGCGTCTGGGATATCTTTTCACTCAGGATCAGGCTCTGTGAACCGGTCAGGATGAATTGTCCGTGTATTTTCTCTTCATCAGAGATCACTTGGATGTACGATAACAAGTCAGGAACATGCTGAATCTCATCAAGGATCAAAAACTGATTTTTCGGCTCGAATAAACTTTTAGGATCACTCAGGGTAATGCTCCTTGTTTCCGGGTTCTCCAGGGATATATATTTATGCTTTGGAAAAAGGGCTTTCACCAATGTTGTTTTTCCTGATTGCCTGGGGCCGGTGATAGAAACTACCGGGTACTTTCCGGCAAATTTCAATATGGTTTCGGATAAGCTTCTCTGGATCATTTTATGTAATTTTGTATTTGTACTGCAAATTTACATAAATATTCGCTTTTGTCAATAGAGGGGTTCAAGATTTTGAACCCCTCTATTGTGTAAAGAAAATCCAATTTTCTTTACATATCTTACTACCTTTGTAAAGGAAATGAAGAAATCTTTACATAAGACTCTCCTTTGTAAAGATTTCGATAAAAACCTGGCAAATGGAAACGAATCCTGCAAATATTCCATGGCAGCCCGGAATTCTGCCTCCGGGTATCGAGCTTGAGTCAAGAAAGGTCCTTAAAAAGTTGCCATTGGCTCATCGTGCCCTGGCTGAGTTGAAGGGAGTTGCCGGTACTATTCCCAACCAGGCAATATTGCTGAATACTCTGGGATTGCAGGAAGCAAAAGACAGTTCTGCTGTTGAGAATATTATTACTACTCAGGATGAATTATACAAGGCAGGATTGAATGTAAGCGGGTGGCAGACAGTTGCAACTAAAGAAGTCCAGAATTATGTGGCTGCACTGAATACCGGGTTCGATCTTGTACGGAGGAACAACCTGATCACGGCCAATCATATCCTTAAGATTCAGTCTGTCCTTGAAATGAACAAAGCCGGGTTCAGGAAGTTGCCGGGAACTGTATTGAAAAATGATCAGACCGGGGAAACTGTCTTTACTCCTCCCCAGGATTATGATATAATTGTGAAGGCTATGACTGACCTGGAAAGATACATCAATGATGATTCTTTGAGTGAAGTGGATCCTCTGGTAAAAATGGCAGTGATTCATTTTCAGTTTGAAAGTATCCATCCTTTTTTTGACGGGAATGGCCGTACAGGAAGGATCATTAATATTTTATACCTCGTTCAGAAATCTCTTTTACACCTGCCCATTCTTTACTTAAGCCGTTTCATTATTGATCATCAAGGTGATTGTTACCAGCATCTGCAGAATGTGAGTGAGAAAGGTGAGTGGGAACCATGGATCCTTTTTATACTTGATGGCATTGAAAAAACGTCCATCGATACGATCTCCCTGATATTGAAGATCAAAGACCTTATGATGGATTACAAACACCGGATACGGGATGGCTACAAGTTTTACAGCCAGGAACTGATAAATAATCTGTTCTGTCATCCGTACACGAAGATAGAGTTCATTCAAAAGGATCTGAAGGTTTCACGGATAACAGCGGCAAATTACCTTAACCAGCTTTCCGACGATGGTTTCCTTACTAAGAAGAAACTGGGAGTTGGGAACTATTATATCAATGAGCCGCTGTTCGCATTATTATCACAGGCCTAAGGTACACGAGTAACGCATCCCGCATCGCGTATCACGAATCACGTATTGCGCGTCACGTATTACGGATCTTTCACCATTTGCTAATCTTGCATATGACAGTTCTGGTGGGAGAAATTAATTTCAGAAACAGCATGCCATTTTCCTGTTTTGATAAATCGATCTGTAACCTGCCCGCACTCAGATCATTCGATTGAATAACTGTTCCTTTTATATCTGATATCTCATATCGGGTGAACGTTGATCCAGCTGGAATTTCTATATTCAGAACATCTTGGGTAGGGTTAGGGAATATTCTTGGCATTTTATCCTCTACTAACCCGTTCCTGATGCCATCGAGGACCGGGGCAAAAATAATTTGCTTAGTTCGGGCGGAATCACTAAGGTCTATAAAGGTCAGATGAAACATATGGTCCTGGGCAAGGATCAGTGATTGGTATTCGCCGGTCCACCCGGTTACGTCCTCTGTTCCTGAGAAAAGGGCAACAGGTTCCCTGAAGGTGATGCCACCGTCATCCGAATAGGTATACATCAGTTTGAATTCAGGCAGCTCCAGTTTATTGTAAATAACATGAAAAATACCATATGTATCAATGAACCCCTGTGCATAAGATGCGCTGTCGGAAAGTACGCTCGTTATCCATGTGGCCCCCTGGTTGTTACTGACCGAGAAATAAAGAGGGTTCCAAAGTGTATGCGGCTGATGAGACAGAATCCCGATTGGGATCATACCTTTTTGACTGATCACTTTATTAACAGTCCAGGTAATGATCCCCGGAATGGTATCCAATGTACTCCATATGGTCCCTGAGTCCGTGCTGATTGCAAAATAAATACTGTCGTAATTATAATCCCCGAATGCCAGGCAAAATGCATTATTTCCCGTGATTCCAAGGTCACACCCTACCGATTGATATATGGTGCTTCCTTGCGGGGAGGTGAATGTAACCGGGGTACTCCACGTTACCCCTCCATCGGAGGAAGAAACAAAATTAACGAAGGAATCAGGTGTGTACAGAGTATAAGTAAGTTCCAGTTTTCCCGATCCCGACGACATGATCTTGGGATAATCTGCCATATTGATTCCAGAATACGGCTCACCGATATATTGCCAGGACAATCCTTCATCTGTCGATCTGTAAAGATGAAGGTGAGTCTCTGCATAGCCGCTGTCAACTTTTGAGGGATTTGCAATTATTTTATGATAACTCTTATCCTTTGACGGATTGCTCATAAAAATCAGGCTGATAACACCTGAGCTATCTATTGTCATTGCAGGGTCAGCAAGATAGCCGCCATTGGGATTCGGGATATAAGTTACAGAATCCCAACTGACACCGTTATTAGTGCTCCTGTATATTGTTATGTAACAATGGGTTCCGAAGGGAATGGAATCAGTATTCATCAAAGCAACCACAAAAGCGCCGGATTGCGACTGTACGGCTTCTAATTCTCCCACGCGCTTGTTGCATACTGGATATACATTCTGGCAATACCCGTATATTACCGAAAAGTTCAGGAGAAGGGTTGCAAAACAAAATAACCTGACTAGTTTTCTCATGGCATCAAATGTAATTAAAAGTAATTAATACATCGACAATCATTCATTCTTCCGATTTTTTCAATGATCAGGAGAATGATTAAGAAGAAAATTGATTTTTCTTTACATATTGAACTATGTTTGTAAAGAAAACAGCATCCAGTTATTTGAATCAGTTAGCCAATGGTGGTTTCCTTACTAAAAAGAAACCTGGGGTCGGGAACTATTATATCAATATTTTCTACTCCCCATTCTTTAGACCACGATTTTACTTTTCTTAATTGAATTTTTTAAGATATAATTTGTTGTAATTGCTGTTAATATCGGGAAATAACTCGAAGAGTTATTCTCGATGTTAACAGTTTTTCTTTTTTGCTTCTTTTTTCTTTTGTTCATAACTTTTATGCTGCCTGATGATACAGTTTAGCCGGACTGATTCTTCCAATTCCCTGGTGGGACTTCTGGTTATTGTAGTAAAGGATATACTTTCTTAATCCTCTATAAAGCTCTGTGCCGCTTTCAGCTGGGTTTAAATACACATAATCCTGTTTTAACGTACGCCAGAAGCGCTCGATGAAAATATTATCCGTGGCCCGGCCCCTGCCATCCATACTGATTTTTATTTCAGCCTTGTCGACAAATTCAGTCCAAAGTGCACAGGTAAACTGACTCCCCTGATCCGAATTAATAATCTCAGGCTTACCATGCTGTGCTATGGCCTGTTTTAACACCTCCAGTGTGTTTTCTGCATTAAGACTGTTGAATACATCCCAGCCCACAATATAACGGCTGTAAAGATCAATAATAGCAGTCAGGTACATAAATCCATTGGCCATGGGGATATAAGTAATGTCAATGCCCCAGACCTGGTTAGGTCGTTCGATTGTAAGTCCTTTCAGAAGATAGGGCCGGATGTATTTTGCAAGCCCCAATTTACTCAGATTCCGTTTTGGGTATAACGCCATGATCCCCATCAGCCTGAGTAACCGGCGAACGCGTTTTGTATTGACGATAAAACTGCACATAAACAGGTAATCCTGCATCTGCAGCACACCATGTGTTGGATGATCCAGATGATGCTCATCCATCAACCGCATAATGGCAAGATTTTCTTCCGATTCCGGGGCAGGTTTATAATACACTGTGCTTCGATTTACTTCCAGCAATTCACATTGACATCGAATGCTTATATCCTCATTTTCTTCAATATAGCTCAGGACCTCTTTCAAAGTCCGGCCTGTTTTGAAATTTTTTTTAGCCAGTCACGCTGTATTTCTAACTCGCCGATTTTGGCAAAGAGTTTTTGCCGTTCAGCTTCAAAATCCACCTCCGGAGGTTGGGTCTCAAAGATCTCTGCCGATCGGGTCAGAAACTCCGCCTTCCATTTTGATATTAAATTAGGATGGACCTCATACTTTTTTGAGATCTCCGCCAATGTCAAACGCTCCTTGAGCGCTTCTATGGCTACTTGTGCCTTAAAGGCTGCTGTAAATTTTCTTCTTTTTGCTCTCATATCCACTGATAAAATTAAGTTAAATTTTCAACTTAACCAGTGGTCTGAAATTTGGGGAGTATTATAATACACTGCTCGTGGCCTTGTTCACCAGATGAAAGTCTGTAATACTGAATTATTCAGATTCCTGTATTTTATCTATATTATACCTGATCAGTGAAAGGTCAATGTGTAAGTGCAAGGTGTTAAACGAAAAGGGTGAGGTGTAAAACGAAAAGTGCAAAGTGCAAAATATTACACTTTGCACCTTGCACTTTACATTTGTCAGGTGATCCGCCTGGGATTCATATGGCCTTCTGGATCATTTGATTTTACTGCTGTTTCAAAATTACTTTCTTAAAAACTGTCAACTTTGCTGGCAGGTATTAGCCTTTGCCGGTGTTTTGCGGGTTTATACTCCTCCGTTCACAATTCGCTACAAATTTATTTCAATTCTAAATTACTTTCCTATTGCAAAATGAGAAGTCTGAAAAGCAAAATGCGAAATGTAAAATGTAATGTACGTCATACTTCACATTTCGCATTTGTCTTCGTGACCCCGTCGGGATTCATCCGCCCTTCTGTGTCATATTATTTTACTGATGTTTTGAATGTAGGGGCCTAAAGTTAGGCAACTTATTAGGCAAGCAGTTTGGATGTGATCCCAAATGGGGTCCTTACCTGTTGATGTCTTTTTCATCCAAAAATAATATTTCGGAAAATTCTTTGTGCAATATTTTGGATTATATTTGGTGGATGGTATGTAGTTCCAATGCGGTTATACAATTGAAATATGGTGGATAACAGCAAGTTTCGGATGAAAACATAGATAAAATAACATCGACAGTTGAGTTTACCCAGTCGGTTAGCCTCAATAAATCATTTAAAATACAAAACTTATGGGATTAATGGTTCATAGTTTAGAAGTGCTTTCGAAGGAAGCCACAAGAGACTATTTCATTTATATTCTCGATTATGGTTGGGATGAGCCAATAGTGAATGTTTTACAGAGAAACTTTCAAAACTTAGCTAGGTGGTCATCTCAAAATGAATCAGCAGTGATCACTGGGGTGGGTGAGGTCGGACATTTCGATAATGAAGTGTTGTCTTGGCATCAAATTAATGGAGAGGATGCTTCTGAACTTTTACCAGCAATTTTAATAACAAGAACCAACCCACATATATTTCGAGAATATATGGTGAACCCTGATAAAAAAAAGGAACATGATCTAAGGTATATTTTAATTCCTATTAAAAAGTTGTGTAAGACTGAGAGTGATGTAATGAATCTCGTGACAAAAATCACAAATGATATTGAAATGAAGAAGGACTTTAAGGATTTTAGAATTTGTAAGGAATTAAAACCTGGAATCGGAAAAGCATTCATAAAATCAATAAGATTAGAGCCAAATATTCATGGTATTGGATTTAGCTTCAACAAATTTGCAGAATATTTAAAATGATATACTGAAGCATAACGAGCGATATGAAAAAGATAACAATATTGACATTTAGTGTTTTGGCATTTTTAACTTTTTTTTCAGGCATCATCAGAGATGATGTTAAGGAAGAAAAGTATTTAAAATTAGCTCAGCAAAAACAATTTGATTGCGTCGGACAAGTATTTAAGGACACAGTTCCTGCAGGTTCCTGTGTTTTAGTTAGTGACCGATTTGTCTTGTCCGCAGCTCATGTTTTTATTGAGAATGATTTCCGATTAGATACCATTGTGTCCAATGGAATGACGATGATAATAAACCAACCAATAAATCCTAGAACCGGTGACATCACAACTTACTTTTTTTCATTTAATGGTAAACGTTATCAGGGTAAATCTCTTAAAATATATCCTGCATATCTTGACAGCATAACAAAAGGCAACTGTGATGTTGCCCTGATTGAACTTAAAGAAGTGGTGAAAATAATTTCACCGGCAACAGTTTCCAATTCTTTTAATGAATTACATTCTAATGTTGTTGGTGTGGGTTTTGGAGCATCTGGCATTGCAAGCCAACCGCAGACAGTTGCTTTTTATAATAAAAAGATTGCGGGTGAAAATGTTATTGACAGTTTATCTGGATTTATATTGAATGACAAACCAACAAAACTACTAAGTGATTTTGACCATCCCACGCGAAAAGACTGTAATAAAATGGGAAGTTCTAAACCAAGACCATTAGAATATATTAGTGCTGCCGGTGACAGCGGAGGTGGACTCTTCAGACAAACAAAATCTGGTTGGGAATTAATAGGTATTACTTCTGGATCGGCTGTAAACATTGAGCAATTGATGAAATCCGGTTATTACGGACAAATAGACGAGTGGACAAGAGTGTCCGTGTTTGCGAACTGGATAAGCGGACAGACAAAATAAACTACCTACCCAGAAACTGAAGAAGAAAAATAAGGCCCTGGCCATAGCAAGCAGGCCAATCGCAATACGAGGGCAATCGGTAAAGAAAGTGGTTGTGGCTTATAAAATGAAAACAAAGAACAAAGATAAAATCTGCTAAAACCCGCAATGACGTTGCATAAGGGGCTTAGGTGATAATGCTATTAAGAAAGGATAAACCAAATGAAAAGATTAGGCATCAAAGAGTTACAAGATTTTATTTTTACATCTCTTGCAAAAGAAATTTTGGAACGGTACAAAACATTCCAAATTTTATCTGAAGCTGACCTACAATGTCATGTCTGGCAGATATTAAATGATTATTTTATGGATGATGATCGGACGAAAAGAATGATTCGTGTTTTGAATAAACCATATTTAAAAGAAATTGGTATTCACCCGGATATTGTAATTTTCCGCCGCAAAAAACCATGGATAATTATTGAATTAAAAGAATGGAAAAAAACTAAACCAAGATCGGCAATTACAGATTTTAATCGTATTGTTAAAGCAAAAAATCATTTTTCCGATAAATATAATTATAAAATGCAACGAGGATATTTATTCTATGTCGCAAGAAAAAAGGTTGAAATTGAATTTGATGAATCTTTGAAACCAGATAAACATTACATTCACGAAGTTCCAATAATTCTATCGGAACATTTTAGAAGTCCAAAAGAATTACTAAAATGGGAGAATAACTTCAAACAATGGTCGAAATATATTACAAAACCAAAACGTAATAGCATCATCACCTAATTTTGATCCCGCACGTCGCGTAACAGCCGAACGTTGTTCTCGATTTAGAAAAACAAGCACTAACCAAATAATTGTCAGAATGAAATATTTTACAATAATTACCCTTTTATTGTTTTCTTTTCAAGTATCCGGACAAAAAATAAGCAAATCGGATTTACTTGGATGTTGGACAGACTCAAGAGAAGAAAATACTCAAGGATCAAATGTTTTTATTTTCAGGCCATGTGACTATAAGGTATTTCCACCGTCCAGGTACAGATTTAAAATGAATTTAAAAAGTGGTTCAACCTGTTCATGGCTTGTTTTATCGCCAGATGACTGCCATTACATGGTAGATGGAACCTGGACATTCAATGAAGAAACAAATGAGCTTAAGTTGTATAATACAGAAGGGAAAGAAGATAGCAAATTTGTAATAGAAGAAGTTAAGGATAATCTATTAAAAACAAAAAAATGAGCACAACAAGCCATTATAGCTAATGCTAATAGACGATAGCACGACTACTTAATTCAACAAATGAAAAGAAAAATTCTCATAATTTCTATTATCATTTTGACCGTAGGTCTTGGTTATTGCATTTATCAAATTGTTGGTTTTGTAAACAGTATGCGACAAGACAAAGTAGGAAATATTATTTGGCAAAAAGACATCATCGGAATTTATTACGTGGACTTACCAGCAGGACTTGACACCATGGAATTTAAAGCAACTGTAACTCGTGACAATATAAAGAAATTTCACAAACTAAAATTTCCAAACGGAGGAACAGAAACGAATGTGTTTATTTACGACAGCACTTACTTAAAAAATATCCAGAGTAATACAAGAGTAAAAATTGAGCCCTTGACTCATGGAACCTTTAATCAAAAACAAGAAGTTTTACTTGACATCACAAAATTGTCAAATGGGAAATATTATGTTCACTATTTATCTTGTAATTTAGGCGGAATATTTCTTGTGACTATAAAATAAATAGTAGAAAAAATGCACTGGCTATAATGTGCTTGCAGCCGAACAAGGCGGGGAATTCTGGTAAGGAGGCTGATTGGGGATACTAAACATGGGAACGAAATTCAAATATAAACTTTGCTAATGCCCGTAAAGTGACCGCCGGCGGCGCGTTACTGCTTTCAAAAAATAAGTCTTCCTCAAAATTTTACAACTTTTTAATCTGATCCTTTGGGTGCGATCCCGTATAGTACAAAAAGTTCCTTAATTCCATCTTTCCCATAATTTTTTTCAATTCTAAACTAAGATTATAATTCATTCAGGTATAGTTTATTTCTGAATGACAAGGTTAATTTTAGTTTAAAATAAGGTTACTTTTAGTTTAATAACACGTTATAAATCAGTTAGTTGATAAAATATTTATTTGCAAGTTAATTTCTTGTTAAATATTTTTGCAGCCGTAAAATTTAATAAATACGATGAGCGAAAAATCAATAATTGAAAAACCTGTTACTGCCGTTTACATCTGCAAAATGATAGGGGTTAGTCGTCCAGCACTCCATAAATGGAGCAAGGCTGGAATTGTCAGATGTCATAAACTTGGAGGAAAACTGTTTTTTTTCGAAAGTGAGGTTATGGAAGATTTGAAAAAATGCTGATAGTATTAAGTAAATAGTTGATCTAAAAAACAATAAAATTTAAATTAAGACTATGAATAAATTAAGTTTATTTTTTTGGCGTCAATTTTATTTTTCTACTTTCGCCGCCTCAGATCTCCTAGAATATTCCCTTGATTTTTTTCTATGGAAATTGAGTCCATAACTAAATGATGGACTGATAAGTATATACTCGAAATACATAAACGCCAATGAGAATAAGCAATAAAGCAATCAGAGAATTAAGGGAGAAAACTCCCGCCGGAAGCATTCAAAAGATTAAACAACGTCTTGCTAATAAAGGCATATATTTCTCTGAACAATACATCTACCGCTGCCTGGATCCAAATAAAGATGATTATAATGAGATAATAATCAATGAAACAATCTTAGTATGCGAAGAAGCTGTTGCCAGAAAAGCAGCAATGGAAAGAAGAATTAATGATTTAATCTTGAGCATTTTATGCGGACCTTTAGTTCCATGTCTATACCTGATAAACGACTCACTATTCATGCCTATAAGCGACTTAGTCTGTTTAACTTGATGACTATTGAGACATCATTTAACTTACCATCGGAAGTTAAGGAGAATCTCAAACTGCAAAATCGTCGTTTAGCGGAGTTGATAGAGGTGTTGGAGATGGATATCTTATCAGAATAATGAAATGAATCCAGTCTATTCTTACCATCCCAGCACCTTTAGTAATGCATAGGCATTCGCAAAAAATCACGCACAGTTTTTATGAAGCCGCTCCTGAGATGCTCCTTGACAAGATTGCTGAGGTCAACAGCATTCTTGCCAAACAGAAAGCAAAAACAGGTGAAACAGAGTCTTACCTATTCTGGGCCAGGGTTGCTGATGTAATGAAGTTTTCCTGGGACTATTTCAACGACCTGAAATGGATTCTTAGAAAGAACCAGATTCTCGAAGTTGAGAACCAATGGTTGAAAGATTGGAATATTGAACTTTCTTCAAAGCTTCAAAAATATGAGATCATCCGAGGGCTAAAGATCCAAGGGGACTATGAAGAAGCCATTAAAAGGGTTGATGATTTCCTGGCCAAAGGAGATGAACAACTGAATCATATTAAAGAAACCAAACCTGATGAGTGAAATACCCGATTCAAAAGGGATCGAACTACCTGACGTTTCTATACTGAACGAAGAAGAAGTGATTCTGTTTGCTGATACCGCCCTGGTGGAAGCAGGTAATAGTTTGACCCGGAGGGGAGAGGCCATCAATCAGATCTGCGAACTGATCTGTAAAATGGAAGATCCGGTACAGCAAAGTGTATTTATTGCAGCCGTGTCACACCGGCACAAGATCTCAAAAAAGGTAATCACAGATCGTCTTAAGGCTTTGAAGGATTCGTTGACCATAATTCAGGAAGATGAAAAGGATCCCTTTGAAGGGTTTGACGGAATAGACAAATTCTCTGCCCGAAAACTCGGATTCTTCGAGCATCGCAATTGCATTTATTTTCTAACGAAAGAAGGCCCCTTCAGGGGATCGAATTTCATCATTCGCCCACTGTTCCATATCTACTCAAAAACTGACAACAAGAGATTGGTTGAGATCACCAATGAAGAGAATCACAAAAGAACCATTGACATTCCTTCAAAAAGCTTTGTCAGTGTTGAGCAATTTCAGGTTGCCGTTTTTAATGAAGGTAACTACATTTTTTTTGGTTCTAAATTTCACTTTATGAAAGTACTCGATAACATCGCAGGGAAATTTCCGGTATGCAATGAATTGAAAACGCTGGGCTGGCAGCGGGAAGGCTTTTATGCCTTTGCAAACGGAATATTCAGCGGTACCTGGCAACCGGTGGATGAGTTTGGCATCACCTCATTTGGAAAACAAAAGTTCTTTTCTCCGGCCTTTTCCTGTGTTTACAGCGACGTTAGAGAAGATGACGACGATTATGAAAGCGATCGTTATTTCATCTGGCGACAATCGCCCGTCACATTCGGTCAGTGGACCAAACTCATGATGGATGTCTATGGTTCAAATGCACGGATAGCCCTTGCCTTTGTCATAGCTACGGTTTTCCGGGACCTGATCTATGAGAAATACAAGATATTTCCCCACCTTTTCCTGTTCGGAGAGAAGCAATCCGGCAAGTCTCAACTTGCCTGGTCATTGTCGAACCTGTTCTTTAACAATATGCCGGCATTCAATTTGAGTTCAGGCACCCAGGTCGGCTTTCATAGGAGATTATGCAGGATAAAGAATGCGATTTGCTGGTGGGAGGATTATTCCAATGATATTGACCCCAAAAGAATACAGACGCTAAAAAGCGCTTATGATGGGATGGGTCATGAAAAAGGAAAAATCGCGAGGGATAACCGCACTGAAATCTCGAGGGTGAATTCTTCGTCAGTCATAAGCGGCCAGTATCTGCCAACAGTCGATGACAATGCGCTTTTCACAAGGTCAATCCTTCTTTCCTTTGAACGAAAGAT
>CAVYJI010000003.1:0-94313 GCA_963768805.1 uncultured Bacteroidales bacterium | reverse complement strand
AAGTCCGGCAAAGTTTTTTGCATCGCGGAAAAGGAATTCAATCTGATATCGCTGACGATAGTATTGCAGGATCTTTTCCGGACTCAGGTTCAAATCCGTGGAAAAAAAGATTGCATGAGATGTCGCATATCCATGTTGGTCATAGTTTTGTACGTAAACAATCCGGATTAATCGTTGAAAGCTAATACTATAAACAATGCCTGAAAAAACCTGTACATCTTCAGCTTCTTCAAAACAGAAACGGATTTTTCTCCAGTCAATATATTCAACATCGACCTTATTACCATATTTCCTTTTACGGCCTCTGCCAGTATTTTGTTTGCCAGTAAACCGGTATCTGAGGTTAGCATCATTACGTAACCTGCCGACAATTTCAAGTTTTGATTGGCCTGTGATAGCATCGATAAATCGTTTCTTCGAAAAGAAAGCATCCACAGCCATATATTTAAGGGTACCTCTTGAAACTTTAATTTTATAAAAATTTAAAACAACAACTTGTAATATCACTTGATCTCTGTCTTTCTTTCATTGAAAAGCAGAAAAATGATTATCGTTCTTTGAAATTTTGTAACCTATGGGCTCAATTTGTGCTGATTTACAATATGATTGCTAATTTCTGCGATTGTATGATGAAGATTGATCTGAAAAAGTTGTAGATGAGGTTTCTTAATCCAATGGCCACCGCACATCGGTCAAGGCCAATGTTCCGGATTAACTGGCCGGCACTAAGGTTCACCCACTGGTATCCGAAAACATGCTCTACACGGGCACGAGTCTTTGATTTAACGGTGTTTTGTTGTTTTTGGATGTCTGTTAATTTTTTGTTCCGGTATGCCTTTTCGTGGGTAAGATTTTTCATTTTAACAGCCTTGATCGCTTTATCACAATTTTTTCCGCTATATGCGCTGTCGGCATAAAGTGGCTGATCTGCCTCATCTGGATCAAGCAGATCTTCCGTCATAACGCTGTCATGCACGCTGGCCGGGGTAACCTGATAATTTGTAATGAGCTTGCTCCCATTATTGATCTTGATATGATTTTTGTATCCAAAGTAAGTTTTCCCATTTTTCTTGGTCCAGTCTGCATCCAGATCTTTTTGTTCAAGCTTATTGGGTTTGTTCTGCCAATCTTCAGGTACCTTGCCTTCACGAACTTGTTTGTTTTCTTCTCTGGTGTTACGTTGACGAGGGACCTGAACTATGGAAGCATCAATGATGGCCCCGTCCTTTAACAGCAAGGCAGCCTTTTCCAGTTTTTCATTGAACAAAGAAAAAATTTCTTCAATGATATAATGGGTCTTCAATTGTTCACGATAGGCCCAGATGGTTTTAGCATCAGGCACCTGTGCGTAGGATTCTATACCCAGGAATTTACAGAAACTGTGGCGGTCAAGAATTTGATACTCGGTATTATCATCAGACAGATTGTACATCCTTTGAAGTACCAGTACTTTGAACATTAGTACACGATCATATGGAGGTCGTCCCCCTAATGAAGGATCAGTCACGGGAAAAGCTTTATCTATCGTAGGCCGGAAGTCTTCCCAACGGATAAAGCGGTTTAACTGCTCCAACGAGTCATTCATATTGTTGGTCTTTTCCTGGCGAAATTGATCCTCAAAGAGTCCACGGTTCTTGTTTTTGCGCATCTTTCATTATTTTTACCAAAGATACGGCTTTAATAAGCATGTATTAACTTGATATATAGTTAGATATAAACCTTTTATTAACAATTCAGTTTTTAGAGATACCCATAAGTTATAGGTCACGAAAGGATCAGTAACAATGCATAAGAATAAAGAAATACTTGTAAGAATAAGATTTCTATTCTTGTTAATTCTTTTGAAAAAGTTCCTGTTTCATTTTAATGAAATAAAAATCTCAATCTTTATTTCACCATTTCGGTTATCTGACCCTGATATTTTATTGCAAGTCCTGAGAAAATCTCCGGTGGAAATGACGATTCAGAGATTGGGGAAAAACAACAAGGAACTTTTTCCTCTTTACAGTTTCCTATTGGCTGTGAAGATGGAGTGAAAATAAATAGGAATTTCATCCATGTCGGTTTTGCATGAATAGAAAATTAACAGGATAAAACCATCTTTGTCAGTTTTTCACTAACTTTATAGCGTAATATCATGAAAAAGTTAATATTAGGTTTAGTACTGTTAGCATTTATAATGCTTGGTACAACAACGAGCGCTCACGCCACGGAACGCTTTTATTTTATCATAACCTTATCTGATTCCTGTGGTGGTGCATATAGTGGGTATTATGATGTAGAAGTCGAAATAACCGCAAATGGATCACCCATTGGTATAGCAACATGTACTATTGTCCTTAAAGGTGGACCTACTTGTTATGAATTTGATTACGACATTAAATCCGCAGCATCAGATGGTATTTACGGAATAATAGTCGTAGGCGCTTCAAGGCATGGAGGAACTTGTGCTACTATAATTAATCAATCTTTGGGGGGGAGTTGGTACTGGGATGATTTCTTCAGTTGTGTACATGCCTTTTCTGTCTTAGTAACTTAGTCAAGATCGAATGTTTTTCTAATTTAATTGATTTCTGAAATCAGGGAACAACGAACAAATGAATATAAAGATATATTTTTCTTTTATCATTATATGTATTTGTTCGTTGTTCCCTGATTTTACTTATTCCCAAGGCGAATGGAATAACTGGTATTTTGGCCAGCATGCTGGTATTACCTTTAATTCAGGGACTCCTGTCCCATTGACCAATTGTGCACCTGGGTTTTTGTCTGATATGTCGACCCTAACAGTTTCTGATACTCTAGGGAACGTCTTATTTTATGGAGATGATGATTTGGTGGAAAACATTTATAACAGAAATAATGCTCTGATGCCAAATGGGAATCTGATAAATGGAACTTCAAATACTACACAACAGCCCTATTTTGTCTTTCAAAAATTGACCGATGACAGTAGTTATTATATTTTCTCAGTAGTTGATCCTGAAGCTGGTGGTTTTTTAGGTTTATTTTATTCAATTGTAGACATGAGATTAGACGGGGGCCTTGGAGATGTAGTCCCTGGGCAAAAATCGCTTCATATTCCAGGAGGGGGACATGCAAGTGATGTAATCACTGGAACAAGACACCATAATAACAAGGATGTGTGGATTGTTGTTCGTAACCGAAATAATAGTTATATTTATCTTTCTTACTTAATTAATTCCTCCGGCATTGATACCATTCCTATTCTTAGTCAAAGTTTAATCATAACAGATTCAATGAACAGCGAGGACATAACAAATATAAGAATTTCACCTGATGGTACTAAGCTAATCTGTCTATATTGGTCCAGTGCAGAATATTGCAATTTTAACAGCATTACAGGGGTTATCACTCCTTTGTTTAAGATACAATGTACTCCCCATCAAAATTTTGAATATGGCGGAGCTGAATTTTCAATAGATAACAAATATTTGTATATTACTGATTATGATGAGCCAGGAAGTCCTAACAACTTTACATTATTATTTCAATATGATGCAACAAAGACAGATTCAGCTGGATTTAAACAAAGTGAATTTTTAATAAGTTCATTTCCTAATCCTACAGATTATCAAAAATTCACACAATTGCAAAGGGGACCAGATTACAAAATATACACTCCGGTTATAATGAAAGATTCCCTAAGTGTTATCAACAACCCATCCATACAAGGGGCAGGATGTAATTTTCAAAAAGATGTTATATGTTTATTACCTAATAATAATGCAATGTGGGGCTTCCCTCAATTCTTACAAAAATATTATGTGTACATTCACTATACTAACATTCTATGTACAGGTGATTCAACATCGTTTACTTCGTCTATATGGCCTCCTGCCGATAGTGTCAAATGGAACTTTGGTGACCCTGCTTCAGGATCGTCAAATTTCTCAACCCTGGCTAACCCTGCACACTTATATTCAAATGCAGGAACCTATACAGTGGAATTATATGTAAGACATAATGACCATAGAACCGATACAACCTGGCAAACGATAACAATTGCAGCAAGTCCAATTGTTAACCTTGGACCAAACCGGATAATATGTATCGGTGATTCAACAATCTTTGATGCCGGGTTCTGTAACGGTTGTACTTATCAATGGAAGAACCTGGGCACAGGATTAATCGTAGGAACAAACCAGACATATAAGACAGGTTTGGCTGATACTTACAGTGTCATTGTAACGGGTCCAAATAATTGCACGGGCTCAGATACTGTTCAATTATTTACCACACCTGTACCCTCGGTCACCAACAACCCGCTTGCTGAAACAATATGTTCGGGGGATTCAACATATATTGTTTTGACATCATCAGTACCCGGAACTATTTTTCACTGGACTGCAAATCTTACTTCAGGGAACATTACGGGGTTTAGTGCTGATTCAGGACTTATTCTTAATCAGATACTTATTGATAACCTCCCTACCAACGGGGTTGTTACTTATCACATCACCCCTAAAGTTGGCAGTTGTGTTGGTACGATAGTTGATTACCAAGTCACAGTTACTCCCGGAGTACCGGTCAGCGTTAGCATCTCAGCTTCACAGAATAATGTTTGTGCGGGAACATCAGTAACTTTTATTGCTGTGCCAACAAACGGGGGATTAAGTCCTTCATATCAATGGAAAGTTAACGGGATCAATTCGGGAACCAATTCCAATACTTTCACATATACTCCTGTAAATAATGATATTGTAACCTGTGTTCTTACTTCTTCAATTACAGTATGCATATCAAACAATCCGGCTACCTCAAATGCAGTAACCATGACGGTGAATCCAAGTCAGCCGGTAAGTGTCACGATAACACCATCACAGAATCCGGTTTGTGTGGGAACCACAGTCACCTTTACGGCAACTCCCACCAATGGTGGTTTATCTCCATCTTATCAATGGAAAGTCAATAGTGTAAATGTTGGGACAAATAACCCAATATATTCATATATCCCAAACAATGGAGATGTAATAACCTGTATACTGACCTCAAATGCATTATGTCCAACCGGAAACCCGGCTACCAGCAATGCTGTTACAATGACTGTTAATCCCAACCTTCCTGTCGGTATATCAATTACCGCATCCTCAAATCCTTTCTGCCAGGGATCTTCCATTACATTCACTGCTACTCCGGCCAATGGAGGCGCCACACCTTCTTACCAGTGGCAGGTAAATAGTGTAAATGTCGGACCCGGGGCTTCAACCTATACTTACAATCCTTCGGGAGGAGATATTGTAACCTGTATCCTGACCTCATCACTAAGTTGTACCACAGGGAACCCTTCAACATCGAATTCCATCACTATGGTTGTGAATTCTAATCTTCCGGCAGGAGTTACAATTGCTGCATCATCTAATCCTTTTTGTCCCGGATCATCAGTTACTTTTACTGCTACACCAACAAATGGGGGACCAGCGCCTGTCTACCAATGGAAAGTAAATGGAGTCAATGCAGGTTCAAACTCACCCACATTCACCTATAACCCAACCAATAATGACAGTGTTCGCTGTGTGATGACCTCGAATCTTTCTTGTGTAACCGGAAATCCCGCAAGCTCTTCTGAGATCATCATGAGTGGGACCCTTGCCTCCGTAGTCACCTTCACCCCGTGCTTTGATACTAGCACAGCAGTCAATGCCAAGCCGATAAAGCTAAAAGGCGGTATCCCATTGGGCGGAACCTATTCAGGACCGGGAGTTAATCCAATCACCGACTTCTTTGACCCTGCCACTGCAGGTACAGGCACAAAGACAATCACTTACACTTACACCAACGCAGCCATGTGCAGCGCCTCCGCCCACGCCCACATTATCAATTATCCATTATCAATTGTCAATTGCGGAAGCCCAATCACAGATATCCGCGATAATAAAGTCTACCCGACAGTTCATTTAGGTTCACAGTGCTGGATGGCATCCAATCTCAATTACGGGACAGTACTGGTATCAACACAGGATCAGAGAGATAACTGCATTTGGGAAAAATATTGTTACAGTGATAACCCTGCCAACTGCACAAATTTTGGCGGTCTTTATCAATGGGATGAGATCATGCAATATGACGAAACCCCTGCCGACCAGGGATTCTGTCCACCCGGATGGCATATCCCGACAGAAAACGACTGGAATACGTTGTTTGCTGTTTATACCAACAACGGTTTTGCAGGAAGTCCGTTGAAATTCTCTGGTTTTTCGGGATTCAATGCTTTGTTAGCCGGCGCAAACTACTACAACACAAGCTGGGATTTCAAAGGCTTTGCAACATTCTTCTGGTCATCAACATTACACAGTCCCACCAAAGCCTGGGCCCACGGCATGAATGATCCTGACCCGAGTGTTTCGGCTTACCCGGCTACGAAGGTGAGTGCGTTTTCGGTGAGATGCGTGGAGGATTAAAGAAATAGCACAAACTCATAATCAAACTACCTATTTCTTGTGTTTTTACCATACGATTCAATGGATATCATAACAATTTATAATCATGATATTTATCTCAAAGAAATTTTGATTGCGAATTGTGATTTTTAGTTGTCTGTTTATGACCCTCATGACAAAATTCCGATAATAGAAAGAATGTCCAATTGTCCACTTTTACGAATATAAAATAATTCTTGCTTTTTGTTTTTATTTTGTTTATATTTCAATACTCCGTTAAAAACTTATGCAGCTAACCTCCCGATATTCAGGCACTCCTTATAGAGGCTTTTGTATTTTTCGCAACTCATATCGAGGGCTAACTTTGAAAAAATAAAATCTGTTATAAACTGATTGAAATACATAACCTTAACATCAGTCATAGAAAATGAATCCCTTTCTTCCTTTGGAACATTCAGGTAGTGTAAAGCCTTCGCCAGAGACACGCTTGTCAGGGATGCATTTACATGAAAATGAAGTTTACTTTCGCTTCGTGCCTGACAATCTTCAAGTCCGGCAAAGTTTTTTGCATCGCGGAAAAGGAATTCAATCTGATATCGCTGACGATAGTATTGCAGGATCTTTTCCGGACTCAGGTTCAAATCCGTGGAAAAAAAGATTGCATGAGATGTCGCATATCCATGTTGGTCATAGTTTTGTACGTAAACAATCCGGATTAATCGTTGAAAGCTAATACTATAAACAATACCTGAAAAAACCTGTACATCTTCAGCTTCTTCAAAACAGAAACGGATTTTTCTCCAGTCAATATATTCAACATCGACCTTATTACCATATTTCCTTTTACGGCCTCTGCCAGTATTTTGTTTGCCAGTAAACCGGTATCTGAGGTTAGCATCATTACGTAACCTGCCGACAATTTCAAGTTTTGATTGGCCTGTGATAGCATCGATAAATCGTTTCTTCGAAAAGAAAGCATCCACAGCCATATATTTAATATGTAACGCCTGTATTTCAGGCAGCTTATCGAGAATCACGCTGGCATAATGATCAACCATACTCTCACCGGTTTCGTTTTTAGTAATTTTGGGCGTCTGAACAGCCTCCAAAGAGAGTGCTGTGCCATTTTGAACGTCAACAACAGCAATCGATCCGATTTCAATCCCGGGTTTAACTGCCTGATCTTTCCCGCTCCAAAAACGGCCAACATGCGCTGTCTTTTTTCCGCTTTTGGGCAAGTAGGAAGGATCAAATGCCAATATAAGTTCATCAGAACAGCTTTGTTGAATCAGGTTCTTATTGAACTCTGCCCAGTCAAGTGGCTTACTCATTTGGTTCCGGTAAGTCTGTTCGGAATATGAACCATACCTGGCCATGTTAATAAAGTTGTATTTGCCACGAAGTCCCATGAAAAGGATCAAAATGTGATTGATAAATTTCTGTGTCGGTTTGGTAGTTTTGCCAATCTTTGCTATTATTGCACTGATAAGGCTTTCAGCTTTATTGAGAAGCATCATGTTTTGCGGTTTTGGTCAACTACAAAGCAGATGCTTTTCTCTTTTGGCTTCAGCCCATCATGCGAGTTTTTACAAACATATCATTGTTAAATACATTAAAAAAGTTACCGGAGTATTGATAATATATACAGTTCAAAAAAAAACCGCCCTGGGTATTGCACCGGGGCGGTTTTTTTTAACGTATTAAAACAATTTATTTTTTAGCAACATCCCACCAGACACGCTGCCACATATCAACATTTTGAGGTGTATTTGAATTATAGCTCTTCTCTCCAAGAGAATATGGATACCTTCGTGGGATCACATTTTCCACGGCTGATGGAAGTGGATTGGGAAGAAGTCCTATCAAATTATTGGTCCTTCTGAAGTCGTTGAATGTTTCTGCCTGGTTGAATAGGGAAATATATTTCTGCGTCATGATCTCCTTGTACAGCGAAACGGTTAATGTATCCACATAGGCAGTGTACCCTGCGATGTAGAGTGGAATAATTGTATCCGTTGCAGGCAACCATTTATTCAGTGAAGCAGTCAAACCACTGATAAGATCAGCCCTGGCATCTACGAGATCATTGGCTTTATATTCACATTCAGCCTTCATGAACAGAACTTCAGTATAATCGATGAATTGTACAGATGAACTTGGGGATGCAACTGAAGCTCCCGGAGGAGAAGCTGAATCACCGGTGGATCCCCAATCGGCACCCTGGTAAGGGTTGGTCCCTACTCCCGGAGCAGCAAACACTGTTAGCCGGGGGTCAAACCTTTGAGCCAGCATATCCATGAATGTTTTATGCATGGCGATATCTCCTCTCTGATCCATGAACTGGAATAAAGGATTCTGCTGACCAACGTTCGCCCCAAATCCAAACTGCATGTCGTCATTGTTGCTGGCAAGGGCTCCGGCGTTAATTGCTGTGAGAGCTGATGCCCAGGATGTCGGGTCAATCTTGCATAAATGTAAGGTATACCTTGCTTTCAGGCTATAGGCTGCTTTAAGCCAGGCAGCTGCCTGTGCTGTAGGATCACCATCTGCATTGGGATAGAGCAGGTCGCCAATCTCATAAACCTGTGGAGTGGCCTGAAACCTTGCAATAGCGGTATCGAGCATGGCAAGGATCTTTGGATAGAGATCCTGTTGCTTGTCAAAGGGTACATTTAACTGGGCCAGACCCTGGAATGCCTGTGAATATGGAATATCACCCCAAACATCGGTCACAAATCCAAGAGATTCTGCCATCAGGACATTGGCAATACCCATGTTCATATTGTCATGGGCTGACTTAGCCTTGCTTATTACGATCGTGAGGTTTTCCATGATTTGTGAATAGGCAGTATTCCATACATTGTCGACATCGCCGTCGTGCCAGATGTAATTGGATTCACCCTGTGACTGACGGGCAATACCATTGAAATACTGCATCCACTGAGAAGTGACACGGGAATAATCATTCCCGCCGATGAGGGTATAAGCCATGCTGGCTTCAATGGCCGGCACTAGCGAAGCCATCGGAACGTCTTTAGGAGCATCCGGGTTCACGTTCATTTTTGTATCGATCCATTTCTTACATGAACCAAGGACCAAAGCCAGGAGGAGTAAAACTCCAATGAATTTGAATCTTATATTTTTCATAATTATTTCGATTTTTTGTTGTTATAATTTATTTTGGTCCGATTTAAAATGACACATTCAAGCCAAGTGTGTAGCTCTTCGTTCCGGGCATATTAAAGTAATCAACACCTTGTCCATTCTGAGAACCTGCAAGACTTGTTTCAGGATCAACACCCTTATAGTGGTCAAATAACAATAAGTTGGTGCCTGTGAAGAATACACTCAGCTGGCGGATAAAGGTCTTCTTCAGGAATTTCGAAATATTATAAGTAAGAGTAACAGTCCTCAATCTTACCCATCCGGCATCTTCAATATAAGGTGCAGTAGCGCCGACAAATCCGCTTCCGTCTGACTGGTACCAGGCCTGGTCCAAAGGAACCTTCATGGTGTTTTTGCTGCCGTCAGCCATAACTCCCGGGAATGTGACAAGTTCACCCCTGTTCAGTGTACCGGCTGAAACTCCGAAATAATCAAGGGCTCCACGGGTACCATCCCACATTTTTCCGCCATGCTTGATGTCAACAAGCATATAAAGACTCAGGTCTTTCCAGCGAAGTGTGGTGCTGATACCTGCTGTCCATTTTGGATCTACGTTGCCCAGGGCAGTCTCGTTGGATGACATTGTAGGGTATCCATTAGCGCCGATAAGTACGTTGCCATTTTTATCGCGTACCCAGTCATAACCATAAATTGTACGATAGGGCTGGCCAACAACGGCATCAACTTCAGAACCAGTGAATCCTGCAAGATAAAGACGATTGATACCGGGAGCAAGGGCCTTCACAGTATTGTCAATTTTCGACCAGTTTCCTGTAATATCCCATTCCCAGTTCTTTGATTTTATGGGAACAAGATCCAGGGTTATTTCATGTCCGGAAGTCCTTATGGAACCTGCATTCAGCCAGACTGAAGTATAACCTGTGGTTGCAGCAATGGGAACATTAAGAATATCATCTGTCGTTAAATTGTCGAAGAAAGTGTAAGATACACCTATCCTGTTCTGAATGAATTTAAGGTCGATACCGGTTTCAAAATTGCCGGTCTTTTCAGGCTTTAACTGGTTATTACCCAAGGTGCTACTGAGTAAAAATCCATTGGTGCCGTTGAAAGGCCAGGTCAAACCGGTCGTCCATCCGTCAGCAACAGCAGGCGCAGTATAAGGGGTAAGGGTAGCATATGGAGGTGCATCCTTCGCCGTAACAGAATAAGAAACACGGATCTTTCCATAAGGAAGCACCTTGTTATCCTTTAAAGCATCTAACCCGGTAAAGATCCATCCCAACCCGACAGATGGATAGAAAAACGAATTCTTATTTGCGGGCAAAGTGGTTGACCAGTCATTCCTGCCGGTAGCCGTCAAATAAAGCATGTTTTTCCAGGCCAGTGTCAGATCTCCGTAAAAACCGGCTCTCCTGAGATCAGAAGTTGACTCCTGGGAAGCGATGCTCGTGGTATTGTTCAGGTCATAATATTCCGGAATTACCAGTCCCAATGCTTGTGAGTAAAGGCCACTAAAATATTGTTCAGACATATTCTGGCCCAGGATAAAGTGAACATTGAAATCCTTTGCAAAATTCTTATCAATGGTCATAAAGAGGTCAGAATTGAAATTCTTGCTTAGTTCTTCACCTCTTTTTGCCCAGCCTGCCGGTTGAGTCGATGACCCTACTGCAAGGTCATCGTCGATTTTCCGTTGGTACCAGTCCATACCTATACGATAGGTAAAAGAAAGCCATTTGTTTGCCAGGTAATCCACCTGTGCCGAACCGATCAGACGGTTTACAGCATCCATGTAATGGTTTTCATTTGCAGTCCAGTAGGGATTGTCATAATAGATCCCATGACGATAACTTCTTTCGTTCCCTGCACTGGGTACTGGTGAACCATCCGGTAACAGGTAGTCGGATGAGAAGACATAACCGGCTGCATTGTTGAATGTGGGAGGCGTTCTTAACAAGCCAAGCATTACTCCCGAAGTATTGTTACCCTGCTGTATACGGTTTGCAGATGTGATGATATAATTTGCAGTACCGGATACCTTCCAGTGATCTGAAAGTTTTGAATCGCCGGATATCTTGAAAGTGTTCCTGTGCATGGTATTATTGGGAATGATCCCCTTGGTCTGGTTATCCGAGAAACTGAAATAGAAGGTAGAAATATCGCCTCCTCCGCTCAATGCGATGGAGTTATCAGTTGTCAACCCGGTCTGGAAGAATTGATAAGGGCTGTATGTATTAACTGACCCACTGGTGGCACCAGGTGCGTTTTTGCTTACGATCCTTCCATCGACATCAAAATCTTTCCATTCATAGGTGCTCCAGTTTGTTTTATCATATGCACAGGTATCCAGTTTCGGACCCCAGCTGAATTTGTTTCCTGAGATCCAGTTTCCTTGTGTCCCCTGTCCGTATTGTTTCTGCAATTGGGGTAACTGACTTACAACGTCAAATTTGACAGATGTGCTGAAATTCACTGAGATCTTTTTACCAGTCGTGGCTTTTCCCTTCTTTGTGGTGATAATAACTGCTCCGGATGCAGCACGCAAACCATAGAGTGCGGTTGCTGCCCCGCCTTTCAGAATGCTGACAGATTCAATGTCGTCAGGGTTAAGGTCAATGGCACGGTTGGACAGCGCAACACCATCAAAATTATTATTTGTGGCAGCTTCAATATCACCACCTGTTTCAGCTCCTGCAACAGGAACACCATCCACTACAAAGAGGGGCTGGTTGTTTTGTGTCAGGGAGGTTACCCCACGGATCTGGATATAAGATGCAGCACCAACAGCTCCGGATGAACTGACAACCTGCACGTCAGAGACCTTTCCCTGCAAACTGTTGATCATATCTGTCTGTGCTGCTTTACCGATGTCCTCTGATGAAACATTCTGCACTGAATAGCTCAGAGCTTTCGTTTCCCTCGGAATACCGATGGCAGTCACAACGATCTCATCCATGTTCATAATGTCGGGCTCCATCACAAGATCAATCGTATTGGATTCGCCGATCTTTACATCTTTTGTCTTCATCCCTACATAGGAAAAGGTCAGTACATCGTACTTACCCGGAACAGACAAAACATATTTCCCGTCAACATTGGTAGTGGTCCCAATGGTCGTGCTTTTGACTACAATGGTCACCCCGGGAATAGGGGACTTGTCCTCCGATGATGTGACAACACCGGATATGACCCGTGTTTGTGCAAGAACGCCTTGCAGTCCTGCCAATAGAAGAAAAGCAAGGACAATGGTAAATTTTCTCATAGTGGATGATTTTGGTTAGTAAAAGGATTAATAATCAGTCTAATATTAATAAGGTCACCGGGTTACACCTGATAATGTAAACCAGTATCATGTATATATTGAGTGTTGATAACAAGCCTTTCTTCATATCCAATGCAAGTTTATGAAATAAAATCCTTAAAAGTCAAACAAATCTTAAAAAAAGTTAAAAAAAAATTAATATAAATTATTTGGAAAAGATCAGAATTATTTAACCTGTTTAAAATTAATAGTTTGCATTTTATTCGTGAAACTTCAATTTTAAGAACATGGTGAATTAAAATTGATAGTTGAACCTGCCTGCCGGCAGGCAGTCAATCCCGACGAAGTCGGAGGGTATAACCTGCCTGCCGGCAGGCAGGTACCCCGCCCCTTGGAGCTGAATTAGGGTCCAGTGCTTGCCCTGGGGTTCATATGGGAAAAATGCTATCTGAATCTTTTGAAAAAGAAGCCAAAAGCAATGATCAGCGCTATATAAAAGGCCGTGGTAAGGGAGGAAATCTGTGTTGCGAATAATTGATATGCGGCGATTATCAGCGAGGAGGTACCGAATATCAGGTAACCCGCCCTTCTCATCTTCCATATTAATATTGTTCCGGCAAATGAAACTGAATGAAACAGCAACCCGCCCAGGATGTAAAAAAGCACCCCAACCCTGTTAACCGCCTGTTCAGGAGCATACCTGAGCACCATATCCGCAATGGAGCCTGACCAGAGCAATGCAAGGAGAAAAAGAACTGAAGCCAGGCCAAAAAAGACAAAAGAAAAAAGGCAGAGCAACGTCAGGACCAGTGGCCGGCTGGCTGCTTCTTTAGGTGTATTGTCTGTCTTATTTATCTCTTCCATCTTCAGGACATCTTTTTCAGGGTCGTACTATACAGCACTACAAAAATTCCTGAGAGGAGGACACTGAACAGGTCAGGGCCGGGAAGCCGGAAGAAAACCATAGGTGCAATGATCACCAGTATCTGTGCGATGGTATACAAATGAAAGCCCGGTTTCCTGAGTTGCCACATCCATGCTGCACCTGCTACAGCCAGAGCATTGATCAGGGCAGTTACAGCAAAGTACGAAGGCTTCGCATCCAGGAACTGTTCCATACCGGATATCTTGAAAGTCTTCACCATTTCAGATGCAAATTTCATAGATACATCATAAAAAACGAAAAACATCAGGTTCGATAATGCATTCAATCCGCTGCCGATGAAGGTCAGAATACATAACAGGGTGAGCAGTCCGGGACGCTTCTCCTTCGACCCGGCGACCGGTGGTAGCTGTTCCTCTTCCATCAATAGTTTATTAGTTTAATGAGTTCACTCAAGTCTTCCCACAGTTTTTTCAACCTCATCCAGGATCTCGCATGAGCTGACCAGTGCTTTCATGGTATTATGGTCGGGATACAAAGGCCGGTCAACATCAAGGAAGGCAACATGTTTCCGTATGACATCCTTTGCTTTACTGACGCCGGCTCCGAATTTATAATCCCTGAAATCGAGTGCCTGTGCGGCTGCCATGAATTCTATGCCGAGTATACCATAGGCGTTATCGAGGATCTGGAAATTCTTCAGTGCGGTATTCATGCCCATTGACACAAAGTCTTCCTGGTCGGCGGCGGCAGGAATGGATTGTATCGAAGCAGGAGCCGAAAGGATCCGTTGTTCCACGATCTGCATGTCGGCTGTATACTGGCTCAGCATCATACCGCTGAACATCCCGGCTCCTTTGGTAAGGAAAGCAGGCAGACCAACACTGAGCGCAGGATTGTTCAGACGGTTCATCCTCCTTTCGGACATCACACATACCATGGTAATGACCATTCCTGCCATATCCATGGGGACCGACACCGGCGAACCCTGGAAATTGGCTCCCGATAGCTGAAGGTTCTCTTCAGGGAAAAAGACCGGGTTATCCCCGACACCGTTCAACTCGATCTCAACCTGCGAACGTGCATAGGCAAGGGCGTCGTGAGCTGCCCCTATTACCTGTGGCGTCGAACGCATCGAATAGGCATCCTGGACTTTGCATTTTACTTTTCTTTCAGCGAGATCACCCCCCTGTACGCATTTCAGAATGGCAGCAGCGCTCCTGATTGCTCCTTTAAAGCCCCTGGCCTCATGCAGCTTCGGCAGATAGGGCCTCATATTGGCTTTCATGGCTTCCAGCGACATCGCAGCAGCGATCTCCGCTTGTTTCAGCCAGTTATTGGCATCATAGAGAAAGAGGGCACTCATGGCAGTCATGACATTTGAGCCATTGATGGTCGCCAATCCATCCCTTGCCTTTAATCCCGGAACAGGAATCCCTGCTTTGTAAAGCGCTTCCTTTCCCGTATATAATTTTCCTTTATAATAAGCATGACCTTCACCCATCATCAGCAAAGCGATCTGCGACATTGGTGCAAGGTCTCCGCAGGCGCCCACTGAACCCTTCTGGCAAACAAAAGGAGTAACCCCTTTATTGAGCATATCCACCAGTGTCTGCGTGATCTCGATCCGTGAACCTGAATTGCCGTGTGCATGTACATTGATGCGCCCCAGCATGGCACCACGCACCCAGTCATGAGGCATCGGGTCGCCGATACCTGCAGCATGGTTATATATAAGGTATTTCTGGAAATCTTTCACCTGGTCGTCATTCAGCACCACTTCCGAGAATTCACCGATACCGGTATTAACGCCATACATGATCTCATGGGCTTCGATCTTCTTTTCCAGCATGGCACGGCACACATTGATCCGCTCAATAGCCTTTTTATCCAGTTCAACTTTTTCATTATTTCGGGCAACGTTCACAACGTCTTCAATTGTTAATCCCGCGCCTTTAATTACAAGGGTCATATGTTTAGTTTTTGGTATTGGTTATCAGGTTCTGGGTGTTGCTTAGTTTTCTGTTCACTGATCACTGCTCACCGTTCACCAGTTTCCTCTTCAGTTCTTCCCATGGCATCGTGCCTTGCTCCCCTGTATACATATTCTTTAGTGTAAATTTACTTTCCTTCATCTCATTTTCACCCACTAACACCACATAAGTAATATTCTTACGGTTAGCATATTCCAGTTGTTTTTTCAGTTTTGTTGCTTCGGGATAGATCTCGGCAGAAATGCCCGATCCACGCAGATCTGAAAGTAAAGGAAAGCAGTATCTTTCTTCCTCAGCGCCGAAATTCACGAAAAGGACTTGTGTGGTGACCTCGATCATGCCAGGAAACAGATTCAGCTCTTTCATCACATCATAGATCCGGTCGGCTCCGAAGGAGATACCAACCCCGGAAATACCATTAAGTCCAAAGATCCCTGTCAGGTCATCATAACGCCCACCCCCACAAATGCTGCCAATGGGCACACCAACAGCCTTCACTTCGATGATCGTGCCGGTATAATAATTAAGTCCCCGGGCAAGGGAAATATCCGGTTCAATATATTTAAACAGGTCAAGGTCACCCAGGTAAGCCATTATTGTTTCAAATTCTTTGATCCCTTCTATTCCAATAGAAGAGGATTGTAGTTTTCCTTTTAAAAATTGAAGGAGCTTATTAAGATCCTTTTCGCCGGCATAATTCAAAAAAGGCTCCAGGGCGCTGAGCGAAGCATCTGAAAATCCCTTTTCACGGAGCTCGGCGATAACCGGCTCTATCCCGGCTTTATCCATCTTATCAAGTGAAACAGTCAGATCGATCAGCCGTCCCGGTTCTCCGATCACCTCCGCAATCCCTGAAAGTATCTTACGGTTATTTAGTTTGACGGTATATTTCACTCCAAGGCCCGTGAAGACCTTGTCAACGATCTGGATAAGCTCGGCTTCATATAACAGGGAATCGCTGCCTATAACATCCACATCACACTGGAAGAACTCTCTGTAGCGTCCCTTCTGGGGCCGGTCGGCACGCCAGACCGGCTGTACCTGGTATCGCTTGAAAGGAAAGGTGATCTCGTTCTGATGCTGGACTACGAATCGTGCAAAAGGGACCGTAAGGTCATATCGCAATCCTTTTTCTGAGATCCTGGGTATCAGGTATTTATAATTTCCTCCAGAGAGATCTTCATCCTTCAGGGAATCAAGAAAATCACCCGAGTTAAGGATCCTGAAGAGCAGCTTATCACCCTCTTCACCATACTTCCCCAGTAATGTGGCAAGATTTTCCATGGCCGGTGTTTCAATAGGCTGGTAGCCGAATAGCTGGAATACCTTTCGGATGGTATCGAAGATATAGTTTCTCCTCGCCATTTCAGGCGGTGAAAAATCACGTGTGCCTTTGGGAATAGAGGGTTTCTGGAGTGACATTCCATGAAATTTGCACAAAGATAAAAATTATCCATCAGTTGCAGGATATTATTTGGGTTCATTCTGAACACAGATCACTCTGAACAGTTGTGACCTGTGACTCTGTCATCCTGTCACTCCTGAAGTTAATCCGCTTTCAGCTTCTTGTACCGGATCCGGGTAGGGATCTCGTCGCCAAGACGTTTTTTCCGGTTTTCTTCGTATTCAGAATATCCGCCTTCGAAGAAATATACCTGTGAATTACTTTCGAATGCGAGAATATGCGTTGCCACCCGGTCGAGGAACCAACGGTCATGGGATATGATAACCGCACAACCGGCAAAATTCTCGAGTCCTTCTTCCAATGCTCTTAAGGTATTTACGTCAATGTCATTGGTAGGCTCGTCGAGGAGGAGTACATTGGCTTCTTCTTTCAGGGTGAGGGCAAGATGAAGCCTGTTTCGTTCACCTCCTGACAGCACGCCGCATTTCTTTTCCTGGTCAGCCCCGGTGAAGTTAAACCTCGCCACATAGGCCCTTGCGTTCATCGACTTCCCGCCAAGCTGGATGATCTCGCTGTTATTCGAAATGACTTGAAAGACTGTCTTTTCAGGATCAATTGCAGTATGGCTTTGATCTATATAACCTATTTTCACGGTATCACCGATCTTAAAAGTACCGCTGTCAGGCTTTTCAGAGCCGATGATCAGGCGGAACAGGGTGGTCTTCCCGGCACCGTTCGGACCGATCACACCGACGATACCTGCTGGAGGCAATGAGAATTCGAGATTCTCGAACAGCAGGTTGTTCCCGAATGATTTTGAGACTGCAGATGCATCGATCACCTTATTTCCCAGTCTGGGTCCGTTTGGAATATAGAGCTCCAGCCTCTCTTCCTTCTGTTTGACATCCTCGTTCAACAGTCGTTCATAGGCTGCAAGTCTTGCTTTCCCTTTGGCTTGGCGTGCCTTTGGTGACATCCTGACCCATTCGAGTTCCCTTTCGAGAGTTTTTCTGCGCTTGCTTTCAAATTTCTCTTCCATGGCCAGGCGGTTTGATTTTTGCTCAAGCCAGGACGAATAGTTTCCCTGCCATGGGATGCCTTCGCCCCGGTCCAGTTCCAGGATCCACCCGGCAACATTATCAAGGAAATACCGGTCGTGAGTGATCGCTATGACTGTTCCTTTATATTGCTGGAGATGCTGTTCAAGCCATTGTACCGATTCGGCATCCAGGTGATTGGTAGGTTCATCCAGCAGGAGGATATCAGGTTCTTTCAGCAGGAGGCGGCACAAAGCTACCCTTCTTTTTTCCCCGCCTGACAGCACATTCACAGGGCGGTCGCCCTCAGGGCACCGGAGGGCATCCATTGCACGCTGAAGCCTGCTGTCCAGATCCCATGCATTGTGATGGTCAAGCAGTTCGGTCAACTCCCCCTGGCGCTGGATCAACTTATCCATCTCGGCATCTGTAAGGGTTTCCCCAAACTGCGCATTCACCTGCTCATATTCTTCAAGCAGCCTTACTACTTCCTCGACGCCTTCCTTTACGATCTCCAGGACCGTCTTGTTTGAGTCGACCAACGGGTCCTGCTCAAGGATACCAATGCTGTAACCCGGGGAGAAGACTACATTTCCCTGGAAGGATTTTTCAAGACCGGCGATGATCCTAAGCAAAGTGGATTTACCTGACCCGTTCAGTCCTATAATGCCGATCTTCGCTCCATAATAAAATGAAAGATAGATATCTTTTAATACCTGTTTATGGGGTGGAAATGTCTTGCTGACATTCACCATCGAAAATATGATCTTTTTGTCGTCGGCCATCGTCAATTATCAAATGTGGAATGAAAGTGTCAACTCAGGATCAGCCGGGATTCAGCAATTTTTCAATTTTATCTGTCTCTGCTTCCCAAGTAAAGTTCTTTAAGACATATTCATATCCTGCTTTAGCGATATGACCTGCTTTTTCCGGGTTGTCAAGCAGGAAAAGAATGTGATTGGCATAGGCTTCTGCAGTATCTGCAATAAGGATCTCTTCATTTTCTTTTGCCAGGAGCGCCTGGTTGGCAAGAGGAGAAGTGATGCAGGGGATCTGCATGGCCATGGCTTCCAGTAACTTGTTCTGCAGCCCTGTTCCGATCTGCATAGGTGCAATGAATATCTTTGCCCTGGCATAGCATTCCCGCATATCCGGGACCCATCCGCTGACTTCGATATTTTCAGATTTAAGTACTGAAACGCGCAGGTTAGGATTGGCGCCGGCAATAAGGATCCTTATTTCGGGCTTATGCGGGAGGATAACGGGAAGGATCTTCTGCGCCAGGAATTCGGCTGCATTAATATTGGGGGGATAGCCCATATTACCTGTAAACACCAGGTCGAATTCTTTTTCCCTGTCCAATGGCAGGAAGAACGTAGTGTCAACGCCGTTCCTGACCACTACGATCTTTTCCCTGTCGGGATGAGGGATCAGGTCACGGTCGGGTATGGAAATAATGATCTTGTTGTCAAATTTTCCAAAAATATCATGTTCGTAATTGAGCAGTCGCAGGTATTCCATTTTCAGGAATGGCCTCATATAAAAAGGTGCATTTGACATGCGGCGTTCCACATTCTTTGAAAAGACATCCTGGTAATCCAGGGTTTTCGGGATTGGGATACCCTTCACATATTCGGCAACCCTGATGAGCTGGCAAAATATATGATCAGGTTGATGCTTTTCGATCAGGGAACGGATGATCCGGTCAATTCTTTTGTTATAAAAATAGCCAACCTGCAAAGGTTTGGATGAAAATAAAGTCAGTAAGAGGTGTAGATAGATCGATGCTTTGGATATATCAATAATATAAACATTCTTTGCATACTTGGAAAGTACCATTTCAGCATCTTCATGAAGGTAGGTATCGTTAAGCGCGCAGAGAATGATCTCATGCTTCCCTGACAATTGCTTTAGCTGGTTAAATGCCCGGAGTTTATCTCCTTTTTCAGTAGGATAGGGTACGCGGGGAAGTAAAATGAACAGTTTCATGAAGCAGACTTGGATGGGCAAAAATAATTAAATCCCGAATCATTTACTGATTTTTTGATAAAACCCTGTGAGTTTTGAAATGATCAGATCACGGTCATACTCTCTCAGTATAAGATCCCTGGCATTCCTGCCAACGGTTTTACACAGGTCTTTATTTTCAACGCAGGTCGAAATACAATCCATGAATTCACGCGGCGTGTCGGCGATGAAGATATCGTGTCCTTGTGTATATCGGATGCCTTCAGCTCCGACTGTAGTCGATATAATCGCTTTGACCGTGGCCATTCCTTCAATTATCTTGATCCTGATCCCGCTTCCTGAGAAAACAGGAACGATCAGGATAGCCTTTGAGCGCATAAATGCAATGGCATTATTTACTTCTCCGATGATCTCTGCATTATCGTATTTTCGTTTCCTGAACCATGCTGGCATGTGACGTCCGCCGAGATAATAATGCAACCCGGGATACTTCCGGTGGACCTCCGGCCAGACCTTTTCCAGGAACCAGCAAATGCCTTCAAGGTTAGGGATCCAGTCCATAGCACCTATCGAGAAGAGTGATGGGAAATCAGGTTCTTCATTCGTCAAAGGATACTGCCCCGGGTCAATGCCAAACGGGATAGTGATGACTGGGATCCGGCTTAGATCCTCAGGCTGAAGACAATTTGCAGAGCGAAAGAATGCCGCATCCTGGTCAGTTATCGCAGCAATGCCATCATACTGCCGGATCACAGAACATTCATAGTTCTTAAGCTTCCTTACCAGGTTTTTAAGGTACAATCGCTTCAGCGGGTTTTTCGTGCTCTCAGCAACCCGCTGCCAGATGAGGTGCTCAATATTATGTGTGCGAAGGACGATCCTGGCATCTGAATATTTCCTCACAACACGTGCATAAGGGCTCATATAAAGCAATTCGAACTGGACGATATCGAACTTTTCAGACTGCAGGATCCTGATCAGGGCATTCTCCATGTCTTTCGAGACGAAGCGTTCTACATGATAAGAACGGCTTGAAAAAAGGTTACAGAAAGCGGCAAACGGTCGAATGCTCAGATCGACATAGACCAGTTCGATACCCGTTTTTTCCCGGTATTCCTCCGGAATTGAGGAAATATCTACATTATATTTATTGGAGTTGATGGCAAGCACTTTTACGCTATGCCCGGCCCGTAGGAGTCCTTCAATGATCATGTTCATCGCGATCGGCCCGCCTTCCGCCGGTGGCCAGGGAGATTTATTACAAAGCAGGAGGATCTTCATCCATCTTTCTTTTTTAACAGCGTCTTCAGATTCATAAAGAACTTTACCCACGCATCTACATCAAGCAAAGAGGCATCAATGGTTGCCTTGTAAGTCAGAAAGATCCCTATCGGCAAAAGAACCAGCGGCGCGATCCACATTCCCTGGTAAGCAGGAAGAACTCCTTCAATGGCATATTTTTCCCCTGTGATGGAAAGGATCCAGAAGAGAATAAAGAAAATGGTCGAAATGACTGCAGGAAGGCCGAGCCCTCCTTTCCTGATGATGGCCCCAAGCGGTGCTCCTATAAAAAAGAGAAGAAAACAGGCAATTGAGAATGTGAATTTCTTTTGAAGGGCTACCTCGTAACGATGAAGGTTTTTTTCTTTCTGATAAAAATTTTCTGCATTCACCCTCAGGTTATCGCTGACATTGAATGCGGCACCCTTGGCTGACTCTATGATCCTTTTCCGGTCGCCGGGAGATATACCGGCAAACAGATCTTTGATCGGCGTGCTGACGGCTAATGGCTTGACAGGCTTTTTTATTGTGTCGGCAGACAGGTAATAATAGTTATGGATGGACATCTTGCTAAAGTTTTTCTGCTGCTCAAGGTCCTCCTTATGGATCGAATCGATGGATTTCTTCAACTGGGCAGTATTCAGCATTTCATAATTGCTTTTAAAGAGCTTCTCATCCGTCCGGGTCAGCTGGAACGTGGAAAGATCGAACTGCTGGAACTGTTCACTGAATTTTGTCCGCTGGAAGGGATGAGTTATGTTTGCGTCCCTGAGATCGACGCGTTCTTCGTAATTTGATCCATCATATAACCTGAATATAAGAAATCGCTTATCGGGTGTAAGCTCCATCTTCCCCCATTTTGCAATGGTCAATGATATATCTCCCATATGCTGTGTATGGTCGTAGATCATGACATCCCGGATGGTATTGCCATCCGGGTCCTTTTTCCCTACCAGAATAACATAACCGTCGATACCATTATAAAATACTCCTTCCTTGATGTTGAAAGCGAGTTTTTTTTCGCGGATATCAAATAAAAGGGAAAGGAATTTCAGGTTGGCAGTGGGCAAAACGACATTGGAAAAGTAAAAACCCAGCAGGCTGATCAGGATCGAAACAATGATCAGCGGCCGCATGATCCGGTTCAGCGAGATACCTGCCGATTTCATAGCAACCAGCTCATAATGTTCACCCAGGTTCCCGAACATCATCAGTGATGATAATAGGATCGCAAGTGGCAGGGCATAGGGGACAAAAGTGGAGGAGGCAAAGAATAGTAGCTTAGCTATGATATACCATTCCAGTCCTTTACCTACAAGATCATCGATGTATTTCCACAGGAACTGCAGCAGGAGGATAAAGACCGCAATGAAAAAAGTCATCACCAGTGGCCCGAGGTAGGATTTAAGGATGAACCAGTCAAGCTTTTTCATGGATCTTCTGATGACCTCACAAAAATAGCGATTCTTTTCAACGCTCTGTGAAATAATGTATTTTTGTAGGGAAGATAATCATTCACCAGGCAGATGCCATTGAGTCATGTTAACCTGATTAATACCATGCGGATCATTGAAGTAAAAGACAGGAAAACAATCCGGGAGTTCTTAAAAGTACCGAAGATCATCTATAAAAATGATCCTGCCTGGAGTTGCCCCCTTGACTCTGAGACCGAATCTGTTTTTAATCCTGAAGAGAACAGCTTTTTTAAACACGGTGAAGCTGTACGATGGATACTTAAAGATGAAAAAGGAGATCTGACCGGAAGAGTCGCTGCTTTCATAAATAAGAATAAAGCCTATACCTTTCAGCAACCTACCGGAGGAATGGGTTTTTTTGAATGCATCGACAATTATGATGCTGCCTGCCTGCTCTTTGATACCTGCCGCGACTGGCTGAAAGAAAGAGGCATGCAGGCCATGGACGGACCGATAAATTTCGGGGAAAATGATGTTAACTGGGGGTTGCTTGTGGAAGGATTCATTCCTCCCGGAATTGGAATGAATTACAATCCCCCGTATTATCGTCCCCTGTTCGAATCATACGGCTTTAAATTTTATTTTGAACAGGTTTCAAATCACCTCGATCTGACAAAACCTTTTCCCGAAAGGTTCTGGAAGATTGCCGACCGGGTGAGGGGCAAGCCTGAATACCATTTTCGGCATTTTAATTATAATGAAGCATCAAAATTCATCGCTGACCTCAAGAATATTTATGACGCTGCCTGGGCTTTTCATGAAAATTTTACGCCGATGGAAGAAAAACTCCTCCGCAAAACCCTGGAAAAATCACGGTCCTTTCTCGATGAAGAAATGATCTGGTTTGCTTACCACAATGAAGAGCCTGCAGCATTCCTGATCATGTTCCCGGATGTCAACCAGATAACCAGCCATTTTAATGGCAGACTGAACCTGTGGAACAAGATAAGGTTCCTTTATATGAAAAGCCGTAATACCATGACACGGGCCAGGATCGTTATCATGGGCGTCAAACCGGAATACCAGCGCAGTGGATTTGAGTCGGGTATCTTCTGGCACCTGAATGAGGTCATGAAAAGAAAACCGCACTACACTGAAGTGGAACTCTCATGGGTCGGAGATTTTAACCCCAAGATGCGGGCCCTCCATGAATCAGTCGGCGCAGTCTTTGCAAAGCGTCATATCACTTACCGCAAATTATTTACAGATCAGGCATTTGAACAACGTTCAGCCATCATTCCCCTGGATACGAAAGAAAAAATTATCAGAAAAAATAGTAACCCTGAAAATCTCTGAAAACCTTGATTTTTTTAATAAAATACTAATATCTGTTCGTTTTTTGTCTTATATTTGTTCCATTAATTTAACATTTTGTTGAACCCTAATTCAAAATGAGTATGAAAAAATTTTTATGCCTGGTGCTGGCTCTCGGTTTTGCCGTGAGTACATTTGCACAATTCGATACTTTCGTAAAGAGAAATCCTAAAGCTGTCGCTACGGTGAGCGGGCCTGCCATGAATAACATAGACCTGCCTGTTCCCGGAGAACAGCCACCCAACGGCATCCTGCCGAACAAAAGTATCCTGACTGACCCTATTCCTGCAACAACCGTTTATGACCTTCAAACCAACGGCGCAATTCAAACCAGGTGTTACCTTTACGGGGACGGATTTATCGGAACCGCCTGTACCTGGTCTGTTCAGCAGACAAACTTTACCGACCGCGGAACTGGCTATAACTATTTTGATGGTACCGCATGGGGACCGGAGCCTACCGCCCGTATCGAAAGCATTAGAACAGGCTGGCCCGATTATCAGCCCTGGGGCCCTACCGGCGAACTCGTCATCGCACATGAAGCAGCCGGCCCGCTGGTAATGAATACCCGCACCATAAAAGGCACAGGCACCTGGACACAGACTGTATTACCGGCCCTGCCTACAGGCATCGCTGGAATGTTTTGGCCCAGGACTGTAACAAATGGGCCAAACCATATGTATATTCATATCATCGCCGTGTCTGAGCCTACAGCCAATGGCGGAACGATATACAATGGCCTGGATGGCGCACTTCTCTATTGCCACTCACTCGACGGAGGTGTCACCTGGTCTTCCTGGATACAGCCTACCGGACTGACCTCCAGCAACTATTGGGGATTTGGAGGTGACACTTATGCATTTGCTGCACCTCACGGAAATGATACACTAGCCTTTGTCATCGGAGATCCCTTTTTTGATTTTATTCTTGAAAAATCGATTGACAACGGGACAACCTGGACAAGAACCATCGTTTACCAGTCACCCTATGATTTGGGTGGAACTTCGCCGCACTTCTTCTATGCTCCTGATGAGTCAAGTGCCGTTGCACTTGATAATCAGGGCATGGCACACGTGGTGTTCGGATTGGCTTATGACAGTGGAACAGCCGATGCCGGTTATACATACAATCTTTTAGCTCAGGGTATCGTCTATTGGAATGAAACCCAACCTCAGCTCAGGCCAGACCTTAACCCTGATTCACTCTTTGCAACAGGTAACCTGGTGGGATGGGTAAAAGATACAAGCCTGTTTTCCCTGCCTGTTACTGAAATAACCTATTGGAATGGTGCTTCTCTTACCTCCAAACCGACACTCGTAATTGATAATAATAATAAAGTATTCCTCGCCTGGGCCGGCGCTACAACACTACTTGACCCGAACAGCTACAATATGCGCCATATCTTCGGCAGGGATGGTGTCCTCACCCCGTCACAAAATGTGCTATGGCATCAGGATACCCTGGTCGATATTACCGGCGACTGGATCCAGTACAATTTTGCTGAGTGTATGTTCCCGGCTGCTTCACCCATAACTGATGATGCCTATGTTTATATTTTATTCCAGGCCGATGAATATGCAGGATCTTATGTGCAGAGCATTGGTCAATCAAGCTGGCATGGTCAGACAACGGGAGATAGTAACCATGTAACTTTGATCAAATGGCTAAAACCGATATGGGCAGGAGTAAATGAAAAACATGCAAAACCCACCATGTCGGTCGGACAGAACTTCCCGAACCCGGTTACTGACCTGACCAAAGTAAATGTTTACCTTCAGAATGCAGGCGATTTATTACTCAAGGTAACCAATCTCACCGGGCAAACCCTGATGACCATGGAGAAATCCAATGTTCAGCCTGGTGTAAGCCAGTTCGTGATCGATGCCAGCCAGCTTTCGCCGGGCGTTTATTTCTATACGGTCAGGCAGGGTGATAAATCTATTACAAAGAAAATGGTCGTACAATAACAGGTTTTTTGTTAAAAAAAATTTAAGAAGCCCTGGTCATCCGGGGCTTCTTTTATGCTTATACTGCATTTTTTACTTCTCACCTCTCACTTTTCACCTCTCACGAACATTGTACCAGGAAAAAATAGTGATCTCTTTGTTGTATAAGAAAAAAAATATTGTAATTTTGTTACACTAATCAAAAATGAAATTCATTTCTAAAACTTAATTCTATGAAAAAGATTCTATTCTTGTTACTGGCTTTCGGCTTTTCTGTCAGCACGTTTGCCCAGTTTAATGCAATGATGCAGAAAAAAGCCAGTGTGGTCGCTCCATTCCACAGAAGCCAGATCACAAACCTTGACTCTCCTGTAGTTGGAGAACAATCATCAAATCCTATTGTCTCGAACAAAAGTGTCACGACTGACCCGCAGGTTTCTGTGACTATGTATGACCTTCAAACCAACGTTACCGATCAAAATAGAATTTACCTGTTCTCTGATGGAACGATCGGAACTACATGCACATGGTCTACACAGAGTTCTACCTGGTCTGACCGTGGCACCGGCTACAACTATTTTGACGGAACCGCATGGGGCCCGCAACCAACGGCACGTGTTGAGTCAGTCAGAACAGGCTGGCCCTCATATTGTCCGTATGGCGCAAACGGAGAATTGATAATTGCCCATGCTGCTTCCGGCCCATTGGTGATGAGCATAAGAACACCAAAAGGAACCGGCTCATGGACTCAATCCCTCTTACCCGCTTTGCCAACTAACGTCACTGAAATGATTTGGCCCAGGGCAGTTACAAATGGTCCAACCCACACCAATATCCACGTCATTGCTTGTACCGAGCCAACAGCCAATGGCGGTCAGCTTTACAATGGTATGGACGGTGCTATTCTTTATTGCAATTCACTTGACGGTGGCACCACATGGTCAAGCTGGACTCAATTGCCAGGTATGGGTCCATCTGATTACAGCCAGTTTGGCGCCGATATTTATTCATGGGCTGAACCTATGGGTAATACAATTGCCTTTACCGTAGGTGATTCATGGATGGATCAGTTCCTTATGAAATCTTTAGACAATGGAACCACATGGACAAAAACCGTTATTTATCATTCCCCTTATGACCTTGGCGGAACTTCTACAGGTTTCTTCTTTTGTCCTGATGGGACTATGTCATGTGCACTTGACCAGCAGGGCATAGCACATGTTGCTTTCGGTTTGCAGCAAGATAGTGGAACATACACCGCCGCTTATTTTCGCCCCTTTACAGAAGGTATGGCTTACTGGAATGAAAATATGCCTCAGCTGGTTCAAAGTCTGAATCCGGATACACTCTTTAAACATCATCAATATGTAGCATGGGTTAAAGACACAATGGTATTCTATCTGCCTTCAGGAGTAAGCCTCGCTTATTATTATACTTCCCTGACCTCTAACCCTGAACTGGTGATCGATAATAATAATAAAGTATTCCTTTCTTGGGCCGGTGCAACGACCCTGGTTGACCCGAATAATTATACCCTGCGCCACCTCTTTGGCAGGGATGGAGTTATCTCGGGAGATACAGTCCTGTGGCATCAGGATACAATTGTTGATATCACCGGTGACTGGATCCAGTATAATTTTTCTGAATGTATGTATCCGTCTGCTGCTAAAATGACAGATGACTACTTTGTTTACATTTTATTCCAGGCCGATGCCTATGGCGGATCTTATGTAAAAGGCTTGAACATATCAGGTTATTCAGGACAAACACAGCCCGATGATAACTACATGACTGTTATTAAATGGGCAAAACCCCTATGGGTCGGTACATCAGAAAAACATGCAAAACCCACCTTCTCGGTTGGACAAAACTTCCCGAATCCGGTCAATGGCCTTACCAGGGTTAATGCTTACCTCCAGAATCCGGGCGATCTGTCACTAAAAGTGACCGACCTCACAGGTCAAACACTGATGAATATGGAGAAAACCAATGTTCTCCCGGGTGTCAGCCAATTCGTGATCGATGCCAGCCAGCTTCCTTCAGGTGTCTATTTCTATACCGTGAAGCAGGGTGATAAATCCATAACCAAGAAAATGATCGTACAGTAAAAAAGGATTCGGAATGAAGCCCTTTTACGCTTCACTCCTCACCATTCACAAAAAAGCCCCGGTTCGACGGGGCTTTTTTTATGATATTCCTGACTTTCTGCTTTCATCAGACATTATGGACTTTGCTCGTTCAGCTTAATGTCTGACTCGCTTTTGACTTCCAATGGACTTCCTTCGATTAAACCTGATCGACCTTAGATCGGAATTCATTCAAACCATACTCTCCCTTCGACGTCCCTTCGACGTCCCTTCGACGCCCCTCCGACCATCCTTCGATTAACCTTCGATTAAGCTTCGATTGACCTTCGATTGACCTTCGATCAAACTTCGGTTGAGATTTAGTATAAGCATCCCCTGCCGCCGGCAGGCAGGCATCACTGATCTTTAAGTGATTAAAAAATAGTGATCTCTTTGTTGCATTAGCTGAAATTTAAATTAATTTTGTTAGTCTGATTAATGAGATTTATAATTTAAAAACTGATCCTATGAAAAAAATTCTATTCTTGTTACTGGCTTTCGGCTTGACTGTGAGTACGTTTGCCCAGTTTAATGCAATCAGGCAGAATAAAGCCAATGTGGTCGCTCCATATAACAGAAGCCAGATCACCAATCTTGACCTCCCGGTAACTGGAGAACAATCCCCAAATCCTGTTGTCTCGAATAAAAGTGTCATGACTGACCCCCAGGTTTCCGTAACTATGTACGACCTGCAAACCAATTACACCAACCAGAAAAGGATTTACCTCCACCCCGACGGAACAATGGGTACTGCATGTATATGGTCCGCACAGAGTTCTTCCTGGTCTGACCGTGGCACCGGCTACAACTACTTTGACGGCACCTCATGGGGCCCCCAGCCAACGGCACGCGTTGAAACCAGCCGTGTCGGATGGGGAGAATATCTTCCTTTTGGTCCCACAGGGGAAATTATCATCGCCCATCAGGCAGTCGGCCCGCTGGTGATCAACACCAGGACAGTCAAAGGAACAGGTGCATGGACACAAACCCTGATGCCGACACTGCCAAACAATATTACAGCAATGTTCTGGCCAAGATCGGTGACCAATGGACCAAATCACACTTACATCCATATAATCGCATTGACACAGCCCACTGCCAATGGCGGACAACTTTATAACGGGATGGATGGTGCCTTGCTCTATTGCCAATCACTTGACGGTGGAGCAACCTGGACGAGCTGGACACAACTTGCCGGTACTTCTGGATCCGATTACACTAACTTTACAGCTGATACCTATTCCTGGGCTGAACCTATGGGTAATACAATTGCTTTTACCGTAGGCGCTTCCTGGATGGATCAGTTCCTCATGAAATCCACAGACAATGGAACAACATGGACAAAAACCATTATTTATCAATCCCCCTATGACCTTGGCGGAAATTCCCCAGGTTACTTCTATTGCCCTGATGGAACCATGTCATGTGCATTTGACCAACAGGGCATAGCACATGTTGTTTTCGGCTTACTCCAAGACAGTGGATCCTACACATCCGGTTATTTTAAACCTTATACCGAGGGGATTGCTTACTGGAATGAAAATATGCCTCAACTGGTTCAAAGTCTGAATCCGGATACACTCTTTAAACATCATCAATATGTAGCATGGGTTAAAGACACAATGGTATTCTATCCGCCTACAGGAGTGACCCTGGCATATTACTATACTTCCCTGACCTCATTCCCTGAACTCGTGATCGATAATAACAATAAGGTGTTTCTTGCATGGGCAGGCGCTACAACCCTTGTTGACCCGAATAATTATACCCTGCGTCACCTTTTTGGCAGGGATGGAGTTATCTCGGGAGATACAGTCCTGTGGCATCAGGATACCCTGGTTGATATTACCGGTGACTGGATCCAATACAATTTTTCAGAATGCATGTATCCTTCAGCTTCACCTACTACAGATGACTCATATGTTTACATTTTATTCCAGGCCGATGCTTATGGAGGATCTTATGTAAAAGGACTGAACATCTCAGGTTATAATGGACAAACACAGCCCGATGATAATTATATGACCGTTATCAAATGGGCAAAACCGCTATGGGTCGGTACAACGGAAAAACATGCAAAACCCGCCTTCTCCGTTGGACAGAATTTCCCGAACCCTGTTAATGGCCTGACTAGTGTAAATGTTTACATCCAGTATCCGGGCGATCTGTCACTAAAATTGACCAGCCTCACAGGTCAAACATTGATGAACATGGAGAAAACCAATGTTCTCCCTGGTGTCAGCCAGTTTGTGATTGATGCAAGCCAGCTTTCTTCGGGTGTCTATTTCTATACTGTGAAACAAGGTGATAAATCCATAACTAAGAAGATGATCGTACAGTAAAAAAGGTTTGGAATGAAGCCATTTTACGCTTCACTTCTCACCATTCACAAAAAAAGCCCCGGTTCGCCGGGGCTTTTTTTTATGATTGGTGAGTGGTAGAATATTCGTTACTTTTGTTACTGATAAAATCCGGGGAAAATGTCAGGTAAAGAGGTTAAACATCTGATCGGGAAAGAGATACGATTGGAATTAAAACAAAAATATGTCCTGAACGGCATCCTGCTTTACCTTGTTTCCACCATATTCGTGACCTATCTTGCCTTCGACAGGATCATTGATACCGATACATGGAATTCATTGTTTTGGATTATTCTTCTCTTCGTGGCTGTTAACGGCATCTCCAAAAGCTTCATCCAGGAAAGTCCGGCCCGTCACCTTTACTATTATACTATTGCAAGCCCCCAGGCCGTCCTGCTCTCGAAGGTCATCTATAATCTGATCCTGATGACCATCCTTTCTGTGCTCTCCTTCATCTTTTTTATACTCCTGATGGGAAACCTTGTCGTCAATATCCCACTTTTTCTTCTTACCCTGATCCTTGGCAGCTTTGGCCTGGCTTCCATACTTACAATGGTGGCCGCCATTGCCTCGAGGGCAAGCAGCAATTTTTCGCTGATGGCGATCTTAAGCTTTCCCATTGTCCTGCCCCTGCTCGGCACCCTGATGAAAGTTTCGAAGAGTGCCCTTTCTGCCGGTCAATGGTCTGGAAACTATGGCTTTATTATTATCCTGCTCACCATCAACGTTGCCGTCATTATCCTGGCTTATTTATTATTTCCGTACCTTTGGCGCGACTAATCACGAAAATCAATAGTAAAATAATTTGGGAGAACAGGTGAAAAAATACTGGTGGAAGGTGCTGGCAGGGCTGCTCTTGCTCTATGCAATTTTCGGAGGATTTTTCATTAAAGTTTCTTTCGGGGGAATGGAAGTGGCCGCAGAATCGATGAGAAACATCTTCTATCATGTGGGTATGTGGTTTGGCATGCTTACCATGTTGATCATGGGTTTTATTTATAGCTTACGGTACCTGCAGAAATTTGATGAGCTGGAAGACATTAGGGCGGTCGAAGCTGTAAATGTCGGCCTGATGTTCGGCTTCCTGGGTATTTTTACCGGGATGATATGGGCCAATTTTACCTGGGGTTCCCCATGGGTCAAAGATCCGAAATTGAACGGCGCCGCTGTTGGACTGCTGATCTATCTTGCTTATGCAATTCTCCGCGGATCCATTGATGATACCCAGAAACGTGCAAAAGTATCAGCGATCTATAACGTTTTCGCCTTCTTTCTCTGGATCGTCCTTGTGATCATCCTGCCCCGCCTTGCAGGTGAAAGCATACATCCGGCCGGAGGAGGAAATGCCAATACCGTATTACCAATGCACCTGCCGCCTTCCATGCGCCTCATTTTCTATCCCGCCATGCTGGGATGGATACTCCTTGGCATCTGGATATACAGTCTCAGGGTGCGATTAAGAAAAATTAAACTGATCATCAATAATACATAAAGACCCATGTTAGCAAACGGAAAGATCTTTGTCGTTGTTGCCGTGCTGGCCCTGATCCTTGTGGGCATTTTTATTTACCTTTTTACTATTGATAGGAAGGTGACAAGGTTGGAAAAAGAAGTTGAAGAAAAAAAAAGTGATCAGGAAAAATGAAAACTATCCATATTGTCATCTTACTTGTTTTGGTTATCGCAGTGGCTGTTGTAGTGACGACACTGACTGATTCAAGCACCTATACTGATTTCTCAGCAGCCGCTGCAACACCCGGGAAAGAATTTCACATCATCGGGAAACTCGATAAAACAAAATCTATCGAGTACGATGCAACTAAAAACGTCAACCGGTTCTCTTTTTACCTGATCGATGATAAAGGGTTGGAAATGAAAGTTGTATATAACAATCCAAAACCGCAGGATTTTGAGAAATCAGAGAAAGTGGTGATCATCGGTACAATGAAAAACGATGAGTTCCTTGCATCCAGCCTCTTGCTCAAATGTCCGTCGAAATATAACGCCAATAAACCGGAGAAATTCGGCTTGAAAACATACAAAGTAAATTGAACTTGTAAAGTTCATAAAGTTTATAAAGTCCACACGTCTTATAAAATCAGCTTCATATCTTGAAACTAAAAAAATAACGCCTTACACGCTTTTATACAAATGGCATACAAGACCCTGTCTCATTTCATTTCAGCACTTGAATCTGCCGGTGAACTGGTCAGGATCAAGACATTCGTATCGCCTCACCTCGAGATCACCGAGATCACTGACCGGGTAAGCAAAAACAACGGTAAGGCTCTTTTATTTGAGAACACCGGAACCGCATTTCCAGTCCTGATCAATGCATTCGGTTCAGAGAAAAGAATGTGTATGGCGTTGGGAGTTGAGAACCTGGATAAAGCAGGAGAGGAACTGGCTGAATTACTGAAGGAATTCACCGGCCCCAAAGAAACACTGATTGAAAAGCTTAGGGTCCTTCCGGCACTGAAAGAAATCTCGTCCTGGCTTCCAAGATTGGTGAAAAGAAAAGGAAGCTGCCAGGAAGTGATCATGGACCCCCCTGATCTTACAAAACTCCCTGTTCTGACCTGCTGGCCGGCTGATGGAGGGCCATTCATAACCCTGCCGGTCGTTCATACCAAAGACCCGGTCACCGGAAATCGGAACCAGGGTATGTACCGGATGCAGGTATATGGCCCGGCACTAACAGGGATGCACTGGCACCGTCACAAAGGATCAGCCCATCATTTTTCGAAATACAGGGAACTTGGGAAGAAGATGCCTGTTACAGTTACACTCGGCGGCGACCCGGCATATACTTATGCTGCAACAGCGCCTCTGCCCGAAAACGTAGATGAGAATATGCTGTCAGGATTCCTTCGGAAAAAAAATGTCGACCTTGTCAGGTGCCTTACAAACGACCTTGAGGTTCCTTCTGATGTCGACTTTGTAATCGAGGGCTTTGTCGATCCTGAAGAAGAATTTCTCCTGGAAGGCCCCTTTGGCGATCATACCGGTTTCTATTCATTGGCGGATTTCTACCCCTGCTTCCATATAACATGCATCACACACAGGAAAAAAGCTGTTTACCCCGCAACTATTGTAGGGATTCCCCCCATGGAAGATAGCTGGTTGGGTAAAGCCACAGAACGCCTCTTTCTTTTTCCTCTGAAACTTGTAGCCGTTCCCGAGATAAAAGACATCAATATGCCTGCAGCCGGGGTTTTCCATAATATCGTCATCACGAAAATAGAAAAATCATTTCCCGGCCAGGGATCTAAAATAATGACTTCCCTGTGGGGCGCAGGGCAAATGATGTTCAACAAATTCATGGTGGTGCTTAGCGGTGAAACGGATCTTAACGATTACAAAGCTGTGGCGAAAGAAGTCTCACAAAGAACCGATCCTGTTCAGGATATTCAGTTCATTAAAGGACCGGTCGATATCCTGGATCACTCAAGCCGGCGTTTTTCATTCGGCAGCAAGATCGGGATCGATGCCACGTTAAAATGGCCGGAAGAACTGGAAGGATCATCCCATGATAAGGTTCAGCCACTCATAGAATCCAAAGCCATTCTTAAGAATTTCCCTGAAGTGGTTGCGATCAATGATACATTCCTCTCTGATGGAATTTCCCTCGTGGTGCTGTCGGTTAAAAAGAACCGGATCTGCCATATACGCCAGATTAGCACAGAGTTCGGAAAAATGGGGCTGATCGAAGATATCAAGTTCCTGCTATTCCTTGATCCGGGAGTAGACATTTATTCATCCTCCGATATTGCATGGATCACGGGAAATAATATCGATCCGATGAGGGATTGCTTTAACCCTGTCAACGAAAAGGGTGACCCGTTCCCGGTGCTGGTGTTGGATGGCACTCGTAAAACGAACCGGTATGACTTGTTCAGGCGCGATTGGCCCAATATAATTATAATGGATGATCTCACTATCAGTAAGATAGATGAGAAATGGGATGATTTTGGAGCAGGGCCTTTTCTGCCATCGCCGTCATTGAAATACAAATCGTTGATAACCAATGATGGAGCTGTCGTGACTGAAGGTTTTTGAACCATCTTAAATAAATTATACTATTTTTGTTTCGTAAACCAGGTGGCATGAAACAATTCTGCCTTCTTCTGTTATTTGCTATTGTCTTTGTCCTTGTATCCTTCACCGGGGTCAGTGCGCAGACTTGTATTGTTCAGGGGAAGATCATAGACGAACAGACCGGCGATGCACTTCCTTTTGTCAACATCGGGATCAAGGGATTGTCTACTGGGACCTTCAGCGACGCCAATGGGTTATACCATCTTGAGCTGGCAAAGGGTGAGATTGTCCTCATCATTTCCTGCGTGGGTTATGAAAAGCAGGAAAAGCATGTCAATGTCGATGGAAAGAAGAAGATGTCCCTTGATATCCAGATGACGCCTATCTCTCAGGAATTGAGCACCTTTGTGGTTTCAGGATCAAAGTATGAACAAAAAGTAGAGAATTCAATATCGTCAATTGAAGTCCTGAAATCGCAATCCATCTTATCCTCCAATCCTGCTAGCATCGATAAAGCGATTGAAAAGATGCCAGGGATCACCATTGTAAACAATGAGCCCCAGATCAGGGGAGGAAGCGGTTTTAGCTCCGGACTCGGAAGCCGGGTAATGATCATGGTAGATGATATTCCTATGCTCACGGGTAATGCCGGTCGTCCCGATTGGGGTTTTCTTCCTGTTGATAATGTCGATCAGATTGAAGTGGTAAAAGGCGCTTCATCTGCTGTTTATGGCTCTGCCGCCATCACCGGCGCCATCAACATCCGCACTTCTTATCCTACAGATGTGCCTGTAACATTGGTGAATTCGTACTTTGGGGTGTATAGTAAGCCCGATAGGACCTATGCTACCCCGTGGACAGGGATGAATCCGGTAATTTGGGGATTGAGTGTTTCACATCTTCAGCAAGTTGACAATTTTGACTTTGGATTAGGAATCAGCCTGTATAATGATCAGGGGTACATCCGTGGCACCGCTGAGACCAGAGCCGACACCAATTTTAATAAAGGTGCATTTACCAAAAGAGGAAAAGTTAATTTTCTGGCCAGGGTCCGTAATAAAAAATTTAAGGGGCTGAGCTACGGTGTCAACGGGACCTTTATGTACAACGAATATTCAGAAGCTTATTTCTGGGAAAATGCTGACACAAACCTTTACCGGTCTTACCCCGGCTCGTTATCGCACTTTAAGGAAGTCACTTTTTATGTAGATCCCTATGTAAAGTATTTCGCTAAAAATGGAAACAGTTACAGTCTGAAGAACCGTATTTATTATGGAAATTCCGATGCCAACAACAACCAGTCGAACCGTTATCTGACCATCTACAACGAATTCCAGCACACCCATAAATTTCAAAGGGTCAAGGGACTCATGCTGGTAACAGGCATCACGAACATTTATTCCTATTCTTACGGCAAGGTCTTTTCCGGTAAACTTGATTCTCTGGGAACCACAAACGCCAATGAAAATGGAACTTATAATTCTGAGAATTTGGCTGTTTATGCGCAATTTGAGAAAAAGTTCTTTGACAGACTCACCCTCCTGCTGGGAGGAAGATGGGAATATTATAACATTGCAGATTTAATTGAGAACAAACCTATTTTCAGAACCGGCTTAAACCTGAGGGCTGGAAAGGCAACATTCTTCCGGGTTTCTGCAGGAGAAGGCTACCGGGAGCCCAGCATTGGTGAAAGATATATCACAACCAATTCCGGCGGGTTTGGATTTTATCCGAATCCTGACCTTAAATCAGAAACCTGTCTTTCGTATGAAGTTGGCATCAAGCAGTTGTTTAAACTGGGTAAGTTTGTTGGCATGGCAGACGTTTCAGGCTTTCTCGAAAATTATAAGAATTACATCGAATTCAATTTCGGGGACTGGGGACAATCTTTGCTCAGCCAGAGTCTCGGGTTTAAGTTCCTGAATACAGGCCCTGCTCAGATTTATGGAGTGGATATGTCTTTGGGTGGGGAAGGAAGAATTGCACGAAACCTGGACCTTTCGGCGCTCTTTGGTTACACCTATTCTGTTCCCACAGCTGTACACCCGAATGAAGTTTATTACACATTTAAAGAAAGCAACATAGGTCAGACCGTCAACTATACCTATGCAAACACCTCTTCAGATACTAAAGGAGATATACTTAAATACCGCATCCAGAGCCTGTTTAAATCTGACTTGCAACTGACCTTCAAAAAACAATTCGGGCTGGGCTTTTCAGGGAATTACTATGGATACATGAGGAACATTGATATTTTTCTGAATGAGCTGGATACTCCATCGTTGATGAATTCCGGAATAGTTAAATACCGGGAAGAGCACAACAAAGGGAATTTCATCGTAGATACCCGGTTAAGCTATACTTACCGGGATTTCAAGTTTTCCTTCCTGGTCAAGAATTTCTTCAATACAGAATATTCTTTAAGACCGATGACCATTGAACCGCCACGGACGACATCCTTACAAGTTATTTTACATATTTAATCTTATTCATCATTAAAAACCTAAGCACTATCATGAAAAAAATCATCTCAATCACAGTTCTCGTTTTTTGCATTACTGCTTACAGTCAGGGTCAGAATCCTCGTGGGGGCACCTTCGAGTCTTGGAAATATATTACCAATCATCATTACTATGAGCCGGACAGCAGTATTTTCTCAACACTGAATATCCTCGACACGATCCCAACCCCGTCAGGGATAACCGTCTATCCCTGTGATACTGCCCACAGCGGAAACTATTCAGCAAGGCTCAGGACCGGCCATATTGCTTTGGGTCAGCTGAGTATTGTTATACCAGGAGTGATTGGAACGATTGGGATCAGATGGGCAGAAGAAGAGGCGATACTGGGGATCCCTTATCCTTATGGCTCAACCAAACCGGTAAGATTTTCAGGTTATTACCAATCATTTCCCCTGAGCGGCGACTCATCTAGTGCAGTAATCCTTCTATCCAAATGGAATAAAACATCTCACCATCGTGACACCCTTGCTTATAACCGTCTTGTGTTTCATGGTACGGTCACTACGTGGACTAAATTTGATACTGCTGTTACTTACTTCGATCAATCAACAGCACCAGATTCCCTTACAATGATGTTTTTATCTTGTGCCGGTTTCAATGCATCCAATATGTTTGGCAGCGTTGGGCAGGTTGGGAGTCAGGCCCTCTTTGATGATGTCAGCATTACCGATGTAAATGGCTTTCCAATTCTGCTCATGCCATCTGTGAGTGTAAAACTTTCTCCGAACCCTGCTTCCCAATATTTAAAAATAGAGACAAGCAGAAACATTGAAAATGGGTATTTTGAAATTTATAACACCCAGGCAAAACTGATCCGCCAGTTACCTATGAATGGCAACCAAAGACAGATCGAAATCATGGACCTTAGTAACGGGACCTATTATTATAAGTTGATTGAAGGTTCAAAGCTTCTTAACTCGGGAACCTTTATTGTCATAAAATAATACTACCAGGATTCTTATGAACGATATCAGGACCTCCCAGATGGCAATTGACCTGGAGGACAGGTATGGGGCGCACAATTATCATCCGTTGCCCGTTGTTCTTGCAAAAGGGCAGGGGATTTTTATGTGGGATGTGGAAGGCAAGAGATATTTCGACTTCTTATCTGCTTATTCAGCTGTAAACCAAGGTCATTGCCATCCAAAGATCATCCAGGCGATGATAGACCAGGCAGGAACCCTCGAACTTACATCCAGGGCTTTTTATAATAATGTCCTCGGTGTATATGAGAAGTTTGTCACAGAATATTTCGGCTACCAGCGGATTCTCCCGATGAACACAGGCGCTGAAGGTGATGAAACGGCACTGAAACTGACCCGCAAGTGGGCTTACAAGGTAAAAGGCGTCCCTGAAAACCAGGCAAAGATCATCTGCTGTGAAAACAACTTCCATGGCCGGACCATTTCGGTTATCTCCATGTCAAACGATCCCCAGGCAAGGGATGACTACGGTCCTTTCACGCCCGGGTTTATCCCGATCCCATATAATGACCTGAAAGCGCTGGAAAAAGCACTTGAAGATCCAAATATTGCCGGATTTCTTGTCGAACCGATCCAGGGAGAAGCAGGAGTATTTGTTCCGGATGAAGGTTACCTGAAAAAGGCCTGGGAAATGTGTAAGGCTAAGAATGTCTTATTCATTGCCGATGAGGTCCAGACGGGGATTGGCAGAACAGGCAAACTACTGGCCTGTGATTGGGAAGGTGTCCGCCCCGACGTACTGATCCTTGGCAAAGCTTTGTCAGGTGGGGTATACCCGATATCTGCCGTGCTTGCCGATGATGACATTATGCTGGTGATCAAACCGGGCGAACATGGATCGACCTTTGGAGGTAACCCTGTTGCCAGCCGTGTAGCTATAGCAGCCCTGGAAGTCATAAGGGATGAAAAACTGGCAGATAATGCTCATAACATGGGTGTTATTTTCAGGGAAGAACTGAAAAAGATTCAATCACCCATGGTAGAACTTGTCAGGGGTAAAGGATTGCTTAACGCTGTAGTCATCAGACCTATGAATGGAAAGTTCGCCTGGGATGTTTGTCTCAAAATGAGAGACAACGGACTTCTTGCAAAGCCTACCCATGACCACATCATCCGCTTTGCACCACCACTCGTTATTAATGAAGCACAGGTAAAAGAAGCAGTTGAGATCATCAGGATTTCACTTAAATCATTCGAATAAATCATTACAAAAAAAAGGAGGGTTTCGCGAGAAACCCTCCTTTTTTTTTAGAATGTTGTCTGTAATTTCACGTTGAATTGCCGTGGAGTAAGGTAATTCGGCACGGCATATTGTTGGTTATTAATATCCGTGATCCACAAGTAAGAGACAGTATTGCTGATCTGCAACAGATTGAATACTTCCAGTGAGATCCACATCGAATGGAAGACACGAAAAGGATTCTTTCCTGAAAACCTGGTATGTTCTCCGATAATCTGTTTTGATAAACCGATATCCACCCTCCTGTATGGAGGCATGCGAAGAGTCTGCTGTGTCAGGGGTGTGTTCGGCGCCCCGAAAGGAAGTCCGGTACCATAAAAAAGCGTAAGGTTCACTCTCCAGGAAGGATAGTGTGGAATATAATCCTGGAAGAAGATGCTGAGATTCACACGCTGGTCGGTAGGCCTTGGGACCCATGTGCCGCCTATATCTTCTTCAGTTTTCATGAATGACAGACTGGCCCAGCTCTCGACCCCTTTAACAAATTCACCGTTCACACGGAAATCAACACCTGTAGCATATCCGAATGCATTATTTGTTCCGTAATAGTTGATCTTCAGGTTGTCGATAGTGTATGGAATAAGGTTATTGATGTACTTGTAATATGCTTCTCCCGTGAACTTAAAAGGTCTTTCCCATGCTTTGAAATAAAGGTCACTGCCAGCTACGACCTGAAGTGCCCGCTGCGCTTTCAAGCCTGGTACAATATTACCTTCCAGGTTAATGAGTTCGCGAAATGAAGGCGGCTGAGAATAGTATCCGCCTGCAAGACGAAAAACAACCTGCCTGTTCCAGTGCGGGGCGAAGGAAATATTGATCCTGGGATCAACCAGGAATTGCTGATTATAATCCCAGTACATCGGACGTAACCCCGCTGTCAGGGATATATCATTCTTTTCATTTTTAAATGTCCATGTATCCTGAATAAATGCCGAGTAACGGTTTGATTCTTCCTGGCTTTGGTTGTTGACCGCGTAATAAAGCTGGAATGGATTGTGAGGCGGGTTTTGTGACCCGATTGAATCACCAGGACGTGGCAGCGAATACCCGGCTGAATCCTGCATCTGCCATTCATTAAGTTCATAATGAAAGATCTCATGCTGGTATTTAAAACCCCAGACCATCAGGCTATTGTTATTTTCATAAGTCCCCCTGTGTTCAAGGTTGAATACAGTGCCATCAAAATAATTCCTTGCATGATCGAGGTAAGTGCCGACCCCCAGCGCCTGGGTAACCTGTCCTAAACTGCTGGTGGCCGGATTGGATTCAACCTGGCTGATCCAGTACTGGGCTGAAATATCATAAGTCTCGTCTTCAAAGGTCTGATAGGCAGAAGCAGTGAATTTCAGCCTAAGATCCTGGTTTGGCTTATAGGTTGCTGTCACCGCACCAAGCCAGTTCTGGTAAGTGTCAACCTCTTGTCCATCAAAATAGACAGTAAACTGGTAAACATCACCAATAGAACCGAAATTGGTTTGCTGGGTCTGAGGGATCAGTTTGTACGAGTTGTTTGAATAGATCCCAAATGCTGAGATGTCCCATTTTTTATTGATCTGATAGTCGAGAAGGGCCTGGAAATCATAATATTTTGGTTTGTAATCGCCTTTGGTATCCAATCCTTTCAGGAAATAGGAATTCGATTTATACCGTGCCCCAAGGAGATAAGTGAACTTTTTTGTGATCGTGCCTTCAAGGTGGGCATTTGCACCCAGCAGGCTGACGTCGAATGACCCGGCAAAAGATAAAGGACGTTTATAATGGATATCAAGGACTGATGACATTTTATCTCCATAACGGGCATCAAAACCTCCGGCTGAAAATAAGACTGATGATACGAGATCCGGGTTCAGGACACTCAACCCTTCCTGTTGTCCCATCCTGACCAGAAAAGGGCGATAGATCTCGATATCGTCTATAAAAACAAGGTTTTCATCATAGTTCCCGCCCCTGACTGAATAAGTTGAGCTCAATTCATTGTGTGACGAGACACCCGGCATGGTTTTGATCAGGTCTTCGATATCGGCATTGGCAGAAGGGATGAGAGTAATGGTTTTTATATCGATCCTGTTGAAGGTATTGGTTCTGATTTGCCTGTCCTTCACGTCAATAGAAGGCAATGCTGTGGATGCCGGGACCAGGGTTTGACGGATCTCTTTTCGCTCGCCTGGTTGTAAAACAAGATCGATAGAACTCGTTTCGAAGCCCACGAAAGTGATCACTACTGTGATTTTCTTCCCTGAGGGGACCTGTAACTCAAAATTTCCCTGCTTATCAGTGGTTGTCCCCCCGGGTAACCCGGCAATCGTGATATTGGCATTCATGATGCCTTGCTGGCCTGTATCGGTCACATGTCCAAAGATCACAGCAGTTTGCTGGGCTGAGACACTCATCGTTGCCAGCCATAAAATGCATGTAAGGATATGTATCAGGATCTTTCTCAAATGATGGATTACTCGTTGGAAGTCGGTTTAGGTTTTTTCCTTTTGAATTCACCATCCTTCCAGGCTTTGATAAACTTCGCCCAGGCAAACGGGTTGAAAATATTAAATGGCTGTTGCTGTCCGAAATAATATAATTTGCTGGTTTGGTTCTCGATATAATTATTGTAATTCATGCTAGCATCCATCGGATAATCCCTCACCCTGATCATAAGCTGTTCCGGATCCAGGTTTTTTCGCGCACGGTCAAGGTCGTCATCGGGAACCTTTGTGTTGATAAAAGCACGCTTGAAATCTTCCAGCGTCGGCCATGGAAAAATGACTGCTACAGGGAGAGTGAGTGTGTCACCGGTCATCATCTGGATAAGTGAGTACCTAAATTTTGTGATAGTATCGGGAATGATGAATGAAGCTGGCTTGAACCCAAGGGCGTTGAACAGGATGGTATCTCGTTTATGCGCAACGAAAGAAAAATAACCCATTAAATCACTGGTTGTTCCACGGTTCGTGTTTTTAATTGTTATTTTGGTATAAGGAACAGCATTAAGACTGTCGGTGGTGATGGTTATACCCGAAAATTGTACGAGGTTTTCGTTGTTTTCCTGTGAATTCACAAGTATTGGGAAAAGAAGTAAAAGGATTAAAGTCAGGATTTGTGGAGATGGTTTCTTCATCTAATGGGAATTTCAGGGGAGAACTCTTTGATATAACGCATAAATGAACGAAAATAAGCAGTTTTTATTTCCTTTCCAAATGATAAAAAAAAATGCTGTCACGTCTAGTGACAGCATTTGGTATCGTGGATAATCCGGTTATTTCTTAAGATAACCTTTTTCGCGTGCTTCTTTCAAAGCAACAGAGATCCCTTTCTTATTTATGGTGCGGATTCCCGCGGTTGATACCTTTAAAGTAATGAACTTACCTTCTTCAGGGATATAAAATCTCTTCGTTTGCAGATTGGGATTAAATTTTCTCTTCGTTTTGATATTAGAATGGGAAACACTGTTCCCTCCCATTGCTGCCTTACCGGTTATTTGGCAAACTCTTGACATAGTGTGATAATTATAATGCTTTTTAAATCGGTGTGCAAAATTCGTTAAAATATTTGAATTTACAAAGGGAAAAGTATTTTTCCTTTAACGAACTGTCAAAGAAGCAAACCAGGGGGAATCCAATCGTCTAAATACCCAGGATGGTTTTTCTCAAAAGGTTAAGCGCCTGCAAAGCAGCACGCCTTATATTGCGCTCGCGATCATCGCCGAAAAGATATTTACTTGCCTGAACCCCTGAGGGTCCTGCAATTGCTATCCAGACCAATCCTACAGGCTTTTCCTTTGTTCCTCCATCAGGACCGGCAATCCCGGAAACGGCGATGGAGTAATCACTGTGAAACCGGTCCTTGACATTCACGGCCATTTGCCTGACCACCTCTTCACTCACGGCGCCATATTTCTCAAGGATCTTGTCACCTACGCCCAATTCTTTCACTTTGATCTCGTTCGAATAGGCGATAATACTTCCGATATAATAAGCTGAACTTCCCGGTACGCTTGTGATCAGATGTGCAATATATCCACCAGTGCAGCTCTCTGCAGTTGAAAGGGTGTGATTCTTCTCTTTCAGAAGCTTCCCGACCACTGCTTCAAGGGTGTCATCACCTTCTCCAAAAATATAATCCTGTATGAGGGACTTCATTTTGTCGATTTCCTCATTCATCTGGATTTGAAGCTGATGGTCATTCTCACCTTTTCCGGTAAGTCTTAGCCTTACAATTCCGGGCTGGGGCAGATAAGCCAGGTGAAGATTTGCCGGAAGCCGGGTTTCCCAGCTTTCCAGGCGATCAGATAAAAAAGACTCACCCAGTCCCTGGGTCATAATGGTGCGATGCAGAACCACAACAGGTTTAAAATACTGTTTAAGCCTTGGAATCACACCATTAATTAGCATTGCTTTCATTTCGAAAGGCACTCCGGGCATGGCAATGAAAACATGCTTTTTGCCGGTTCCCTCTGATTTTTCTTCAAACCACATTCCGGGGGCAGTCCCGTTTTCATTCGGAATTGGGAAACAGCTTTCAGGTATCTCCGCCTGTTTACGGTTGATCACTGTCATACTGAAACCCTTTGATTTGAATAGCTTCTCTATGTTCTTAAATGTTGCAGGATCAAAGATCAGTCTTGTCCTGAAATATTTGCAGAGCGTTTCTTTTGTGAGATCATCCTTTGTGGGACCAAGTCCGCCTGTCAGGAGCACCACTTCTGATCTTTGTCCCGCCTCCCTCAGAGCGTCAATGATTTGCTGCGGATCATCCGGGATCACGGTAACCCTGTGAACAGGAAATCCTGCCAGGCCAAGATGATCTGACATCCAGGAAGCATTGGTGTTAATAACCTGTCCGATCAGCAATTCATCACCGATGTTGATAATTTCTGTTTGCATTTCGCAAAATTAAAGAAAATCATTCAGCGCATCATTTATCCCATAAGACGATATTATTAGTAATTTTGATGAAATTAAGCATGTTGGCTCCTGTAAAAAAAAATTACCATTCAATGTCCGTGATGAGAGAAATTTAAAATGGTAGCTACTCTTGAAAATAAGGAACTGAATGCACTGGTTCACCTGCTCGATGAACCGGATGAAAAGATCTTTGATACGATCCGCGATAAGATTCATTCTTTCGGTAAAGAAGCCATCCCTTATCTTGAAAAGGCACTGGAAGGTTCTTTTGATACCTTTATCCAGGATCGTGCTGGAGAGATTATCCGTGATATTCAACAGGGAGAACTTTATGCTGAATTCACGAATTGGATGAAAACCTCCTCTTCAGACCTGCTGAAAGGTTACCTTTTGGTAACCCGGACCCAGTATCCCGAGCTCAACGAAGAGACCATGACCATCAAGGTAGAGCAAATAAGAATGGATGCCTGGCTCGAATTAAATGATAATCTTACAGCCCTTGAGAATATCAAGGTCCTCAACCACATCATTTATCATGTTCATAATTTAGACGGAAACAAGATAAACCTTTTTGCCCCGCAGAATTTATACCTGAACACGTTGCTGGAATCGCATAAAGGAAGTGCACTTTCGCTTGGCATGCTTTACATTATCATCGCCCAGAAACTGAATATCCCGGTTTATGGCGTTAACCTCCCCCAGCATTTTATCCTGGCTTACACTTCAGAACTCTCACCTGGGTTACCTACAATGGATGATGTCCTCTTCTATATAAACCCTTTCAACAAAGGAACAATCTTTTCAAAAAGAGAGATTGACCTGTTTATTCATCAATTGAAGATAACTCCCGACCAGTCCTATTTTACACCCTGCTCCAACATCGATATTATAAAAAGACTTATCGGGAACCTCATCTACAGTTATACCCAGCTTGGGTATCCTGATAAAATAGAGGATCTTGAAAGATTACTTCAGTTGACAGAAAAAAACACCTGAAATACCAGGTACTTATTTTCCCGGGTCAATGAAAGATTTTCTTCAGGGTAAGACCAATAATTCGGAAATAATTTCTCAAGCCTGGCTTTTCAAGGAATTGGTGGTTCAGTTGCAGTTTGGCAGGCATAATCAGTTCGATATATGTTCGTTCAGGATCTGGGGATGTCCCCAATAGTTCATTTTCATTGATGTATTCAAGAGAGGCAACGTCAGTGATCCCCGGTCGGACTTCCAGGACTTTTTTTTGATCTTCGGAATATAGCTCGACATATTTTCGCAACTCCGGCCGCGGCCCGACCATGCTCATCTCACCTTTCAATACATTGATCAGTTGCGGCAGCTCATCCAATTTGTATTTTCTTAGGAAGTGGCCCATATTTGTTATCCTGGGGTCGTGCTTCCCCACGGTGAGTCCCCCTTGTTTATCAGATCCGGAATACATCGACCTGAATTTAATAAGGCGGAAATCCCGGTCATTCTTTCCTACTCTTTCCTGCGTATAAAAGATCCCTCCACGGGAATCGATAACAATTGCAATCCCGATGATCAGAAAAAACGGGAGCAGCAGGATCAGGCCAATCAGGGAAAGAAGCAGATCTAAAAATCGGATCATAGCTGCATTTGAATTTACATCCCAACCATCAAGACTTTCATGCCAGGACCTCCTCGACTGCACCGGTAACAGCGGTTATCACAGTTTTAACCATTTCATCTGTAAGGTCATAATATACAGGAAGGCTGATCTCCCTGGAATAATTATCAAAAGCGACAGGATAATCTGATATGGAGTACCCTGTATTTTTGTAGAAAGTCATCATCGGCAAAGGCACAAAATGAACATTTACCGATACTTCCCGGAGGAATATCTTCCTGATGATCTCGTCTCTCTGTGCTTCGTTAATTGCTTTTATCCTCAACAGAAAGGCATGGTAAGATGATCGCCTGTCTGCTGTCTCATACACAGGGATCTGCGCCCACTCATAGGCAGAGAAGGCTTTTGCATATGCATCGAAGATATGTTTTCTCTTCATCAGCATATCTGCATCATAACGGTCGAGCTCTACAATCCCCATGGCAGCCTGTATATCGGTCATGTTGCATTTATATCCAGGTTCGATGATGTCGTAGCGCCAGCTTCCGGCATGCGATTTGGCGAGGGCATCTTTGGTTTGGCCGTGCAGGGATTTCACATTCAGGGAGTTGTAAATGGCAACATTGTCAAATGACCCAGGTAAATTAAGACATATTGCACCTCCTTCAGCAGTGGTGAGATTTTTCACGGCGTGAAAAGAAAAAACCGTTATTTCTGTGAGGGCACCTGTTCTTTTTCCCTTATACCATGCCCCGACAGAATGAGCCGCATCAGAAAGGATTAGGATCCTGTTCAGTGTTTCCTGTTCTTTGCTGGATGGATAAAAACGTTTTTGAATATCAGGGCTTGTGACAAGGTCATGAATTGCATCATAGTCGCAGGGGAGCCCGGCAATATCGACGGGGATAATGACCTTGGTATTTGAGTTGATAGCATGCTCCAGGGATTTCAATGACACGAGGAAATCTTCATCAGAATCCACGAAAACGACTTTAGCGCCGCAATGTTCAACCACATTGGCTGTGGCTGCATAAGTATATGCGGGGACGATCACCTCATCACCCGCCTTTACACCGAACCACCGAAGCATCAACTCCAGTCCTGCGGTTGCCGAGCTGATACATAGTGTCGCCTTCTGGCCGCCGTATGCAGTGAGTTTCTTTTCAAACAGTTTCGCTTTCGGACCGGTAGTTATCCAACCTGAGCGCAAGGTTTCATTGACTGCGTCGATGATCTTCTGATCAATCCGGGGTGGGGAAAAAGGTATCATCATTAGCCGATGAAGAATGAAAAAGAAAGAAAGAAGACTTTATCGTTGATCAAGAATTTTTAGCAATCCAGGCTTTGACATTTGATTCTACCCTTTCCAGTACATTTGAAACATCTGACCTGACAAACTTTTCACCGATGATGTTTTCATAAAGTTCAATGTACCGCTCAGAGATCTGGTTTACCCATGCCTGGGTCATTTCAGGAACTTTTTGTCCTTTTTGCCCCTGGAATCCATTGGCCATGAGCCATTCGCGAACAAACTCCTTCGAAAGTTGTTTTTGTTGCTCTCCTTTAGCCTGGCGTTCCTCATACCCTTCTTTATAGAAGTATCGTGATGAATCAGGTGTGTGGATCTCATCGATCAGGAATATTTTGCCATCGGCCTTGCCAAATTCGTACTTAGTGTCCACCAGGATCAGTCCTTTCTGAGCAGCCACTTCAGTTCCACGATTAAAGAGTGCAATCGTGTACTTTTCAAGCAACTCATAATCTTTCTCTGAAACCAGTCCTGTTTCGATAATCTCCTCCCTGGAAATATCCTCATCATGCCCTTCCACTGCTTTTGTTGTAGGCGTGACAATGGGTTCAGGAAACCGCTGATGTTCCTTCATCCCGTCAGGTATCCGGACTCCGCAGATCTCTCTTTTCCCGCTTTTATAAGTTCTCCATGAACTCCCTGTGAGGTACCCCCGGATGATCATTTCCAGCGGAAATGGCTTACAGTACCTTCCGATAGTTACCATGGGATCGGGTACAGCGATCTTCCAATTCGGGCAGATATCATTCGTAACATCAAGAAAACGGGATGCAATCTGATTCAGCACCTGCCCCTTATAGGGGATCCCTTCGGGTAATACGACGTCAAATGCGGATATACGATCGGTCGCGACCATGATAAGGTATTTATCCTCAATGGTATAAACATCCCGGACTTTTCCAACATATTTGTGACTCTGGCCTGGGAAATGAAAGTCGGTTTTAACGATAACGTTTGCCATAAATGTTGAATTTTTGAGGCAAAGATAACCGTTTTTAGAGTGTTTTCAATACCCCGGAATTTTGATATCAACTCATAAATTTTTGCTCTTTATTACCGGCCCTGGTCCTTGCCGTAAGCGTCGATGATCTTGATCACCAGTTTATGACGGATGATATCGTTCTGGTCAAGATAGATAAATCCTATACCTGGGATCCCGGAGAGTATCTTTTGGGAATGCACCAGTCCTGAGATCTGATGCCTGGGAAGGTCGATTTGGGTTATGTCGCCGGTCACGATGAATTTGGCAGCAGTCCCCATACGGGTGAGGAACATCTTCAGCTGGTTGGGTGTTGTGTTCTGTGCTTCATCGAGAATCGCAAATGCATTGTTAAGGGTACGGCCACGCATAAATGCCAGCGGGGCGATCTCGATGGTACCATCTTCGATAAAAGAAAGCAGTTTTGGCGGGGGAAGCATATCCTTAAGTGCATCATAAAGAGGCTGGAGATAGGGGTCCAGCTTCTCTTTCAGATCTCCTGGGAGAAATCCAAGGTTTTCTCCTGCTTCCACAGCCGGCCGTGTGAGGATTATCCTCTTGATCTCTTTATTCTTCAGAGCCCTTACGGCAAGTGCCACTGCTGTATAAGTCTTCCCGGTCCCGGCAGGTCCGATGGCGAAACTCAGGTCATTTTCTTCGACACTTTTTACCAGACTACGCTGGTTGACGGTGATTGCGCGTATAAGCATCCCGTTCTTTCCATGAACCAGGATGCCTGAATGATGCAGGTCACGTTCTTCATCCGGTTCCCAGGTGGAGTCAAGGATCTGATCAATATCGGAAAGGGCCAGTCTCCCGAATTTTTCAAGGTGAAGCAGCAGGAGGCTGAACTTTTGCCCAAATACCTGCACTTCAGTTTCTTCACCCATTGCTTTAATGGTGTCGTCGCGGGAGATAAGTTTTAGTTTTGGGAATGATTTCCGGATGCGGTCAAGGTTCTGGTCATTCACCCCGAAGACATCCAGCGGGTGATGAGACCCAATACCTATTATTTTTTCACTCATGAAGTGAATTTAATTACTAATTTTGAAAGACAAAAGTACGGTATTTTTCTGTTCATGGCAATTATAACGCTAACCAGTGACTGGGGATTAAAGGATCATTATCTGGGTGCTGTCAAAGGTGCGATATACCGGCTACTTCCCAATGCACAGGTGGTAGATATCTGCCATGATATTCCTGCATTCGATCTAAATCAGGCTGCTTTTATCATCCGTAATTTTTACAAGAATTATCCTGAAGGTTCCATTCACATTCTTGGCATCAACAGTGAGGCCTCAATCGAAACCCCGCATACGCTGGTCGTTCATGACGGGCATTATTTTATCGGTGCCGATAACGGGATCTTCTCTCTTATCTTCGATGAACTCCCGGAAACAATCATCGACCTGGATATTATCCAGGATACTGATTACTTCACATTCCCTTCCAGGGACGTGTTTGTCAAAGTTGCCTGTCACATCGCTTCAGGAAAGCCAATTGAAGAGCTTGGCCATTCTAAAAAGACGCTGGTGAAGAGAATGTCATTCAAACCAATTGTGGATGGGAATATGATCAAAGGGAAGGTCATTTACATTGATAACTATGAGAATGTAGTTACCAATATTACCGAACCTTTCTTCAGGTCGGTAGTAAAGGGGAAAAACTTCGCCATACTCTTCCGTTCAGCTGCTTATCGCATCACAGAGCTCAGCAGGTCTTATAAGGATGTCCCGGATGGCGAGATGCTCGCATTGTTCAGCTCTTCAGGCCACCTTGAAATTGCCATCAACCAGGGAAAAGCCTCCAGCCTGCTGGGTCTGAAGATCGATCAACCCGTCCTGGTTGAGGTCCTGTAATATTGGTTCAATGTTTGAATAAAACCAGAAAATTCATAAGAACAGGGGGAATGAAAAGCAGGGATCCATTGTACCTCATCAAAGTTTTGTTATTTTGTTCCTTACTGGTAATTACAGCAGTCTCCTTTTGGCCATCCCTGCACAATGGATTCTTCTGCTGGGATGACAGGGATGTTCCTTTAGCTCCCTTTGTCAGGCAGCTTACATTTGAAAATATTGGAAAATACTTCTCAACTTTTCACGCAGGATTATATCATCCCTTAACCACTTTATCTTTTGCCATTGACTATGCAACAGGAAATGGATCCGCATTTCCTTTTCATTTCACTAACCTGTTGTTACATCTCGCCAATACTTGTCTTATTTTTATCCTGATCCTAAAGCTTTTCAATAAGTTCAGTATTGCATTCCTTGTAGCTATGTTGTTCGGCATCCATCCGCTGCATGTTGAAGCTGTGGCCTGGATCACATCACGCAAAGACCTTCTCTATGTTTTCTTTTTCCTTGGATCCCTAATTTCTTACAAAGCCTATCTTGATAATAGAAATAAGAGACAATTCTATATCCTTTCACTTGTTTTATTTCTTTTCTCATGCTTATCGAAGATCCAGGCTGCGATACTCCCTTTAGCGCTATTCCTTACCGATTATCTGCAGAACCGGAAATTGATCTCACGAAAGAGCCTCGTTGAGAAGATCCCATTTTTTCTTATTGCTGTGCTTTTGGGGATCGTTAATATCATTGCCCAGAAAGGCTATGGTTACATCGATTACAAAGCGCCCTATTCAACGGCTGAACGGTTGATCATTTTCTGCTACGGGTTTACCCAGTATATTTTCAGGATACTCGTACCCTCAGACCTTTCTGTTTTCTATCCCTTCCCATTTCATCCAGGGGAGAAGCTCACATTTATTTACTATGTCTATCCTTTGATCCTGCTTGTATTTATTGCAGGAACAGCATACCTGGTCTCCCGGTCAAAAAGAACACTGGCTTTTGGATCAGGTTTTTTTCTTCTCTGCATTTTCCTTGTCCTTGTGATCAATAATTACCGGGAAACCGTCATCACCGACCGATACACATACCTGGGGTCTGCCGGCATCTTCATTTTCATTGCAGGATCAGGGTATCATGCATATCAGCGGATGAGTAAAATGAAATGGATCCTTCCAGTCCTCGGTGTGATCTACATCCTTATCTCTTCATTCCTGACATTTGAGCAAAACAGGTTATGGCATTCGCCTTCCAGGATTATTGAGACAGCACTGACCAGTCATCCGGATTCGCCCATCCTTTTGAATACCTTAGGCAGCCTGGCAATTGATTCAGGATATTATGCCAAAGCCCTGACTTACCTTGATGAGGCAATTTATATCAATAAAAATTATACAGATGCCTGGTATCAAAAGGGGGTAGCTGAAACCAGGCTTAAAAATGATTCACTGGCGCTGGATGATTTTGCTCATGCCATCGTGCTGAACCCGGCGTACACCGATGCCTACTTCGGAGCCGGAAACATTTACCGGGTCAACGGCGAATATCAAAAGGCGCTGGAAGAGTACTCAATGGTACTAATGCTGAACCGGGATTATTTCGGGGCCTGGCAAAACCGGGCCATCGTGAAAACATCTCTTGAAGATTACGAGGGGGCCATTGATGACCTCAACCATGCAATTACCCTCAACCCTGGATTTGGAGCATCCTTTTATCTAAGGGGCCTGGCAAGATTCGGCCTGAAGAAGAATGGATGCGATGATTTGCGCAAAGCTTTAATGATGAATTATCAACCGGCACAAAAGGCATTGGATTATTACTGCAAATAAGAGATCCTTTAGCTATTCCAACAGGTCAGATCTGACCTTATAATTATTCAAAATCAGTTATTCCCTAATCGAGTTTAAGGACAGCAAGGAATGCTTTCTGAGGAACTTCTACGTTGCCGATCTGGCGCATCCTTTTCTTTCCCTTTTTTTGTTTTTCAAGGAGCTTCCGTTTCCTGGTGATGTCGCCGCCATAGCATTTGGCTGTAACATCTTTCCTGACGGCTTTCACGGTCTCACGTGCTATGATCTTGGCTCCAATAGCAGCCTGGATCGCTACATCAAACTGCTGACGGGGAATGAATTCTTTCAGCTTAAGACAGAATTTCCTGCCAAATTCGTAGGCATTGTCACGATGCAACAAGGTAGAAAGGGCGTCGACGGTATCACCGTTCAGCAGAATGTCAAGCTTAACAAGGTTAGCAGGTTTATGGCCGAAAATAAAATAATCGAAAGAAGCGTACCCTTTGGAGATGCTCTTCAGCTTGTCATAAAAATCAAAGACGATCTCGCCCAGTGGAAGTTCGACGGTCAATTCGATCCTGTCGGTCGTAAGGTAGACCTGATTTTTCAGAAGACCACGCTTGTCGATGCAGAGTTTCATAATGCCACCCATATATTCTGACCGGGTAATGATGTTGGCGTGAATATAAGGCTCTTCAATATGGTCGATCAATGTAAAGTCAGGCAGACCGGAAGGATTATGAACTTCGATGACTTCACCTTTTGTGGTATAGACTTTATAGGAGACATTGGGAACCGTGGTGATCACATCCATGTCGAATTCACGGTCGAGGCGTTCCTGGACTATTTCCATGTGCAGCAACCCGAGAAAACCGCAGCGGAAACCAAATCCAAGGGCAGCAGAAGATTCAGGCTCATAGGAAATCGAAGCATCATTCAGCCGGAGCTTATCGAGCGAGTCGCGCAATTCTTCATAATCATCAGCATCTACAGGATAAATACCTGCGAAAACCATCGGCTTGACGGTGGAGTACCCCTCGATCCCTGATGAGCAGGGGCGGTCATAATGGGTAAGGGTGTCGCCAACCTGTACTTCTTTACTGCTCTTGATCCCTGAGATTATGTAACCCACATCACCGGCACTTAAACTATTCCTGGGTTCCTGCTTCAGCTTTAGCACGCCGATCTCATCTGCATGGTAATCGGTTCCTGAATGAAAGAATTTCACATGATCGCCTGTTTTCAATGTTCCATTCATGATCCTGAAATAACCTACGATTCCCCGATAAGAATTGAATACCGAATCAAAGATCAGTGCCTGTAAGGGGGCATCAGGGTTGCCCTTCGGCGCGGGGATCTTTAAGATGATATCATTCATGATCCGGTCGATGCCTATCCCCAGCTTTGCACTGGCTTCTATTATATCCTCCCGGTTGCAAGCCAGCAGGTCAACGATCTGGTCTTTCACTTCTTCTATCATGGCATTGTCCATATCTATCTTATTAAGCACAGGGATGATAACGAGGTTATGATCAATAGCAAGATAGAGGTTGGAAATAGTCTGCGCCTGGATCCCCTGGGTGGCATCGACCACCAGCAATGCACCTTCACATGCAGCGATGGCCCGTGAAACTTCGTAGGAAAAATCGACATGCCCGGGTGTATCGATGAGGTTAAAAATGTAATCCTGGCCTTCGGCTGAAAAGTTCATCTGGATAGCATGACTCTTGATGGTTATACCGCGTTCCCGCTCAAGTTCCATGTCATCCAGCACCTGCTCCTGGAAATCCCGTTCTGATATAGTATGGGTAAGTTCCAGCAGGCGGTCAGCCAGAGTTGACTTACCATGGTCAATGTGCGCGATGATACAGAAGTTACGTATATTTTTCACAAATGCAAATATACAACTTTGTCTTTATCCTTAAAGCCCGCATTGCGGGAGACAGGCAAAATATTGCACTCCGGAAAGAAAGGGGGAACAGAGTATGATCAATGAAGGATAGTTACCGCACCCTTAAGGACAATTTTTTGGTCACCGCACAGTGCCCTTTCATAAACTTCGCAAACGTAATAATACACCCCATCACTGCATACCTGGTGTGTATTTCTGTCCCTGCCATCCCAGTTGATATTGGGATCAGTCGTGGTATAGACCTCTTTGCCCCAGCGGTCGAAAATGGTCATATTCAGATGATCAACGGAAGAAAATGGTTTCCTTGGCTGGAATACCTGGTTCTCCGGAGCATCGCTCCTGTTTGGCGTAAAGACATTCGGCAGCCAGTAATCACAGGCATTGTAATTAATACAGGCCATGTTGCTTAAAATACTCTTATTTCCTGCCGAATCCACGGCCATTATTGCATAGCAACCGGTAACAGAGTTGTCCTGGCTATGATCATAGACCGTATCATTGATGTTGAACAGTGAGTCGATCAACGAAAACTGTCCACCGTTGCACCGGGTGAAGTAAACATAATATTTAACGATATCGTTTGAACAGGAATCGACCAGGTTCTTCCAGCTCAGGTGGTTAGTGGAATTTTCACAATTTGTTCTGACCGACAGTTGCGGAGGGCAGGGTGGGATATTATCGATGGGTATTGCACAATTGACCTGGGAGAGATTGATGAGAGGATGTGCGAAACCAGGGGCGGAATAGGTCCCGATACATTTGACATAATAGCAGTACTGGGTTCCATTGCGCAGTCTTTTGTTATCAAAAGCGGGAGTTGTTGAGGAGCCTATCGAATCGAATATTCCTGTAATAAGATCTTTGCGATAAATGACAAACTGGTAATTGGTCCATGGAACATCATTGTTCCAGCGAAGTTCCAGTTTCTTATCTGTAGGTGTAATTTTAAGGTAGATGGAAGAAGCGACCTGTGACGGGCCTATCAGAAAACGATCACCAGGACTGATATTGTAAAGATCAATACGATATGTATAAATATCCTGAAGCGTATTCAGCAGTGAATCATTGTAAGTTGTATCATTCAGGTCGGTAATGGAATCGATAGCCATATACTGGCCGGGATTTGAAGGAATGGATCTGTAAATAATATATTTGTAAGGGCCGGGAGCCTGGATTGTATCTATTTCCGTGGGTTTTGACCATGCCAGGTAGATAGTCCCTTCAGTTGCATCAGTTTTGGTCACGCTGACATTAGTGATCACGGCAACATCTTTTTTCAGGTGGGTACAGGCTTCATTGGAGGCATAGCTTTGGGCTTTATCGGCATACCAGGCAACGATCATGTAGCAGTACTTTATTCCCTGTGTCAGACCGAGTCCCTGGTTGTTATCAATGTAGCTGGTCAAGGTAATGTCGTTTAACTGTCCAATCAATGTGTACCCGAGATAAGCAGGGACACCGGTCTGGCAATAGCCATGATGGAAGCCTGTGGAGTCAGTTTTCCGGTAAATATAATATCCGCTGGCATTCTGACAGGCATAATTATCCCAGTTCAGGGTTATGGATGTGCCAAGTGGTGTAGCTGTAAGATTCATTGGTGCGGGGCCGACAACTTCAATCATCGTGGAAATAATGTCGACAATCTGAACGGGTGAAGCATTGTTCTGAGCTTTGAAGAATACCTCATAGGGCTGTTCTCTGACCTGGCTGCAGGCTGTAGGCCAGTTGAAAACAGCAGTGACATGTCCTGATCCAGAATCAGGGTTTGGGATCATTGTGGCAGGATGATCTGTCATGATAAAAGGTTGTCCTGTTCCTGTAAGGGTAAGGGCCAGGCTATCAGGATCATAAGCTCTTACCGGGAAAGTCAGGGTCGTTCCGGCCTCGACGCAGGTGTCTTTTATAGAATCGATAACAGGAGGCTTGTTGGTGCAGTCAAGGATGGTGATCTGCATATCTCTCTCAACACCGCCGATTTTGACCCCATCCCGCCATTCTTCAACGAGGATGGCAATATTATATTCTCCCATTAAAGGGGGGCAATTCCAAAAGAAATCTCCTGTGACAGAATCCAAACGTATGATATTCGGAGGAGCAGTTTGCGGCAATATATAACCGGGGATAACCTTACCCTGATCACCCAGGCAGGGAACGAGCTTGTAAGAAAGGCTATCGCCGTCAGGATCATAGGCGCCGGGGTTATGGTAGAATGGTTCGAACACACAGCCGTTGTCTACAGGGGGTATCAGCATTATCGGAGAATTATCATAACCGCCGAGAAAGGGACTTATGGTGAGTTCTGAGTAGATGTACATGGGAATATTGATCGAATTCGGGATATTCAGGATCCCTCCATTCCGGTTCGGGTCTTCACATGAGATGATGAAATCGCCGGGCCCTGTGAAAGTATGCTGTCCAACATAGCGGTTATAGGTGATCTCATTGGGAAGATTGGTTTCTTCCACCCTGGGGATCTGGCTTGTAGTGCCATCATCCCAATCGATGGTGAGAAAATCACGATATTGATTGGCCGGGCTGGGTGTAAAGGTGTATGAGATCAGGGTAATCTCATAGGTCAACCCGCTAAGGTGGCGAAAAAAGATCTCGGCTGCCCGCTCGTGGGTTGCATAAGTGGTGAATGGTAGGCAGCTGACAGAAGTCAGAAGAATGAGGGAAAGGAGTTTGCGAAGCAGAGATTTTTTCATGAACAGTCCTTATGAAAAAAATTCTTTCAAAAGTAATAAAAATCATGGTTATTGAAGTGGTCTAAATTTCCGGTCATTTGATTTTTCGACTAACTTTGTAATTTGGTAGACATAGACAGCAAACATATGTATACAATCGATGCCGAAGAAGAAAAGAAGGAAATCCTGAAGCGATATCGTGGTCTCTTGCGTGTTTACAAACCCAAAACCCTTAAAGATAAAAAACAGGTTCGCCGGGCTTTCGATCTGGCTGTGAATGCACACAAGGATATGCGCAGGAAGAGTGGCGAGCCTTATATTTATCATCCGATCAGTGTGGCGACAATCGCAGCAGGGGAGATCGGGCTTGGCACGACATCGATAGTTTGTGCATTGCTTCATGATGTAGTGGAGGATACAGAATATACGCTGGAAGATATCAGCGGGCTGTTTGGGGAGAAAGTGGCATCCATTATTGACAGCCTGACAAAGATCCAAGGGATCTTTGACCAGCGTACAACTTCGGTCCAGGCGGAAAATTTCAAGCGTCTCCTGATCACACTCTCGGATGATGTGCGTGTAATCCTCATCAAACTGGCTGACCGATTGCATAACATGAGAACGCTGGATGCAATGGCACCGGAAAAGCGATTAAAGATCGCATCTGAAACCATATACCTATATGCCCCGCTGGCACACCGACTTGGACTGCATTCTATAAAGAGTGAGTTACAGGACCTGGCCCTGAAATACATCGAGCCGGAAGTGTATATTTCCATCTTTAACAAACTGAAAGAATCGGAGAAAGGACGATCACGCTTCATCAGTAAGTTTATCTATCCTATCAAAAAGAACCTGGCAGCACAAGGGATCAATTACACAATCTCAGGCCGTGCGAAATCGATCTATTCGATTTGGGAAAAGATGAAAGCAAAAGAGGTGACCTTTGAAGAGATCTACGACATTTTTGCAATCCGTATCATCATCGATGCACCTTCTGAAACAGAGAAATCAGATTGCTGGAAAGTATATTCTATCATAACCGATTATTATCATCCGAACGGCGACCGTCTGCGTGACTGGATATCGGTCCCCAAGGCCAACGGCTATGAAGCGTTGCATACGACGGTTATGAGTCACACCGGGCAATGGGTAGAAATCCAGATCAGGTCAAAAAGGATGGATGAGATTGCCGAGAAGGGCTATGCAGCACACTGGAAATACAAGGATACGATGAAATTCAGCAGCCGCCTTGAAAACTGGCTTGACCGTATCCGCGAGATGATTGAAAGTCCTGATGCAGATGCACTCTCTTTTATTGACGATGTAAAAGGCTACTTTTTCCTGGAAGAGATCACGATATTCACGCCGAGCGGTGAACTCCGGACGCTTCCTGCTAATTCTTCAGTACTCGACTTCGCCTATGCCATTCATTCTGAGCTCGGCAATACCTGTATTGGCGCAAAAGTCGACAAGAAACTGGTTCCTATCAATTATATCCTGAAGAACGGGGAACAGATCGAGATCATTACTTCCAAAAACCAGATGCCAAAGGATGAGTGGCTGGGCTATGTAGTTACGACCCGTGCGAAGTCGAACATCAAGCTCGGCCTGAAAAAAGAAAAGAAAAAGTATTACAAGCAGGGTAAAGAGAAACTTGAAAAACTTTTCCAGCGGAACGATGTTGAATTTACGCACGAGAACATACGGAAGTTCATCAATATTAACAACGTCACAAGCCTTATCGATCTCTATTATGCTATTGCGCAGGACAGGATAGGAACAAAAGAAGTCAAGTTCTTTGCTGCTTCTGCGATGAAGCCAGGGTGGCTGAATTTCATGATCCATCCAAAGAGGAGATCTCACACGGACGGACAACGAAAAGAATCCATGCCTGGGATCATGAATGATGGTTCGAAAACTGAGTTGTCTGTCATAAACAGCGCGCACCAATCAGGATATGAGATCGCCAAATGCTGTAACCCGATCCCGGGGGATGAGATCATTGGACTGGATCTTTCACCAGATAAACCTATCCAGATACACAGGACCAAATGCATCAAGGCACTTGAGCTGATGGCCAGTTTCGGGAACCGGGTTGTGAAGATCGACTGGAAAAACCAGGAATCGATCTCATTTCTTGCAGGGATAAAACTATCGGGGCTGGATAAAATGGGGATGATCAATGACATCACAAAGATCATTTCAAACGAGCTGAACCTGAATATAAAATCCTTTCACCTTGAAGCTAAGAATGGCCTTACAGAAGGAGAAGTGATGCTCTATGTAAGGGATACCGTTACCCTGAATCACCTCCTCAATGACCTGCACAGGATTGATGGGATCAAGAAAGTTACCAGGGTGGATTAAAAAATAATTATTTTTATTTGTTCTAAATATATGTGAATTATGTAATTTTGCTGAAAAATTACCCGATATGATCAAGAAAACTACCGAGGATTCATTTGAAGCCATCCGTAAGATCTTTACCGAATATCTTGAAAAGCATGCTCACCGTAAGACTCCGGAAAGATATACCATCCTCAAAGAAATTTTTGCCACTGATGGACATTTTGACATTGAGTCGCTGTATATCCGGATGAAGAATCATAAATACAGGGTCAGCCGGGCCACGCTTTACAATACGATTGAATTATTACTGGATTGCGGTTTGGTCACCAAGCATCAGTTCGGTACTAATTACGCTCAATTTGAGAAAGCCACCCTGCATAAGCAACATGATCATTTTATCTTCATTGACTCGGGGAATGTGCTTGAATTCTACGATCCCAATATCGAGGCAATCAAGAGAAACGTGGAAAACCAATTCAAAGTCGATATTCTTAATTATTCACTGACCTTTTACGGAAGTTCCAAGCCGAAGAAGTAAATTCACCGCTTATGAAGGTTGATGTAATCCTTGGATTACAATGGGGGGATGAAGGGAAAGGCAAGATCGTTGATGTCTTCACTCCACATTATGACATTATTGCCCGTTTCCAGGGAGGTCCCAATGCAGGGCATACCATTGAGTTTGACGGGATGAAATTTGTTTTGCACACCATCCCTTCAGGAATTTTTCACCGTTCCACCCTGAACCTTATCGGTAACGGTGTAATCATCGATCCTTTCATTTTCATCAAGGAGACAGAAAAACTGGCAGAGGCAGGTATCGAGGCTAAAAAGAATCTGCTCATTTCGACCCGGGCACACCTTATTCTCCCGACCCATCGTATGCTCGATGCTCTATCGGAATCACAGAAAGGATTATCAAAGATCGGGTCCACTTTAAAAGGAATAGGTCCCGCATACACAGATAAGTATGCACGAAACGGTCTCAGGGCAGGGCATTTAAATGAAAAGGACTTCAAGGAACGCTACCGTGCGCTCAAGGAGATCCACCTGCATACCATTTATTCATATTCTGCCGACCTGACCGGTTTTACTTTCGACGGACTTTCATTTGAGGTCTATGAAGAAAAGTGGTTTGAGGCCATAAGCAGGATGAAAAGTTTCCAGATGATAGAAGGAGAACAGTTCCTGAATAAGAGTCTCGATGAGGGCAAGAGCGTCATGGCTGAAGGAGCACAGGGAACGCTGCTGGATGTAGATTTTGGTTCCTATCCTTTCGTCACTTCATCCAACACCATTGTTGCCGGTGCCTGCAGCGGACTAGGGATCTCTCCACACCGCATTGGCAAGATATACGGGGTCTTCAAAGCCTATTGCACACGGGTCGGAGCAGGACCGTTCCCTACCGAACTTGAGGATGAAGCAGGCGCTCTCATCCGGTGCAACGGGCATGAATTTGGCTCGACGACCGGACGCCCAAGGCGTTGCGGGTGGCTTGACCTTCCGGCACTGAAATATTCTATCATGCTGAATGGAGTGGATTCACTGATCATGATGAAAGCCGATGTGCTAAATACATTTGAGAAGATCAAGGTCTGCACAAAATATAAGACAGGAGGAAAGGACAAAGATGAATTTCCTTTTGACCTTTCTGATGAAAGCCTCGAACCGGTTTACCAGGAGATGGATGGCTGGAAAATACAGCTGGCCGGCATTAATTCTTTCGAAACGTTACCAGATCCATTATCAGAATATATCCGGTTCATCGAAAAAGAAACCGGAAAACCAATTGAAATGATTTCCACCGGTCCTGACAGGATCCAGACAATAAAAAGATAGGAATTACAGACGGCGTTTGATCTCGATCTCTTCGTAACCTTCGATTATATCACCCACCTTTATATCGTTGAAATTCTCAATATTGAGGCCGCATTCATAACCTGAAAGGACTTCTTTTACATCATCCTTGAAACGTTTCAGCGATCCCAGTGTGCCGGTATAGACAACAATGCCATCACGGATAACACGGATCATGGAGTGGCGTGTAACCTTGCCGTCAAGCACATAACAACCGGCTACAGTTCCGACCTTGGTGATCTTAAAGACATCCCGCACTTCGATATTGCAAGTGATCTTTTCTTCAATCTCAGGTGACAACATCCCTTCGATAGCGGCTTTGATCTCCTCGATGGCCTGGTAGATAATGGAGTATAACCTGATATCGATCTGTTCCTGTTCTGCAAGTTTCCTGGCACTCAGCGAAGGACGCACCTGGAAACCGACAATGATGGCGTTAGATGCAGATGCCAGCAAAACATCGGATTCGGTAATGGCGCCCACAGATTTGTGGATCACTGTAACCATGACCTCTTCGGTAGACAATTTCAGCAAAGAATCGGACAGGGCTTCTACCGATCCATCGACATCAGCCTTAACAATAAGGTTCAATTCTTTGAAATCGCCAATGGCAATCCGGCGGCCTATTTCATCAAGAGTGATGTGTTTCTGGGTACGGATACCCTGTTCACGCTGAAGCTGAAGGCGTTTGTTGGCAAAGGCTTTGACTTCCTTTTCATCGGTCATCACATTAAACACGTCCCCGGCCTGAGGAGCCCCGTTCAATCCCAGCATCAACAGGGGGACAGAGGGTCCAGCTTCGTATATAGCCTGGTTCCTTTCATTGTACATGGCTTTTACCTTTCCATAATTAGCACCGGCCAATACCATATCTCCGATCTTTAATGAACCGTTCTGGACCAATAGTTTTGATACATAGCCCCGGCCTTTATCCAGAGAAGATTCGATCACTGTCCCAAAAGCAAGGCGTTTAGGATTTGCGTTCAGGTTAAGCATTTCGGCTTCCAGCATAACTTTGTCGAGCAGAATATTGACATTCGTACCCACCTTTGCCGAGATCTCCTGTGACTGGTATTTACCTCCCCAGTCTTCCACGAGGATGTTCATTTTCGAAAGCTCTTCCTTGACCTTTTCAGGATTTGCATTTGGCTTATCGATCTTATTGATGGCAAACACGATAGGCACCTGTGCGGCCATGGCATGGTTGATGGCTTCGCGTGTCTGTGGCATTACATTATCGTCGGCAGCAATAACGATGATGACGATATCGGTCACCTGTGCCCCCCTTGCGCGCATGGCAGTGAAAGCTTCATGACCGGGAGTGTCGAGGAAAGTGATGGATTTTCCATTCTCCAGTTTCACTTCATAGGCACCGATATGCTGTGTGATGCCTCCGGCTTCTCCTGCAACAATATTCGATTTCCGTATATAATCGAGCAATTTTGTCTTTCCATGATCAACGTGTCCCATCACCGTAACGATCGGAGGACGGGGTACCAGATCTTCCGGTGCATCGGTTTCTTCAAGGTGCTGGATAGCTTCCTGGACGTCGACGCTAACAAATTCAACCTGGTATCCAAATTCGTCGGCGACCAAAGTAAGGGTTTCAGCATCGAGTCGCTGGTTGATGGAGACGAACAGTCCAAGCGACATACAAGTGGATATGATATCGGTGACCGGAACGCTCATCATCGTTGCCAATTCGTTGGCGGTGACAAATTCAGTAACCTGGATCACCTTCTTCCCTTCTTCAATCTTTTCCTGCTCCTGTTGCATCTGCTGGCTGATAGCTTCCCGCTTCAATCTCCGGTATTTTGATGCCTTTGATTTCCCAACAGGACCCAGCCTTGCAAGAGTTTCCTTGATCTGTTTCTGAATATCTTCCTCGCTAAGTTCGGGTTTCACAATATCCCTGTAACCACCTCTCCTGCCATGCGACCTACCTTTTGCATGTTCGGGGGGGGCAGTCGTAGTTTCATCACTAAGCGGGGTGCCCAGTTGCTTCTTTATACGCTTGCGTTTTTTCTTCTTTCCTTTAACAGCCTCATCGGAAGAAGAGGCAACCGGCTTTTTCCTGTCTGCTGCTTTCCTGGGTTCAGGAAGCTTCATGGTGCCGAGAATGGTGGGGCCTACGAGGCTTATTTTTTCCCGTGGGATGAAATTATCCTCTATTTTAGGCTCTTCTTCATAGATCTCCTCAAGCGTTTCCAGTTCTTCAGGGATGACAGGAGCTATCTCTATCTCAGGCACAGGTGGTAAAGCTTCAAGAGGTTCCGGAAAGAGTTCTTCGCCTTTTTCTTCAACTTTACCTTTTTTTCCTTTTCCTTTCTTAGCTGGTTTTGTTTTTACAGTTTCAAGGTCAAGTTTTCCAACAATCCTGATCGCAGGCGTTTTTTTATCAGGGGTTTTAGTATCAGCTTCAAGCTCTTCAAATGGAATTGCAGGTTCAGCAGAAGTTTCAGGTGTTTTCTTTTTTGCAGATCTTGCCGTCTTTTTCTTCCCTGTTCCGACCGGCTGAACTTCTGCGGGTGCCTGTGTGGCAGTTTCAGGAGGAGTTTGCCCGGCAGTTTTTTGTTCTTTTTTCGGGGCTTCTTTTTTTGGAGGTTCTTCTTTTTTCTCTTCTTCTTTTGGAACTTCTTTTACCGGCTCTGTGGCTTTCTTCTGCGATTCAAAAAGTTTTATATTGTATTCAAGCGCTGCGTTCTTTATGTACAAAGGCTCATCCAGTTCTTTTTCCTTATCCTTCGAGGTCGACCGTTTGTCATCAATGGTAATGGTTTCATGCTGAGCAAAATTCAACCCTATCTTCTTAGATTCTTCCTTAACATGTTTTTCGGTAGCAAATTCCTTCATAAGGAGAGAGTACATCTCCTGCGAAAGCTTGCTATTGGGATCTTTCTCAATGGTAAATCCTTTTTTCAGAAGGAAATCCACCACAGTAGAAACCCCAATATTAAACTCACGGGCAGCTTTGCTTAACCGAACAGTTGTTGTGGCGTCACTCATATGCTTTCGCTCAGTCCCCTGTTTGAAGGGGCACGTAAAATTAAGTTATTTTATTCAAACTCTGCTTTTAAAATACGGACCAGCTCATTAACTGTTTCTTCTTCAAGGTCGGTGCGGTCAACAAGTTCTTTAACATTAAGATTCAATACGCTCTTTGCCGTATCGCATCCGATGGTCTTTAATTCATCGATGATCCACTGATCAATTTCATCGGAGAATTCCTGGAGATCAACATCTTCATTGTCAACGTCGGTATCCCTGTATACATCGATCTCGTAACCGGTAAGTTTGCCTGCGAGCTTGATATTAAAGCCACCCTTTCCGATGGCTAAAGAAACCTGGTCGGGTTTCATATATACATCGGCTTTCTTCGTGGGTTCATCGATCACGATCGAAGTGATCTTTGCGGGGCTCAATGCCCTCTGGATGTAAAGCGAAGGATTGGTGGTATAGTTGATGACGTCGATGTTCTCATTTTTGAGTTCGCGGACGATCCCATGGATCCTTGATCCTTTCATACCGACGCAGGCTCCGACGGGGTCGATGCGGTCGTCATAAGATTCGACGGCCAGCTTTGCCCTTTCACCGGGCACCCTCACGATATTCCTGATGCTGATCAATCCGTCATAAACTTCGGGCACTTCAGATTCAAAGAGCCGTTCAAGGAACACCGGCGAAGTCCTTGAAAGGATGATGACCGGGTTGTTGTTGTTCATTTCCACCTTCGAGACCACAGCACGGATCGTATCGCCTTTCCTGTAGAAGTCGGATGGGATCTGCTCAGATTTTGGCAGTATCAGCTCGATATTCTCATCATCGAGGACTAGGATCTCTTTTTTCCATACCTGGTATACTTCGCCGGAAATGATTTCGCCGATCTTCTCTTTATATTTCTTGAAGATATTATCTTTTTCGTATTCCTGGATCTTGGAGATCAGGTTCTGGCGGATGGCAAGGATGTCACGGCGGCCGAAGTCGAGGAGCTTTATTTCTTCAGAAAGTTCTTCACCGACTTCAAAGTCGGGTTCTGTTCTGATAGCTTCTGACAATGCGACTTGTGCATTAGGGTCTGTCACATCATTGTCATCAACGATGATACGGTTCCTCCAGATCTCAAGGTCGCCCTTATCGATATTCACGATGATATCAAAATTATCGGACGAGCCGAATCTTTTTGCAAGCATATGCTTGAAGACATCCTCGAGGATGCGCATCATGGTTTCGCGGTCGATATTCTTGAACTCCTTAAATTCCGAAAAGGTCTCGACTAAATTGATATGTTCCATTTTACTGATTGATTATTTTTCGAATCTGACAATTAATTTTGCTGTTTTTATTTCTGATAACGTGAGATGCTTTTGTCCTGCACCTTTAAGATCATAATTACGATTTATCAACAAAAGAGGGGACTAATGTCCCCTCAAAATTTCTTCTCCAACTGATGCACAAGTGCATATCCGGGTGCAAAGATAAACAAATTTATTAAAACGGGGAAAAAATTTGGAAATTTGGGAATATGCGAATATGCGAATGAGGGAATATGGGAATATGGGAATATGCGAATATGGGAATGTGCGAATATGCGAATAAGGGAATAAGGGAATATGGGAATATGCGAATATGGGAATGTGCGAATATGCGAATGAGGGAATATGCGAATTAGGGAATTGAAAATATTGTGTTATTTTGCAGATTCAAACCAAACTGATATTTTATGGCTTTAGCAGATGATAATATAATAACGAAATTTCTGCGGGGAAGGTATGGAGATAAGGTTTTCAGGCGTTGCGGAGATCATACGGTTGTGTCGAGGTATCCGGATTATTCGAATACGAAATGGACCTACAAGCAGGCTGCCAGTCGTGTTCGTTTCAAGGATGCGACGGATTATGCAAAGAAGGCATTGGCAATTCCCAAACTGAAGGCCAGGTACAAAAAGAAGGCAAAGCCCGGGCAGAGTGCATGGAATCTTGCCATTGCTGATTTTATGTTGCAGTCAAAGAAAGAAAAGATCGATACCATCAGTTATGAAGTCCTTAAGAAAGAGCTTTTCAAAGTTTCTGTCAAGACAAAGATCCTGGTCAAGAACAGAGGACGGGTGGCGGCACGGGTGGCTGAGTTGCCAGGAAGCGCTCAGGATTCAGTGTTCGGGGTTAAGCGTTCGGGGTTAAATGTTAAGGGTTAAGTGTGAAGTGTAAAATCTGAACTGTAAAGTGTAATTTTTTAGTTGTTTATGAAAACAGGCGTGGGTGAATTGTGCCCAGGCCTGTTTTTTTTTGCTAAAAATCGTCTGGGAACAATCATTTTTTGCCTTGAACAGGGTAAAAATCCGATTCGGGGTCGGGTTTTGGGGAGATGAGGGAGGGATAAAGGTCAATTGAAGGTCGAGTATAGTTTAATTATAGACTGGACGGAGGGAGGATGGAGGGGCGTTAGCTAACTAGTTGGGGGATTGATGATTTGGAGATTTGGAGATTATGGATGCGGGAATATGCGAATATGCGAATATGCGAATAAGGGAATATGCGAATGAGGGAATATGGGAATATGCGAATATGCGAATGAGGGAATATGCGAATGAGGGAATATGCGAATGAGGGAATATGGGAATGAGGGAATATGCGAATGAGGGAATATGCGAATATGCGAATAAGGGAATAAAGGAATATTCGAATGAAAGGGAGGAGGGAGAGGGAATCAATTAAAATACTGTTGTTAAATATTTCTAAATTTTTATAAAAAAAGTACTTGGATTAATGAAAAGGAAGTATCTTTGCATGGAATTAGTCTAAATAAACAATACTCTGATACTATGAAAAAAACAGGTTTGATAATTTTGCTCACATTACTCGCTTGTGGCCAATTGTTTTCGCAGGATAATAAAAAAGATGAAGTGAGGATCCCTCTTATAGGGGAAACGGCGCCTACTTTTACAGCTGAATCAACGAACGGTAAGATTACGTTCCCCGATGATTATTATGGGAAATGGAAGATCCTGTTCAGCCATCCCGCTGCATTTACACCTGTCTGCACTTCCGAAATCATTGAGCTCGCACAAATGCAGAAGGATCTTGAAAAACTTGACACAAAAGTAGCTGTAGTCTCAACTGAAGGCATAAACAGCTATATTGCCTGGAAAAAATCAATGGAATCCATGCGGTACAATGGCCAGGAAACTCCAAAAATTAATTTTCCTCTCATATCAGATGTTAACCTCGAGATCTCAAAAAAATACGGGATGATCCATTCATATAGCAGTACGACCCGGGATATCAGGGGGGTATTTATCATCGACCCAAATGAAAAGATCAGGGCGATCTTTTTTTATCCAATGAATGTTGGGAGAAATATGGAGGAGATCAAAAGAACCCTGATAGCACTTCAGACGGCCGAACAAAAGAATATATTGACCCCGGGCAACTGGAAACCCGGTGATGCTGTTTTGATCCCTGCACCCAAAACAGAAGACGATGCCGATAGACTGTCTGCAAAAAAAGATCCTGACCTTCAGGAACTTGCCTGGTATATGTGGTTGAAGAAGGTAAAATAACAGCATTAATAATTTAAATACAACCATGCCATCATGAAAGGATAAGTCCATTGGACCAAGAATCACGGGTATAAACCCCAGGGCAAGCACTGGACCCTAATTCCGCCCCAAGGGGCGGGGTATTATACCCTCCGACTTCATCGGGATTGTTCAACTATCAATTTTAATTCACTATGTTCTTAAAATTGAAGTTTCACGAATAAAAAATTGACCGGACAATAATCTATTATGTTGCCCGGTTAATTAATTTTTTACCTTTGACCCCTTGAACAAAAAAGTCAAATAGTTAGAAAATGGTTTCAATTTCGCATACCGGCGATAACAGTGAAAAATTTCAGCAGATACTTGCGGAAGCGAGAAAGTGTTTTGGCATTCATGGCTTCACACACACGACGATGAGTGAGATCGCATCAGGAGTTTTCCTTTCGAAAGCATCTCTTTATTATTATTTCCCGGATAAGGAAAGCCTGTTTAAAGGGGTTATTGAAGCGGAACAGGAGGAGTTTTTCAACCAGATCACCCAGCAGTTGGAAGAGCAGGCAACGACCGAACTCATGTTAACCGAGTTTATCCGTATCAGACATGAACATTTTAAGAACTTCATTAACCTCAGCATATTCAGGTTCGCCGATTTTCACACGATCAAGCCGCATGTAAAAGAAACATTTGAACGCTTCAGGAAAAGAGAAAGTGAAATCATAGAAGCGATCCTTATCAAAGGAAAAAAATCAGGGACTTTCATTTGCAAAGATCCTGCCGCAACTGCCACTTTATTTCTTGATGTCCTGCAGGGGTTGCGTCTTGTAGTGATGCAGCATCGCGACTACCGGGAACTTAGCCAGGGAGATTATGACCTGATGGAAGAAAAGCATCTTGCATTTATCCGCTTATTTATTAAAGGATTAAAAAATAGTTCTAAAAATACCACAATCACGGGTATGAACCCCAGGGCAAGCCCTGGACCCTAATTCCGCCCCAAGGGGCGGAGTACCTGCCTGCCGGCAGGCAGGTTATACCCTCCGACTTCGTCGGGATTGTTCGACTAACAAATTTTTATTCACTATGTTCAAAAAATTTGAGTCTCACGAATATAAAACAAACATTAAGATCATTATGAGTACACCTGAGAAAAAGGTAAACAAAAAAGCCAAAAAGATCAGGGCTTATATAGCCCTGTCACTTGTTATCATTGCACTGGTCATTTTCGCCTGGCGGTGGTATCGTGAATATAATTCCTATTATTCCACAGATGATGCATACATTGAAGCAGACAAGGTTTCGGTCAGCTCAAAGATCCTTGGCCGTATCACAACCATCAATGCCGATGAAGGCGACAGTGTAAAGATTGGAGAGTTGCTGGTGAGCATTGACAGCAGTGATCTTTACTCTCAATTGTTGCAGGCGAAAGCTGCATTGGAACAGGCTTCTTCTTCTGTTGAGCAGGCCAAGGCCCGTTATGAACTGGACGGGAAGAATGAAATGGTACAGGAAATCACCCTGGAGAGGGCCCATGAGGATTATGACCGTGCCAGTGCCCAGTATGACGGGAAGGTGATATCGAAAGAACAATTCGATCATGCAAAAAAGACCTATGAATCGGCAAAAGCCATGCTGGATGCTTCAAAGGCCCAGGCCGATGTGAGCAAATCGCAAATCGATGTTGCCGAAAGCACTACAAAAACGGCAGCTGCGCAGGTCGCCATCCTGGAAACGAATCTGAGAAATACCCTGATCTATGCTCCCGCGAGCGGACGCATAGCAAAGAGATGGCTGCTTCCGGGCGATATAGTACAGCCGGGTCAACCTGTATTTACGATTACGCGGGATTCTTCATTCTACGTCATGGCCTATTTTGAAGAAACCAAAGTATCCGGTATTCATGACGGGAAAACAGCAGAATTTACCGTTGATGCATTCCCGGGAATGAAAGTATGGGGGAAAGTGATCAATGTCGGGTCCAACACTGCCGCGCAGTTCTCATTGATACCGCCAAACAATGCCTCAGGGAACTTTACAAAGGTCACCCAGCGCATCCCCATCAAGATCTCCATTGATGAGATAAAAAAAGATTCAAATTACCATTCCGTCCACTTTGCCGCTGGTATGTCGGTTGTGGTCAAGATAATAAAATAATGGTTAAAAGAATTCCAGGCATAAGTCATTTCCGCGATTTCATCCGTGAGCAGAGTGCCACGTTTGACACTACAAGTCCTTCTTATAAATGGTGGCTGCTTGCAAATGTGATGATAGGGACTTTCATGGCCGTGCTCGATGCAACCATTGTCAATGTAGGGCTTCCAAAGATCATGGCTTCATTCGGGGTGGGTATTGATAAGATTGAATGGGTTTTGACTGCATATATGCTTGCGTTGGCGGTGATGCTTCCTACGTCCTCATGGCTGGCCGACCGTTTTGGATACAAACGGGTATATTTTCTCGGTTTGTTCCTTTTCACGCTTGGTTCTTTCATGTGCGGTATCTCTCCAAATGAAAACGTGCTGATCTTTTCACGCGTGATCCAGGGGCTTGGGGCGGGATGCCTGATGCCTGTGGGCATGGCTATTATTACACGGGAATTTCCGGCTGAAAGAAGAGGCGTGGCACTGGGTTTCTGGTCGATCGCATCCGCCGCATCAGTCTCCTTCGGCCCGCTCATTGGAGGATACCTGGTTGACCGTTTCAGCTGGCCGTTGATATTTGATGTCAATGTCCCCATCGGGATTGCAGGTATGCTGGCTACTGCTATAATCCAAAAAGAGGTCAGGAATAAGAATGTCGGTCCTTTCGATCCGATCGGGTTTATTTCTGTGACCATTTTTCTTCCTTTTCTATTGTATGCACTGACAGAAGGAAATGCCTCGACAAATTCGGGAGGATGGTCTTCTCCCGTAGTACTGTCTTGTTTTGCTATTTCTGCAGTCGCATTCGTTGTCTTTATTTCCGCTGAGCTTATTGTCGATCATCCGATCATCGACCTTGGACTTCTAAAGGATCATAATTTCGCCATCAGTAATTTAGTGACTTTTATCTTTGGGATAGGGATGTTTGGCAGTACTTTCCTCTTACCCCTGTATTTGCAGAATTCGCTGGGTTATACTGCGCTTCAGGCAGGATCGGTATTTCTGCCGGTAGGGATCATCCAGGGAATTGTGGCACCGATAGCAGGGATCCTTTCGACGCGGATCAACCCTAAGATCCTCATTATCGGAGGCGCTTTGGCGCTTGCATTCACTTTCTACCTGAACAGTGATATGTCGTATCTTACTGAGCATAACTATATAATGATCACCCTGTATTTACGTGGTTTCGCAATGGGAATCATGTTTGCTCCCCTCACTGCTGCTGCAGTTGTGGATATTCCGCGTCACAGGATGGGCCAGGCTTCGGGGTTATTGAATGTGATCCGCCAGGTTGGCGGGAGTTTTGGCGTAGCCATCCTTACTACAATTCTTACTACACGCATTACTTATCATAACCAATCATTTGGTGAGATGATCCAGTCGAATTCTCCAGCTTATCACCAGGTGCTGCAGAACATTAAGTATTTTATTACTTCCAGCACCGGCAATATAGGGACTCTTGCCGATAGACAAAGTCAGACTGTGCTGATGTCACATGTTACAAGAGAATCCTTCGTCCAGGCCATCGATGACGATTTCCTGCTGGCTGCTGTGATCACGGTCGTCTGTGCCATACCGGTTCTCTTCCTGAAGATCGGTAGCAGAGGAAAAGGAAGAAACGGAAGCAATGCCGGTGATCAAAATTCAAAAATTGGCGGTGAAGAAAAAGAACAAACGCAAGATATGCTTTCACAGGAATGAAATTAACTTGATTTAGTATGAAAATGCACCAGAAAAAAAGATCTGTTTTTATTTTAATAATCCTGTTCCCATTAATTGTATCGGGGCAAAATGCACAACAGCTACCTTTACCGGGTATTAATGATTCACTTTCCCTTCAGCAGATCGTAAAACAAGTCGTATCCTCATACCCGACTGTTCTGAAGGCTCAGGAGGCTATCATTTCTGCGGATGCGGCGATCGGCCTTGCCCGTTCAGGATACTATCCCAATATTTCAGGGCAGGCCGGTTATACCAGGCTGGGACCGGGTTCCAAATTATCAGTCCCCATGCTGGGCAGTTTCGAGCTCTACCCGCAAAATAATTATAATGCCGAAGTAGATGTGAATGAGGTTATTTATGATTTTTCAAAGACGTCCCGGAATGTGAAGGCAGAAGAATCGGGCAAGACAATCTCAGAAAAGTCGGTTGAACTGGTGAAGCAAAGACTTAACCTGGTCACTGTTATAAGCTATTATACCCTGGTATACCTCCAGGAAGCATTGAAAATAAATGATGTCCAGCTTGAAAACCTGAACGATCATCTTGCCTTTATCACGAAAAAAAAGGAAACCGGGTCTGCAACACAATATGAGATCCTCACAACACAGGTGAGGATATCGGCGGCCGAAAACCAGGAAGTCGATATACAGACTGAAATAAAGACACAACAGGCGATCCTTAATTCGTTATTAGGATTTCCGGCCAGCACCCCGCTAAAGGTTAAAAAGAACTTAACACTGGCCAATTCGGTTACCGATCCTGATTCACTCGTTCATTTTGCCCTTCAGAACCGTTACGAGATGATCATAGCAGGTCTTAATGAAGAACATGCAGCGCTACATCTTAAAGCTGTGAAGTCACAGGAGAATCCCGTATTGGATGCTTTTATCGATGGCGGTATTAAAAATGGCTTTTTCCCTAACCTTAATGAATTGACCCCCAATTACGCTGCCGGGGTCGGCCTGCGTATCCCGATCTTTGATGCCACACGCCATAAAAATAATATTAAGATTGCAAATGTCGAAATCAATGAGCTTAAACAGGAAACCGAAAAGACCCGGAGGGATATTTCCACTGAAGTATACCAGAATGAGGCAAGCCTGGCCGCTTCGGTGCAGAAGATCAAACAGAGTGACATGCAGGTGAAGCAGGCTGAAGAAGCGCTCGACCTGGCCAGGGTCAGTTATTCGAGCGGTGTCATAACCAACCTTGACCTGCTTGATGCAGAAACTTCCGAGGCAGAAAGCAAAGTCAACCTGCTCAAGGCCCAGACTGATTATGCTGTCAGCCTTGCACGGCTTAACATTTCGATCGGAAGGCCGGTCTATTAAAAAAATTCTAACTTTGCACAACTTTTTAGAGACGCCTCCGGCTTTAATTATATCCGAACAATAAATTAAAGAATATGAATAAACGACTTTTCATCACCGTGTCATTACTGATCCTGACAGTAATGTCTTCATCGGCTTTTTCACAAGAATTTCCCGGATTTTCAAAAACCAAAACCGGTCTGTATTATAAGATCTACAAGACCAGCAATGATACAGTTACGCCAAGGACAGGAAATTATCTTACCTTTGATATGCTTTACCATGGCAAGTCTCATGGAAAGGATTCGATTTTCCTTAATACCTTTAAACAGAATCCTCCTAATCCTGTAAAGTTCTTCCTGCCCCCTCCAGATTTTAAAGGTGATCTTAATGAAGGCCTTGTTATGTTGTCGAAAGGTGACAGCGGTGTGTTTATCGTCAAGGCCGATTCTCTTTTTTATAAGACTTTTAAAATGAAAAAGAGGCCGGCAGGGATCGACAGTAATGAATATTTCTTCTTTCACATACATCTGTTGGGTTTTAAGACAATTGAAAAGATGATCTTCGATGAAGATGCATCAATCAAAAAGTACCTGGAAGATAATAAGATCAACGCCAAGCCAAACACCCTTGGCCTTTACGTCATCGAAACCAAGGCAGGAACAGGAACAAAAATCGACAGCGGGTGCCACGTGAGGTTAAATTACAAGATCTTACGCCTGGACGGTTATGAAATATTCTCTTCCTATGATCGTCCGCAGCCGGTGAAATTTGAATATGGCATTCCGACCGATACAAGGGGCTTTCAATTAGGGGTCTCAACCTTAAGAAAGGGAAGCAAGGCATTGTTCATTGTCCCTTCCGCCCTGGCTTTCGGAAGCAAGGGAAGTGGCTCGATCATTGAACCTTACCAACCAATACTTTATGATGTTGATGTCCTGGATGTCAAGACAAAAGCAGAATATGAAAAGGAACAGATAGAAGACCAAAAAGCTGAACAAAGAATGGTAGACTCTTTAAAAACAGATGAACCCATACAAAGGGAAAAATATCTGAAAGAAAACAAAATAACGGTGAAACCGCTGCCCAGCGGATTATATTACATACCGGTGGAGGAAGGAACAGGTCCTAAAGCCGGACCGGGAAAAACCGTGAAAGTTCAATATACGGGAAAGCTGTTAAACGGGAAAGTATTTGATTCTACCATTAAGCGACAAAGGCCCATTGAATTCATGCTTGGCAGGGGCCAGGTCATCAAGGGCTGGGATGAAGGAATATCATTGATGAGGCAGGGGGGAAGAGCTACATTGATCATTCCTTCAAATATCGGGTACAGTGACAGGGATATGGGTGTAATCCCACCCTATTCGACCCTGGTGTTTGATGTGGCATTGGTAGAAGTAAAATGAGGAAATACAACCTTTCTGACACCTGACCAGGACCATCCTCAGAAGTCCTGATATTCTGAGATTTCGCTTCAAGAATTTTATTGTTGACAAATCGAATAATAACTTCTTACGCCAAAATGTTTCAAAATGGCGATTATGTTATATATTTGTGATACTTAAATTCCCCGAATATGGTTAAAAGGATATACTTTTTATTCGTTTTGACAACAATCTATGTCACAGGCATAACACAGACGAGGTTCCCGGTTGTCATGGTCAACACCGGGACAGGATCATATATAAACGAACCGGCCGTCTGTGTAAATCCAAAAAACACAAGTCAGATTGCAGGAGGATCCGTCCTTAATAATTTTTATTATTCGACCAACCGTGGGGTCACCTGGAATGGTGGTACATTGACATGCTCTTATGGCGGTGTCTGGGGGGACCCTGCAATAACCGTTGACACAAATAACAATTTTTATTATATCCACCTGAATTCAGGCAGTGGCAGCGGATGGTGGCTTGACCGTATTGTATGCCAGAAATCGACCAATGGAGGGCAGACCTGGAACAATGGCACCTATTTTGGTATGAATAACCCGAAACAACAGGATAAGTGCTGGCCGGTCGTAAACAGGGCAAACAACCATATTTACTGTACCTGGACACAATTTGATTTATATGGCACATCTGTTTCAACCGACAGTTCCAACATCCTTTTCGTTAAATCTCTCGATAACGGTTCAACATGGAGCACGCCGGTAAGACTTGACAGGCGTGCGGGGGATTGTGTGGATGGCAGCAATACTGATGAAGGCGCTGTGCCAGCAGTAGGGACTAATGGTGAGATCTATGTTTCCTGGGCAGGCCCCGTTGGGTTAATGTTCAACCGTTCTCTGGATGAAGGCAATACCTGGGTCTATGCAAATATCTTTGTTGATTCGATGCCGGGCGGATGGAATATAAGTATCCCTGGGTATTGACAGAAGTAACGGAATGCCGGTTTGCTGTGTTGATCTTAGTAATGGTCCCTACCGTGGAACCGTATATATTAACTGGGCAGACATACGAAATGGCGCCAATGACGCAGATATCTGGCTTAGAAAATCGACTGACCAGGGAAATACATGGAGCGCCCGCAAGAGGGTTAATGATGATCCTCCCGGTAAAGAGCAATTTTTAACCTGGATGTGCATAGATAATGTTACAGGTTACATTTATATCGTATTCAACGACCGGAGAAATTACAGTGATAATGAAACTGATGTTTACCTTGCTGCTTCAACAGACGGGGGACAGACATTTGTTAACATCAGGCTTGATCAGAATCCATTCACCCCAAGTTCAAGTATCTTTTTCGGTGATTACACCAATATCTCTGCTTACAATAATATTGTACGCCCGGTCTGGGAGGATGAAAACGGAAGCTCTGGTGCAAAAACGATTTATACTGCCCTGATAGATTCTCTTTTTGCGAACCCAATTACATGGACCGGCAGCACATCGACAGACTGGAACAATCCATGGAACTGGACGCCATGGTCGGTACCGATCAGTACCCAGAATGTAATTGTCCCGCAGGTAGCTTCCGGCCACTACCCGAATGTCAATGTCACCGGTATGTCCTGTAATAACCTCACCATTAATGCAAATGCGACAGTTACATTACCTGCCTCGATGACATTCGACATCAAAGGAAACCTGACCATCAATAGTGGTGGTTCGCTTACAAACAATGGCACACTCACTCTCCGAGGTAATATGATCAATTTGAATAACCCATAATAAAAAGTGACAATCATTGATTTCATTTAAAAACGAACAGTTAACAATTTGGTTTTATGAATAAAATATTTCTTTGGATCTCAATACTTTGCCTTCCGTTTTCACTTGTTGCCCAGCAAAGTCCCAAACCTTCGGATTTCCATGGAGTCCTAACGGTTGATGAAAACAAGGACATCGATTTTACATCGCTGAATAACCCATCCGATGGAACGAATATCGCATTTTACAAAAACAAACCAAGCAAGGAAGAATATCTTAAAAAAGAAGGCAGAAACCTGCTGTCATTCAGCAAGATCCTCAGTATAGAAATTTTGCCCCTGACCTCAGGGGAAGTCGCCGAATTCATGGATATCAGTGGCGACCTGACCCTGCAAAAGGCATCACTGACCCTGATGACACCGGATCACAACATACCGGAAACAGTATATCTTGACTTCAAGTGGTTTGAATGGAGATCTGATATTATGAAAGGTTTTCCTGACACCTACAGAATGGAGGTCAGGAATGTGGCGCATGTGCAATTCAAACACTAAGGAGAAACCGCCATCATCGAATATCAGGGCGTCCTGGAGTATACGCCAAGCAGGTAATTGTTATAGGCCAGGTAGTCATCGAACAGGTCAACAACGCCATCCCCGTTAAGATCCCCGGGCATATAACCATAATCTCCGTGCAGGTAAGAGGAATAGATGTAATATGCGTCAAGCAGGTCGACCACGCCATCCTGTGTGGGGGCGGCAGGATAGGGGGTAGAAGAGGAGGTGACATCTCCTGTGTAAATTCCATATACACCACTGCCTAAGGACTTCTCGTTACTTGCATAGGCTTTTGATGCCGCCGTCGAGAAATCGTAACTCAAGGCAGTTGTATTTATCAGCAAAGACGCGGCAGTGACTGTTGTAATGCTGTTCCTTTGCTTAACTGTAACATAATAACTCCCGCTGAAAGTCCTGGGAATTGTAACTGTCACATTTCCAGTTGTGCTAAGCGGAAGTCCGCTTGAAGTGTATTTTAATGTTGCATAGGTCACAGGGTCATGCAGCTCAACAGTTAAATGATCTGCAATAGTCGATCCCCAATGCGGACCAAACTGATCCATTACTGCACGCATTGTTCCTGAGCCAAGATAAAGTCCTTCCAGGAAACATTTAAGGGTCAGATATTTGTATTGCGGCTGGTTCCCAGTATATGTACCAAAAGAAGTGAGTCCGTTTGCAGTTAACAAATGGGTCGAGGTATTGGCAGTACTGTATTCAATGATGGGTAAAGGATTAACGATCTCGCAATACATTTGGCTTTCAGTTCCGACAACATCTGCAACTGTGTATTTAAATGTGGCATTACACACGAAGTTTGTAATACTCTGCTGGGTAATTGTCCAGTAACGGTTAATATAACTCCCCATTACGCTGTCATATGGATATTTTGCATTTACGAGGTTAACGCCTGCATTGGCACCTGAGCCGAAGGTACCCGAAGAAAAAGTAAGGGTAACAGGCGAATACTCTGCTGTCCCGGTATTATCTCCAACAGGATAGGTAAAGTTTCCTGTGGCAGTAAAATTTTTCACGAGCTGGCCGGTACCTGTGGGGACTATCATGTTTGTGGCTGATGGTGTGCCTGAAACCGTGGCTGCTGAACCAAGTATCAGGTTACTTGTGCCAAGGGTGACAAGTCCGCTTGTCAGTGTCAGTGTTCCAGTAACCTGGATATCTGAATTTACCACTACACCGGTTGAATTATTGATTGTCAATGCAGTGAAAGCAAGCCTGCCAGTAATAGTTTGCTGTGTGGTCCCGGCAAATACAAATGTGCCAGTGCCCAGAGCAGTAAAGTTCTCAGTTTTACCCTGCAGACAGAATAATTGCATTACCAAAAGCAGGAATGCAATGCGAATTTCAATTTTTGTGTTCATAATGCATTATTAGCATTTCAAAAATACAATAATATTATTGAATATGGCATACTTCAACCATGAAATATTCTTTAATATCATGTATTTCTACTTGAATTAATGGGAAATTGTTACATTTTTTATCCTAAATCTTTCATTTTCGGTTTACACATGATAAAAGCCTTAGTTTCACCCAGAATTTCCCAGCATCCTGATCTCATGATCTTATCTTTGGCTAAAGCTCTTGGCTGATGTCCGTTTTCAAGATAAAGTATCCCGCTGATCTTTGTGATCCTTTTTAATTCCTCAAGAAATTTCCTGTGATCTTTAACCATATGAAACATATCCAGTGCATAAACAATATCAGCAATTTGCGGAGGCAGGACATCCGTCCTGTCAGCCAAAACCGGCTTTACATTCTTCAGGTTGTATTTTTTTATTATTCTGAAGGCTGATCTGAAGGCCAGTTCCTGGATATCCACAGCGTACACCCATCCATTTTCACCAACCAGTTCCGAGGCTTTCCGAAGATACCTACCGGTGCCGCTGCCATAATCGACAACGGTTTGTCCTTTTTGAATGTTGAAAGGGTCAAGCTTGTGTTCCGTAGATTTAAAAATGTCAGAGACTTTAAACATGAATGCCATGATCCTGAAGGCCCAGTTTGGCATCCGGTCCATTTCATTACCGCATAAGATTTTTTTCATAATTCTGAATTATAGATGTTTCGCACTTTCATCAAGACCTGGCACAAAACAATTCTCATTTTTTTGATTATTTAGGTTTTAATGTTTTCACATATTCAAAACTTAATTCAAAGAAGGGCTGTAGTTCCGCTGTGTTTTTTAGCAGGGCATCGGGCACCAATACAAATTCCTTTTTGACGATCCCATATGAAATGAACAATGTAGACCTGTATTTTTTAAGAAATGCTTCTCTTGCTTCTTCAGGAAGCCGAAGGCCGAATGAACCGTCTTTTTCAAGATATGAGAACATATGCCCGTTTAATGAAGTATAAGGCACCTTTGCTCCTTTTAGTTCAATTCCCGGGATGGTTTTGACAAGACGCCTGTAATGATCAAGGTTTTCATTATAAATATCATTCATGTTATCCGGGGTCACCATAATTTATTTGTTTTAAAAAAACAGATCACACCTCGAAAAGAATCAAATGAACAACGATCAGGAGTATTCAGGATAAATCATCGGCAAAGATAGATGTTAGGAACAAATAAAATGCCAATTTCCCGCCGATACCCGGGCAAGGATGCAGTAAATTTGAAAATTTGGAGATTTGTTTGGGGTAAAGGTTTTGGGGTTGCAAATAAACGCACCTAACCCCCCTGCCCCCCTCTCCTGAAGGAGAGGGGGTGGCAAGATTTGTGCTCTTGTTTTCACTTGATTTCTGTTTGAATATGGTTGAAATTATAATTATGGCATATAAGGTTCCAATGTCACGCAAAAATATACCAAATAATTAGAAAAAACCTGATGTTATGCAAGTATTCGGACATCTATATTTTGAACCAGCCGGGAAGTGTAAAGAAAATGACGGGGGTATGGATTGGGATTGTAAATCGTTAGCGAAATGTTTATCAGTAATAGTGTAATTTTAATGCGTGGTTTTAAAAGAAAAACAAACATTAAAACCTCACAAACATGGAAAAAAAATTCAACAAAAAAAAGATTGTTAAGCAAAGTTCCCACAACAAAGTTCCGGTTCAGGAGCGTAAACCTTTAAAGCCAGCCAGAAAGATCAGTTATTATGATGTGGCCGGGTTCATAATATTAACCGTCCTAGGAATTGTTATCTATTCAAATTCATTCAACTGCTCATTTCATTTCGATGATCTTCTGAGAATTGTCGACAATGTTAAGATCCGGGATATTTCAAATGTGAGCGCCTGGTGGAACTATTATCCAACCAGGCCTTTAGGGACCCTTTCTTTTGTCCTGAATTATCATTTTTTCCAGCTTGATGTCTGGTACTGGCATCTCATTAACCTTATCATACATCTTATCAATACGATCCTTGTCTGGTGGCTTACCTATTTCATCTTTTGTACGCCTGCCTTAAAGGAGCTGTCAATTGCGAGAGATAAAAAAGTCATTGCTTTTTTTACGGCTCTTCTTTTTGTTTCCCATCCTGCTGCTACGCAATCGGTCACATATATTGTCCAACGGCTTGCTTCCATGACGGCATTGTTTTACCTGCTTACGCTTGTGATCTATATTAAAGCAAGATTATCAGCAAAGGGAGATCGCTATAAAGCACTTTTAATCTCAGTATCATTTATCACCGCGGCAATTGCAATGATGATCAAAGAGAATGCATTCACACTTCCTTTTGTAATCCTGCTTGTTGAAATTTTCTTCATGCAAACAAAAAAGATCCGGATAAATTTTAAGGATTACCGGGTCATTTTATTGGTCATGTTATTCCTGTGTGCTATCGTTATCATTCCTTTACGACTATCACTCAATATATTAAAGCCAATTCCGGCTTCTTATATGAATACCACAACAATAACACCACTAAACTATCTATTGACTCAATTCAGTGTCATTGTTAAATATATACAGTTATTAATTCTGCCGATCAATCAAAATCTGGATTATGATTTCCCGGTTTCAACAGGGTTCTTCCAGCCAGGAACAATCCTGTGTTTCTTAGTCCTTGTTTCCCTGATCTTAGCCGCAATATTCAGCTATAGAAAATACCGTGTAATTTCATTTGGCATCAGTTGGTTCTTTCTTACCCTTATGATCGAATCGAGTTTCATTCCCATCCGGGATGTGATCTTCGAGCATCGTACCTATTTGCCGTCTGTAGGATTTTTCCTGGTCCTTAGCACCGGGATCTATCTCTTATTGTGGAAAAGATATAAAATACCGGCCATATTGGTTTTTATTGTCATAGCCGGTTCAAATTCTTACCTTACTTATGAAAGAAATAAAATATGGAAAAATGATCTTACACTTTGGACCGATGTAGTGGAAAAATCTCCCAATAAAGCCAGGGCTTTATATAATCTCGGATTGGTTTATGATTACCTTGGGCAATGGGACAGATCAATCGAATTGTATTCAAAAGCCATTGTCAGTTACCCGGAAGACAGAGATGCATATATTAATCGTGGGGTCGCTTTGGGAAACGAAGAGAAATGGAACAATGCAATTTCTGATTATTCCAAGGCCATCGATCTGGATCCGCGGCTGGCTAAATCTTTTATCAATCGCGGCATCGCTTATAGTAAACTGGGGCAATGGACGAATACTTTAAAAGATGAGTCGACAGCTTTAGAGATTGATCCAAAAAATGTTGTCGCATTTTATAACAGGGGAATTGCTTATGGTAATTGCGGCCAATGGAACAACGCAATCTCTGATCAGACAGAAGCGATAAACATCGATCCTAAGTACACGGACGCCTATAATTACAGAGGTATTGCTTTTGGGAATACACGGCAATGGGACAAAGCAATAAATGATTTTACGAAAACGATAGAAATAAATCCGGCCTCTGCTGATGCTTACTATAATCGTGGTAATTCATATTATTCTCTAAGACAATATGATAAAGCCATATCAGATTACACCAGATCCCTGGAATTTAATAAAAATTCCGCGAATGCATATTACAATCGTGCACAAGCTTACGCGGCACTTGACCAATGGGATAAAGCGATCTCAGATTACAACAAAACAATCGAGGTCGATCCAAATTATTCCGGTGCTTATTATTACAGGGATATGGCTTACAAAAGATATAAAATCTTAAAGAAGTGATTTTCAGGAATCAGACATTTATCATCCCTTGTTAATTGGCAAACGCTCAAAAGTTTGCATAGCCTCTGCTTTTTTTATTTTCGTGATGGTAAAGCAGCCAAACACTCCGTAAGACATTGTTTGTTATCTGCCTCGAAATTCCCGGATGAGCATGACAAACTTTATGAACTTTATGAACATTATGAACTTATTTACCGTATATTTATCATTCATTTTGTACAGGATCCTAAAACCAATCAAAGATGAAAAAGCTATTCATTAAATTCGGGTTTGCAGCACTTGCTATTATCATAGCATTTTCGTGCAAGAAAACTACAACTACCACGCCAGTATCAACCACCCCGGCAACCATGCTCGACTATACGACAGCCAATGGCCTGGCTGCAAATTGGGTTCTTTCCATTGTCGTTGATGCACAGGGGAATAAATGGATTGGAACAGAAAACGGCGTATCAAAATTCGATGGTACCAATTGGACGAATTACACAATGGCCAATGGTTTGGTCAATAATATTGTTTATAGCATTGCCATAGATGCCCAGAACAATAAATGGTTTGGTACCGGCCTCGGGGTTTCGAAATTTGATGGCACCAATTGGACTTCATACCTGGCTGGTTACTGGATCCATTCAGTAGCCATCGATGCACAAGGCAATAAGTGGTTCGGAACCCAGGCATTCGGGGCAAAGAAGTTTGATGGCACCAATTGGACGACCTATACAAGAGCCAGTACAAACCATGGTCTGGTTTGTGATTCAGTCTGGTACGTTGCCGCAGATGCCAAGGGTAATATTTGGTTTGCCACTGACAACGGGATTTCAAAATTTGATGGCACAACATGGACAGTTTACCAGCCCGGTCTTCTCCTAACACGTATTGCATTTGATACCCAGGGAAATGAATGGTTCGGGACCCAGGGGAGTTTTCAGGATATGTCTAATCCCGGGGTTTATAAATTTGATGGCACCAATTGGACTATCTATAATATGTCCAATACAAACAATGGTTTACCTGATAATATTATCACTGCTGTTGCTATTGATACCCAGGGGAATAAATGGTTTGGAAGCTGGTCAGGCTTTATCACAAAATTTGATGGCACTCATTGGACTAATTACAGACAGCTCAATAGTACTATTTTCGCCATTGCCGTTGACGCCCAGAATAATAAATGGATTGCGTCAGAAGATTCCGGGGTTTACGAGTTGAAAAATTAATTATCATACTTGTGATTTTATTCAATCCTGTTGATTTTGTGACCATTAAAATCAAAATTATTTCTATTAAGAAAGTCCATTTACACGGGCACAGGCTCACCACATCATGTTACGGGGTAGCTTAGCCGCTTTTTGAATTATGCATTCGTTGCAGGCAATGGAGAATGATAGCCCTGCAAAGATTACCATTGATTGGGATTTTGAGAGGTATTCTGATTTATGAAATTCTGTAACATTTATGGGCATAAACGTAATTACCTTTGTCTTCAACGAAAATTCATTCTTATTTAAAATCTAAAGCAATGAAAAAACTCGAAAATAAAACCGTATTTATCACAGGAGGATTATCAGGCATTGGCAAGGCATGTGCAATTGCAGCGGCAAAAGAAGGTGCTAACATAGCAATAGCTGATTTGAAATCCCCGACTTCTGATATTGTGATGGAAGAAATAAAAAAAGAAAATCCCAAGGCCATTTCAATTGAATGCGATGTATCGGTATTTGAACAAGTAAAAGATGCTGTTCAAAAAGTGGTCAGCACATTTGGAACGCTTGATGTTGCACTTAACAATGCAGGGATTGGAGGTGAACCAAATGAAGTAGGAAATATGACAGAGCAGGCATGGCTCAAAGTCATTGGTGTAAACTTAAATGGCGTATTCAATTGCATGAAGCATGAATTGACACAAATGGTGAAACAGAAAAAAGGAGTTATTGTAAATATGTCTTCTATATTGGGCAAGGTGGGTTTTGCCTATTCATCACATTATGTCGCAGCAAAACATGGCGTATTGGGACTTACCCAAACAGCAGCACTTGAATATGCTATTCAGGGAATAAGAATCAATGCAATTTGTCCCGGATTTATTGAAACCCCTTTACTCACTCAAGCGGGCATCAGCGACCATACAGGTATAAAGCAGCATATTATTGACTTGCATCCTATGAAACGAATGGGCAAATCAGAAGAAGTTGCAAATGGCTTTATTTTCCTCGCCTGTGATGATAGTTCATTTATAACAGGCACTAAATTAGAAATAGATGGTGGTTACTTAGCTGAATAAGTCGAACTAACTATTAAGAAGACAAAATGATGGTGGCTGGCAGGGTACCAACTGGGATAACCGGAATTAAGGCAGCTGGTATTCGTTTCGGTGCTTGCCTAAAAATCCATTGCAGGGTTGATTGCACAGTGGCTTAATAGTGGCTTCTGTTGTTTTCATTCAAAAAAAGATGAACAGCTCTTTGATATGTTTATTATTGCTATATGTGTAATATTCGGGGGTATTGCAATCCCTATTTTACACTGAACGATAAAGTAAATGACGGAAAGATTTACGCCACAATCAATGACTTCATTTTACGAGGATAAGCCGGGCAATACATTCACTTTTAACATATATTAACATCTAATATACATTACCTTTATTTCTTTCTTGTATATTCACATGTTCATTTTTTATCAATTCTAAGATTATAATATGGATACTAATAAAAGATTGATTGTGAGTTGTATCCTGATCATGATGAGTTCGATCGGGGTTGCTCAAAATTCCGGTGTTTCAACATGGGTTGTTGACAAACAAACCTCATTTACTTGCCAAGACATTACCTATTCAGAAAACAGCGACACTGTGATATTTCGCCACTTAGTGACTTTTCGTTCATCGTTTGTCCAGATTGATAGTGCGGAAGAAATTATCTTTAACAGGCAAACAAAGAAATTAGTGATGGAATCTAATTCTGGTTCTATGCGGCTGAATGAGGGAATGAAGTTCATAATAGCCGTTCCTTTCTCCGTTGGGAATGATGCGTGGAAAGGTGCCAATTATAATGTTGATCATTTTATATATCCAAAAAGAGACTTCGTTAATTCTAATAAAGACTTGATATGTATGAACAAAAGAAAGTATGGAATAAAGATTATTTCAGATGTTCCCGTTTACCATGAAGATGATTTGAAAAAGATCAAAACCATAGAATATACTATTGGGGACAATTTTGTTCTTGAAAAATAAAGTTATCATTAGTGCTGATCAGTGATGATTAAAGACGATACTTTTACCACTTTCATTTTTTCCATATCCTTCCAAATTATCGTTTCGTAACCAGAATTAGTTCTTGATGACTTTGTTTTCCGATCCTATAAACTGCCGCCCCCATCCACATCCAAGATCGAACCAGTAATGAACTCATTATCCAGTACGGCTTCAATCGCATGAGCTATTTCTTCTGGCTGACCGACTCTCCCAATGGGGATTTGCTTGCCCCTTTGATGTAAAAAGCCTTCTTTTTGTTCCTGACCCATCCAGTCATAGGCAGGAGTATCAACAACTCCTGAGCTGATGATGTTTACTCTGATTGGTGCCAATTCTAAGGCCAGTGTCTTCCCCATAGCCAGAAGTGCACCATTGACGGCAGCCAGACCTGATGTTCCTTTAATGGCTTTTCGTGCAGCACCCCCCGTGATCATAAGAATAGACCCATTGTTTCTGATGAAAGGTTTGGCATGCTTGATACAAAAGAAATATCCAAAAAACTTAGAGTTGAAGGCACTCCTGAGAGCTTCTGTTTCAATCTTCTCAAGCTCTCCCCATGCAGGTAATCCTGCGCCAATTAAAAGAAGATGATCAAAGGTTCCTATCCCCTGGAAAAGATTCCTGACGGCTGATTCATCTGTAAAATCAAGAACTTTAGGTGTTGTCTTGCCTCCGATCTCAATTGCAGCAAAATCTATTTTTTCCTTGGTCTTGCTTGCAATAATCAATGTATTGCCTTGGGAAGCGAGTAGTTTTGCTGTTGCAAATCCGATACCCTGACTGGCACCGATGATAATAATTTTTTGATTTTGAACCATGTTTTCAGTTTTTAAATGTTTAATTTTTTACCAGATATACGGGATCAACATCCATCTGACCTTTTCCATATACTCCTTGTAACCTTTCAGCCCTTTAAGCACTTTTAGTAGTACCTCTTCTTTATTTTTTGTTCAGGTAGTTCTTCAAAAGTGATCCTGATCAAATTACTGATCCATTCATGATCTTCAACCCTGTCATCGATAAGAAAACTTACCTTTGCTCCTGTGTAAGGTGCAGCCTCAGTAACATTCCCAATAAATGCTCTTCCCGCTTCAGTTGGTTTTACAAAGAATCGATTATCACATACAAGGGCAACAACCTTCCCGTTGCAATAAATAGCATACTCTCCAAACATTTTTTTATAAGTAATCTGACCAGCATTTTCAATCTGGTCAACAATAAAATCAACAAAACTCTTATCAGAAGCCATATTGTGATTATTTGCAGACAATTTTATCAGGAATCCCTTTCTTATTAATGTTTTCTTCCATTTTGTTTATAACATCCTTAGTCGCATAAAGTCTCAAGGTGTTCTTAAAATCTTCATAATCAACACATCTTCCATAATATTTTGAATAAAGTTTTCTGACGAAGGACTGCCATTTTATATCTCCAATATCCATTCTGACCACATGAAAAATTAAGGGGGCGTTACAATAAATCACCCGACTGGGTTTATTACTTGAAATAGAAACGTCCTGGTCTGTTCCTTTAATCTCCTTATTATAAATATTGACGACATATTTTATCTGACCCGCTAAACTGTCCTGACCAAAGGTCTTCTCAAGGTAGACATAGCGCATATATTCGGTAAACGATTCTTCGATGAAGGTGCCATATTGGGGCGAGTTGTAGATCGAATTAAAATATCCCACGCCAATCCATTGGTGAATGGTTTCATGAGCTACCCAGAACCTCATGTCCTTATAAAGGCTAAAATAGTTGATAAATTCGCTGCTCATTAAAATAAATGTCTCAATGCTTTGAGCAGAACCAAATTTTGGAACCTCGATATATGTCAACTGTTGCCGTTTGTAATCACCAATATAACTGCTGCAAAATTTCAATGCAGCAAGACTTTCGTTAATAATGGATTTTTGCAGCGAAGTATCTTTATTCAAGAAGCAATATTTTATTGAGATACCATTTTGCTGTTTAGTTATTTCTGAATAATAATTTGTCGGGGCGATGATAAAGGGCAAACCAGAATTTATCTTATTGGAGTATTCATATGTACAATTATATTTCCCAATGTTCCTACTATCCAATGTCCCGGAAGAATAGACTTTGTATCCGTTTGGGACGGTAACCTCTGACTTTAATACAGATATGTTGTCGTGCAGATATGGGCACCATTTCATTCCCCTGGTTAAAACAATGGCTTTATCATACATGAACGAATCTATTGGGATGGAATACCAAAACGTTAATAGATTTCTTTTTAAAATCCCCATTTGCAAAAACAGAGTGTCACCAGCACGAGATAATTTGAGTTTTCTGCCATCCGCTTTTACAGAATCGATTGCTATATCAGAAGACAGGAATAATTTTGTATTACGGTTCGTGTCGACTTTTTCAATATCAATTAGATTTCTTATTTCAATTCTCTTCAAAGTAGTATCAAGTTTCATCTTTATCGTATACGCTTTAATATTAGTCCCGACAGATGTCTGACCTGCAATAGAAGCTGAAAAAGCAAAAATCATTAATAATATAGCTGAATTTCTCATTGCTGGTTCATTTGGGTACCTATCAGTTGCAACATGAGATATTGACCTTCAATATACATAGGGTATAAGTTTCTTTGTTCTTTTCTGATATTCAAGATATTCCTCTTTGAAATTATTCATCAGGGCTCTTTCTTCAATGTTTATTCGATATAAAAAGACACAGAGAACTGGTAAAACGATGACCAACAGACTAATCCAATTACCCAACGTCAACACCATTCCTAAAAAGGTCAATAAACTTCCAGAATACGATGGGTGCCTGATTTGCTTGTAAATTCCATCTGTTTTTAGCTTATGGTCATGATGTATAGCCACATTCGCATTAAAATAGGATTTCAGCGAAAAGATGGCAATGAACCGAATTGCGATTCCAACAATGATTAATAATATTCCTGAAAAATATTTGACCTCAGAAAACCTTGGGAAGGAGAAGGCAATGAAAATTCCTATAGTAATGGACAAAATAATGACGACCCATATCACACTTACAGAGTTTTTATCATAAGAGACTGCTCCAGATTTCTTAGATCTTGTCAAAATATTGATAAGTACCTCCGAAAGTAACCAGAGAGAACTGATCACTATCATTGCAATTGAATAGTTGCTCATAGCGTGTTAATTTTCACGAATGAAAGAACCAAGAAGATGGTTATTTCCGTGTTATTCCAATGTAATTCAAAGTTGTATATGGCCTACTTCTTCTTACTACCAGTTTTCATCTTTTGATCCATTTTATCTGAAGTCTCTTTCACAATTTGCTGAATGGCTGTCCCTGCCGTCGCAGTAATCATGAAAATATCTATCATCATCCTTTTCCCCACCGATGTCTTATAGAACTCTACCAATTGATCCACTTCCTTTTCCGTAAAACACTGACGATATAAATTGATAAGGATATTCTCAATCATATGATGCACATAACCATGCTGACATTCATCTAAAAGATTAAGATAATATTCTTTGGGGCGTTTAGTATCATTTGACTGCTGACTCACGATTTGATATTTAATTACGGTGTCAAAGCTGAATGAACCACTTTCTATTCTGAAGATGCGTATTTTCTTTGTCAATGAATCTTCAGGAGGGCTAGTTGTGTCAACTTTAAGTTTGAGATCACCTATGAGCGACTGGAAGGCGGCTGGCATTCCATTTGAGTTTGTTTGTGCGGATGTATAAAGAGTGGATAAGAACAAACCGATAAGAAGGATGATTACTTTTGTTTGATTCATATTTTTGTGTGTTTAATATTGAATTCTTTGTAAGATATTTTCAATTTCATCATAGAAGTACATAAGTCGCACTTAAATTCCTGAAATAATGTTAATTCCATTGGATTGGCATTTGTTTTCCGATGACTTTATTCTTGAACCTGATTGCTGGATATCCGAGGGCAATTGTAGCAAAGATTTTCTCATCTTTTACTATTTTAATCAGTTTTCGTAAAGAGTTGGATCGATTCAGGATTATCTGGTTCCCGACCAGGTTTCTGCATCCCAAACCACACGTCTGAGCGAATAAATCGATATTATACAAAGCATATTGAGCACTTTCCAGGGAGAGGGGAATTCGTTTCTCCCCGACAATCATTACGATAGCAGCAGGTGTGGTTTTCAATCCTCTTCCCCGTTCTAAAGATTTTTCAAGTTTGGTCCTGGCTTTCAGGTATTCAAATTCAGATTTTGGATCAAAGAATCTGATCATCCAATGGATCACTTTCGGTTTATAAAGAAACAGGTATAGTTTTGTAGTAAATCGATAGATCGCAGTTTCAACTTTCTCTATAATCTCAGGATTATCAATAACAATGACTCTCAGATTGAAATTATGGGTTGGGGCAAAATTGGCAAGGGTTACAATCCTTTCTAAAAGGGCCCGATCAATCTTTTCTTTCCTGAAATCCCTGATGGTTCTTCTTTCCCCCAAAAGTTCCTCTATCTGGACAGGACTGGGATAAAGGGTTTTGTCAAAGCTAAGAGGTTTAATAGAATTCCATGAAAGCGCCTGTTCCGGGCAAACAGCGATACACTGACAGCAGGTGCTGCAATAACGGTAATCAATGGTTATAGTTTCATTTTCAATCTTCATGCATGATTCGTGGCATATCTTTATGCAGATCCCACAAAGATTGCATCGCTGTTGGTCGATAGTTACCATAGTTTGATGTTGTTATTTTTTTCCATTAAAGAGAATGCAAGTTACTGGTTTTATTGGTTTGAAATCAGGCTCAATAATTTTCGACCTTGGAAAACAAAGGCGAATCTGTGTATTTTTGTTAACATCAAATCATTGAAATATGTCGAAAAATGTAAAAATTAAATGGCTGAAAGAATCGGAAGAACACGATTATCCGGCAGCTTTATCGTATTTGTCGTTAATTTACGATAACCATACGGCCACCGATCATGTGGAAAAATTGAAAAACTCCGTAATAACGGAATTCAAGTCAAAAGATATATTCAGGGCATCGTGTTTATCATTGCTTGGGGTCAGCAATTCTCACGTCAAAGAAGATCAAAAGAAAATAGAGTCCGGGAAAAAGTTATCACCTCTGCTTTTAATCCGGGATTCAGTTAACGGGAAAGTTGTTATTGCAGATGGATATCACCGCCTGTGTGCCGTTTATTCGTATGATGAAGATGCGATGATTCCTTGTAAAATCGTGTAATTGTGAATCTGATTTTAGAATGCTTTACTATATTTAACAAATGAGGTTAATGAATTGTTATCTTACTACAAATCAAATCCTTTTGTAAATTAACAAATAGGCACTTTCAGATAAAGAATAGTAGTGCCAGAATAGTAATCGTGACATCATATATTTTACTTCACTTTCTGCTTTTTTTCGTAAATTTATACACTTACGTTTACAAAGAACCATAATCTTTCTTTTTATCTTTGCCTGTATTCACCCTGATTTGTGAGAAAATTAATTTCATTCCCACTCCTGATCCTCTTCCTTTTTTTAAGGGTAGCTGCTACCGGACAGCTTTCGGTCACCCCGGGTTCTCAGCTTGGGCTCACCCCACTCCAGTTGGTTCAGATCTGGCTGGCAGGGCAAGGGACTACGGTTTCCAATGCCACGCTCAACGGCTCCTCTGCTATTATTTCATCAAACATGATTGGAACTTTTATAGCAACCGGGGTGGCGCAAACGCAGCTTGGAATTGATTCGGGGATACTTATCACCAATGGTAATGCTTCATTAGCCATAGGACCAAATAACAGTTGTATTTCCGGACAGGACATGGGGACGACGGGCGATCCCGATCTGACAATAATTGCCGGTACCTCGACCTATGACCGGTGTGTACTTGAGTTTGATTTCATTCCTGCTGCCGATACGATCCATTTCAGCTACGTTTTTGGTTCCGAAGAACTTTACTACTATTGTTACCTTTTTAATGATGCATTCGGTTTTTTTCTCAGCGGTCCCGGGATAACCGGTCCGTTTTCAAACAACAGTACGGATATTGCCCTGATGCCAAATTCGTCCAACTATGTAACGATAAACAATATTTGCAACGATCCTTCTTCTGCCTGGTGTAATTCAACCATACTTTGCGGAAATGATGCAAGCTGTGTCAATAAACCTCCCAGCTGCGGTGTTTACTTTCAATACAATGCATTGACCTATGTGTTCAACGCATGGCATGCTGTTCAGCCCTGTCATGTTTACCACATTAAGATTGCAGTGGCAGATGCGAATGATCATGTCCTGGATTCAGGAGTTTTCCTTGAGCAGGGAAGCTTCAGCAGTGGTTCTGTCACAGGTCCTACACCGGTTTGCGCTGACACATCCCGGAAAGTCTATTCCACCCAGGCAGGGATGTTGAATTATATCTGGCATGTTTCCCCGGGAGGTACCATTATTTCCGGTGGGACCCTGCTTGATCATAACATCACCATCCATTGGAATACACCGGGCGTCGATACAATTTCGGTCAGTTATACGTATCCCGGCGGATGCAGCGCTCAACCTCCTTTTAAGATTGTGGTGACCGTCCTGCCTTTGCCAGTACCTTCATTATCCGGACCAGTATCGGTTTGCATAGATACTGCAGGTAACTTATATACTACTGATCCAGGGATGACCAACTATATATGGACTGTATCTGCAGGTGGTACTATCACTGCCGGCGGAACCTCATCCAGCAATACAGTGATAGTGACCTGGAATACTGCGGGAGTTCAAACGGTATCGGTGAACTATACTAATTCAAATGGTTGCACGGCTGCCAATCCTGCTACACTTGTCGTCATGGTCGATCGTTTACCTGTCCCCACAATAACCGGGCCTGTCTCACCCTGTATTTTCTCTGCAGGAAACATCTATAGCACAGATCCCGGGATGACGTCTTATGTTTGGAATGTTTCATCCGGAGGCGTAATTACATCAGGACTGGGGACAAATTCAATTACAGTGACATGGAATTCTGCAGGACTGCAGCATGTAATTGTTAATTATACCGATCAATCCGGATGCAGAGCCAGGGTCCCGGCTTTGTTTAATGTAACTGTCAGACCATTGCCAGGGCCGGCAGGAAATATAACCGGTCCCTCCTCTTTGTGTGCAGGGGCTAAAGGGTTGGTTTATTCAGTTTTACCTGTCACCGATGCCATTGCTTATGGCTGGACATTGCCACCAGGATTCTCAATCGTATCAGGATACGGTACCGATACAATCACCGTTGATGCCGATTCAAGTGCTTCTTCAGGCAACATCATTGTTTATGCGACCAATCTTTGCGGCCCGGGGCCTCCCTCTCCTCCATTTCCTGTTATTGTAACTATACCACCAGGCGGAAGTGCCGGACCGGATGGATTGACCTGCCAGACCACTCCTTTTACCGTTACACAGGCCACGGCATCAAATTATAGTTCGGTTCACTGGTATTCAAACGGGCAGGGTATTTTAAGCGGCACTACAACACTTTCACCCACTTATACTCCTGCACAGGGAGAAACCGGCCAGGTAACACTTACCCTGGTTATTACCGGTAATGTTCCTTGCGGTAATGATACTTCCCGTATGCTCCTTGAAATAGAGCCCCAAGTCCTGGTAAATGCGGGGAACGGTCTTGTCACTTGCGGACAGACCCCTGTGGTCATATCAGGATCATCAGCATCCTATTATCGGTCACTTTTTTGGACAACTTCCGGTTCAGGGGTGTTTAATGATCCCACGATCCTTCATCCAACCTATACTCCCGGGACTTCGGATGTCAATACCGGAAGTGTTTTTCTGACATTACATGCAACATCCGCGGAACCTTGTGAACCGGATTCCAGCAGGGTTTTATTAACAATCAGCAGGCCGGTTTATGTTTATGCAGGACCTGACAGTTCGATATGCCAGGAACAGCCGGTTCTGCTATATAAAGCCAATGCCAGCAGTTATTCAGCGATAAGATGGTCAACTACGGGAGACGGGAGGTTCAATGATCCGGATATTATAAATCCAGTCTATACACCGGGGAATGATGATATCCTGCAGGGGAGAGCATTATTAACAATAACTGCTGAAGGAGTTGCACCCTGTCCACCGGCAGCTGATTCCCTGTTGCTGACCATAAACAGGAAACCTGCAGTACATCCGGGCCCTGATGGATCAATTTGCCAGGGAATGACCTATACTGTTGAGGGCGTGACGGCATCTGATTTCAGCAATTTCACTTGGGAATCCAGCGGGAAGGGAGTCCTTTCAGATATTACTACGCTTTCTCCTGTTTATACTCCGGGACCTGATGATACAGGAACCGTAATCCTGACATTGAAAGTTTTTGGTGACCTGGCATGCCATGACAGCATGGTTTCATGCCAGGTGAAAGTGCATATTTATAGTGTTGTGATAGTTAATACCGTGAAAAATATGATTATCAGCTATGATAGCACAGCAATGCTTCATGCGGAGGTAACAGGAGGAACCGGCAACAATAACTATGAATGGGCCCCCTCATCACTATTGACGAATGATACGACCTTGGAGACTCAAACCTTTCCCATGAAGAAAGACACTGTCTTTATTATTACTGTGACCGATAAAGTAACAGGATGCAGCGGTTCAGACAGCATAAAGATAATTGTAGAAGGTCAGGGGGAAGGTCCGGATAGCTGTATTGTCATACACAATGTCATCACTCCCAATGGCGATGGGTTAAATGACACCTGGATTATCGATTGCATCGGGAATTACCCGGAGAACACTGTAAAGATCTTTAACCGGTGGGGTGACATGGTAAACAGTTTTAATCATTATGACAACACAACACAAGTGTGGAAGGGTACAGATTATAACGGGAAGCTTTTACCTGCCGGAACTTACTACTATGTTCTCCAGGTAAAAAATGAAAAGACCCGTACAGGGTGGATTTTACTGAGATGTGGGGCAGAATAGATCCGTTTTCATTTTGAAATTTCTTTATACTACCTACTCTTTTTGCGGTTTTCGGTTTGTCCGATTATGTTATCAATATATCATAGGAATCAGCCGTTTTGTCCTTGCTTTATACTCCTCATACTCTATTCCAAATTGCTCATGTAATAGCTTTTCTTCAATATTGATGCGGTTTATAAAGGTGATAAGTACAGGGACAGAAATGACAATCAAACTCACCCAGTTATTGAGCGACAAGCCAAATCCCACAAATGATATAAGTGAGCCAGTGTATGACGGATGTCTGATATATTTGTACAATCCAGCTTTTATCAAACTTTGATCACCATGAATGGCAAGGTTAACCGTAAAGAATTTTCCAAGTGTCCTGATAGCGATAAATCTAATAATCATCCCGAAAACTATAAGTACTGATCCCAGGTAAAATAACAACCTGGTTTTAATCATTGGGGCAGCCCAATAAACTGCGATAAGAACCCCCGATGTCATTGAGACTATTATGGCAATCCAGATCAGATTCAGGGAGTTTTTATCAAGTTCCCTTGCATTTGTATTCTTAGACCGCAAGAGTCTGTTTAAGAAGATCTCTGACAAAAGCCAGCTAACCCATATTATCTCAAAAATGTACTTCATTGATCATTTTTATTGCCGATAATTCTCTTTTTTCCATGATAAAATCAACCCACGATTGTGGAAGGGTCTCAAGAAACATACCCAGTTTTGACATATACCCGACCTGGTATCGTGTGTAAAAACCGGAACCACTGACCACTTCATAATGGGTCTTGTATTTCTATCTTTAACTTTAAAAAATGCGATGAAAGTTAAGAATGTTTTTCTAACGTCTGGTATAAAAGTGACTAAAACACTTTTTACCGACCCCCTTACCGTCCCCCTCATAAAAAATAAACGCCATAAGTGATTGACCTACGGCGTTTATTTTTTGGTTTAAGTGTTGTCCCGC
>CAVYJI010000002.1:0-130851 GCA_963768805.1 uncultured Bacteroidales bacterium | reverse complement strand
GTTGTCCCGCCAGGATTCGAACCTGGGCCAAGAGAACCAAAATCTCTGGTGCTACCGTTACACCACGGGACAATTCAAGAATTTTCTTTTACTCTGTGACTTAATGACCTTGTTACCCTGTTACTTTTTAACATTTTCAAATCTCCAAATTTTCCTTGTCACCTTGTTACCCTGTCACCTTGTTACCCTGTTACCCTGTTCCTTTTTAACATTTTCAAATTTCCAAATCTTCCTTGTTACCTTGTTACCCTGTTACTTTTTAACATTTTCAAATTTCCAAATTTTCAAATTTCCAAATCTTCCTTGTCACCACGCAAAGGCCCATTAATCCAGCCGGCAAAGGTAGAATATTTTTTAGTGTAAGCAAATTTTGTACTTTCGCTTTTTGAATCTCATCGTTGATGTATTTCCCATTGGCTCAATACAAAAAGCTTAACAACCTGCTCGGGTGGACTGTCTTTTCCATTGCGGCAATTGTATACCTGCTTACACTTGAACCAACGGCCAGCTGGTGGGATCCCGGGGAGTTCATTTCCACAACATATAAACTGCAGGTTGGCCACCCTCCCGGCGCGCCCACAATGCAGATGATCGGCAGGGTGGTCTCACTGCTGGCATTCGGCAATACCTCAAAAGTCGCCCTGCTGATCAATGGGATGTCAGGCATCTGCAGCGCTTTTGCAGTCTTATTCCTCTTCTGGTCGATCACCATCTTTGCAAGGAAGATCGTCGTTGGTAAAAGCGAAATGACACAGGGAAAAATGATGACCATTTTCGCTGCAGGCCTGGTTGGCGCCCTGACCTTTACATTCACCGATTCTTTCTGGTTCTCAGCAGTCGAAGGTGAAGTCTATGCAATGTCTATGATGTTCACCTCTCTTGTCTTCTGGTCTGTTCTGAAATGGGATGAAATAGCAGATGCTGAACACTCAAACCGCTGGCTCGTACTTATCGCCTTCCTGATCGGCCTTGCCATCGGTGTGCATCTCCTTAGTCTGCTGACCATCCCCGCCATTGCATTTGTCATTTACTTCAGGAAATACAAAACCTCGCTGAAAGGGATCCTGCTGACCCTGGTCCTTGGCATTGCCGTTCTTGCCTTCATCATGTACATCGTGATCCCCTGGATCCCTGAAATGGCTGGTAAGGTCGAGCTGCTGTTTGTTAACAGGTTAAGACTGCCATTCAACTCTGGCCTGGTCTTTTACTTCGTGATACTTGTCAGTCTGATCGTTTCCGGACTGATCTTCACAAAGAAGAAAGGAAACCCCATAGTCAACACCATCATCCTCTGCTTTACCTTCCTGCTGATCGGCTACACCTCCTTTATCATGCTGGTCATACGCTCCAATGCCGGCACCCCGATCAATGAAAATGCACCGAAGGACGTGGTGGGACTGGTCAATTACCTGAACCGCGAACAATATGGTTCATGGCCGCTTCTGACCGGTCAGTATTATAATGCCCCGATTACCGGATATAAAGATGGGACCCCGGTTTATGGCAGGGATAATAAGACCGGAAGATATGTAGTCATCGATGACCAGAAAGGGACCATCCCTGTTTTTGATCCGCGTTTTACGACTTTCTTTCCCCGGATGTGGAGTAGCGAGCGAACCGGCTCAGAACAGTTTTTCAGGAACTGGGGTGGAGAGGGGCTCCCCGTCAAAGTCACAAATGCCGATGGAAAAACTGTAACACTGAACAAACCCACCTTCATTGAGAACCTGAAATATTTTTTTCAATACCAGGTCGGAGTGATGTATCTCAGGTATTTCATGTGGAATTTTGCGGGCAGACAGAACGATGTTCAGGGCTATGGCGGGCCACAGAATGGAAACTGGATCAGCGGCATCCCCTTTATTGACAAATTGCTGACAGGTAATCCGCAGACCCATATGCCAGATAGCATGAAGAACAGGGGAACGAACAAATATTATATGCTTCCTTTTTTCCTCGGATTGATTGGCTTTCTCTACCAGGTGAGAAAAGAATACAGGGGAACCATCATCATCACCCTTTTGTTTCTTATGACCGGCCTGGCCATAATTGTCTACCTGAACCAGAAACCCTTCGAACCACGTGAACGTGACTATTCCTACTGCGGATCAACCTATGCTTTTTCAATTTGGATCGGGCTGGGAGTTATCCGGCTGGTGAACCTGGCAAAGCAGATCCTGAAGAAAGAAACCCTGTCGGTACTGTTGGTTTCATTGCTCTGCCTTATCCTTGTCCCGGGGATCATGGCAAAGGAGAACTGGGATGATCATGACCGCTCAGGGAAATATTCATGCCGTGATTATGCAGCTAATTACCTGAATTCCTGTGACAAACAAGGGATATTGTTCACCAATGGCGACAATGACACGTTCCCCCTCTGGTATGACCAGGAAGTTGAAGGGATACGCACGGATGTTCGTGTTGTGAACCTATTGCTTGCAGGGGGATCCTGGTATATCGATGGACTCTTTAAGAAAGCCTATGATTCGGAACCCTGTCCCTTCGGACTCCCGCAGGAGAAGTACAAAACAGGTGTAAATGACATCATTCCTTATTATGATATTGGCATAGAAGGATATATGGATCTGCAGGATTTTATTGATTTCATAAAAAGCGATGATTCAAGCACCTTTCTGACACTCCGGAACGGTGAAAAATGGAAATTCTTTCCATCGAGAAAGATCAAGCTGGCGGTAGATCGGGCAGCCTGCACCAGGTTTGGCATCGTGCCGGAATATTTACAGGACAGGATGGTTGATACGATCTATTGGACCATACAGGCAAACGAGCTTTACAAAAATGATCTGATGCTGCTCGACCTGGTTGCAAATAATCATTGGCGCAGGCCCCTCTATTTTGTCGCTCCATCAAGTGTGAACTATTGCTTTAATGTTGATACTTTCAGCCTGGTGACCGGGTGGGTCTACAAATTCATGCCGGTAAAAGCTGCCAGGGAAGATTACATACCCAATATGGGCGGCGTTGATCCGCTGACCTCATATGATCTGCTGATGAACAGGTTCGCCTGGGGAAACATGAATGATCCCCACGTATATGTGGATCCTGAAAGCTTAAGTAACCAGGTCAGGCCAAAGTCAAATATGTATCGCACCGCACAATCCCTGGTGAATATCAGGAGGTATGATGAGGCCATCCGGCTTATGGATAAATATTTTGTATTATTCCCCGACGCCAAATACCCGTATGACATGTTTACCCTGCCTTTTGCAGAATTGTATTACAGGGCCGGTGAACCTGCAAAAGCGAATAAGATCATGACAAGGGTAAGTCAGATCTATTCACAGAACCTCGATTACTATTATACTTTCAACGGAAGGGTAAAGGGATATTATACAGGTGACATTGATCAGGCCCTGGGAATCCTCAGGCGTATATTTAATATTGCCATGGAGAACCATCAGTTAATACTGGCAAATGATATCGATATCTTATTTCGTAAGGAACTCAAAAAATATCATTAACGAATACAGCGCACACACTCGCGTTACGCCTGGCGGTCGCCAGGCATAACGAAATTCATAGGAAAGATGAAATTAATCAGATCTTATAAACCATGATGCTAAATTATATTAACTGGAATGTAGATCCTGAAATATTCAGGATAGGGAGTTTTGCCGTTCGCTGGTACGGGGTGCTCTTTGCTTCGTCCTTCTTATTCGGCTATATTATTATGCTGAGATTTTTTAAAAAAGAAAATGTACCGGTCAATGTCCTTGATTCCCTGACCACCTATATGGTTATCGGGACGATCATTGGCGCCCGGTTGGGCCACTGCTTATTTTATGAGCCTGCCTACTACCTTGCCCATCCATTACAGATCCTTATGGTATGGGAGGGAGGGCTGGCAAGTCACGGAGCTGCCATCGGGATCATCCTTACCATTATTATTTTCGCACATTATAAGAAGCTTCATTTTCTGTGGGTGATGGACCGGGTGGTCATTGTCGTTGCCCTTTCAGGCCTGCTGATAAGGACCGGCAACCTTATGAATTCCGAGATATTCGGGCATATAACGACTATGCCATGGGGATTCAGGTTCCTCAGGGCCACGCCTCCCCTGGATCTTGATCCAAGACATCCCACCCAGCTTTATGAAGGGCTGTCATACCTGATCATTTTTCTTTTTTTATGGGGGTACTATTATAAAAAGAACGGAAAACCTGCACAGGGGATGATATTTGGACTGTTCCTGATCCTGGTGTTTGGGATGCGTTTCCTGATCGAATTTGTAAAAGAGCCCCAGGAAACTTTTGAAAAGTCAATGAGCCTGAACCTTGGGCAATTGCTTAGTATCCCGTTGATCATCGCAGGAGCATTTTTTGTCTGGAGGGCACTCAGGAAAAAGGGTGACAAGGTTGAGGTCTGAATCCGGCATTGATCTGTGGAGGATCCTTCATCTCCCTCCGGTACCTGATCGCTGCTTTATCTCCCTGATCCTTTCCTCCAGCACTTTGTAGTCATTCTGCATCACAAGGCCATGAAAATTTCGTGACATCTCAATTGCATAGAGAAGATCAAAATGAACCTGGGGCATCGAGAAATAGATCTTTTTTTCCATCAGGTAACGGGCAAGGTACTCCTGTTCAGTCTGACCGGGCGTCGGGATGAGGATGGCATTTATACCCAGTGTTACCAGGTCCATAATGCTTGAATATCCGGGACGGCATATAACAATATGTGAGCAAAGTAAGTACTCTTTCATCTTTGCTGTCTCAAGGTGTGAGTATACATGGATCTTATCTGTAAGATCCCATTCTTCGGTTTTTTCTGTCAATCCTCTTACAATGACCCCGCTTAGTCCTGATCTTTCCAGTTGTTCGAAGATTGTCTCCTCAAGGATCGTCCGCTGGGGTTCAGGTCCCGAAAGCAAAACCACGGTATCATAATCACCTGCAGGTGGTATATCCCGGGTTCCTGCAGGAGCCGAAAACCGCGACAAGGTCCCAATATAATGAGCGTTCCGGGGTAACCTTTCCGGATGTGAAAGCACTCCTGCAAGTCCATTGTGCAGCTCAAAGTCAGGGATCCAGCATTCGTTGAATTTTTCAATCCGGCGGAAGATCATCCTGTTGAGGAAAGAAGAGAGGAAACGAACTGACCGGGGGACGATGATATTGACCTGGTGTGTGATCAGGATGCTGCATCGGTCCCTGCCCCATAATCCATACCGGTTATCAGAGACAATGATACCCGGATCTTCAAGCCTGATCAGTGCTTTAATATCTTTTCGCTCACCAAAATAACTTCGGATAAGATTGGGGAAGAGCCGTATGATCTTAAGCAGGAACCCGTTTCGTTTTGGATAGGTGATCCTGGCTCCTTGGAGACGAATAAGACGGCAGCCGGGAAGTTCTCTCTTCAGAAATTCGTAGGGCCTTCCGTCAGCTGCGATTACGACTTCATCCCCCAGCTCCAGGAATTTTCTGATCACGGGGACACATCGCGTTGCATGACCGATTCCCCAATCGAGGGGACAAACAAGGATCTTCAATACCCTTTCCTGTTTTATTGATTCACAAAAGTAGTACATATCATACGGGACCAGGTTTAAATAATTTCAACTTTTCATATTACTTTTTCACATTCCGCCTGATTAAGGTCTCTCTTATGTAATTCTTCGAGAAAAGAACAGGAAACAGGTAAAGAACAGGTATTGTGAGTGAAGAAATAAATCTCTACGAGATCGCTTTAACATTGGTGCCGGGGATCGGTGATGTTCTTGGCAAGAAAGTAGTGACCTGTTGTGGCAGTGCCGAAGCTGTATTCAAAGAAAAGAAGAGACTCCTTGAAAAGATGCCGAGGGTGGGGGGTAAAATATTGGAAGCCATGTCTGACAGATCGATCCTCGAACGGGCCGGGAAAGAAGTGGCTTTCCTTGAAAAATTCAGGATCAGGACACTGTTCTTCCTGGATAAAGATTATCCGTTCAGGTTAAAGAACTGCATTGACAGTCCTGTTTTGCTTTATTATAAGGGCACTGCCAACATGAACGTATCGAGGATCATAGCCGTTGTGGGAACACGCAATGCGACAGAATATGGGAAGGACGTCTGCCAGGAGATCATCTCTGACCTTGCTGAGGATAAGGTGATGATAATAAGTGGGTTAGCTTATGGAATAGACAGTTGTGCACACCGTGCTGCGCTCGACAATAACCTTGAAACCATAGGAGTACTGGGTCATGGTCTCGGCATGATATATCCTTATCAGAATAAAAAGCTTGCTGAAAAGATGATGAAGCATGGTGGACTTTTGACTGAATTCATGAATGATTCCATCCCTGATCGTGAGAACTTCCCTAAACGGAACAGGATCATTGCCGGTATCAGCGATGCAATACTGGTCGTCGAAGCGGCAGATAAAGGGGGAGCGCTGATCACTGCAGTAATCGGAAATTCTTATAACCGCGATGTTTTTGCCGTACCCGGGAGGATAAACGACATTTATTCTGAAGGGACCAACCGCCTGATCCGAAAGAACATGGCTTCACTTGTACAGTCGGCTGGAGATATCCGCTACATGATGGGCTGGGAAGAGCAACGGAAGAAACCCGACGGGTTCCAGAAGAAGATCTTCCTTGAGCTGACGGATAATGAAAGGGTCCTTGTCGATTATCTCAATGCAAATGGGCCATCGGGGATTGATGATATCAGTAATCTTTGCCGGCTGAGCATGAGCACGACTTCTGCCTGCCTGCTCAATCTCGAATTCGAAGGAATAGTGAAAAGCCTGCCCGGAAAGGTATATGCACTGACCTGAATACCTGTCCCTGAAATCCTTCCTGAACTTTGGGGATTCATCTGTGATTTTGTTACCTTTACATGCTCATTTTTGAATATGGGAATTATGGAAAAGGTTATTATTCAGAAGCTGACCGCTTCAGAAATTGAAGAACGCCAGGTCAGGAAATGGCCCATCTGGGAAAAAGAGGTATCCCGTTTCAGTCATTCTTATGATGGCGATGAAGAATGTCTCTTCCTGGAAGGGGAGGTGGTGATCGAATCGGCGGAACAAAACTACACTATTCTTCCGGGCGATTTTGTCATCTTTAAAGATGGACTGGAATGCATATGGGATATTAAGAAGCCCGTCAGGAAACATTATAATTTTCCCTGATCCTACACCGGCAGAAAGATTGAAAGGCGTTGTAATAAAATCGACAGGCAGCTGGATCACTGTTCGCTCCCCGGAGGGCGTTAAAACCGGGTGCAGGCTGAAGGGACAATTCAGGATCCATGGATTGCGCTCGACAAATCCTGTCGCCATCGGGGATAAAGTTGAATTCGAAAAAGAACCGGATAAGGATACCGGCATAATCACTCAGATCCATGAAAGGGAGAATTATATTGTCAGGAAAGCCATTAATCTTTCAAAGGTCACCCATATCATCGCGGCCAACCTTGATCATGCCTTTCTGGTTGTCACCCTTGCACGGCCAAGGACATCGACCGGCTTCATCGACCGGTTCCTGGTCACAGCGACAGGTTATTACATCCCTGCCAGCATAATATTCAACAAGATCGACCTGTATGATGAAGCGCTTTCCTCCTTTGAAGCCGGCCTGAAAAAGATCTATGAACATGCCGGGTATCCCTGTTATTCAGTATCAGCATTGACAGGGGATCATGTTGACATTATCAGCGATCTGTTGAAGGGCAGGACCAGTCTTTTTGCCGGGCATTCGGGAGCCGGTAAATCAGCGCTCATAACCGCCATTCAGCCTGACCTGGGACTGAAGACAGGAACGATCTCTGAAACCCACTTAAAAGGTAAGCATACGACTACTTTTGCAGAAATGTTCGAGCTCAGGAATGGCGGGTTCATTATTGATACTCCCGGGATAAGAGAATTCGGCCTGATCGATTTTGAAAAGAACGAGATCCCCCGGTGTTTTCCTGAAATGGAAAGGCTCCTGCCGCAATGCAGGTACAAAAACTGTACCCATACTCATGAACCCGGGTGTGCCGTGAAGAATGGCCTGGACACCGGCGATATCAGTTTAATGAGATATAATAGTTACCTTAGCATCCTGAATGATAAAACCTGAATCCGGATTATGATCGCACGACAGCTGATATCTGAAACCATCACCCCTCTGAGATCTTCAGACGACGGAAACGATGCCCTCAGGCTCATGGATGAATTAAAACTTTCACATCTTCCGATCGTGGATGATAATGAATTTCTTGGCGTGATCTCAGATACCGATATCCTGACCTTCAATAATCTTACTGAACCTGTCGGAAAGCACCCTCTTTCATTGTCAAATGCATATGTCCTGGAGAGTCAGCACATCTACGAGGTCATCAGGATCGTAGCTGCAATGAAACTGACCCTGGTACCGGTTCTGGATGAAAAGAAGCATTATATCGGATCGGTTACGCTGGCCAACATTTGCCATCACATGTCGACACTTATGGCCCTGAACAACCCGGGCGGGATCATTATTCTCGAACTCAATGACAAAGATTATCTTCTCACTGAAATTGCCCAGATCGTCGAATCGAATGACGCCAAGATCCTCGGAATGTACATTACCACTTTTCCTGAATCAACACGGATAGAAGTCACATTGAAGATCAACAAGATAGATGTCGGGCCTGTTATTCAGACCTTTATCCGGTACAATTATAATATCAAGGCTTCATTTTCTGAAGATACTTATACAGAAAGCCTGCAGGAAAGGTATAATTTACTGATGAATTACCTGGACATCTGAACGGATTGATCAACTAAAAATGGACTATCTTTGTCCCCCGGATCTTCTTCATTAAATCTTGAACCCATGAATGTTGCTCTTTTTGGTAAGACAATTTCAGCCAATGATACTTTTTACCTGCAGGAATTTATAGACAGGTTAAGCAGCCTCGGAGGGTCTGTATATATATACAGGCCCTTTTTTGATACCATCCAGGAGACCATCCGGTTTGACCGTCAGCCGATAATGTTTACGGTACAGCAGGAGATCAGGGATAAAGTTGAATATCTTTTTTCTATTGGCGGTGACGGCACCCTGTTGAATACCATAACCCTGGTAGGCGATTCAGGGATCCCGATCATCGGGATAAATATAGGAAAACTGGGTTTCCTTTCAGGAATTTCAAAGGAAGAGATCCTGCCGGCACTGGATGATATCCTTAAGAAGAAATACCAGGTTGATGAACGGACTTTGCTTCACCTGGAAACCAATGACCGGCTTTTCGGGGAATTTAACTATGCCCTGAATGACTTTACAATTTATAAAAGCAGTCCTAATTCCATGCTTGCCATTAAAATGTTCATAAACGATGAGTTTCTGAATACCTATTGGGCAGATGGGTTGATCGTCGCCACGCCGACAGGTTCCACTGCTTATTCATTAAGTTGTACGGGTCCTATTATTACTCCTGATTCAGAGAATTTTGTGGTCACGCCTATTGCAAGCCACAACCTTACAGTCCGGCCAATAGTGATCCCTGATACCTGTATCATCAGGATAATGGTCGAATCCAGAAATATTGAATGTTACATCGGGCTTGACTCCCGGATCAGGAAACTGGAGATGCCTGCAGAACTTGTCATAAGAAAGGAAAATTTTAAAATTAACCTGATAAGGATGTCAGGAAGAAATTTCTTTGAGACAATCCGTGCGAAATTAAACTGGGGCCTGGATATCCGCAACTGATAAATTTTCTCAGTATTCCCTTTATCATTCCAATAAAATTAGTGAATCTGCGTTATTTACGAGATAATCTGCAATAGCTTTTAATGCATTCTCAGACCGTAACCCTTTCCATCCTTAACTATAGGCTAAAACCGAGGTTTTTTTCCTATTCTTTATTATTCATTTTAGGTCTGTGGGTTGCTGAGCCGGTAACAGCACAAACCGACATGGAAGCAGGGCCCTTTATAGGGGATTCATACTACCTCGGCGATCTGAACCCGAATATCCATTTCCTGGACGCTCAGCTTGCATATGGCGCCATGGCAAGATATAATTTCGATGACCGGTGGTCGATAAAATTAGCTATTACCCATGGAAAAGTTGAAGGCAATTCAAAAAATACAAATTTCCTTCCCGGGCGTGATCTTTCGTTTGAGAGTCCGATAAACGATTTATCGGTGATGGGCGAGTTTAATTTCTTCTCATATTTTACAGGTAGTCGATGGAATTGGATAACGCCGTATCTTTACGCCGGCATTGGTGCGTTCTTATTTCAGCCAGAATCGGGTGGAGTAAAACTTCAACCCCTTGGAACAGAAGGACAGAAGAGTGGCTATGATGGGCGTAAGCCTTATAAAACATGGGGAGTGAGCATTCCTTTCGGATTGGGAGTAAAAGTCAGCGTCAGCAGAAAGATCGGGCTTACTGTATTCTGGGAAATGCACAAGACATTTACAGATTATATCGATGATGTCAGCACTACTTATTATCTGAATGGACCAGCAATTACTCAGAATGATACAGGTGGCAACTTGTCTGATCCGACAAAAAATCATTTACCTGGAATGCAGCGGGGAAATCCGAATAATTATGACTGGTATTCATTTTCAGGACTTACTGTAACTTATAAATTCAGCCTGAAGGGAAGTAAAAGATGCAAGGATAATAAACGCTTCTGAACAATTGATATATTTCGTACCCGGATGAGCCTGAAGGAAAAGATAATTAAAGACCGTATACCTGTTCACATTGCTATCATCATGGATGGAAACGGACGCTGGGCAAAGAAAAGAGGCTTTATACGGACAAGAGGCCATGAGAAAGGTGTTGATGCTGTGAGGGAAACAGTTGAGGCTGCTGCTGAACTTGGGATCAGGTTCCTTACCTTATATGCCTTTTCGACTGAGAACTGGAGCCGGCCAAAATATGAGATCAATGCATTGATGAAGCTTTTGGTAAGATCTGTCAATAAGGAAAGAAAAACATTCATGGATAACAACATTCGCCTGATGGCCATCGGGGATCTTGGGAACCTTCCTGTCAACAGCCGGGAAGAACTGATGAAGGCAATTGAAGACACTTCGGGGAATACCGGCCTGAGACTGGTGCTTGCACTGAGCTATAGTTCCAGATGGGAGATTGTGGAGGCAGCACGTCTGCTTGCCCAAAAAGTCAAAGACGGGGCCCTGGACATTGATGAGATCAATAGTGTTTCGTTCACCAGCATGCTGACAACTGCATCAATTCCTGATCCTGAACTTCTTATAAGGACCAGCGGCGAGTACAGGGTCAGCAATTTTCTGCTTTGGCAGATCGCTTACAGTGAACTGTATTTTACCCCGACTTTGTGGCCGGATTTTTCAAAAGAAGAATTTTATAAAGCCATTGTTGATTACCAGGGAAGAGAAAGAAGATTTGGAATGACCAGTGAACAGATTAAAAAACCAAAAACCAGCCATCTCAATTAATTAATACTTGATGAAACTAAAATTTCTGATTCTGCTCTTTATTGTAACCTGGTTTTTCATTCCGGCAGTTGCCCAGATACCATCGGGTGAGACATTTAACATAGACTACACTGCACCAAAGGAATATATCATCGCAGGGATCACCGTGACAGGTGTTAAATACCTCGACAATAATGTATTGATCATGCTTTCAGGATTAAACATCGGGGATAAAGTCAAAATACCAGGCGATAAAATTACCCAGGCGATCAGGAAACTATGGGACCAGGGTTTATTTGAAGATGTGAAAATTTCTATTTCACAGATCGTAGATAATCAAATCTATCTGAATTTTTATTTGAGGGAAAGGGCGAGACTTTCCCATTTTTCATTTAATGGAATAAAAAAAGCAGATGCTGATAATATTCGTGAGAAGATCCATTTGTCAAAAGGGGAATATGTTACTGAGAACATGATCATGCGCACAAGAAATATTATCAGGAAATATTTCACAGATAAAGGATTTCTTAATGCCGATGTCGAGGTCCTTCCAAAAAAAGATACCTCTTCTGCGAATGAAGTCAGCCTGGATATCAACATTCACCGGAACGGGAAGGTCAGGGTCTATAACATCATTATTCATGGAAACCATAATCTGACAACTGAGCAGCTAAAAGCCAGCATGAAGAAAACCAAAGAGAAAGGTATCTTCAACCCCATGGATGATCTGGATAAGATGATTTACCAGATCGCAAAGGCCGTTTTTCAGATCGATTTCGCTGAAATTGCAAATGTTGTTGAAAAGCATGCTTATGATCATATCCGGTTCCGGATCTTTAAATCAGCAAAATTTATCAGGGATGATTATGCTGAGGATAAAGACCTGCTGATCGCAAAGTACAATAACGAGGGATACCGCGATGCTAAAATACTCAGGGATTCCATAACAAAGAATCCTGACAATACAGTCTCAATAGATATCTGGGTGGAGGAAGGTCCAAAATACTATTTCAGGAACATCACGTGGGTGGGAAATACCAAGTATCCTGATGAGTTCCTTAACCGTATCCTGAAGATCAGGAAAGGCGATGTTTATGATCAAAGCGCTCTTGAAACAGCATTGAGCTATAATCCGAATGGTTCCGATATCCGTTCGTTATATATGGATGACGGTTATCTTTTCTTTGACGTTCAACCCGTAGAAGTCAATGTGCAAAACGATTCAATCGATATTGAGATCCGGATGCGGGAAGGAAAACAAGCCAACGTCAACAGGGTGACTGTCACAGGAAATACCAGGACCAATGATCATGTTGCCCTGCGCCAGCTTCAAACGCGTCCCGGGCAATTATTCAGCCGCGACAAACTGATCAGATCACAAAGGGAATTAGTGCAGCTCAAATACTTCAATGCCGAGAAAATTTCTCCGGATGTTACTCCAAACCCGGATGACGGCACAGTCGACATAAACTATAACGTTGAAGAGACCTCGGCTGACCAGATTGAATTATCAGGAGGATGGGGATATGGCAGAATCGTGGGAACGCTCGGCCTCTCTTTCAATAATTTTTCTCTTCGCAACATTTTTAATTTGAAGGCATGGAGACCTGTTCCAACAGGTGATGGGCAGAAACTAAGCTTACGGTTCCAGACATACGGTGCCGGATACATCAGTTATAGTGCCTCATTTACTGAGCCATGGGTAGGAGGGAGGAAACCACTAGCCCTAAGCTTGTCATATGTTCACTCAAGATATACCAATGGAGTTGCCTCCTCAGATACGACCTTTGCTTATTTCAAGATAGACGGCGTCTCAGTTGGGTTAGGAATGAACCTTAAATGGCCGGATGATTATTTTGTCCTTTATCAGTCCATTAATTATAACAGGTACAATTCGCATAATTATACCCAGATCTTTACTTTCGGCGGTGGCAACGGGATTTATAATGCGATCAGCTATGGCATCACCCTTTCCCGCTCATCCGTCGATGCACCGATCTATCCCAGGGCCGGCTCTGAGATCAGTAATAATCTTGAACTTACCCCGCCCTATTCATTGTTCAGAGGACATGTGGACTATGCCGATGAGAGTTTAACCGAAAGATACAAATGGGTGGAGTTTTATAAATTTAAATTTAAAGGAGCATGGTATATCAACCTGATCGAGAAACTGGTGTTGACGCCGAGGGTTCAGTTCGGGTTCCTTGGGGCTTATAACAACAATATTGGAATTACTCCTTTTCAAAGGTTCTATCTCGGGGGCGATGGGCTTACAGGGTACAACAACATGGATGGCCGCGAACTGATCGGTTTTCGCGGGTACGAAAACAATGCACTGACTCCCGGTTACCCGAACACTATTGGAGGAACTGTTTATGAGAAATTTACCTTTGAGTTGCGTTATCCTATCTCATTGAATCCCAGTGCAACCATCTATGGGTTAACCTTTATGGAAGCAGGAAATGATTGGCTGCAATGGAAAAATGTGAACCCGTTCGATGTCTATAGGTCGGTTGGAATCGGTATTCGTGTATTCCTTCCTATGTTTGGACTCCTTGGATTAGACTGGGGGTACGGGCTGGATCCACTCAGGGGTGTTCCCGGCGTAAATGGCAGCCAGTTCCATTTTTCGATTAATTCTTCCATCGACTAGGTATAATGAACAATTGGCGATCAGTAATGAAAAAACACATTTAACTTAGATAAAATTATCAGGAGGCATATAAAATGAAAAAAATAATTATAACAGCACTATTATTCTTTTCCCTGGTTGCTGTAGATGCACAGAAATTTGCCTATGTGGATACTCAGTATATTCTTGATAATCTTCCGGAATACACTGAAGCACAGGCACAACTTGACGAAATATCCGCTCAATGGCAAAAGGATATTGAGGCTAAATTCGCAGAAATCGATAAGATGTACCAGGATTACCAGGCACAGGCTGTCTTATTACCTGAAGATATGAAGAAGAAAAAAGAGCAGGAAATTGTAGATAAAGAAAAAGAAGCAAAAAATCTTCAACGGACACGTTTCGGACAAAGCGGAGATCTGATGAAGAAACGCCAGGAACTTGTAAAACCAATTCAGGAAAAAGTGTACAATGCAATCCAGGAAATAGCGAATAATAATAATTATGCCATTATTTTTGATAAAGCCGGCGCCTTGACGATCCTCTATTCTAATCCGAAATATGATATTAGCGATGAGGTGCTCGATAACCTGGGTACTGCTGCTGCAGGGAGAAAGGGACGTCCTACGGCAGGTGGACAAAAAGGCCTGGAACCCGGACAGGGAACATCAAAAGGAACTCAGCAAGGGAACCAAAACCCTGGTCAGCAGTCGCCCGATTTTCCTGGACGCGAAAAGAAATAGAACTATTTAACCATTAGAATTTCATAAATATTTATAATTTTGCAATCTAACAATTATTAACAATTAAAACGAAAATGAAAAACGTAGTAAAAACTTTTGCAGTTTTATTCCTCCTGATTATTCTTTCAACTGCCTCGAAAGCACAAAATGCACAGAAAATCGGATATATTGATTTTAATAGTCTGGTAGCTGCAATGCCGGGCGTTGATTCCGTAAAAATCAAATTACAGAAATACCAGCAGACACTTTCAGACCAGTTGGATGCAATGCGGGCTGAATTTGAAAACAAATATCTCGAGTATCAGCAGGGATCTAATGGAATGTCGGACCTGATCAAGCAAACGAAAGAAAAGGAACTGCAGGATTTGCAGGGAAGGATCGATGCTTTTCAGCAAAAGGCCCAAACCGATCTGCAGGCAAAACAGCAGGAGCTTTTACAACCTATCGTTACAAAAGCGAAAGATGCGATTAAAGAGGTGGCAAAAGAAAATAAATACAATTTTATAGTCAATGCGGTTGAAGACATCCTGCTCTATTCAGAACCTGCTGACGATGTTCTTCCGCTTGTCAAGAAGAAATTGGGAATTCAATAAAGCAATAAGGGATTACCTTCTAAAAAAAAAGCTGTTTTTTAATAAAACAGCTTTTTTTTTGAGCTGATGTCCGGATCAGTATTCCTTATCATACCATACACTGCAATCATCTCCTTTCACGACATCTCCCGTAACCGTTGCATTGTCGGCCAGGAAACAATTTTTTCCAAATACCGGCCTGACTCCTTTAACTGCTTTTATCAATGCCATGTTTCATTTCCTTTCAATGGCCCTCGGAAAATCAAGCGAATAATGCAATCCACGGCTTTCCTTCCTGTTTGTCGCAGCCTTAATGATCAGGTATCCAACATTGATAAGGTTGCGGAGCTGACATAGTCGCGGAGTCAGGATGGATTTATTGTAAAGTGCCTCTGTTTCCTGGTAAAGAATTTCAAGCCTGTCGAAAGCCCTCTTCAACCTGAGGTTAGACCGGACTATCCCGACATAGCTGCTCATGATTGCCTGCAGCTCCTTCAATGATTGGGTGACCAGGATCATTTCTTCATTATATACCATTCCTTCCGCATTCCAGTCGGGGATATTGTCGTTATAGTCAATATTCCTCGCAGATTCTGCAGCATCCTCGCTTGCCCTGTGAGAAAATACAAGCGCCTCCAGCAGAGAGTTCGATGCCAAACGGTTAGCACCATGCAACCCCGTACAGGAACATTCACCTGAAGCATACAGATGATGGATCGAACTTCGCCCGAATTCATCTACTTTGATACCACCACAGGTATAATGTGCCGCCGGCACTACGGGGATCAGATCACGTGTGATGTCGATGCCGGTACTCAGGCATTTAGCATAAATGGTAGGGAAATGGTTGATCAGCTCATTCTTTGGCAGGTGCCGGCAATCAAGGTAAACATAATCGTCACCAAGGATCTTTAGTTCATTATCAATGGCACGAGCCACAATATCCCTGGGGGCAAGCTCCAGACGGGAGTCGTACTTTTGCATGAATTCCTTGCCTTCCGAGTTCTTTAATTTGCCGCCAAAACCTCTTACAGCTTCTGATATCAGGAATGAAGGTTTTTCCTCCGGATTATAAAGGGCCGTTGGATGAAATTGCATAAATTCCATGTTTTCTATTGTCCCTTTGGCCCGGTATACCATGGCAATCCCGTCGCCGGTCGATATAGGGGGATTCGTGGTAGTACTGTAAACCTGTCCGGCCCCTCCTGTTGCGATAAGTGTGGTTTTTGAAAGGATAGTATCAACGAGATGGGTGCGGGGATTTAAGAAATAAGCTCCAAAACAGGTGATATGCGGTGTCCTGCGGTTCACTTCGATACCCAGGTGATGCTCAGTAATTATATCAATGGCAAAAGTATCTTCGATCACCTCAATCTTTGGATGATTCCTGATCTGCTCCACCAGGGTATTTTCGATTTCCCTGCCGGTGCTGTCTTTATGATGCAGGACTCGGTATTCAGAATGTCCTCCTTCTTTGGCAAGATCGAATTTTCCTGATTTTGTCCTGTCGAATTTAATGCCCCACCGGATCAGCTCCCTGATCCTGTCTGTGGATTCCTTAATCGTTATACGGACAATATGTTCATCACAAAGCCCGTCGCCTGCAATCAGTGTATCCCGGATATGTTTTTCATAGGAGTCAGGCGTATAGGTCACAGCTGCAATACCGCCCTGTGCATAACTTGTTGCAGTATTGTCCAGCTTGGCTTTGGTCACTATACAAACCTTACCGTGCTCTGCTACCTTAAGCGCATAAGTAAGCCCCGCAATCCCGGATCCTATCACCAAAAAATCGACATGCTTTCTCATCTGTTCTTACTCTGGTTACTATGTAAACACCGGGGCATCACCTTCCATCTCCATTTTTAAAGGATCTTCAATAAATTCCTTCACTTTCACAAGGAAACTTACTGACTCCCTGCCATCGATCACCCGGTGATCATATGATAAAGCGATATACATCATCGGTTGGATCTCTACTTTCCCGTTCACTGCAACCGGCCGGTCTATGATCTTATGCATGCCCAGGATCGCACTTTGCGGTGGATTCAATATGGGTGTCGACATCATTGAACCGAAGACACCGCCGTTCGTGATCGTGAACGTCCCGCCTTTCATATCCTCAATCGTTATCTTGTTGTCTCTTGCTTTTATTGCCAGATCTTTGATCTTAACTTCAAGCTCCGGGATGCTCAGCTTTTCGGAATTCCTTATCACAGGCACTACGAGGCCTTTTGGCGCGCTGACTGCAATACCCATGTCAACATAATCAGGAATGACGAGCTCATCCCCATCCAGCATGGAATTGACCTGTGGAAATTCCCTGAGTGCCAGTGTAACAGCCTTTGTGAAAAAAGACATGAACCCGATACCCACACCATATTTATTTTTGAAGGCTTCATTGTACTTTTCTTTGATATCGAGGATGTTTCTCATGTTCACTTCATTGAATGTAGTGAGCATTGCGGTCTCGTTTTTTACGGCAACAAGCCTTTCGGCGAGCTTCAGGCGGAGGGTGGATAGCTTTTTTCGTTCGACATTTCGTGAATATCCGGATTCACTGATTTTTTCATGACTGACTGCCTGGGAAACATAGGATTCAATATCTTTCTTCCCGATCCGCTTTCCTTCAAAGGCAGCAAAAACTTCTTCCTTCCTGACATTTCTTTCAGAACGAAGCTTTTCTGCCAGGGGTGAAATATGGGTGCCTTTTTTTATGCTTTCAGCAGGCTTTTTATCTGGAATAGTTGCTGGTGCCTTCTGTTCAGGGACTATTGCAGGTTTTTTAGGTGAAGTCTTTTTTTCTGCTGAGGAAACTTCAATCCTGGCAAGGATTGTCCCCACTGCAACGGTTTCTCCTTCTGCAACGAGTATCCTGAGAACCCCATCTTGCGGGGCTGTCAATGGAAATGATGCTTTGTCAGAATCAATTTCAACTACTTCCTCGTCCTTCTCTACCTCGTCCCCGTCGCTTGCCAGCCATTTCGCAACCTGTACCTGGGTAATGGATTCCCCGGGGCTTGGAACAATGATCTCTGCTACCATATTATTCTGATCTTTCTATAATCCGGTAAAATTCATCAGCAAAATTACAACTATCTGAATAACTCCCCGGGCTCCTGATTTATTATCCTTACCTAGATTGATCCTCTTTATCCGAACAATGTAATCTGCAAGTCAGGTTTGCCACCTCGCAACTGCATTGTCCCATTGCTTTTTCTATCAGTAATTGCTGCTGCATCTTATGCAGCCTGGAGGATCCTGTGGCAGGACTCCCACTTGGCGGTCTTGTTGTGAATATCATTGGGACCTCTTTAAAATTTTGAAGCAGAAAATCTCCTGCTCCCATATTTGCAGGTTCTTCTTGTATCCAATGCCATACAGTGGCTTTGTTGTAACGTTTGACGACCTCTTTGAGCTGTCCTAATGGAAGAGGATACATCTGTTCGATCCTGACGAGCGCTATCTCCTTTTTCTGCAATTTTTCTTTTGCTTCCAGGAGATCATAATAGAGTTTACCACAGCAGAGAACCACCTTCGTGATGTTTTCGGGGTCGGCAGAAGCATCGTCAATCACTTCCCTGAAACCGCCGCCGGTGAACTCTGAAATAGCAGAAACGCAGCGCGGATGCCGCAACAGGCTTTTGGGGGTGAAGATCACAAGCGGTTTCCTGAAAGGCCGGTGCATCTGCCTTCTCAACACATGAAAGAAATTAGCAGGAGTGGTACAGTTGACAACCTGGATGTTATTATGCCCGCTGATTGCAAGGAACCGTTCAAGCCTTGCACTCGAATGTTCAGGACCCTGACCTTCATAGCCGTGGGGAAGCAACAGCACAATCCCATTCATCACTTTCCATTTTTCTTCTGCGCTGCTGATATACTGATCAATGATGACTTGTGCTCCGTTGCTGAAATCTCCAAACTGTGCCTCCCATATGGTGAGGACCTCAGGTGAAGTGAGTGCAAAACCATATTCAAACCCAAGGGCACCATACTCTGAAAGCAGGGAGTTGATCACTTCAAACTCTACCTGTCCTTTTGAAAGTGTAGAAAGAGGGATGTATTTTTGTTCCGAGTCCTCTACTGTCAATACTGAATGACGATGTGAGAATGTTCCCCGCTGCGTATCCTGTCCTGATAACCTGACGCCGTATCCCTCTTTCAGTAAGGTTCCATATGCCAGTAATTCCCCCATCGCCCAATCCAGCACTCCTTTCTTTTCAATCATATCCCTGCGTTCTTCCTGCAGCTTAATGATCTTCCTGAAAAAAGGAACCCCTTCCGGCAATGAGGTGATATGACGTCCGATCTCCTTTAAGGTTTTTTCATCCACTGCAGTAACAGGGGAAGAACTTAATTCATCAGGGCTTGCCCTGCGGATATCTTTCCAGAGATCTGCAAGAAAAGGTGCAATATCTGCTTTCTCGACTTTTTCTGAATTCGCCAGGCCCTGCTCAAGGTTTTCATTGATCTCAAACTTAATGGTTTCCAGGCCAAGTGATGGAAGAGTTTGTTCTTCTTCCAGTTTCTTCGCATAGATCTCCAATGGATCAGGATGAGTTTCAATGATCTTGTAAAGTATTGGTTGCGTAAAACGGGGTTCATCACTTTCATTATGTCCGTATTTACGGTATCCGAGCAGGTCGATAAAAACATCCTTGTGAAATTGTTGGCGGAATTTTGCTGCAAGCTGAACCGTATATACAACGGCTTCAACATCATCGGCATTCACATGAAATACCGGCGACAGGATCGTTTTCCCAACATCAGTGCAATATGTGCTTGAACGGCCATCAAGATAATTAGTAGTAAAGCCGAGCTGGTTATTGGTGACTAAATGAATTGTTCCCCCGGTTTTATAACCGTTAAGCTCAGACATCTGCAATACTTCGTATACGATCCCCTGTCCGGAAATTGAGGCGTCCCCATGGATGAGGATCGGGATAATCTTTTCATTGTTCCCGGTATACTCCTGCTTAATCCGCGCACGGGCGATGCCCTCTACCACAGGGTCAACGGCTTCAAGATGAGAAGGATTCGGCGCAAGGATCAGGGAAATGACCCCTCCCTCTTTTAGCTTAATATTGCTTGAGTAACCCAGGTGATATTTAACATCGCCGAGAAGCTCCTTATCCTCATATTCTTTTCCTTCAAATTCGGAGAAGATCGCGGAAACAGGCTTCTGCATGATATTTGCCAGGGTGTTGAGACGTCCGCGGTGAGCCATCCCAATGACAAATTCTTTCACCCCCATTCCAGCCCCTGTCTCAATGATGGCATTAAGCGCAGGGATCAGCGATTCCACTCCTTCCAGCGAAAAAGTCTTGTGACCCGGGAATCTTTTATGGATAAATTTCTCAAAGAGAACAGCTTCTGCCAATTTATGCAAGATCTTTTCCTTCTGGTCCATACTGAAATCAGGTGTATTTCTTGTGGTTTCCATGTGTGATTTCAGCCATGCAATAATTTCAGGATCACGGATATACTGGAATTCGACACCAATAGACTGACAATAAGTCTGATTCAGGTGATCGAGGATCTGCTGCAATGTGGCCTTTCCTATACCAAGCTCGCTCCCAGCCTCAAAAGGTCTCGGGAGATCTGCTTTCGACAATCCGAAATTCTCAAGATCCAGTGTCGGCCTGTATTGTCTGCGGGTCCTGACAGGGTTTGTGCGGGTGAACAGATGCCCTCTGGAACGATACCCGTTGATGAGGTTGATCACCTTGAATTCATCGGGATACAGCGTCTTCCCATCTTTCTTTTTCTGATAATTCTGTGATGCAAATTCAAAGCCATCGAAAAAATCCCTCCAGCCGGTATCGACTGACCCCGGGTCTTCTTTGTATTTTGAAAGCAACTCCTCGAGAACGGAATTATCCATTGTATTTAAATACGAATATTTATCCATATGCCTTATTCTGAAGCTTATTTACAAAGTTAATAATGAAACTCCTCTCCGCAACCAGCAAGATATTAAATGAGGTAACCAGGATCTGTGGAAAAGATCAACGTCAGTGCTTTGCGTTTCGAAAATTCTCAAGTCCGGTATCGAGGAATTTAATGAAGCTGTCAACATTTAGATCGTATGCTTTTGGTTTGGTGAGCAGATTACCAGTCGTATCAAGCAGCACATAATATGGCTGTGCATTGACATTGAACCGTGAGATCTGGAGGTCGGCATAGATCTTTCCAATAGATTTCTTTACTTTCCCGTCATATTTTGATGTGATCCATTCATTCTGAGGCACTTCTGTCTTATCATCCACATAAAGGGCAGTGACGATAAAGTCTTCACGGAGACGTTTAAGTACCTGGGGATCAGACCAGACCCGTGCTTCCATTTCGCGGCAATTTACACAACCATGACCGGTAAAATCAATGAACAAGGGTTTGTTTTGTCTCCGCGAGCAGGCAAGTGCCTGTTTGTAATCGAAATATCCGTCCAGCTGGTGGGGCAATTCAAGGAACTCCCTGTATTTGGGGACATCACATAGGGATGTGTTTGTAGCTCCCCCTCCTCCGGATACCGCTTTGACTTCGTTATGGATAATGGCGGTCAGATCGAAATCGAGTGACTGTTGCGGAGGAAGATAACCGGCCAGGGCCTTTAAGGGAGCCCCCCACATGCCGGGGATCATATAAACCACGAAGGTAAAAGTGATGATGGCTAAAAGAAGTCTCGGGACGCTGATAAAAGGAAGATCAGAATCATGATGAAACTTTAATTTTCCCAGCAGGTAAAACCCCATCAAAGTGAATATGACGATCCAGAAACCCAGGTAGACTTCACGGTCGAGGATATGCCAGTGATATGTCTGGTCGGCTATACTAAGGAACTTTAATCCGAGGGCAAGTTCAAGAAACCCAAGGACAACCTTCACAGAATTAAGCCATCCGCCTGATTTCGGCAGACTTGCCAACCAGGAAGGGAAAAATGCGAAAAGTCCAAAGGGAAGAGCAAAGGCAATTGAAAATCCGAGCATCCCGATAATGGGTTGAAGGATCTGACCACCTGCCGACTGGACAAGGATAGCTCCAACGATAGGTCCTGTGCATGAAAAAGAAACAAGTACCAATGTGAATGCCATGAAAAAGGCACCTGTGATCCCGCCTCTGTCTGATTGTTTATCAGCCTTTGATACCAGCCAGCCGGGAAGCGTAATATCGAACATCCCCATGAAGGATGCTGCAAATATCAAAAAGATCAGGAAGAAGAAAATATTCGGGAGCCAGTGCGTACTGAGGAAATTGGCGAAATTGGCACCCAGGGTGACTGCAACCAGTGTGCCTATCACGGTATAGATCAGAATAATAGAGAGTCCGTATACGATGGCCTCGAATCGTGCCTTACGCTTGTTAACGTTGTCGTGCATAAAAAAAGTGACTGTCATCGGGATCATCGGGAAGACACAGGGCGTTACGATTGCAAGAAGACCTGCCAGGAACGATATAATAAAAAACATCAGGAGTGATTTTCTCTCTTCTTTCCCTATACTATTTGGTTTTATCGTTGTTTTCTGTGTCGCAGCTAACGTAGTGACTGCCTTGCCGGTATCAACCTTTTTTAGTACGGAATCTGCCTTTTTCAGGACAGGTGAAACTGCTGTCATTGCACTTGCAGCAGGATTGCCCTTGATATTAAAACTGTAATCAACATTGTCTGGCGGGATGCATTTCTCATCATTGCAGCACATGAATTCAAGCGATCCGGTAACTTTGAAATCATTCTTGCTGAGGACTTTGATCTTTTGCTTAAAGACGGCTTTGTGTTCAAAATACCTTAGTGTCTGATTGTCAAATTGTGAATCCTTTTCCTCTATGGGATTTGGTTCAGTGACATCTCCCATCAACTGGTAATCCTGGCTTTTAGTAAAGGTAAAAGTGGTCCCGATAGGCCCGTTAGGCGGCTGTGGGTTATTCCGTGAATAAACATGCCATCCGTGGTCGATCGTTGCGATCAGGAAGAGTGTAGCTTCTTCTGGTTTTGTCTGTTCAACCCTGAAAGTCCATTTAACAGGGGTCAATACCTGCGAAAACGAGAAAAAAGGAATAAGGATCAATGATAGAATAAAGGCCTGAAGTCTGTTCATTGGGTTTGCGAAGGTTTGAATAAAATTAATTAAGGGACAAATTTAGCTATTTTTCCACTATCCATCTTACCTGTAACACTTCTTTAGTCTGGACGGTAACTCTGAACCGGTGATCAATCCTGTGCCCTACGATCCATATGATATGCGGACCTGAGCATAGCAGCCAGATGTTTTCTTTTTCAGGCAGGGAAAGCTTCCGGTCAATAAAAAAATCACTGAGCTTCTTTTTTTTATTCATGCCGAGGGGATAAAAAGAATCCCCTTTTTTCCATCTCCTGAGAATAAGAGGAAATCTGATCTTATGAAGATCAAGGTTGGCGACTTCATTCGACGGGTCAATGGTGAATTTATTTACCACTGTTTTTCTTGTCAGCCTGAGATGGATTGGTCCCCTGATCTCTTTTTTCTTTTCCGGGATAGCGATCTCTGTGTTTTTTATCTGTGATCCGCTTCTATCCTGAATAGGGTTAATAATAAGTTCTCTGCGATCCCTTATAAGACGATGTGTGGAGGAATAAAAGATTTTTCCTGGGAGATCGTTCCTTGAATGAAGAATATCCTTGATCACGGCTTCATGAAAACCGAACGGTGACAACAGTTCAAATGCATAAATTTCGGCCGGAACAAGTTTCTTTAAATCATCGATGTGGATATGTAATCCATTATCGTCTTTCCAAAATAGTTGATTCCTTATTTCTTGTACTGAGTTCCTGAATATTATCTCACTATCCCGTAACCGGTGAATGGTATCTGTAAGAATCTGAGGAAATGACTGATTTAATTCACGAAAAACGGGAATGATCTCATGCCTTATTTTATTGCGCAAATACTTGGTTTCTGTATTGCTGCTGTCTTCACGAAAAGCCAGTTTGTTTTTTTTGGCAAAGGCACTGATATCTTCGCGATATGAAAACAACATAGGCCTGATCAGATTTCCCTGGCGGGGTAGTATGCCGTGTAATCCTGCAATACCTGTACTTCGCAACAGGTTTATAAAGAAAGTTTCAACCTGGTCATCTAGGTGATGTGCAGTAGCAATGGAATGGTATCCTTCTTTCCTTCTGAGATCTTCGAACCATTGGTACCGGAGTTCCCTTGCAGCCATCTGTATAGAAAACTTTTTGCTGCTGGCAACCTTCTTTGTTGAAAACTGCTTGCAAAAGAAAGGTACCTTGTATTTTCCTGCCAGATTCTCAACAAATAACTGATCCTCATCCGATTCTTTTCCCCTGAGATTAAAATTGCAATGTGCGATCGCGAATGAAAAACCAGCCCGGTGAAAAAGCTCGCACATAACCACCGAATCGATACCACCGCTCACAGCAAGAAGAACCTGGTCTTTTGGCTCAAACAGCTTCTCTGAGACAATAAAGGCTTTAAACTCTTTAAGCATTGAACAAAGGTACAGAAAGAAGACAATTTGATTCATCATAATAATGCGTTCCTTTAACGAAACAAATAAATTGCCCCAGGCTTTAGCCTGGGAGGTACTGACCCCCTGATAATTACATAATAATGTGCGCATGATGCAAAACAGATAAATTACCCCAGGCTTTAGCCTGGGGGGTACTGAAAACCTGATAATTACGGGCTTTAGCCCGAAAAAGACAATTCATTGGGATTCGTGAAAATATGGGTAAGCATTCTTGTAAAGAACCTAAAAATAAATTACAGATAGTTAAATATTTGATAGCTAACCTATTGTATCTTGCCCCTATAACTTGTCAATAATTACTATACTCATTTTCAACACGTTCTTCTATAAAGCTTCGATTGAGCTTCGATTGAGCTTCGATTAAGCTTCGATTGACCTTCGATTTAAATTCTCTTATTAAATAATCTGCCTTCGGCCTCCCTTCGACTTCCCTGCGACCATCCTTCGCTCAAAATATACTTAAAATATACCCGAAATGTATCTCCCTGATATTTGCCATCCCCTCATAGTTTATAACTTTTTTTAACATTTAATCCAACTAAAACAAATAATATCTCTCTTGGTCTCATCGTTTCTAACATAATTATCTGGATATTTGTACTTGAAATTAAGGATATAGGACTGTAGCTTTCATTTCATTATAATTATTATCTGACTTCATATAAAGGATTTATAATATAAATGTATTACGACAATAATTCAATAATAAGATGGAGACGAAAATGTTCTTGGAAAAGTATGAGCCTCAGGTTTATGCAATTCTGCGGATCATCGTGGGATTTCTCTTTCTGTGGCATGGTTCACAAAAACTATTTGGATTTCCGCCACCAGGCCATTCCATGACGACACTTATGTTCATTGCAGGAGTGATAGAGTTCTTTGGAGGCCTGTTGGTAATGACCGGATTTCTTACACGATGGACTGCTTTCGTTTGCAGCGGAGAAATGGCGGTTGCATACTGGAAAGTTCACGGCCTCATGGCAATACTTCCACTGACCAACAGAGGTGAATTAGCAATGCTTTATTGTTTCCTGTTCTTATTCATTTGTATCAAAGGTTCTGGAATATTTAGTATCGATAACTTCCTGGAAATAAGAAAACAAAAGCACAATCCTCAATAACAGGACCCAAAGATCAGGTTAAAATTCAGGTAATTAAACTATTATTCCTCTCAAGAAAATGCCTAAAAGAATGGATATTATTGTTAAAGATTTAACAGGGGAAAATGAGATAATTGAATTTCAAAGTGCTTTGATAGAATTCTACAAAGAGATCGACCATAAACCACCTCAGGGATCTGAATTAAATAAATTGATCTCTGATTTTTCCCGGGAAGGAATCATAAAAATAGCTAAGTTCAATAATGAACTCGTTGGATTGATAAGCCTTGTAGAAGCAACCGCCATATATGCAGGCGGTAAATTCGGGATCGTCAATGAACTATGGGTAAAATCCGCATTCAGGTCAAAGGGAATTGGCAGACAACTATTGTCATGTGCCGAACAGGTAAAGAGAAACAAAGGTTGGTCAAGACTGGAACTTTCGACTCCCGATGAAGCCAGATGGCAAAGGACCATAACCTTTTATCTTAAGGAAGGCTTTATAATTACCGGTAAGAAAATGAAAAAAGAATAAAAAAGATATATCCATTTCTCAGGTAACGTAAAGTACTAAAACCTAAAACAAGCACCATGAAGAAATTTGCACTATTATCAACAGCCATTTTAATGGCATTGTTTTCCTTTGCTCAGAACAAGTCACAACAAACAGAAGCCGGCATCGTCTTCAGCAGTTTGAATAGTTTCGGACTTGCCGTCAAAACAGGGACAGATAAAGGCCTCTGGCGTTTCACTGCCTTGTCTCTGTCAGGACTTAAGGATGTATCAAACTCCGATAGTGTTGATATAAAAAATGTTAACCTCGGATTCCAGGTAAAAGTCGGTAGGGAATGGAGAACAAAAATTACCAAAACATTTGAATTCAGGTACGGTCTGGATCTTTCGTTTTCTTATTCACATTCAAAGAATGTAAGAGATGATAAATCGGTTAATCAATCATATGGCGGAGGTACAGTAAAATCCGATAGCTATATACCAGGAGTAAATTTAGTACTGGGATTTAACTATGTTTTTGAGAAAGTCATCGTGCTTGGATTTGAAGCAATGCCATTCTTTAATTATACCACAGGAAGTAGCACAGAAGAGTACCCTAAAAATAAAATTTCTAACTTTTCTTATGGGATCTCCAGCTCCTCTTTATTACTCTCCATTTCTTACAGATTTGGGCATAAAAAAACGAGCAACTAACTAATTAGTTGCTCGTTATATTACTTTCTGTTATTAATTTAATTAAGATCAGTCGATTTCCCAGGTATCTCCTGAATTAAGAAGATCATCCACACATTTAATCTTGGAAGTGTCTTTAGCATATTTTATTTGCTCTTCAACAAGGTCGTCATAGGTTGGGAACATTGCTGAACGTATCACTCCGAAAACCATCGGGAAATGAGGTGGTGCCAGCTTTGCCAGCATAGTTTGTATCCCCGGCTCTTGATCGTACTGATCATGGATCAGGATATCCTCTGCCTTGATACCGCCTTTGCCAATCTCAACTACTTCCAGTCGCGTGCCCTTAAGCCGTAAACCTTTTTTCATCTCCTTCCCAAAGAGCATAGGCTCTCCGTTTTTAAGAATCAGCATGTTTTCGTCCTTTGCCTCTTTCCCGGTTACAGAAGCATGTGCTTTATCAGCGTAAATAATGCAGTTTTGCATGATTTCAATGATCGAAGTGCCATCATGCTTCGCTGCTTCAAACATACATTCAGTCATCAGGTTGATATTATTGTCAGGAACCCTTGCAAAGAAAGTCCCCTGGGCGCCCATTACGAGTTCGCCGATGTTGAAGGGATGTTCGATCGTCCCCTGCGGGGAGGTCTTGGTTACCTTGCCCATAGGCGTTGTTGGTGAGTACTGTCCTTTTGTAAGTCCATAGATCTGGTTGTTGAACAGGAGTATATTCACATCAACGTTCCTGCGGATGATATGGATAAAATGATTGCCGCCAATAGCCAGCGAATCCCCGTCACCGGTAGCAATCCACGTACTCAGTCTTGGATTTGCGATCTTTACCCCTGTCCCTATTGCAGCAGCACGTCCATGAATCCCATGGATTCCATAAGTGTTCACATAATACGGGAAACGGGATGAACAACCAATGCCGGAAACAATACAGAAGTTCTCTTTCCGGTAACCGATCTTCGGGAAAACACGTTCCACTGCATTGAGTATTGCATGGGCACCGCACCCGGGACACCATTTCACCATCTGATCGCTTTCAAAATCTGATTTGGTCAGCTGAACACTGGAGCGTTCAACAGTCATATTTATAAAATCAGCCATTTTATTTCTCCTCTAATAATTGATTAAACTTATCGGTTAATTCGTTGATCATGAATGGCAATCCCTGAACCTTGTTAAATTGGAAGTAATCATGTTTAGGATGTCTCATTCGTAGATAGTTGACAAATTGTCCGCTGTTTAGTTCACATACCAGGATACGTTTAAACCCTGAAAGAACTTCATCGGTATTTTTTGGAAGTGGCATGATGTGGTGGAAATGAGCATGGCTAACCTTTTTACCTTCTACCTGTATTTGTTTCACGGCTGAATGTACGGCTCCAAATGTCCCACCCCAGCTGACCACCAGTAAATCGCCCTCGGGAGTGCCATCTACTTCCTGTAAAGGAATAAAATCGGCGATCTTTTCAACTTTTGCATTCCGGTAATCTACCATTTTTTGATGATTCAAGGGATCAGTAGAGACGGTACCTATGATATCTTCTTTCTCCAGCCCTCCGATCCTGTGACGCAAGCCTTCTGTTCCCGGGATGGCCCATTTACGGACAAGGGTTACCGGGTCTCTCCGGTAGGGTTTAAAATCGGGATCATTGGCTTCTGCAATTGGTGGATTGATTGGTGGCATATCGGCCATTGTCGGGATTCTAAAGAGAGCTGAACCGAATCCCAGGTACCCGTCTGTCAGGAGGATACATGGCGTCATGTGTTCCATGGAGAGTTTTGCAGCTTCATAAGCATAATAGAAGCAGTTTTCTGAGCTTGAGGCAGCGATTACGATCACGGGACATTCACCATTTCTTCCAAATAATGCCTGGTAAAGATCAGATTGCTCCGATTTAGTTGGCAATCCGGTAGATGGGCCGCCTCGTTGTACATCAACGATCACCAGCGGAAGCTCAGTCATCACCGCCAGCCCGATGGCTTCGCTCTTCAGTGAGAGGCCCGGACCTGAAGTGGAGGTGCAGGCGAGTGATCCTGTATAGCTGGCACCGATAGCGGAGCAAATACCTGCGATCTCATCTTCAGCTTGGAAAACCTTTGCGCCCAATGATTTATGCTTTGAAAGTTCCATTAGGATCTCTGTAGCAGGAGTAATAGGATAGGAACCAAGAAAAAGCGGTCGCCCCGATTTTTCTGAAGCGGCAAGCAATCCCCATGCGGTTGCAATATTACCGGTAATGTTCCGGTAACGGCCTTTCTCCATTTTTGCAGGGGATACCTGGATCACCGATTCAAGGGCCTCGATAGTATCGGCATAATTATATCCAGCCTGTAATGCAATCTTATTGATATCGATGAGTTCAGGTTTCTTCTTGAACCTCTTTTCAAAATAATGGAAGGAAGATTTCAGGTCGCGATTGAAAATATAATATAACATGCCAAGAGCGAACATGTTCTTACTGCGTTCGGCTGTCTTATTGTCGAGTCCCTTGTCCTTCAGACTCTCTTTGGTGAGGGAAGTAATGGGCGCTTTGATCATATTAAAGCTGTCAAGGGAGTGATCCTTGAGTGGATCCTGATTATAGCCTGCCTTTTCTATTGCCTTGTCATCGAATGCATCTGTATCTGTAAGTATAGTAGCTCCTTTTTTAGCCCATTTAAGATTTGCCTTCAGGGATGCAGGATTCATTGCAACAAGCACATCCACAAGGTCTCCGGTTGTGTAGATCTTTGAACTGCCCATGTGCATCTGGAACCCTGAAACTCCGGCAATGGTGTTCTGCGGGGCACGGATCTCTGCAGGGAAATCAGGGAAAGTGGCAAGGTCATTTCCGGCAAGTGCGGCGACCTCCGAAAATATATCACCTGACAATTGCATTCCATCGCCCGAATCACCTACAAACTTAACAACGACCGACTCCTTCTCGACAATGTTTCTTTTTTTCTTAGCCATAAGTTGATTTTATTTTAGAAGTGCAAAGTTACTAAATTAAGCTGGATTGACAGAGTAGGGGTGAGGGTTTTTTTGGTTGGGTACCGGGTATTGGATAACGCTGTACCTGATATCCGGTACCGGGTACAGCATTTAGAAATTCAAACCAAAACTTGATATTCTAAAAAAATGTATCTTTGCAAAACAAAAGCATTTTATTAACCTTGTCTGCACTATACAGACTATAAAATCAGATGGATCATGGCTTATGTAATTAATCAAGATTGCACTGCTTGCGGAACCTGCATTGATGAGTGCCCCGTTGAAGCAATTACTGAAGGAGACATTTATAAAATTAATCCTGATGTTTGCACAGATTGCGGAGCTTGTGCAGATGTATGCCCTGTAGAAGCGATTCACCCGGCATAACTTTACAGTCATTCTAAAAAAAAAGTTGCCTTGAAATAAGGCAGCTTTTTTTTATAGGTTAATCGTATTTGCGAAGTTGAAATAGGTTGCCTTCAAAAACCCCATAGGTAAAGTGGGTCAGCCAGTCACCCAGGGTTATTTGCCTCGATCTTTCAGTGAGAATTACATCCGAAGGGAAATGCCAGTGCCCGTAAACAAAATAGTCCACTTCAGGATTGGATTCCAGGATCTTTTTTGAATGAAGAGAAAGTCTCGATTCGATCATAGTTTTATCATGGAGGCTTTTTTCTTCCTTGACAAGGCTTGCAAACCGGCTCTGCCTTGACCAGAATAATGCGAGCGGGATCCCAAGGTCAGGATGTATCCACCTGAACAACCATTGATTAAACCGGTTCTGAAAAACTTTCTTGATAAATTTATACCCATTGTCACCAGGGCCTAATCCGTCGCCATGTGCCAGGTAAAAGATCTTCCCGCTAAATTCCTTGAATTCTGGATTCTTGTGTATCTCCATGTGGACCTCAGTATTGAGATAGTCGAATGCCCACATATCGTGATTCCCAATGAAAAGATGAACTTTCACTCCCGTATCCGATATTTCGGCAAGCTTTCCAAGTAATCTTACATATCCCCTGGGAATCACTGTTTTATATTCAAACCAGAAATCGAAAAGATCTCCCATCAGGTAAATTTCAGAAGCATCTTTGCTGGCTGTTTCAAGCCACCTGATGAATAAATTCTCCCGTTCCATGCTTCCCTTGCGGTCAGGGATACCAAAATGAAAATCAGACGCGAAATAGATCTTCTTCTGCATTTTTTTAATTTCAGTCAAACATACAAAAATTATAGCCTTATCCCTGGTCTCATTGTTCAGGATTTTTCAGTTTGTTTATAAACAGCTTTACTCTTTCCACATGAAAAAGAACATGCTTGTTTTTCGGATAGATGCTAAATAGACTTGTCAATTTCAGGTAGTACGGCAGGTCATCTTCCATGGTAAGCACAGGCACCGGGCCAAAAGCATAATTCAGGACAATGAGCGATGCTAATGATAAAGGATTGCGGTCAATGAATTCCTTTTCAAGCTTTTTCTGATCCTGTGTTACCCTCGAAAATAAAGAATCAGCCGACATGCTGAGTCTCAGAAAATCATTAGTCCCTTCGTGAAGAAGAAGGATCCTTTTTATGGAATCTATCCTGATCTTATTTATCATCGTCGCATGGAAAAAATTCTGCAGCAGCTGAGAATCTTCAGAACCGGTAACTGTAAGATCTCCATTGGGATCCATCAGGTCTCCTCTTATTAGAAGGTCATCTCCTTTTTTTAATACAAGGGTCATCCGTTTGTCAGAAGGGAAAATCAACAGGTAAAATCCAGGCTGATCAAGCTCATGCCTGAAAGTGATTGTTCCATCCTTACCAACCCTGGCAGAATCGAGGTCAGTAACTTCCTTTAAACCCATTTCACAAAGTAAGATCTTTTCGCTCCTTGAATTCGAAAACTCACACCGGATTGAAAAACTATTCGCTTTTTGCTCCCGGTGACAAGAGATTCCAAAAAGACAAAAGGCAAAAATGAAATAAAAGGGTTTCATTCTTCAAAAATAAGAAATTTGAAAATAGGGATAAGGTATTGGGTATTGAGTACAGGATATCAGGATCAGTTGTCAGGAAATTGTATGACGATAGGATCAAATAAAGAAAGCTCTGGTAATAACCAACCCCTGGTTAATTTTTGAGACAACGAACAGAGAAGGCATTAGAACGGTTGCCAGGGTAAAAGGAAACACTTGGGACATAACTATTCATAGCGTGAGCCCATGCTTTTGTAAGACCATCAGACGTCGATGACCAGAAAAAGGTGGCAAAATTGAAGAAATTCCACATCCCATTATCAAAACGAATACCCATCAGCAATGCGTTGAATCCTGAAAAGCCGGTTGATTTTAGCGGACTGCCTGCAAATCCGTTGCTGGTATAGAAATTAAAAAGTGTGGTCCATTCATTCTCGGTCGGAATATGCCAGGCCGGAGGACATAAACCCTGGATCCCTTCCACATCACTGAATTGCATCATCTCATCCCATTGATAAAGACCTCCAAAGGAAGAACAGTTTACTGCGTTATCGTTAAAACAATACTTCTCCACCACACAATTATCGCGCTGCATCGAGGAAGATGGTATCGTGTTGCCGAAATTAAGATTAGCAGCCAGCCAGCATTGGGTACCCAGTTGGACAGTAGGATATTGTAAGTTATCCCTCACATCGGTCATCACGTTATTACAAATAAAACCAGGAGCGCCAAGGACTGAAATATTCAAAGAAGCATTGTTGCTGCAACCATAGTTGTTAATGTAGGAATAAAGAACTGTTATTGTTCCGGTCCCGGCTAAAGAAGGATAGAAAATACCTGCATTTACGCCAGTACCTGAATAAGTCCCCCCTAAAGGCGTCCCCCCTTTTAGTGCAAACGGAACAGCGTCAGTAGTGGTTGTAATATCGGTACAGGGAGTGTACACCACAACAGGAAGAGGATTCACCGTGATTACCACATTATTGGAGGCCCCAGGACAACCGTTTGCGGTTGGTATGACAGAATAGGTTGCTGTTTCAACAGCAAACCCGCTATTTGTGAGCGTTTGCGAGATGGTATTTCCTGAACCGACTCCGAATCCCGTAATATTTCCTGAACTGCCGGTCGCAGTCCAGCTAAATGTTGTCCCGGCGACATGCGAACTCAGTGCAATACCAGTAGTTACTCCGGAACATAAAGTTTGGCCGTTCGGTGTGAACATGACATCAGCAACCGGATAAACTGTAACAATATAATCGGCAATACTTCCATTGCATCCATTCAGAGTGGGCAATACGGCATAAGTCACAGTTTCAATGTTGAATCCTGTATTGATAAGATGATCGGCAATAATTACCCCACTGCCTGAATTATACCCGGTAACATTCCCGGAACTGCCCGTTGCGGTCCAACTGAAGGTGGTTCCTGGAAGGTTAGCCTGAGGAGTAATGCTTAAGGTGGTTCCGGAGCAAACAGAAGAGTTAGCTGCATTGGTTATTAAAGGAAGTGGCTTTACAGTGACAGAAAGGACAGTCGGTGAAGGGGCAGTACATCCTGGACCAACCTGATAGTTTATGCTGACAGATTGAACTCCCGGGATATTCCATAAGATTGTTGCTGTATTATCTGAAGGCCCTCCTCCGGAAGTAATTGTACCACCGCCTGTAACAGACCAGGAATATCCTGTCATCCCTGCATCAGTTGAATAAATGATCGAACTTCCATTACAAACGACATTTATTCCGTTAAGAGAAGGAACTGGAAGATTGCTGACATTCACGTTATAACTTGATGGGATTACGGCAGTACAATTATTGGCATTTGAATAATTTACTGTGATGGTCTTGGCACCGGTTGTACTCCATAGCACCGTAATACTGCTGGTCCCGGAGCCAGATGTAATGGATCCGCCTGGGGAAACTGACCAAATATAATTGGTCATTCCGGCATCAGTAAAGTAGACAGAGGTGGAATTGAGGCAAACAGCAGCCGGGCCGGAAATTGATGGCACCGGAAGCGGATTAACAGTCACTGGATAAGAAACCGGGATCAATGCTGTGCAATTATTCATATCCTGGAAATTGACAGAAACACTCTGCACTCCTGCAGTGTTCCAGGTAACTGTAACAGTATGATCAGTCAAAGATCCACCCGCAGTGATCGTTCCTCCGGCTGAAACTGTCCACTGGTAATTGGTCATCCCGGGCTGAGTTGAATAAACCACACCGGATGTACCCACACAAAGTATGCTGGTTCCCGAGATAATTGGCGTTGGCAGAGGGTTGACGGTCACATTCAGAATTGTCGGAACTGGGGCTGTACAACCCGTTCCCGCTACATAGTTAACTGAAACAGTTTGTAACCCTGTACCACTCCACAAGATGGTCACTGTGTTGTTATTTGCACCTCCTCCTGAAGTAATAGACCCTCCTGCAGAAATGGTCCAGGAATAGTTCATCATTCCGGCATCAGTGGTATATGTTGCTGAAGAGCCCACACAAATCTGGTTGGATCCGCTCAATGAAGGAACAGGCAAAACAATGACAGTAACATTGTAAGATGTTGCATTTACAGCTGTACAGCCATTTGCATCGTCATAGTTCAGAGTGATTGTATTCAGGCCGGTCGAGGACCAGAGAACAGTGATGGTATTGGTTCCTGAGCCTGAGGTTATACTACCCCCTGGGGTAACAGTCCATGTGTAATTATTCATCCCCGCAGCTGTAGAATAAGTTGTGGTTGAATTTAAACAGGCGGAACCCGGGCCGGCAATAGCAGGCACGGGTAAAGGATTTACAGTCACATTATATACAACAGGTGCAAGAGCAGTACATCCGTTTGAATCGTGGTAATTAACAGTAACTGATTGCGCTCCGGCAGTATTCCATGTAATCGTGATTGAATTATCATTTATGGTACCTCCGGCTGTAATGGTACCTCCGGCAGAAACCACCCATTGATAATTAGTCATGCCTGGTTGGGTTGAATAGACTGACCCCGGTATTCCCGCACAAACCGCAAGAGGACCAGCAATCGTAGGAGAAGGTAGTGGATTAACAGTAACAGGATAAGACACAGGTGCATTTGCTGTGCAGTTATTTGCATCATGGTAGTTTACTGAAACGGTTTGAGCTCCTGCCGTATTCCAGGTGACAGTTACAGTATTGTCTGTCGCTGTTCCTCCTGAACTGACTGCTCCACCGGCAGAAACTAACCACAAATAGTTAGTCATCCCTGCCTGTGTCGAATAAACTACCCCGGTCGTTCCTGCACAAAGGTTATTATTCCCTGAAATTGTAGGGACAGGTAAAGTATTAATAGTGACCGGAAGAACAAACGCAGAAACAGCGGTACATCCATTGGGATCGTTATAATTGATGCTGACAGATTGAGCACCGGGAGTATTCCAGGTTATAGTCACTGTTTGATCAGTAGAGCTCCCTCCTGATGTAATCGTCCCGCCGGCTGAAACAGCCCAGGTATAATTGCTCATACCAGGCTGAGTCGTATAAATCACTCCCGATGTACCTGAACATACTACACCACTCCCTGTTATCGTGGGGTTCGGCAAAGGGTTAACGGTCACATTGTAAATAAACGGAGAACCTGCAGTGCAGTTGTTCGCATCATTGTAATTAATAGAAACCGTTTGAACTCCGGCAGTATTCCAGGTAACCGTGACTGAATTATCAGTCATGGTACCTCCGGCTGTAATGGTACCTCCGCCAGAAACCAGCCATTGATAATTGGTCATCCCCGGCTGCGTGGAATAGACTGAACCCGGTATTCCGGCACAAATCGCAACAGGACCAGCAATCGTTGGAGAAGGTAGTGTATTAACTGTGACAGGGTAAGATACGGGTGCACTTGCTGTGCAGTTATTTGCATCATTGTAGTTCACAGAAACAGTCTGGGGCCCCGATGTATTCCACGTGGCAGTAACGGTATTGTCGGTTGCTGTTCCTCCTGCAGTGATCATTCCTCCTGCAGAAATTGACCATTGATAATTTGACATCCCAGGCTGAGTGGAATAAACTACCCCGGAACTTCCAACGCATATTGCAGGCGATCCGTCTATTATTGGTATTGGTAATGGATGAACAAGGACAGTGGAACTAACAGTATCACTGGTACATCCCAGGCTTTGAGCGACTATGTTGTAGGTTACCGTCCCATCCGACGGGCTGCTATTCGCTAACGTTTGAGAGATCAAATTACCGGTACCGTTCAGGAAACCTGATAGACCGGGATTGTTTCCGGTCGCAATCCATGAAAAGGTTGGTGCAGGAGAACTTGAAGATAAGTCAATAGTTATGAGATTATTCGAACACACTGTCTGTGTAAGAGGAACAACTGTAGGAATGGGCAGAGGATTGACGGCAACAATAAATTTAGTTGTGTCGCTATTGCAGGTATCTGCGGTTGCTACCACAGAGTAAATCACAGTATCATTGACAGATCCTGAATTTAATAACTTCTGCGAAATATTTGATCCGGATCCATTTGAGTAACCCGTTAGCGTTCCTGAGGAGGAAGATGCAGTCCATTGAAAGGTGGAAGGTGCAATGGAAGAGGTGAGGTTAATTTTAATAGAGTCACCGGAGCAGATAGTATAATTAAGAACATTATTTGTAATAACTGGTATCGGTTTAATGACAACTAAGATATCTGTTCTTGTCAAACTCGTGCAGCCCGAAATGTTGGTTACAGCTTCTGCATAATAATTAGTAGTTGAACTTACATTTGTTGTTACTGTTGCTCCAATGAATGGCAGAAGGTTCCCACCAACAGGCGCATCATACCAGTTTATTGTCTCCCCTGCAGGTTGAACCACTCCAAAGGTAACCTGGCCTGGTCCGCAACGGGATACATACGATGCCAGAGGTGTCGGCGGTGCTGGTATAGCTATAATGGTCAGGCTCTGAGTAGAGGAAAGAGCACAGGGAGATGTTAGAGTATAGGTAATGACGTAAGGTCCCGGAATGCTTGCCCCAAGATTGATGACACCGGTACTTGCGTTCACGAATACAAGCCCGGCAGGAGAAGCTGTAAAAGTACCTCCGGAAGAAACCACATTTGGGATAGGGTTTGGTGCATTCTGACAATAAGAAGGTTGAGGATAATTAAATTGTGGGCTGATAACTGTTACAGTGACATTCCCGGTTAAAGTAGTTTGATCACATAACTGTACCGCTGCAGTATAGGTCGTTGTCACCGTCGGGGCAAATTTAATGGGGTTACCATAGCCCACAACTGTACCCCCGGGGTATCCGCCAGTATACCATGTGATTCCACCAGGGACGAAACGTGTACTTTCATTACTGGCTGACCATGGTGTATCATTGCGACCTGTAGCTGTAAACGCAATAGTTCCTGTGCTATCCTGTACACCCTGGGTGGCTCCCTGACTGCCGCACAGAGGTTTACTCTGAATGTGGTTTTCAATAACGCTGGTTTGCTGGTTCAATACAACTTCAAAGCTTGCCCAAAGTGTTCCATTGCAATTATAGAAAGTAGTACTTGTAAAATAGACTACTAATTTCATGTTTGGCGCAGTTCCATCGTTGTAATAATAAACGTTTTGAGACATGCCTTTACAAGGCAGCCAATCTTCCCATGGGAAAAAGATAACATTCTTCGGAACACTGGGGTCTGAATTAGGGATTGTAGTTGCAGTATATGTATCCCATTGGGTACCCGGTGGTTGCGAGAAGCTTATCCATCCATTAGACCCGATCCAGAATTGTGTATAAGTTTGACTGAAAAAGCAAAAATCAAACCCGATCGGAAATGGTCCTGCAACACAATCGTCTTTTCCTCCGCTTGTCGCTGAACAATTAACGAAAGAATTACAAACCGGTGTTCCTCCTGAAAATGGCTCGGGACTATATGCGTAGGTTTGAAATGTATAACTGGTTGTACCATAACTGCCGCTAACAACGGTTGCACTCAAACTTGCAGAGTCTCCCAAACAAATGGTAGTATCATTACTCATGGTGATGGATTGCGGGTGACACTGCAATGCAATCAAAAATAATAATTGTGTAATAAGGAACTTAAACCGTTTTATCATTAAAAAGAGTTCTTTCTAGTCTTGTGTAACTCTTGGACAACCGGGTGCAAAAAAGGTTGCTTCTTTAATTTTATCTTAAATGACAAAGGTAAATTTTTTTTTCTACTTTGTTAGGGCAGGAAAGAATATTGTTTAAAGGCATTTAACATATATCTGGTAACAGGTAATTCAACTATCGGGATTCACTTTCGTTTTCTTGATTGTCAGGAATTGAAAATCTGAAGTTGAGGCCTTATCCTTGGTTTAGAGATTTATGCTGAATATGGCGTGACTTGCCCGGTACCTGGGAATTTTTAATTCAGAATAATTCTGGATTGGAAAAGCAGTGATAAAGTGTTAGCAAAAGGAATATGGTTGTCTTTTTTATGTATTGACGCAACTATTTTTTTACCGGGGAAAGGGGCTTTTTATCTTCTTTTGCAGGCGGCATCCTCAGGTCAGGTTTTATTGCTTCCTTTTTCGTGAGTTTGTAATCCTTATCAAATGTAAGTGCCAGTTCTTCTGCTCCTTTGGAGATCCTTACTTCGGTTGACATAACTCCTTTATTATCTATCTTAAAAGCTTTTTCTATGCCATAGCCTGAAAAATTCTTAGAAATATAAGCCGAAATACCTTTTGAAAGATCTGCTGGCTTGATCTCAGTTTTTGTTTGTGAGAAAGAAAAAGACACAAATAACAATACAAATATCAGAACGAAGATTTTTTTCATTTCACTCGGAATTTTTTGTAAAACATGCACAAGAAGTAGTGCAAAAATCATGAATGAATCTGTTTTAAATCTGAAGAAAAAACAGATCACTGAGGGATTCCGGTAATTTTAATTCTAATTTAAGGCCCTGCCGTCGTTTCATTATTGTTCGTAAAGTAGTATTCGTTCTCAGGATGTTTCTCCTGTGCCGGATAGATCCTTTTTGTCAGACGAAAGAATGTCCAGGCTTATTAAATGAATATTTTCTTTAACTTCATACTTGATATCGAACTGGTAAAGCATGACAATCTTTTTTACAATAGCGAGACCAAGTCCCACAGAGTCAGATGATCTTTCAGATTTTCTGAAACGGGCGAAAAGTTCATTCGGTGGGATTTTTATTGTATGACCGGTATTGGCAATTTCAAATCCATTAGAGTTCATTGTGATCCGTATCTCTCCCTCTTCAATGTTGTGACGGATTGAATTACTAACAAGGTTCGATACCAGGATCTCTGCTAAGGTCGGATTCATCTGAGGGCAGGCAGGAGCATTAAAATGAGTTATAATCCTTATTTTCTTCAGATTAACGATTTCTTCAAAATGTTCCAGCGTTCTTTCCATTATTTTTTTAAGATCCACTTTCTCAGTTTGATGAAATTGGTTGTTATCTATCTTTGAAATTAGTAGCAGACCCTGATTTAACCTCGACATTCGTGTTGCAGCTTCATAAACAGAGTTAATCAGTCCTACCTGGTCTTCATCAAGACCTTCACCCTGGATCAGTAATTCCAGTTTTGATTTTATGATGGCCAGTGGTGTTTGGATCTCATGGGATGCATTTTCATTAAATTCTTTCAGGTTCACATAGTCACGCCGCATTTTTTTTGCCATTCGGTCAAGGGTTTTGTTGAGTTGTTTGAATTCATGTATCCTCGTTTCAGTCAATGCAAGGGGCGCATCTTTGCTGATGTCGAATTTTCTTAAGTTTTCAAGGGTCTTATTAAACGGGACCCATATGCTTTTCGAAATAAAGTAATTCACAAAAATGAGTAAGCCTGTCAAAGAAAAGAAAAGCAAGATAAGGGCTCCCACAATGGTCCTGATCATATGGGTGGTTTCTGCCAATGGTTTTGAAATACTTATTATGTACCCCTGGTTCTGAATTGAAGTATTTTCGCATATTAACTGGCGAACAGGTACAAGTTTATCCGAACTTTTATCATAAAGTGCTGTATCCTTGATGAATTCGAATTTTTTCTTGGGCGAATTGAATACCGTCACTTCAATCATATGACTGAAAACCTGCCGAAAGTCAGGAAGAGTGTCAGAATAATCAATTTGACCTTCGATCAATTGTTTTTCTGTTTTGAGAGTTTCATCGATCTGCCTGTAAAAAACGGTCTTTATAACATGAAAAAAGATAATACCCCCGACGACAAAAGCCACGACAGAGAAAAAAATATAATTGATCGATGAACGGGTTAAAAGATTCATGAGGTCAGGAATTTATAGCCCATTCCGTAAATAGTTTGAATATAATCATGACCGCCATTCTCCAGCATTTTTTTTCTCAGGTTTTTAATATGGGTATATATAAAATCATATGAATCGGCCATGTCAATCTCCTCGCCCCAAAGGTGCTCGGCGATGGATTCCTTTGTCAGGACACGGTTTTTATTTGAAAGAAAATACATCAATAGATCGAATTCTTTTTTTGTGAGGATGATTTCTTCGTCATTTATGAACACCTGCATCTGCTCAGGAACGATCCTGATCTCGTTAAGAATGATTTCATTGGTTCCTCCGAAATTTCTCCGGCGAATAATGGATTTGATCCTGGCATTCAATTCGGATAGATGAAAGGGTTTTGTGATGTAATCATCTGCTCCAATATCAAGTCCTTCAATCTTATCATCCAATGAATTTTTTGCAGAAATGATGATTATACCTGTGTCGATGTGTTCTTCTTTTAGCTCCCTGATTATGTTTAGCCCGTTTCCATCAGGCAGCGTGATATCAACGATAACACAATCGTACTGGTAACAATTGATCTTCTCAAGAGCGCTTTGATAAGTAAGTGCTGTCTCACATAAATAATTTCCCTTCGTCAGGTAGGATTGTATAGCCGAGGAAAGTTCTTTTTCGTCTTCAATCAAAAGGATCTTCATAAAAACCGAATATTTTATTTTTTAACAAATCAATATGAAATTTCCAGATGCTGTTTATGACCAGCTCCTGAACTCATCACTCCCCCTAATTTTTAATGCACCTGACATAAAAGGCATTTGAGCGGTTCGCAGGATAGTAGGAAACACTGGGAGTGAATGAATTCATGGAATGAGCCCGGGCTTTATATGGCCCTTCTGCTGTGGAAGACCAGAAAAAGGTCGCAAAAGTATCGAAATTCCAGTTTGTATTATCAAAACGGATACCACTAAGAAACGCATTAAATCCGGAATAACCTGTATATTTCAATGGGTTGCCTGCAAATCCATTACTTATATAAAGGGTAAAAAGAGTATTCCACTCATCTTCTGAAGGAATATGCCATGCTGGAGGGCAAAATCCCTGGCTGCTTTCAACTGCCTGAAACTGCATCATCTCATCCCATTGATAAAGGCCGCCTGATGACGAACAATTATCAGAATTATCATCGAAACAATATTTTTCAAATGCACAATTATCACGCTGCATAGATGTTGAAGGGATCTGATTTCCGTAATTCAGGTTGGCAGCCATCCAACACTGAGTACCTAATTTGACCGTTTGATATTGTTGATTATCACGGAGATCAGTCATGGCATTGTTGCATAAAAATGGAAGTGGATTGAGTACCGAGATACTTAGGGAAGAAGTGTTTGCACAACCATACATATTGGTGTAAGAATAAGTTATGATATGCGATCCTGTTCCTGCAGCTACAGGATTAAACTGTCCGGCAGCGATACCAGATCCGGAATAGGTTCCACCCAGTGGCAACCCTCCTTTGAGAATAAATGGAGAGGCGTCGAGGGTCGTTATTACATCGGTGCAGGGGGTATACGAAACTACGGCCAGAGGATTTACAGTAACGACTACGTCATTGAGGGTCCCGGTGCAACCATTGGCAGATGGGGTCACTGCGTATGTCACAGTCTCAATATTAAGACCGGAATTATTCAACACCTGGCTTATAGAACTACCCGAACCCGGACCAAACCCGGATATGTTTCCAGAGCTTCCACTGGCATTCCAGGTATAACTGGTACCGGCAACATGAGAACTAAGTCCGATGGAAGACGAAGCTCCTGAACAGATGGTTTGTCCGTTGGGCACAAAATAAACATCAGGAACTGGAAATACAGTAACCAAAACATTTGTAGCACTTCCCGTACATCCGAAAGCAGTCGGCGTAACACTATAGGTTACCGTTTCATTGTTAAATCCACTGTTTGCCAGGCTTTGATTTATGTTATTTCCAGATCCTGATGAATATCCTGTGACATTCGGGGAACTTCCACTGGCCGTCCATGTGAAGGTCGCCGGTGATGGATTAGATTGCAGCACAATGTTTGTCATTCCTCCCGAACAAATAGAATAAAGAGTAGGATTTGTTAAAATAGGGCTCGGTTTCACCGTGACCAGGATGGTCGATGGGATTGTTCCTGAACAGCCATTTGCCGCAGGTGTAACAGTATAAGTTACGACTCCGCTAACGGTACCTGATATTGTCAGGGTTTGGATTATGGATGCTCCGCTTCCCGGGCCATAGCCGCTTATATTCGGCAAAGGGCAGGTAGCCGTCCATGTGAAAGAGGCCCCTGCAACATGAGATAAAAGATTTAGACTTGTCGAACTACCCCCGCATAAAGATTGAGATGAAGGAGATGACCAGGAATCGGGGATAGGATATACCGCTACTTTCACATTGGATATCATTCCCGGACAGCCACTATTCATAGGAGTTACATGATAGGTCACTGTATCGGTCGTAAATCCCGAATTGAATAAAGTTTGTGAAATAAGGTTGCCGCTTCCATTAAGTGCTCCGCTCAGGTTAGCTGAACCCAATGTGTATGTCCATGAAAATGTCGTGCCTGCAACATGCGAAAGGATCGATATTGCTGTAGTTCCTCCACTGCAGAATGATTGTCCGTTTGGCAGGAAATATGCATCCACAGCAGGGATCACGGCAACTTTAAAATTTTTCACCTGGGCAGATACACAACCTGCAGCAATTGCAGTAACATGATAGACTACCGTATCGATGGTTGTCCCGGAATTGAACAAAGTCTGGTCGATAGTTAAGCCACTTCCTGCAGAATAACCTGATATATTTGGATCACTGCAACTGGCAGTCCAGGAAAATGTCGATCCGGGGATGCTGGATTGAGGAATAATATTGGTCACCGAACCTGTACAAACAACAGAGATAAGGTTAACATTGGTGATAACAGGCTTAGGCAAAACTGTAACAGTAATGGAATCCCGTGAGACAGCCGAACAACCATCCGTGACATTGACGAAATAGAGATTTGATCCTGTGGGTGGGGTTACCGTTATCTGGGAAAGAGTTGATCCTGTATTCCACATGTAACTATAGGGCGCTTGTCCCCCTGTGTGCTGTGCATGAATTGTGATTGATTGTCCCTGGCAGATTGTAGTGTCATTGCCAACATTAGCAATGAGTGCATAATTGGGGAGAATATGAATAGTATCTAAGTATGTAGTATCTGATTGGCAGTTTTGCATCTGGATACCTAATATTACCGTTTTGGATCCAGTCGGACTACTATCCAGGAAAGGATTAATCGTAATATAAGCACTGTCCATTCCAGTAGGAATAATCACAGAATTCGGTATTGTAGCATAATCAACGCCATTGATTGCAGTACCTCCAATTGTATAGGTGATCGTGTCATTTGCAACGGCAGTACCCTGGAGGTGAAATACGACATTAGCATCGCTGCATCCCGCAATGGCGACTTGTCCCAGTGCAGGGTAGGTAAATGTGTTGTCAACTGTGAATCCACTGGCCGTAAAACTGTTTTGTCCCAGGAAAACGCCTGAGTCATAAGCATAATCGACGGCATCAGCAACCGCTATTTTAATGTGATAGACCTGGCAAGCCTGAACGACCTGGAATGCAGTGAAAACAAATGTCAAAGCATCGTATTGAAAATAAAGTCCTCCCGGTGGATTTTGCCATAAATCGGAAGGACTGCTATTACAAAGATTGTTTATTGTGACATAGTTAGGACTTCCAGGCATCAATGCGATATCAATACTGTTATTAGAAAAAGTACCGGAAATTCCGGGGCCGCTCAGAAAAAAGCCAAAAGAATCATTATATTGGTTGCAATATTCCATGAATTCTTCAGAACCAAATACGTAATTGAACTTCAATGTATCTGAAACAGGAACAAAATCAAATTGAATAACGGCAGCATCATGCGTCACAGCATTCGAAATGATTGAAAGATCCGGATCGCCGGGACCATTAGGGATACTTCCTGTAAATCCAGGGGTGTTATTTGGCCCTATTGCTCCTACAGCAGTACCACTTGATATAATTATACCGCCACTGAGCCCTAATTGTGTATAGGCTCCACCCACACACTGGAAAGAACCGATCTGATTTGAGGTAATTGTATCTGAAGAACCATTAAAAGTGACGTTTGATATGGTGACCCCCTGACCCACAAGCATGGACTGGACCAACTGATAAGGGGTCATTTTTAAACCCGCCCCCTGGATTACTGTCAGCTGTGCCCAAACTATACTGTTACTGAAAAAGAACAGCAGAAGAATTGAACGGATGTAAATCGTTCTCATATAAGATGGCAGACAAATTTTCTCACAATATGTTGCCTGATAATTGCAAAGATACATTAATTGTAATGGAAGAAAAAAAAGAGAAGGATAAAGAATTTGCAGAATGCGGAGGTTTGCTGTCCCAAAATGAAACGCCTCTCCGTAAACGGGAAGGCGTCAGGAAAAACTAAATTGTTTCACTTTAGGAAGCGGGGAATTGGCCCTCGTCTGCCGGGGTCGGAGCAAATGAAAAATATTGATAGATCAGTTGACAATGATTCTTTTTGAAGTGATGTGACAGGAATTACAATCTCCGTTTGTGGTAGTTGACTGCATATATCGGGTCTCACCTGAAGAGCTTTTAACTGCAGGATAAAGGCCGGACCCATAATTGATCAATGTTGAAGTATAAAAATTGCCTTTTGCGTCCACAGGAAGTACGACAGCTGGAGTTCCGCTTCCGTTAGGCGAAGGGAATAAATAAACTGTTGAATTTGGATTCAGATCGGTTTCGTCGGGTTCATAAACAGTTCCGGCAATATACCACCAGTATGCATTTGATCCGCCTGTATTATGACAACTCAAACATGCCGTTCCGACATTATGACTACTGGTACCATTATACATGGAAGTTCCGATTCCTCCCCCCGCCTTTTCTTTATTACAGGAAAAAAATGTTATAAAAACCAACATCAATGCAAAACAATAAAATATTCTTCCTTTTCTCATTATTATGGAACTAAACAAGATTCAAAACGAAGGAGCTGGTAAAAAAGTATTGTATCTTTTTTCCGCCAGCCGCAAAATCGCAAATTAAACTTTTAAGTTGCTAATCCTGAATACATCGTAGTGCAAAAGCATGTGTTCTGCTACTGGGGTAATACGAAACGCTGGGGTTATATGAATTCATCCCATGTGCCCAGGCTTTGTGGGGAGCTTCTTTAGTGGAACTCCAGAACATGATAGCAAAATTTGAAAAATTCCAGTTTACATTGTTAAACCTTACCCCGCTCAGGAATGCATTAAACCCTGAATACCCGGTATATTTCAATGGGGCACCGGCAAAACCGTTGCTGATATAAAGGAGAAACAAGGAGTTCCATTCGTTTTCAATGGGAACGTGCCAGCCAGGTGGACAAAAGCCCTGTTCAGCTGGTACACTGTCATATCGCATCATTTCGTCCCACTGATACAGACCGCCATAAGATGTGCAATTTACGGCATTATCATTGTAGCAATATTTTTCATTAATGCAGTTATCTCTTTGCATTGATGTGGAAAGAATATTGGTTCCGAAGTTCAGGTTTGCAGCCATCCAGCATTTGCTGCCAAGTTGAACAGTTGCATATTGCTGATTATCCCGTACATCGGTCAGTGTATTTCCACAAGTAAAAGCAGGAGGATTAACCACGGTAATTATTTGTTGTGCATTTTGGCTGCATCCTAGATAATTAGTATAGGTATAGGTAATTGTATGATTCCCGGTTCCAGCTGCTAATGGATAAAAAATATTACTATTCACACCTGTTCCCGTATAATTACCGCCTAATGGAATTCCCCCTTTAAGATTTATTGGTTGTGCTGCAGTCGTTGTGATATTATCGTTACATGGAGTGTAAGAAACAACGGGTACCGGGTTAACGGTAACTACAGCGGTTCCTGTTTGTGATTGGGAACATGATCCTGTCTGAACACTGAGTAAATTATAGGTAAATATTCCAACTACATTTGTTGGTGCAGGCACTGTTGCACTACTTCCACTGGAAGTGGTCACTTGTTGATTGGCTCCTCCATTGATGTTATAAGTGAATGTATAAGGAGGAAGTGAAGAATTTCCGGTGAAAGTGATAAGGGGTGCAGCGGCATTCTGACATACTGTTATTGTTCCGGAAATAGTTGCTGTTGGCATAGGGTTAACTGTAATAACAGCACTTCCTGTTTGTGCTTGAGAACATGCAATTGAACTTCCATCCTGAACGCTGATTAGATTATAGGTGAATATTCCAGCAACATTTGTAGGTGCAGTCACTGTCACACTATTTCCAACGGAAGTGGTCACCTGCTGATTTGCCCCTCCATTGATGTTATAAGTGAACGTGTATGGAGCAGTTGATGAACTGCCGGTGAAGGTAACCAAAGGTGGAACAGAAAACTGGCATACTGATGCTGTTCCGCTTATGGTTGCTGTTGGCAAAGGGTTAACGGTAATAGCTGCGCTTCCTGTTTGAGATTGTGAGCATGAACCTGTCTGGACGCTGAGTAAATTATACGTGAAAATGCCGACCACGTTTGTGGGTGCAGTCACAGTTACACTACTTCCAACGGAAGTTGTCACTTGTTGGTTGGCTCCTCCATTGATATTATATGTGAAGGTATAAGGAGGATTTGAAGAACCTCCGGTAAAAGTGATCAGAGGTGCAACAGCATTTTGACATACCGCTATTACTCCGGAAATAGTTGCCGTGGGCAAAGGGTTAATTGTAACAACTGCACTTCCTGCTTGTGCCTGGGAACATGCAGCTGAACTTCCATCCTGGACGCTGATCAGATTATAAGTGAAAATTCCTGGAACATTTGTGGGGGCAGCCACTGTTACACTATTCCCAATGGAAGTGGTCACTTGTTGATTAGCCCCTCCATTGATATTATAAGTGAAGGTATAAGGAGGAGTTGATGAACCTCCGGTGAAGATGATCAATGGTGCGGCAGAATTCTGGCATAACGTGGTTGTCCCGCTGATGGTCGCCGTTGGCAGAGGATTAACAGTGACAATAGCACTTCCTGTTTCTGCATGGGAGCATGATCCTGCCTGAACGCTGATTAAATTATATGTGTAAGTTCCAACAACATTTGTGGGGGCAGGCACTTCTACACTGTTTCCACTTGAAGCAGTCACCTGTTCATTTGAACCTCCATTGATGTTATAAGTGAAAACATAAGGAGGAGAGGATGAACTTCCTGTGAAAGTGATCGGGGAGGGCGGCGAATTATTGCATACCTCTATTGTCCCGGCAATGGTTGCCGTTGGCGAAAGGGTGACATTTAAAGCTTTCGTAATAGAGTCTTTACAACCCTCGGTAGAGTTGGATATAAGTTTGACATTGTAGACGCCCGGTAAAGCAAAAATATGTGTGGGATTTTGGACTCCTGTAACAACAGGAGTACCATCCCCGAAATTCCATTTCCATCCTGTAACGGCATTCTGGTTTACATAACTGGAATCATAAAATTGAGTGTTTATTCCTGTACAGGCCGGACCGTTATAAAAATTAGTCGTTATTACCGTATAAGTAAGAGTATCGAAAATGGTTACCATGCATCCGTTCAAGGCTGTCAGGGTGCAACTATATACCTGACCGGTAAGAGGGTGTTGAACAATAATTGTGTCTGTAGTATCAGAGTTGCTCCAGAGATACTTGAATCCTGGTGGTGCTATCAACATAGCGGTTGAATCTCCCTGGCACATCGCTGTTCTAACAGCAAGGTAACTGCAGAAAGCTGAAACATAGGCATAGCCAAAATGAGTATTGTACCAGCATCCACGAGCTCTGAAATCAATTGTGACTGTTTGTCCGAACCAGGGGGAAAGGTCCATTCCCACAGTTGTCCAGTTTTTCCAATAAACATTTCCACTCGAGACTCCGGTGCATAAATTCCAGCCTGCAGGAGGAGGGCCACTAGTGGGAGCCGGAAAATAAAAATATCCGCACGAATCTAAAAGGGTACCTAAAGAATCTGTGACTTCCACCCTGAAATCAGGTTGTTGGCCATTTGGGTGACCACCGGTTTGTAGAACTGGAGCGTACCGGTAAATAAAAAGATACGACGTTGAGGTCACCGGTACTTGATATTTAAGTTCGGCTTCAGTATAATGATATGATGAATAAGCAGTATCTCCCAATCTTGCTACATAGGCATCGCCAGGGAAAACATTTAATAAATTGCCGCAGGTATTACTATCATGCCAGCCGGGTGCATGTATAATTTTATATAACGGATGTGCGCCACCGGTAAGGAACCCCGGCTGTATACATGGACTACTGAAATATCCATAACACCCTGTCCAGTCATTAAAATTTCCCTGATTGAAATTGGAGTTTGGACAAATCGTAGTATCTTGTACCTGGGCGTTTACTTTTTCAGTATCAAGAGAAATAAAAATAAAAGGAATAAAAATTAGAAGAATATAAAAATTCTTCATGATTTACACTTTTGAAAACAGTCACACAAAGGTAAATAATAATTGACTAAAAGTCCATAATTGATTATGTTTTTTACAATTGAGAACGTTCTTTACAAACCCCGTAAAATTATCTGCAACAAAAAATAGACAGCGTTTCAGGAAAGAAGTTGTTCAATAAGGACAAAAAAATATCAACAAACAGGTAGTATTTCCGGTTGCACATGAATTTGATAGCAGGCGTCTGGCTGTTAGCATCATTAAAAAGATGTGAATTATCTGCTGATTTTCAACTAATCCTTGATACATCTTATATTAAATGCATGTGTCCTGCTGCTTGGATAGTCTGATACACTGGGATTAAATGTGTTCATCCCATGAGCCCAGGCCTTTTGAGTCCCATCCATGGTTGATGTCCAGAACATAACGGCAAAATTGCTGAAATTCCAGTTTACATTGTTGAACCGTGTCCCGCTCAGGAAGGCATTGAACCCCGAATATCCTGTATATTTCAAAGGACTTCCTGCAAACCCATTGCTGATATAAAACCCGAACAAGGTGTTCCATTCATTATTGGTAGGAACATGCCAGGCAGGAGGACAGAATCCCTGGTCTGCCGGAGTATTATCATACTGCATCATTTCATCCCATTGATAAAGACCCCCGTAAGAAGCACAGTTTCCAGCATTGTCGTTGAAACAATATTTTTCCATCACACAGTTATCCCGTTGCATGGAAGTGGAAGGGATAATTGTCCCATAGTTCAGATTTGACGCCATCCAGCACTGGGTGCCTAGTTTGACCGTTGGATACTGTTGATTATCCCGGATATCGGTGAGGATATTATCACAATTGAACGGGATGGCGTTGATGACGGTAATGTTCTGGGACATACTGGCATTGCAACCCCAGGTGTTGGTGTAAGAATAAGTGATGGTAAAGGTCCCGGCGCCGGAAAGACTGGGATAAAAGATCCCGGCATTGACGCCGGTGCCTGAATAAATACCGCCCAGGGGTAATCCCCCTTTAAGTGTGATTGACTTTGCATCGGTTCTTGTGACGATATCATTGCAGGCTGTAAAAGAGACCTGTGGCTTTGGGTTTACATTGACGATAACATGATTATCGGTCCCTGCACATGAATTGGCCAGCGGAAAGACATCATAATTGACAGTTTCAACGTTAGTGCCGCTGTTAACCAGGGTCTGTGCTATCAGGTTACCGCTGCCCGGGGCAAATCCACTGATATTTCCGGAGCTTCCGGTAGCAGTCCAGGTAAAAGTAGTGCCTGCGACATGCGAGAGAATAGCGATACTGGTAGTGCCACTGGAACAGAAGGTCTGCCCGTTAGGATTAAAGTAAACATCGGCAACCGGGTTAACCGTGACGATGTAATTTGCTATAGGGCCATCACACCCATTCAGGCTCGGGGTCACGGCATAATTGACAGTTTCAATGTTAAATCCTGTATTGACGAGAGTCTGTACTATACTACCCCCGGAGCCATTTGAAAAGCCGGTAACATTACCTGAGCTGCCGGTAGCAGTCCAGGTAAAGGTTGTTCCAACCAGTGTCGAGGCAAACACAATGTTGGTCGTAACATTGGAACATTGGGTTGAATTGGCGGCATTAGTGATGGCTGGCCTTGGTTTTACGGTGACATTTAAAACAGTCGGGGAGGGAGCCGTACACCCTGTGCCCATAAAATAATTAACGCTGACGGTCTGCAAACCTGAAGTGTTCCAAAGTACCGTGGCGAAACTGTCTGATGTTCCTCCCCCTGCTGTTATACTTCCACCGGCAGAAACCGACCAGGCATAATTGTTCATCCCTAAATCAGTTGTATAATTAACGGAGGTGTTGGTGCAGGTGTTGTTTGATCCGTTCAATGACGGGAGCGGCAAAGTATTCACACTCACAGGGAAAGAAGTAGGCACTGCAGCGGTACAGCCATTGGCGTCGTGATAATTCACGGTTATTGTTTTAGCCCCTATTGTCCCCCAGAGGATCGTGATGCTGTTCGTCCCGGTTCCGGCGATGATAGAGCCTCCTGCTGACACTGACCAGTTGTAGTTTGACATCCCCGCCTCAGTAAAATAGGTGGAAGACGAATTCAGGCACACTGATGCAGGGCCGGAGATTGTGGGGAGAGGCAAGGGATTGACGGTAACAGGATAGGATGTCGAACTTAACGCTGTGCATCCGTTTGCATCATGATAGTTCACTGTGACCGACTGGGCTCCCGCAGTATTCCATGTGACGGTTACTGTATTGTCGAGGAGAGTACCCCCGGCAGTAATGCTACCACCTGCAGAGACCGTCCACTGATAATTGCTCATCCCGGGCTGGGTTCCGTAAACTATGTTGGTTGATCCTGCGCAAAGGACAGGGGTTCCGGATAGAGTGACCACAGGGAGAGGATTGACAATCACATTAAGAACCGTGGGGGCCGGGGCAGTGCAGCCGGTTCCCATCTGGTAATTAACACTGACGGTTTGAGCCCCCGGGGCATTCCAGTGAACAGTGACGGTATTGTCGTTGGGCCCCCCGCCGGAAGTGATAGTTCCCCCCGCAGATACCAGCCAGGAGTAGTTATTCATCCCCGGATCTGAAGTATAGGTGGCAGAAAATCCTGAGCATATACCGGTAGTGCCGGTGAGTAAGGGTACTGGCAGCAGGTTCACAGTCACATTATAGGTTGTAGGAGATTGCGCGGTACAATTGAACCCGTTGAAATAATTGACGGAGATGGTCTTGAGACCTGTCGACGTCCAGTTGATGGTAATTGAATTTGTTCCTGCCCCTGAGGTGATAACTCCCCCGGCAGTAACAGCCCATGAATAGTTGGTCATACCGGCTTCAGTCGTGTATGTTGATGTCGAATTCAGACAAACTGAAGCAGCTCCTGTGATCGTCGGGATGGGCAACGGGTTCACTGTAACATTATAGACAGTTGGTGCAAGTGCTGTGCATCCATTCGCGTCATGATAATTCAATGAAACAGTTTGTGCTCCCGGTGTATTCCAGGTAACTGTGACAGTATTATTGGCTGCTCCGCCACCGGCAGTGATGGTTCCTCCTGCCGATACCACCCATTGATAGTTTGTCATCCCGGCCAGGGTTGAATAAACATTTCCTGTTGATGCGCTGCATACATTGGTTGGCCCGGCAATTGCGGGGACAGGCAATGCATTGACCGTCACAGGATAAACAGTGGGGGATGCTGAGGTACAACCGTTTCCGTTAGTATAGCTGACAGAGACAGTCTGCGCCCCGGTATTATTCCAGGTCAATGTTGCAGAATTGTCGGCAGCAGTTCCTCCGGCTGTAATCGTTCCCCCGGCTGAAACTGACCAGGTATAAGCGGTCATACCCGGTTGTGTTGTATAAACTATGCCTGAAGATAAGACACAAAGACTATTTGTTCCTGCAATTGTTGGCACCGGCAACGGATTAACCGTAACGTTCATCGTGGTCGGGCTGGGTGCTGAGCAACCAGGCCCTGCCTGGTAATTCACCGAAACTGTCTGAGTCCCGGTGACAGTCCAAAGTACCGTTGCAGTACTGTTTGCCGGGCCTCCTCCTGCAGTAATTGTTCCACCGGCTGAGACAATCCAGACATAATTAGACATTCCGGGATCGGTGGTATAGGTAGAGGAACTTCCTATACAAATGCTATTTCCTCCGACAAGACTGGGAACCGGCAGTAAACTGACATTGACATTAAATACGGTGGGAGAGGGAGCAGTACAGCCAAAGGCGTTATCGTAATTCACCGAAACGGTCTGTGCGCCAATAACAGTCCAGTTTACGCTGATAGTATTTGTCCCTGCGCCGGATATAATTGTACCCCCTGCTGAAACAGTCCAGGTATAATTCGACATTCCGGCAGCGGTACTGTAAACTGTGGTGGAATTCAGGCAAACTGATGCTGAACCCATAATTACCGGCACAGGCAGAGGATGTACCGTGACAATGAAATAGGCGGTATCGCTGTTACAACCGCTTGCCGTGGCGTCAATATGATAAGTGACTGTCTCGTCAACCACGCCTGAATTGATCAGTGTCTGGACAATTGCCAGACCGCTGCCCCCGGAATAACCACTGACATTCCCTGAGCTTCCTGTAGCGATCCATGTAAAGGTGGCCCCGGCAACATCTGAAAGAAGGTTAATATTGGTGGCAGTATTTGAGCACAGGGACGCAGTAAGCGGGGATGTTGTGATTTGTGGCTTAGGATTGACAAAGACCGAGTAAAGAGTGTCACTCCCGATGCAACTGCCTGCAGTGGGGAGGATGGTGTAATTGACCTGGCCCTGGGTATTAAAGTTGTCGGTGAGCACCTGTGTGATCGGGCTTCCTGATCCCGAACTATAACCTGAAATATTACCGGTAACAACAGCAGCGGTCCAGGTAAATGTAGTATTCAGGCAGCTGGATTGAAGGACGATATTGGTCGCTGTCTGTGAACAGATAGTTTGGTTCATCGGGGTGGTAACAAGGTGCGGCTTGGGATTGATAAGAACAATAATATTGGCAGAATCTCCTGTACATGAGTTTGCCGAAGTGTAGACGTGATAAGTAACGGTTTCAAGGGCGTAACCGGGTTGACCGAGTGTCTGGGCGATTGTATTTCCGCTTCCCGGGCCATAGCCTGTCACATCGGCTGAATCACAGGTAGCGGTCCAGGTAAAACTGGTATTTGCCACATCTGATGAAAGCAGGATGTTGGTAATCTGGTTAGCACAGATAGAAGGTGCAGCCGGGGCGAAGTTCAGGTCAGATACAGGGAAAACCGTCACCACATAGTTGAAAGTATGCCCTGCACATGCATTGGCATGAGGAACAATGTGATATGTGACAGTTTCAATGGTGAACCCTGAATTTGTGAGAGTCTGATTTACCAGGGTTGTTGGTACTGCACTATTGCTGTAACCCGCCAGGTTCGGCGAGCTTGCTGTACAGGTCCAGGTGAAAAGGGTTCCGGGCACATTTGAGGTCAGCGTAATATTGAAAGATGTGTTATTGCAGAGGCTTTGATTTAGCGGATTATTTGTCAGAGCCGGCATCGGGTAAACGATCACCGTGTAATTATAAGTAGTTGTTCCGATGCAGCCGAAGGATTGGGGAACGATATGATAAGTTACAGTATCAACACCAATTCCCGCGTTATAAAGGACCTGGTTGATCAGGGTCACGGGGTTTGTAGTATTATCTGAATATCCGCTCACATCAGGTGAACTTGCAGTACATGTCCAGGTGAAAAAGGTACTGTCGTTGTTTGAAGTAAGCGTGATATTCGTGGAAAGGCTGTCGCAAATTGATTTTGAGAGAGAGGCGTTGGTCAATATTGGCACTGGTGTTACAGCGACTTTATAATTAGTGACCGCTCCTGTGCAGTTCGGCGAATGAGGTGTAATGTGATAAGTGACGGTATCGATCTTATTATCGGTATTCGTTAGTACCTGGTTGATCTGGGTTCCCGGGACGGTCGTATTACTTGAATAACCGGTCACCAGGAGGGAATTTGCAGTAGCCGTCCAGGTAAAATTGTACGTCGGTTTATTGGGTATCAAAGTGAGGCTGGTGTTTGTTCCGCTGCAGATCTTTTCGAAAAGCGGATTGTTCATAAGAATGGGTAATGTATCAACGGTCACCGGTTTCGTGATAGAGTCTTTACATCCTTCTGTCGAGTTAGATACAAGCTTTACATTGTAGACGCCCGGCAGAGCAAAGATATGTAGAGGATTTGGGACTCCTGTAACGATAGGAGTGCCATCCCCGAAATTCCACTTCCAGCCTGTAACGGAATTCTGGTTTACATGACTGGAATCGTAAAACTGCGTGTTGAGCCCTGAGCATGCTCCAAGATGGTAGAAATTTGTTGTGATTACCGTATAGGTCAGTGTCTCATAGATGGTATCCACACAACCATTAACAGCCGTAAGAATGCATCTGATGGTTTCCCCTGTTGTAGGGTGCGGGACTACAATTTGTCTTACCGTGTCCCCGGTGCTCCAATGATAATGTGCAAATCCGGGTGGAGCCGTCAGGGTTGCTGATGAATCTCCCTGGCACATGGAGGTCTGGATCGTCAGATAGCTGCAATAAGCAGATACATAAGCATAGCCAAAATGTCCGCCAGGCTCACAATCCCTGGTTGTAAAAACAATCGTAAGATGATGGCCAACCCAGTTTTGAAGATCCATACCAACAGTGGTCCATGGTTTCCATATCACCTTCCCCCCTGATTCATTGTGAACATACCATCCTGGCGGGATCTGGTTATATGGAGCAGCAATATAATAATATCCGCAGGTTGAATCGAAAATTGTGCCTGTCGAATCTTCCACGGCTATTGTAAAACTGGGCTGCTGAGTGGTGGGGTGATTTGGATTCTGAAGTACCACTGCATAACGATAGATAAACAGATAAGTGCTCGTATCAACATAAACTGTATATTTCAAGGTTGCTACATGAGATCCTCCTACATCATGGCCTAACATGGCAGAATAGGTCTCACCCGGGAATACTGAGATCAGGCTGTCACCTGTATTGGGATCAGCTGTTCCGGGCCCCGGGATAATTGAATGTAACGGAGGACAATAAGCCTTGGAAACTCCTCCATAACACTGAAAATTACCATGCGGATAAGGTGCATTGGTATTGGTGTCCAGTCCGGAATATTCGTTGGGTAATGTCCAACTTCCATAGGTTCCTGTCCAGTTAGTGAAGTTTCCAAGATTGAAATTGGAATTAGGACAAGTCGAAATTAAAGTCTGCCCCTCTGCAATGCCTGAAAAAATAAAGATTAAGGAAAAATAGAAAAGGAAAGAATAGAAGAATTTCATAGACCAGACTTTAAAAAATAGTTAACAAAAGTAAAAAAGAAATTCATGCACACGACATTATATTGCATGCATTCAGTGAATTCTTGGTTCTTCGGCACACGTCTGTTGACCCCCGGTAAAAGATCTCTTTTAAGATTTAATGCGACACCTGCAATATTACAGTCAGACAACAAACCTCAAAAAGGTTGTTCCGTCAAGATAAAAAAATATTAACCAATAAAATTCAGTCTTTGATGCACCTTAAATTTAAAGCATGGGTGCGACTTGAAGGATAATACGATACGCTTGGATTATAAGTGTTCATCCCATGTGCCCAGGCTTTATCATTACCCTCTGATTTAGACGACCAGAACATCGCCGCGAAATTGCTGAAATTCCAGCTCTCGTTGTTGAAACGGGTGCCACTCAGTAATGCGTTGAATCCCGAATAGCCTGTGTACTTTAAAGGAGCACCTGCAAAACCATTGCTCACGTAAACATTGAATAAGGTGGTCCATTCATTTTCGGTTGGCACGTGCCAGCCGGGTGGACAAAAACCTTGTTCTGCTAAAGTGTTATCATATAACATCATCTCATCCCATTGATACAACCCGCCATATGAGACACAATTCGCGGGGTTGTCATTAAAACAGTATTTCTCAGGGATACAATTATCGCGCTGCATTTCGGTGGAACCGATGATGCTCCCGTAATTCAGGTTTGCTGCCATCCAGCATTGGTTGCCAATTTTCACTGTTGGGTATTGCTTATTATCCCTGATGTCAGTCAGGGTATTATTGCAGGTGAATGCCGCTGCATTAACAACGGTGATCACTTGTGTTGCAACAGCAGAACATCCCCAGGTATTGAGATAGGAATAGGTGATGGTATGATTACCCGTTCCTGCAAGTGATGGATTGAAGATCCCTGCATTCACGCCTGCTCCCGAATACACTCCGCCAATGGGTAAACCTCCCTTGAGCTTTAATGGTTGTGCGACTGTGGTAGTAATGGCATCGTTACAAAGCGTGTAGGTCACGCTGGGCAGGGGATTCACCGTAACAACCACAGAATTCGGCGTGCCCGGGCAACTGTTGAATGAAGGTGAAACAGTATAGGTCACAGTCTCAGGACTAAAACCAATATTAGTAAGTGTCTGGGCAATGGATGAAGTTGATCCCGGGCCAAAACCACTGACATTCCCCGAACTTCCGGCAGCAGTCCAGGTAAAAGTCGCCCCGGCAACGTGAGATAAAATTGAAATACCGGTTGTCCCACCTGAACAGAGGGTCTGCCCGTTCGGGTTAAAATAAGCATCTGCTACCGGTTCTACCGCAACAATGAAATTTGCTACAGGGCCATCACAGCCGTTCAGACTCGGCGTGACAGCGTAATTAACAGTCTCAACGGAAAATCCTGAATTGAAAAGCGTCTGTGCAATGATCGGTCCCCCTGAATTGCTGTATCCGGTAACGTTCCCTGAGCTTCCTGTAGCTGTCCATGTAAAAGTTGTTCCTGGCAGTGAAGCAAGTAGGATGATATTCGTGGTGCCACTTGAACAGACCGCAGAATTTGATGCATTGGTCACCAAAGGCCTCGGTTTCACAGTGACATTCAATACGGTCGGGCTTGCTGCCGTGCAGCCTGTTCCCATAAAGTAATTTACACTGACCAGCTGGGCTCCGGTTGTATTCCAGGTGACTGTGACAAAATCATCCGTCGTGCTGCCTCCTGCTGTAATTGTTCCCCCGGCAGAAACCACCCACTGGTAATTGGTCATCCCCAGATCGGTAGTGTAGGTTGCTGAGGTGCCTGAACAAATGGTGTTCGGCCCATTTAATGAAGGGACTGGCAAAGTATTGACATTTACGTTATATGAAGAAGGTACAGTTGCAGTGCATCCGTTTGCATCATTATAGTTTGTTGTTATTGTCTTTACACCGTTCGTGCTCCAGAGAATGGTAATACTGTTGGTGCCTGTGCCGGAAGTTATGGTTCCTCCCGCTGAAACTGACCACAGGTAATTTGTCATGCCGGCATCAGTGACGTAAGTGGCGGTACTGTTCAGACAAACGGAAGCCGGACCCGTAAGTGAAGGAACTGGCAATGGATTAACAGTGACAGGATAACTGGTCGGGGACAATGCACTGCACCCATTTGCATCATTAAAATTGACCGTCACCGTTTGAGACCCTGCCGTATTCCAGGTGACAGTAACTGTATTATCTGTTGCAGTTCCACCTGATGCAATGGTTCCCCCTGCAGAAACAAGCCACTGGTAATTGCTCATACCCGCTGATGTTGAATAAATATTTCCGGTCGAAGTAGCACATGCAGATAATGGTCCCCCTATAACTGGAACCGGCAAAGGATTCACCGTAACATTATAAATTGTCGGGGTCAGACTGGGGCACGAATTTACATCCGTGTAACCCACGGAAACCGACTGTGCACCTACTGTGCTCCAGGTTACTGTTATTGAATTAGTGCCTGCACCGGCCGTGATCGTTCCACCGCCGGAGATAAGCCACATATACCCCGTCATCCCGGGCATGGTCGAATAGACATTACCTGATGAACCTGCACAAACGCTGGCATTACCGGTGATCACAGGCACAGGTGACGGAAGAACAGTAAGGGTAAAATCCTGGGGCGTACTTGAACAGCCATTCAGGGTTGATGTTATATGATATACAACTGTTCCGGAACTGCTGTTGGATAGGTTCAGCAAGTCGTTGATAAGATCAGAATTATTCTGGCCCGGGGGACATGCCACAATATTGGGTGAACAGGTCGGTGCAGGACTGGTCCAGCTGAAAGTAATACTGGCAGGAACAGAGGTGAGGGTGATATTTGTTGCCATACCGGCGCATATCGTATTAGGAGAAGGCGGATTCAGTACAGGAACAGGCTTGATCGTGACAGCTAAGGAGGTGGTCTGTCCGGGATTATTACAATTAACATTCGTTCCATACACCTGGATATTTCCGCTGGTAGCATTTATGGCGAAATTTACCGTGATAAAAGCATCTCCCGGTGATCCTTGAATGATAGTAGCACCGGTTCCGGTGTAACTCCATACATAGGTATCTGCATTCGGATCTGGCGTAACAGAAAAAACTACGCCATTTGTACCGGCACAATAACTCTGAGGTGGAGTTTGATTAAAGATAAGTGGTTGCGGACCACGTATTTCTACAATATTTACAGGTGCCGTTGAAGTTGAAACGTTATACCACCATGTATTTACGGTGTTTAAATTACCAAACCCTCCGGCCGGAGGGGTATTCCAAGCATGACACCCTGGAGGACTCAGACATCCTGCAAAATTTGTTGTTCCGCTTGGAATGTTGGAATCATCCCAGTATACCAGCGGGATTGTACCGCTCGGCCTGACAAGCCCGATGGTAAACCCATATACATTGTACTCTACATCGTATAAAGGCATATTCGTCAAGCCATTGGCATATTTTACTACAAAAGTTACCAGCACATTATTAGGCACGTCCACCCCGGAACCATCCTTCCCATCCCAGGTTATTAAATTCTGTCCTGTGACCACATTTGAATTCAGCGTTCGTGCCGTATATGGCGGCGGAAAGGTCAGGTCGATCTCTGCAGCTCCTGTTTTATTCACGGTAACATAAAAAACAATGTTTCCATTGTTGCAATTTCCCAGCCCCCAGGGTAAAGGCGGCACAATCTGACCAAGGGTGGTTGCTGAAGGATAAAGCAATGAATCCGGGGGATTCACGAAGATGGGATACTCAGGGACAAAGGCTTGCTGGTTATACAACGATTTGCGATCCAAAAGGAAATTACCTGTATTTGCACATCCCCATTGATTATTGAACTGTACCCAGATCCCCCCCCTGCAATCCTGGAAAGCTGCAGATGTTACTATGCTGTCTGCCGAATAGACATAATTCGTTCCGTAATAACCCGTGCCGGGATTATTTAAATTGCCCGTCTGCTGAAATTGCCAGGCTTTGCTGTATAACCTGCCAGGCTTGACCAGGAGGGCAACAGAATCATACACTGTTATGTCAAGCAGATTTATTGAGAATCCACCGGTCACATTATTATTTGAACTGTTCTTCTGCATGAATTCAATATAAAAAAGTCCCGGAACAGAAGGATGCCAGTCAATAGCCGTATATCCGCCAGCACCATAAATTTGTGTTGGCCCTATATCCGCCTGGGCTATGCTTGCAATATACCCTGTCCCTGATGTCGGGAGAGTCGTCTCTGGATAAACAATAGTGCCTGACATATCCTTTATCTCGAAAACCACATGATCATTAAAGCCGACATCAGTATATTGCTGAAATCCCATGTAAACAATCTCATTGGAGTTGGCAGTCGAAAAATAGAGCCTGTCCGGCTCATCACAACCGTAAATTGCAAATGGGTTGCGGAGACCTCCATTATTGCAATGAGTTACATTATCATTGCATAAGAAAAAATTTATTTGATGCCCCCCGACCCAAACTTCCTTTGATCCTTCAGAAAACACATTCTCCCTGGAAAAGAAACACCATGGAGATCAACAGAATCAGAAAATATATTTTTTGCTTCATATATTGAAGTATATGTATATAGGCATGTATGCCTGTATGGAACAACTAAGATACTGATTTATACGTTGTTTTGTCAATTTAGGTTACTTAAATAGACAGAACTATAATCATTTTTTATATTCGTATAGACAGCAATTGAACGTTAAGGTTGTCTGTTAATTGTAACCATTTTAAATAAAGTGATTTCTGATACCTGTTTGCAGAACCAGCTGGTATTTGGAAAGGAATATGAATGGTAAAATATTCTTCTCAATCTCCTCGTTTTATCTTAAGAATTCGTAACATTACAAAAAATCTGTAATGCAGACTCAGTCATGACAAGTTTTCGGATTGAAAAGGATTTAATAGGAACCAGGGAAATTCCTGAAGATGCGCTGTTTGGCATTCATGCCTTGCGTGCTCAGGAGAATTTTCCTGATCAGACCGCTTTTCCTGTTGAATGGTACAAATCAGTGGGACTGGTAAAACAAGCCTGCTACCAGGCATGCATTGCCTATTTCGACGCCATTGGGTTAAAATACCCCGGTACGGAGCTTCCATTTCGGGTGATTTCAAAGGAGATACTTGCCGCCCTTTCTGAATCATCAATGGAAGTTTCAACTGGAAAATATTTCGATCAGTTCATCGTGCCGGCGATCTCAGGCGGTGCCGGAACCAGCATTAACATGAATATCAATGAGATCATAGCCAATGCTGCCCTTCTTAAACTGGGCCGTAAACCCGGCGACTACAGCTTTATTGATCCTGTTGAACATGCCAATATTTTTCAGTCGACAAATGATGTCATCCCGACTTCGCTAAAAGTAGCCGTGATGAAATTGCTTCAGGAACTTGAATCTGCCATTAATGAGATTAGGAGTAAGGTTGAAGAAATGGAGAATGCTCACCGGAATGACCTGAGGATCGGTTATACACAAATGCAGGAAGCCGTACCGTCATCCTTTGGAAAATTGTTCAGCACATACAGCGAAGCACTGTCGCGCGATTGGTGGCGTGTTTCAAAATGCTTTGAACGCATCAAACTTGTAAACCTCGGAGGTGGTGCAATTGGCACTGGACTCGCCATTCCAAGGTTCTTCATAATGGAGGCAACCGGCTTTCTCCGGAATCAGACCGGGTTACCGGTCGCACGCAGCGAAAATATAGCAGATGCAACCTCCAACCTGGATTCCTGGGTCGAAATCCATGCAACCCTTAAAGCACATGCAGTAAACCTGGAAAAGATGGTCTCAGATCTCCGTATACTGGCATCTGACCTTGGCAATAAAGATGTTGCTCTTCCACAAAAACAGGCCGGCAGCTCCATCATGCCGGGTAAGATCAATCCTGTGATCCCCGAATATGTCATCAGCTCAGTTCACCGGATCTATGCTAACGATCAACTGATCACATCACTCTGCGCCCTGGGATGTCTTGAACTGAATGCCTATCTCCCGGTCATAGGCAGTTCTTTGATCGAAAGCCTTAAACTGCTTATTGCGGCCGACAGAACTATAAAATCAAATCTTCTTGAAGAAATAAAGATCAACACCGGAACAGGAGAAACAAAACTGTTCTTAAGCCCTGCCATAACCACGGCCTTAGTACCTTTTATCGGGTACAATATGGCCTCTGAACTGGCGAAAACCATGAAATTAAAAGGGATGGATATCTTTGCTGCCAATGATGAGCTGAAAATGATAGACCGGGAAAAACTGAAGACACTTCTAAAACCAGAGAACCTGTTAAAATTAGGATATACCCTTGACGAGTTTTTTAATCATGATTAATTAAGAATGAAAGGACGCGACTTAAAACCACACATTGGAATTTTTGGCAGAAGGAACAATGGTAAAAGTTCCCTGATCAATGTACTGACGGGTCAGGAAACTGCTATTGTCTCGGAGATCGCGGGAACAACGACAGACCCGGTAAAGAAATCAATTGAGATTGCAGAAATAGGCCCTGCAGTGATGATTGATACTGCCGGGATTGATGATACAGGGGAACTCGGTCAGAAACGGCTTCTCCGTTCCAAAGATATGCTGAAACTTATCGATCTTGCCATTCTTGTGGTTGCAGAGAACAGGTTTGATGAACCCGAAAAAGGTCTTATAAATGACTTCCGTAAGAACGATATTCCCTTCATTGTCGTTTTTAACAAATCCGACCTGCAACCGGCCGAAAAAGATTTGCTTAAAGTGATCAGTGACCGTTATTCGGTCCCGGTTATAGAGTTCAGCGCAAAGTATCCCGAAAACCTGGATGAATTGATTAAGGCCTTGCAGGAAGCAATGCCTGGATCAGCATACCGGAAAAGACCTCTCATTGGTGATCTCATCTCTTATGGCGATGTTGTACTCCTGATCACACCCATCGATATTGAAGCCCCTGAAGGAAGAATGATCCTGCCCCAGGTACAGGTGATCAGGGATATTCTTGATAATGATGGAGTAGCTGTCATCTGCAAGGAAAGGGAAGTAGATGCCTATATACGTAAAATGGATCCCAAACCTGCCCTGGTGATAACAGACAGCCAGGTGTTCCCCAAAGCCGATGCTGCAGTTCCCCGGGATATCCCCCTGACCAGCTTCAGTATTGTGCTTGCCAGGCAGAAAGGTGATTTTGATAATTATTTGAAAGGAACTCCTTTCATTTCAAAATTGAAAGATGGTGATCATGTTCTCATTCTCGAATCCTGTTCCCATCATGTTTCGTGCGACGATATCGGGAGGATCAAAATACCCCGCTGGTTGACCAATTTCACAGGAAGGAAACTGGAATTCACAACAGTAGCCGGGCTTGACAGGATCCCGGGAGAAATGAAAGAATATGCAATGGTGATCCAGTGCGGCAGCTGCATGATCACACGCAGACAACTGATAAGCCGTCTTAAACCTGCTGTTGATGCCGGGATCCCCGTGTCGAATTATGGAATGGTCATTGCATACGTTCATGGAATCTACAACCGCGCGATCGAACCTTTTAAACTGGCAGGAGATAAAGGAAAAGTCGATTATCTCTAGCCGGTATGCCGGTGAACCGGTAAAATGATGATCCACTTCCCACTCAAAATTTTCGTACTTTTGTGATACAAAACCCCAATTATCAACGATCAGGAAATGGAACATAAATTACAATTCAAGTACCTTGTTTTCTTTTTGATACTCTTCGCAGAATTTTCTTACGGACAGTATCCTCCGCCTCCTGGCTATGCTGGTTCAACAGCCATCTATAAGGACAGTTCCGTTTTTTATGCGTGGGCTAAACATTGTAATGTGATAAGAGGATATGTAAATATTGCAGACACGACTTTTGAAGTTGATAGCACAAACAAGGCATCCTATGGCGATAGTACGATGGCCATTGGCATTGCCGACGGCGAAGTGGTCAGCCTCGGTGATGGCGGAAGCGCCACGCTGACTTTTGATACGGTGATCTCAGACCATGATGGATGGGATTTTGCCGTGTTTGAAAATGGATTCTCAGATAGTTTCCTGGAGCTGGGTTTTGTTGAGGTAAGTTCCGATGGGGTGCATTTTGTGCGTTTCCCATCAGTTTCATTGACTCAGACACAGGTCCAGATCGGCACCTTTGATACCCTCGATACGAGGAAGCTCTATAATCTGGCAGGAAAATACAGGGTTTTTTATGGTACGCCTTTTGACCTTTATCAGCTTAAAGACAGCGCCGGAATTGATATTAACCACATTACACATATCCGTGTAGTGGATGTTGTTGGATGTATCCAGGATGCCTATGCCCGGTATGATTCTCAGAATCATAAGATCAACGATCCCTGGCCAACACCGTTTGCTTCTTGCGGTTTTGACCTCGACGCGGTCGGTCTTGTGCATAACGCACCTATCGGTGTTGATGACAACTTACGCATTCCTCAGGTCACTATTCTCCCCAATCCCTGTTCGGATCAAACCAGGTTCTTCTCAGGGACTTCAACCCCCCTTCATTATGAGATAATCAATCAACTGGGACAGGTAGTCATGCAGTCAACATTCTCTGTCAGCACCTCTGTAAATATTGAAAACCTCCCCTCAGGAATTTACTTTGTGAATTTTATTAACCCGGAATCATCCTTACAGTTGACAAGAAAGTTGATAAAGTATTGATCTTCTGCGATTCTCTTTGTCATTCTTCGATTGAGCTTCGATTGAGCTTCGATTGAGCTTCGATTGACCTTCGATTAACCTTCGATTAACCTTCGATCAAAATTCACTCAAACTATAGTCTCCTTCCGTCCTTCCTTTAATTAACCTTTAATGAACTTCATCCCTTACACCCCTTCTCCTTTAGGAGTGAAAGGACTACACTCAACCAATTAACGCTGAAATAGTTGCCTTTTAAATCTGACAAAGAAATAGAACAATGAAGAGCGAACAACCCTTTAGGTAGAAACACATTAAGGTAATGTTAACGAAACCGGGATTACTTTGCCGTTAAAGAACCGGTTTCCTGTGACGGCGAAATCGGCAATGAACTGGGCGATTTGCGGAGTTGATTGCAGGGCTTTGACACCTGGGAATGCTCTTTCGAACATCTCTGTCTGGACACCTCCAAGTGCCAGGCAATTCACGCTGATTTCAGCTTCCATTAACTCTTCAGCAATGATCTCCGTGAATACGGAAACAGCGCCTTTGCTCGAGCTGTATGCTGATAACCCGGGATATTTCTTACTTCCGGTAATACCCCCTAAACTGCTTATATTCACGATGTGCCCGCCCTTGTTTATCATCGGGAGGATTAACTGGGTGAAGAAGAAAAGACCTTTGATATTGACATTGTAGATATCGTCAAAATCCTGCAGCTCGATTTTATCAAATGACTTGTTGATGAGTTTCCCCGCATTGTTGATGAGGATATCGCAACGATGAAAAAAAGTATCGATCTTCTGAAGGATAAAAGGGTAAAAATCAAATTGCACAAGATCGAATTCAATGGTCAGGATCTTACTGGAAGGATTGAGCTTGTGACATTCAGCTGCCAGCCGGCGGAGGCCGTCAACACTCCTGGAAAGGGCAACAATCTGATTCCCTTTATGCTTGCAAAGTGTTTTAACCAGCTCTGCCCCGATACCTTTACTTGCTCCTGTTATAATGATATTCATAAATGTTGGTTTAAACTGATGGATAAAAGTACGTACAATTTCGATAATTTTAAACAGATTCCCTCCACTTATTTTTCAATGACCGGTACAATATAGCCTGGGAATACTTTAGATAAAGTTAAATCACAGAACAGGTTAATAACGAGAGTAGATAGTCATTAGCCGGAGTAAAGAAAGGGTAATGAAAAGTTTAGATGATCTTCAGAAAATCTTTTATGGCATGAGCAGCAATCGGAAAAAAATCGATTAACTTTGTATCAAACCTCTTAGACAGTAGCCATGAAAAAAATCATTTACCTTATTGGAGCATTATATCTGATCTTCAATTCAGGTCTTGCCCAGAACAGTACCTTAAAACCCATTGTAAAAAAACCCATTTACTTTGATGTTTCCCCTCCTTTCCGGGATCTTGCCTTAGAACCCAACACCAGGCCTGATCTGAGTTGGAGAGACGGGGTTGTAAAAAACCGTCCCTATCCGAAAGAATTACAGCCCCTGAATTTTCCCAATGCAATCAACAGTGACCCTCATGTCCAGTCTTCCATTGGCGATGTGTTAGTGGATACCACCCTTCAGAATTTTGATGGCACACCTGGGAGTGGAAGTTTATGCCCTCCTGACCCTGCCGGAGATGTCGGGCCAAACCATTACCTCCAGATTGTCAATGTCCAGTACGCTGTTTACAATAAATCAGGAGGAAAACTTTTAGGCCCGATCAATACATCCCAGATCTGGAACGGGTTACCTAATAATTCAAATAACGGTGACGGAATTGTGTTGTATGATGAGGAAGCCAATCGCTGGCTGATAAGCCAGTTTTCATTACCCAATTACCCGAATGGCCCGTTTTTTGAAATGATTGCTATTTCACAAACTCCCGATCCCACAGGTTCCTGGTACCGTTACCAATACAACTTTACCGACATGCCTGACTACCCGAAACTGGGCGTATGGGGCGATGGTTATTATCTTTGTATCAACCGGTTCACTTCTGGAGGCGGGACTTTCGAAGGCCCGGGTGCTGCTGCCCTCGATCGTACTTCTATGCTGGCAGGAGATCCTGGAGCATCCATGATCTATTTCCCTCTTAATAATACTGCATTTTATCATGGTCTCCCCGCAGATTGCGATGGAACCTTCCCACCCTCAGGAACGCCGGAATATTTTGCCTGGACCTCCACAACACATATGAACTTTTATGAGTTTCATGTTGATTGGACTACACCTTCTAATTCCACCTTTACTGAATCCCAGATGCTAAGCATTACTCCCTTTACATTTTTCGGTTATGGCGTTGGATTACCGCAGCCGGGTACTACTGTGAAGATTGATCCGTTATCCTATCCGGGTTCAATTATGAACCGCATGCAATTCCGTGTTTTCAGTGACCACTGGTCAATGCTGACCAATTCGACCGTTGACATAGGAAGTAACGTGGCCGGCATCCGTTGGTATGAATTCAGACGGGATGCAATCAACCCATGGTCTGTTTATCAGATGGCTACATATGCTCCGTCAGATGGAAATTCACGCTGGAATGGCAGCATTGCCATGGACAGTTCCGGTAACATCGCTTTGGCCTATAGTATTACCAGCTCAAGCCTTTATCCTTCTATCCGTTATACCGGACGTGTTTCCTGTGACCCGCTGAACCAGTTTACTATCGCTGAATCTGGGATAATGAACGGCAGCGGTTCACAAACAAACACATGGAGCGGATCCCCGAGCCGATGGGGAGATTATAGCGCACTGAATATTGATCCTTCCAGTGCCAAAACATTCTGGTATACCAATGAGTATTACGCGACTACCTCCCAGGCGAACTGGAAAACCAGGATCGCATCCTTTAGTTTTGCAAACATCCTCGATATAACTGCAACAGCAACCCCCTCTAATATCTGTATAGGACAAAATTCTCAGCTGGATGCCGTACCAACAGGCGGATCAGGAATTTATACCTATTCATGGACGTCCATACCTTCGGGATTTACTTCTAATCTGCCAAATCCGGTAGCAACGCCGGTAATTAATACTCAATATATTGTTGCAGTGAACGATGGGAATTTGACCAAAAGAGATACGGTAACCGTAACGGTAAATCAGGAACCAACAGCATTTGCCGGTAATAATGCTACTTATCCGAATACGGTGCCTTTGTTTCCTGCAGCCGGGACTGCTTCCAATTATAGTTCTGTGAAATGGTTTACTGATGGGGATGGACATTTTAACATAGATACCGTTCCTGCCAGCTTATATTATCCGGGAACCGCTGACAAAAATAATGGAGGAGTTGACCTGACCCTGAAAGCATATCCCCTTGGAACCTGTGCAGACACTGCATCATCAACCGTTCATATCACCCTGTCCTTCCCCCAGGGGATCGGAACGCATTCATCCGGCGTCTTTGGATTTACCATTACTCCTAATCCTTCCAACGGTAATTTCTCGCTCATTATCGATGGAATTGCGAATTCAGTGGCATCAATCACTGTTACTGACATTACAGGAAGGGAAATAGTTAGCGAAAAAGGAGTCTCCATCGGCCTCGCAAAGGAAATAAGCCTGGCGGGATACCCGAAAGGTACCTATTTTATCAGGGTCAGCACCGATCAGCAATCTGCCATTAAAAAATTGGTACTGCAATAAATTGGTGCGTCATACTGATCATGCGATCAAAAAAAAGAGGGTGGCTCGATTCTTTAAGCCAACCTCTTTTTTTAGAAAATGTTTGTTAGATATTTAACAATATTAAAAATCTTTGTATCTTTGTAACCCGTTACTGTTTTAATAAACAGAACATTTTTAAAGAATAATTTCTTCAGGGCAGGGTGAAATTCCCGATCGGCGGTACAGTCCGCGAACCTTTTTTAATCAAAAACAGGTGGAACCGGTGAAACTCCGGTACCGACAGTCAAAGTCTGGATGGAAGAAGATATTATTTTAAAATTGCTTGATTTCAGTTTTAAAATAACTATAGCCCTGAGGAATATTTCTTCAGGGTTTTTTTATTTTTTAAATCTTTGGAAGAAGAACGGAAATACATCAGACGCGCAATAGCCCTTGCCAAAAAAGGGATGGGATGGGTAAATCCAAACCCTATGGTAGGTGCAGTGATCGTTAAAAACGGACGTATTATCGGTGAAGGGTTTCATTCGTATTTCGGAGGGCCCCATGCAGAAGTAAATGCCATTGAAAATGCCTCTGAAAGCGTGAAAGATGCTACATTGTATATTACCATGGAACCCTGTTCCCACCAGGGTAAGACCCCACCATGTACAGATCTCATCATCAGTAAAGAGATACGCAAAGTGGTGGCAGCTATGAAGGATCCCAACCCACTGGTGAACGGAAATGGTTTTAGGAAATTCTCTGACGCTGGAATTGAAGTAGAGTACGGTATTGAAGAAGCTGCCGTGTCGAAAATGAATGAACAGTTCGTGAAGTACATCGTTACTGGAGTACCCTTTTGCACGCTGAAGACAGCCATGACACTTGATGGAAAGATCGCAACTGTTGGAAATGCATCCAGATGGATCTCCGGAGAAAATTCAAGGAAATATGTCCATGAACTTCGCCAAAAGAACAGCGCTATAATGGTCGGGATCAATACAATTCTTTATGACAACCCCTTATTGAATACCCGGAGACTCGGGAAAAAAAGCAGGGATCCTTTGAAGATTATTGTTGATTCCTCAGGAAAGATCCCGCTGGAAGCCAAAGTCTTAACAATAAATCCTCAACTGACTATTATTGCTACTACAGATAAAATTGAAATAACTAAAAAACAAGATCTGGAACGTTTGGGTGCACAGATTCTGTTATGTCCCCGGAAAGATGAAAAAGTGGACCTGTCCTACCTGATGTTCTCATTGGGCAAAATGGGTATAGACAGTGTAATGCTCGAAGGTGGCAGTACCATTGCCTTTTCAGCATTGGCTGACGGAATCGTCGACAAGGTGGTCTCATTTATCGCTCCAAAGATCATTGGCGGAGCAGTGGCCCCTTCACCGGTTGGAGGAACAGGGATACCTGTAATGGAGGAAGCAATCAGCGTGGAGAATTGGGAATACAGGAAATTAGGACAAGATATCTTAATTGAAGGCTATATCCGGCAGAATGGAAAGGAACGATAAAAATTCACGATGAATAAAAACTATGACCACTCTTGAATTAAGATTGAACAATTGTAACCTTTAACCTTTGGTTTATATGTTTACCGGTATTATTGAGGAAAAGGGAATTATTAAAAGTATCAGAACCGTCGGACGGTCTGCAAGGATTGTAATCTCTGCAGATAAGGTCCTTGAAGGACTAAAAACCGGCGACAGCATCAATACCGACGGTGTTTGCCTGACAGTGACTGGATTTTCATCTTCCTCCTTCACCGTGGATGTGATGCCTGAAACCATGCATCGTACTGCTTACGCAAAACTCAAACCAGGAAGCCATGTAAACCTTGAACGGGCTTTACGTCTTTCAGACAGGCTGGGAGGACATATCGTAAGCGGGCATATTGACGGGACCGGTATCATCACACAGATCAGAAAAGATGAAAATGCCTTATGGCTTTCAATAAGTGCTGAGGATATGGTTTTGAGGTACATTGTGGAAAAGGGATCAGTTGCCATTGATGGGATCAGCCTGACAGTAGTGAAGACCAGCCATGGCACTTTCGAGGTTTCATTAATTCCCCATACACAGTCAGAAACAACCATAACTGCAAAAAAAACCGGTGATCAGGTGAATATTGAATGTGATATCATCGGGAAATATGTTGAAAAACTTAGCCCAACACAAAGCAAAAAGATTGATTTAAATTTTCTTACAGAGAATGGATTTATTTAAAAACCGAGGTCGCTCACTATCTTGCCAGAACTAAATGTAAATACTCAAATATTATGATAAAGTATAAATTCAACACAATTGAAGAAGCCATTGCGGATATAAGGAATGGAAAGATGGTAGTGGTAGTTGATGATGAAGACCGTGAAAATGAAGGTGACCTGGTAATCGCCGCAGAGAAAGTTACCCCTTCAATCGTGAATTTTATGGCAAAACATGCTGGAGGTTTGATCTGTCTCCCTATCATTCGTGAACGGCTGGAGGAATTAAATGTGGAACGGATGGTTGTGAAAAATACCGACCCAAACCGGACGGCCTTTACGGTTTCGATCGATGCATCTGAATGCAAAACAGGGATCTCTGCACAGGAACGGGCGCTTACCATTAAGAAGATGCTTGATCCTAAAGCAAAAGTAAAAGACTTCACACGTCCTGGCCATATTTTTCCGATCGAATACAGGGAAGGCGGTGTTCTTGTGAGGGCGGGACATACTGAAGCTTCTGTTGACCTGGCAAAAATGGCAGGACTCTATCCTGCAGGCGTTATCTGCGAGATCATGAATGAAGATGGAACCATGGCCCGTGTACCCCAACTGATGGAATACATAAAAAAACACAACCTTAAGATCATCACAATTGCCGATCTGATCATCTACCGCCGCCAGACCGAATCTCTGATCGAACGGGTCACAGTCGTTGACATGCCTACGCGGTTTGGAGATTTTACTGCATACAGCTATGTCAGTAAGATCACTCACGAAAATCATCTCGCACTGGTGAAAGGAGACATCAGGAATGGAGAACCTGTTCTCGTTAGGGTCCATTCAGAATGCCTGACCGGTGATGTTTTCGGATCACTGCGCTGTGACTGTGGTGAACAACTCAACGATGCCATGAAACTGATCGCCAGGGAGGGCAGGGGCGTTTTTCTGTACATGCGGCAGGAGGGAAGGGGGATAGGATTTGTGAATAAAATGAGAGCTTATAGTCTGCAGGATGGAGGTATGGATACTGTAGAGGCTAACAAGGCATTGGGCTTTCCTGCTGACCTGAGGGATTATGGAACAGGGGCGGAGATCCTTGCCGATCTTGGTATAAAAAAGATCCGGCTGTTGACCAATAATCCTAAAAAAGTATCAGGCATAGAAGGATTTGGGATGGAGATCATTGAACGTGTGCCGATACAGGTAAGGTCTAACATACGGAACATTCGCTACCTTAAAACGAAAAAAGAAAAAATGGGCCATATCCTCTCATTTAGCGATGAGACCACTCATAAATTAGAAAATCATAGTCTGAAACAAATAAAAAAACAATGAAAACAATCGAAGGTAAACTGGATGCAAAAGGAATGCGGTTTGGAATTGTGATCTCCCGCTTCAATGAATTCATCAGTGGAAAACTGTTAAACGGCTGCCTTGACGGACTGAACAGACACGGCGCAGATGAAAAAAATATAGATGTGGTATGGGCGCCCGGGGCATTTGAATTGCCGTTACTCGCGAAGAAACTCGCAGGAGCTAAAGACAACAGGTATGATGCAATAATCTGCCTGGGTACCGTGATCCGCGGAGCAACACCACACTTTGATTTTATCGCTTCCGAGGTTTCCAAAGGAATCGCAAATGTAGGACTTGAAACAGGAAAACCTGTGATTTACGGCATCCTTACAACGGACAGCATCGAACAGGCAATTGAACGGGCTGGCACAAAAAGCGGGAACAGGGGATTTGATGCTGCCCTGGCTGCTATTGAAATGGCAAACCTTATGAAAGTCATCTGATTCTGCTTCAGTACCACGATCTTTCAATGTCAGGTCCGGCATAACCATTGGATTTGAGATTTCAATATACACGCCATCGATCCCTTTTCCGGCAAAAAGGCCCTGATCCTGGTTTATAAATGTATTCGACTCGAATGAATATTCCAGACATTCATTAGCTGGTTCTGACTTAAAGAGAAGATCAGAAAACCTGGTGACATGAAAGGAGATCGTGGATCTGTCTAAAAAATCCGAACCTCTAAAATTCTGCCCGTACCCATATCGGGAAATCCCAATAAGGATAATAACAAAAAATGTTAGTCTCATCTGTTCTTGTATTCCTTTTAAACCGCCATTGAATTTTCAAAAGTAGAAAATTAAATCAGAGAGCCAAAGAAATTTGACCGGAACTTTATTTCCGGATGATCACAAAAACTGTTCGCCTGTTTTTTGCGCGTCCCTCTTCGGTTTCGTTGGATGCAACAGGAAGGGTCTTTCCATAACCTTTATAAGTCAGGCGCCTTGCATCAATATTATTGGCGATCAGATAATTATAAACAGATTTTGCCCGGTTGGAGGAGAGTTTAAGATTATCAGCATCATTCCCTATATTGTCAGTATGCCCCTGGATCTCAATAAAAATATTAGGGTTTTCATTGAGAAATTCAATCAGAAGATCCAAAACAGCTTTTGACTCACTGGTAAGTTCAAATGAATTAAATTCAAAATAAATATCGTTGATGCGATATGACTTGTTGAGCTCGATCGGCTGGATCTCCAGGTCCAGGTGGGTAGGCATCCTGTAAGCGCTGTCAGCAGTGGCAAGGTAACGTGTTTCATATACGTATCCTTCCTTTTTCACCGTCATGATATAATCAGTATTGAAAGGCGCAACTGCAACATACTTCCCGGTAACAGAATCCAAAGGGACCTGCGATATTTTTTTTGTCTCTATGTTTTTAAGCTCGATACGGGTCTTAGCCATTTCGGTCTCCGTTTCAGATTTAACTGTCCCCGACACAAATAAGACTTTCTCTGGTTTTGCCTTATCATAAAGATCGAATGAATAAACATCCCATCCTCCGGGTCCTTTTAATTTATTCGATGCGAAATATCCTTTCTTTCCATCCGTGCTCACGAAAAAGCCGACTTCATCATCAGGGGTGTTTATTGGGTAACCGATGTTGACAGGAGTAGACCATGTCCCATCATCCCTGAGACGGGAATAAAAGATGTCATATCCTCCCAAACCCATCCATCCGTCTGAAGAAAAATAGAGTGTTTTGCCATCAGGATGGATAAATGGCGATTTCTCATTACCGGTAGAATTGATGGTTGGCCCCAGGTTGATCGGTGTTCCCCATTCACCATTTTCATTCTTCACCGACCGGTAAATATCATAACCGCCATAACCGCCGGCACGGTCGCTTACAAAATAAAGTGTCTTCCCGTCTGCCGATATGCTTGGTTGTGACTCCCATGTGGTAGGCAGGTTGATCTTATCACTCACACTTTTTATCGGTGTCCACTCGCCATCGACGAATTCAGAATAATAAATGTCACAATTGTAATAGGTATGATTTGCAGTGTATTTGCAGACGGTATAATAAAGCGTTTTGTTGTCAACCGTGAGTGTAGCGCCGCCTTCATTATCGTTGATATTGAACGGATCAGGCATTTCTTCTCCTGAATCAAATTTTCCATCAGGCTGTAACCGGCTGAACATAAATTTCTCTATATACTTATCCGACTGGATCAGTGTATTCTTTTCCCCGGCTTGTTTCATCTCTCTGGTAAAAAAAGCCATCTGGTTATCCGCTGTTATGAAAGGCAGGTACTCGTTTGCAGGTGTCGAAATACCCTCCACAACCTTGGGCTCAAAAGGCACGGGGTTGTTTATCATCTGTAAATAGAACTCGGAATAATTGAGCAGATCCACAGCCCTTGAATAATCTTTATCTGACTTGATCTTATCTACATCTTTCAGAAAAGCCTGGCAATATCTCATGGACGAATCATACTGCTCTACCCCGTAACAGATCTCAGCCAGGTAATAATATGCATAAACGTTGTAAGAAGGACATAAATCCAATACTTTCAGAAAATCTTTCCTCGCTTCCCGGAAATTGGAATTTTCCCGTTTAAAGTTGGAAAGTCCCAGCACATACCAGGCATCTGTAAAGTCAGGCTGCTTATTGACAACGCCCTTCATGATCAGGATGGCCTGGGTATAATTGCCTCTCTTGAAACAGTCAATACCCTCGCCATAACTCTTTTCAATTTTTTTATCATATGACCTTCCACAGGAATCAGTAAGCTGTGACCAGACTGTTGTCGAATAAAACAATAAAAGTAAAAAGTGAAAGATAAAGATCTTAGCACGCACAGGACGGGTCATCATCCTTGAAATTTTTTCAAAGATAAAATTATTTTCGTTTTATGTTTAACTTTACCCGCTGTTGCAGACTTATATCATTCTATAGTTTTGCTTATAATGAAATTTCATCCCATGAAACAATTTGTTGCTATAGTTGCCTTTTGTTCCTTCTTTCTTTTCCTCCATTTAAATGGGCAGACCCCGGTCCCGAATGGGGATTTTGAAAATTGGATCAACCATGGCTCCTATGAAGATCCCCAGTATTGGTCTACACCAAATTCAGCAATTTCCCTTGCACTGCCCTTTGGCACACAGGTTGTTACAAAAAGCACAGATCATGAATCAGGTAATTATTCCGCAAGACTGGAGTCAAAACAACTTACACTTCCATCACTAGTCGTACCGGGTGTTGTGACACTGGGAACACTAACCATTGATATTTTCAACCAGACCTATTCAGTCACTGGAGGTTGTCCTATAAGCGATAAACCTACCCATTTGAAAGGCTTCTTCAAGTTTCAACCGCAGGGAGGTGATAGTGGCGTGATCGGCATCGGGTTTACAAAATGGAATAATGGAACAAGAGATTCTGTCGGGATAGGTACGTTTTCGACGCATACTACTGTGAATGTATGGACACCATTTTATGCATGGATTAATTATATCCTTGATGAACAGCCCGATACATTTAATATCCTGGCAATCTCTAGTGCCGACAGTGTCCCTACTTCAGGCACAGTACTATTCGTCGATAATCTCTCACTCGATTATACCGTTGGCATTAATCATAACGACCCGGCAGCAGGTATAAACATTTACCAGGACAGGGAAGAACAGCAGATCCTGATCTGGTTCGACTTTGAAAAACCTGAATCCACTGAAATCCGGTTTTTTAACATGACAGGACAACCGGTTGCAGGTTTTCCCACAGCAACTTTGATGAAAGACAGGAAAATTCTGAGCTATAAGGGATATACAGCAGGTATCTATCTACTTGAAATTCTTCATGGAGGTAAAAACTATTGTAAAAAATTCTTTATCGGCAATTAACGATCTGTATGAAAAGAAACGTTGTGAAAATAGGCTTGATTCAGATGTCATGTGTTGAAGATAAACAAGCCAATATTAATAAAGCTGTTGACAGGATCAGGGAAGCCGGAAAAAAAGGTGCCCGGATCATTTGCCTGCAGGAGTTATTCGCATCAGTCTACTTTTGTCGGGAAGAGAACTATGAGTATTTTAAGCTCGCAGAACCGGTTCCAGGACCTACTACAAAACGTTTACAGGATATCGCTGCCGAACTTGATGTGGTCCTTCTTGTCTCCCTTTTTGAGAAACGAGCCAGTGGGATTTATCATAATACCCTTGCTGTGATTGATGCGGATGGATCTTATCTTGGAAAGTATAGGAAAAATCATATCCCTGATGATCCGGGATACTATGAGAAGTTTTATTTTACCCCCGGCGATTCAGGTTACCCGGTATTCAATACTAAATATGCATGCATCGCCGGACTGGTTTGCTGGGATCAATGGTATCCTGAAGCAGCAAGGATCGCCAGCCTGATGGGAGCAGAGATCCTGTTTTATCCGACTGCGATAGGATGGGCAGTTTCACAATCTGAATCTCTGAATAAACAGCAATTTAATGCCTGGCAGACTATTCAGCGTGCCCACGCCATTGCCAATGGAATATTCGTCGTTTCTGTCAACCGCACAGGTCGCGAACATGATATAAATTTTTGGGGTGGTTCTTTTGTGGCTGATCCATATGGAGAACTCTTGTTCCAGGCAAGCCCGGATAAAGAAGAAGTACATGTCGAAGAACTTGATCTCAGAAAGATTGATGAGGTTAGGGTTCACTGGCCATTCTTGCGCGACCGGAGAATTGACAGCTATGGTCCGATCCTGAACCGTTATATTGATGAAGATTGATTTATGCCACTGAATTTACGCAAAACACAAAAATTACCAAAAGAACTGGGTTACAGGTTTCCCGCAGAATGGGAACATCACAGATCGACATGGCTAAGTTATCCTCATGCAGATTCCTATTCCTGGCCAGGTACTTTACCGGCTATATTCCCTTTTTATCACCAGTTTATCCATGAGATAACAAAAGGGGAAAGGGCTTGTATCAATATTAGCAGCAATGAACTTCTTGAGATGGTCAGGAACGAATTTTCGAGGACCGGCCAGGATCTTTCGAAGATCGATTTTTTTATTCATCCCACAAATGACGCATGGTGCCGTGACCATGGACCATCCTTTGTCATAAACCCGTCAGCAGAATCGCCACTCATGGTTGTCAGCTGGAAATTCAATGCATGGGGGAACAAATATCCGCATGACCTTGATGAACAGATCCCTTACTCTGTGGCTAAATGCCTGGACCTTCCTGTTATTTATCCGGGTATCGTCCTGGAAGGCGGGTCTGTTGAAATCAACGGAAATGGCACCCTTCTTACGACATCTTCCTGCTTGCTCAACAAAAACAGAAATCCACACCTTAATCAGGGACAGATTGAGGAATATCTGAGGAACTATTTTGGAGTTGAATCAATCCTGTGGCTGGGCTATGGAATTGATGGTGATGATACGAATGGCCACATTGACGATGTTACCAGGTTCTTCAAGGAAGATGGAGTGATAACCGTTGTCGAACACGACAAAAGCGATCCGAATCATAGACCACTGAAAGAAAACCTGAAAGTGCTGAGAACCCTTCGTGAGGCCCATGGAAAACAACTGGATATTGCTGAGCTTCCTATGCCACCGCCTGTCGTTTATGAAGGCCAGCGATTACCAGCTTCCTATGCCAATTTTTATATAACCAATCATTCGGTTATTGTTCCGGTTTACAGGTGTAAGGAGGACGATAAAGCCATGAGCATCCTCGGGCAATGTTTCCCGGACCGCGATATTGTGGGTATAGATTCGATCGAGATCATCTGGGGAATGGGCTCTTTCCATTGTCTTAGCCAGCAGGAACCTGGGATTAAGAAAGTACAAAAGTAACTGCTCACCCCGCCATCCTTCGGTGCATAAGGTAATGATCGGCGATAACCAATGAGGCCATGGCTTCTACAATTACAATAGCCCGGGGAACAACGCATACATCATGTCTTCCTTTCCCTTTCAGCTTAATTGTCTCACCTTTCCTGTTAACAGTTTCCTGATCTTTCATAAGAGATGCCACAGGCTTAAATGCCACCCTGAAAAAAATCTCATTCCCATTGGAGATCCCCCCCTGGATCCCACCTGAGTGGTTTGTTTTTGTTGTGATGATCCGGTCACGCATAATGAGAAGATCATTGTGGTCCGATCCTCTCATACTCGCAGAAGAAAAGCCTGACCCGTATTCAAAACCATGCACGGAAGGAATGCTCAGCATTGCTTTTGCAAGGTCAGCAGAAAGTTTATCAAAAACCGGTTCTCCTAACCCTGCAGGGACTCCCCTTATCCTGCAGGAAATAATGCCGCCAAGCGTGTCGCCCTCTGATTTGGCGGTCTCCAGCAACTTCATCATTGCAAACTCTGCTTGGAGATCAGGACAGCCGATCTTACTGCTAGCCACTGCAAGGGAATCGAACTTAAGATCATTTTCGTCGATGCTGCAACTCCCGATCCCGGAAATGTATCCCTTGATGATGATATTCTGTTTCTGTAGAAACAATTTTGCCAAAGCTCCTCCGATGACTCGCGCCAGTGTCTCACGTGCAGAGGCCCTCCCTCCACCACGGTAATCACGAATACCAAATTTCTTTTCCCATGTAAGATCAGCATGGGATGGACGATAAGCATCTTTTAACTGCAGGTAGTCTTCAGGTTTGGCATTGGTATTCTTCGCAAGAAAAGCGATAGGTGCGCCAGTGGATTTTCCTTCAAAAACACCGGATAGGATCTCAAAGTGGTCATCCTCTTTTCTCGCAGAAGAGAAAAAAGCCTGGCCTGTCCTCCGGCGGTTCACTTCTGACTGAATGAAATCAAGATCAATTTCTACCAGGGAAGGAAACCCATCCAGTACTCCCCCCACGGCAAGCCCGTGTGACTCGCCAAAGGTCGTTAATGTCAATATATGGCCAAAAGAATTTCCTGCCATGATTCAAAGTATGAAAAAAGGAACACGCCTTACCCGTCACACATGATGCATCAGACTTCACCTGCTCATGCCTGGGCCTTAAGCAATTTGAGCTTGGCTTCCATCACTTTAACATCATTTTTCGCTTTGTTTATCTTTTTCTCGAATTCTTCTTTCAGGATCGCAGCGTTTTTGGAATTGGCAAGGAAACCAATATTGTTTTCCCAAAGGTTGATGTCTTCCTTCATCTTTAAGATCTTGCTGGTAAGTATCTCCCGTTCTTTGCTGATCAACCGTTTTGACTGGGGATCATTTTTGAGTGACTCAACATGGTTTTGGTATGTCAGGGTTGTGATTTCAACTTCACTGATCTTCAGTTTGTCGAGACATTCATTGATAATAGTCCGGAATTCATTCTGAAGTTTATCTTTTTCTTTAAGGGGAATATGACCGATCTCAGTCCACTCGCGCTGAAAATTCTTTAGGATGGTAAGGTTCTCATTCTTGTCGGCACCGAACTGCGACTCCTTCAGGCGCCTGATAAGATCGATTTTTTTATTCAGGTTATCGGCTTCGTTGGATTGAAGGTTTGAAAAATAAAAAGTTTTGGCATTAAAGAATTCATCACAGGCAGCCCTGAACCGTTTCCAGATTTTATCCGAATATTTTTTAGGAACGGGCCCCAGTGATTTCCATTCATTCTGCAATCGAATCAGATCATTGGAGGTTTTCTTCCAGTCGGTACTGGTCCTCAGGGATTCGGCTTGCATGCAAAGTTCAACCTTAAGGTTATAATTGTGAATCTGTTGGTCCTTCAGCTTATCGAAAAATTCTTTTTTATTTGCAAAGAATGTATCCAGCGATGATTTAAAGCGGTTCCAGATTTCAGTGTTGGTCTTTAAGGGTACGGAACCGATACTTTTCCAGATCTTCAGGAGCTCATTCACCTTGTTGGTATTGGTCTGCCAATCTTTCACCGTTTCATTGCGGAAAGTAATGATTTCTTCTGCCTGTTCACAAAGTGCAGTTTTGGTCTCAAGATTCTTCTTTTGTTCGTCTTCTATCTTCGAGTAATGCTCACGCCTGCGCTCATTGATCTTATCGGTTGTATTCTTGAACCGTTCCCATATCTCGTCTTTCTTATCCAGGGGCACCGGGCCGATATCCTTCCATTCTTCATGATATTTCTGAAGTTTCTTAAAGGTCCTCAGTATGGATGTCTCCAGCAATAATTCTTCGGTCTTTTCACAAAGAGCGATCTTTGCTTCCAGGTTCTTTTTCAGGTCAAGGTCTTTAAGTTCTTTGTTCAACTTTACTTTATCAAAGAACTTCTCTACAAGAAAATGATAGTTTTGCCAGAGATTGTTAATTTCATTACGCGGAACCATCCCGATCTCCTTCCAGCGATCCTGAAGGTTCTTAAATTCATCGTAAGTTCTCTTGAGGGTCTCTTCCGAATTAACCAGTATCCTTAATTCTTCAAGGATCTGGTTCTTTTTTTTCAGGTTCAGGAGTTTTGTTTTCTCCTGTTCTTCATTGAACCGGGCTTTGTTGGCTTTGTATATATTGAAAAATTCGTTGAACCGGGTCTCCAGGGGATCTTCTGCAACAGGAGTCAATTCCTTATGACCTTCCTCGGCTGCGAATTTCTCATATTGCTTTAAATTCTCTTCTTTCTTTTTTTTAAGGAAGGCAACTTTGATCAAGGCGATCCTGGTCTTGACTAAATTCAGATCTGGCTCATGTATCGCCTTCTCTAGCTCAATTACCAGTTGTTCCCTTGAAAGTAAATTAATGTCTTCCTCAGATTCATTTTCATCATGCTCCGCTAACTCTTCGGTAAGCTCTTCATCCGAATGTTCTTCCTTCATTTCAGAGATAATCTCATGCATTTCTCCTTCGTGATTGATTACTTCGGGGTTGGCATCTTCCGCATGTTCCTCCTTCTCTTCAAGGTAGGATTCTTTGAATTCCTCAATAGGTTCTGCTTCTGTCTGAACGGATTCAGTTTGTAGTGGCTCGCTTTTTACTAATTCTGTTTCTTGAACAGGTGAAGAATTCTCTTCCTCAAACGAATTATTTTCAGTTTCAGGAATCTGATGAGTGTTTTCTAAATTTTCCATTAATGGTTTTCAGAAGATTAAACATAGTACTTGATTCAGGGTCCGACCGTGGCCGGTAAAATGTCAGATTTAAGTGCAAAAGTAGCATTTTTTAATTGACGTCGAAAATTGAAAATTGATAGCCAGGCAATTTAATTTCGTTTTTTATAATAGGCCAACCTGCCGGGTCACCAATTCACAAGCTAAGGTAAGGCCTTCCTGTTAAATAGAATGTACCCTATATTTATGCTGAATGTGAAATGTTCTGTGTTTTTATCATAATAATTTGTACCAATGCTTATTGGCCCGATGAGTGAATTATAAACTACGGCAGCTGAACCTATCCATGCCCGGTCTGAAAGTACGGGTAACAGTGTGGCACTCTGATCAAGTGGGTTTTCTGCGATCTGCTGGTATGGCTGGAAAAGGTAACCCTCAAGTCGGAACTCAATTTTTTTGTATAGCTTAATGACTGCTTTTAATCCAAGGCTTGCAAAATTTGTTGCCCTGTATGCTGGGAGCATCAGCGTTTGCATTTCCGGTACCGGATGGAAATCCGGAGTATTGATTATGGTCGAGGTATAATTGCTCATCAACGGTTGATTTGAGAGACGAGCTTCTGCATAGAAGCCAAATTTTAAAGGCCCCAATGATGCAAAATAATTATCATAGAGCAACTTCAGATAAAACCAGGAATGATCATCCCTGATCTCCATCTTACTTAAGGACAGAGTTCCGGGTAGATAATCCTCAACCCCGCTGACATATCCAATGGCCAATTTGAAACATGCACCTGCATTGGAATATTGTTTCCTGTTGAGGTTATTTAATTCAAAACAAAACTCGGGATTGACAAAATTAAAACTGGTTTCATCAGTAGTATCAAGACGCGTGAACATATTGTTCTGGTAATAACTGCTGTTACTAAAGGCATAAGTAGTGCTAAAACTGAGTTTTCCTTGATTGGTCACTGCCATCCCGATGCGAAGATCCCCGAAATATTCATGCTGCCTTATATAAGAAGGTGTTTTATCATCGAAGAAATATGTTGTAGTTGCAAAATAATTATACTGATTGTAAGTATATCCTGTCTCCAGGAACCAGGGTACTGCTGAGTTGAAATCGATCCTTGCATTGGCTTTGACTGAATTATAAAACCTGCCAAAATAACCATTGACCATGAACCTTAGAGCCTTGGTCCATAGATATTTGTATTGAAGCTCCAGGAACCCTTCGCTGTTCGCATTAAGACTAATGGTCCCGCCAATCTGGAGATTGAAATTTTCAGATTTCTGGATGTCCAGGTAAAGATCATAATATCCTGAAGTTGGGTTAAATCTGGCTATGGGATGGATCCCTTTTATAAAACCCTCATTGATAAAACGGAAATATTCTTTTTTAAGATCTTCCAGGCTGACAAACCTTTTCCCATGTTTGAGGATCTGGATCACATAACGGGTCTGCGCAGCATTCAAGCCGGAGATATGAATGGAATCAAAAAGAAAGGCAGGCTCTTTTTGATGAAAATCCTCTCGTTTTTTTGCCAGAATATTTGGGTCCAGAGAATCTTTTACAAGCCTTCGAATTTCTGTGATCTTTCTTATCGCCGCCTTGTACCCACTGTCTGCAAGTTCATGGGTCTTATTGAAAGTTATGATGTTCATATGCGGAATATTCGGGGCGATCATTACAGAATTCGGATATGAAATAGTATCATTCTGTCTTGTCATCAACATACTTAGCAATTGAGAAACAACATCTTCCCTGTCCGGAGTGCTGTAACGCTCTGCCACCCTGCTTCCAATGATCACATCCGGTCGGAATTCCTGCATTGCCACATCTGTTGGAAAATTGTCATACATTCCCCCGTCAAAGACAAGTATTCCATTGATTGTAATGGGCTTGTAAACAAATGGAATAGTCATTGACCCCCTTACGGCACTGCTCAGGTCTCCTTTTTTTAGTATAAGCTTTTGCGTAGAGTCAACATCTGATACCACGCAACGAAAAGGGATCATAAGGTGGTTGAAATCATTCTTGCAAGCTGCTGATGCTGTTCCCAGGAGTTGCAAAAAAGCATAATCCATCTCATAAGGCGAGATGAGATTGGTAGGAAGCTGGGATGTCAGCTTTTTCCTGAAATCGAAATCAAGAGAAACCCAACCGGCATTAGGATCTTCTTTTCTGTAAAAGTAGATATACTTGTCATCCATCACTCCTGCCGCCCACTTTTGAAAATCATCCGAACTCATTAGCCATTCGATTTCATCAGGAGTGTAACCGCTTGCATAAAGGCTGCCGACAATGGCACCGATAGAAGTGCCTACAATATAGTTGATAGGTATATGATTCTCTTCCATCGCCCTGATCACCCCGATATGCGCTGCACCGCGGGATCCTCCTCCACTGAGTACTAAAGCTACTTTCTGGGCCCGGATAGATAGGGACAGGAATGTTAACATCAGTATTAAGATCAATGCAGATCTTCGGAGCATCTTCTTTAGTTTGACATAATGGGTTCAAATATACATTACAAAAGTACGGAAATAGATTAAAAGCCACAATCAAAGACACAGACAGATTACCGTTTGTTGAGTGACACTAAATGATAGATGCTGAAAAGGTCGATAGTAATTAACCCTCAAAAAAGTAAACAGTAAGCAAAATCAATCAATTCAACGGGAATTTCACCGAATTTATCGATTTTTGTATTGTCATTTAATGATTCTATATAAATTTGTTCGTTTATAATGCATTTTTCAATTAAAAAGTAACTCTATGAAAAAGATTCTTCTGATGATCCCGGCTTTCTTACTCTGCTATCAGATGATGGCCCAGAATGAAGCCCGTTTGCTTAGGTTCCCCACTATACATGGGAATCAGGTTGTGTTTACCTGCGCAGGTGACTTGTATACGGTTGATCGTAATGGGGGTATAGCCCGAAGACTGACCACTGATGAAAATGGCTATGAGATGTTTGCCCGCTTTTCCCCCGATGGGAAATACATCGCCTTTACAGGACAATATGACGGGAATACAGAAGTCTACCTTATCCCGGCAGAAGGTGGTATCCCTAAACGTCTTACCTATACTGCCACACTTAACCGGGACGATATTTCTGATAGGATGGGCCCCAATAACATTGTTATGACTTGGAAAGACAATGACAATATCCTTTTCCGGTCAAGAAAGCAAAGTTTTAATGACTTTAAAGGACAGCTTTTCCTGGTCAACATTAATGGAGGCCTTCCTGAAGAACTTCCCCTGCCTGTCGGGGGATTCTGCAGCTATTCACCCGATAAAACTAAACTTGCATTCAACCGGGTCTTTCGTGAGTTCCGTACCTGGAAATATTACAAAGGAGGGATGGCAGACGATATCTGGATCTATGATTTTAAGACAAAGCAAATTGAAAACCTGACTAACAATATTGTGCAGGATATCTTCCCGATGTGGGCAGGAGATAAGATCTACTTTTTGTCAGAAAGAGAACGCCCAACCAACCTTTACTGCTATGACCTGAAAACAAAAGAAACAACAAAAGTAACCGACTTCAAACAATATGATTGTAAATTTCCATCTCTGGGCGATGATGCTATAGTTTTTGAGAACGGAGGATTTATTTATGTCTTTGACCTTGCAACCCAAAAAACCAATAAGGTTACAATTCTCATCAACGATGATTTTGTCAATGCCCGTAGTTCCCTGAAAGATGCAAGTAAGATCATCAACTCTTTCTCACTCGCCCCTGATGGAAAGAGAGTCGCTTTTGATGCCCGCGGGGATGTTTGGACCGTTCCCGCAAAAACGGGGATCACAAAGAACCTTACCAATACCTCCGGCGTACATGAGCGTAACGTAAACTGGTCACCGGATGGACAATTCATTGCCTATGTTTCCGATAAGACCGGTGAAGACGAGATCTATATTCAGAAACAGGATGGCAGTACTGACCCTGTCCAGATTACTAAGAATGCCGATACATACAAATACGATATGTCATGGTCGCCCGATAGTAAAAAACTGCTCTGGGCCGATAAACTTCTTAGACTGCAATATGTCGACATCGATTCCAAAGAGGTGACACTCGTCGACCAGGCTAAGGACTGGGAATTCAGTCAATACGGCTGGTCTCCGGATAGTAAATGGATCACTTATGCCCGTCCCGACCGGAGTGCAGCAACAAAGATTTACATTTACGAAGTGTCCTCAAAGAACAAGTACCCGGTGACCGATGGCTGGTATGAATCCGGCGATCCCCGTTTCAGCAGCGATGGCAAGTACCTGTTTTTTACTTCCAACCGCGACTTTGACCCGATTTACAGCTGGACTGAATGGAATCACGCCTATACAGATATGACAAAGATCTATTTTGTTACTTTGGCAAAAAGTACACCAAGTCCGTTTGCTCCTGAAGACGATGAAGTCAGTATTAAAAAGGAGGAAAACAAATCTGCTGAAGAAAAGCCTGAAAAGAAAGAAGTAAAGAAAGAGGAGAAAAAAGAAGGTGAATCAAAGGTAGTGGATGTAAAAACCGATGTTGACGGTATCATCGATAGGATCGTTGCCCTGCCAATCGATGCCGCCTCTTATTACAATGTATCGGCTGTGGGCGATGATGTCTATTATATCAGAGGTGGGAGAAGAGGCGAAGAAAAGCCTTCCCTTAAAATGTTCAATCTGAAGGATAAAAAAGAATCAGACCTGGGTGATTTCAGGAATTATGAGATCTCATTTGATAACAAGAAGATGTTGGTTTCTTCCAATGGAAAATATGCCGTGATTGATCTTCCCAAGGGAAAGATTGATGTTAAGGAATGGATGGATCTCTCAAACATGAAAGTAATGGTCGACCTGAAAGCAGAATGGAACCAGATCTATCATGAAGCCTGGCGCCAGATGAAATATTTTCTCTATGCTCCGAATATGCAGGGTGTTGACTGGCCGGCAATCCAGAAGAAATATGAACCTCTTCTGCCTTATGTCAATAACAGGAATGACTTGAATTATATCCTTGGCGAAATGGTCGGCGAAATAAGTATCGGCCATTCCTATGTCGGAGGCGGCGATAAACCCGACCCGAAAAGGATCAAAATGGGACTCCTGGGGGCAAAAATATCAAGGGATGCCTCAGGTTATTATAAAATTGATGAGATCCTGAAAGGTGAGAACTGGACAAAGGAAACACGCTCCCCGCTCACAGAATTGGGAGTAGATGTGAAAGTTGGCGATTATATTATAGCCATTGACGGGAAATCCGTGAAAGAAATGAACAACATATACGAAGCTCTTATCAATAAAAGCGATGTACAAATTGAGCTGACAGTAAATAGCACACCTTCTGAGACCGGTGCACATAAGACCCTTGTGGTTCCTACTGACGGAGAAGCCGGACTGTACTATTACAACTGGGTCCGGAATAATATAAAGAAAGTTAATGATGCCACTAACGGCGAAGTAGGTTATATCCATATTCCTGACATGGGTGTTGAGGGATTGAATGAATTCGTGAAACATTTTTACCCCCAGCTGAGCAAACGGGCACTCATCATTGATGACCGTGGAAATGGAGGTGGAAATGTATCACCTATGATCATTGAACGGCTTGCGCGGGAGATGACGATGATCGAGATGTCACGTAATACGGCTTCTCACCCCGGAAGACTCGATATGCAATGGGGCCCTAAATGCCTTCTCATCGATCAGTATTCTGCATCTGACGGCGATCTTTTCCCGTACCAGTTTAAGAAACTGAATATAGGGAAGACCATCGGGCTCAGGACCTGGGGTGGCGTTGTGGGGATTAGGGGAACTTTGCCGTTCATTGACGGGGGGATGCTGATGCGTCCCGAGTTCGCTCCTTACGATAATGAAGGTAAAACATGGATTATAGAAGGCCATGGCGTGGATCCTGACATTGTGGTTGATAATGACCCGGCAAAAGAATACGCCGGTGAGGACCAGCAACTGAACAGGGCAATCCAGGAAATGCAGGATGAATTGAAATCCTGGCCAAAAGAATTGCCTCCTCCTCCTCCTTTCCCCGATAAATCAAAGTAAAGAGAGCTAAATAAAAAAAACCAACCGGATCCCGGTTGGTTTTTTTTATTATTTGATGATTCAATTATTTACCTGATACTACTAAACTGGCATTCGATGCAAAAGCAGTGCCGTCTGAAGTAAGGTTCCCCACAAAATTAAATGTCCATGTGCCAATTTCATCAGTATAAGCTGTTGTCGCATCTTCAAGCATAAAGATTTCATTTTCAACTTCATAATTCCCGTTCAGATTATAAGTAATAGTATTGGCACCAAGTGGATCATTAATGGTGACTTTTGTCATTTTCACATCAGTATTAGTACATTTTGCATAGAATTGAAGTCCGGCACCACCGGATTGTAATTGTACTGTTGTGGCAGTGACAATAAACGCCGGCGTGGTAGCTGGAGTTGTCTCTTTCTTCTTACATGAAGAAAAAAGTATGACAGTGCTCAATAAAAGAATCCCAATTACGAATAACGTGTTTGTTTTTTTCATAATAAATTTATTTTAAATGGTAAATAGAAATATCTCATGACAAATGTAATATCAAAATTAATAAATGCTCAAATTTTCTTGATTTTTTTAAGTTCCAAGTGATAGTATTTCCAGGATATTATTATCCAAATTAGTTTCTCCACGAAGCCAGTGAATTTGTATGCCCGACCTTTCCATCTTCCTGAACCAAGTCATCTGCCGTTTTGCGAACTGGTGAATGGCAATGTTCAGCAACCTGAACATTTCATTGTAATCCAGCTTATTTTCAAGGTAAAGAACGATGTAGCGATATTCCAGTCCATAGAATTTCAGCTGCCCGGGAGTAAGTCCTTTGTTCAACAATTCCTTGACCTCTTCTATCATTCCGCTTTCCAGCCGTGTTTGCAGACGCCGGGTGATCCGTTCACGTAACAAGCTTCTTTCCCAATGAATTCCAAAATTACTGGAATTTACCTGCTCAGGAAAAACTTTTTCTTCAGCTTTTTCATCAGGAGTCATACCTATCATAATAGCCCGGATCATCCTTGTGCGGTCAAGGAGATCGGTTGTGTTGTGCTGTGACTTAAGGGAAATCAGCAGATCTTTCAACTCACTGTCTGTTTTTTGTGAAAGGGTCTCAAAGGTTTTAAGCCCGGGAGCCATTTTTTTTAAATAGTACTTTTTCAGAACAGATTCAAGATACATGCCCGACCCCCCGCAAAGCACAGGCAATTTTCCCCTGGAAACTATATCGGAATAAGCTGCTAAAAAATCCTGCTGATATTCGTAAATGTTATATTCGTAGCCGGGATCAGCAATATCTATTAAATGATAAGGAACCTTCTTTCCGTTTACCGTATATTCTGTCAGATCTTTACCTGTTCCGATCGACATCCCACGGTACACCTGTCTTGAATCTGCAGAGATCACCTCGCCGTCAAGGACATATGCAAGATGAGCGGCAACCGCGGTTTTTCCGCTGGCAGTCGGACCGAGAATAGTGATCATATGATAACCGGATTTCTCCTTAATACAGTTTTATGTACGCCCTCTCCGGCATTTGGCATTCAGGTTCAATTTCAATTAGTTAACTGGTCTCCTTCCGTCCTTCCTTCAATTGAGCTTCGATTGAGCTTCGATTGAGCTTCGATTGAGCTTCGATCAACCTTCGATCAAACTTTGATTGACCTTGGGTCAAAATATAACTGAACTTTCACCCGGTACCCTAATTGTTGTCCAGCTCTTCGAAAACCGAATTCTGACTTTTGAATTCAGGAACCATGGCTTTCATTTTTTGTACTACCTCTTTGTCGCTGCCGGAAATTGAAAGCGCAACGAGTTCATTGATCCCTGAAGCGACCTCTTTGGGATTGTACTCCCTGACCTTGGCAATAAGGATCCGTGGATGGTGGGTAGGTATCGTGTTTTCCTTGCTGTTCAACAGTTCTTCATACAGCTTTTCTCCCGGACGTAACCCGCTGAACCTCACCTGGATGTCTTTCCCCAGTGTTAACCCTGAAAGACTGATCATTCTTTTGGCAAGGTCGACGATACGTACAGATTTCCCCATGTCAAAAATAAAGATCTCTCCGCCTTTGCCCATGGTGCCCGCTTCAAGCACCAGGGCACAGGCTTCAGGAATCGTCATGAAATACCTTGTGATTTCCGGGTGGGTGACAGTCACAGGACCTCCTCTTTCGATCTGGCTCCTGAATAAAGGTATTACCGACCCGTTCGAACCCAGCACATTCCCGAACCGCGTAGTGATGAACCTTGGTTCACCATTTCGGTTTAATGACTGGGTATAGATCTCTGCGATCCTCTTGGATGCTCCCATTACACTCGTCGGATTTACTGCCTTATCGGTTGAGATCATGATGAACTTTTTCGCCTTATATTTTATTGCAAGATCTGCCAGTATCCGGGTTCCATTCACGTTCGTCAGGATCGCTTCCGACGGGTTATTCTCCATAACAGGCACATGTTTATAAGCTGCAGCATGGTAAATGATGTCAGGCTTAAATTCCTTGAAAATGTTTTCCATCCGGGATGCATTCCTGATATCTGCCAACAGGAAACAGGAAAGATTGTCGTGATGTGTTTCAGTAAACTCCAGCTCAAGCTGATGCATACCGGTCTCCGCCTGGTCGATCATTACGAGTCTAAGAGGATGAAAGTTTACGACCTGTCTTGCAAGTTCACTCCCGATGGAACCTGCCGCACCAGTAATGATAATGGTTTTGCCCGTTAACTCAGCACGTATCTGTCGGTCATCCAGGCGAATCTCCTCCCGTTCCAGAAGATCTTCAATCTTTATTGTCTTTATCTGGTTGAAACTGAGTTCCCCGTTAATCCACTTTATCATGGGAGGTACGGTCAGAACCCTCACATCATGCATCAGGCACAAATCAACTAATTCCTGTTTACGATCCGTATCGAACTGCTGCACCGCAAGGATCAATTGTCCAACGGAATGTACATCAAGCAGCTCTTCTAATTTTCCCGGACTGACAACATCAACACCTTCAAGCTTTTTGCCGATCTTTCCGGGATCATCATCGAGGAAGACAACCAGCTTGTACTTTGTACTGGCATCCCTGTCAAGGACCCTTTTCGCCGTGATCCCTGCTTCTCCCGCACCGTAGATAATCACATTCACCTGCGCCCGTTCCGGCCGCTGCAGTTCCAGGTAAGCAATTTTGACCACCATCCTGAAGGTGATCATGGCCATGCAGGTGATAAGGAAATCTATGATAATGATCGAAAAAGGAATGAGGAAAGACTTATTGATAAAGAAATAAGTGACAATATTGATCAACCCGAAAAGGACACTTCCTGTAAAAATTGTCACGACTACCCTGAGTGCATCGGATGTAGTGGTGTAACGTATAATTCCCGCATACGAGCGCGCAATGAAAAAACTGCATGCCCTGACGATCACAATACAGCAGAAAGCTCCGGGTAACCCCTTTAATTCCGTGGCCGGTATTGCGAAGTTAAACCTCAGCAGGAAAGCAAGATTAACCGAACAAACAACTATGAAGAGATCAATCAGGTAGATCAGCCAGCGAGGGGTGTTTTGTCGTGTAAAGAACATCAATAGTGATTATGAATTGTTAATGATAAGTTCATATTAGAAATTTCCGGATTGCCATTTTCTTCATAAACCATCCTGCATCCAAAAGTACAAATTATTTTCTTCCAGCCCCCTGAGTTATCAACAGTTAAAGTTAGCAATTAAATAGCAGTAATCAGGGGTAACTGACAATTTTTTCTAACTTTGTGTCGTTTACAAAAAAGATTCTATGAAAACTACAGCATTTACAAAATTTCACGAAACCAACGGGGGCAAGATTGTTCCCTTTGCAGGTTACTTCATGCCGGTCCAGTTTGACGGAGTAAATATTGAACATGAAACTGTCAGAAAAGGCATTGGCGTTTTTGATGTCTCACACATGGGCGAATTTTGGGTAAAAGGTCCAAAAGCGCTCGATTTCATTCAATGGGTGACCTCCAATGATGCTTCCAGATTGGTGGACGGTAAAGTCCAGTATTCCTGCTTCCCTAATGATCAGGGAGGGATCGTGGATGACCTGTTGGTCTACCGGGTAAATGCAGAGACTTACCTTCTTGTTGTAAATGCTTCAAATATTGATAAGGACTGGGAATGGTGCAATAAGCAAAACAAGATGGGCGCCATCCTGTACAATGCTTCAGATGAAATCGCCCAGCTTGCTGTTCAGGGACCTTTGGCACTAAAGGCTATGCAGAAGCTTACCGACACAAAGGTCACTGATATGGAATACTATACATTCAAGAAACTGACTTTTGCTGGTGTTAAGGATGTTATCTTTGCAACAACAGGTTATACTGGTTCGGGTGGCTGTGAAATATATATGGCTAATGAAGATGCCCCGAAAATATGGAATGCTGTTTTTGAAGCAGGTAAGGAATTCGGGATCAAGAATATCGGATTGGGTGCCCGCGATACGTTGCGGTTAGAGATGGGCTATTGCCTTTATGGCAACGACATCAACGACACCACTTCTCCTATAGAAGCCGGGCTTGGCTGGATCACTAAATTTACTCCGGAGAAAGATTTCATCAATAAAGCCGGATTGCTTCGCCAGAAACAGGAAGGCGTTTCAAAAAAACTGGTGGGTTTTAAAATGGTTGACATGGGTATTCCGCGGCATGGATATCCTATCGTTGACGCATCCGGCAAGGTGATCGGGGAGGTGACTTCGGGAACCATGGCGCCATCATTAAAAATACCTGTCGGGATGGGATATGTGCCGACTTCACTTTCAAAAGAAGGTAGTGAGATTTTTATCAATATCCGTGGAAAAGCCCTTAAAGCGGTAGTTGTCAAATTACCATTCTATAAAGGATAAGATCTCAGAGCAGTTTATATTAAGCTTAACAATTTAAAATGAAAATATATGACAGGAATGATTCATAAAATCAAATCACTTCAATGGCAGCATTTTGTGTTTATTCTTTTAATCGCTGCGATAGCTGTCTGTTCAGATGGTTGCAAAACAACAGGGAAAATGTCGAAGAAAGAACAGAAATCCCAGATCGAATTGGCTAAACAGGAACTCTCAGGCATTATTAATGGTACAACCTCAAAATCCCTGGAAGCACAAGTAAGGACGGTGAATGATATCGCTAACAAGCACTTTAAAGATCCTGAACTTGATAAAATGATTACAGAGGCCCGCCAGGTACTCAAAAATGCCTTCGCTGAAAGAGATAAACAAAAACAGGAACGGATCGACGCTGCACGTGCGGAATTGCTTGATATGCTGCTTAACAAGGATGATAAATCAGCCGATGAACTTGAGGAAGAACTGGCAAAGATCAAAGCTATGAACCTTGACAATAAGGATATTAATGACCTCATTACAAAAGTGGAAGAAAAAATCGCAGGAATGAGGACAAAGAAATCCGTTCCCCTGAAAAATCAACTTGAAAATGCCTTCCAGGGAATTGCTGCAGCTTCAAAAATGGGCAATACCAGCCAGGTTATGTCACTGACCCATAGTACGCTGCAACTCTTTTCCGGGGATGATGCCACAGTATTAATTATCATCAGCAAGGAAGGCTCTATCATCGATTACGATAAACCAACGACCATCAAACGTTACCTTGAGTTCGTGCGCGACCAGAAAGCAAGCCGGAATGCGGTAGATTCTTATCAGCTCGATGGGGACGGGAAAATAAAAGAACTTGACCTGATCAAAATGTGATTTTTTGACATTCAAATCAGTATTGAGCATAAACAATTAAATGATTGACAGATGAAAAGAAGAATTTCAAGTTTAGTATTGATCTGCTTACTGATCATGACATCTCCCATTTTTGCACAGAATAAAGATGAAAATATATCACCTCAGCGTAAACAGGCCATCGATAGCCTCGCACTCGAAAAAGTTAGGGATCTCAGCAAGTATATAAGTATCATAGGTAATAAGAGCACACCATGGTCTGAATCACAACGAGTCATTGAAAGGGCCGTCGAACTATTTATGGATAACAGTGAAATAGGCGTTTCCTCAATTTCAAAACCCGATGTTGCATATTTCAAGGTGAGGGAATATTTTGACAGACTGATGAAACTTAACTACGACAGGGTCACTATCGATTGGTACAAAATACAATATGTCAGCGACCTTGAACGTCAGCCGGATGGCACCTATGTCGGGGTGATAACAATCTATCAGAGGTTCCAGGGATTTGATAAAGAAAAGGGCCTGATCTATGAAGATACTACTAAAAAGGATATCACGGTTTATGTGAAAAGGAAAGAAACTCAGATCGGCGGAAGATTGATCGGTTTCTGGGATGTTCTCCTCGGCGATATCCGCGTGAAAGAAACTTCAAAATAATTTCGAACTCCTGCCAGGGATCATCTGAAAAGGAATCTTACACGACTTCCTGCTCCTGATCCCTGCTTCTTATAATTTAATAACTTAAATCCTGATGAGACTCACCTCCTTCTTGTTCATTTTGTTCCTTCCAGTGGTTGTATTCTGTCAGAATGGATCATCGTTCAGTTCATTTACCCCTGATGAATCGAAATTTTATGCACAAACCAAACAGGTCAACCAGTTCTTTCGCCGGTTTAATGCTGAAGAAGATGTAAAAGGAAAGAGGACCTATACGGGCGACAGTATATTCAGGGATCTGAAATCAAGAAAAAAATACCTGAATATTATTTTTGATAACTATAGCTCATCTGTTTCAACTACCGACAGGAACAACTTTATCGAACAGGTCACCAATAAAAAAAACCCGGTATTCCTTGATTTTCATGGTAAGGATTGGTTTTCGGAGGTCACTGCCGGTTTTACATATCAGCATGAGAAAGTCGATATTATTATATACCTGAAACTGGAAAGACAAAACGGGGGTTATAAATGGGTATTTTCCAATGTTTATTTCTCTAAATTCAAAGAACTCTTTACTCATGTGGGAGATACCGCGAACCTGAAGCTTTTCCTGCACCCGCTGAGTCATGAGATTGATTTTATGAATATTCATAAAGTCTTTGAAGACCCTGATAAACTTGATTATTATCTCGACCGCTACTATCGCCCTGACCAGCTTTCCCTGTTTGTAGAAGAGATCAAGAACGGGAACCTGAAATTTGAAACGGTAAAAGAGGTGAAATTCCATTTCTTACAGGTCCCGGGATGGTATTTCGAAGTATCCTATTTTAACCGCAGCACTGACAATTCCGGGTGGCTTATTTCGAATATGGTGAAAATTACAGACAGGGATAAAAAAGAACTCATTCGAAATTATATCCATGAAGAATAATATTTTACGTTTACCGATAATCTTGTTACTTCTTTTTCTTGCGTCATACGCCTTTCCGCAGCAAAAGAAAACCACGCAAACTCAGTCTGTAAAGAAGCCAACCGGGACAAAACAAGTTCCTGCGAAAGAAAAAAAACCGGTCATAACAGAATTTACCCCTGAACAGATCGAGGATTTCAGGAACCAATGCACATCTCTTGTCAAGTTTTTTGAGGGAACCCTGAATTTTCTTTCCGATAAGAAGAATCCTGTAAAGGAAAAGGAGATCATAATTAATGACAGCTATAGTAAATTTTTTACTGATAACAAGGTCCAGGTGGAAGACGATCTGGATGAAAAACGGCTCGTTCCTCTCTACAAGGACATTCAGGCTTATCTTAGTGATGTAGATTTTTTCTTTAAAGGCGCCACTTTTCTTTATACAGTCCAGGATGTCAGCGCCATGAAAAATGATATCGGACAGACCTATTTTAAAGTTACAGCGAATCGTAATTTGAAAGGGCTGACAGTCAATAACGACTCTGTTAACTCAAACAAGGTCAGGTATTTTGAGATCAATTATGACGATAGTAAGCAGGAACTGAAGATCGCAAGTATCTATACCACCAAGATGAATGAAAAAGAAGATATGAGGAACTGGTGGAATGCATTGCCTGCAAGCTGGAAATTGGTTTTCGGCAAGGATGCCCAGTTGGATTCAAATTATAGGTTGGCACAGGTTTCCTCTTTTAATGATACTGTTGCCATCGTTAATGGAAATCCTGTTCCGATCGATGCCGGGAGATTCTATTCCCTCATCCTGCAGATAATTATGATGAAGGAGATCGATATTTCAGGGAATACTGGCTTAACCGATATTGAACCTGTTGCAAAACTTTCTTCACTGAAAAAAGTTTCAATCGCCAATACATCAGTTACCGACTTGATGCCGCTTCGTAACCTGAACCAATTGGAAGAGCTCGATATTTCCGGCACACAGGTTGCCTCCCTTGAACCTCTTAGGTATTCTGATCATTTGCGCGTTCTCAGGATTAAAAACACACCGGTCAGGACCCTCGATGTTTTGTCCGGACTCATAGGCATGGAGATCCTGGATTTCAGTGGCACCACAATCGATAGTATCCAGCCATTGAGCGGACTTACAGCGCTGAAGGACCTGAGATTTTCTGATACCCATGTTTCTGACCTGCAACCCTTATCGGAACTCATCAACCTTGAAGTGTTGTATTTTACACACACTCCTGTCGTATATCTCGATCCCCTGAAGGATCTGAGGCTTTTATCAATGGTTTTCTTTAACAATACCGGGGTCAAATCGCTGGATGTTTTTGAAAATATTCCTGGCATCAGAAAGATCTATTGTGATAATACTAAGGTAGATCCTGACAAGGCCTTACAGTTCATGCTGAAACACCCCGATGTCGATCTTGTGTTTGAATCTGATGCACTCGCAAAATGGTGGGGAAACATGACACCCGATTGGAAAAAAGTCTTCAGCCTTTACAGGAAACTGGATAATTCACCAGGCCCTGAACAACTCCATCACCTGATTACCCTCGATAGCCTGGACATAAGCGGAAGAATGACAATCACCTCCCTGGCTCCTGTCTCAATTCTGACACGCCTGCGGGTCATTGAATTTGCAAATACAGCAGTACCAGGCCTGGAACCATTGAAAGATCTTGATGAACTTACAAGGATCAATGCCAACAACACCAGGATCTCCAGTGTGCAGCCTCTGGCAAAATTGACTAAACTTACAGTTCTTTCCATTGACCATACTTCAGTAAGTGATATTTCTCCTCTCACCTCATTGAAGAAGCTGGTTTTTATTTATGCGGATAATACCGGACTGACACTCGCAAAAGCGAACGAATTCATGGATCAAGATCCTAACTGCCTCGTGATCTCGCAGACCTATGAAAATACACAATGGTGGAATGAGCTCTCCCAGGGATGGAAAGATGACCTTTTACACTATTTCGGTTTTAGTGGGTCTCTTGATAAAGTTCAGCTTCAGAAGATCGCTGGGACAGAAAAACTGGTCATCAGGGAAGACCCGGGGATCATAAGTCTGCAACCTGTGGTATATCTTTCCCGCCTGAAAGAACTTGAAATATCAGGTACAAGGATTTCAAGCCTGGACCCCCTAAGCAGGTTGACACAGCTCCAGGCACTCCGGATCCCGAAAAATCCCGTGACTAAGCTTGATCCTATTGTTCCCCTGTCAAACCTCCGTGAACTTGATCTCTCAAATACCCAGGTAGAAGATTTAATGCCTGTTCAGAACCTTCGCTACATCGAAACCCTGAAATTTGCAGGGACTCCCATTAAAAATCTAAAATACCTTCAGAACCTTAGGAGCCTGAAAGTACTGGAATTTTATAACACCAAGATTGGTAACCTCGATGTATTGGAGCCTATGACAGGGTTGAAATCTTTGAAGATATTCAATACGAAGATCTCTGAAAAAAGAGTAGCCAAGTTCAAGCTTACTCATCCCGGATGTGAAGTTGTTTTTTATTAATAGTAAAATGGAAACAGTAAATAACCATATCCGTTGCATCGAGGTTTGTCTGACTCCTAAACTTTTCCCCGAGATCCTTACCAAAGAAAATTTTATCGTAGTACTCGTAGATATCCTTAGGGCAACCACAACTATCTGTACTGCCTTTGAAAGTGGTGTAACGGCAATTATTCCTGTAGCCACAACCGAATTAGCAAAGCAATATAAAGAACAAGGCTTTTTAGTTGCTTCCGAACAGGATGGGCAAAAGCTGGACTTTGCCGATTTCGGGAACTCCGCTTTTAGCTTTACCCGTGACAGGGTCGAAGGAAAAATCCTGGTATATTGCACTACGAATGGTACGCGTGCGTTAGAAATGGCGAAAAAATCAGAACAAATCGTGATCGGTGCTTTCATTAATATTAGCGCTCTGACCCAATGGCTTATTGATAAAGGAAAGAATGTGGTTATTCTCTGTTCAGGGTGGAAGAAGAAGTTCTGTCTGGAAGATACCCTGTTTGCTGGTGCCCTCTCCCTTCGTTTGGTGGAAAGCGAAAAATTTTCCACTAATTGCGATTCAACAAATGCTGCCATCGACCTGTGGAAACTTGCTAAACCAGATATTTTAGGATATATTGAAAAAGCTGCCCACCGTCATCGCCTTAAAAAACTTAAACTGGATGACGTGATCCCGTACTCCTTCACATATGATCAGACGAATGTCGTTCCAGTGTTCAATGGGAAGGAGATAATTAAAAATGAAAAATGATTAATCAACAATAAAACTGTCAATATGAAAAATATCTTTTATAAATGTTTATTAGTAACAGTCGTATCATTAATGTCTTTTATGCCAGAGAAAAAACAAAATGCACCAGTGGATGCCAGGGTGTTCAAATGGATAACAGAACAATTTGCAGATGCAAAGATCTTACGGTACAATGTACCGGGATTTGATGACCTATCACTGAAACAGAAAGAACTGATCTATTATCTCAGTCAGGCTGCGATCTCTGGAAGGGATATAACATATGATCAGAATTGCAAGTACAATCTCCTGGTCAGGAAAACACTGGAACCCATTTATACTGATTATAAGGGTGACAGGACCAGTACCGATTTTAAGAGTTTTATAGTCTATCTTAAACGTGTGTGGTTTTCCAACGGGATCCACCATCATTATTCGACTGATAAATTCATCCCCGGATTTTCGAAAGAATATTTTGCTTCTCTGGTCAAAAGCGTGGATCCAAAGCGACTACCGCTCAAATCAGGACAAAATGTTGCAGATTTCATCAACGAGATCACACCCATCATGTTTGATCCCGATATCCTGCCGAAAAGGGTAAATCAGGATCCTAAAGTTGATATGGTGGCAACATCTGCCTGCAACTTTTATGATGGCGTGACCCAGAAAGAAGCGGAAAACTTTTATACGGATCTGAGAAATTCCAGCTTAAACTCCGGTCAGGATACTTACGTCACATTTGGCTTGAATTCGAAACTGGTCATGGAAAACGGAAAGGTCGTCGAAAAAACCTACCGCGTCGGTGAATTATACTCTTCGGCAATAGAAAAGATTATATCCTGGCTGAATAAAGCCATGAATGTAGCCGAAAACCCGGATCAGCGAGAAGAAATTTCCAAACTGATCGACTACTACCGGACAGGCGACCTGCAAACCTGGGATGAGTACAATATCCTTTGGGTGAAAGATCTTAATTCAAACGTGGATTTTATCAATGGGTTTATTGAAGTTTATGGTGATCCTCTTGCAAAAAAAGGAACCTGGGAAGCCATGGTCAATTTCAAAGATGTGGTGGCCACAAAACGAGCTGAAACCCTGAGCAGGAATGCACAATATTTCGAGGATAACTCCCCTGTCGATCCAAAGTACAAAAAGAAAGAGGTCAAAGGAGTGACAGCGAAAGTCGTAACAGCTGTTCAGCTTGGTGGCGACAGCGACCCTTCGACCCCCATAGGGATCAACCTGCCAAACGCCCAGTGGATCCGGAAGGAATATGGTTCCAAATCGGTGACCATCGATAATATAACCTATGCATATGACCAGGCATCACTGGGGAACGGATTTCTTGAAGAATTTTGCGGATCACAGGATGAAATTGACCTGGCAAAAAAATACGGCTACCTTGCTGGCAATCTGACCACCGACCTCCATGAATGTCTTGGCCATGGTTCGGGCCAGATGATGCCTGGCGTTGTAAGTGAGTCCTTGAAGAACTATCATTCGACCATCGAAGAAGCACGGGCCGACTTATTCGCACTTTATTATATTTTGGATAAGAAAATGATCGAGCTTGGCCTGGTTCCTTCTGAAGATGTTGCTAAAGCAGAATATGATTCTTTTATCCGTAATGGACTGATGACCCAGCTTGTGAAGGTCCACCCTGGTGAGGACGTGGAAGAAGCTCACATGCGCGACCGTTCTCTTATTGCTCATTGGGTATATGAAAAAGGGATGCAGGACAATATTATTGAAAAATACCAGAAAGACGGCAAGACCTTCTTTAGGGTCAATGATTACTTTGCTTTACGTTTATTATTCGGACAATTGCTTGGCGAGATACAGCGCATTACATCAGAAGGGGACTATCGTGCTGCAAAGGAACTCGTAGAATCCTATGGCGTTAAAGTCGATCCCGGACTGCATAAAGAAGTCCTGGATCGTTACTCGAAACTGAACATAGCACCCTACAGTGGCTTTATCAATCCTATGCTCACTCCGGTTATGGATAACGGAATCATTAAGGATATTCAGATTTCTTATACTGAAGACTTTACCTCACAAATGCTCAGGTATTCAAAGGACTTTTCATTTCTTCCTGCCCGGTAGAATGCTGATGAACATCAATGAAAAGCTATGAAGTACCTGGTTTTTCTTTCGATGCTGATCCTGGGGAGTATCCTTTACGGATATTCTGATGCTCAATCACCCTATCCGAAGAAGTATTTCCGCTCGCCGGTTGATTTTCCAATACTTCTGGCTGGCGGATTTGGAGATGTCCGTCAAAACCATTTTCATTCAGGTATCGATATACGTAGCGGGGGTGAAGAGGGAAAGCCGGTCTATGCCGTGGCAGATGGATACATCTCCAGGATCAATATCTCTTCAACAGGTTTTGGCAAAGCACTTTATATCACCCATCCCAATGGATATACTTCTGTTTACGGTCATCTGAAAAAACTATATGGGGCTATCGGGGATTGGATCAGGGAAGAGCAGTATAAAAGAGAATCATTCGAAATAGATATTCCTGTTGACCCCGGATTATTGAAGGTGAAAAAAGGGGATTTGATCGCATATTCAGGTAACACAGGACTTTCAGAAGGACCTCATTTGCATTTTGAAATCCGTGATGCAGCTACACAAGAGATTATCAACCCGTTATTGTTTGGCCTTCCTTTCAAAGACACTACCCCGCCTAAGATCTATTATGTAAGGATTTATCCATTTGACAAAAACAGCAGGGTTAATTTTTCCGATAATCCTTTGACTCTTGCAGTGACTGGTTCAGGAAATGCATGCAAAGTGATCTCAAAAGACACAGTCAACGTCTCGGGCAACATAATCATCGGGATACAGGCAGTTGATTTCAGCAATGACACTGGTTCAAGGGATGGTATTGCATCCATTGAGCTGTTTGTCGATACTGTGTGTTATTTTACCCAGAAGATCGAACGTTTTGCTTTTGCAGAAACCCGGTATGCCAATGCTGTTCTCGATTATCCCCAGGTTGTAAAAAATGGCCAGCGTATCATGCGTTCCTACATCGCACCCAACAACAAATTATCGATGTACGGCAGGACAAAGAACAATGGCCTTGTGACTTTCGCAGATGAAAAGGTTCATAAAGTGCTTTATATTGTGAAAGATGTTTTTGGCAATACATCCAGGCTTTCGTTCTGGGTCAAAAGCCATCTGCTCCCATTACTGAACAATGAAGCCCCGGAATTAAAAGGAACCCTGCTGACTTGCGGAAAGAGTAATCACTTCAGTGTAGAAGGAATGACTTTTGACCTTCCGGCCGACGCTCTTTATGAGGACCTTGACTTCATTTTTTCATCATCTCCGGCTGTTCATGGCAGCTATTCTCCCGTCTATCACCTGCAGGATGACCTGGTCCCAATCCATTCCCCCTGTAACTTATCCATAAGGGCAGATGGAGTTCCAAAGGCCCTGCTCAGCAAAGCGCTGATCGTTGAAGTTGAAAAGAATGGTCATTTTTTAGGGAAAAGTAGTAAACTGGAAAATAATTATCTCATCACCCAGGTTCGCGAATTCGGGAATTATACTGTTGCAGTAGATACTATTCCTCCTGTCGTAAGGCCGGTCAATGCAGGCCAAAATAAAAATGTAAGCAGGCAGCAAACGCTCGCCTTTAAAATTTACGATAACCTTTCCGGTATCAGGTCTTACCGTGGGACCCTCAACGGAAGATGGATCCTGATGGATTTCGATGCCAAAGACAACCTGCTGGTCTATAATTTCGATGACCGGATAAGGCCTGGCAAAAACAATTTCCGTCTGATTGTCAGGGATTCAGTCGGAAATGAAACAGTATACCATGCCATCCTGACCCGTTAATCTCATCTTTTCCCTATATTTGCAGCATGCAAGAAACCATCCTTATCCTTGATTTTGGTTCGCAGTACACACAATTGATTGCACGTCGTGTGCGTGAGCTGAAGGTTTACTGTGAGATCCATCCCTTCAATAAGATACCGGAAATCACCGAATGGGTTAAAGGAGTGATCCTTTCAGGATCACCATTCTCAGTGAGGGACGAAAACTCACCGGCTCCTGATCTTTCCTCTATTAGAAAAAAGGTTCCTATACTGGCAGTCTGTTATGGCGCTCAATATCTGGCACAGATTGACGGTGGGGAAGTAATAGCTTCGGACCACAGGGAGTATGGACGGGCAAATCTTTCATTCATAGAGAGATCAAGTCCATTAATGAAAGGAATGTCAGATGGAAGCCAGGTATGGATGTCGCACGGAGATACCATAATGAAGACCCCGGAGAACTTTAAGATCATCGCGGAAACCCTGGACGTTAAAGTGGCAGGGTTTTCAATAGACCGGGAACAAACCTATGGTATCCAGTTTCATCCTGAAGTTTACCATACCAGCGAAGGTACCGTCCTTTTGCGAAATTTCCTGATCGGTATTTGCGGATGTCAGGGATCCTGGACCCCTGAGTCCTTCATTGAATCGACAATAGCCTGGCTCAGGGAGAAGATAGGAGATGAGAAAGTGGTTCTTGGCTTATCAGGAGGTGTTGATTCAAGTGTCGCCGGAATACTGCTTCATCAGGCCATCGGGCCGAACCTGCATTGCATTTTCGTCAATAACGGACTACTCCGGAAGAATGAATTTCAGAAAGTTCTGGATTCTTATAAGCACATGCACCTGAACGTTAAAGGCATTGATGCATCCGACCTGTTCCTTGATGCTTTGGATGGAGTCTCAGATCCTGAAAAGAAAAGAAAGATCATAGGTAAGATATTCATTGATGTCTTCGAATCGGAAGCAGGTAAAATAACGGACATTCACTGGCTGGCACAGGGAACCATCTACCCTGATGTTATTGAATCAGTTTCTGTTAACGGGCCTTCCGCTACCATTAAATCTCATCATAACGTGGGTGGGCTTCCCAAGCATCTGAATCTCAAGATCATTGAGCCTTTGAAGAGCCTCTTCAAGGATGAGGTAAGGAAGGTAGGCAGGACGCTTGGGATCGATAATGAACTGATCAGCAGGCATCCTTTCCCCGGTCCGGGATTGGCTGTTCGTATCCTTGGCGAGATTACCAGGGACCGCGTGAAGATCTTACAGGAGGTAGATGATATTTTCATTAACGGATTAAAAAATAACGGTTTATATGATTCGGTCTGGCAGGCTTTTACTGTACTTCTGCCGATCCGGTCAGTCGGGGTTATGGGTGATGAACGTACGTATGAAAATGTTGTCAGTCTTCGGGCCGTGACATCCACTGATGGAATGACTGCTGACTGGGCTCAATTGCCGTATGATGTTCTGGCCCGGATATCCAATGACATCATTAATAAAGTGAGAGGAGTGAACAGGGTGGTTTATGACATCAGTTCAAAACCACCTGCCACTATAGAGTGGGAATAACCGGAATAGAATGAGCAGGATACTCATCATCGTCTTCCTTTCAGGACTCCTGTCAACATGTTGTGACGCTCAGGATCTTCTCGACCAGATAAGATCGGCAAAGATTGAAAAGATCGACGGAAAAAATTACTACATACATCTTGTCAAAAAAGGTCAGAGCCTCTATATGATCTCGAAGGCATATGAGGTAGATATTAACGTGATAATACAGGAAAACCCGGAAGTAAAAGACGGCCTTAAAGCAGGTCAGAAACTAAAGATCCCGGCATCCCCATCACCAGTTCCCAGGAAACAATCAGTCACGAACCCGGAAGAGAAAAAATTATCGAAACCTGAAAGCGAGGAAGTCCTTCCATGTGGAACGGACAAATCTTCCTTTAAAAAAAGTTACAATGTCGCATTGGTGATCCCTCTCGATCTCGGTGATGTCACCCAAATGGATGTCAATCCGGACCCTGAATCAGAAACACAGGAAAACAAGCCATTGCAATTTATTGAGTATTATGAAGGGTTCAGGATGGCACTCGACTCACTGGAGAATATCGGAGTATCCTTAAAGGTGACCGTTTATGATACAGGACATGATACCCTGAAAACTTTAAAACTCCTGCAAGACCCTGAATTCAGGAATACAGATCTCATATTCGGGATGATGTACCATCGCAATTTTCAACTGGTAGCTGATTTTGCCGAGAAATATAACATACCTATTATAAATCCCTTATCAGAAAGGGAACAGATATTGGAAAAGCACAAAAGAGTCTTTAAAGTCAGGCCACCCATTAAAAGCCTGTCCCCTGAACTTATCCGTTACCTTGAAACCAGTTGTAAGGACAGCACTGTTATTGTGATCAGTGATGATCAAAAAGCGAGTAAAACACTTGCCAGTACTATCATGTCAGCGTTGCAGGGAAAAACTATCGATGTTCACAAGGCTGAGGGATCTGATGAGATGCTCAACCTGATATCAAAGAAAAAAGGGAACATCATCATCCTGATCTCTGAAGATAAATCATTTGTCCTTGATCTGGTTACTGCCTTGAATGAGCACCGTAATGAATTTACTGCGACCCTCATAGGTCTGCCCCGTTGGGACCGCTTTGACGACATTGAGTCTGATTACCTGGTAAACCTGAGAACACATGTCATGGCACCTTATTTTATCGACTATGATGATCCGGGGGTGAAAAAATTCATCGCAAATTACCAGGAACGTTACCAGACAGACCCTGATCCCTTGGCATTTCAGGGATTCGATATAACCTTCTATTTTATTTCTGCATTGTGGAAGTATGGTAAATCATTCGAACATTGTATCCCTGAATTTCACATGAGATCACTCCAGACAGATTTCCGTTTTACCTCTTCAAAAGGGAACGGATCCGAAAACCAATACTGGGAAATGTACGAATACGACAGTTACCGCCTCAGGCGGATCGTGTTGCAATAAACCATCAGCAAAGAGGTAAGACCAATAGAGGGACATTTGTTACCTGGAGATCTTTCTTGGTTATTTTACGCGTAAACAGATTGTAGAACAGGTTGTGCTTATGAGGCTGAAAGGCAATCATGTCAATTGACTGGTTTTCAATCACCTGGTTGATAACAGCGTGTTTATCTTCAGTCACTTTTATTATTTTAAATGAGATCAACCCGGACTTTTCTTCTTTTTCAAACTTCTTGCGAAGACTTTCCATCTTCTTGTTTTCTTCAGCTTCATTTTCCCTGATCAGGAAATGTATGCAGTACAATTGAAAAGAAAAGTCGCTGAACATCAACATTATCTTATGGATAAGATCTTCAACCTCCTTCCCTGACGGATCTGCTGCCAGCATAATCTTGTCAAACCCCCTGAATATTTTTATTTCCGGGACAGTCAACACAGGGACCCTTGAATGATTGATAATATAAGTCGAAACTCTTCCCCAGCGGTTGATCGTTTTCCCCGTTCCACCGGTTCCCATGACCACGATATCAGGGTGAAAATCTTTGCAAAGTTCTTTAAGCTCACTATCGATCTCTCCACCCACAAGAGTTATTTGTAACTCAATGTTTTTCTTGATTTTACTGACCTTCTCTTCCAGTTGTGCCCTGAGTGCCTCCATCTTTTTTTCTGACTGGTGAAAAATCTCCTTAAGTAATTCTTCATTGTACATTGTGCTCATGTCAATGGCATCAGGGAATGAACTATCTGCAATAATGAACTGATCTGAATAAGTATGAAAAAGGCGGATCACTGCGCCTTCTTTATCGGCTATTTCCAGGGCATAATTGCATGCAATTTCAGTATGTCCTGAGAAATCAACAGGGACAAGTATCTTTTTCATAGAATAAGGATTGATTAAGATTCAGACTTTTCCGCGAATGGAGAACAAAGATAGTAAATTCAGCAGGCGGATGCAATTCTCTTTGTTGGAATGATAATTCAGCAACTTTTCTCTGCGAAGATAAAGGTCCTTCTCATTAAAGGGCTGATGCATCAGGTCAGTAATTTTTTGTCTCAGTTCCTGACTGTTTGTCCCTATTTCACAAAGTTCTCCCAATTCAGTGCCACGCACCATTCCCGGGTTCACCAGGCAAAAGCGCCCATTGAAAAGCGCATTAAGCAGTTTTAACTTTAAACCTGTCGGCTGGAAAGTTACAAGAATATTGACCTGTGCTTCACTGATAAGCCGTTGCATTTCCTGGTCTGAGGGATTTGCAAGAATGGTCACATCAGGATTCTGGCCGGCAAGTTTCTCTAATGACCGTGATGGATTCAGACCGGCAATGATAAAACGGATTCCTGATCCCCTGAAGACCTCTTTTATCAGGTATTCTGCAGCTTTTTCATTTTCGGCGACACTCAGGTTCCCCTGGTATAGAGCGAAGTCTCCAATACCGGGCAGGCTTTTTATTTCATCATCCTTATGAAAGCTGGGAAGATATTCAACCGGGATACCTGGAAATTTAAGCGAGAGGTATTCATTGTCTTCACTTGAAACGGTAAGCATCATGGAAGCATGCGAAAGGATACCCTGGAAAGCCAGCAATTTTAAACTGGATAAAATATAATAGAGCTTCTTCAGGAGATTTGGTTCGGCTTTCGATAAATGATAATAATACAGATGCTCAATGTTGCTTTCACGATAAATCCTGATCCTGTTCTTTAGTGCGGGATGCGATAAATAATAACAGCTGTGAAGCCCCTCGAAAATGACCGGGTAATCATCTTCAAGGAGTATCTTAAGTAATTGATCTGACCTGCGGCTATACACAATGTAAGGCTTCCAGGTCAATGCCGATCTCAGCCCTGTTTTCCGAGGATAATAATGCACTTCATGGCAATATTCTTCAAGTTCAGGCGAAGGCTTGCGGTCATAAGAGAAACAGTGCAAATGCACCTTTACACCTGCTGAATGCAACGCCCTGATCTTATAGAAAACGTCGATGACACCTCCGTAATTCGGCGGGTAAGGGATAGTGAAGGATATTATATGAAGATGCAAATCATACATAAGGAGAATAGATTTTCATTAATTCCTGTTCTTCATTTTCCCAGCAGAGACTGGCGGCAGCCTTTTTCAGGTTTTCACTAAAGAGTGATGAGTTTTTACCATTGATCAACAGGTGGTCAAATTTATTTGCAAGGTATTGAGGATCATGACTTTCAATCATTTCACCAATCCTGTACTTTTCCACAATTGCCTTCATCTCAGGTAAGGGAGAAACAAGAACTGGTACTTCTGCCTGGATGTAGTCGAGAAATTTATTTGGCAGGCAGAAATGATAATTGAGGCTGACATCTTTTTCGATGGATAAACCGATATCTGCCATGAGGGTATATTCGTGAAGGTCTTGCAGGGGAACAGGCCCGGTAAAGATGACCTTTTCACTGACCCCCTCTTCTTTGACGAGGCTTTTCAACTGGTCCAGGACATCCCCAGTCCCAATAATGACCAGGTAGGTCTTCTCCCTCGTAAGCTTCATCGCCCGGATCGCCTCTTCAAGGCCACGGTCTACATTTACTGCACCCTGGTAAAGAATGATCTTTGAACCTTCAGGGATACCAAGCTCCGAAATGGGTTTGACAGAACAGGCAGTTTTTCTCACAGGAAAATTCCTGATCACCCTGACATCATTGCCGTATTCCTTATGATAGATCTCTGCAATGGAAGTATTTACAGCATAGACAGAACGAAGCTTCGGGAAAATATGATCCTCGATCATTTTCCATATGCACATTGTCCGTGGTCTTCCGTTGAGTTCAGGAACGCCGCGAAAGTATTCATGACAATCATGGACCAATGGCAACTTCCGTAATCGCGAAACAACGTAATTTGCCAACAGGGTGTCAAGATCATTTGAAACTAAAAGGTCAGTTTTATGAAAAAGAAGAAAGAAAAAAAGACGGATGTTATACTCAGCATAAAAATAAGGGCCTTTATCGAAAATAAGCCGCATCCTTTTCATCCTGTATTGCCTCGGTTTTAGTGGCAGGCTCTTTTTTCTTTTTCTTCCAATGAGAAGTATACAGAATCCCATCTTCACCAGTGTGTTGCAAACCCGGTCGACGCGCTGGTCGGTGGTAAGATCGTTGGTTACGGAGATAATTACATTTTTCAAGGCTCTTTGATCTTATGAGCAAAAGTAACTAAAATAAAATTCCTTTTGAAGGTAAAGTCATTTCGATTAAATTTGAACGGAATTCGACATTTTATGAAGTTCAGGGAACAAATTTCTCTTAAGCCTTTTAATACATTCGGGATTAAAGCCAAAGCCTGTTTCTTTGCCGATGCCCTTGCAGAGGAAGACATAATTGAAGCACAAGACCTGAAAGATCGTTCCCCCTTGCTGATCCTGGGAGGTGGAAGCAACATCCTGTTTACTAAGGACTTTCCAGGAACAGTGCTTAAGATCTCCATAAAAGGGATCCGGGTCATCAATGAAGATGATGAAGTGGTTTATGTGAAAGCTGGCTCGGGGGAAAGATGGGATGACCTGGTGAAGTATTGCGTGGATCGCGGCTGGGGCGGAATTGAGAACCTCTCAGGAATACCGGGGAATGTCGGGGCCAGTCCCGTCCAGAATATCGGCGCCTATGGCATGGAAATGAAGGATACTTTCATTGAACTCGAAGCATTCAACCTGGAATCCAGGGAAAGGGAAATATTATCAAAAGAAGATTGCAAATTCGGTTACAGGGAAAGTATCTTCAAACAACATCATAAAAACCGGTTCATCATCCTGAATGTCACATTCCGGTTAATGAAAAAGCCCGTTCTTTGCCTGGACTATGGAAATATCCGGGAAAAGCTATCCATGATGAAAGTGGATAAGCCGGGAATTAAAGATATCCGTGAAGCAGTATGCAGGATAAGGTCGGAGAAGCTTCCTGATCCTGCCGTAACCGGTAATGCAGGTAGTTTTTTTAAGAACCCTGTAATTCTTTCCCAGCAATACGAACACTTAATGAGATCCTTCCCTGGAATAGTCTCTTTTCAACAAGATGGTAAGATCAAGCTCGCTGCCGCCTGGATGATTGAACAGTGCGGATGGAAAGGAAAACGCAAAGGAAATGCCGGTGTACATTCTACACAGCCATTGGTTCTGGTGAATCTGGGCAACGCAACAGGATTGGAAATCATTGACTTAAGTGAAGAGATCAGGCAATCTGTCTACCAGAGGTTTGGAGTGATGTTGGAAACGGAAGTGAATATCTTTTGAAGTCACAAAGTCACAATTACAATTATTCAACCTGCCATCTCGACACCTCGCTAACTTTTTAGCGCGCAAATCAGTTCTCGAACGGCGCTGACCTTATGCAGCCTGCAGTAAGCTTCGATCCCGTCAATGATCTTGATAGTGATGCCGGGATCAATGAAATTGGCTGTTCCCACCTGCACTGCAGATGCCCCTGCCAGCATGAACTCGATGACATCAGTGGCATTCATGATGCCACCTATCCCGATTACCGGCACTTTCACTGCTTTTGAGACCTGCCATACCATCCGCAGTGCGATTGGTTTTATAGCGGGACCTGATAATCCACCTGTCATGGTTGCAAGGACAGGCGAGCGCTTATCTACGTCAATGGCCATTCCCAACAATGTGTTGATGAGAGAGATGATATCGGCTCCGCCGTCAACAACTGCTTTGGCCATTTCCTGGATGGAAGTCACATTGGGGGAGAGCTTTACAATGAGATCTTTCTTATAAACTTTACGAACAGCGGACGTCACTTCTGTGGCTATAGAAGGATCGGTCCCGAAAACCATACCACCATGCTTAACATTCGGGCAGGAGATGTTAAGCTCAATGGCGGGAATTTTCTCAAGCTCGTTGATCTTTTCTGCAACATTAACGTATTCATCTATAGTCGACCCTGAGACGTTGACAATTACATTCGTGCCAAAGTCTTGAATTAAAGGATATATCTCTTTGATAAAATAATCTACTCCCTTGTTTTGAAGTCCTACCGAATTCAGCATTCCTGAAGCTGTCTCTGCCATCCTCGGGTATGCATTGCCATCACGATTGCTCTCCGTTATTGCCTTAACCACGATCCCCCCAACCTTCCCAGGTCAAGAAAATCCCTGAACTCCTCCCCATAACCGAATGTACCCGAAGCTGTCATTACCGGGTTCTTCAGGTTAAGATGAGATATTTTTACAGAGAGGTCAATCATAAATAGTGAAATAGCGAAATAGCGAAATAGCGAAAAAATAATTATTTAATCACTTTATAAACTTTATAAACTAATTTCACCTACCATCCTAATTCCTTAGTATTGAAGACAGGTCCTTCAACACAAACCCTTTGGTTCCCGTGAACAGTCGGTGTGATACAGCAGAGACAAACCCCGAATCCGCAAGCCATGGTGTTCTCCAGGGAAACTTCACACTCAATTCCTTTTCTCCCGGCCATATGGGCAATGGCTTTCATCATCCGGTTTGGCCCACAACAATATATCCGGTCGAACGTCCGGCCTGATTTAAAGAGCGAGTGAACGGTCACCATCCCAGTTTCTCCTTCTGATCCGTCTTCTGTGGTTATAAGGAGATCTCCGTATTGCTGATAAGCTTCTTTCTCGAATATATCTTCCTTTCTCTTCCAGCCAGTCAGTATAGTCACATTCAAATCCTGCGCTTTCAACCATCCTGCAAGAAAAAGAAGTGGTGCCACTCCGCAGCCTCCGCCGACAAGCAACACATTCTTCCCTGAAGGCAGCGAAAATGAATTTCCAAGGGGGTATAAAATATTCAGCTTGTCGCCTTCCCTTAGTTGGGAAAGATGCTTTGTTCCTTCACCTTTGATCTGGATCAGCAGGCGGAAGGTGTTTTTCAGGGGGTCAAAGTCATGGATAGAAAAAGGCCTTCTTAAGAAAGTGGAGGGAGAGTCTTTCACCAGTACCTGGACAAACTGTCCCGGCAGGAAAACCGGAAGCGCTTCAGAAGCCTGCAGTTCCAGTATAAAATGCCGTTTGTTCAGATGTACATTCTTCGCGACGGCAAGGTCGCCAAGAAATTTTTTATCCTTCATCCAGGGATCGAAGTTATTTCGTTAATCGGGTATCGATTTCGTTGATGATCTCTTTGTATTTCCTGAGCACACGGTCATATTCCTTGAAGAGCTCATCACTTTTCACGCTTGTCTGGGGTTGCCCTGATTGTTCGCTTACCAGTTTTACCTTATAAGCCAGGGGATTGCTGTTACCCAGTTTCACAATGATCCGTGTGCGGATCGTATTTTGCTTGAAGGTCTGAACAACCCAGGCTGTACGAAGATAGCCGGTCTCCCTGTCAGTTACCTCAATAACATCAAAATAAGAGGTAATAATCTGGCTCATCAGCCTCCAGGCTTCCGTCTCAGGTTTATTGGTCTTTATTTCAATATCAATGTTGGCCATATCTGTTGCCTCGGTGGCGTCATAAGCATCATCTTTTTTCATGTCCACATAATAGGTCTTTGGGGGAGGCGCATAATTCGGTTTATAGCAAAAGGTTATGAATTCAGTAAGAAAACCCACCTTTTCAATCTTGATATTGACACAGGAATTGGAAAGTACAACCACATCCAGCTGGCCTGATCCCATCAGTTTTCCATCAAGATAGATCTTGGCATCTGGTTCTGAAACTCCCAGTTTCACAACCTTCTTACCGGCAAAAGCTCCTGAACTGACCAGGGCTAAAGTAAGAAACAGCAGTAATCCTTTTGCAAACGTTTTCATTGTTTTTGATTTAAATGGTTTATGATGGCTTTTTCTTGGTTTTCTTCTTTGAAGCCGTTTCTTTATTCTTTTCATCATCCTTTCCGACTCCGGCTTTCTTCTCAGAAGTTTTCTTTTTCTTTGGTTCAGGTGCCGATACTGCTACCGGCTCTGCAGGGGTCACTTCTTTCTCTTCTTCGACTTTTTCTTCCACTTTTTCCCCAGCCTTCTCCTCTTCCTTTTCTGTAAAATCCAACAGATTATGCTCAATCAGAAGGTTATACCAGCTGATGATCTTCCTGATATCTGAGATATAAACGCGGTTAGAGTTATAATCAGGGACAACTTCGAGAAAAAACGCCTGGAGCATCTTGTCGTCGGATTTCGGATCAAGGGCAGGCTTTCCTTCAAGTTTATCGTAAATTGCTTTGAAAACATCTTTTAGAGGTTTGTCTTCAGTAGCGGTGAAGACTGCTATCTCTTCCAGGGAGCTGATCTTTTCATGAGCGAAAGCGGGAAACCGCTTTTTATCCAGCAGAGATTCAACAAGAACTGCATTCTTTAGCTGTGAAATGACCTGGAATAACCCGGCTCTTCCTGAGATAGATAAAATCTTGCTTAATTCCATAATTGCAACATTTTTTTACAAAAATAAGAAAAGCTTTGATTAATTGATAATTGATAATTTACAGTTGACAATTATCCCTTTATTTTTAATCCTTCAGGACGATATAGTTCCTGTACTCACCAATCAGGACCCCTGTTCTTTTTTCTATCCAACGCAGGATTCGTGAAATAAAGGAAAACTTTCTTTGTGAAGGATCAAAATCAAACTTCCAGTTCTTCTGGCTGATCCGGTTTTGCATGATGGAAGGATGCGTTCCTTTGAAACGGGTCAGAGAGTCAATCCCTGAATAATCGAAAGACTCAAGCTCCGGTCTGTTCTTCTCCATCCATTCCTCATCATGCCATAGGGTATGGAAATATTTCAGTTTCGATCGTATATTTTCAGGGGGTTTTACCCATCCATAGTGAAACATGGTGACCCCCACCGGCTTGACCCGGAGTTTCTTTCCTTCTTTCCTGAACCCCTGTGCATCTTTATAGGACCTGATATTCTTGTCATTCCTGATAACCCTCACCTCTTTCCTGTACCACTTCCTTGAATCGGCAATAAAGTCATAAGAGCCATAAAAATGAAGATAATTCAATACAAACCCTTCTACTTCCCGGTGCGCTTCATAATATTTCATAGCCTCGCTGAGACCGGTGAGTCCATCTTCATGAAATACCTCATCGGCCTGTATATAGATGGCCCATGTGCTGTCAGACGAGATGGCATCAAATGCTTTGTTTGTCTCGACGGCAAGAACCCGGCCCCCTTCCCGTAGTGATTCATCCCAGACGGTATCGATAATGCGGATCTTAGGCGAGCCGATCGATCCGATCAATGCCCGGGTGCCGTCTTCAGATTGGCCCACAGCCACTACAACTTCATCACACAGCGGGAGGATGGAAGCGATTGATTCCACAACGGGGTAATCATACTTGACCGCATTGCGGACGAATGTAAAGCCACTGACTTTCATCCTGGTCTTCTGGTTATATACTAAAAAGGTATGATACCTGTATAGTTGGCCGGTGTGATTTTCTTCAGCTCATTTTTCACATTTGCAGTGACATTCAGCCCGTCGATGAATTTGTGCAGCGTCTGCCGGTCAATCTTCGCATTTCCCCGGGTCAGGTCTTTAAGGGCTTCAAACGGATCAGGATAGTTTTCCCTGCGCAGGATGGTCTGGATCGCTTCTGAGATCACCGCCCAGTTGTTGTCGAGATCTTTTGCCAGTTTTTCCTCATTCAGGATAAGCTTATCGATCCCTTTGAGCAGTGAGCGGAATGCGATCATTGAATGAGCCAGCGGAACCCCTATGTTCCGTATTACTGTTGAATCGGTCAGGTCACGCTGCAGGCGTGAGATGGGAAGCTTGACAGAAAGGTGCTCAAAGAGGGCATTTGCAACACCGAGGTTGCCTTCAGCATTTTCAAAATCAATGGGATTGACCTTGTGCGGCATTGCAGATGATCCGACTTCATTTTTCTTCACTTTCTGATGGAAATAATCCATGGAAATGTAAGTCCAGGTATCTTTTGAGAAATCGAGGAGGATAGTATTTATCCTTTTCAGGTTGTCAAAAAAAGCGGCAAGATTGTCATAATGTTCGATCTGAGTGGTTGTGGTCGAACGTTCCAACCCCAGGGAATCCTGGACAAACCGGTTCGCAAATTGTATCCAGTCGATAGAAGGGTATGCAACATGATGGGCATTAAAATTTCCGGTTGCCCCACCGAATTTGGCTGAAGATGGGATTGATTGCAACAGGTTAACCTGCTTCTCCATCCGTTCTGCAAAGACATAAATTTCTTTACCTATGGTAGTTGGTGAGGCGGGCTGCCCGTGAGTACGGGCCAGCATGGGTATCTTTTTCCATTCCTTGCTTTTGCGCTTCAGTGTGTCGATTATTTCATCCAGCAGAGGCTTATAAACATCCAGGAAGGCTTCCTTCAGGGCCAGCGGAAAGGCAGTATTATTAATATCCTGTGATGTGAGCCCGAAATGAATGAATTCCTTGTATTCGCCAAGGTTAAGTTCAATGAATTTTTCTTTAAGAAAATATTCGATGGCTTTTACATCATGATTGGTGGTCTTCTCAATCTCCTTAACCCTCTCAGCGTGTGCAATCTCAAATTGCTTGTAAATTGACCTGATCTCCGGAAACAGAGCTTTATTGAATCCCTGCAACTGCGGAAGCGGGATATTGCAAAGAGCGATAAAATACTCGACTTCAACCATTAACCGGTACCGGATGATCGCCGATTCAGAAAAATAAGCGGCCAGGGGTTCTGTCACTTTGCGGTACCTGCCGTCGATTGGTGATATTGCTGTCAACATTGAATCCATAAGATCAGGGTTATTGAATATGATACGGTATCCGGCATTATAATTGCAAAAATAAGGAATTCTTTATGAAATTGGAGGAGCATGAAAATAAGGGGGTATAAATCGCCAAACTTATAATTTTCCTGGCCACCAGGCAACTTTTCTATTTGATGATAGTCTGAATAATGGCGTTGCTACTTAAAAACAATAAAATTTTAAATATATCGTTCATCATATTGGTTTTCATTCCCTTTGGCGTTATCGGTTTTAAAACGACAGTTTTTATGAAAAAAGTCATTGTATTCCTATCAGCCATTCTGTTGATTGTCATCCTCACGGTTTCATGCTCAACAAGTACAAAATGCTCCGCTTATGGTGGAGATGTTTATCGTTACCAGGTAGAAAGGCGTTGATTGATCAACTCTATCATTATTTCTGAATAAAAGGAAAGCCCCGGCGTCATTCCTTTTATTTTATCTAAAAAAATGCAGGGGCGGGTTACAAACCCGCCCCTGCATTTTTTTTACCTGACTTGCGACCTTTTTAGTAAAATTATCAGGCTATTATTCAGTTTGACAGAATTTTAATCTAATTTTACTTTGAAAATCCAATTAAAAAATGAGACAAATAATATTAATTGCAGGAGGGACAGGTAACCTTGGCAGAAGAATTATCAGCAACCTGCTTGACAAGGGAACTGAGGTTCGTGTTCTTGCGCGCCACGGCAGCGACCCGGGTAAAATAAATGATCTTGAGAAACTTGGAGCAAAGGTGTTCAAGGTGAATATGCTGAGTGTCGAAGAGATCTCGAAAGCATGCCTTGGCGTATCTTGTGTTATATCAGCCTTGGCAGGGCTGCGTGAAGTGATTGTGGATATCCAGAAAGTAATATTGGATGCTGCAATAAGAACAAATGTACCGCGCTTTATACCCTCAGATTATTCTTTGGACTTTACTAAGTTCACAGATGGTGAAAACCGGAATCTGGATCTGAGGCGGGAATTTCAACAATATCTTGACAAATCTGCCATTTCAGCAACAACGATTTTTATGGGAGCATTTACCGAACTGCTGACCAGTCAAATGCCTATGATCCTTTTCAAACAGAAAATGGTCCTTTATTGGGGGAATGCTGACCATAAAATGGGATTCACCACCATGGACGATACAGCAGCATATACTGCGAACGCCTCACTGGATCCCTCTGCACCCCGCTTCCTTAGGATAGCAGGCGATCTGATCAGTCCACGTGAAATAAAGGAAGTAGTGACGGATGTTACAGGAAAAAAGTTTCATTTGATTCATGCGGGAGGTTCGAAAATGCTCAGCAGGCTTATCAAGATCGTGCGAAAGATGTCCAATGCAGAGAATGAGCTTTACCCTGCATGGCAGGGAATGCAATACATGCATAACATGATAGACGACCGGTCAAATATTGATAAGCCAGACAATGACCGCTATCCTGGTATGCATTGGACGACCGTAAAGGATGTGCTTTTAGCTTACAAGACCGGCTATTAATCTCCCTTTTGTTGCAGTTGCTTATAAGCAAAATTGCGGCCAGAATTGGCCCTGGCGTTATCCGGGTCACTTTCAAGTACCTTGGAATAATCAGCAATTGCATTCTGCCATTGCCCAAGGTTCGCATATGCATCGCCGCGGTTTAAATATGCTTTTATAAACGCCGGGTCAATCTCTATCACTTTGGAATAATCAGATATTGCATTGTCCCATTTTTTTAAGGTACTGAATACATTACCGCGGTTTGAATATGCCGTTTCAAAATTCGGATCAATCACGATAGCCCTGGAGCAATCAGATATCGCTTTGTCCCACTGCCTGATGATTGCATATACAACACCACGGTTGGTATATGCTGAATCAAAATTCGGGTCGATCTCAATCGTCCTGGTATAATCGTCTATTGCCTTGTCCCACTGCTTCAGGTTCTCATATACGTTTCCCCGGTTATACCAGGCATCTTTATAACCAGGATCAATCCCGATCGCTTTATTATAATCGTCTATTGCCTTGTCAGGCTGCCTCAGATTCGCAAAAGCGAAACCGCGGTTAAGATAGGATTCTTTATTACCAGGATCAATCCCGATCGCTAAGGACAAATCAGAAACTACCTTATCCCACTGCCCCAGTTTTGCATATGCATTACCGCGGTTGGAATATGTTTTTACATAATTCGGTTCAATCCCGATCGCCCTGGTATAATCATCAATTGCCTTGTCCCATTGGTTTAGATTCGCATATTCTGCCCCACGGTCATTATATGATGTGCTGATCCCATCAGGGTATTTCTCTATTGCATCGGTCCAAAGTATTATCCCGTTTTCCCAGGTTTTACACCGGTTAAAAGTCAGCGATATAAAAAGAACAATGATAATGGCCAAAACGGGGAACAGGAAGTACCTCATGCTTTTTTTGTCCTTAATGATTTTCTCCGTTATCCAAAGAACTATAAATAATAAGCCGATGTAAGGAATATAGGAATAATGATCAGCAAGATAAGTAGATCCTGCACTAACTACCTGGAGAAGGAACAGGATATTGAAAAAGAAGAACAAAATGCCAAATACGATGGCCCTTGTGTTACGGGCAGATCTGTATACAAAGAACCCAAGCAATAATAAGAATAATGGATTTAAGTAATAGAACAAGGGTGATGATTTCTGTAAAGAAATGGGAAAAGGATAGAGTGCGCTCAAATGAAATGGCGCGAAAAATTTAACAATATAGGCGCTCAGGGCATAAAATCCGAAAAAGATCCTTTGAAATAAAGGGTATGTTTCATTGATCTGAAGAACACCTTGTCTTTTAAGTATCAGAACGCCTGCAATTCCAAATAAAAGGGAAAGGATAAAAAAAGGTATTTTTTCATAGACCAACCTGGATTTGAAAGGACGTTTCAGAAAATAATCGAGAAGGATCAGGCTTAGTGGCAAAGCTACTGCCTGGATCTTTGAAAAAAGAGATAAAATGAAAAACAGCAGGCTGAGAGTGAGTAATTTCCATCCCCGTGTTTGTTTTTGAATATATAGTAAATAGAATATCATGGAGAACAGATAAAACAGGGTAAAAAGAAGGTCCTTGCGTTCTGAGATCCATGCGACTGACTCGACGTGCATGGGATGGATCCCGAAAAGCAAGGCGCCGAAAGCAGCATAAACGTTCTCCAGCTTTAACAGGCGAAAAAAATAAAAAACAAGGAATGTGCATCCCAGGTGCAATAGCAGGTTAGAGATATGAAAAGGAAGAGGGTTAAGTCCGAAAAAATGGTATTCAATGGCAAAACTTAAAAGGGGGAGAGGAACATAAGCACTAAGCACCGGGGTTGAAAACATCGCTTTTATTGACTGGAAATCCAGATGCCTGATCATGGAATTACCCGAAATGAAAGGACCATCATCCCAGGTAGATATAAAATCATTTTTTAATGATGGCAGGAATGCGATGAAAGTCAGAATAAGAATTGTGATGACAAGGAATAACGGCTTTTCATATAAAGCTGTTTTTTCATTAAGGATTTCGGGTTGTATCTTAACCGGGACCTTTCTCACTTTTATTTTACCATGCCTTACATTTCTTGATTTATTCGTCATCGTTTAAAGAATAGGAAATAATTAAAGATTCCAAAATGCCTGGCGTCACCTTTGCTCATTGTGCAACTGCTCTAGTGCATTCTGGCGACCGGATATTGCGCTCGTGTTTTCAGGGTCAATCCCGATCGCTTTGGTATAATCAGATATTGCTTTATCCCACTGTTTCATGTTTCTGTACACATTGGCACGATTCAAATATGCTAATTCAAGAGTCGGGTCAATCTCGATAGCCCTGGAGAAATCAGATATCGCATTGTCCCATTGTCCGAGGAAAGAATAAACAATACCCCGGTTGTTATATGGTGCGCTGATCTCATCAGGGTATTTCTCTATGACATCGGTCCAAAGTGTTATCTCGTTTTGCCATGTTTTACATCGATCTGAAGTCAGTGATATAAACAAGACAATGACAATGGCCATAACGGTAAGGAAAATGGACCTGATGCCTTTTTTATCCTTAACGATCTTCTCTGTTATCCATGCGACAATAAATATTAAACCTATGAAAGGGATATAAGTATAATGATCGGCAAGAAAAGTAGGGCCAGCACCGACTACCTGGAGTAGGAACAGGATATTGAGAAGGAAGAACAAACTGCCAAAGACAAGGGTCCTTGTGTAACGGGCAGACCTGTAAACAAAGAATCCCGGCAATAATAAAAATAACGGAATCAAGTAATAAATCAGAGGCAATGATTGATGTATGGAAATCGGATAAGGATAAATTGCACTCAGATGGAATGGCACAATAAATTTAACAATATATATCCCCAGTGCATAGAATCCGAAAAATATCCTTTGAAATAAAGGGTATGTTTCATTGATCTGAAGAACACCTTGTCTTTTAAGTATCAAAACCCCTGCAATTCCAAACAGAAGGGAAAGTATAAGAAAGGGTATTTTTTCATAGACCAACCTGGATTTGAAAGGACGTTTAAGAAAATAATCCAGAAGGATCAAACTCAGGGGCAAAGCTACTGCCTGGATCTTTGAAAACAGGGATAAAATGAAAAACAGCAGGCTGAGAGAGAGTAATTTCCATCCCCGATCCTGATTTTTAATATAGCGTAAATAGAAAATCATGGAGCAGAGATAAAACAGGGTAAAAAGAAGGTCCTTGCGTTCTGAGATCCATGCGACTGACTCAACATGCATGGGATGGATCCCGAAAAGAAGGGCTCCGAGGGCAGCATAAACGTTATCCAGCTTTAACAGTCGAAAAAAATAAAAAACAAGGAATGTGCATCCCAGGTGCAATAACAGGTTTGAAATATGATAAGAAAGAGGGTTATATTCGAAGAAATGGTATTCAATGGCAAAACTTAAAACAGGAAGGGGAACATAAGCACTTAGCACCGGAGTAGTCAATATCGCTTTTATTGACTGGAAATTCAATTGCCTGATCATGGAATTATCAATAATAAAAGAACTATCATCCCAGTTGGGTACGAAATAATTTTTCAGAGACGGGAAGAAGGCAATGAATGTCAGGATAAGAATAAGAATGACAAGAAAGAACGGTTTTTCAAAGAATGGAGGTTTTTCAACAATGGTGCTGGGTTTTTTCTTAACCTGGATCTTTCTCTCTTTTGTATACATCTGCCTTGCATTTCCTGATTTATTCGCCATTGTATTAAGGATAGGATTACTTAAGATTTCAGGAAGGTAAAATTAATACATATTATTACTTGTTCTGACCTTCTTTGCATCCATACTGCATCTTGATGAAAATGCAAAGCAGTTTTCTTTCAGGACGGTCCGGAATTACAAATGATCTGAATATTTTTCAGTCTGCAACCATAAGAGGCAAATATATTTTATCTTTGTTTCTATTAAAACAGAACCTGATCAATGATTTTAAATACTTTATAAACAGAGTAATTATCTAACACAAATCAATATGAAAAGATCAATATTAATGGTGTTCATCCTGGCAGGGTTAACAATGTCCTCACTTAACGGATTTTCAAATAATCAAAACCAAAAACAGGGTACAACCCAGAAACAATACTCGTTCGGCAACCTGATGGTCATCGTTGGATCATTTAAAACCCTGGATGAAGCAAACAAGGCCCAGAAGCAGTTCATGACAGGCTATAAGCTTGAAACAGAGGTGTTGAGCACAAATAAGTTCCAAAACCTGGAGAAGGATATGAAAGACATGTATATAGTGGTCACAGGCAGAGGATTGAATACTGATGAGGCTGCACAGTTAATGGAAAACCTGAAGTCGATGAAAATTAAAGGGTATATAAAGGATGCCGGGGAGATGAAAATGAAATAATATCTGATTGGGCACGGTCATTATGATCAAACCTGGAAAACCACTTTCAAAAAAAACCCAGCAGTATAAAAATCAGATCAAAACCAACAAGTATTCTGACCTGGCAGGTTTAGCCATTATTATCCTGCTGGGGATAATCATCTATTCAAATTCTTTCGGCTGTTCATTCCATTTTGACGATTTCCCCAATATTGTTTATAATGCAAATATCCGGGATCTGTTGAATGTAAAGGCCTGGTGGGGGGCCCGGGCTATCGGATTTTTTACATTTTCCCTTAATTTCCATTTCAACCACTACAATATCTGGGGGTACCATTTTGTCAACCTTCTCATCCATCTTATAAATGCATTGCTGGTATGGTGGATTACTTTACTGATATTTTCTTCACCGGCTTTGAAAGATCAGCCCATTTCAAGGGGTAAAAAAACTATAGCTATCCTTACTGCCTTAATGTTCGTTTCACACCCCCTGGCGACCCAATCGGTGACCTATATTATTCAGAGATTTACTTCCCTGGTTGCCATGTTCTATTTCCTGTCAATGGCTCTATATATGCAAGCCCGCCTTTCAGATAAAGGCAATATACCCAAAGCCCTTTTATTTACCGGCTCGCTGATCTCTGCTATCCTGGCCATGTTTACAAAGGAAAATGCCTTCACCCTGCCCTTCGCAATAGTGCTCGTTGAGCTTTTCATTCTTAGGACAAAGAAGCTATATATAAATTTTAAAGACTTCCGAGTTATCCTGGTACTGGTAGCATTCCTGGGCCTGATCCTTATCATTCCGTTGAATTATTCTTTCAGTATCTTCAAGCCGATCCCTCCATCCTCAGTAAGGCCTTATACCCTTACGCCAATAAATTATTTCTTAACGCAGTTCAGTGTAATTGTAAAATATATTCAGCTTCTGATCTTGCCTGTCAATCAGAATTTTGATTATAATTTCCCAATCTCAGGTGGTTTTTTTGAGATCAGGACACTGCTCAGTTTCCTTGCACTTTCAGCCTTTATTGTATTAGCGGTATACCTCTTCAACAGGAACAGGGTCATTTCTTTTTGTATAGCCTGGTTCTTCCTGACTTTATTGATCGAATCGAGCATTATCCCGATTAACGACGTGATCTTTGAGCATCGTACCTATCTTCCTTCATTCGGGTTTTTCCTGATCCTTTCTTCGTGGATTTACCTTCTTTTATGGGAAAAACAAAAATATCTGGCAATTTCCATATTTATCATCATCATAGGATCGTATTCTTACCTTACTTATGAAAGAAATAAAATATGGGAAAATGATCTGACGCTATGGAATGATGTTGTAGGGAAAACTGAAAATTATGCCAGGCCGTTCGCAATTCGTGGCTTCGCTTATGGGGCACTTGGGCAGTGGGACAATGCGATTGCAGATTATTCCAGGGCGATAGGGATCAATCCCACTTATACAGATGCATATTCTAACCGGGGCGTCAGCTATGGAAAACTTGGTGAGTTGGATAAGGCTATAAGCGATTATTCGATGGTGATCAGGATTGACCCGCGATTTGCAGATGCTTATATAAACCGTGGCGTCACTTACTGTAACCGTGGGAAGTGGGAAAAAGCAATATCCGATCTCTCCAAAGCAATAGAATTAAAACCGGCTTCTACGGAAGCTTATGCAAACCGTGGTATTGCCTGGTGCAGCCTTGGTCTGTGGGACAAGGGGTTAGCCGATTACTCCAGTGCAATAGCAATCGACCCTAAATATACAGACGCCTGGTTCAACCGTGGCAATACCTATGCCAGGCTTGGACAGTGGGAAAATGCAATTTCAGATTACTCAAGGGTGATCGAAATAGAGCCGAATCTTAATGAGGCATATACATACCGTGACATTGCATACAGGAATTTAAGAAGTGCGAAAGGGCAGTAAGAACTTTTATTTATAAAATATCATAATTGGTTGAATTTGATTCAATCAGGGATGATGTATCATAAACACAATATAGAATTCACTGTAGACAAAGATCTTTCCTGCAAAGCGAAAATTGAAAGGAAAATTTCCCCACTTCACTTTTACAAAGTCACCCAGTGGATAGATCTGCTTTGATCTTTAAACTAGGATTTTCAGCAAAAAAGTGATCCAAAGACGAGAATTCGGACCTGATCGATGGTATCCATGGAAGGGATATAGATTGAATAAAGCTAAAGTACATGTTAGTCGGAGAAAGGGCGGAGGCAGGGCGGAGACAGGACGGAGGGAGACTGAGGAAAATCCGGAAGTAAAAGTAGCTATCTGATGAAGTGGTTAACAGGTGGGGCACAAGGTCACAGGGTTTTAGTTCGACAAGTAGATGAAGGAGAATTAAAAATTAAAAATTAAAAATTACGAAGAAGGGAAATGAAAAAAACATTTTGCATTTTGCCAAAAAAGAAGGTTAACAATTTAAAGTGTTAAGTCTTGGCTGGCGTGCGCCAGTTGAGTCAGCTGAGAAATATTTTGCTCGTTAAAAACGAGCAGTGAGTCGGCACGCCTGCCTGACGGCAGTCAGGCGTCACAGACGTGCGCCAGCAGAGGCACAGAGTCACAGACGTGCGCCAGCAGATGCACAGGGTCACAGACGTGCGCCAGCTGAGTCACAGGGTCACAAGGCTGTGAACCGTGAAATTCGTGATGCAGGAAGCGGAAATAGTGAAAGGTGAGAAGTGAGAGGTGAAGAGAACAGGTGGATCACTTAAAGTGATTCCAGAGCTTATTGATCCATGCCGCGACCTTCTCCAGTACCTCGGGGGACATGGTCTCTTCAATTTTGCCGTATTCGTCTACGTTTCCTGTTTTGGCGTGCTGGAAAAGATGGTTGGCATCGGGGATCTCTTCGATGGAATAATGGGAGTTCCCTCCAAAGATCATAGCTTTTTCAATGGCTGCCAGGTTTTCCTTTGAAGGGACCTGCACATCCAGTGAGCCGTTTAAAGCCAAAAGGGGGCAATGAACTTTGGTGAGGTAGTTTACAGGGTCCAGCACAAGAAATGTCCTGAACCAGGGGCTGGTGCATTGTTTAATAAAGATATCCGTCTGGGCATCGTCCATCTGGGAAATGCCCCTCCCATGCGGGTTCTTCTTTTTAGCCGACTGAACATACGCTTTTATCTTCGTCGCTGCCTTTTCATTGTCAGAGTTCTTTTTGATGACAGTATAGATCTTCGTCCTTAATGACTTTTCATCTGCTAATTCCTTATCCGAATAGCCTGCCATTTTGTTCATTCTGGCGGTCTGCATCAGGAGGATTTGTTCCCCTGTCACCCCTGGCCCTGCAAGCAACACTACGAAGGCTACATCCTTTCTTTCTGATGCCACGATCGGGCCAATCAGTCCTCCTTCGCTGTGACCTGCCAGTCCTATCTTCGTCGAATCAATCTCTTTTTGTGTCTTCAGGAAATCGATCTCAGCAGAGACATCAGTCGCAAAGTCAAGTGTAGTGGCTGTTGAGAAATTCCCTGTCGACTTTCCAAAGCCGCGGTCGTCGACACGCAGCACTGCTATCCCTTTACGTGTGAGGTAATCGGCCAGTACCAGGAACGGCTTATGTCCCATCAGCTCTTCATCCCGGTTTTGAGCTCCCGAGCCGGTGATGAGGATCACGGCAGGAAAAGGCCCGCCGCTGCCAGGCAGGGTCAGTGTTCCTGCCAATTCGACATTGGCTTTGTTATTTTTAACGACTACTTCTTTTTCAATGTATGGAAAAGGAGGCTTGGGTTCCTGCGGCCGGTTCACACTGTATTTTTCAAAGGAATGATGAAGATCAAGGGGGAAAGTCATTCCGCTCTGCTTCCATGTACCTTTAAGGGTGGTATAATTATCTTCAAAGGAACCCTGGTACGAACCCATCAGGACCTTAGATTTGACGATCAATGAGTCCGCAGTGACCCTGACCTTGCTGGTAGCGATGCCTTTTACTCCCTGGTCAGGACTATCGATCATGACTGTCAGGCTGTCTTTATCACCCGGGGTGATGTTAATGACCAAAGTCATTTCGGCAGCACCCACTTTCATCGGTCCCGACCATGTCCCTTTTATCTTCCCGATCAGTTCATGATCCTGAGCAACACCATGAATCGAGATCATTATCAACGCGAATAATGATAAAACCTTCATTCCAGAATGCAGAAAACTTTTCATATCCCATTAAGTTTTATATAACCCCAAAACACTTGATCATCCTTTACTTAATACTTAAAACCTTATATTTAACACTTTTATTCCATTCGCCGTTCACCGTTAATATTTTCCGCGTAACGCCTGCCTGTCATGCCTTCCGCAGATAAACCGGCAGACTGGTGTCATGGCCTTCGAAAACTAGTTCACGACCGTTCTTGCGTAGCTACTTGAATATGCTGCAAAAAAGCCAACCCCATTGTTGCTGACATTCCCTGTGACATTAGCAGGCGGACCTGAGAAAAATGGAATACTGAATCCTACCTGTTTTACCTGGCTGATGAAATTATAATATTCCTGCGTGATTGCTGATAATTCTACCATGATGCTGTCCCCTGGATAAAGTGTTTCCCAAAGATGTGAATTGTTGATGCGGAAAGCCGTTGCTCCTGTAATGTACTTTCCTTCAAAGAACTGGTTATCAAATATAGCTATTTTATTGATGGTATCTGACCACAACTGGTTATTGCGGTAAAGGTTGAGCATGTAATAATTTTTACTGCCGGGTGGATCCTGGGCAAAGATTTCCACATTCCATACCCCATCTTTCCCTTGAGATGCATCGAAAACTACATGTATTGAATCGAGTTTTGTGACACGGAGAAGCGGGCTGGAAGCAGTATAAATGGTCGTTCCTGCAATGACTTCCGGCAATATGATGTTCAGCGTATAATCTTTCCCAATAGTGCCTGCAAATTTTGGCCCGGTCTGGTAGATGCCTGATTGTCCGGGAATTGTTTCTGTCAGAGGAAAGGTGTTTGTACCATCAGTTATCGACACTGTAGCGCTGACCATCCTGGGTGAAGGGGCATCAGCAAAATAATCAGATGTTTTGGTCAGGTTTATCACATAGGTACCGGTGTCTGATTTTATATGGCCGTCAACAACCAGCCGGGTGTAAGTCGAATCCAGCTTTATGTTGATCTTCTCTGTGCAGGAAGCTGTAAGAAATGCAACAGCAAATATGATTGAGATCTTCTTATTCATTGTTGAAATGGAAATTAAATGTTATTGAAGGGATGATGCCGAACAGATAGACTTTTTCTGCATCAGTGACATTTGGATTTACATCATCCTGCACGAATTCAATGGCCCATGTGTTATGCCTGTCGTAGACATTGTAGATGGATGCATTCAGGTCCCAGGTGAATTTCTTGCCCGGATGAGGTTTTGAATACAGGGTCGCAGAAAGGTCAAGACGATGGTAGGCCTGGTAACGATATGCATTACGGGCTGAGTAGATGGGGATGATCTTGCCGTCAATCTCGGCTCTTCCGATCGGGAATGTGAGCGGGTTCCCTGTGGCATAGACCCAGTTGGCAGAGAACCCGATGCGTTTTGATATCCTGTAATTCAACACTATTGCCACGTTATTTGGCTTGTCATAAGGTGCCGGATAGGTGGCTCCGTTGTTGATCAATGCTATTTGACGGAAGACCCGCGAGTAAGTATAGCTGACCCACCCGCTCAGCTTCTTTTCATTTAACCTGACAAGGAATTCAGCGCCATATGACCAGGCTTTGCCGGTTCGCAACTGGCCTTCAAGCGTGTCATTGAGTAAGAGTGATGCATAATCCTTGAAGTCGATCACATGCTGCATCCATTTATAGTAACCCTCCACTGAAGTTTCAATGGTATTATGCCTGAAGTTCCTGAAATATCCCAGTGCAACCTGGTCGCAAAGCTGTGGTTTCACATTTTGGCTGGCAGGGAACCAGATATCCATTGGGGTTCCCACGGTAGAGTTCTGGGCCAGCTGCAGGTATTGATTTGTCCTGTCATAGCTGGCTTTTATCGAAGATTTTTCATTGAATTGATAGAGAAATCCAAGCCGCGGCTCGACCCCGTAATAGGTATGAAAGAAATCTCCTGATCTGTATACTGTCGAATCGGTAGCGACGAAGTTCGAATTGTAATGATAAACAGTTGCAGGACCTACATTTTGAAACATTGACAACCGTAGTCCGTATTTGATTGTAACATGCTGCCCGAATTTCTGGTCATTCTCTGCATACAAGCCTGACTCAAGTGCATAATTTTTAGGTACGCTGATTGTGTTGACGATGGAGGTTCCAGTGCCTTTGGCCGTCCCCGGATCGATCATATGGTAAGTAGAAGAAATGCCGAATTTGATGGTATTTTCGGGATTTAGAAAATAGCTGACATCTTCTTTCACGCCAATGTCTTTCAGGCTTGCATTCCATATAAAACCGGTTACATCACCGGTCCCTCCGTTTATCGAATAGCGGTAATCGCTGTAGTTGGCCGTAAAGTTTGCAAATAGTTTTTGATTAAAGAGGTGGTTCCACCGGAGGGTTCCTGTCCCGTTACCCCAATCAAGGCCTGCGAACTGGTTCTTAAAAACATCTCTCCCGAAATATCCTGAAAGAAAGACCTGGTCTTTATCACCAAGCTTATAGTTGATCTTCGCATTAAGGTCATAGAAATAAAGTTTATTATTCTGCAAAGCCTTATTTGAAGAAAGCGGCAGATACAGATCAGCATAGGTTCTCCTTCCTGATATGATGAAGGAACACTTGTCATCGACGATCGGTCCCTCAACCGTCAGGCGGCTGGAGATCAGCCCGATGCCGCCATTTATTTCATATTTCTTTGAATTTCCCTCATCCATGTGGATATCCAGTACTGATGCAAGCCTTCCGCCATATTCTGCCGGGATATCTCCTTTGTAAAGTGTGACATCCTTGATTGCGTCATTGTTGAATACCGAAAAAAATCCCAGCATGTGCGAGGCATTGTAAACTGTTGCCCCGTCAAGCAAATATCAGGTTCTGGTCGGGTGCCCCACCCCTGACGCTGAAACCGCTTGATCCCTCGCTTACCGACTGTACACCGGGAAGCATCTGTATCGCCTTGATGATATCGACTTCGCCGAACAGTGCCGGGATGCTTTGGATGGTCTTGGTGTCCAGCTTAAAGGTGCTCATCTCTGGTCTTGCCACATTGTGATCATTTCTTTCGCTCGTTATCTCGACTTCCTTCAGGTCCTCCTGTTTGACCGAGAGTTCGACCTTTAAGGAGACATCCTTATCCAACGTGACCGTTTTTTTGACGGTACCATACCCGATATAAGAAATGATCACGGTGTACTGGCCCTGGAGGAGGGAGATCGAAAAATTGCCATATATATCTGTGACCGTGCCTGTTTTCTTTTCGGCAATATAAATTGTTGCCCCGATAAGGGTTTCTCCGTTCTGGCTGTCAGCGACTTTCCCACTGATAGTGAACATTTTTAGTTTTTCCTTTTGTGGCACAAATTGTGCCGGTAAAGGAGTCATGCAGGGCATAAGAAATATTAGGATGAACAGGAAGAAGCGGTGATTCATTCAGCAGGTGTTAGGGGTGGAAATTAAAATTTAAGGATTTCGATTATTGCCTTGAAGATCTTTTCGTCATTAGGAAGAATGGCTTTCTCCAGGATGCGGTTAAAGCCAACAGGAGTGTAAGTGGCTCCTAACCTTTTAACAGGGGCATCAAGGAAATGAAAGGCTTTTTCCTGGATAAGGGCAGCAATTTCACCGCCAAATCCTGAAAAAACTTTGTCCTCATGGACAACGAGAGCACGGCTGGTCTTTTCTACCGACCTTAGTATAGTTTCAGTATCAAGAGGGACGATGGAGCGGATATCTATAACTTCGACCTGGGCCTTATTTTCGGCGGCTACCTTCTCAGCGGCACGAAGGCACATATGCGTGGCATTCCCATAAGTGATCAGGGAAAGGCGATCACCGTTGCGGCGGACCCTTGCCTTGCCAAAGGGGACTTCGAAGTCATCAGGGACAGGTGCAGCGGCTGCAGGATCATTATATAGTGCTTTTGGCTCAAAAAAAACTGTCGGGCCTTTGGAACGAATGCTGGTTCGAAGCAGACCTGCAGCATCATCAGCAAATGACGGGTAAACGATCCTCAGTCCCGGCAGGGTCGACAATGCGCTTTCGGTGGTCTGGGAATGATAGAGTCCGCCTCCTATATATCCGCCACAGGCAAGCCTTATGGTGACGTTTGCAGTGAACTGGCCATTGCTGCGCCAGAAGTCATGCGACATTTCCACAAGCTGCTCCATGGCTGGCCAGAAATAATCTGCAAATTCAGCTCCTTCGATCACAATATGGATCTTCTCTTTGAAACGGCTCATTCCATTGGCAGTGCCAACGATATAGTCTTCTGCGATGGGTGCATTGAAAATCCGTTTAACGCCGAATTCCTTCTGCATTCCCTTTGAGACATTGAAGATCCCTCCCTTATCGCCACTGGCCATGTCCTGTCCCCACATAAAAGTATCGGGGTTGAGCCTGAATTCGGCCTTAAGCGTCTCATTGAGTGCTTCGATGAGCTTTCTTTTGGGGCCGCTCCCGTCAGGGATCCCTTCCGGGTACTTTTCTGATTTGTAAGGTTCTGCAGTGACAAAATTCAATATGCTTGCAGGATCAGGATCGGGAGCTGCCAGAGCTCTTTTGTGCGCTGCTGAGATCACCTGGGCAACTTCCTCTTCGATAGCTTTAAGTTCTTCCTCTGAGAATTTTTCAGAATAGAGCAGGATCTTCCTGAATTTGGCAAGCGGATCAAGCATCCGGGCGTCCCGGAGTTCCTCAGCACTACGGTATAGCTCCTGGCGGTCACTATTGGAATGCGATCCGATCCGGATACAGTTTGCATGCACTATGACCGGCCTGCATTTTTCAAGAACGGCATGTTTCGCCTTCAGCATGGCATTCATAGAGTTGAATACATCCTTACCGTTGCAGTAAATTATACTGAGATTTTTGAAGGCAAGAAAATTGTCAGAAGCTCTTGGATTGGCAGTCTGGTCTGATTTTGGCACAGATATACCGTAGCCGTTATCCTGGAAAACAAAGATCACCGGCAGTTCTTCGCGGCTGGCGCCATTGATGGCTTCATAAACGTACCCTTCTGAAGCAGACGATTCTCCCTGTGAAGTGATGGCTACTCCTTTTGAGCCGTAATATTTCATGGCCCTTGCCACACCCACGGCATGAAGCGTATGGTTCCCCACTGAGGATGAAACATTGTGGATATTCCATTCAGGTTTAGCAAAATGGTTCGACATATGACGGCCACCACTTGCAATATCTGTAGCCTTCGAGATTCCGTTCAGGATGATCTCATCTGCGGTAAGTCCTGCAGAGATCACGGTCAGCATATCCCTGTAATAAGGGAAGAGATGATCGGTTTTACGGTCGAACACTTGTCCTATTGCCAGTTGGATTCCATCGTGACCAGCATAGGGTGCATGGTATGACCATCCAAGCGCCTGTTTGAGGTAATTCGGCGCTTTCTCATCCAGTTTTCTGCCAAGGGTCAGGAGATAGAACCATTTTCGTAGTGTTTCCTTATCCGTGCTCTTGATGGTGAATTCTTTATCTTCTTTCCGGATGGCCAATTGTTTATATTTGTTATTTGTCGTCATGGCCGGATTATATGGAATTCACCGTTTGCGTGCAGCTTGATGATCCTGGAAGGTTTCACCTCCTGCAGTACATCCTGGTACAGATTGACGACATAATCCACATGGTCAATGATCTCTTGCGAGATACATTTGAAGATCATGGGGGTCTTTTCGCCGGAATAGTTGGCCGAAGAGGAAATAATAGGCTTTCCGAAGGTACGGATCAGGTTTTTGCAGAATTCATTCTTTACGATGCGTATGGCAATGGAATTGTCTTCCGCAATCACGTTCTTTGCAAGATTTTTCGCGTTTGGATAGATAATTGTCAAAGGACGGTCTACATTCTTCATAAGGTCCCTGGCAATCTCAGGGATTGATTCCACATAATTTGAGATTTCCTTCATGTCGGAAAGAAGAATGATAAGGCTCTTGCTTTCAAACCTTTTCTTCAAATGATAGATCTTTTCAACGGCTTTCTGGCTGGTCGCATCGCATCCTAATCCCCAGATTGTATCAGTAGGGTAAAGGATGGTTCCGTCTTTCTTCAGGACTTCTACGCATTTATTTATTTCATTTTTTACTTCAGGCAGCATATCATAGACACTATTAAAGTCAAGATGGACTTGCATCCTCGTTCAAAATTACGTCAAAAATCTGTTTTAATTGTGTGGAAAGGTAAATTCAGATGTCAGAGGCGGGCAATCAGCTGGTTCACATCTATTTGGGTGGCGCATTGAAAGTGTTTTTCAGGGCAGGAACTGTAGCCATGGATCCCGCATGGACGGCAGTAAAGTTCACCCACTTCCACGATTTTTGAATCGTCAGAGAGAGGGCTGAACCCAAACCGCGGGACCGTCGAACAATATATGACAGTCACAGGGGCATTCATGGCAGATGCAAGGTGCAAAGGGGCGGAGTCATTGGTGAAATTCATCCGAGGCATCTTTGATAAGTGAAGCCGACTCCAGGAAAGAGAGTTTCCCTGACAGATCAATGCACCCCGGGTGATTGGATTTCAGGATAATTTCTTTGCAAAGCTTGGTATCCTGTTCTGAGCCAAGAAGATAGATCTTTGCCTGGTCAGGGAAATAACTGATGAACTCGAGCCATTTTTCGATGGGATATTGTTTTGTATACCAGAGGGATGCAGGAGAGATCGTGTAATAAGCGCCTGATTTGTATGTTGCTGTCTTTGCCTGGTCAGTCAGCGATGGATAAAGCTTTGGCTTGACAAAGGTGCCATCTGTCAGTGCGGTGATTAGCTGCAGGTTACGCTCAACTTCGTGCATCCTTTCCCGGAAAACATGCGGGACAGATGAAGTGAAAAACACTGAAAATGGATTCTTTGAAAACCCGATGCGCCTCTTTGCCTTCGAGAATGCAGTGAGGAACCCCGTAGAGGCAAACCGCTGGATGTTAATAACAGCATCATATTCCTGTTTCCTGATCATTCTGAAGATCCTGGCGAAATTCCTGTATTTATCCCGGCTTTTATTCCATTCGATGACCTTGTGAAGAAAAGGATGATTATGAAAAAGCCCCTCCATGCCTGATTTAACAAGGAGGTCTATGGTTGCTTCGGGATAAAATTTATGAAGCTTTTCGAGCACCGGCGTGGCGAGGATCACATCGCCGATGGAAGCAGTTTGTATTACCAGGATCTTCTTCAATTGAATCTAAACACTTAC
>CAVYJI010000001.1:0-53488 GCA_963768805.1 uncultured Bacteroidales bacterium | reverse complement strand
CGTTAAACTCTCTCAGGGCTTGGTTCAGTGATGTTTTCAGATCTGTCGATTCTTTTCTCTTACCTATTATCAGTGCACAGGTAACATGATAGACGCCGGCAGGGAATTTCTTTTCGGATGAACCCGGGATCACCACCGATCGCGGTGGAATATATCCCTGGATCCCAACAGGTTCACTGCCTGAAACATCGATGATCTTTGTAGAAGCAGTCAGAACAACATTTGCTCCCAGTACGGCCTCTCTTCCGACCCTCACACCTTCCACTACAATGCACCTGGAACCCAGGAAGCAGTTATCTTCTATAATGACCGGTGCTGCCTGCACCGGTTCAAGGACACCTCCGAGCCCGACTCCTCCGCTCAGGTGGACATTCTTCCCCACCTGCGCACAGGACCCCACTGTAGCCCATGTATCCACCATTGTACCGCTGTCGACATACGCCCCGATATTGACATACGACGGCATCAGGATAACCCCTCTTCCAATATACGATCCATACCGTGCAATGGCATGAGGAACGACCCGCACCCCAAGGGCTTCAAAGCCTTTTTTTAATGGGATCTTGTCATGGAATTCAAATGGCCCGATGGATGTGGTTTCCATCTCCTGGATGGGGAAGTAGAGTATCACCGCCTTCTTGATCCATTCATTCACAGTCCATTCCTGACCTGTTTGTTGTGCGATGCGGATCTCTCCCTTATCCAGTTGACCGATCACCTCCCTTATTGCCTGCTGAACATCCTGTTTCTGAAGCATCTCGCGCTTCTCCCAGGCTTGTTCCACTATTAACTTAAGATCATTCATCCTGACAAATATAAAGATCAAAAGTAAAGGAAATTTATGAAGTACAATACAGATACCTGTTATCAGCCCTGGAAGGGGGGGAAGGTTATGTAAAAGGACAGTTAAATTTTCAATTCTCATTAGCCTTACCGTTTCCAATTCCTTTGTACCTTTGTAGCGTTTTTGAAAAAATGGGTAGAATACTGGCAATCGATTATGGACAAAAGAGGGTTGGACTCGCAGTGACCGACGAACTGAAAATTATTTCTACGGCATTGACGGCACTTCCTTCAAAAGAAGTAATAGTATTTCTTAAAGATTATATTTCACGGAATGACGTGGAATGCTTTGTCGTGGGAGAGCCCAGGCAAATGAACAATATAGCTTCAGAATCCACACGGTTTATCGAGCCTTTTATAAGGAGACTGAGATTAGAATTTAAGGATATACCGGTTGAAAGGATGGATGAACGATTTACATCGGTAATTGCTGCAAAAGCAATAAGGGATTCAGGAGCTAAGAAAAAAAAGCGCATGGATAAGTCGCTGGTCGATGCGGTCAGCGCTGTCCTCATTCTGCAGTCATTTATGGAGAAAAGAATGATGTCAGGGTAAGACCATCATTCCGTTTTTTTAATTTAAAACAATCATACATAATGATACTACCTATTTTAGCATATGGGCACCCGACATTAAGAAAAGTTGCAAAAGAAATAAGTCTGGGTTACCCGGGCCTGGAACAGCTTATCAGCGATATGTTCGAGACTATGTACCAATCGGATGGTGTCGGACTGGCAGCACCTCAGGTGAACCAGTCCATACGCTTGTTTATCATCGATGCAGCTCCTTATGTGGAAAAATTTCCAGAAGCGGAAGGGTTTAAGAAAGTCTTTATTAATGCAAAGATCTATAAGGAAGAAGGCGAAGAATGGACATTTAATGAGGGTTGCCTTTGTTTTCCGGGGGTCCGTGAAGATGTCGGCCGGAAACCGGTAATATACATGCGCTACCAGGATGAAAATTTTCAACATCACGAAGAACGTTTTGACGGGGTCCTTGCCAGGGTCATCCAGCATGAATATGACCATATTGACGGAGTTTTATTTGTCGACCGCCTAAGCCCGTTGCGGAAAATGCTCCTCAAAGGCAAGCTTAACGACATCTCCAAAGGAAATATCGATGTCCATTACAAAATGATATTTCCTTTGCAAAAGAAAAGCAGAAAATAAATTCAGAACCAACTTAGCTACTAAATAAAAATTACCCAATACATTCTACCCATGATAAAGAAAAATTACGCAATTTTCACCATCATTCTGTCATTAGCCCTGCTGTCCGCCTGCAGCCCATCAAGGGATAAATCGATTAAAACGATCACCTCTCTTGAAAACAGGCTCTTTTCTCCCACAGCAACAGGTTTCGATAAAGTAAAGGCAGACAGTCTCCTTTTAGCTTACGAATCCTTTATGAAACATTTCCCAAAAGATTCGCTGACCCTCAAGATCACCTTCAAAGCTGCAAACCTGGGCATGAATATGGGAAATGGTTCTAAAGCTGTTGAACTCTTCGACAGGTTCATCGACAAATACCCGGATGATCCAAAAGCAGCTGTATCCATGTTTTTCAAAGGCTATATTTACGAAAACGAGATCAAGAACCTGGATAAGGCCAAGGAGATCTACCTCCAGTTCCTTGAAAAATATCCCAATGACGATTTTGCCAGGGATGCAAGGATTGCATTGAGCAATCTCGGCAAATCACCGGAAGAAATGGTTAAGGAATTCGAGGAAAGGCAAAGGGCCGACAGCACCAGGATTGCCGACTCACTGGCTGCATTGAAGCCCGTTAAAAATCATAGGAAGAAGTCATAGGCTGAATTCCCGGTGCCATGTTTATTTAAAGAATTTCTCCAATGCATTTAACAGGTCGGAAGGGGAGACCTCTTTCGATAGTTGTCCTTCCTGACTGTAAGAAATCTTCCCGCGTTCTTCCGAAACAATGATTGCAAAAGAGTCTGATTTTTCGGTGATCCCTGCCGCAGCGCGGTGCCGAAGGCCATAATTGGCAGGGATCTCCTGGTTGCTGCTGACCGGGAGGATACAGCGTGCCGCACGGATAGTCCCACCGGCAATGATTACAGCCCCATCATGCAGAGGGCTGTTCTTAAAAAAGATCGTTTCAAGCAGGAATTCCGAGATCTTTGCATCTATCACCTGTCCGGTTTCAACATATGCTTTAAGTTCATTTTGTCCTGCAATCACGATCAGCGCACCGGTACGGGTATCAGCCATTTTCTGACATGCTTTTACAATTGTGTCAATATGAAAATGAATGGGATCATCCAGCTGAAGCTTCCAGAACAAGAACCGTTTCCGTGTTGACCTGATGATTCGTGTATTTCCAACCAGCAACAGAAACTCCCTGATCTCCGGTTGAAATACTACGATAAGGGCAATAAAGCCGACACTGATAAATTGCCCGAGTATCTCACTCAGCAGCTGCATCTGTAATGCCTTGACTACTTTCCATATAAGGTAAACTGCAATGATACCGATGAAGATCCTTATAGCAGCGGTGCCTTTTACCAAGTTATATATCTCGTAAAGCAAAACTGAAAAGAGGATGACATCGATGATATCGACGATCCGTAGATTAAACAAGCCATTAATACTGAGCAGGACCAAGATATTCAATTAAAAATGATGATTTCTGCAAAAATAAGAAAATTCCTCCTGTCCCTCATCCGGCATTTACTGTCGATAAGCTTCCACCAGCCTGATTGCTTCTACCGCCTCCATCACATCATGAACTCGCAGGATATTTGCCCCTTGCACCAGGGCAATGGTATTCAGGACAATAGTTCCGTTTAGTGCTTCTTGCGGTTTGATCTGTAAGACCCGCGTGATCATTGATTTCCTGGAGATACCTGCCAGGAGTGGATACCCGAATGATTTGAAAGAATCAAAATGTTTTAACAGCAGGAAATTATGCTCGATTGTCTTTCCAAAGCCGAACCCCGGGTCCAGGATGATCTGGTCAAATCCTGGGGGTATCAACTCAAGCCTTGATCTGAAAAATTCGTGGACCTCGTTTACCACATCTTTGTAATGAGGGTTGATCTGCATGTTATCCGGCGTTCCCTGCATATGCATCATGATATATGGGATATTATTCCTGGCTACCAGTCCAAACATTTCGTCGTTGTACTTACCGCCAAAGATGTCATTGATCATCATCGCACCATGATCGATGGCTGCTTCGGCTACTGCCGGCCTGTAAGTGTCGACTGAAATGACGATCTCGCTGAAATGTCCCCTGATGGCGGTCAGAGAAGGCAGCAGCCGCGCCATCTCCTCTTCTTCACTCACAGGAATGACCCCTGGCCTCGTCGATACTGCCCCGATATCGATAATAGCAGCTCCTTCAGAGAGCATCTTCTCGACCTGCTTCAGCTGGTCGAGAAGGTTTAAATAAGCGCCTCCGTCATAGAATGAATCCGGTGTGATGTTCAGTATACCCATCACCACCGGTTTTTCAAGGCTGATCTTTTTACCGGCACAATTCAATACCTTATATCCAGTTCCCCCCATCCTGTTCAGAAATTAATTAAAAAGAAATATCAAAATTACTATCAAAATTCAAATAGTTCTTACCTTTAACCATTAAAAACTAACAGGATGCCGAAACGATGACGGACAACCAAAATACTGAAAAGCAATTTGAAACGGTCATACAAAAATGCCGTTTGATCTTCCTGGCTAAGATGAAAGATTATGGCAGCTCATGGAGGGTTTTACGTATACCCTCACTTACTGACCAGATCTTCATCAAGGCCAACCGTGTCCGCAGTATTGAATCAAAAGGCGTCAGCAAAGTTAATGAAGGTATCATCCCTGAATATATCGGCATTGTCAATTACTCTGTCATAGCACTGATCCAGGCTGAACTCGGGGAAGAAGGACAACAATTCTTATCCGTTGAAGATGCAGAAAGGCTTTACAATAAACATATACATGGCGCACGTGACCTCATGCTGAATAAAAATCATGATTACAGCGAAGCCTGGAGAGAGATGAGGCTAAGCTCAATCACAGATATCATCCTCATGAAGTTGTTGCGGATAAAACAGATCGAGGATAATAAGGGGAAGACCTTTAACTCTGAAGGCGTCGGTGCCAATTACCAGGATATTATAAATTATTCGATATTCGCATTGATAAGACTTGCAGCATAGCTTCCCTTCCGTCATTCATTCTTTCTTTAATAGAAGGATGGGGCGGGAAAGTACATTAACTCATAAACCTTGTCATCATAATGAAGATCTTCCGGAATTTCAGTCGCATTTTAGTTGGACTTATCTTTATCTTTTCGGGGTTCGTAAAAGGTATCGATCCCCTCGGATTTTCATATCGCCTGGAAGATTATTTCCAGGTATTCGGTATGTATTGGGCTGTTCCCTTCGCTCTCTACCTCACTATATTTCTCTGTGCCCTTGAATTCAGCATCGGGATCAGCCTGCTTTTTAACTTGTGGATCAAAGGTTTCGCATGGGCCCTGCTAGCGATGATGATATTCTTTACCTGCCTGACCTTCTTCGATGCAGTCTATAATCTTGTCCCTGATTGTGGCTGTTTCGGGGATGCAATAAAGCTGACCAATCTTCAGACCTTTCTGAAAAATATTGTCCTGATGATATTCGTCATTCCTGTTTTCATGGGAAGAAAGAAATTCAAATACTGGGCCCCCGCCTGGGCACAAAAAATGTTCCTGTTGATCATCGGGCTTTCATTCATGGGTCTCTCTATTTATTGTTACCGGCATTTGCCGGTCATTGATTTTATGGGATGGAAGAAGGGAGGTAAAATAAATCTGCCGGCCACACCACTGAAATTCTATGTGACCTTTAAAAACAAAACTACCGGTGAACAAATGGAATACCTGGCTCCCCATTATCCATGGAATGATTCGGTCTGGATGTCTCAATGGGTTTTCAGGAGCCAGCGTGCAATAGATCTTTCAAAAGGCCAGGCGATGACATTAAGGATCGAAGATGAAAATGGAACGGATGTTTCTTCAACCATTGTAGATAATCCTGACCTGCAATTTATCCTGGTGGCATATGATCTTGCTAAAACTGATATTGCGGCATTTCACAGGGTATTGCCTTTTTACAAGCATGCTGTTAAGGATGGTTACTCTTTCATCTGCCTGACCAGTTCACTTCCCGGGGAAATTAAAAAATTCAGGATAGATAACGGGGCAGCTTTTAACTTTTACAATGCAGATGATGCGGTTTTAAAGACGATGATAAGATCGAATCCGGGATTGATCCTCATCCGCAACGGGATCGTTCTTGACAAATGGCCATTCCGCAACTTCCCATCCTACAATAGCGTGATTGAGAAATACAGGAATCCGTGATGATGCTTACCGGGTCATAGGAGAAGTGAATGGGGCAATTTTTCTTGAAACGGCTGTTTTATGGATTTCTCGTTCTTATAGGAGTGATCGTGATCAATTTCTTTTTGTTCAACATCCTCCCCGGCGATCCTGCACGGATGATGCTTGGCCAACGTGCCGATATCACATCCGTCGAAGCCATAAACAAAGACCTGGGGAGGGACAAGCCCCTGCTGATGCAGTTCTTCAATTACCTCAACGATCTTTCTCCTTTATCTGTCCACAATGATGTGAATCCCTCGAGTTACTGGTACCTTGATCCTTCAAAATACACTTCCTTCGTGAAATTATTACCAGTTTCCAAAAGGGCGGTCCTTGTCATGAAAGAACCTTACCTGCGCAGATCCTACCAGTCGAAAAAACAGGTAAGCGAGATCCTCCTTGAAGGGTTTGTCAATACCGTTGTTCTCGCGGTGACAGCCATGACATTTGCCATTTTTTTCGGGATCATTATCGGGATCATCTGTGCGGTCAAAAAAAATAGTTTTATTGATCGCATATCTCTTGTGTTTTCAGTATTAGGGATGTCGTTGCCGTCCTTCTTTGCAGCCATACTTGTGGCGTGGATCTTTGCATTTGTCCTCGGAAAGTATACAGGATTGAATCTGGCCGGAAGTCTTTTTTCCGTGGATGATTTTGGAAATGGGGAATACCTCGACCTGAAGAACCTGGTCCTTCCTGCTTTCACACTCGGCATAAGGCCGCTTGCCATTGTGGTTGAACTGACACGGAATTCACTCCTTGAAGTGCTTTCGCAGGATTACATACGAACGGCACGGGCAAAAGGACTGGGCAAATTCCGCATACTTATGCGTCATGCCCTGAAGAATGCCATGAATCCGGTCGTCACGGCAATGTCAGGATGGCTGGCTTCTTTGCTGGCAGGGGCCGTGTTCATCGAATATATCTTTGACTGGAAAGGTATCGGGCTTGTTATCGTGAATGCACTTGAAAAATATGATTTCCCGGTATTGATGGGAGCCGTGCTCTTTATTTCGATCCTACTGGTTATCATAAATATCCTGGTAGATGTTGTTTATGGTATGCTTGACCCGCGGGTAAGGGTGCAATAAGGAGCCTGATGATGGAGTTTATTTAAAAGGAGTATTTTGAAAAGTATTACGGGTAAGATGGTCAAAAAGAAATTATAGATAAAAAGAGAAATTTAAGAATCAATAAATGGGATATGAGAAGAAAAATTGTTGCCGGTAACTGGAAGATGAATAAATCATTCCCTGATGCCGAAGAATTGATTGCTGAAATTGCTGATAAGCTGGAGTCGATGGATACAATTCATCAGGATGTGATCCTTTGCCCTCCTTACGTCTATCTTGAAATGGCAACTGATATTGCTGAAGATTCCGTATTCAGCGTCGGCGCCCAGAATATTAATGAAAATGACAACGGGGCCTATACAGGTGAAATTTCAGGACCTATGCTTAACTCGATGGAAGTTGAATATTGCATCATTGGTCATTCTGAAAGAAGAAAATATTATGGGGAAGACAATGCTTTACTGGCAAAGAAAATAGATGCTGCGCTAAGGAATGACATCCGGCCGATCTTCTGTTGCGGCGAAGTACTGGCGGAAAGGGAAGCGGGACACCATTTTGAGGTAGTAAAAGATCAACTGGATGAATCATTGTTCCATCTTACTGTTGAGCAGGTTGAAAAGGTGGTGATCGCATATGAACCGGTCTGGGCCATCGGTACGGGTGTCAATGCCACTCCGGGGCAGGCACAGGAGATTCATGCTTATATACGTAGCCTGATTGCCTTGAAATATGGAGAAGATCTGGCCTCACAAACCAGTATCTTATATGGGGGAAGTTGTAATTCTTCGAATGCACGTGAACTTTTTTCGCAGGCAGATGTGGATGGCGGACTTATTGGTGGTGCTTCACTGAAGGCTGATGAATTTGTAAAGATCATAACTTCATTCTGATTTGGACTACATAGGGATCCATATTCATAATGTCTCGGGCGAAAAACAGGAGATCCTTGCATCCCTGCTTGCAGAAGATAACTTTGAAAGTTTTGAAGAGACAGAGGATGAATTGCTTGCTTATATACAGGCGGACAATTATTCCCGTGAAAAGGTGGCACATCTCTGCAACCGGTTCCAGGTGATATTTTCTGAACAACTGATCCCTGATCAGAACTGGAATACCGAATGGGAGAGAAATTTTCAGCCTGTGCTGCTTGCAGGGAAATGTTTTATCCGTGCTCCTTTTCATGATCCGCGACCTGATTATCCATACGAGCTCATCATAGAACCGAAGATGTCTTTTGGAACAGCTCATCATGAAACCACGGCTATGATGATAGAAATGATGCTGGAAATGGATTTCCACGAAAAGAAAGTGCTGGATTTGGGTTGCGGTACAGGTATCCTGGCTATCCTTGCAGTCAAAATGGGTGCTTCAGATATCCTTGCCATCGATAATGACCAGTGGGCTTTCAGCAATGCTTTGGAAAATAAGGAAAGAAATCATGCATCGCGAATGACTGTTAAAATGGGAGATATCAATGATGCAGGCCCGGATTACGATATACTGCTTGCTAATATTAACAGGAATACCCTGCTTCTAAACATCCCCGGGTTTTCAAAACGGATAAAAAAAGGAGAGTTGCTGATGAGCGGCTTTTATGAAGAAGATCTGGGGATGATTGTTGAAGCAGCAGGATCAGCTGAATTTGTATTCGATCGAATCCTTATTAAAAACCGATGGATCGCCGCCCGATTTATAAAATAAAACATTCTCTTTCAAGTCCGGCATTCTTTCTTTTGATGCCGGTCTTTCTTTTTTCATTTTCTGAGGCCAGGCCACAAATGCTGAATCATTTTACCGGTGATTCCACGAAATTCATCAGTGAACTTAACTGGGTATTTTCCCCTCTGGTGGCCAATGAATTGAAGATGAGTGAAGCCCTTGTGAAAGACTTCAGTAAAAAGTGGAATGCCGAGAGATTTGATCCCACAAAGAAAAAGCTCATTTATGATGTCGGTACTCAAATGCTTAAGAAAGGGCTTACACCTTATCCCGACTTTTATAATTACGTCAAAGCGCTTAATGTTTTTATTGATTCCCGGCAACCGGATGAAAGGTTTTATGAATGGTTTGCAGTTCTGAAGAACCTTATCCAAAACAAGAATAATCGTTATTTTCAGCAGTTCATTGAACAATCCATCTATCTTTTCGATGAGGACCTGGCATATAAATCCCAGAGTGCCCAATGGAAGATCATTACTCCCGATTACCATCTAAAATTTGATACAGTTCCATATATCATATTCAACCCCACAATGCTGGTTTGTTATGCTAACAAAGACAGTCTTGTAATTTTTAATACCCGCGGCATTTTTTATCCGCTATCATTTCGTTGGATAGGAACAGGAGGACGGGTTGACTGGGAGAGGGCCGGGTTGGAGCCATCACAGGTTTATGCGAACCTGAAGAATTACAGGATCGAGATGAAATACGCCAAGCTTGAAGCGGATTCAGTTGAATTTTTTAACAAAAAGTATTTTCCTTATTCACTGTTGGGAAGATTCAGTGATAAGGTTCTTGCCAACGTAACAGTCGATCAGGCCCAATATCCGACATTCAGTTCCTATGATAAAAGCATTGGTATCAGGAATGTCTTCAAGAATATAGATTACCTCGGGGGATTCTCTATGGAAGGAGCGAAAATACTGGGAACCGGATCGAATACAGCAGATGCCAAACTTATCTTTCGGAGAAATAATAAAGAGTTTATAACGATCTTCTCAAAATTATTCGTCATCCGGACAGATCGCATAAACTCTGCCAAGGCTTCCATCACGATCTATCATGAGAATGATTCCATATACAATCCTGTTGTGACGATGAAATACATTGATGAGAAGAGGGAACTAACGCTGGCAAAGGATGAGAGGGTCACAATGTTAAGCCCCTGGTTCGATACCTGGCACCAGCTCGAGATCTATTGTGAATCGCTGACCTGGAAGACAAATGAGCCACGGATGAATTTTGAGATGATGAAAGGGCCCAATCAGGAAAGTCGTGCCGTTTTTCAATCCTCAAACTACTTTGCCCGTCAGCAGTATGATAAACTGCAGGGGATTGACGAATTCAACCCGCTTTACATACTTAAAAAGTTTTCTGAAAAATATAAGACCCGTGATTTCACCCTTAACCAGATCATTAACTTTATGGAGCGGCCGCCTGAACAGGTCGAGGCACAGTTGCTGACATTGGCATACAAAGGGTTCTTGTTTTACAACCCTGATAATAAGAAAGGCAGGATCAAAGAAAAACTGATCAAATATGTCAAGGCGAGAGATGGCATGGTCGATTATGATGTGATTTTTTTCAATTCGGTCGTTAACGCCAAAAGCAATGGCATCCTTTCCCTAGACAGCTTCGATCTCGTTATCCAGGGCGTGCCAAAAGTCTTTCTCAGCGATTCTCAGCAGGTATATATTTATCCATCGAAAGAACAGGTGATCATGAAAAAGGATGGCGATTTTCTTTTCTCCGGGAAAGTAGAAGCTGGCCTTTTCGATTATTATACCAAAGGGAGCTCCTTTGAATATGACAAATTTAAGCTGAACCTTCCCTTCGTCGATTCGATGTCTGTGTGGGTCAGAAGCCGGACCAGGGATCCGAAAACACATTCCTATCCCCTGGTAAAAGTCTCGACAAACCTTACAACCCTCAGCGGTGACCTTCAGATTGATGATCAAAAAAATAAATCCGGCTTGAAAAAATATCCCGATTATCCTATCTTCCATAGTAAGAACGTCTCATATGCTTACTGGGAAAAACGGGCAGTAGCCAACGGGGTTTATAAAAAGGATAAATTCTATTTCAACGTTGATCCTTTTACATTAAAAAGCCTGGGAGCATTCGAAACAGATAGTCTTCAATTCAAGGGTTTCCTTGTTTCTGCAGGTATTTTCCCGGATATCAGGGAACCTCTAAAGGTCCGCCCTGATTACTCTTTCGGGATTGAATCGAATACGGGTCCGGGCGGTTTGCCTGCTTATGGAGGAAAAGGCAACTTTTTCTCGAAAATTGATATGAGCGACAAAGGACTGAGGGGCGATGGCAAGCTTGTCTACATAAATTCATCATCTCTATCAGATAATTTCATCTTTTACCCCGATTCCATGGCGACAGTGGCGAGGTCATTTGTCACCGATGAGTTAGCAGGCGAGGTGGAATGTCCGTTGGTAAAAGGTGATTCAGTGCGTGAATTCTGGAAACCGTATAAAAATATCCTGAAGGTTTCCAGCATCAGGAGGGATATTTCGATGTACAATGGCGAGGCTTCTTTAGCCGGCACGCTGAACCTGACCCCTGCTGGATTGACCGGTCAGGGAACCACAAGGATCAGGGATGCTGAAATGCAGGCTTATCTCTTTGAATTCAGGCGAAGGACGTTCGATGCATCGGTCGATGTTTTCAGGATCAAGTCGATGAACCTTACATCTATGAGCATTACTACAAAGAATTACCTTGCACATTTCGACTTTGATCAGATGAAAGGTATATTCAAGTCCAATAAGGGAGCTTCAAGGGTTGAATTCCCTGTTAACCAATACGTCTGTAGCATGGACCGGTTCGATTGGCTCGTCGGGCAACGGGCCATCCGTTTGTACAATGAAAATAATGACCAGGCAGACATCGCAGATACCCTGAGTGAAGATAAGCTGGTCAATTTTAAATTTTCGGGAAGCGAATTTGTCTCTACCAATCCTCTTCAGGATTCCCTTAGGTTTTTCTCAAGACAAGCTACCGATGACCTTAATACCAATATCATCAGCGCTGAGGATGTGAAAATGATCAGGGTGGCAGATGCAGCCATCTTCCCTGATTCAGGCAAGGTCTTCATTCACCCCGAAGCAAAGATCAGACCGCTTCAGAAAGCAAAAATCATTGCCAACGTCAATAATAAATTTCATCGCTTCTATGACTGCAATGTCAGCATTGCTTCACGGAAAAAATACACCGGTAATGGTCATTATGACTATGTCGAACGAAATAATGACCGGGAACAGATCAGCTTTACAAGGATTGCCGTCGATACTGCAGGTGAAACGGTTGCCGAAGGAAATATCTTTGATACCGCACATTTCTTCCTCAGTCCTGAGTTCGAGTTTAGGGGAACCGTCAATATGAAGGCATCACAAAGGAACCTGACCTTTGAAGGGGGCTTCCGCCCGGTTTTGGATTGCTTCAGAAAAGCCCCGTCATGGACCTATTTCTCGAGTGATATTAACCCGCAACAGGTCATGATCCCCTTAGAGGATCCACTGAGAGATATCCATTTTCAGAGACTGGGACTTGGAATTATTTTCTCCAATAACACAAACCATATCTATACAGGCTTTTTCCAGCCTGCCAGGTCATTCAATGATTCGACGGTAATAGCTTCCCTTGGGAAAATAGATTATGATGTCTCTGTGGAAGCATACAGGATCATGCAGATGGACCTTCGAAAAGACCCGACACTCCCTGGTAACAGGCTATCCCTGAGTACAAAAGACTGCGCCATGCATGGAAGCGGAAAGATCGACCTTGCAATGAATTCAGGAGCTCTCAAAATGGAATCCTGGGGAACGATCGACAATTATATCATACCTGATTCAACCAAAGCACATGTTGCCCTCGCGCTTAATTTCCCTTTCTGTGAAGACTGTATGACAAAGTTTACTACACAACTCACCTCTACAAATTTGCAGGGACTTGTGTTTTCCACTTCTCCTTACCTTGAAGCAATGAAGACCTTACTTGGGAAAAAGGAAATCGATAAGGTGAAGTCTGAAATGGAAATGGTCGGACGGTTCAAACGGTTCCCGGATGAACTCATTCATACCATCTTTCTGGCTGACGTCAGGCTGCACTATGATACCCTTAATAAATCATGGGTATCCTATGGCCCTATTGCGATCGGCAGCATAGGAAAAGTCCAGGTAAATAAATTCGTTAACGGGATCCTGGAGTTTCAGAAGAAAAAGAACGGAGATGATTTCAGTTTTTATTTTGAACTGTCAAAAAACAGCTGGTACTTTTTTAACTATCGTAATAACATTCTTATGGCACTGAGTTCTGATGCCTCATTCAATGATGCTGTGGAAGCGGGTGTTAAGTCATCTGCAGAGGAGAAAAGATTGGCTAAGCTGGTGAAAGGATATCGCTATACCATAGGAACTGACAGGAAAAAAAGAGATTTTCTGAGGAAATTCGAAACTGCTTATTAAGTTTATAACAATGACCGTAATTCATACTTCTGTGAGTAATTTGTACATCTTCCCTGAAATCCTTCTTGCGTACTTATTAGGTTCAGTTCCCAGTGCGGTGTGGGTGGGAAAGCTGTTCTATCACACAGATGTGAGGCAACATGGAAGCGGGAATGCCGGTGCAACTAATGTTATTCGCGTCCTTGGCTATAAGGCAGGGATCCCCGTGCTGCTCTTCGACATTTTCAAGGGCTGGGCGGCGGTCCAGTTATTCTTCCTGTTCCCTCATGCCGGATGGAGTGATGATTTTATAACCTGGCTAAGAATATGCCTGGCCTTTGCAGCAGTCCTTGGTCATGTGTTCCCGGTATTCGCTGGTTTTAAAGGCGGAAAGGGCGTCGGTACCCTTGCGGGGACAGCAATTGCACTTTATCCGCTTGCTTTACTTATCGTACTTGCACTTTTCATTATCATACTGGCTTTGACAAGGTATGTTTCCCTGGCTTCAATACTTGGCGGGATATCCTTTCCTTTTATTGTCATTTTCATCACTGGCCAGCGGCATCCTGGTCTTATTATTCTCTCTATAGTAGTTGCTGTATTTCTTCCTCTTACACATATTAAGAATATTAAACGGCTCATCAAAGGCGAAGAAAATAAATTTGATTTCCGTAGAAAAAATAAAGAAAAAGACCATTAGAACCCAGCATGGTATCAATGTTTGAAAAAGAATTTAATTATCGTATATTTGACAAAAATTTTAATAATTATGACACGGAAAGCAGTCAGCAATATGTAAAACGAAAAATAAGCATTTTATGAAATTCATAGTATCCAGTTCACTCTTACTGAAAAATCTGCAGTCAATCCTTGGTGTGATCAATGCCAGCAATACCTTGCCCATTCTGGATGATTTTCTGTTTGACCTGAAAGATGATACCTTAACGATCACTTCATCAGATCTGGAAACCACCATGAGTGTGATAATGAAACCTGATAAAACGCTCCAGAACGGAAGTGTCGCAATTCCTGCCAGGATCCTTGTTGATACCCTGAAAACGTTTGCCGATATACCGCTTTCTTTTTCAATTAACGAAGAAAACCAAGGCGTTGAAATCTCTGCAGGTGATGGAAAGTACAAGCTTGCCGGCCATAAAAGCGACGAATATCCCCGGGTTCCGAGCCTTGAAAGCGGCACTTCAATAGAACTCACATCTTCTCTTCTTTCCCAAGCCATTAACAAGACCCTTTTTGCAACAGGGAATGATGAACTCCGCCTGGTACTGTCAGGTGTTTTCTGTGAGTTATCCCCGGAAGACATCACCTTTGTCGCAACAGATGCACATAAGCTGGTAAAATATAAAAGAACCGATGCAAAATCAAGTGAATCAGCTTCCTTTATCTTGCCAAAGAAGCCGCTTAACCTTCTCAAGAATATTATAACAGGCCAGGAGATCCCGGTTAACATTGAATACAACCGCACAAATGCATTCTTCTCTTTCCAGAATATCCACCTGGTATGCCGCCTCATCGACGGGAAATACCCGAACTATGATGCAGTCATTCCGACAGAGAATCCTAACAGGCTGACAATTGACAGGAATGCATTGCTTACTACTATACGCCGTATAGCCATCTTTGCCAACCAATCAACCCACCAGGTACGGTTTAAGCTTTCTGGAAAAGAGCTTGTCCTTTCTTCCGAAGACCTCGACTTCTCCAAAGAATCTAAAGATCGCCTTACCTGTGACTATGAAGGGGATGATCTTGAGATAGGATTTAATTCAAAATTCCTGATCGAGATGCTCAATAATATTGATACGGAGGAAGTCCGCCTCGAAATGTCAGCACCCAACAGGGCTGGCATTCTTCTTCCCGTTAACCAGGAGAACAAGAATGAGGACATCCTCATGCTTGTCATGCCGGTAATGCTCAATAAATAGTTCAAAACATCGTTTTAGTTTTTTTCCTATTTACATTTCAATCATGAAAACACGGGTTTCACTATTTCTATTCCTATGTGCTGTCTTCCTGCTACCCTCGCTTACATTTATTTCCTGCAATAGTGTAAAACAAGCTGCATCTTTTGATGTGGTTTATAATTTCCCAAAGGTCTATTTTAATTATTCAAAAAAAGATTTTAAAGCATCGCAGGTGACACTCTGCACAGGGAAGCTGACCATCAATTTCGACAGCATTCTTGGAGCAAATCATATCCCCAGCGGTATTATATCTTCAGCCTATTTGTCAAAACTTGCGATGATAATAACCGCACCACCGGGAGCGACATTCAACTGGCTCGCTACAGTCACGGTGTTTGGATCAGCAGATTCCACCTTCCAGCAGTCCACTCAGCTCGGATCTGCCACAGGCATTGATCCGTTGGCAACAAATATAAATCTTGCATTAAATAATGTTGATCTTAAGCCGATCATTTATAAGTACAGCTATTTTGTTGAGATCCTGGCTACTCCGAGTGGCCAGGCCCCTTCCTCTTCTTCAATAAATATGTACCTGGATTCCCAGGCAAGAATTCATATCGAACCACTATGATAATCCTGAGATCCCCCATAAGCAAATAAAAAAAGAGGCTGGCCTTTTGGGCCAGCCTCTTTTTTTTGCTTCACAATGGAAAAGAGTATTAGTCTTTTTTTACATTGATAGCTTTTTTTCCTCGTTTGTCTTCCGTGATATCAAAAGAAACCTGGTCGTTTTCCCTGACACGGTCAATTAAACCACTGACATGTACAAAAATGTCTTCTTGTGTTTCATCGTCTACGATAAAACCAAATCCTTTTCTCTCGTTGAAAAACTTTACTTTACCTGTTGACATAACAAATATGAATTTAAAATTAGCGAACCAAAGGTAATATATAATTTGAGATTTCAAAGAAATGATGAAAGAAAATTTCTTTCATCAATAAAATTATCTGTTTGTCATTCAATAATTATAGCCCCATTTTTTACATAAAAATTAATCAATATTCCTTCAGATATGGCTGGTTTTACAAGGAAACACCGGGACTTCCAATGCTGATTCCCTGTTATCTTTGAAGGGTCGCCGATGAGACTCAGGGAGGAAGGAGGTGACTGGATAAGCAGGTCGCCTGTTACCAGGGAAATATGCAGATCAGTCTTGCAACTGTCCCCCGGGTTGCATATTACCTTTCCGTGATTGACCCTGATGTACCATGAAATACTGTCACCATTGGGTATCCTGATATTGATAACGTTCTTTACTTCAGTGAACCAACCCATGTGCTGGATAATATAACGGCAGGTGTCACCTGGCGTCCATAGCCCTCTGATCTTGCTATTCGGGAATCCAAAGGCATTCACCTTATAATCCAGATGAAAATGTTTGCCGGTATTAATGGTAACAATGGCGTCTTTTAGGTTGATTTCAACTGCCCTGCAATGGACTGCTTTCAGCTGATCATTGTTGATGTCAATGTATTTTGCTGAAAAATAAGGTGTCGCCAGCATTAACCCAATCGTGATCACAGGAAGCAGTATTCCTATTATTACCGTTACCCGGTGTGCCTTCCTTTTTTGCTCATCTTTGGAGAAAGAAGATATTTTAACGGGGATGTCAGGCCTGAAAAGGTAATAACCTGCAAGGGCAACACCCCAGGTAAGCCCTCCTGCCCATATTACATCACTTGCAAAATGACCACCGGCCATCATCCTCGAGACACCGATCAGAGATCCATATGCAATGCCGGTTAAAAGGAACGACCAGGCTAATATTTTTCTCCTCTTTCGGTAGAACAACCAGGGGATGGCGAGATAAAAACCCATTGAACAATGACCACAGGGAAAAGATTTACCCTCATACGTTTTTCCTATTTCACAAATGCATAGATATTTTTCGGTGCCGCCAAACTCTGTTATTTCACGTGGTCTCGGACGTCCTGAATGATCCTTCAGAACCAGGTTAACCAGTATACCAGGCCCAACGATAATAGTAAATACGAGGACCAGTGAGGCTTTCCGGAACCGGATGTAACTGCTGTTCCAGTATGATACCGAGATCATGATCAACCCGCCGACTGCTAAGAAATACCCGGGGAAGATCCCAAATCGGTAAATAAAATCCCAGAAGGGCCTGTATTGGAGGATCCATCCTTTTTCAGGGGAATAAAAATAATGCTCCAGGGTGATGTCAAGGGCAGTAAATCGAAAGATTAATGTCAATAAACCCAATACAAGGAACAGGATCGAAAAATCTTTCCATGCCTGGCTTTTAAAAAATTTTACAGGGTCCGGCATTCGAGGGTCATTTGAAAATTGACGAGGATAAAAGTAGCGAAAAATATTACGAAAAACAGTTGAAAATATCTCATCAGTTTTCCAGGCTTTAAAACTTTGTGAACTTTATGATCTTCGCAGTCTATGGATTTTAATTTTGGTACTTTTGCATCATAAAAATTGATAAAACATGCCAAGGATCAATAGAATCGGAATCCTCACCTCAGGTGGTGATTCCTCGGGAATGAATGCTGCAATAAGAGCAGTAGTCCGCACAGCAATATTTCACAATGTTGAGGTTTTCGGGATCTACCGGGGTTATGAGGGCCTGATCGACGGCCAGTTTGAACAAATGTACAGCCATTCGGTTTCAAACATCATCCAGCGGGGAGGCACTATCCTGAAAACAGCCCGCAGCCAGCGATTCATGGAACGTGAAGGCCGTGACCTGGCTTACCAGAACCTTAAACAATATAATATTGATGGCCTGGTAGCCATCGGTGGGAACGGTACCTTTACCGGTGCAGGTATTTTTGATGAGGAAAATGACTTTCCCATCATCGGGTTGCCCGGGACAATCGATAATGACCTTTACGGGACTGATGCGACAATTGGCTACGACACTGCTATTAACACTGCCGTTGAAGCCTGTGATAAAATACGGGACACAGCAACTTCCCACGAACGTTTGTTCTTTGTAGAAGTGATGGGCCGTGATGCGGGATTTATTGCACTCAGAAGTGGAATTGCAGCCGGTGCAGAGTTCATTTTGGTACCCGAGACAACCACTTACATTGACAACCTCACCCGTCTGTTAAAGCATGACTGGCGGAAAAATAAAACCTCAGGAATTGTGATCGTAGCTGAAGGAGATGAATTTGGAGGAGCCTATGCGGTTGCAAACAAGGTAAAAGAAAAGCTTCCGGACATGGATACCAGGGTCACCGTACTTGGACATATTCAGCGGGGAGGAGCTCCCAGTGCTTATGACCGGGTACTTGCCAGCACACTTGGTTATGAGGCTGTGAGTGCCCTGCTTGATGGACAAAGGGGCGTAATGGTTGGGATAATCAATAATAAAATAGCTTTCACACCATTTGAAAAGGCTATCAAGCATCATAAAGATATCAATCTCCAGATGCTCGAGATGTCGCGCATCCTGGCTTTATAGACAGTTTTATACTTGTTGTTTTGAATCAGAGATCCAGGTTTGCCGAAGTGCTGCTGCCTCTTCCTGTCAGCATGTTCACATATGCCATTCCCGATGAATTGGCTGAGAAAGTCATTGAAGGCGGAAGAGTCGTGGTTCAGTTTGGGAAAAGAAAGATCTATACAGCGCTTGTGGTTGGGATCCACGACCGTAAACCCGTGGGCTATGAGATCAAGGAGATCCTTTCTGTATTGGATGAGGTACCGGTCATTTTACCTGCACAACTCAAATTCTGGAACTGGATTGCAGCTTATTACCTCTGCCATCCCGGTGAGGTCATGAATGCTGCACTTCCGTCAGCTTTTAAACTTGCCAGTGAGTCAAAAGTCATCCTAAACCCAGTTTTTGATCCTCTCAGGGAAGAACTGAATGAAAAAGAAAGTCTTCTTCTGGAAGCTTTATATCACCGCCCTGCCATTGAAATTGCCGAAATCTCCAGGATCATAGGACAGATGAAAGTGATCCCCGTTATCAAGACTATGCTCGAAAAAGGGATCATACTGATGGAAGAAAAACTTTCTGAAAAATACAGACCCAGAAAAGAAGTATTTGTCAGGCTCACTGAGGAATATTCGGATGAAGAAAAGTTCAAAGACCTCTTTGAACAGTTGGAGAAAAGAGCAGGGAAACAGTTGGAGCTATTAATGTCATTCCTGGTGCTTTCCCGCCAAAAGTCTGATCGATCAGGGGAAGTGAACCGGACGGAATTGCTGAAAAGTGTCAAAGCCACCTCTTCTGTGCTTGAAGGTCTTATTGCAAAGGGTGTCCTGAACACCATTGAAAAAGTAGTGAGCCGGGTTGAAGGAGGGGGGAATATAACTGATGTCGGCTCCATTGAACTGGTGGATTTTCAGAAAAAGGCGTTCGATGAAATCCATAATGCATTCTTAATTAAAGATGTGGTACTTCTGCATGGGGTAACCTCGAGCGGGAAAACAGAAATTTATATTAAATATATACAGGAAATACTCGATCAAGGAAAACAGGTGCTGTACCTTTTGCCTGAAATCGCTTTGACCACACAAACCATCAGCCGGCTGAAAAAATATTTTGGCGAGAGGGTGGGCGTTTACCATTCCCGTTTCAATGAAAATGAACGGGTGGAGATCTGGAATAAGGTTTTGATACACGGAAAGCCAGGTGCTGGCGGCACTTCTTCATATGATATTATACTTGGAGCACGTTCTGCTGTATTTCTTCCATTTTCAGAACTTGGATTAGTGATTGTCGATGAAGAACATGATTCTTCTTTCAAACAATATGAGCCCTCTCCACGCTATAATGGACGCGATGCCGCTTTATACCTCGCCCATCTCCACGGTGCAAAAACAATCCTGGGCTCGGCGACACCTTCTATCGAGAGTTATTACAACAGCATGGAAGGGAAATATGCCCTTGTTGAAATGTCTGAACGTTACGGGAATATGGAAATGCCTGAGATCAATGTGGTTAATCTGAGAGAGGAGATCCGGTGGAAAAAAATGAAGTCACATTTCACCTCCGTTTTGGTCAAACAACTTGAAGATGCTCTTGGAAAGAGTGAACAGGCGATCATTTTTCAGAACCGGAGGGGCTTTTCTCTTCGGCTTGAATGCGAAACCTGTGGCTGGATGCCGGTGTGCAGGAATTGCGATGTGACCCTGGTCTATCATAAGCAGAATCACCAGTTACGGTGTCATTACTGTGGTTATACGACCAGTATCCCTGAAAAATGTCCTGAATGTAAAGGGACATCATTGATGATGAAAGGATTCGGGACCGAAAAAGTGGAAGAGGACCTGGCTATCCTGTTCCCAAAAGCAAGGATCGCACGGATGGATCTGGATACAACGCGAACAAGACATTCTCATCAGAAGATCATCAATGATCTTGAAGAACGGAAGATCGATATCCTTGTCGGAACCCAGATGGTCACCAAAGGACTTAATTTCGAGAATGTGAGTACGGTAAGCATTCTTAATGCTGATAACATGCTCGGCTTTCCCGATTTTCGTGCAGCTGAACGGGGCTACCAGCTGATGGCCCAGGTCAGTGGGCGATCAGGCAGGAAATACAAACGGGGCTGCGTGATTATCCAGACTTACAACCCAAGACACCCGGTGATCCTTGATGTGGTAAACCATGATTACAGGTCGATGTATGAACAGCAGCTGATAGACCGGAGAAAATTTAAATATCCTCCGTTTTATCGTCTTGTCCTGGTGAAGATCAAACACAAAGATCCGGAGGTATTGAATAAAGCTTCTGATGAATTGGCCCAACAGTTTAGATTGCTGTTCGGGAACAGGGTCCTGGGACCTGAATATCCCCTTGTTTCACGCATTATGAATTATTACATGAAACAGATCATAATAAAGATCGAACGTTCACTTTCTCAAACCGAAATAAAAAAGAAACTGATGCAGGAGATAATGGAATTCAGCAAGCGGAAGGAATTTAAAAACCTCAGGCTGGTCATGGATGTCGATCCACAGTAGTGTCGATCACAAGGAAAACATCTTCTTTGTCTCTTTTCATCAGGTAATTTTCCCTTGCAAATTTTTCAATTTCCAATGAATCTGAAAGCAATTGCTGCGAAAGAACAGAATCCTTTTTTATCTCTTCCAGGTAAAAATGCTTCTCCTGTTTTAGGTTGTTGAGCTTTTCCCTGTATTTCATCCGGTACAGAACGCTGCTGTTATCGAAAAATGCCATCCATACCCCAAACAGGATAAGTGTTATCGTGTATTTGTTAAATAAGATCTTTAAAACTCTTGTAAGCATTGTTACAAATTATCATTTATTCTCCGGGAGCTTTTTTTTGAGGTAATTGTAAATTTCAATCTGTGAACGTATTTTGATTTTTCCTGTTTTCTTGTATTGGTTCGCCTCCCCTGGTCCTATGATCCTTGCTTTGACGTTATCTCTAAGCTGGATGTCCACCATGTCTGACATTTCTTTCCTGATCTCCTTATCGTAAATGGGACACGCTACCTCAATACGGTTATCAAAGTTCCTCACCATCCAGTCGGCAGAAGTGATAAAATATTGAGGATCATTCCCATTTGCAAAAATAAGTACCCTCGAATGTTCGAGAAAACGGTCAACTATGCTGATAGCTTCTATGTTTTCGCTCAAGCCTGGCTGCCCTGGAACAAGTACGCAGATCCCACGGATGATCAGTTTGATCTTTACCCCCGCCTGGCTTGCTTTGTAAAGCTTTTTAACAAGTGTTTCATCCACAAGGTTATTCAGCTTGATGATGACCCATGCATCTTTACCCAGCCTGGCATTTTGAATCTCAATGCTTAAAAGGTGCAGGAAATGATTCCGCATGAAAAAAGGCGCAACGACCAGTGTCTTGTATTTCAGTGGACGATAGTTTGCTTCCATCTGGTGGAAAGCATTCGCTACATCGGCTGTTATTTTTTCATTTGAAGTGAGCAGGCTGTCATCGGCATAAACATTGGCAGTATCCTCATTAAAGTTACCGGTGCCGATGTTGGCATAAAATGCATTCTTATTGTTTTCCTTTCGGCGGATAAGGATAAGTTTACTGTGTACCTTGAATCCCGGTATGCCCTGGATAACCTTTACTCCCTCTTCCTGGAGTTGTTCCGCATAGTATATATTTGCCTCTTCATCGAAACGGGCTTGCAATTCCAAAAAAACTGTCACATACTTCCCGTTCCTGGCTGCGTTGATCAATGCATTGATAACGCTGGAATTTTTTGCAGCCCGGTATATCGTCATCTTGATCGATCGCACCTTAGGATCAATGGAAGCTTCCTGCAATAAGTCTATGATATACTGGAATGACTGGTAGGGATAGTGCAGCATGATATCCTTCTTCCTGATCGCGGCTAAAATGCTTGTATTCGGCGGAAGGTCCTTATGCCACAACGGCACCAGGGGCGTATTTTCCAGGGTCTTCGATCCCAGGTTGGGAAATTTCATAAAGTCCTTGAAATTATGATATCTTCCTCCACCACGGATCGGATCATCCTTGCGGATATCAAGACGTTTAATGATGGTCTTAAGCAAGGCTTCAGGGATGGAATTATCGTAAACAAAACGGACGGGATTTCCACGTTTCCGTTGCTTCAGGCTGTCGATCATGATCTCCAGGAAACTCTTGGAAACATCGGTGTCAATGTCCAGTTCCGCATCCCTTGTAAACTTTACAGTATGAGCACTGAAAGAATCATAGCCGAATACAGAAAAGATATCTGAGAGACAGTAACGTATAACATCATCAAGAAGGATAATGAATTTTTTATTTCCTGATTGTGGTAGTATGAAAAACCTCGAAAGAGTCTTGGTCGGCAGTTCTATCAAAGCATAATCAGCTTTTGCAGTTTTATTTTTCTTCAGGGTCACAGCGAGATAAATGGATTTATCACGCAGCGATGACATGTCTTTTAGATTGTTGATCATCATCGGGAATAGAAAAAGCCTGACTTCCTCCTGAAAGTACTTACGGATCAGTATTCCCTGCTGTTCCGTCAACTGCGTCTCTTTGATGATGAAAATATTTTGCCCCCTCAGCTCATCAACGATTTCCTGATAGATCCTGATGAAATCTTTCTCCTGTGAAACTACGATGTTGTTGATCTCTTTCAGGGTTTTCCTTGGATTTAGTTCAGGGGTAGGATGTATGTGATCCACCTTGATCATCCGGGTTAATGTCGCAACCCTGACCCGGAAGAACTCATCCCGGTTATTGGAAAATATTCCAAGGAACTTTAGCCTCTCGATCAGTGGGTTTCGCTGGTCAGCAGCTTCCTGCAAGACCCTGCCGTTGAAATATAGCCAGCTGATTTCACGGTTGACAAGTGGTATTTTATCGGCTTTTACCATGATTATGGCAGGAGTTTAGGATATATTATGAATTCACTCACCGGGTCAACGGATGGGATAGATTCCCATTTTTTAGTATCAAAAGAAATACAAACAGTTCCGGTAGTAGGTAAAAGTTCAACTCCCGGATGAAGGAAAAGGTTTGCAAGGTTGGTGATGGTTGGATTGTGTCCGATGATCATTAGTGAATCGACTTCATTGGAGGTTGCATAAATGAGATCCAGGATCCGGTCATAGTATCCATCATAGATCTTCCGATCGACCATGATTTTGTCTTCCTGGTACCCTGTCCCCCTGGCAATCAGCAAAGCTGTCTGAAAGGCACGTTCGGCAGGACTTGAGATCATCAGGTCAATCTTTACGCCACGATCTTTCAGGAAACAAATGACCTTCTGCGTTCTTTTAATTCCTTTTTCCAGTAATGGACGCTCAATGTCTGATCCTCCCGGTTCTTCCCAGGAAGATTTTGCATGGCGTACGAGGTACAATCTTTTCATGGTCTATGATTTCAGGACCCCTGGAAGTTTCAGTAGGCAAATAATGGAAACTCCTTCATCATCTCATTCACCTTCTTTTTAGTCTTATTGATCTTTTCTTCATTTTCAATATCACAGATCACTTCATCGATCAATTCCACGATCAGCGGCATGTGTTTCTCTTTCATTCCGCGGGTAGTGATAGCAGGTGTGCCGACACGCAATCCTGATGTCTGGAATGGGGAACGACTGTCGAAAGGAACCATATTTTTATTTACTGTAATGTCAGCTTTCACGAGGGTGTTTTCTACCACCTTCCCTGTAATTTCAGGGAATTTCTTCCTGAGGTCGATCAGCAGCAGGTGATTGTCAGTTCCTCCTGAGATCACATGGTAGCCCTTGTCAACAAATGATTGTGCCATAACTGCTGCATTTTTTTTCACCTGGATGATATAATCCATGTATTCATCCGATAAGGCTTCGAAGAAGGAAACTGCTTTTGCAGCAATCACATGTTCCAGGGGGCCACCTTGAACACCGGGGAATACAGCTGAATCAAGAAGAGCTGAAAACATTTTGGTCTCGCCTTTTGGCGTCTTCAATCCCCATGGGTTTTCAAAATCTTTACCCATCAGTATCATGCCACCCCGTGGTCCGCGAAGTGTCTTGTGGGTCGTGGTAGTGACAACATGACACCAGGGGATCGGATCGTTCAGTAAGCCCCTGGCAATAAGACCTGCCGGGTGCGCAATATCTGCCATTAGTATTGCACCGACTTTATCGGCGATTTCACGCATCCGCTTGTAATCCCAGTCGCGTGAATATGCCGAAGCGCCTGCAAGGATAAGTTTCGGCCTTACTTGTAATGCCAGCTCTTCCATCTTATTATAGTCGATGGTTCCGGTAGCTTCTTCTACCTTGTATGCAACTGGTTTATATAAGATCCCAGATGAATTGACCGGTGAACCATGAGACAAGTGGCCGCCATGTGAAAGGTCCAGCCCTAAAAAAGTATCACCCGGCTTTAAAACAGTCATCAGGACCGCCATATTTGCCTGTGCACCTGAGTGAGGCTGAACATTGGCCCATTCAGCATTGAACAACTGCTTTGCACGATCGATAGCCAGCTGCTCCGACATATCGACAAACTGGCATCCTCCGTAATATCTTCTACCGGGATACCCTTCTGCATATTTATTGGTCAGGCATGATCCCATGGCTTTTAATACCTGGTCGCTGACAAAATTTTCTGAAGCGATCAACTCAATCCCGCTTGTCTGGCGGTTCAATTCTTTTCTGATAATGCTGAAAATCTGTGAATCTTTTTTCATAATTGGAATAAATTTAAGAAATTCGGGTATGTTGGAAGAAATCTTGCGAAAGCATGGACAAAATTAAGACTTATTTGAAATAATTTGACCATTTTTGTGGTTAGAATCAATGAATGCTTAAAACATTTAACCTCACACTAAAAACTAATTTTTTTAATTCAAATCCATTAATTTCAACATCCGGGATCCATTGATTGAATTTATAAACATCTTAATAAATCGTTTTGATTTTCAGGCTCATCCCCGGAATCCGGCTCAATTAACAATTAACAATTATCAATTATCAATTATTACACTTCTCTTTTTCCTTTTTACCATACCCTCCTTTGCCCAGTTGAATGCCGGTCCTAATGATACCATTAATCCCGGCGTCCCGGTTACCCTGACCGCTACATATGGAGATCCCGGGATCCCTGTTGTTCTTGGCGATGACGATGTTGCAGGCCCCTTCCCGATTGGTTTCAGTTTCAGGTTTTTTGGAAATAATTTTACACAGTTTTGGGTCGCAGCAAACGGCTGGATGAGCTTTACTGCTAATCCCAATTCAGCAGGTATACGTGATCCCAAGCCGGTGCCAAATGCACTTCCGACTTATCCAAAGAATGTCATTGAGGCGCCATGGATCGATTTATTTCCAAAAACCATTGATACCTGGGTGTTTTACCTTTTAAACGGAGTAGCTCCGAACAGGATACTTATCGTGATGTGGTGCCAGGTTCCAATGTATTCCAATCCTCCATCTGAGTGTGGAGATTCAGTAGCCACATACCAGGTTATTCTTCATGAAGGGACCAATACGATCGAAGATCAGATCCTGACCAAGAAGAGCTGTCCTGATTGGTTTGACAACCGCGCAACAATGGGAGTGGAAAATAGCGATGGTTCAATTGGCTTTGCTGTACCTGGCAGAAATAATACTTCATTTACAGCAAGCAGGGAAGGTTGGCTGTATACCCCCGTCTCTGTCGATAGTTTCGCCATCACATCCATCCCTTTTCACCTGGAACCGATGGTGCCTGGAAATAAAATCGAATATAACTGGTATGATGGTTCCCAGCAAATCGGCACAGGTCCATCAATTACCGTTGTCCCCAATGAAACGACATGGTACGATGTTTACCTTGATCTCTGCTCGGGAGAGATCCTTAAAGATTCTGTCCTTGTGTATGTCCATGGGCCAATCCCTAATGCTTTTACTCCGAACGGTGACGGGCTTAACGATAAGTTCAGGATCTTCGGGACCCCTGTTGAAAATATAACGGAGTACAATTTCAAGGTATACAATCGCTGGGGACAGGTGGTCTTTGAAACTGCTGATATTGATGGCGCCTGGGATGGTACCTGCAAAGGGCAGTTTTGCCCGGCAGGAGTTTATGTCTGGGAGATCTTCTACATCGATAGCAAAAAGACCAAAATCACCAATAAAGGAACTGTAATGCTGATAAGGTAAATTGTAAAGTAACATCGCATTTGTCATTTTTGTGACCCTCTGCCTCTTTTACCAATAATCCATTCAGATTCAGTTCAATAATGCTTGTAAAACAAAATCATCTTTATGAAAAAAGTATTTACGATTTTTTTATTCGCCTCACTGTTTTTCCCATCCTTGACTTTTACACAACCCGGATCCGGAGACCAGAACGATGCCCGGATGCAATGGTGGCGCGATGCCCGTTTCGGCATGTTCATTCATTGGGGACTTTATGCCGTGCCGGCCGGCGTATGGAACGGTCAGACCGGGTATGGGGAATGGATAAGGACTTCTGCAGAAATCCCGATCGACACCTATGATCAGTTCAGGACCCGGTTCAACCCGGTGAAATTCAATGCCGACGAGTGGGTAAAGATGGCAAAGGATGCCGGCGTAAAATATATTGTGATCACATCGAAACATCACGACGGGTTTTGCATGTTCGACACAAAACAAACAGATTTCAATATCATGAATACTCCCTTTCATCATGATCCGATGAAAGACCTTACCGATGCCTGCCATAAATATGGACTGAAATTCTGCTTCTACTATTCGATCATGGACTGGCATCACCCGGATTATCTTCCAAGGAGATCATGGGAGAAGGACCGTCCGGTGACGGGGGCTGAGTTCGGGAAATATGTAGAATATATGAAAGCAGAGCTTAAAGAGTTGCTGACAAATTACGGGCCGATAGGGGCGTTATGGTTTGACGGGGAGTGGGAAAATAACTGGAATGAAAAGCTGGGGAAAGAGATCTATACCTGGTGCCGGAGCCTTCAGCCGGATATCATCATCAACAACAGGGTGGGGGCAGGACGCCTCGATATGGAAGGACTCACTAAAGAAGGCGCTTTTGGGGGAGATTTCGGGACCCCCGAACAGGAAATCCCGGCAACAGGAATGCCTGGAGTCGATTGGGAAACCTGTATGACAATGAATGATCATTGGGGATACAATAAAAGTGATAAAAATTTCAAACCGGCAAAAGAATTGCTGCGGATGATTGCTGATATTGCTTCAAAAGGAGGAAATTACCTGCTAAACGTAGGCCCCACCAGCGAAGGTTTGATCCCGCCTGAAAGCATCGATCGCATGAGATCAATAGGTAAATGGATGAGCATAAACGGGGAATCGATTTATGGAACTCAGGCAAGCCCTTTCCGTTCCCTCGAATGGGGAAGATGCACCCGGAAAGAGATCCCTGGAGGGGTCCGCCTTTACCTGCATGTCTTTCAGTGGCCCGGGACACACAAGCTTGTTGTCTCCGGTGTCCTGAATGAGCCTTTGAAAGCATACCTGCTTGCAGATGCAAATCAGACTCCGCTTAATGTCACGCGGTCAGAAGATGCACTGGTAATTTCATTGCCTCCAGATATGCCGGATACAACCAATACCGTCGTTGTGCTCGATCTTAAAGGAAAGCTTGATCTCATCGAATCTCCCCGGATACTCTCTGATTTTGATTCCTTTGTTGATAAACTTCAGGTTAGGCTCAAATGCGACCGTGAAAATGTTCAGATACATTATACGATCGATAGATCTGATCCTGGCGTTGATTCACCCGTTTACACCGGACCCTTTCTTGTAAGGAACTCTGTTACGATAGCTGCCCGCTGCTTTAGGGCCGGCAAACCGGTCTCCGGGATAACCACAAGGATATATAAGAAAGTTGAACCACTCAAAGTGATTAAAGTCGTTAAACCTGTTCCGGGCATACAATACAGCTATTATGAAGGAAACTGGGACAGCATCCCTGATTTTAAACAACTAAAACCAGTTAAAAAAGGAACCCTCAATAATTTCAGCCTGAACCCAATGGTTTCAAAAGAATACATGGGATTTAGTTTTTCGGGTCATATCTCTGTTCCGGCAAATGATATCTATTCATTCTTTCTTGATTCTGATGATGGAAGCATACTATGGATCGACGGGAAAAAGGTGGTAAATAATGACGGGTTGCATAGCATGAAGGAGGTTGGAGGGGAGGTGGGGCTTGCTAAAGGTTATCACGAGATCAGGGTCGATTATTTTAATAAGACTGGGGATTATGGGCTTACCCTTTCAATTCACAGTCTGCAAATGAAGAAACAGCCTGTTCCGGCAAACATGCTGTTTCATTGATTGGCGGACAGGAGGATGAAAGGGAATAAAAATTAAAAATTAAAAATTACGAAGAAGGGAAATCGTGACGCGTAACGCCGTTCTATAGGTTAAGAACCATATATTTTAAATTCCCAGAATTTGATATCATGCAATTTGGTAAGATTTGATTTCTCAGTATCTTTAATCCACCTTATTTTAGTCACAAGTCTATGAAACAGTTTTATCTTATTATTCTGACATCTTTGTTAATCCAATTCTCGAATGCACAGGGTTGGAACTGGCAAAACCCATTGCCTCAGGGGAACAGTTTATATTCGGTATTCTATACAAGTGCTACTACCGGGTATGCAGTCGGTCATTATGGGACAATTATAAAAACTGTTGATGGTGGAATCACGTGGACTCTTATGGAGAGCGGAACGACAAGTACCTTATTATCTGTGTACTTCCCTGACGCCAATGATGGATATATCGCCGGCGCTAACGGAACCCTGTTAAAGACTATCGATGCTGGCAACGACTGGGTTACTTTAACGAGCGTAACAATAGACACTTTATGTTCGGTTTTCTTTCCTGATAATAATACTGGGTTTGCAGTAGGAAGATATGGAAATATACTTAAAACAACCGATGGGGGTACAAACTGGGAATCATACTACTACCCCACTGATTGTGAGTTGAATTCTGTCTTCTTTACCGACGCCAGCAATGGATATATTGCGGGATTATTTGGTGCAATCTTTAAGACCACTAATGGAGGTGGTTTTCCAAGTGGTATATCTGAAAAATCACAGACAACCTCCATTAAAGTTTATCCTAATCCTGCAAAAGACAAGTGCAAAGTGCAATGTGCAAAGTGCAATATAAAAAATATTGAAATCTTCAATTTGACCGGAGAGAAGGTTTATAATGCTGAGTTTCCGGCGGGGGGAAGCGATGTTGTTGAAGTAGATCTTGATGTTCCGGCGGGAATTTATTTTGTGCGGGTAACCAGTGATAAGTCTGTGGAAGTTGGGAAGATTGTTAAAGAATAAGGCGAACAGCTTATATTCTGTATTCTATATATGGTTGTCAGGCTAACCTGCTTTTTATTTCTGGTGTCATTTTCAGCTAGTTAGATAACGTCCTTCCGTCGTTCCTTTTATTGACCTTCGATTGACCTTCGATTAAGCTTCGATTAAGCTTCGATTAAAATTCGATTGTCATGCGCTCGACATTAACTCGATTTCTTTATGAACTTATCTTTATATAACTTTACCTACTTTACAATCTTCTTATGAATAAACCGACCCTCCTGCTTATTGTATTTTGCCTCGTTTATGGAATAGTTCCGGCTCAGCCCACAACAACCTGGCCCGGAAGATTCTATAAGGGCTATATCAAGTCCTTGACTACAGGTAAATTCTCTTATCATTCGCCGCAGCCGGATGTTACGGAATCGCTTTTGCTGCGATCGATCGATTCGGCCTCTTTTATTTCATGGGAGACCGAGAGGATCCCTGAAGGGTTTAATGATGCTGATGCAAATTTTGTTTGGATGTTTGGGATCGATGCGAATCATGAAAGTCATACTTACCGCCTTTATGTCAATGGGAACTATTGCCTGACCTTTGCCAACCCGGTAGTCCCGGAACTGAAGCCATGGACGATGGCCGGGAAGGAAGGGAGTTCACTGACCTTCCTCACTACCATGCTGGATAAGTATAATGACCCTATGGGATATGCGGTGTTAAGATTACCTGCCGGATTACTCGTTAAGGGAAAGCCACAGGTGATCAGGGTGGTTGGGGAATCTGCAGGAAGCAATGTCTGGTATATGACCTTCGAATCCGCCGTTGAAGAAAAGCTGGATATAATCCAGGAGGAGGCGGTTGTAAGAGATGGTAAGCGACAATGCTATTCCATGCTGTTCAATTTTGTGCACCTGGGACCTGAGATAGCAGGGAAATTAGAGATCGACGCAATGCCTGCGATTGATTTCAGACTGCAGCCCGGATTCAACAGTGTCACTGTTCTTTTGCCTGTATCAAAGGATCACCCGCCTTATATGGCAACGATCAGCCTGACGGGACAGGCCCCGGTGCAGAGGGAGTTTACTGTACACCCGGTGAGGGAGTGGGTTATCTATCTTGTGGAGCATGCACATACCGATATCGGTTATACCCGTCCCCAGACAGAGATCCTGCCTGAGCATATGCGATACATTGATTATGCCCTTGATTACTGCGACCAGACAGATTCGTTACCTGAAGAGGCGCAGTTTCGGTGGACCTGCGAGACCTCCTGGGCTTTGAGCGAATACCTGAGCTCACGCCCGCAGTCACAGATAGACCGGCTGAAGAAGAGGGTTGCAGAAGGAAGGATCGAACTAACGGGGCTGTTCCTGAACTCTTCCGATCTTTCGGATGAAGCCACGATCGCATCCTACCTGCAGCCTATAAAACAATTCCGGGATGCAGGGATCCCCATCACTGCCGCGATGCAGGATGATATCAACGGAGTGCCCTGGTGCCTGGTGGATTACCTGGAGGGATGCGGGATTAATTATCTTTCGATGGGGCAGAATGACACGAGGGCGCTGCGGCCTTTTGACCGGCCTACAACCTTCTGGTGGGAATCGCCCTCGGGGAATAAGATACTGGTGAACCGCCCTGAACATTATATGTTTGGCAACTCGCTGGGCATCCTCACCAATGGCGAGACCTTCGGGCAGGCGCTGTTCCAGCATCTTTCAGAGATCATGAAGAAAGGGTATCCTTATGATCATTATGCCATTCACTTCAGCGGGTACCTGACCGATAACTCGCCTCCATCCACAACTGTCTGCAAGCTTGTCGAGGAATGGAACAAGAAATATACCTGTCCAAAATTGCAACTGGCAACGATCAGCGAATTCGGGAACTATATGGCCAAAGATCATGCGGATGAGATCCCGGTTTACCGGGGCGCCTGGCCAGACTGGTGGATCGATGGCTTCGGGTCGGCCTGCATGGAGACGGCCTATGCCCGGAAGGCACATGAAGATCTTATTGCAAACCATGGATTAATGGCTATTGCTATGCTGATGCACCAGGAAATCCCGGATCACCAATATGAGCTTGCAAAAGAGATTGCAACCGATGTTGCATTTTACGATGAACATACTTTTGGCGCTGCCGAAAGCATTACCGATCCGCTGGCAGAAAACAGCGTTGTGCAATGGAATGAAAAAGCCGCCTATGCGTGGGATGCGGTAAAGAAGAATGGCATCCTGAAGGAGGAGATCATGGGGCTACTCCAGGATAGACTTCCTAAACTTGATGGTCCCAGCATCACTGTCTTCAATACAATGGGCTGGCCACGGGCAGGGGTGACGAGGATCTATGTTGATCACCAGCTAATCCCCGCAGGGAGAGATTTTATGATCGTTGATGACCAGGGCAGACAGGTCCCCATCCAGCAGCTTGAATCAAGGGAAGAGGGAACCTACTGGGCATTGTATGCCAGGGATGTCCCCGCCATGGGTTATGCTACTTACAGGATCATCCTCAAAGAGGGGAACCGGACAGAGAACAAGACCGCATTCAGCGGGACGCTTGAAAATGAATATTACCGGCTCAGGATCAATACAACAAAAGGCACAATAGAAAGCCTGTTTGATAAGCAATTGGGGAAAGAACTTGTGGATAGTGGATGCGCCTATCAGCCGGGACAATTCATCTATGAGCGGCTGGGGAAGAACCGGCACCAGTTAGAGGTTTTAAAGCTGGATGAAGTTACCCGCAGCGTGCTCCGGGATGTCCATGTTTCGACCGAAATTGTTAACGGACCGGTGTGGCAGAGTATTTCAATTCACGGATCGATGCCGGGATGTGCCGATAAGGATGGAATAAATTGTGAGATCCGCCTCTATAAGACAGAGAAGAAGGTAGAGCTTTGCTATTCCATGAAGAAGCTGGCGGTGACCGATCCCGAGGGAGGATATGTGGCCTTTCCTTTTCAGCTGAAAGACGGTCACCTTGTATTCGAGGTGCAGGGGGGGAGTGTAAGGCCGGGGAAGGACCAGCTGGAGGGTTCGGCTTCTGACTGGGACGGCATCCAGAATTTTGTGGCTTTAAAGAATGAGAACTCCCAGGTGGTGCTGGTGACGCCCGAGATCCCGGTGGTACAGCTTGGGGGGCTCAACCTGGGGAAATTCTCAAGGGTTGCAAACCCCGCTACAAATAACATTTATTCGTGGGTTTTCAATAATTACTGGACCACCAACTTCAGGGCAAGCCAGGAAGGCGAGCTGAAGTGGAGCTACCGGGTGACCTCTTCGGCGGATACTTCCAATGTGTTTTCCACGAGGTTCGGGTGGGAGGAGAGGGTACCGATGCCGGCAAGGGTTTTTCCTGCCCTGGGGAAAGATAAAAACTGGCTCTTTAATTCATTTAAAGAGATGCCCGATGATCTGTTACTGGTTACTGCAAGACCTTCGCCTGATAAGAGTGGATTTATTTTACTGGTACGGGAAGTTGAAGGGATCCGTTCTTTTCTTGACCTTGGTTATTTATATTATCCCAAAGATGGATTGCGAAGCGCAGCAGGTGCTTTTCATGCAAATGAAGTGAATGTCCTGGGCGAGGAGATCACACCCAACGAAGATGTATTTAAGTTTCAGCCTTATGAGACTAAATTTATTAAATTGACTTTTGGGAAAGGGAATGTAAATTATTGAAAGATTCAGAAGAGCATAAGCTGGTTTTAAATCAATAGAATCTTAGAACCTGAGCCTGCATTGAACCTCGACTTCCGACTTTGTATTCCCGTTGATGAGGTCCAGGCCACTGCTGATTACGTCACGGTCATTGTACCAGGTCTGCCCATATCTCACCCAGAGATCAATCCATTTACAAGGTGCCCACTCAACCAGGAACATGCATCGAATTCCCTGTCCATAATAGGAAGGAACCGAATAACCATACAGTACACTGCTCTCATAAGCATAGATCCTCTCATTATAAGAATCAGTATCGAACAAAGCATAAAGAACAGTCAGTGAAAGGTGGTTGGCAGGGAGTTTGAAAACGAGATTCTGGCTAAGTAAATAACCATAAGCCGGATTTGAAATTCCATTCAGGTTTTGTAACCGGTCAAAACGGCTTTGCAGCAGCAGAAATTTAGAAACCTGCCAGTCGGCCCCGGAACGAAGCGTAACAGAGGTTTCCTTTTCCAGGACATTGACCGGTCTCAGTGTTTCCGCCGTATTGATCTGCTTCGACCTGATCCTGACCCTGGTGTACAGCTTGACAGATTTGCAGGCAGTATAATCCGCCTGAAGCTGGTACTCGCTTCCCCAGGAAGGGCTATCAGTTCTGTATTTCAGCCATGGGAAACGGTAAAGATCTGCATAGCCCGTCAAGCCCAAACCCGGTGCAAGGCCTGCATTGAATGTAAACTGCACTCCTTCTTCATTGGCATTTAAACTGTTCTGGCCAACTGCATTTGAAAGTAGATCCTGATAATTGCGCTGATAATCACGGAGAGAGAGCGAGAATATCAATCTTGGATCCGGGGTAAATTGAATACCGGATAGCAGTGCCATCCCGCCATTCCTGCTTCCTGAACATTCTCCGAATATAAAAAGGTCGGGGAATGAAACCTGGAAATCAATCCCCGTGTTCATGTTCTCCTTTCCGCGAAAGTTAAAACGGTTATAAGGATAGATCTTTGGATCCAAAATTGCGCTCCAGTGGCTCCTGAAACCTGTAAAACCTATTGATAAGAAAGAATTTTTAAAGTTGACATTGCCTCCAAGTATAGATTCCTTAATGGAATTTTTATTTGCAATTTCCCGGGGGATCCTGTGATACCCGGTTTCAGAAAATGAACTCACGATTCCTGCATTGCCTGTGACCGTGTCTGTCTGTACCACATTTGCATCCTTCCTGTGGTTTGAATAGACAAGTGACACCTTGAATTTCCATTTCCTCAGCACCATTGCGGCTCCACGCAGGTAGTTTCCTTCATTGGTCGACTGGCTTGGCACGACGCCTCGTGCATACCTTCTTATATTTCCTGTCCCCGGAATGACACCTGTCGAAATACCCGAACTTAGAGTTAGCCCCTGGCCGAAATCAGCATTAAAATTGCCGAGTGTGATCTGTTTAAGGATGCCCGTGTTTTGAAGACTGATATATCCTGAATAAAAATCCATCCCGTTTTTCTGGCTCCCCCTGAAAAACTGTTCGCCGGCATCTTTTGCCCCACTGAAGCCTACCGAGAGTCGGTCATAAAAAACATAAGTATAGCGGAAATAGAGTTTTACCGGACTTCCTTCATATCCGGCATTCGGGTTCTTTTTAAGAACTGAATCTGAAACATGAAATCCTGCCTGCTTTTGGATAACCTGCCCGCCCCTTATCAACAACTGATTCTTTCCCGACTTCAATAGATCTTTCATACGGATAGGATGTTTTGCCATTTCCTGCCCCACTGAAACATAAGGCAGGATCTTTCTGATCGTGGCAGAATCAAAACCATCGACAGCCTTGAGTTCATATATTGAATAGATCGTCCCATAGGCCAGGATATAACGCATAAGATTGCTTATTTGCCGGTCGTTCAGGATCAGTAATTGACCAAGCTCCTCCTTGCTGGTATTATTCAGATTGATAGGATGGTCACGCAAGCGTTCCAGTACATCTGAAACTTCTGAAAAGTCCATCGGTTTATCAGAGATTTCTGACGCTCTTTCTGACGCTCGTTCAATAAGATCAGGGATGACATCCTGTGAATAGGTACCCTTGGCAGTAATTAAAACAAATATCAGTAAAAGTATCTGTGTGAGTTTCATTGTCCCTTTAATACTGTAACCATTAGACCACAGCTGGAAAGCTTCTTTAAGGTCACCAATTCTCAATTACCAATCGTCTTTTGTTTCTTTTTGAAATAATAGGTTACTGACACTTGTGGAGAATATCCCAGGACCAGATGATAAGATGACGCCAGGTCTAACTGCAGGTTACCAAGCTCCAATCCGGCCCCAAAAGTGAAAGTCGTCGGATTTGAGAGCAATCCCATCCTGATAAAAAAAGACTTTACCGGGCAGTATTCAATTCCAGCTTTCAAAGCAGGTTTATGAAGTAAGTCTTTCTCCACTTCAGAATCGCAATGCAACCTTTCAGAAATTCTCCAGCTAAGCCCGAATCTCATGACAGTAGGGAGACGGTCATTACCCTGTGCAGATAGTTTTAAAGGAACCGGGTTGAGAACATGCAATCCAAGCCACAGATGCTCACTGGCCCTGAATTGCAACCCGACCTTACAGGACATAAAATTGATATCCTTAAATCCATCGGAGACATGCAATCGCATGTAATCCAGCTGCACTCCGGCAGAGAACCGTTTAGTCAGATGCATCCCATAAGCGATACAGGTGTTTATTTCAGAATAAAGGGAAAATCCAAACTGTGAAATGGAAATGCCGATGGCTCCCTTTCCTGCTGGAAGGGTTATCGCCAAAACTTTCCCACTGAGATCTGCCAGTAGGTACCGGTTTTCAAAAAAAATACCAGCACTGGACTTTTTGCACCATGCAAGTCCAGCCTGGTTGTTGAATGCCGACCACTCATCTGATTGCGTGACAGACGTACACCCTAATGCAACTGCCTTGCCGCCGGCGACCCTGAGTTCACCGGAAGCATAAGCACAATTGGAAATGAACAATATAAAGCATAAAATAATCTGATTTCTGCTCGTCATCTTTCCATTTTAAGCTTAATCAGCAAAAAAAAGGAATGTAATAGCGGTATGATCAGATTTTTTTATGAACAACTACAGAATTTATCCGGGCCATTGTATCTTCGCAGTGTAATAATCGATGTTAGACTTCAACTTTTCTTTTGTTAAAATATATTTAGATGAAAACGACCATTATTGATTTTCTGAAGGACCTTGAAAAAAATAATAACCGTGATTGGTTCCAGGCAAATAAACAGAGATTCGAAGAAGGGAAAAAGGAATTCGAGGATTTTATCAACTCCCTCCTCCCGGCTATCGCCAGGTTTGACGATTCAATCAAATTTCTTACAGCAAAGGATTGTATCTGGCGGATCTACCGGGATATACGCTTTTCAAAGGATAAAACACCCTATAAAACCAATTTCGGGGCATTTATGGCCAAAGGGGGAAAAAAGAACCATGGACCAGGATACTACTTTCATATACAGCCGGGTGATTGTTTCCTTTCAGGAGGTGTATGGATGCCGGAACCTGAAATCACCAAAAAGATAAGGAAAGAGATCTACTATAATTATAATGAAATAAACAGTATCCTGAACAGCAAGGAATTTAAAAAATATTTTGACGGGATCGACGACTGGGATCGCCAGAAGCTTCCCCCTCGTGAATTTCCAAAAGATTTCCCTGGAATGGATCTGCTCATGAATAGGAGTTTTACCATCTCTCATGCCCTGGATGAGAAAATTCTTAACAGCGATGGCTTGCTTGACTATTCTGTAAAAGTGTATAAAGCAATGCAGTCCTACAATAGTTTTTTAACCAAAGCAATGGAATAAACCCCGCCACAAACCACGCGTCATACTTCACGATCTTCACATTGTGACCCTCTGACTTATTTCAAATCCTTCCAATTATGGTTTGCTTTCCCCTGACGATCTGGTTGATTTGAACTTCCAGCTGAGTATCCAATGGAAGCAGCAGATCGACCCTTGAACCGAATTTGATGAAACCGAGTTCATCACCCTGGATTTCCGGAGTGCCTACTTTGGGATAGGTGACAATTCTTCTGGCAACCGCGCCTGCAATCTGGCGCACAAGTACTTCTTTACCGCTGCTGGTTTGGATCACTGTGGTCGCACGTTCATTCTCCAGCGAGGATTTTGGACTGAAAGCAACCATGTGTTTCCCCGGATGGTAAAAATAATATTTGATCATTCCTGAAACCGGGAACCAGTTAATATGCACATTTCTGGCCGACATAAAGATCGAAACCTGGATACGCTCATCCTTGAAATATTCAGTTTCAATCGTCTTCTCTATAACAACGATCTTCCCGTCAGCAGGACAGGAGATGATGTTTTCCCCTCCCTTCAGGCTTCGTACGGGGGCCCTGAAAAACCTTACTATCATAATAAAAAACCATAACCCCGCAGAATACAATATGACGTGAAACCACGTTTGTTGCGGAAATATATGGTTGAAAGTGAGGAGTATGACAGCTACGAAAAGAAATGCAATGAAAATCGTGGTATATCCTTCTCTGTGAATAGTCATCTTTTTAGGTTAAAGAATGTTCAAAATGACGAAATACAAAAATACAAAAGGTGCTGAAACAAAGATTGTATCGAAACGGTCGAGGATTCCGCCATGCCCTGGTAAGATATTTCCTGAATCTTTAAGGTTCAGGCTTCTCTTAAATAATGATTCAGCCAGGTCACCGAATGTGCCGAACAGGATCACAAGCAAAGTAAGCACCAACAGGTGGATAAAAAGTATCCCTTCAGTTATATAGTAAAACCCGGTTGCAAATGCTATTGCGATAATTGCCCCTGCGATAGTTCCTTCCCAGGTTTTTTTTGGCGAGACCCTTTCAAAGAATTTATGCCTCCCGAAAGTCTTTCCCACAAGGTAAGCCCCTGTATCGTAAATCCAGGTGATCAGGAAATAACCGGTAAGATATGCGGGGAGACGATGAAATATTGTGCCTTCAAAGGGATTGTCCATCATGTTGAGGAGTGATATTGGTAAAGCAACATAGATAACTCCGAAAACAGTGACGGCAGCATTGATCAGGGGCTTTTGTTTATTACGGTATATTTCAATGATGACAGGGATGAATAAAAGTGGCAATATCACAACAATGGAAATTCCTATGACAAGTGTACGTTGTTCAACGAATAAATAAATGCCGGTGATAATGAGATAAATAATTGTTCCAAGGATCGTTCCGGCCACCTTTTGTGGCTTGCAGTCTTCTGTGGCCGTGATGGAATAAAATTCTATAAGGCCAAGGATGACCACTGCAAGAAATATCAGTGCAAAAAAGAACTGGTTCAGATAGAGGGCTGCAAGGATAAGGAACACCATGGATAGCCCTGTGATGGTTCGTGCCCGGAAGTTATTCATCAGAAAGAAATCTGTCTGCAATAAGTTTGGCTTTCAATAGATCATCCCGCCGCACATTCACTTCAAGTTCTCCGAAGGCAAGGTATGAAGAATCTTTTTTATTCACGATCACGGACGGGATGTCTTCGTTCTCAAGCAGGTCTTTTAGCATCTCTGCCTTGTAAAGTAAGGTTGAACTGTAAATCACTTCCCACCCTTCATTGAATGGATCATTCATTTTCAGGAGGGTTATCTTCAATCAAAAAAACATATAATTCCTTGGGGCCATGAGCTCCTAGCACCAGCGTTTTTTCAATGTCTGCCGTCCTGCTGGGGCCCGTGATCAGTGAGATCAGTGAAGGAAAGTTTTCTTCATACTTCTTCCTCATCAGCTTTAATGCATCTTTCAGATCACCGACAAGCTGCGAGGAATAAGCGACAATGATATGGATCTCTGGAAACACCGTCATTCTTCTTCCTGGCGAAACATTCGAAGAAACCATGACTGCTCCCAGCCTTGCTATGAGGTATTCACACCTGGTGATCCCCAGCTTCATTTCCTGGAATTTATCCGGATCCGATTCAAAAGGGATTCCCCCCTGCTTGAGAAGACCCTTTAGCTGTTCATCATAACAATAAATCACAGGCCAATCCTTCTCAAGGATGTAAGTTTGAAGAAAAGAAAGAAACTCATCCTCGCTTTCACAATACCCGAATTTACCTGAAACTTTTACAAGCTCTTCGGCAAAAGTTACATCCAGGGGCTCTGTCATGGGAGCATAAATAGAACTCTCCATGTCAATGATTGGATAGGGGGGGTCCGTTTTTTCAATCAGTGCGTCACGGATTTTCTTGAGGACTTTTTCTTTCGATGTGCTTTCTTCCATTGGATGAACCTGGTTTTTCAGGCGACAGTTCCGGGTAGCTCTGTCTCCTTTTTATCCTCTTCTTTTTCAACAGGCTCCGGCAGTACATTTTTTATATCCAGCGCAGGCTTGCCGGGTTCTTCATCAAAGGGGCGTTTCCCGAATATTTCCTCAAGATCCTCCTTGAAAATAACCTCCTTATCCAACAGCACCTGGGCCAACCGTTCAAGGTTTACTTTATTTTCTACCAGTAACTTTTTTGCTCTTTTATAAGCCGATTCGAGAAGCTTGCTGACCTCCTCATCGATCACTTCGGCAGTTTTTTCACTATATGGCTTCTGGAATGAATATTCTGACTGTCCTGTGGAATCATAATAACTGATATTCCCGACCACCTTGTTCAGCCCGAAATATACCACCATGGCAAATGCTTGTTTTGTCACCTTTTCAAGGTCGTTGAGCGCCCCTGTAGACACTTTACCGAAATTCACCTCTTCAGATGCCCTGCCCCCAAGTGCGGCTGTGATCTCATCAAACATTTGTTCATAGGTAGTTATTTGTCTTTCTTCAGGCAGGTACCAGGCCGCACCAAGGGCTTTCCCCCTTGGAACAATTGTCACCTTCACCAATGGGTGCGCATACTCAAGCAGCCAGCTTACGGCTGCATGACCGGCCTCATGGAAGGCAATGACTTTTTTTTCTTGCGGTGAAATGATCTTATTTCTCTTTTCCAGTCCGCCGATGATACGATCGATGGCATCCATGAAGTCCTGTTTCCCGATAATGATCTTGTTACTCCTTGCAGCGATAAGTGCTGATTCATTGCATACATTGGCTATATCGGCGCCTGAAAACCCTGGCGTCTGTTTTGCAAGAAATTCAACGCTTACAGATTCGTCCAGCTTAAGGGGCTTCATGTGAACCTTGAATATAGCTTTGCGCTCCTCAAGATCTGGCAGTTCAACATGTATCTGCCTGTCGAACCGTCCTGCACGCATGAGCGCACGGTCGAGGATATCTGCACGATTGGTTGCTGCCAGGATGATGACACCTGCATTGGTGGCAAAACCATCCATCTCTGTCAGCAACTGGTTAAGTGTATTTTCCCGCTCATCATTCGCACCGGTAAGAGCATTCCGTCCACGGGCACGGCCTATCGCATCTATTTCATCGATGAAAATGATACACGGGGCTTTTTCCTTTGCCTGGCGAAAAAGATCACGTACCCTTGATGCACCTACTCCAACGAACATTTCAACAAAATCAGATCCCGAGATAGAAAAGAACGGGACCTTTGCTTCACCGGCAACAGCTTTTGCAAGTAATGTCTTCCCTGTACCCGGTGGACCAACCAGCAACGCACCTTTTGGTATCTTCCCTCCAAGTGTGGTATATTTTGATGGATTTTTCAGGAAATCAACGATCTCCATCACCTCCACCTTTGCTTCCTCCAACCCCGCTACATCATTGAAGGTTATGCTCACACTCGTATCCTTGTCAAAAAGCTGGGCCTTCGACTTCCCGATATTGAAGATCTGGCCGCCACCTCCGCCGCCACCCCGGCTCATCAGACGCATGATCAGGAACCAGACACCTATCAGCAACACAATAGGGATAAGGTAAGTGAGTATATTCCCGAAAACATCAGTCCGCGTAATATAAGACGGTGGATAAGGGTACTGCTTCCTGAATTGGGCGACCTGCATAGGGGTCTTGTTTGCCCTGAGCATTTTTGCTGAAATGGTGTCCTGGGCTCCCTTCATCAGGTCACGGAAATTTTCATCCGATCCGATATTATAAAAGTACTGCGGATTGTCACCAAAAGACGTGGAAAAACTCTTTTTGATAAAATCCTTATAAGCCGTATCTTTTGCGATCCTGTCCTTCTTGATATAGATCTCAGCTTTTTCCTTGTTTACGATGACAATCTTCTCAATATCCTGCTTTTCCAGCATCTCATATAGCTGGTTCCAGGTAGTTTCTTTCTGCGGACTTGTGTAATTAAAGATCTGGATCCCGATAAAAACGGCAGCCAGGACTGCATAGATCCAGTAAAAGCTGAATCTCGGCTTATTTTTCTTTGGGGGAAAATTGGGTGGTAAATTATCTTTATTTTTATCTGCCATTCTGTCTGTTCCTTCCGGTGCGAATAATTAATTTATCTGCTTTGCGTCTATTTTCATGATCTCGGCATCAGCCCATAATTGTTCAAGATTATAAAATTCCCTCTTTGATGCCTGGAAGATATGAACGATGATGTCTGCATAGTCTATCAAAATCCATTCCGCATTTTCGAATCCTTCCCTGTGATAGGGATTCAATCCTGTTTTTTTCTTGACTTCCCGTATCACGCCATCTGCCAATGCCTCAACCTGGGTACGCGAGGTGCCGTGACAGATGAAGAAAGAGTCGCACAAAGAGCTGCCCAGCTTTCTGAAGTCAAGGATAACAGGGTCTTTCGCTTTTTTGTCGAGCAATGCCTCTGTTATTACCTCTGACAGGAGATCGACGGGATTCTTTGCTTTCTTTCTTGGCATCCAGGGTCTTTATATATCACAAAGGTACGATAATAATCAATGTCTGCAAATTGGGGGAAACAATTGATGATTGATGATTGACTGTGTTAAGTGTTAAGTGGAAGGACAGTACCAGCAAAGGCACCTCATCCCTCAATCCCTTCTCCTGAAAGAGAAGGGAAGATCCATTCGTACAAACGCCCCTCTCCTGAAGGAGAGGGGCTGGGGTGAGGTGCTCGTATTGATATCCTTCCGAAAATGCTTATGTTACAGGTACTTTTAGTGGTCAAATAATTATTGGCTCCGGTACCTTATCAAGTGCTGGAGGTAATGATATATTTTTAGCAAAATTAGAAGGCATAGCTACAGGTGTTAATGAATTGAGTCATTCTGAAAATATTTTGGTTTATCCAGATCCTGCCACAGATAAAATAGCCATAAAACTATCTGATGAGAAAGCAGGAGGAATTGTTTCCCTCGTAAATCTTGAAGGGCAGCAGGTTTTACAGCAGAAACTCACCGGGTCAAATACAATAATTGATATCAGCACTTTACACAGCGGGGTTTACCTGGTTAAGATGGTTGGGGAAGGAGGTGTTCAGGTAAGGAAATTTGTTAAGGAATAAAAAAATAAAGGAAACAAGTGATTGTTTTTGTTTGATTTCAATAGGAAATACAATACAACTGCTTAAACACAAATAAATTACATTGAAAGGTTACTAAAAATTTCAGGGCTTTACAATCCTGAATCGTAAATCTTTAGTTATCTGGTTTGTTTTCTGTTTTTGAATTTTTCGCGGGGATGATAAAAGAAGTACAAAAGGAAACACATAAGCTTTTCGTTTTCAAAAGTTCATATGTAATTTTATTGACCAGATTTATTCCCCAACTGTAATTCTCTTCAATAGAAAGCGCCAACCAGGGCAATACTTTATAGCTAAATCCCAGATCTTCCCTGAAGCCGACATCTACTTTATAAAAATCGTCTCCTGCTGAACCGGTTTCAATATGAGTAGTTGTGTTACCCCGAAGATCAGTAGTCCAGCTGGTACCATTCTTTGATGCATGAATTTTAATGCTTACAAAAGGGGAAAAATTAAAATTCACCTGGTATCGTCTTCCCCAGACAAGCTCGGGATAAAGAGAAAACCGAAGCCATTCGATATTATAATGCACATTCATCCCGATTGATGACCAGTCTCCCAAAGCGCCGGAAGTAGATGATCCATTCCAATTAAACGAATTCCGGAGATACTCGACGGAAGCTCCGATATGAATGGCTGTTAATCTTCCTTTTTCTTTTCTTCCTTTTATATCAACTCCAAAGGCATATGAAGGGTAACCATAGAATGTTTCATCTGTTTTCGTATCCCGATAGTTTGTCAGGTTTATGCCTGTCTTAATGCCAATGAGAGTCTGGGCACTGACACAATCAGTAATGATGAAAAAGAAGCAAAGAATAAATCCGGCTTTCATCAGGGCGGTTTTCTTTTTTTTAAATTCAGATCATATTAACAGGATACGGGAAGATAAATAGTTATAGCGATGGATCGCATAAATATACATATTATTTATGATTGACGATTGCATTTTGGATTTACAATTTACGATTTTATTAAAAAAATTCTAAAATCCATAACCGACAATTTTGATAGAAGCCGCATACACTGTTCAAAGGCATTGGCATGGTGTTGTTAACTGGATATTCTATAAAATCAGTAACAGGATTTTGGTTGAAATAATTGTAGCGAAAAGTTGATCTCATCACTCTTATACAGTATATTTGCTTGTCTGATGGTTATATCATTTCCCTTATCAAATTTTTGGGTCTTTAATAGGAAGCTATTATGAAAAGATGCATTATTAATTCCTCAATATTTATTTTTTTTTGCTTTTTGACCAATCCATCTTACCCTCATTCTCCAAACTGGGCATGGGCAAAAACAGCAGGCGAGTCGCTAACGGATCAGACGCGTGGAGTCTTCGGTAATTCAGTCGGGGTAGATCTTTCAGGGGATTCTTATGTAACAGGTATGTTTACCGATACAATTTATTTTGGCCCTTATAGTCTAACGGCGATGGGTGTGGAAATATACCTTGTGAAATACGATGCTGGTGGAAATGTACTCTGGGCTAAAAATGCGGGTGGTCCAGGTAATGTCTTTAAAGTCTCTCTGGCAGTGGATCATAGCGGGAATGTTTATGTAGCAGGCGATTCGGCAGGCCCTTATCTTATATTTGGCACGGATACAGTATGGAATGAAGTTGAATTGAATGCGTTTGCATTTGTTGTAAAATACGATGTCGGTGGAAATGTTCTTTGGGGTAGAAGCGGATGGGGAACACCAGATGAATCGGGACCTCTTTTCCTAGATATGTCTGGTATCGTGGTTGATTCTTCAGGGAATTCTTATGTAACAGGGGGTTTTGGCAGTTCCACCCTTACCTTTGGATCCCATGTATTAACGAATGCAGGTGGTTTTGATCTTTTTCTTGTGAAATATGATGCTAACGGAAATGTGTTGTGGGCAAAAAGCATTGGAGGTACCAAAGATGAAAGGGGCTATTCCGTTGCAACAGATAATACCGGAAGTCCTTGTGTGACCGGTTACTTTTCAAGTGACAACCTCATCGTCGGTTCCGATACTCTGAAAATTCAAGATTCCACAGGTGCTAATACATTACTTGTCAAATACAATACCAATGGAAATGTGATCTGGGCAAAAAGCAGTGGTACTACAGGGATCCAGCTAGGGATGGCTGTTGCGGCAGACACTTCAGGGAATATTTATATGACAGGAGTTTTTAACAGTTCCTCGATTACTTTTGGATCCACCACATTGACGAATGCTTCCAATGAAGCTGATATTTTTCTGGTAAAGTACGATGCCACCGGGAATGTGCTCTGGGCAAAAAGCGCTGGTGGGCCATCTGGCGATCTTTCCCTTGCAATGGATGCTTCAGGAAATCCTTATGTGACAGGAGACTACGAAAGTTCAACCCTCATTTTCGGCGTCGATACTCTGAAGAATTTCGGTGTCTCTAATATTTTCCTTGCAAAATATGACTACAATGGAAATGCGCTTTGGGCAAAAAATGCAGGTGGCAATTTGAATGATTATTCAGCTTCTGTTGCGGTGGATCGTTCAGGGAATATTTTTACAACTGGAAGTTTTAGCAGGCCGACGCTGATTTTCGGATCCGATACGCTGACAAATATAGGAAACAATATAAATTATGAATATTTTGATATGTTTCTGGCAAAGGCAAATAGTACTTTAGGGGTCCTTGAGCTAAGAAATTCACCGGGCCTTTTGATTTATCCAAATCCTGCAACAGATAGAATAGCAATAGAAATACCGGTTGAGAAAACAGGAAGCATTATTTCAGTCGTTGATATTGAGGGTCAGCAAGTTTTACAAGAGAAAATCACCAAACCAACCATGACAATTAATATCAGCACTTTACACTGCGGGGTTTACTTGGTTAAACTGGTCGGGGAGGAGAGTGTCCGGACAGGAAAGTTCATCAAGAACTAAAAAATTCAAATTCATTCATTCGTGAGACTCAAATTTTTTGAACGTAGTGAATAAAAATTTGTTAGTCGAACAATCCCGATGAAGTCGGAGGGTATGATACCCCGCCCCTTGGGGCGGAATTAGGGTCCAGGGCTTGCCCTGGGGTTCATACCCGTGATTACCACAAGCTGTCAGAAGTTTGGCTTGAGTTTGTACTGGGTATAGAAATCATTGATTATTTTGACTGTCTCTTCGGCCGTGTCTGCAATTGAGTAGATCTCAAGGTCCTCAGTAGAGATATTTTTCTCGTTCAGGACAATGGTATTAATCCATTGAAGCATCCCTTCCCAGTACGTTTTTCCTACAAGCACGATCGGGAAACGCACCATTTTATGTGTCTGGGTCAGGGTGATGGCCTCTGTTAGCTCATCTAATGTTCCAAACCCTCCGGGCATTGCAATGAACCCCATGGAATATTTCAGGAACATGGTTTTCCTGACAAAGAAATAGTCAAAGGTCAGCAGTTTATTGCTGTCGATAAAGACATTTGGCTTTTGCTCGAATGGTAAGGCAATGTTTAATCCCACTGACTTTCCTCCTGCAAAATGAGCACCTTTGTTTGCAGCTTCCATGATCCCGTGACCGCCACCGGTAATGATCCCGAACCCCGATTTAGTAAGCAGATAGGCAATTTCTTCGGTCAGTTTATAGTACTTATTATCTTCAGGGGTCCGGGCTGAGCCGAAAATAGATACACAGGGACCTATCTGAGTCAGTTTTTGAAATCCTTCCACCATTTCCGATATCACCTTAAAAATTTCCCATGTGTCCTGGCTGATGGTTTCTGACCATGTTTTGGGATGGATGTACTCTTTTATTTTTTCGATTTCCTCATTGTCCATAATTGCAGGGATAGAATAAAGTAATTGGATCCTCCAAAGTTAAGATTTAAACCGATTCAAGTATAGGTTTTAAATGTAAGGCAGTCAGACTCAGGGGATCATTGATGATCTCTTCCGGGGAGCCCTGGCAAATGATCTGTCCACCGTCAAATCCGCCTTCCGGTCCCATGTCGATAATATAATCGGCTACCTTGATCACTTCCATATTGTGTTCAATGATCAGTACCGTATTTCCTTTATCAACAAGCCTGTTCAGGACATGTAACAGTACCTTAACGTCTTCAAAATGTAATCCGGTCGTCGGCTCATCCATGATATAAAGTGTATTCCCGGTATCGTTCTTTGATAATTCGGCAGCCAGCTTTACCCGTTGAGCCTCCCCTCCCGAAAGGGTGGTGGATTGCTGACCGAGTGTGATATAACCCAGCCCAACCTCATTCAGGGTCTTGATTTTATGCAGGATCAACGGAACATTCTCAAAAAACTCCACAGCCTGCTCTATCGTCATGTTCAGGACATCGTTTATCGACTTTCCTTTAAACCTGACTTCAAGCGTTTCGCGGTTATAACGTTTCCCGTTACAGGTTTCGCAAAGAACATATACATCGGGGAGGAAGTTCATCTCGATCACCCGTAAACCGGCCCCTTTGCATGTCTCACAGCGGCCACCTTTGACATTGAATGAAAAACGTCCCGGTTTGTATCCCCTGATCTTCGATTCCGGCAGTTCCGCAAAGAGTTTCCTGATCTCATCAAAGACTTTGGTATAGGTGACAGGATTTGAGCGGGGAGTCCTGCCAATAGGTGATTGATCGACTTCAACAACTTTATCGATATTTTTTATCCCATCAATTGATGCGAAGGGTAGGGGGTTCTGTTCTGATTTATAAAAATGCCTGCTCAGGATAGGGTAAAGTGTTTCATCAATAAGAGAGGATTTACCGCTTCCCGATAAACCTGTGACACAAATGAATTTCCCGAGGGGTAGAACGAGATCGATATGTTTCAGGTTGTTCCCTGATGCTCCATGAATGGTTAGGAACTTCCCGTTTCCATGGCGGCGTTTCTCAGGTATTTCAATGGACTTGCGCCCTATAAGATAATCACCGGTAAGGCTTCCGGAATGCATGATCCCTTCTGGAGTTCCGCCAATGACTATCCTTCCTCCATGGACCCCTGCACCCGGTCCGATATCCACTACATAATCTGCAGCCAGGATGGTCTCTTTGTCATGTTCAACAACAATGACAGAATTTCCCGTATCACGGAGGTTCTTTAAAGCATTGACCAGTCGCATGTTATCATGCTGGTGAAGCCCGATACTGGGCTCATCCAGGATGTATAACACGCCGACGAGCTGCGATCCTATCTGGGTAGCTAAGCGGATACGCTGCGATTCGCCGCCGGAAAGGCTCCTTGCTGGCCGGTTCAGCGTCAGATAACCTATCCCGACATCCAGCAAAAAGCGGATCCTGTTGCGGATCTCCCGGATGATCTCGTAAGCAATGGTCATTTTACGCTTATCCAGGTACTTTTCAGGTGATGAGAACCATTCATTCAACCGCTTCAGATCCATGTTTGAAAGGTCTGCAATATTAAGATCCCCGATCTTGAAATGTAGCGACTCCTTTTTCAACCTGTTACCATGGCATTCAGGACAGATGCTCTTGTTCATAAAGTTGCTGATCCATTTCATTATGCCCGAAGGGGCTGACTCTGCCTGCTGGGAATTGATGAAACTGACAATTCCTTCAAAATTCAATGCATAGGTAGAGGTTATCCCGAGATAATCATTCTTTACCCTGAAGATCTCATCTGAGCCATAAAGGATTACGTTGATTGCCGTATCAGGGATCTCAGCGATCGGTGTATTCAGGTCAAAATCATATTTCTCACCGATGGCTTCCATTTGCTTGAATATCCAATTGTTCTTGTATTCCCCCAGTGGAGTGATACCTCCCTTTCTGATGCTCTTTGATCGGTCAGGAATGATCTTATTGATATCGATCTCTGAAATGGTACCCAACCCATTGCATTTTGGGCAGGCTCCGTAAGGCGAGTTAAAGGAAAATGTATTTGGTTCAGGTTCCTCATAAGAAATTCCTGAAGTCGGGCACATCAAAAGACGGCTGAAATGACGCACCCTGTCGTCTGAGGTATCATAGACCATCAGAATGTCCTTCCCTTGATGCATGGCAAGGTCGACAGATCCGGTCAGTCTCGCCTTTGAATCAGGTTTTATTGATATCTGGTCGATCACAGTTTCGATATCGTGCACTTTGTAGCGGTCAAGCTGCAGACCGTGGGTGATCTCCTGTATCTTTCCGTCGATCCTGACTTTCAGGAATCCTTGTTTTCTGATCTGCTCAAAAAGTTCACGGTAGTGCCCTTTCCGGCCTTTGACCATGGGGGCCAGGATAAGGATGGTCTTGTCCTTAAACTGGGAAAGAATGAGCTCAACAATTTGCTGTTCATTGTATCTCACCATTTTCTCCCCTGTGACATAGGAATAAGCATCTGCAACACGGGCAAAAAGCAACCTCAGAAAATCGTAGATCTCGGTAATGGTACCAACTGTGGAACGCGGATTCCGGCTGCCTGTCTTTTGTTCTATAGCAATAACAGGACTCAGGCCATTGATCTTGTCAACATCTGGGCGTTCCAGGTTGCCGATAAACTGGCGGGCATAGGCGGAAAAGGTTTCCATGTACCTTCTTTGTCCTTCGGCATAAATTGTGTCAAAGGCCAGCGAAGATTTCCCGCTGCCGCTAAGACCGGTAAATACCACAAACTTGTAGCGGGGAATTACAAGGTCAATATTTTTCAGGTTATGAACTCTTGCTCCAAAAATTTCCAGGTTTTCTTCCACCGCAGTCCAATAAATTCTTTAGATTAATTTGCAAGGTCGATTTTCAGAGTGTCATTAAAAAAAGTCTTGCTCGAAGGCAGGCTCTTTCTCAATAGTTCCCAATTTAGGGCTTCCTCTTTCGGAAAGGTCAGAATGTATTTTTTTGCCGTTTTGTTTGTCAGTGTATACCTTCTTAACCATGGGTTGAACTCTTTCAGGATCCGGTAATTGATCTTCATTTTCTGCGCAAATGCCGGCAGATCATTGATACTTGAATCAATCTCAACCGTATAAGTGGGGAGTGGAGGATAGAAATCGCTCTGCCTCAGGTAAAACCCGTACTTCGTCGGGTTGTTGTATATCTGCTTCATGGCAAGGATGCGATAAACATACCGGGCAGTTTCATCTACCAGGAAAATATTGTAATAATCCATAATGTGCTGTTTATCAGTTGCCCTGTCAATGCCGTCAAGCCCCCTATTGAAAGAGGCAGCAACAAGTGTCCAGTTTTTATATTTAAGAAAAGCTTCCTGGAAATATCGGCAGGCAGCTTCAGTTGATTTCTCTAAGTTGTACCGCTCATCGACCTCTTCTGTTATTTCCAGTCCGTAATTTAGTCCTGTCGGCTTCAGGAATTGCCAGAACCCTTCTGCTCCTGAAGGAGAAACCACATTGGCAAGGTTGCTTTCTGCCAGCGAAAGGAATTTAAAATCATCCGGGATGTTGTTCTTCTGAAGGATCGGCTCGATTAAAGGGAACCACCTGCAGGCACGTTTGAACATCAGGATAGTGGATGAATGCATAAATGTGTTTGCCATGATCTCACGGTCCAGACTCTCCCTGACATAAAATAAATCCAGAGGAACCTTTTCCCCGGCAAAATCCATCTTATCCGGCATCTCAGGAGCATATATACGATAATACTTCGAAAACTGGCTCCTGTAATCTTTTTCCTGGTCCCTGACTTCCTTAACCGCATATATGCATGTCCCGCATATCAACACTACCACCAGGATGCCCAATACATATTTATAGTTAATCTTCATACTTACCTTATTTTATTCCCGAATTCCCGAATTCGCATATTCGCATATTCCCATATTCGCATATTCGCATATTCGCATATTCGCATATTCGCATATTCGCATATTCGCATATTCGCATATTCGCATATTCGCATATTCCCATATTCGCATATTCCCATATTCGCATATTCCCATATTCGCATATTCCCATATTCGCATATTCCCATATTCTCATATTCGCATATTCGCATATTCCCAAATTCATAACCTCTCCACCTCAAAAAGGACTCACAAATTCCCTGAACCTGCCAGCGCTTTTATCTTTTTCTGAAACCAACGGCTGGTCTGTTCCCCATTTGATCCCAAGACCCGGGTCATTCCAGAAGATCCCTCTTTCTGATTCCTTATTATATACCTGCGTGCATTTATAAAAGAACACAGTCTCCTCTTCCAGCGTCAGAAATCCATGAGCAAACCCCGCTGGGATCCAGTACATCCATTTGTTCTTTTCCGAAAGCTGGATCGATGCCCATTGTCCATAAGTTGGTGATGATCTCCTCAGATCTGCAGCCACATCAAGCACAGCCCCTTTCACCACTCGTACCAGTTTACCCTGCTCATAAGGAGGGACCTGGAAATGTAATCCCCGTAGCACACCTTTTCCCGACTTCGATTCATTGTCCTGGACAAACTTTACATCGATTCCCAGTCGCCTGAGTTTTTCCTCATTATAGGACTCAAAAAAATAACCCCTCTGATCTTCAAAAACATCCGGTTTTATAACCAGCAGCCCTTCAATGTGATTTTTCTCTATCTGCATGATTTATCTTTATCAGTATCAATAATCAAAGATCCACACATTCACCATAAGCCTGTGCAACAGCTTCCATGATAGCCTCTGACATGGTCGGATGCGGATGCACCGCTTCGATGATCTCCCTCCCCGTGGTTTCCAGTTTTCTTGCAACCACCACTTCCGCTATCAACTCTGTGACATTATCACCGATCATATGGGCACCCAGCCATTCACCATATTTTGCATCAAAGATCACCTTGATCATCCCTTCCCGGTTACCGGCTGCTGTGGCTTTTCCTGAGGCCGTAAAAGGGAACTTGCCGACGAGGATCTCATACCCTGCTTCTTTTGCTGCTTTTTCTGACAGCCCGACAGATGCTACTTCAGGTTGCGTATAGGTGCATGCCGGTATGTTATTATAATCCATAGGCTCCACATCTTTGCCTGCGATCTTTTCCACGCAGATAATGCCTTCATGGGAAGCAATATGGGCGAGTGCAGGACCTTTTACAATATCGCCGATGGCATAGTACCCCGGGACATTGGTCCTGTAAAATTCATCAACCTTGACCTTGCTGTTTTCCGTGAGGATTCCCGTTTCTTCCAGTCCGAGACCTTCAAGATTAGGGGCAATGCCTACAGCAGATAGTACGATTTCGGCTTCAATGATCTCGTTGCCTTTTTTGGTTTTCACGTCTACCTTACAGGTATTTCCCGTAGTATCCACTGATTCAACTGTTGATCCCGTCATTATTTTCATCCCTGCTTTTTTGAAAGAACGTTCAAGGGTCTTGGAGATCTCTTCATCTTCCAGTGGGACAACATTAGGCAGCACCTCGATGAGGGTCACTTTTGTGCCCAGTGAATGATAGAAATAAGCAAACTCAGATCCTATAGCTCCTGAACCTACCACTACCATCGATTTTGGCAGGGCAGGCAATGTCATTGCTTCACGGTAGCCGATCACTTTCTTGCCATCCTGTTTCAGGTTTGAGAGCTCGCGTGACCTGGCACCCGTGGCAATAATAATATGATTTGCAGAATATTCAGTCACATTCCCTGAATTATCAGTTACTTCAACAATCTTTCCCGGTTTTACTTTGCCGGTCCCCTGCAGATGATCAACCTTATACTTCTTAAAAAGGAACTGGACCCCTTTGCTCATCTGGTCCGCCACTGTCCTGCTGCGTTTCACAATGGCCTCAAAATCAGGCTTCGCCTCCCCGGTCGTGATCCCATATTCAGAAGAATGCCGGATATAGTGAAAAACCTGTGCGCTTTTCAGGAGGGCTTTGGTCGGGATACATCCCCAGTTCAGGCAGATACCTCCGAGCTCGGCTCTTTCAACAACACCCACTTTAAAACCCAGTTGTGAAGCCCTTACCGCGGCAACATATCCACCGGGACCACTGCCAATAATGATTATATCGTAATTCATTTTTTTGCGTTTTTTGAATCTGCGAAGGTAGAGAACTTTAGGCTTTTTGGCAAGATATCTTTGTCACATTAATCAACAAAACCTGGTTCTGTTGAAAAAGATCTTTCACCTGAAAAAAATATCACCGGTTTAAAAAATAATTCATACTGCCTTCAAAGCTTGTTAAAATATAAACGACCGAAAACTTGCATAGTATCAGCGTTTTTCTTATTATTGGTACATATTTACAGGAAGAATGACCTTTACCTGCAAATATTGGATTTTAGACCTTTTAAAGAAGAACATATGAAAAAATTATTCTTTTTACTTGCACTCAGCCTCACCATGAG